>NZVC01000044.1 GCA_002701395.1 Maritimibacter sp. | reverse complement strand
TGATTGCAGTGCGCGCGGTGCGGGGCTAGCAAGGCAAAGCAACAAGGAGTCCCGCCGATGTCCCAGCCCGTCGATCCCGTCGACCTGACCGCCCGCCTGATCCGCTGCCCCTCTGTCACCCCTGAAGAGGGCGGTGCGCTAGTGCTACTGGATAAGCTGCTGACCGATGCCGGGTTCACCTGCACCCGCGTGGACCGGGGCGGCGTGTCGAACCTGTTCGCGCGCTGGGGGGCGAAGGGCAATGTGAAGACCTTCGGCTTCAACGGGCACACGGACGTGGTGCCCGTGGGCGACGCCGGGGCGTGGACCCACGATCCGTTCGGCGGAGAGATCGAGGACGGCATCCTGTGGGGCCGTGGGGCCACCGATATGAAATCCGGCGTGGCCGCCTTTGCCGCGGCGGCGGTGGACTTCGTGCGCGAGACGCCGCCCGAGAACGGCGCCGTCGTGCTGGCGATCACCGGCGACGAAGAGGGCGACGCGATCGACGGTACCACCGCGCTTCTGGATTGGATGGCAGAGCAGGGCGAGCGCATGTCGGCCTGCCTTGTCGGGGAACCGACCTGCCCCGAGACGATGGGCGAGATGATGAAGATCGGCCGACGCGGGTCGATGAACGCGAAGTTCGTGGCGCAGGGCGTGCAGGGGCATTCAGCCTATCCGCACCGCGCGAAGAACCCGGTTCACGCGATGGCGCGGCTGTGCGACCGGCTGGCGAGCCATGTTCTGGACGAGGGCACCGACCACTTCGACGCCTCGACCCTTGCCGTCACGGGGATCGACACCGGCAACCCGGCCACCAACGTGATCCCGTCCAGTTGCAGCGCGATGGTCAACATCCGGTTCAACGACAGCCATACCGGCGCGGGCCTCAGCGACTGGCTGCGGGCGATGGCGGATCAGGTCGCGGTGGAAACCGGCGTGTCCTTCGAGGTGTCGATCAAGATTTCGGGCGAAAGCTTTCTGACGCCGCCGGGCGAATTGTCGGACCTGATCGGTCGGGTGGTTCAGGCAGAAACCGGCGTGACGCCGGAACTGTCGACCTCGGGCGGCACCTCGGACGCGCGGTTCGTGAAGGATCACTGCCCGGTGGTGGAATTCGGGCTGGTCGGCAAGACGATGCACAAGGTGGACGAACAGGTGCCGGTCGAACAGATCGAGCAGCTCAAGCGGATCTACCGCCGCATTCTCGAGGGTTACTTCGCTTGAAGCCCCGGGCGCGGTCCCGCAAGCCCACNNTGATCGTCATGCTGAAGGACCCGCGNCCGGGTCGGGTGAAGACCCGGCTGGGGCGCGAGATCGGCATGGTCCCCGCNGCGTGGTGGGTCCGGCACCAGACCGCGCGNCTGTTGCGCCGCCTGACCGATCCGCGCTGGCATCTGGTGCTGGCCGTCGCCCCCGACACCGCGCTTGCCAGCCGCGCGTTTCCCGGCCACCTGCCGCGCATGGCGCAAGGTCCCGGAGACCTTGGCGCCCGGATGGCACGGCTGCTGCGCGCGGCGCCGTCGGGGCCGGTCCTGCTTGTCGGGGGCGACATTCCCGGACTGACCGCCGCCCATGTTGCGCGCGGCTTCGCGGCGCTGGACGGACACGACGCGGTGTTCGGCCCGGCCACCGACGGCGGCTTCTGGCTGGTCGGTCTGAAACACCCCCGCGCCGGGCCGGCGGACCTGTTTCGGGGCGTCCGCTGGTCCTCCCCGCACGCCCTTGCGGACAGCCTTGCCACGCTGCGGGACCGGCGCGTCGCGCGGGCGGATATGCTGTCCGACGTCGACACGGCGGCGGACCTGCGCGCGGCCTCGGAGGCTTGCCTTTCCGAATGACGTCTCTGCGCGTCCGTGCTACCGCTGACGCCATGAGCAGCCTGCCGACAAAACAGCAGATCCTCGAGTGGATCTCGGATAACCCGACCCAGACATCGAAGCGCGACATCGCCCGCGCGTTCGGCATCAAGGGTCAGTCCCGCATCGACCTGAAGCGGATGCTGAAAGAGCTTGAGGCCGAGGGTCACCTTGAAAAGCGGCGCAAGACCTACCGCGACCCGGACAAGCTGCCCCCGGTCTCGGTGCTGGAGGTCCTGCCGCCCGATGCCGATGGCGACCTGTTCGCGAAACCGCTGGAATGGCAGGGCGAGGGGCCCGAGCCCNGGGTGCTGATCATCCCCCGCTCGTCNGATCCCGCGATGGGCGGCGGCGACCGCATTCTGGGCCGCCTGACCGAGGTGAACGAGGACAGCCATGCCTACGAGGCGCGGCTGATCCGCAAGATTGGAACCAACCCGCGCCGCATCCTTGGGATTTTCCGCAAGGGCGCCGAGGGCGGTCGCATCATCCCCATCGACAAGGGCGTCGACAAGGAATGGCGCGTCGGCCCCGGCGCGACCCACGGTGCGAAGGATGGCGAACTGGTCGAGGCCGAGGGCGCCGGTCCGAAGGCCCGCATGGGTCTGCCGAACGCGCGCATCGTCTCGCGGCTGGGCGACCCGACCGAACCGCGCGCGGTGTCCCTGATCGCGATCCACCAGCACGGCATCCCGGACGACTTCCCGGACAAGGTCGTGGCCGAGGCCGACCGCGCCAAGCCGGAAGGGCTGGGCAACCGCGAGGACCTGCGCGACCTGCCGCTGGTCACGATCGACCCGGCCGACGCCCGCGACCACGACGACGCCTGCTTTGCGCGTCCCGATGACGACCCGAAGAACCCCGGCGGGTTCCGTGTATGGATCGCCATTGCCGATGTCGCCGCCTATGTCACGCCGGGCTCGGCGCTGGACCGCGAGGCGCGCAAGCGCGGCAACTCGACCTATTTCCCCGACCGGGTGGTGCCGATGCTGCCCGACCGGCTGTCGGGCGACCTGTGTTCGCTGCACGAGGGCGTGCCGCGCGCCTGTATCGCCGTCGAGATGACGCTGAACGCGGACGGCGACAAGATCCGACACCGGTTTACCCGGGGCCTGATGAAATCGGTCGCTTCGCTGAACTATCGCGAGGTGCAGGAGGCGCAGGACGGCACCCCGAACGACAAATGCGCGCCGCTGCTCGACGACATCATCCATCCGCTGTTCGCCGCCTACGAATGCGCCAAGCAGGCCCGCGCCCGACGCCAGCCGCTGGATCTTGATCTGCCGGAACGGCGCATCGAACTGTCCGAGGACGGCAAGGTCGCGTCGGTCGCCTTCAAGGATCGGCTGGATGCCCACAAGCTGATCGAGGAGTTCATGATCCTCGCCAACGTGGCCGCCGCGGAAGAGCTGTTCGCCCGCAAACGGCCGCTGCTGTACCGCGTACACGAGGAACCCGACCCGACGCGGCTGGACGCCCTGCGCGAGGTGGCGCAAGCGTCAGGCTTCAACCTGGCCAAGGGGCAGGTGCTGCACACCCGGCACCTGAACTCGCTGCTGGGTCAGGCCGAAGGGTCCGAGTTCGACGAACTGATTAACATGTCCACCCTGCGGTCGATGCAGCAGGCGTATTATCACCCGGACAACTTCGGCCACTTCGGGCTGGCGCTGAAATCCTATGCCCACTTCACCTCGCCGATCCGGCGCTATGCCGACCTTNTGGTGCACCGGGCGCTGATCTCGGGGCACGGCTGGGGCAAGGACGGGCTGTCGCCGGAAGACATCGAACAGCTGGAACAGACGGCGCAGCACATCAGCGACACGGAACGCCGCTCGATGGCTGCCGAGCGCGACACCAACGACCGCTATCTTGCCGCCTATCTCGCCGACCGCGTCGGCAACGAGTTCACGGGGCGGATCTCGGGCATCCAACGGTTCGGCGCCTTCGTGCGGCTGGACGAGACCGGCGCGGACGGGTTGATCCCGGTGCGCACGATGGGGCGCGAGTTCTTCCACTATGACGGGCAGTCGCAGACGCTGATGGGGTCGGACAGCGGACTGGTGATCAGCGTCGGCGACGAGGTGACCGTGCGCCTGACCGAGGCAGAGCCAGTGACCGGCGGGCTGATGCTGGAGATGCTGGAACTGCGCGGCAAGGCGATGCCCAAGGGGCCGTCGCGCGGCAGCAAACCGGGCGGCAAATCGGGCGGCAAATCCGGTGGGCCCCGGCGGTCCAAAGCGGTGAAATCGGGGGTCCGGAAACAGAAGGCGGCGCGCAAGGTAAAGCGGACACGACGCTAGCGGCCTCTCGCTCATGGTGTGCTGCGCGGTTCCGTTTTATCAACCCGTTGGCTAGTATCCGCGCGGGGAGAGGACCGAAAAGGACGTGGAATGCAGTTTCGCCGCTTTGCCGCTCTTCTGGCCACGGGTCTGGCCGCATTGTGCTGGACACCCGCAGGTCTGGCCGAGCCTGCGGTCGCCAGCTCTCCGGTGCCCGTACTGCGGCCCGGAAGCGATATCGTGACCGCCACCAACAGCCCCGATCCCGAGCTGGCTTTCCCGGCCTGGATCGAGCAGTTTCGCGCCCGCGCGCTGGCCGAAGGCATTCGCGCCGACGTCTACGACGCGGCGATGCGCGGTATCTCCTTCCAGTCGAAAGTGGTCCTGCGGGACCGGACGCAGGCCGAGTTCACCAAGCAGATCTGGGATTACCTCGACACCGCCGTGTCGGACCTTCGGGTGAAGAACGGCCGCGCCGCGCTGGCCGCGAACGCCGACCTGCTGTCCGAGATCGAGGCGCGCTATGGCGTCGAGGCCGAGGTCGTCGCGGCGATCTGGGGGCTGGAGACGGCGTTCGGCACCTTCAAGGGCGACACCCCGATCGTGGCGGCGATGGCGTCGCTGGCCTATGACGGGCGCCGGGCGGACTTCTTCGAAGAGCAACTGATCGCCGCGCTTGAGATCATCCAGTCCGGCGATACCGACGCGGATCACATGGTCGGCAGTTGGGCGGGGGCGATGGGACACACCCAGTTCATGCCCGGGTCGTACCTTGCCCACGCGGTGGACTTC
This sequence comes from Maritimibacter sp., assembly GCA_002701395.1. GTDB lineage: Bacteria > Pseudomonadota > Alphaproteobacteria > Rhodobacterales > Rhodobacteraceae > Psychromarinibacter > Psychromarinibacter halotolerans. The sequence goes on along the minus strand of NZVC01000044.1, from coordinate 92,308 downwards.
ACCGGCGACGGCAGGCGCGACATCTGGGGCGACGACCCGGCGGATGCGCNGGCCTCGACCGCGGCCTACCTGCGCCACCACGGCTGGACCAAGGGTCAGCCCTGGGGGATCGAGGTGGTGCTGCCCGACGGCTTCGACTTTTCCGAGACCAGCGAACGGGTGAAGAAGCCCGCGTCCTACTGGAACGAACGGGGCGTGCGGGACACGGCGGGCAACCCGTTGCCCGACAACGGCCCGACGTCTGTCCTGCTGCCCGCGGGACACCGGGGCGCGGCCTTCGTGATCTACGACAATTTCCACGTCATCGAGAAATACAACACCGCCGACGCCTATGTGATCGGCGTGGGCCACCTGTCGGACCGCATCGCGGGCGCGGATGCCCTGCGCGCCGGTTGGCCGCGCGAGGATCGCGCGCTGTCCTTCGACGAAAAGCAGGAAATGCAGCGCCGTCTGCTGGCCGCTGGGTTCGACCCCGACGGGGTCGACGGCATCATCGGCCCGGACACCATCGCCGCGGTCAAGGCCTACCAGTCCTCTGTCGGCATGGTGCCGGACGGCTATGCCTCATTGGAAATCCTGAAGCGCCTGCGCTGATCGCCGGCCGTCGCGCGCGCGGCGCGTGCGAGAGCCTCCGGCGGGGATATTTTAGGACCAAAGAGGCAAGGTTTTGGTAACCACTTTGGTCCAGATTTTCCGGGCGGTACAGGCGGGGACGCCGATGACCGTGACCGAAGACGGTGCCCTGTCCCGGCAGTGGGGCAGGGCGCTGCTTCTTTGGTCCTAAAATATCCCCGCCGGAGGCAAGAAAGGTCCTGCGCGCGTTTGGCGTCATGCGAAATGGCGGACGTCGCGCGGGTGGCTTCGCATGGTCACCGCAGCCGGGCGTGCCGGTGCGCGGGGCTGGGGCGACGGCGTGCCCGTCGGGGTCAGCCGGTCGCGCAGAAGCGAAAGCGGGTGCGCGCGCAGGGTCAGGCGGAACGAGACGTAGTCTTCGACCACTTCCTCGCCGAGTGTCATCGCGGGCAGGGGGACCGCCGGTTCGCGGATCCCCTCGCCATCAAGGTCGCCCCTGAACAGGGGCAGTTCGCCGCTGTCGGGCAGGGCGCGCGCGGCCCAAAGCGCCTGTCGGCGGGGGATCTTCAGGCCGGCGAAGGCGTCCGCCTCGGCCAGTGTCCTGAGGTGTTTCGAGGCAAGGCCGGCGCGGCGCCACACGTCCTCGATCGCGCGATAGCCGTTGCGGCGGGTCGCGATCAGCCACTGGGCGTCTTCCTCGGGCAGGGCGCGCACCTGCCGGAACCCCAGCCGCAGGGCAAGGTCGCCTTCGTCGGTGCGTTCCAGCGCGTTGTCCCAGAAGCTGCGGTTGACGTCGACGGGGCGGACCTCGACCCCGTGTTCGCGGGCGTCGCGGATGATCTGGGCGGGGGCGTAGAAGCCCATCGGCTGTGCGTTCAGCAGGGCGCAGGCGAAGATCGCCGGGTGGCGGTATTTCAGCCATGCCGAGGCGTAGACCAGCAGCGCGAAGCTGGCGGCGTGGCTTTCGGGGAAGCCGTAGGAGCCGAAGCCCTCGATCTGCGAGAAGCACCGCGCGGCGAAATCGGTGTCGTAGCCCTTGTCGCGCATGCCGTTCAGAAAGCGGGCGCGGAATTCGCTGACGTTGCCGTGTTTCTTGAAGGTGGCCAGTGCGCGGCGGAGGCGGTCGGCTTCGTCCGGGCTGAAGCCGGCGCCGGTGATCGCGATCTGCATCGCCTGTTCCTGAAACAGCGGGACGCCCAGCGTCTTGCCCAGCACCGCGCCCAGTTCGTCCGAGGGAAAGGTGACCTGTTCCTCGCCATTGCGCCGCCGCAGGTAGGGGTGGACCATGTCGCCCTGGATCGGGCCGGGGCGGATGATCGCCACTTCGATCACCAGATCGTAGAAGCAGCGGGGCCGCATCCGGGGCAGGAAGTTCATCTGCGCGCGGCTTTCCACCTGAAACACGCCCAGGCTGTCGGCCTTGCACAGCATATCGTAGACGCCTGGGTCCTCGGGCGGCAGGCTGGCGAGATCGTAGTCGATGCCGTGGTGTTCACGGATCAGGTCGAAAGCCTTGCGGATGCAGGTCAGCATTCCCAGCGCCAGCACATCGACCTTCAAGATCCCCAGCGCGTCGATGTCGTCCTTGTCCCACGGGATCACCGTGCGGTCCTCCATCGTCGCGTTTTCGACCGGGCACAGTTCGTCCAGCCGACCCTCGGTGATGATGAAGCCGCCGACGTGCTGGGACAGGTGGCGGGGGAAGCCGATCACCTCGTGGATCAGCGCCATCGTCTGCTGCAGGTGGCGGTCGCCGGGGTCTAGGCCGATCTCGCGGAACCGTTTCTCTTCGACGGCGTCGGCCGAGAAGAAACCCCAAAGCTGCGAGCTGAGGGCGCCGATGGTGTCCTCGGTCAGGCCCATCGCGCGGCCGACTTCGCGGATGGCGCGCTTGCCGCGATAGTGGATCACCGTGGCGCACAGCCCGGCGCGGTGGCGGCCGTAGCGGTCGTAGATGTGCTGGATGACCTCTTCGCGGCGCTCGTGCTCGAAATCGACGTCGATATCGGGCGGCTCGTCGCGGGCTTCGGACACGAAACGTTCGAACACCATCGTGCCGATCTCGGGCGAGACCGAGGTCACCCCAAGGCAGTAGCACACCACCGAGTTCGCCGCCGATCCGCGGCCTTGGCAGAGGATGTCGCGGGACCGGGCGAAGGCCACGACGTCGTGCACCGTCAGGAAATAGGGTTCGTATTTCAGCTTGGCGATCAGGGCGAGTTCGTGGGCCAGCAGGTCGCGGACCTTCTGCGGCGCGCCGGATGGATAGCGGCGGTCCAGCCCTTCGTATGCAAGACGCGACAGGCGGTCGGACGGGGTTTCGTCACCGGCGATCTCGGACGGGTATTCGTAGCGCAGCTGGTCTAGGTCAAAGACGCAGTGGGCGGCGATTTCGGCGGTGCGGGCGACCGCGTCCTCGTGGCCTTCGAACAGGCGCAGCATTTCCGGTTCGCTGCGCAGCCGCTGTTCCGAGTTGGCGAGCGCGGCGCGGCCAAGCCGGTCGACGCGCACGCCTTCACGGATCGCGCTGAGCACGTCGGTCAGCTTGCGCCGCGCGCCGTGGTGCATCACCGGCGCGGCCGAGGCGGCGGTGGGCAGGCCGAGATCGGCGGCCAGCGCGGACAGGCGGCCAAAGCGGGCGCTGTCCTGCCCGTCGTAGCGCGGCGCCATCAGAAGCGTCACCTGTCCGGGAAAGCGGTCCGACAGACGTTCGGCGCGGGTGCGCCAGTCGCCCGGCGCGCGTCCGGCGGGATGCAGCAGCATCTCTTGCCCTTCGCCCCACTCGAGCAGGTCGTCGAACCGCAGGTCGCATTCGCCCTTGGGCGCGCGCAGGCGACCGGCCGAGATCATCCGGCTGAGCCGCGCCCAAGCGGCCCGGTCGCGGGGCAGACAGGTGACGGTGAAGCCATCGGTCAGGACGATGCGGGCGGCGGGGACTAGCCGGGGAACGTGAAAGATCGGCGCCGAGGGGGGATCGGGCAGGTGATCGGGTTTCGGGGGGCCGATGGGATCCGCCGCGCGCCGCAGCCGGACCTCGCGCGCGATCTCTTTCGCGTGGGTGTGGGCGCGGACGATTCCCGCCACCGAGTTCACGTCGGCGATGGCCAACGCCTGAATCCCCAGGATGGCGGCACGGGCCATGTATTCCTCGGGGTGCGAGCCGCCGGTGAGGAAGGTGAAGTTGGAGGTGGAATCGAGTTCGGCGAAGGGCATGCGCGAAGTATATTCACGTTTTGTTCTCATGGCGAGTCCATCGACAAGACATGCCCGGGACCCTGTCAGGATGTGGCCAAGCACTCTTCGGGCACCCAGCCCGCCGCGCCATCCGGGGTGCGGCAGAAGGACCAGCCAAGGCGGCGGGCGGTGATCTCGACGGTGTCGCCTTCGGCTACGGTCAGTTCCGTGGTGTCGAAATCGTCGATTGCACGGGCGGGCGGTGCGTCGGTGTCAGTGGGGATGTCGCTTGGGATGTCGACCAGGGCGTCGGGCAGCCAGCCGCCAAGGCCCGTCGCATCCGTGCACCAGCGCCAGCCGGGGTGTTCGTCGTCCAGCTGGCCGGGGGTGAGGGGATCCCCGGCCCTGACACGCAGGGCCGGGTCATAGCTTTTCGTCCAGGCCTTCGCGACCCGGGCCATGTCAGACGTGAATCGGTCCGTCGCCGCAGGCCAGAGCAGCCTCGCGCACGGCTTCCGAATAGGTCGGGTGGGCGTGGCAGGTGCGGGCGACGTCCTCGGCCGCGGCGCCGAATTCCATCGCGACACAGATCTCGTGGATCAGATCGCCGGCACCCGGGCCGATGATGTGGCAGCCCAGAACGCGGTCGGTGTCCTTGTCGGCAAGGATCTTCACGAAGCCGTCGGCGGCGAAGTTGGCCTTGGCGCGGCCGTTGCCCATGAAGGGGAACTTGCCGACCTTGTAGGCGCGGCCCTGTTCCTTGAGCATCTCTTCGGTGGCGCCCACGGCGGCGACCTCGGGCCAGGTGTAGACCACGGACGGGATCACGTCGTAGTTCACGTGGCCCGCCTGTCCGGCGATGATCTCGGCGGCGGCGAAGCCTTCGTCCTCGGCCTTGTGGGCCAGCATCGGGCCGGTGATGCAGTCACCGATGGCATAGACGCCCTTGACGCTGGTGGCGAAGTGACCGTCGGTCTTGATCTGGCCACGCTCGGTCATCTCGACGCCAAGCGCCTCGAGCCCCAGGCCGTCGACATAGGGACGGCGGCCGGTGGCGACCAGAACGGTGTCGGCGTCGATCGTCGCTTCGCTGTCGTCCTTCTTCAGCTTGTAGGTGACCGTGGCCTTGGTCTTCGTCGCGTCGACCTTCTGCACGGCGGCACCCATCACGAAGTCCAGCCCCTGCTTTTTCAGCGTACGCTGGAAGGTCTTCGAGACCTCGGCGTCCATGCCGGGCGTGATGTTGTCGAGGAACTCGATCACCGTCACCTCGGAGCCGAGCCGCTTGTAGACCGAGCCCAGTTCCAGACCGATGACACCGGCGCCGATCACCACGAGTTTCTTCGGGATCTTGCCCAGTTCCAGCGCGCCGGTGGAGGTCACGACGACCTTCTCGTCGATCTCGATGCCGGGGAGGGCGCTGGCCTCGGAGCCGGAGGCGATGATGATGTTCTTCGCCTCGTGCACCTCGTCACCGACCTTGACCTTGCCGGCTTCGGGGATCGAGCCCCAGCCCTTGAGCCAGTCGATCTTGTTCTTCTTGAACAGGAACTCGATACCCTTGGTGTTCTGGCCGATCACGTCGTCCTTGTAGGACAGCATCTGTTTCCAGTCGACCGAGGGGGATTTGCCCTTCAGGCCCATCTTGGCGAAGTTTTCTTCCGCCTCGTGCAGCTGGTGGCTGGCGTGCAGCAGCGCCTTCGAGGGGATGCAGCCGACGTTCAGGCAGGTGCCGCCAAGGCTTTCGCGGCCTTCGACGCAGGCGGTCTTGAGGCCCAGCTGGGCGCAGCGGATGGCGGCGACGTAGCCGCCGGGGCCCGCGCCGATCACGATGACGTCGTATTGTGCCATGTTCGGTTTCCTTTCCTAGATCGGGGAGGGGGCTCTGCCCCCGCCGCGCGTCCCGCGCGGCCCCCCGGGATATTTTCAGACAGAAGAAGGCGCGAAGAGCGCGGCCAGAAGGAGAAGCCCGGTGGCAAGCCAGCCAAGGCCGAAGATGATCGAGCGCCACGGGACCCAGCCAAGGGCATAGGCGGGCACATAGGCGATCCGGGCGGCGAGGTAGATCCACGCCAGCGTCGCGGTATAGCCAGAGGATGCGCCAGAGAGCGTTACCGCGATCGCGGCGATCGCGAACAGCAGCAGCGCCTCGTTGTGGTTGTTGTAAGCGCGTGCGAGGCGGCCGGTGGGCACGCTGACCTGTTCCATCAGCGGCTTCTTCAGCCGGTAGGGGTCGCGCGGCGACAGGGTTTTGCCGGTGCCCAGTTCCATGTTGGCGGGCACGGCATAGAACACGAGCTGCAGCATGTGCCACAGCGCGGCGAGGATCAGGACTTTGAGTTCGGGTGTCATCGGTCAGAGGGTGTCCAGCATGTGGTATTCGCTGGAGGTGATGCCGGCGCGCCCCTCCATCAGGTCGGTGCGCAGGCCGTCGACATAGGCGCGGGCCTTCTTGGCGTCGTTGACGCCGAACAGCATCCAGACGCTGCCGGCGCTGCCCGCCTCGCGCCAGATCTGAAGGACGGTCAGGCCCGCCTGGCCGCGCCGTTCCGCGTCATCGTCGAAAGCGGATTTCCAGCGGTCGAAGTCCTCGAAGGCAATGCGGCAGAGCATCTGCATGACGTGGTTCCCCGTGCTGGCTGCGGTTGCGGGCGAAGGGCCCGCGCCCGGATCGGGGCGCGGGCCGAGACTTTGGCGGCCTTACAGGTCCATCAGCAGGCGGCGCGGATCCTCGAGCGCTTCCTTGACGCGCACGAGGAAGGTCACCGCGCCTTTGCCGTCGACGATCCGGTGGTCGTAGGACAGCGCAAGGTACATCATCGGGCGGGCGACGATCTGGCCGTCCACCACCATCGGGCGCTGCTGGATCTTGTGCATCCCGAGGATGCCCGACTGCGGCGGGTTCAGGATCGGCGAGGACATCAGCGAGCCGTAGACGCCGCCGTTCGAGATGGTGAAGGTGCCGCCCTGCATGTCGGCCATCGACAGCTTGCCGTCGCGGGCCTTGATCCCGAGTTCGGCGATCGTCTTCTCGATCTCGGCGAAGGACATCTGGTCGGCGTCGCGCACCACCGGCACCACGAGGCCGGTGGGCGTGCCAACGGCGATGCCCATGTGGACGAAGTTCTTGTAGACCACGTCGGTGCCGTCGATTTCGGCGTTGACGTCCGGGACCTCTTTCAGGGCGTGAATGCAGGCCTTGGTGAAGAAGGACATGAAGCCAAGCTTCACGCCGTGCTTCTTCTCGAACAGGTCCTTGTATTCCTTACGCAGGTCCATGACCGCGCCCATGTCCACCTCGTTGTAGGTGGTCAGCATGGCGGCGGTGTTCTGGGCGTCCTTCAGGCGGCGCGCGATGGTCTGGCGCAGGCGGGTCATCTTGACCCGTTCCTCGCGGTCCGCATCGGCGGCGGTCGACGGGGCGCGCGGCGCGGGCTTGGCAGCCGGGGCGGGCGCGGCCTTGGGCGCCGAAGCGGCCTTCAGCACGTCTTCCTTCATGATGCGGCCGTCCTTGCCGGTGCCGGTCACCTGATCGGGCGACAGGCCCTTCTCGGCCATCAGCTTCTTGGCGGAGGGCGCATCCTCGACGTCCTTGCCGCCGGACGCTGCGGGCGCTTCGGCGGGCGCGTCCGACGCGGCGGCCGGAGCCGAAGCGGCGGCGCCGTCACCCGACGAGAGAACGGCAAGCTGGCCACCGGCTTCGACGGTGTCGCCTTCGTTCTTCAGGATCTCGGTCAGGGTGCCGGACGCGGGTGCCGGAACCTCGACCGAGACCTTGTCGGTTTCCAGTTCGCACAGCATCTCGTCCTGGCTGACGGTGTCGCCCACCTTCTTGAACCAGGTCGCGACGGTCGCCTCGGTGACGCTTTCGCCGAGGGTTGGAACCATCACGTCGACGCTTTCGCTGCCCGAGGACGCCGGTGCGGCGGCGGGTTCTTCGGATTTGGCCGGGGCCTCTTCCTTGGCGGGCGCGGCGGCGGCGCTGCCGCCTTCCGAAATGGTGGCCAGCAGGGCGTCGACGCCCACGGTCTCGCCTTCGGCGGCGACGATTTCGCCAAGGGTGCCTGCGGCGGGCGAGGGAACCTCGACCGTTACCTTGTCGGTTTCAAGCTCGCACAGCATTTCGTCGACGGCCACGCTGTCGCCCGGTTTCTTGAACCAGGTCGCGACGGTGGCTTCGGTGACGCTTTCGCCCAGGGTGGGCACGCGGACTTCGGTGCTCATGGTGTCTACTCTTATCCTTCGATTCCAAGCGCGGCGTTGATCAGCGCCTGCTGTTCAGCCTTGTGTTGCGATGCGAGGCCCGTGGCGGGCGAGGCCGAGGCGTGACGGCCGGCATAGATCGGGCGCTGGTTCTGCGCGCCGATGCGGGACAGCACCCACTCGATATTGGGTTCGATGAAGGTCCAGGCGCCCTGGTTCTTCGGCTCTTCCTGACACCAGATCATCTCGGCGTTCTTGAACCGTTCGAGTTCCTTCACCAGCGACAGGGCGGGGAACGGATAGAACTGTTCGATCCGCATCAGGTAGACGTCGTCCAGACCCTCGGCGTCGCGCTTTTCAAGCAGGTCGTAGTAGACCTTGCCCGAACACATCACGACGCGCTTGATCTTGTCGTCCGCCGCCAGTTGCAGGTCCGAGTTGCCGCGTTCCGCATCGTCCCACAGGACGCGGTGGAAGCTGCCGTCGGTGAAATCCTCGGCCGTCGAGATCGCCATCTTGTGCCGCAACAGCGACTTCGGCGTCATCAGGACCAGCGGCTTGCGGTAGGACCGGTGCAGCTGCCGACGCAGGATGTGGAAGTAGTTCGCCGGGGTCGAGCAGTTGGAGACGATCCAGTTGTCTTCGGCGCACATCTGCAGGAACCGTTCAAGACGGGCCGACGAGTGTTCGGGGCCCTGACCCTCGAAGCCGTGCGGCAGCAGCATGACCAGACCGGACATCCGCAGCCACTTGCGTTCGCCGGACGAAATGAACTGGTCGAACATGATCTGGGCGCCGTTGGCGAAGTCGCCGAACTGGGCTTCCCACATCACCAGCGCGTTGGGTTCGGCCAGCGAATAGCCGTACTCGAAGCCCAGCACCGCATATTCGGACAGCATCGAGTCGATGACCTCGTACTGCGCCTGTCCGTCGCGGACGTGGTTCAGCGGGTAATAGCGTTCTTCGCTGTTCTGGCTGACGATGGCCGAGTGCCGTTGCGAGAAGGTGCCGCGCGCAGAGTCCTGGCCGGACAGGCGGACGGGGTAGCCTTCCGTCAGCAGCGAGCCGAAGGCCAGCGCCTCGGCCGTGGCCCAGTCAAAGCCTTTGCCGGTGTCGAACATCTCTTTTTTCGAGTCCAGCAGGCGCGATACCGTCTTGTGCAGCGGGTATCCGTCGGGAACCGACGTCAGCGCGTCGCCGATCTGCTTCATCGTCTCGGGTTGGATCGCGGTTTCGCCGCGCTGGTATTTCTCGCCCTCGCGGTCGAGATGCGACCAGCGACCGTCCAGCCAGTCGGCCTTGTTGGGGCGGTATTCCTTGCCGGCCTCGAACTCTTCGTTGAGGTGTGCCTGGAACGCGGCCTTCATATCCTCGATCTCGCCCTCGGGGATCAGGCCGTCCTTCACCAGACGGTCGGTGTACAGCGACAGGGTCGTCTTGTGACCCTTGATCTTCTTGTACATCACCGGGTTGGTGAACATGGGCTCGTCGCCCTCGTTATGACCGAAGCGGCGGTAGCAGAAGATGTCGATCACGACGTCCTTGTGGAACTTCTGCCGGAACTCGGTCGCCACCTTGGCGGCGTGAACCACGGCCTCGGGGTCGTCGCCGTTGACGTGGAAGATCGGCGCTTCGACCATCAGGGCGATGTCCGTCGGGTAGGGCGAGGACCGCGAGAAGTGCGGCGCGGTGGTGAAACCGATTTGGTTGTTCACAACGATGTGGATCGTGCCGCCGGTGCGGTGGCCACGCAGACCCGACAGGCCGAAGCATTCCGCGACAACGCCCTGACCCGCGAAGGCAGCGTCGCCGTGCAGCAGGATCGGCAGCACCGCGGTGCGGTCGGCGTCGTTCAGTTGGTCCTGCTTGGCGCGGGCCTTGCCGATGACGACGGGGTTCACAGCCTCGAGGTGCGAGGGGTTGGCGGTCAGCGACAGGTGGACCTTGTTGCCGTCGAACTCGCGGTCGGACGAGGCGCCAAGGTGGTACTTCACGTCGCCCGAACCGTCCACGTCTTCGGGTTTGAAGCTGCCGCCCTGGAATTCGTTGAAGATCGCCTTGTAGGGCTTCTGCATGACGTTCGCGAGAACAGACAGGCGGCCCCGGTGGGGCATGCCGACGACGATTTCCTTCACGCCAAGGTTGCCGCCCCGCTTGATGATCTGTTCCATCGCGGGGATCAGCGCCTCGCCCCCGTCCAGACCGAACCGCTTGGTGCCCATGTACTTGACGTGCAGGAACTTCTCGAAGCCCTCGGCCTCGACCAGCTTGTTCAGGATGGCGCGGCGGCCTTCGCGGGTGAACTGGATCTCTTTGCCCAGCCCCTCGATCCGCTCTTTCAGCCATGCGGCTTCCTGCGGGTTCGAGATGTGCATGTATTGCAGCGCGAAGGTGCCGCAATACGTGCGCTTCACGATGTCGAGGATCTCGCGCAGCGAGCCGAATTCCAGCCCCAGCACGTTGTCCAGAAAGATCGGGCGGTCGAAATCGGCGTCGGTGAAGCCGTAGGATTTCGGGTCAAGTTCGGGGTGCGGGGTCTGTTCGCGCATGCCCAGCGGGTCGAGATCGGCGACAAGGTGGCCGCGGATCCGGTAGGCGCGGATCAGCATCAGCGCACGAAGGCTGTCCAGCACGGCGCGCTTGACCTGTTCGTCCGAGACTTTGACGCCCTTCTCTTCGGCTTTCGCGGCAATCTTCTTGCCGGCGTCCTTCATCTCTTCCTTGGCCCACTGACCATCCAGCGCCGAGGTGAGTTCGTCGTTCGGGACGGGCGGCCAGTCGGCGCGCAGCCAGCTGGGGCCGGCGGCCTCTTGCTTCACGTCCTGCCGCTCGTCGCCCATCTGGCGGAAGAACTCGGCCCAGGATTCGTCCACCGCCGCGGGGTTGTCGGCGTAGCGGGCATAGAGCTGCTCGATGTAATCGGCGTTGTGCCCTTGCAGGAAGCTTGAGGCGTGGAACTGGTCGTTGGGGCTTTGTTCGGTCATCGGGACTCACCCAGGGGTTCAGGGGTTTCTAGCGTTTCATGTAGGTTGGTAACGTAACGGAGGTTAACGAAACCGCACCGGCTTCCGTGGCGGACGTGCCGGAAAAGTGAGGCGGCGCAGGTCATCGCGCCCCCTTCGGAGGCACAGGCCCCCATTGGTTTTGATGCGGCTGCGTGGGGCGCGTGAGCCACCACAGCACCAGCAGCGGAGAGATGAACAGGACCAGCGCGGCAAGCAGCGCGATCAGCCCGACGCCGCCGCCGATGAGCGCGCCGAATTCACCGCTGAACAGCGGGCGGAAGCCGTAGGCGAACCCGAGGAAGGTGGTGATGCCGACCATCACGATCAGCGGATACAGCAGGTACAGCCCGGATCGACCCGTGTCGTGCATCCGGCGCCAGCCGACGGCCAGCGCGGGGATCAGGGTTGCCAGCGCGAAGATCCGGCCCAGAACCGACTGCACCTCGACATCGTAGACGCCCGGGGTGCGTTCGACTTCAACCGTGCCGAACAGCGCGCCGTCGATGAAGCCAAGAACAACGCTGCCAATGAACAGGAACAGCGCGAACCACCAGTATTCGGGCCGGCGGGCGCGGCCCGAGAAGGTCGCGTATTTGCGAAAGCAGGTCTTGATGGCGTCGATGAAGCTCATGGTGCCTCCTCGTACCGGACGAAAAGCTGCACCGAAGCGCCTCCAAGCGGTGTCGTATCGGTCAGCGTCGGGTAGAACATGCGCACGCCGATCTCTGTGATCTCGGCCACTCCGGCGGGGCGGGTCGCGGACGTGCTGCGCTCGAACCCGTATGCCATGCGGCTGGTCCCGACCTCGATCGGTTCGGCGGGCAGCGCGTCTTCGAACTCGGGCAGGGCCGCGGCGACCAGGCTGCAATGAACCATGTTCGGGCCGCCCGGACCGCCTTTCGAGATCATCAAACTGCGGTCGCCGTTCACCAGCGCCGTTGTTCCGTGCAGGCGTTCGGCAAAGGCGTGTGCATCAACAAGGTATGACTGCACCGCTGCCTCATCCGAGAACTCCGAAGTGAACATGTTGGGGGCAAGCGTAACCTCGGCGGTCGCGTTGAGCGCCCGGTCATAGTCTGCGCCCTCGGTCAGGATGGTCCAGCCCTGCGCCTCGAAACCGGCAACGGCGGCTTCGATGCCGTCATGGGCCATCAGGCAGGGCGACAACGCCTCGACCGGGGAAGCGGCATTTGCCGCGAAAGGAAGACCCAGCACAAGCGCCGCGCAGAACCCCATAACGCGGCAGCCCGATGGGACTGCCGCGCTGGATTGGGGATATGACGCGACTTCAGGCATACCGGTCAGCGGCAGGAAAACTTCATCCGGGGACGGCTGGAAGACCCACCCGACACCGAGATGTTTGAAGGTTGAAGTGCCAATTCCGCGCAGAAGCTGGACAGCCACGCGACCACCTGATCCTGTCCGACCTGCTTGGTCATGTACCGAAGCTGGTAATCGAGCGGCTTCCGGTTGCGGTTCTTGAAGTTGAAGACTCCGCTCGGCACATTGATCCAGGCGCCCTTTCTGCCGCCCAGCTGAAGACGGTACAGGGTCTTGTCATCCGTCTGACCCGGCAGGGGCCGAACGACAATGCCACGCTCCGACCCGTTGGCAGAGGCCGTGGTCGCCATGACCATCGTCAGCAGAGCGGCAGAAAGGGCCTTCTTCATCAGCCGATCGCCTTCAGCACGGCTTCGCCGAGCTGCGCGGGGCTGTCGGCCACGACGATCCCGGCGGACTTCATCGCCTCGATCTTCGATTCCGCGTCGCCCTGACCGCCCGAAACGATGGCGCCGGCGTGCCCCATGCGGCGGCCCGGAGGCGCGGTGCGGCCGGCGATGAAACCAGCGGTCGGCTTCCAGCGGCCTTTTTTCTTTTCGTCCGCGAGGAACTGCGCGGCTTCTTCTTCGGCGGTGCCGCCGATCTCGCCGATCATGATGATCGACTCGGTCTCGTCATCGGCAAGGAACCATTCCAGTACGTCGATATGCTCGGTCCCCTTGATCGGGTCGCCGCCGATGCCGACGCAGGTGGACTGGCCAAGGCCGACGTCCGAAGTCTGCTTGACGGCTTCGTAGGTCAGGGTGCCCGAACGGGACACAACGCCGACCGAACCGCGACGGTGGATGTGGCCGGGCATGATGCCGATCTTGCACGCGTCCGGGGTGATGACACCCGGGCAGTTCGGGCCGATCAGGGTCGAGCTGGAGTTCACCAGCGCGCGCTTCACCTTCATCATGTCCAGCACCGGGATGCCTTCGGTGATGCAGACGATCAGCGGGATTTCCGCATCGATCGCTTCAAGGATCGAGTCGGCCGCGAACGGGGGCGGAACGTAGATCACGGTCGCGTTCGCGCCGGTCTGATGCACCGCCTCGTGGCACGAGTTGAACACCGGCAGATCCAGGTGCGTCTGGCCGCCCTTGCCGGGGGTCACGCCGCCGACCATCTTGGTGCCGTAGGCGATCGCCTGTTCCGAGTGGAAGGTCCCCTGCGAGCCGGTGAAGCCCTGACAGATGACCTTGGTGTTTTCGTCTACGAGGACTGCCATGTCTGTCCCTTTTTCCTTTACACGCGGTAAGAACTGTAGAAACGGCTGGTGCCGTTTGCGACGCAGCCGGCCTCGCCGTCGAGCGAGATGACGCCCACGACATGACCGATCGGATTGGTGGGGTCCTCGTACCGGACACACTCGACCGGCTGGCCGGTGGCCGGGTCGACCGGACCCGTAGTGACGAAGCGGACGTAGCCCGGATAGCGGGCCGGAACGACGGCATCGAGGATCGCGTTCGCGCCGGCCACGCCAAGGTGGGTGCTGGACGGCGAACAGAATTCGGGCATCTCGCCGTAGTACAGCTCGATGCTGACGGTGTCGGCGGGACCCGTGAACGTGTGGGTCGTGTCGCTGTTCACGCTGCTGCGTTCGACCTGCTCGGCGAAGCCGGCGTCGCGGAACGCCTGCGCCCAAGCCTCGTGGCCCGGCGCGTCCAGCAGGCACAGGCGCAGGCCAAGACGCATGTTGTCCTCGACCGCCTGCTCGAAGCTTTGCGGCAGGGCGGGAGTGGCAAGCGACAGTGAAAGCGATGCAATCAGTGTGGAAGTGGCAATCCGCATCTTCATAATCCCTACATGTTCAAAATGATTGCGCTGGTGCCGTCCACGTTGCACTCGCCAGAGTTTCCGGCGGCGGCATAGTGGACCCAGATCAGCGATTGTGGGGCGAAAATGGAAAGCCCGTCGCACGGAGACGCCAGCCCGCGTTCGGGATGACCTTCTTGGACCATGTCGGGAAAAAGGGTGCCTGCAAGGGCGCGTCCCATCGCGATCGTGTCGGCCAGCGGCACGTCCGTCGACTGGAAAGAGCAATAATTCTGGCTTGGGTCGACCCACCCGAAAATGCGGGGGCCGGTCACTTCGCTGACGCCTTCGTCCATGCCGGGCACCAGCGTGAACCCCGCGGCTTCCAGCGCGGCCGGGATCTCTGCGGCAGAGCGATAGTTGCGCAGGCAGATCTCGGTCGCCATCCGCATCAGCTCGGTCGGGGCGGGTTCCGGCGCGGGGGCCTCAGACACGGACGGCGCGGCGCCGGTTTGTCCGGACTTGCCCTGCGCGGCGGCACCGGTGGTGGCCGCCNCCAGCAAGACCAGCCCTAGCGATGCGGCCCGGACAGTTCGTCCAGCAGACGGGTGACCATCAGCGCGGTTCCGGCGATCACCATCGACCGTCCGACCGAAACGCCAAGATTGTCCGGCGCGACAAGGCTGACCCCGTTCCGCGATTTCCGCACGGCGCGCTGCAAAGCATTCGACTGCCTCGCGTCGTCCATCGGCATCGGATCGGGAATATTCAAAGCCTGCGGCTTGGTGCGCCACAGATAGGCCCCGGCGGCCAGCAACCCCGCGCCGATCGCAAGCGGCAGGATGCGCTTCGTCGTCGGCTCGGAGACCGGGATGGTTTTGGGTAGGGTCGGCATCTTCAATGTCATGGCAGTGCACTCCGTTTGACGAAGAACACGCCAGGGCCGCCGCGGGTTCCGCGGCAGCGTCCAGAAGCTTATGAAAGCCGACCCCGATCACGGTCAGCCCTTGACGGCCTTCACGATCTTTTCGGCGCCGTCCTTCAGGTCGTCCGCCGCGATCACGTTCAGGCCAGAGTTCGCGATGATATCTTTGCCCTTGTCGACGTTCGTGCCTTCGAGACGCACGACCAGCGGAACCTCAAGGCCGACTTCCTTCACCGCGGCGATCACGCCCTCGGCGATGACGTCGCAGCGCATGATGCCGCCGAAGATGTTCACAAGGATACCCTTCACGTTCTTGTCGGACGTGATGATCTTGAACGCCTCGGTCACCTTTTCCTTCGTGGCGCCACCGCCGACGTCAAGGAAGTTGGCTGGTTCCGCGCCGTACAGCTTGATGATGTCCATCGTCGCCATCGCAAGACCGGCGCCGTTGACCATGCAGCCAATCTCGCCGTCCAGCGCGATGTAGTTCAGGTCGTACTTGGAGGCCGCCAGTTCCTTGGGGTCCTCTTCCGTTTCGTCGCGCAGGTTGGCGACGTCGGGCTGCCGGTACATGGCGTTGCCGTCGAAGCCCAGCTTGGCGTCCAGAACCTTCAGGTTGCCGCCCGGCATCAGGATCAGCGGGTTGATTTCCAGCATCTCCATGTCCTTCTCGACGAAGGCTTTGTAGAGCTGACCCATCAGCTTGACGCACTGTTTCTGCGCCGGCCCTTCAAGGCCCAGCGAGAACGCGACGCGGCGGCCGTGGAACGGCTGGTAGCCGGTGGCCGGGTCCACGCTGAACGACAGGATCTTCTCGGGGGTCGACGCGGCGACCTCTTCGATGTCCATGCCGCCCTCGGTCGAGCAGACGAAGGACACGCGGCTGGTCTGACGGTCCACCAGAAGCGCGAGGTACAGTTCGCGTTCGATGTCGGAACCGTCTTCGATGTAGATGCGGTTGACCTGCTTGCCCGCCGGGCCGGTCTGGTGCGTGACCAGCGTCTTGCCCAGCATCTTCTTGGCTTCGTCAGCGGCCTCTTCGACCGACTTCGCAAGGCGGACGCCGCCTTTTTCGCCGGCCTCGGCCTCTTTGAACGAGCCCTTGCCGCGGCCGCCGGCGTGGATCTGCGCCTTGACCACCCAGAGCGGACCGTCGAGTTCGCCGGCTGCGGTCTTGGCGTCGGCGGCGTTCAGGACGACGCGACCGTCCGAAACGGGGCAGCCGTACTCGCGCAGAAGCGCCTTCGCCTGGTATTCGTGGATGTTCATGAAGCTTTTCCTCGCTCGTGAAGTCGGGGATCGTTATGTCGCGAATTCCATGCCACGATACACCGACAGGCTTAAACAGGTTTTACGCCTGATTGCGCGAACGTCCGCCATTTTCCCGGATTTGTGATCACACGCGGAAATCGTGTGATCACAAACGGCAAAAACCTTGTCCTGTTGAGAGAATCAATGCGATCCGGAAGGCGGGGTCAGTTCAGGAACACGACGAACATCATCGTGTCACCGCGGGCAAGCCGCGTGAAATCCAGCCAATTGTCGCGCGCTAGGCGCTGTCCTTCCTCGGCATAGCGCATCAGGCCGACCCCGTGAACCCATTCGGCAATGTCGACCGGGATCGGGTCTTCGAACATGGATTGCAGGTTCAGACCGGCGCCTTGGCGAAGCCGCCAGTAGGGGATCAGAACCTCTCCGTTCAGCAGTTTCTCGGCGTCGTCCAGCACCGCCAGCCAGCGCGCCCCGGTTCCGGCGGGCACCTCTAGCCCAAGGCCCTGCTGCTGCAGGTCGTTGGGAATCCATTCGCCGTTGTTGTCCGTTTCGGCGGCGGCACGGGACCAGAACACGCGGTTCTGCGCGATCATCTGCAACAGGTGCCCGCGGGCGGCGCGGGTGTGTTCAGCGTCGGGCGGCTGGCGCAGGGACAGGTAGATTGCGGCGATCCGGTCGACCTGCTGCCCGAACTGCATGTCCATCGCGTTGACATAAGGCGTGTCGGCGGCCAGTGCGTTCATCTCTTGCGAGGAGGCCGCGATGCGGGCGATCTGTTCGGTCGGATCAAAGGCCAGCACCAGTTCCGAGAAGGCGGCCAGAAGGTGCGTATAAGCCGCCAGCCACGCGGCGTCGGACGTGTCGAACACCAGGGGCGGCAGGCGGTCGGCGTCCATCCCGCGCCCGGTCAGGGCAAGCCCGGCGACATTCACCAGACCCTCGCCCTCGTCGCGGGTTCCGTTCATGTTGATGTCGAACCACATTTCGTCCAGCCGGATCGGCAGCGAGACGGCGTCGTCGTCCCCGATCGTCAGAAGCGGCGCGCGGGCGGCATCCATGTCCGGCAGCATCTGCGTGAACAGCGCGGTGATCGCGGCGGGGTCGAACGGTTCGGGCGACGGGTTCGGCGGCACCGGCAGGCGCAGCACCGGCAGTTCGGTGCGCGCGGCGTTGAAGCCCATCCGCCAGCGTGTCTGAAGCGTTACCTCGATCGCGCGCAGGAACCTGACCCCGCCAAGGGCGAACCGTTCGGTCGGGTCGGGGTCGGGCAAGGCGGCAAGATAGGTCTCGGTCGGGACGATCCCCTCGTCACGCAGGCGGTCGGTGATGTCAGGAACCTGTGCCCAAGCGGGCAGGGCGGTGCAGATCAGGATGGCTAGGCTGTAACGGAACATCGGTCTCCCCCCGTGCGTCCGGGTCCGACGGCGGGACCCTGAAACGAAAATGCGCGCCCAGGGGCGCGCATTCAACGGGGGATTTCCGGACCGGCCGGGGTGTCCCGACCGGTTCGTGTGACCCGTAGATCAGGACAGGCTGTCGTCGATGCCCTTGCAGGCCTCGACCAGACCTTTGACGGCGTCGACCGATTTGTCGAACATCGTCTGCTCTTCCTTGTTGAGCTTGATGTCCACGACCTTCTCGATCCCGCCGGCGCCGATGATCGTGGGCACGCCCACGTACATGCCCTTCACGCCCAGTTCGCCATCGCAATAGGCGGCGCAGGGCAGAAGACGCTTCTGGTCCTTGAGGTAAGCCTCGGCCATCTCGATGGCGCTGGTGGCCGGGGCGTAGAACGCCGAGCCGGTTTTCAGCAGGCCGACGATCTCGGCGCCACCGTCACGGGTGCGCTGCAGGATCGCGTCCAGCTTGTCCTGGGTGGTCCAGCCCATTTCCACGAGATCGGGAAGGGGGATGCCGCCAACGGTCGAGTAACGCACCGAGGGGACCATCGTGTCGCCGTGGCCGCCGAGCACGAACGCGGTGACGTCTTTCATCGACACGCCGAATTCCAGCGACAGGAAGTGGCGGAAGCGGGCCGAGTCCAGCACGCCGGCCATGCCGCAGACCTTGTTCGCGGGCAGGCCCGAGAACTGCTGCAGGGCCCAGACCATCGCGTCGAGCGGGTTGGTGATGCAGATCACGAACGCATCCGGAGCGTGCGCCTTGATGCCTTCACCGACCGACTTCATGACCTTCAGGTTGATGCCCAGCAGGTCGTCGCGGCTCATGCCCGGCTTGCGCGGGACACCGGCGGTCACGATGCAGACGTCGGCGCCGGCGATGTCGGCGTAATCCTGCGTGCCCTTCAGGCTGGCGTCGAAGCCTTCCGACGGGCCGGATTCGGCGATGTCCAGCGCTTTGCCTTCCGGAACGCCCTCGGCGATGTCGAACAGGACGACGTCGCCCAGTTCTTTCATTGCCGCCAGGTGGGCGAGCGTACCACCGATCTGTCCCGCCCCGATCAGGGCAATTTTCGGTCTGGCCATTTGATCCTGTCTCCGGTCCAGTTGATTTTCCACGCGATGCCTAGTCTTTCCCATGCAGCGGTGCAAGCCGCGCCGGGTGGGCGCGCAAATCGCGGCACATGGCATACCATGGGGTACGAACGGTCTCGAACCGTTACAAGTGTATGTCGTGCAACAGAAAACTGATCGGGAGAGGCAAATGCAGCTGGATCCGGCATTCTTCGCGGTCGCGGTGCCCGCGGTGCTGTTCGCCGGGGTGTCGAAAGGCGGTTTCGGTTCGGGCGCGGCCTTCGCCGCGACGCCTCTTCTGGCGCTGATTCTGGAACCGGGGCAGGCCTTGGGCCTGATGCTGCCGCTGCTGATGCTGATGGATGTCGGCGCGCTGCGCCCGTACTGGCGCCAGTGGCACTGGCCCTCGGCGCGGGCGTTGCTGATCGGATCGGTGCCGGGCGTCGCGCTTGGCGTGGCGCTGTGGCGGGTCGCCGATGCCGACGTGATACGCCTGCTGATCGGGGCCGTTTCACTGGGCTTTGTGGCGTTTCGCGGTGCAAGCGCGATCGGCCTGCTGCGCGCGTCGCGGCCTTTGTCCGACCGTGCCGGAATGCTTGCGGGCGGTGTGGCGGGTTTCACCAGTTTCGTCAGCCATGCCGGCGGACCGCCGGCGGCGGTCTACCTGCTGTCGCGCCCGCTGACGAAAACGGAATTTCAGGCCACGACGGTTCTCGTGTTCTGGCTGGTGAACCTGCTGAAGTTCCCGCCCTATGCAGGGCTGGGGATCTTCACGCGCCAGACGCTGCTGGCGGATCTGCTGCTGGCGCCGCTTGCCTTTGCCGGGGTCTGGCTGGGCGTCTGGATGCACCGGCGGGTGTCGGGGCGACTGTTCTTCGCCCTGACCTATGTGTTTCTGACCTGCGCGGGGCTAAAGCTGATCTGGGACGCGCTGACCTGATCCGGGGCCCGGCCGGGCGCCCCGCGCCGGCGTTACAGACGAATGCCTGCGGGCGTCAGTTCTTCGTCCAGGCGTTCGAAGGACTGGCCGGATGCCACAAGGCAGGTCTGGCCGTTCGGCAAGGTGACCGTGATCGTCCATGTGCCGGTCTCGATCGAGGCGAAAATCTCGATCACCGAGTTGTTGGCCCCCATTCCCATCGACTGCCGGCTTTCGCCGTAGCCTTCGGCAAGGCGGTCGACGACGGTTTCGCGATCCGCGCAATTGCGGCCCTGGCCGATCGCCTGATCCGCGAAAAGGACACAGGCACCGACACCAAGAGAGAGGGCGAGAAACGAGCGTTTCATTCTGTCTTTCCCTTTTTCTGTCAGGCGCATCCGTCCTGGCCTGCCACGCGGCGGGCGGTCGCACCTTCGATCCGATACACGCCGGACGTCGTTTCCGCATTCTACCGGAGACCGTCTTCACGGCCCTTCCCCCGACGAGCGGCGTGATCTCAAGGTCGTGCGAACTGGCCAAAAAATGGTTAACGGTCCGGCCGCCAAACGCTTCAAAATCGCAAGACGCTGATAACGATGAAGATTCTGCGCTGCGGCAAAACAATCCTTGCCTCGCGCAACGGCTCGTGTTCGTTTCCCGAACGTAGCGAGAGGAGAGCGAGAATCATGACGGAAGACGCACGGCCCTATCGATCCGTCCTGTATATCCCCGGCTCGAAGGACCGCGCGCTGGACAAGGTCCGCTCGCTTCCCGCCGACGCCATCATCTTCGATCTCGAGGACGCCGTGGCCGCCGATGAGAAGGCGAACGCCCGCGCCACGCTGGCCGCCGCGCTGGCGGAGGGCGGTTATGGCGCACGCGCGCGGATCGTCCGCGTCAACGGGCTGGACACCGATTGGGGGCGCGAGGATATCGCGATGGCCGCAAAGGCCAAACCGGACGCGACCCTGCTGCCCAAGGTCGGTCGTGCCGCCGATCTTGATGCGGTGGCGGATCTGGCGCCGGGCATCGACCTGTGGGCGATGATCGAAACGCCCGCAGGCATCCTGCACGCCGAAGAGATCGCCGCGCATCCCCGCCTGACGGGCATGGTGATGGGCACCAACGATCTGGCCAAAGAGTTGAACTGCCGGTTCCGCGCCGACCGCCTTCCGCTGATCACCAGCCTGCAGATCGCCCTTCTGGCGGCGCGGGCGCACGGGGTGGTCTGCGTCGATGGCGTCTATAACGCCTTCAAGGACGAGGACGGCCTGCGCGCGGAATGCGAACAGGGGCGCGACATGGGCTTCGACGGCAAGTCGCTGATCCACCCGGCGCAGCTGGCCGTTGCGAACGCGACCTTCGCGCCGTCCGAGGACGAGGTCGACCTTGCCCGCCGCCAGATCGAGGCGTTCGAATCCGCCGAGGCCGAGGGGCAGGGCGTTGCCGTTCTGGACGGCCGCATCGTCGAGAACCTTCACGTCGCAACGGCCCGCGCCACGCTGGCCCGCGCGGCGGCAATTACCGCACTGGAGCTTGCGCAATGATCCTGCTGCTTGTCGGAATCTTCCTTTGGTGGGCGGCTCACCTGTTCAAGCGCCTTGCCCCGGCGCGCCGTGCCGCGATGGACAACCAGATGGGGTCGGGCGCGAAGGGCGTCTTCGCGCTGGTCCTGCTAGTGTCGGTGGTGCTGATGGTGCTGGGCTTCCGGTGGAGCGAATGGGTCCCCGTCTATGACCCGCCGTCGTGGGGGCGCCATTTGAACAACCTTCTGATGCTGATCGCCGTCGGGCTGCTGGGTGTCGGGCATTCGAAAAGCCGCCTGCGGGCCAAGATGCGCCATCCGATGCTGCTTGGCGTGCTGACATGGTCCGTTGCCCACCTTCTGGTGAACGGCGACCTGTCGTCGGTTCTGCTGTTCGGTCTGCTTGGCATCTGGGCCGTGGTCGAGATCGTCGTCATCAACCGTGCGGAACCCCTTCGGACGTCTTGGCAGGGCGGCAGCATCGCCGGAGACGTGCGGCTGGGCCTGATCACGCTGGTGGTGTTCGCGGTGATCGCGGCGATCCATACGTGGCTCGGCTATCCTCCGTTCCCGATGTAATTCCCAAGTGAGACTGACATGAAAGCCTACCGACTGCTGACCGAGGAAGACACTTCGGCCTTCTGCCACAAGGTGACGCTGGCCCTGTCCAAGGGATGGGAACTGCACGGGTCGCCCGCCTACGCGTTCGATGCGGAAACCGGGAAGATGCGCTGTGCCCAAGCCGTCACGAAGGACGTCGACGGCGTGGTGTACGACCCCGACATGAAGCTCGGTCAGCTCTGATGACGAAGACGGCGGCCGGACGGTTCTTCGAGGACTATGCCCCCGGACAGCTGATCCGCCATGCCGTTCCGCGCACGGTGACCACGGGCGAACGCGCCCTGTACCACGCGTTGTATCCGGCGCGTCATGCGCTGGCGTCGTCCGACGCCTTCGCGCGGGCCTGCGGGCTTCCGGCGTCGCCGCTGGACGACCTTGCGGCCTTCCACGTCGTGTTCGGCAAAACCGTGCCGGACGTGTCGCTCAACGCCGTCGCGAACCTTGGCTATGCCGAGGGCCGCTGGCTTCACCCCGTCTGGCCGGGCGACACATTGCGGGCCGAATCCAAGGTGATCGGGGTCAAGCAGAACTCTAACGGAAAATCCGGCGTCGTCTGGGTCCGCACGCGCGGCCTGAACCAGGATGACGTTGCGGTGCTGGAATATGTCCGCTGGGTGATGGTGCGGAAAGGCGAGCTGTCCGCCCCGGCGCCGGAGACCGTGATCCCGGACCTTGCCCCGGCCGTCGACCCATCGGCGCTGGTGATCCCGGACGGGCTGGACTTCACCGGCTATGATTTCGAACTGGCCGGAGAGCCTTACAGGGTGGGCGATTACGAGGTCGGAGAGGTCATCGACCACGTCGACGGCGTCACGGTTGAAGAAGCCGAGCACATGATGGCCACGCGCCTGTGGCAGAACACGGCCAAGGTCCATTTCGACGCCACGCACCGGCCTGATGGACGGCGGCTGATCTATGGCGGCCATGTCATCTCGATGGCGCGGGCGCTGTCGTTCAACGGGCTGGCCAACGCGCAGGTGATCGCGGGGCTGAACGCGGGGGCGCATGCGAACCCCTGTTTTGCTGGCGATACGGTACGGGCCTGGTCAGAGGTGCTGGACAAGGCGCCGACCCCGGCGCCGGGCGTCGGCGCGATCCGTTTGAGGCTGGTCGCGACCAAGGGGGAAGCTGGCGTTCTGAAGGACGATGCCGGTAAGTACCTGCCCGACGTTCTTCTCGACCTCGATTATTGGGCGCTGATGCCGCTCTGATCGGGCGGTGCCTTGCACCGCTTGCGGCGTTGGCCGACGTGGTCCAGCCACAACTGGCCCGGACCTGTTCCAAAGGCCTCCTCGGGTCTTGACCGAACGTCCGTGCGGGGCCTTTAATCCGCGGCATGAAACAAGTCATTGCCTTGCTTATTGCCCTTTGTCTCGCGGTGCCCGCCGACGCGGCCCGCCTGCGGCACGAACGCCAAGACTATCTTGACGCGAACCTGCGCGCGATCTTCTACCACGAGCTTGGCCATGCGCTGATCGACGTGATGAAGCTGCCGATCTTCGGGCAAGAGGAAGACGCCGCCGACGTGCTTTCCGTGTTCCTGATCGACGCGCTGTTCGACAACGACCTTGCGGTCGAGATGGCGTACCACACCGCGCGCGGTTTTCTGGGCGAGGCGAAGGTGAGGACCGGCTCCGAGCCGGCCTATTGGGATGTGCACGGCCCTGATCTGCAACGCTATTACACTTTTGTCTGTCTGTTCTACGGGGCAAAGCCGGGTCAACGGCGCGCGGTCGCGCGGGATCTTGAACTGCCCGAACCGCGTCAGGCGACCTGCCGGGACGAGTACGAACAGGCGCGCGAAAGCTGGGGCGCGGTGATCAAGCAATTGTACGATAACGGGCCGGGTAAATCGATCCGGTTCCTGACCGACCACCGCGTCGACGAATACGGCCGTTTCACCGCTGCCGTGATGCAGCAGGTGATCGACGAGATGAACGCCGAGATGTCGCTGCCGAAACGCGTGCTGGTGCGGGTCGAGGATTGCGGCACCGCCAACGCCTTCTACGACGGCAAGACCCGCGAAATCATCATGTGCACCGAGTTCGCGCGTTACCTTCACGACCTTGCGCCCAACCGCTAAGGACGTTGCGGGCCGGGAATCGGGGACGGATCGCCGTTAGCGCCCGTAATGTGATCACACGTTTGATTTCTGTGATCACAACGGGTGGGAAAACTGAAAATGCGGCAATTTTCCACCGTGCCTGCGCAGCATTCCTGCGTGACTTGGCCCGAAAATATACGCTATGGGAGGTCAGCCACTGCCACGCAAAGGAGCCGACATGCCAGAGAAACCTGTGGAACGGCCGCTTTCTCCATTCATGTTGGGGCAATACTATCGCCTCCAGATGACGTCGGTCAGCTCGCTGCTGACCCGGATCACCGGAAACGCCCTGATCGTCGCCGCCTTCCTGATCGTCTGGTGGCTTGTGGCCGCAGCGACCGGGCCGGATTACTTCGCCACCGCGAACGGGTTCATGACCTCTTGGTTCGGCGATCTTGTCTTCACCCTGTCCGCGCTGGGCATGTGGTATCACTATCTTGCCGGCCTGCGGCACTTCCTGTTCGACGCGGGCCACGGCCTTGAAGTCGAAACGGCGGAAAAGCTGGGCTGGGCCTGCATCATCGGCTCGGTCGTGCTGACCGTGCTGACCATCATCATCGTCTGACGGAGGCGTTCATGCGTTACCTGACCGCCCGCAAGCGCGCCGAAGGCAAAGGCGCCGCACATCACGGCACCGAACACCACTGGTACATGACCGTGTCCGGGGCCGGGCTGGCCCTTCTGGTGCCGATCTTCATCTTCATCTTCGGGCGCGCCCTTGGCGGCAGCTATGAAGAGGTCGTCGCGACCTTTGCCCGCCCGTTCCCCGCCATCATCACCGGCCTCGTTCTGGTCGTCGGGCTGCGGCACTTCGTCAGCGGCTTCACGATGATGGTCGAGGATTACACCCACGGCTCCACGCGCAAACTGCTGGTGATCGGTGTGATCACAGTTTCCTACTTCCTCATGGCCGCCGGTCTCTTCGCGCTGGCCAAGCTCGCACTTTAAGGAGCATCCAATGGCCGCTTACGACTACGAGACGCATGACTATGACGTCGTGGTGATCGGGGCCGGTGGCTCCGGCCTGCGCGCCACGCTTGGCATGGCCGAGCAGGGCCTGCGCACCGCCTGCGTCACCAAGGTGTTCCCGACCCGGTCCCACACCGTTGCCGCGCAGGGGGGCATCGCCGCCTCGCTGGGCAACATGGGCCCCGACAGCTGGCAATGGCACATGTACGACACCGTGAAGGGGTCGGACTGGCTGGGCGACACCGACGCGATGGAATACCTCGCGCGTGAGGCGCCCAAGGCCGTGTACGAGCTGGAACACTACGGTGTGCCGTTCTCGCGGACCGAGGAAGGCAAGATCTACCAGCGTCCGTTCGGNGGCCACACCACCGAATTCGGTGAAGGCCCCGCGGTTCAGCGCACCTGCGCCGCCGCCGACCGGACCGGCCACGCGATCCTGCACACGCTGTACGGCCAGTCGCTGAAGCAACAGGCCGAGTTTTACATCGAATACTTCGCCATCGACCTTCTGATGTCCGAGGACGGCGCCTGTCGCGGTGTTCTGGCGTGGAAGCTGGACGACGGCACGATGCACGTCTTCAACGCGAAGACCGTGGTGCTGGCCACCGGCGGTTACGGTCGCGCCTACTTCTCGGCCACCTCGGCGCACACCTGCACGGGTGACGGCGGCGGCATGGTGGCCCGTGCGGGCCTTGCGCTGCAGGATATGGAATTCGTTCAGTTCCACCCGACCGGCATCTACGGTTCGGGCTGCCTGATCACCGAGGGCGCCCGCGGCGAAGGCGGGTATCTGACCAACTCCGAAGGCGAACGGTTCATGGAGCGGTACGCGCCCCAGTACAAGGACCTTGCGCCGCGCGACTATGTCAGCCGCTCGATGACGATGGAGATCCGCGAAGGCCGTGGTGTGGGCGAACATGGCGACCACATCCACCTGAACCTGTCGCACCTGCCGGCCGAGGCGCTGGCGGAACGTCTGCCGGGTATCTCGGAATCGGCGAAGATCTTCGCTGGCGTCGACGTGACCAAGGAACCGATCCCGGTTCTGCCGACGGTGCACTACAACATGGGCGGCGTTCCGACGAACTACTGGGGCGAGGTTCTGAACCCGACCGCCGAGGATCCGACCGCGATCGTTCCGGGCCTGATGGCCGTGGGCGAGGCCGGCTGTGCCTCGGTGCACGGTGCGAACCGCCTTGGTTCGAACTCGCTGATCGACCTTGTCGTCTTTGGCCGCGCCGCCGCGATCCGCGCCGGCAAGGTGGTCGATCCCGACACCGCCGTCCCCACTGCGTCCAAGGCTGCGATCGACAAGGCGTTCGACCGCTTTGACGCGGTGCGCAACGCCGACGGCGGCACCCCGACGGCAGATCTGCGCGACGAGATGCAGCGCACCATGCAGGCCGACGCGGCGGTGTTCCGCGCCAGCGACTCGTTGAAGGACGGCGTCGAGAAGATGACCGCCATCGCGGCCAAGCTGGACGACCTGAAAGTCACCGACCGTTCGCTGGTCTGGAACAGCGACCTGATGGAAACGCTGGAACTGACCAACCTGATGCCGAACGCGCTGGCCACCATCGTGGGCGCCGAAGCGCGCGAGGAAAGCCGGGGTGCCCACGCGCACGAGGATTTCCCCGAGCGCGACGACGACAAGTGGCGCGTCCACACCGTCAGCCGTGTCGACGGCAACAAGGTGGACCTGACCTATCGTCCGGTCATCACCGATCCGCTGTCGACCGAGGAAGAAGGCGGTATCAGCCTGAAGAAGATCGCGCCGAAGGCGCGGACGTTCTGATCAGGGCGCTGCCGTGAGGGTGAGCCAACCTGCCTGCAGCGATGCTGCGAATGCCGGCCAGCGGTCGGCGTTCGGGCGCATCGTTCAAAGGCCGGTCAGGCCCATCCTGTCGCGNAGNGTNTCGATGGCGTGGTCGATGGTGAAGGACGCGCGAACCCGCGCGGCCGCCGCATCGCCAAGCCCTGCGCACATCGCCGGATCGGCCAACGCGTGGTCAAGCACCTGCGCCATCGCCTCGGTATCGTGCTCGTCCACCAGCAGACCGCTTTCGCTGTCGATGACAGCCTCGGGGATGCCAGAGTGACGGGTCGACACCACGCACAGACCGGCCGACATGGCCTCGAGCACGGACACGGGCAACCCTTCGGTGTTGCCGTCCGGCGTGGTCACGGAATGCTGCAGGAAGATCGACGCCTCGGACATCATGCGCCGGACCGTGTCATGCGGCTGGACGCCGTGGAACAGGATGCGGCCTTCGGGCAGATCCATGCCGGCGACTTCGGCCTTGCACTCTGCAAGGCGCGGGCCGTCGCCGAT
This sequence comes from Maritimibacter sp., assembly GCA_002701395.1. Taxonomy (GTDB): domain Bacteria; phylum Pseudomonadota; class Alphaproteobacteria; order Rhodobacterales; family Rhodobacteraceae; genus Psychromarinibacter; species Psychromarinibacter halotolerans. The sequence continues at coordinate 65,134 of NZVC01000044.1, read as the reverse complement.
CACGTCCAGCCGGGCGTCCGGGTGTTTGTCCGCGACGCGTGCGAAGGCGCGGATGCTGACCAGCGGGGCCTTCTTGTCGACCATGCGCCCCACCATGATGCACCGGCCCGGCACGCGGGCGGACATCGGGAAAGCGTCGGGATCGACGCCGCAGGGCGTCACCGCGATCCGGTCGGCGGGGCATCCGACTGCGATCAGCTTGTCCGCGATAAAGCGGGACGGCGCGAAGAAGCCCTGCGCGCGGGCCCACAGATCGTCGTACAGCCGCAGCACCTTCGGGTCGGACAGCACGCGCGACGCGTCCCAGCCGTGGAAATGCACGAAGTAGCGCACGTCGCTGCGCCGTGCCGCGTCCAGAAGCTTGCAGGCGAAGACGCCGAATTCGCCCATCGCNACCTCGGTGCCGGTATCGCGGAAAAAGCGCGCCGCGTGCCGGGTGCGGCCAGCGTGCAGCAGGCCGACGGGAAGCGTCGTGCGCGACATCTCGGATCCCCCCGCGCCCAGCCGGCGCGGTCGGCGGCCGAGATCGGCCAGAACCGGGCCATCCAACGGCGGCTCGGGTGTGGCGTCGTAGGTCACGAACGCGGTGTTGCCCGGCGCGATGCCACGGGCATGCTGACGGATAAAGGTTTCCGAAGCCTGGTTGAAAGACCTGGCGGCGAGTGCGAACATTCCGGGGCTCCGAAGCAAGGCGGCATACTGATCCCACTTCGAAGCGCCGACATCAAGCCACGACAGACGGAGCGACGGGTGATCCGGCACGTACATCTCATCGATACATCGATCGCCTCTGACAATGTTGGCGACGAGATCATCGTGCAGGAATCCCGCAAGCATCTCGAAGGGCTGTTTCCGGGCGCCTACATCAGCAGCTCTGCCGGGCACGACGGTCTGGGCGCGTCCAGCCGCAAGCTGGTGGCCGACGCGGACATCGCGCTGCTGTTGGGGTCGAACGCGCTGGCGCCGCATAACCAGCGCAAGAACAGGTTCGTCTGGCAGGTCAACCGGCGCGACATCCCCCTGCTGGCCGGGAAGGTCGTTCTGTTCGGCGTGGGCGCGAACCGGGATTTCGACCGCATTCATCCCCGGCAGGCGCGTCTGCTGAAGCGGCTGCTGTCCCGCGACTATGTGCATTCGCTGCGTGACGGGCTTGGCCTGAAGATCGTCGAGACACTTGGCCTGCGCGGGCTGAACACCTCTTGCCCGACGCTGTGGCGCTATGCCGATCAGGGTCCGAAAGTGCCGCAGGGCAAGTCGGACACGGTGATCTTCACGCTGACCGCACACAAGGCCGATCCGGCGGACGCCGCGATGCTGGACATCCTGCGCGCGCAGTACGACCGCCTGCTGTTCTGGCCGCAGCAGCCACGCGACGGCGACTATCTGACTAAGCTGGGCGATCACGGGATCGAACGTCTTGCGCCCTCGCTGGCCGCCTACGATGCCGCGCTGGCGGCGGGGCCCTGCGACGTCGTGGGAACCCGGCTGCACGGATCGATCCGGGGCCTTTCCCACGGGCGCCGTATCATCGTGGTTGCCATCGACAACCGTGCCCGCGAAATCGGTGCCGAAACCGGCCTGCCGACCGTTGCGCGGTCCGAGCTTGCCGAACGCCTGCCCGCGCTTGTCGCGGGCGCGTTCGAAACGAACATCTCTCTGCCGCGCGATGCGGTGCGGTCCTACCTAGAACAGTTCGGCGATCCCGATGTCGCCGCGCCCGAAAACACCCGCGCCGCCCTCAGCGCGACCAGTCAACCGAAAGGGGTCTGATCTCATGGTCCAACTCACTCTCCCCAAGAACTCCCGTATCCGTACCGGCAAGACCTGGCCGAAACCCGAGGGCGCCACGAACGTCCGCGAGTTCAAGATCTATCGCTGGAACCCCGATGACGGTGAGAACCCGCGCGTCGACACGTACTTTCTGGACATGGACAAGTGCGGTCCGATGGTTCTGGACGCGCTGATCAAGATCAAGAACGAGATCGACCCGACCCTGACCTTCCGCCGGTCCTGCCGTGAAGGCATCTGCGGGTCCTGCGCGATGAACATCGACGGGATCAACACGCTGGCCTGCATCTACGGGATGGAGGACATCAAGACCCCGGTGGTCAAGATCTACCCGCTGCCGCACATGTCGGTGATCAAGGACCTGATCCCCGACCTGACGCACTTCTACGCGCAGCACGCCAGCATCATGCCGTGGCTAGAGACCAAGACGAACCGGCCGCAGAAGGAATGGAAGCAGTCCATCGAGGACCGCAAGAAGCTGGACGGCCTGTACGAATGCGTCATGTGCGCGTCTTGCTCGACGTCCTGCCCGTCCTACTGGTGGAACTCGGACCGCTATCTTGGCCCGGCTGCCCTGCTGCACGCATATCGCTGGATCATCGACAGCCGCGACGAGGCGACGGGCGAGCGTCTGGACGATCTGGAAGATCCGTTCAAGCTGTACCGCTGCCATACGATCATGAACTGCGCCAAGACTTGCCCCAAGGGTCTGAACCCGGCGGCGGCGATCGCCGAGATCAAGCGCATGATGGTCAACCGGATCGTCTGAGCTAGCTGACACGACATCCAAGGGCCGTTCCGAAGTACCGGGGCGGCCCTTTGTCTTTCCGATCCCGTTGTCCGGGATGCTGCAGGTGTCGCCGTGATCTTCTTCTTCTTTCTCGCCATCGGCGTTGTCTTCTATCTGTGGTGGAAGCGGACCTACACGACGCTGAGTCGCGATTGCCGGTGGCGGCAGGACAAACCGGCGGGCGACTGGCACTGCGTTGCCTGCGGTGCGCGCACCGTTCCGCCCCCGAACCAGTCGCCGCGGCACTGCTTGCGCCCGGATCGCACCGGCTGATCCCGTCTTGCTGACCTGATTGTTACAGCCTTGCCACAGGTTCGGCGGGTTCGCGCCTGACTCTGACCGGATTTCAGCCTGCCGCCGGGGGGTAAGGATTTTGTGACTTTGCCGGAATCACAAGCCGTGGCTACTTGGAGGAAAGAGCAGAACAAACAAAAACAAACGGTGATCTTAATGATTGCAATCAGAGAAACCTCTCGCGCGTTCCGGTTCTTGCCGCGCCGCGCAGCCTTGGTTCCGAACCCCCGGACCGTGGCAAAGACTTCAGGCTTCGACGGCGACCTTGTCCGCGAGCAGTGGCAGACGATCTACGCCTTCTGCACGCAGGACGAACTGGAGCTGGAATTGAACCGGCTTCAGCGCGAGCGGGCGGCGATGCGCGACTGCGAGACGACCGAGAAGCGCGCCAAGCGCATCAACCGGATCCGCACCGAGCTGGTCGATGCCCGGCTTGCCCTGCTGACGTCCCGCGCGGACGGCTAACCGGCCTTTGTATCGGCCCGGCGCTTTACGCGCCGGGGCGGATCGTCCTAGATCGGCCTCGCAACACGCGGTGCCGGATGTCCTGTCGCGCCGTACACCGGATCTTGGGACAGTAGGGGCACCGCGATGACCGACAGACACAGCCACCCGCCCGCCGACGCCGAGGCGCGCCGCGCGATCGCACCTGTTGTGGCATATCCCGATACATCGCTGCCGCAGCCGGATCTTGCGCTGTACACCCGCGCCCGCGAAGGCGCCACGCTGGTGTCCGAAACGGTTGCTGCCCCCCGCGAGGCCGCAACCTTCCGGGTGCCGGCGGGGCATTTCTTTCGGATCACCTCGGTCGAGGGGCCGCAGGTCGGGGACCTGAACCTGTGGGCGGCGGACGATCTGTCGGAACGCTTCTTCTCGGGCAAGACCCGCGCCCTGCACGGCACGCATGTCACCACCGGCGACAGGTTGTGGAGCTGCTTTCCCTATCTCCGCCCGATGGCGACGATCACCGAGGATACGCTGGCGTGGTACGGCACCGACCCGCACGGCGGGCGCGTGCACGACGTCATCGGGACCCGGTGCGACCCGTATACGCACCGCCTGCTGGCCGGGGACGACTATCACCACTGCTGCCATTCCAACCTGTCCCGCGCGCTGGCGGCCGAGATCGGGATGCCTGTGACAAAGGCCGAGCTGCTGGTTCACGACGTGCTGAACGTCTTCATGTGCACCGGATTCACTGCCGACACGGGGCAATACTTCATGAAGGCCAGCCCGGTGCGGCCCGGCGATTACCTTGAGTTTTTTGCCGAGATCGATCTGTTGGGCGCGCTGTCGGCTTGTCCCGGCGGCGACTGTTCCGCCGAACATTCCAGCGACACCGCCGCCTGCCATCCCCTGTTGATCCAAGTATATGCGCCTGCGGCCGGCGCGCTGCAGGGTTGGACGCCCGCGACGGTGAATGCCTACGACCGCAGCCACGGTCTTTGACCGCTACTGCATCACCGCCGATTGCAGGTCGAAGATCGGCAACAGCACCGCCAGCACGACGATCAGGACGAAGCCGCCGACCACCATCATCAGCACCGGGTCAAGGATCGCGGCCAGCCGCTTGCGGTCGTTCGCCAGCCACGTCTCGACAAGGATCGCGGCGCGTTCGGCCATCGGTGCCAGCCGGGCCGAGTCCTCTCCGACACGGATCAGTTGCAGCGCGACCGGCGGCAGGATCGGAAGCCGGCGCAGCGCCGCGCCAAGGCTTTCGCCCTGCCGGACGGCGGTGACGACCGCGTCGGCCTCGGCGCGGTGGGTCGACACGTCGACGACCTCTGCCGCCCCCGTGGCCGCGTTCAGCGCGGTCTGGCGGCTGCCCAGCACGACCGACAGGGTCCGCAGGTACTGTGCTGCGATGGCCATCCGCTTCAGCCGACCGAACACCGGCACCTTCAGCCCGGCGCGCCGCATACGGTCGCGGCTGGACGGGACGCGCCATGCGGCCGTCACGGCCAGCACCGTGGCGACCAACGCGGCGGACAGGCCGATCCAGTGCGTTTCGATCCAGCCTGACACGGCCAGCACCGTTCGCGTAATGCCGGGCAGCGGCTGGCCGGTGACTTCGAACATCCCGACCAATTCAGGCGCGACCGTCGTCACGAGAATGGCGCAGACCACCAGCGACACGGCGGCGACGAAGCCGGGATAAACCAGCGCCGTCGCGATTTCCGCGCGGTTCGCGCCCTGCGCTTCCAGATAGTCGGCCAGCCCGCCGAACACCGCCGCCAGTTCGCCCGATCCTTCGCCCGCCCGTAGGCTGGACGCGTAGTAGGGCGCGAACCCGGCGCGGCTGGATTCGATGGCGTCCGACAGCGGGTAGCCTTCCAGCGTGGCCGCCTTCAGTTGCGCGGCGAAGGCCTGCATCGCCTTCGACCCGTCACTTTCTATGACGGCGTCCAGCGCCTTCTCGACCGGCAGGTCGGCGGCCAGCAACACCGCCATCTGGCGGGTGAAAAGCGCGCGTTCGTCGGCATCCAGCCGTGCCCCGCGGCGGGCTGTCCGGTTGGGGCCAGAGTCGGCCCGCGCTTCGATTTCCGAGGCCATCAGGCCCTGTGCCTTCAACGCGTCGAAGGCCGCCTTCTCGGAATCCGCGACCAACGTCCCGGTCCGGCGCTGGCCTTTCGCGGTATAGGCGACGTAGGCGAAGGGCTGCACTAGAGGTCGCCCAGAACGCGGCGGACCTCGGCAAGGCTGGTCGCGCCTTCCGCCGCCAGCGAAAGGCCCTGCGCCAGAAGCGAACCGTCCTTCGGGATCGCCATCTTGCGCAGCTCCAGTTCGCTGGCGTTCTCGCCGATCCGGGCCGAAAGCGTCTCGTCGACCTCGACGATCTCGAACACGCCTTGCCGCCCGGCATAGCCAGTGCCGCCGCAGGTGTCGCAGCCACCGGCGTGGCTCAGGGTTTCGGGCGGCTCCAGCCCGGCGGCGCGGAACAGGGCGGCTTCGTCGGGGGTCGTTGACGCCGTCGTGGCGCAGGTGCACAGCCGCCTCAGAAGGCGCTGCGCGAGGATGCCGCGCAGGGTCGCGGCGATCAGGTAGTTGTCCAGCCCAAGGTCGCGCAGCCGGGTTACGGCGGCGACCGAGTTGTTTGCGTGCAGCGACGAGAAGACAAGATGCCCGGTCAGCGACGCCTGTGCGGCGACCTGCGCCGTCTCGCCGTCGCGGATCTCTCCGACAAGGATCACGTCGGGGTCCTGCCGCAGCGTGGCGCGCAGCCCGGCGGCGAAGGTCATGCCGATCTCGGCATTTGTCTGCGTCTGGCTGATGCCGGGCAGGTGATACTCGATCGGGTCCTCGACTGTGACGATGTTGCGCCGCCCGTGGTCCGCAAGCTGCAACAGCGAGTACAACGTGGTGGTCTTGCCCGATCCGGTCGGCCCGGTCGCCAGCACGATCCCGTCGGGGCGGTCGGCAAGGCGGCGCAGCACGGCCTCTTGCGCCGGTTTCAGCCCCAGCGCGTCCAGCGGCAACAGGCCCGAGTGCCGGTCCAGCATCCGCAGCACCACGCGTTCCCCGAACTGGCCGGGCAGGGTAGAGATGCGCACGTCGATGTCGCGCCCGCCATAGCGCAGGCCGATGCGTCCGTCCTGCGGCAGGCGGGTTTCCGAGGTGTCGAGCCCGGCCATCACCTTTAGCCGCGACACCACGCGTTTCACCGGCACGTCGTCGCGGTCCATGACGCTGCGCAGCATGCCGTCGACACGGACCCGCGCCCGCAGGCCGCCTTCGTGCGGTTCGACATGCAGGTCCGATGCCGTGGCGCGGACGGTGCGGCGCAACAGCTGGTTCACCAGTTCGATCACCGGCGCCTCGGTCGCGTCTTCCAGCAGGTCGCGCAGCCCGGGGCCGTCGCGGGTTTCAAGGTCGAAGGACAGGTCGGCTTCGCCATCCTCGGCGCCCTGCCGGTAGTGCGCGTTCAGCAGCGCATCGAAGGCGGCGGCGTCCAGCGTTTCGACGGCAAGCGGGCGGCGCATCCGGCGGCGGGCCTCGCGCAGGCCGAACGCGGTGGCGACGGGGCCGCACATCAGGCGGTCGCCTTGCAGTACAAGCTGCTGGTCGCGGGCAAAGACGAAGGGCAGGTCGGCCATGTCGGGACTTTACCGCAGGGGCGGCGCGCTAGGCGAGGGGGAACAGAATTTTCGCGAAAATTCTGGTGCCTCCGGCGGGGATATTTTCAGACCAAAGATGCTTACGGCGCGTTGAATTCCAGCCGCGACGGCAGCGGCGGGAAGGTGCGGGTGCGCGCATAGGGATCGATGAAGCCTGCGTCGAACGGCTGGTTCAGGTTGGCGCCGTCGAACGGAAAGCTGGAGGGCGGCATGTTCGGATAGCGGTCGTCCGGGTTCGGCTTGATCGCGTCCGAAGCGCGCCGGGCGTCCAGCGCCAGTTCGGCGGTCAGGCGGTGTGCGTCCTCGTCGTTGTGCACGACGCGGGGGCGCAGCAGCAAAAGCAGCACGCGCTGATCGCGGTTCACCGAACGGCCCCGGAACAGCTTGCCGAACAGTGGCAGGTCCTTCAGGCCCGGCACGCCCTGGTTCTGGGCGCCAGAGCCGTTTTCCAGCAGACCGCCCAGCATGATGACGCGGCCGTCGCCGACAAGCACGTTGGTGTTCAGCGTCCGCTTCGAGGTGATCTCGCCCCCCGCTGCAGAGGTCGAATTGGTGAGGTTCGACACCTCTTGTTCGATCGACATCCGCACCGTCGCATCGCCGGTGATCTGCGGGGTGACGCGCAGGGTCAGGCCGACGTCCTCGCGTTCGATGGTCTGGAACGGCTGGTCGGGCAGGGCGCTGTCGCCGACAGTGGAATAGCTGCCGGTGACGAAGGGCACCGACTGCGCCACGACGATCTCGGCCTCTGTGTTGTTCAGGGTCAGCACCGAGGGGGTCGACAGCAGCCGGGCCGAGGTCGATCCCGTCAGCGCGGTGATGAACCCGAGGAAGCCGTCGTCGCCGTTCTGCCGTCCGACGCCAAGCACACCGCCCTGACCGGGGCTAAGCACGTTGCCGTTGATGGCGGCGGACACCAGCGAGGTCAGCGACGGGCGACCGCCGATCGAAAACTCGGCCCCGCCAAACAGCGCGTTGTTCAAAAGCGCGCCGAACTGGGCCGACAGGTCAGACAGGGTCTGCACCGAAAGCTCGAAGATGACCGCTTCGACCAGCACCTGGCTGGGACGCTGGTCCAGTCGGCGGATCGCGGCGGTGATGGTGCCGATGCGGTCGGCGGGGGCGGTGATCAGCAGCGAGTTGGTCTGCGGCTCGGCGACGATGGTCACCTCGCCCGGCTGATCCTGCGCGCCGGCCAGAACCGACCGGGCGATGACCGATTCCAGTTCCACCGCGTCGGCGTAGTTCAACGAGACGACCGCGGTCGAGACGGACCGTTGCGGCGTGTCGAGCTGGGTCACCACCTGCCGGATGCGGCTGCGGAATTCGTCGTTGCCGGACACCACGATGGCGTTCGACCGCTGGTCGGCGGACAGGCTGCCGCCGGGCGGCACGATGTCCAGCGATTGCAGCGTGGCAAGGATCTCGGTCGCGATGGAATGGCTAAGCCGGATCGTTTCGATCGTCTGGCCTGCCGGTCGGTCAAGCTGGTTGATCAGCCGGTCGATGCGGTCGATGTTTTCGCGCCGGTCCGAGATGACCAGAAGGCTGGACTGGTCGATGGTGGACACCACCGCCTCTGCCGGAAGCAGCGGGCGGATGACGTCGACCACCTGCGGCAGCGGGATATTGCGGATCGCGAAGACCCGCGTCTCGAACGCGCCGCCAGCGGTCCGGACCCGTTCGCCCGGCGCCAGTTCGCGGGCAAGGTCCAGCGGCACGATGCGGTCGACCTGCTGACCCTCGATGATGGTCAGCCGGTTCAGTTCCAGCACGTTGAGGAAAACCTCGTACAGCGCGGCGGAATCCACCGTGCCCGGTGCGATCACGGTCACGGTGCCCTGCACGCGCGCGTCCAGGGTGAAGTTCCTGTTGGTCGCCTCTGCTACGATCTCGACGAAGCTGCGCAGATCGGCGTCCCGAAGGTCGAGAGCGATCTGGGCACGTGCGGTCGAAAGCGTTGCGCATATCAGCGCGAGGGCGACAAGGACTGCTCTGCTAACCTTGCCCAAGGTTGACCTTTATGATCTGGCGGGTTCCATCGCGAAGGATTTCAAGGTCGATGGTCCCGCCTTGCGTTATGGCGTCTGGCAGATGTGCCAGCAGGTCTGGATTCTCCACCATCGACCCATTGATGCGCAAGATTTTATCGCCTGTGCGCAGTCCGATGCGCTCATAAAGCTCGCCCTGTCGTATCCAGACAACATCCAGCGCGCTGGTTCCATCGTCTTCGTCGGTCATCACAAGGCGTCCGGCGGCCTCGAAGGTGCGCTGCAGAAACCGGCGATCCATCCGTTCGATGGTCACGTCGACCTCTCCCAGCGTCTCGGGGGGTGCTGCGGGTTCGATGGGCGTGATCGTCATGAAGAGGCTGCTGTCGGTCCGGTACACCGGGATCAGCTGCGGCAGTCCGCGCCATGTGATCCAGACACCCTTGTCGTCGATCCGTTCGACGATCTCGCCGCCGTCCAGTTCGTCACCCACCCGGATCAGCTGTTGCAGGCCGCCGGCCGACACAAGCGCCCAGCCTTCGCGGTCGCCCGCGACGATGCCGGCCAGGACATAGTCATAGCGGATTTCCGGTTCGGGTTCGGAGGCTGGCTGAGGCGCGGGTTCAGGCGCCGGCGCGGCGACGGGTTCCGGGGCAGGCTCGGGGTCCGGCGCCGGGGGCGGCACCGTGCCGAACACCTCGGGCCACTGCGGCGACAGGGTCGGCGCCGCCGCCAGTTCGACCGCAACGCCCGCCGGTTCAGGCGCTACGAAATTGGTTGGTTCCGGGGCTGTCGCGGTCAGCGCGACGCCGCCCGCCGTCACGCCAAGCGCGGCGACAGAGGCATACAGTGCGATGTTCGACAGGACGGTCATGTCTGAAACGGCTCCGGGGTCCGCCAATGCATTAGGAAACCGGCGATTTCATGTCTATCATCGTTTTTGGCTTGGGGCCATTCCCGCTCAGCGTGTGGCTTGCGATCCCTCGATCACCCAGCCGCTGCCCTCTGGGCGACCGAACCGGTCGAGGATCGCGACCAGTTCCGAGGGAAGCGCGCCGGTGTCCGCGATCCGCACGACATAGGTCACGATATCGCTGTCTATCGTACCTTCGGCTTCCGCCTCGACGGGGGCTGCGCCGTCGGGAAGGGCAAGTTCGGCGGTCCAACTGCCGTCTTCGGCAAGCGTGGCGCGCAGCGGGCCGTCACCAAGATCGGTCCCCGCGATGCTGATGCCAACCGCTTGTGCGGTGATCTCGCCCGTCGCCACAGGGGCGTCCGCCGTCCCGCCGAGGTCGACCGCGCCGTTCGCGCCGGATATCTCGCCGGTCGGGCCGATGACACCGGGGGCCAGCGCGGCGACCGGCATATGGCCGTCGGTGATCCGGGCGCGCAGCGGCGCGGGCCAGAACGGCACCGACACCCGCGCCGACGCGTCGACGTCGTTTCCGTGCAGCCGGACGTCCCATTGCCACCCGCCGCTATCGGGCAGCCGCGCGGTCCATGACAGCCTGAGACCGGCGACCGGCAATCCGTCGGGAAGGATCGCGGTGCCTCGGCGAACGGTCGAGTCCGGCGTGATCGCGTCGGTCCATCCGGGAAGCGCCGTGACCGACCGCAGGTGATGCATCCGCCCTTGCCACGCCAGCGCCGCGAGCAGGCCCACGACGAAAATGACCAGAAGGACAAGCGTCCTCATTCCGTGGGCTCCAGCGAAAACGCGGCGCGGGCAAGGCCGGGTGTCTCGCGCTCTAGCCGGAACGCCGCCACGTCATAGCCCCAGCCGGGTGCGACGTTGGCGAGCCACGCGATGAGATCGGTGAAAGGCACCGGGCCGAAGCCAAGTTCGATGCCGCCGCCATCGCGGTTGGCAAGTTCCGTGACGCTGTCGCGCAGCCCGGCGGCGACAAGGCTTTGTTCCAGCGCGCTCAGACCCATCGGGGGGGCGGTGTGGGGCAGGCCCGGATCGCTTAGGCCGGACGGAGGCAGGTCGGTCACGCGGGCGGCGACCCAGTCGCGCAGCGTCTCGGCTTCGGCCACGTCGGCGCGGGCCTCGGTCCGGGCGCCAAGCAGGGGCATCGCGACAAGGAACAGCACGGCCAGCGGCACGATCACCGCCGCAAGTAGGGCAAGCAGGATGCGTTCGCGATCCGACAGCTGCGACAGGCGATAGCTGAGACGGTCCATCGTCATGCCCCCGCCGGGCCCAGCCGCAGTCGGGCCGAGACGCCGCCGCCGGACCGCACGCCGGTGTCCTGCTGATCGACCTCGAACCCGGCGGATTGCAGGTCGGCCACGATCTGTTCCAGCGTGGCGAAATCACGAAGGGCGATGGACGCGACCAGTCCGGTTTCGGGTTGCCACGCGATTGACTGCAACTCGATGCCATCACCGGTCAGCCACGGAGCGGCGGTCTGGAACAGCAAAAGCGCGTCGGGGTCCGGCGCATCGGGTGCGGCGGCCTCGGCCAATGCGCGCTCGATCTGCGCGCGGATGTCGAGGATCGGGCCGCTGGGCACGAAATGCGTGCGCACCATCGCCATCGTATCGTCCTGCGCGGCGCGGGCGCGGGCGGCAAGGTCTGCGGTTTCCCACGCGATGCCGCCCAGCCAGACCGCAAGCGCCAGCGCCGCCGCCACGGCGGGGGCGGCCCACCTGCGCAGGCGGGTGCGGATCCGGTCGAAACCGGCCTGCGGTGGGGTCATCAGGTCCAGCCCGGCCGTCGCCTGCGCCCAGCCCAAGGGTGCGGCGTTGCCCGCAGCCTGCAGCGCGGCGGCGTCGAGGTGGACCGGCACGCCGATTGCGGCAATGGCGGCGTCGACGGCGGCATCCGGGGCGCCAAGGCGAAGCACCGCGTCGGGCGGCGCGGCATCCGCCAGCAGCAACGCGGCAAGGTCGGGTTCCGCGCTGAAGCCGTCCGTTTCGCCCAGCCGGGCGCGGACCATGCCGTCCTCGACCATGACGGTCCAGACGCGGGCGTGGCAGGGCAGGGCGGCGAAGTCGGGCAACAGCGCGGTGCAGCCGGGCATCAGCCGCGACCGCCAGTCCGCAAGCTGGCCGGCATCCGCGACCACGGCGCGGTCCCAGCCAGCGCCGGTGCGCAGGCAGGGCCGGATTTCGACCGTCTCAGAGGGCAGCCCCAGCGCCTCGGCCAGCAGCCGACGGCCCACGCGCTCGCGCGCGATGCCTTTCAGCGTGTCGGGCAGATCGACGGGCAGCAACGGCGTGTCGGCGCCGGGCACAAGCGCGACGTGCGGCCCGCGCGGCGCCTCTCCGTCGTCCAGTCGCCACAACGCGGGCTGTCCCTGTCCCCGTTTCACGCGTGTTCTCCGTCTGCCTGCGGTTGCGGCTGCCTGTCCGCAGGCCGCACTATGGGCGCAAGGCGCGGCGGCTTCAATCGGGCAGCGCCCAGCGAAGGACGACCCGTGGCTGTGCGTCGTCCAGGTCGACCCGGTGCAGGATTACGCGGCGCGACGCGGTGCGGCCCTCGTGGTCGGCGTGAATGTCGGCGGCGAACCAGCGGCTGGTGACGGTCATGCGGTCCAGCGGCAGGCCCGACAGGTCTTCGGTTTCCAGCACTTCGATGGTCAGGTCGCGCAGTTCTTTCAGGTGCTCGATGGGCCCGTCGCGGTCGGGGCGCAGAAACTCTGTCCGGACGTCTGCGGGAAAGGGGGCCAACAGCGCCGCCAGCACGGCGGGCGGCGCGGTGTTCAGGTTGACGCGGCTGTCCCACGGCAGGGCGGCGGCGTAATCGGACAGGGTGGCGAAGGACGCGGCGTCGAAGCCGGTGACGATGCGCAGCGCCTCGAGCGTCGGCGCGGGGCCGCCGCGCGGCTGCACGGGGAAACTGCGCCGCAGATAGGTAGGCAGGCTGCGCGGCCCGCCCGGCGCGAGGTAGTCACGCAGTTCGTCCAGCAAGGGCAACGGCAGTTCGATCTGCTGAAACAGCCGCGTGAAGGCGTCCTTAACCATCTCGTCCTCGGACCCGGCCAGCCAATTGACATTCATGCGGCCCTGAAGATCGGTGATCCGGATCCGCACTTGCCCGTCGCCGATGCGGTAAACGTGGGTCTCGGCTGCCCAGTCCTGCCCGGGGTGGACGATCTGCCCGTCGCGGCCAGCCTCGGCCAGCAGCATCTGCACAAGGTTCTCGGCCGCGTCCAAATGGTGGTCCAGCCGTTCCGCGTCCTGCACCGACACGGCGCGCATCATCGCCGCGCCGGACCGGGTCAGCAGCGCGGCCGAGACCAGCGCCAGCACCAACACGACGATCAGGGCGTTCAGCAGGACGATGCCGCGATCATTCCTCATCGCAGGGCCACCACCGTGGCGATCGTGCCCAGCGTGCGGTGATCGAGCGTGACGCGGATGGCGTCGGGCAGCGTGTCGGTGTCCGCGTCGGGTTTCGGATAGCCGACGGTCCAGCCATCTGCCGCGTCATAGCCTTCCACGGTCAGCGACGTGACGTCTTCGAACACCGTGACCTGCGGGCTTTCCAGCCGGATGTCGCCGGGGATCAGGGCGGGCCAGTGTTGGCGTGTGACGACGCCTGTCGCCGGGTTCAGCGCCCATGTCACGCGGGCTTGACCGGGGCTTGCGCCGTCGAAACCCGGCTGGCCGCCAAGGCTAAGCGCGAACCGCGATTGCCGGGCGGGTGCGTCGAAGGCGGGCAGCGGCAGGTTGCCGGGCGGGTAGAAGGGCAGGGCGATGGCGGCGCCAAGGTCGTTGCGCAAAAGCGCAAGGCCATAGGCAAGGTCGGCACTTGCCGCGCTTGTTTCGGCCATACGCGCGTCGGACCGGACCGCCTGCGCGATGACCTGCGCCCCGATCAGAGCAATCACCGCGAAGATCGCCATGACGACGACAAGCTCCAGCAGCGTGAGACCTCTGTCCCGCCCGCTCATTGCTTGGCCTCTGGCGTCTCGGGCAGCACGTAGGTGACCACCGAAGCGCCGGGAAGCCCGTCCGCGCTGGCGGTGACCGTCGCCTCGACGAAGCCGCCGGCGGTGGCGGTTCCAGTCACTTCGATCCGCCAGTCCCACGGGCCCATCGCTACCACGTCCGGCAATGCGCTGCCCGCCGCCATGCCCAGCAGCCGAAGTTCTTCGGCGCGGTTCAGGGCGGCGTGCCGGGCCATCAGGCGCGGGGTCTCCTCGCCGATCACCCGGCTGGCCTGCCCCAGCCCGCGAAAGCCCGCGGCGACGCCGATCGACAGGATCAGCACGGCGATCGCCACCTCGATCAGGCTAAGGCCCGTATCGTGATCTTCGCGTCTCAGCCGCATTCCAGCGCGCTCCAGCCGTCGGCCTCGCAACTGCGCATCCCGTCGGCACTGCCGAACCGCACAGAGACGGGAGTGCTACGGCCATCGGGAAGGAAGGTGACGACGGCGCCGGGTTCGAAGGGGCGCTGAATGCGCACCGGGCCTTGCCAGTCGCCACCGGTTCCGTCCGCCTGCCAGACGCCATCGACGCGGCGCATCCGGCGAAAGCCGCTGTCGTTCAGTTCCAGCCCCAGCACCTGCCGACCCAGCACCGCCTGTTCGCGCAGGCTGTCATGCAGCGTGGCGAAACGGCTCCAGTCTTGGCCGCGCGCCATGCGGGGGCGGTTGGTGCCAAGGGTGACGGTCAGGGTCAGCACGGACAGGATCGCCACCACGACGACCAGTTCGACCAGGGTAAAGCCCCGGTCGCCGGGCGTCACTCGCGGTTCCATGTCCCGATGTCCGCATCCGGCCCGTCGCCCCCCTGCGTGCCGTCCGCACCGAAGGTGAAGATGTCGAATTCTCCATGCACGCCCGGCGACAGGTACTGATAGTCGTTGCCCCACGGGTCTTTCGGCAGACGCTCGATATAACCGCCGTCGGACCAATTGGCCGGGGCCGGTTCGCCAGAGGGGCGCGTCACCAGAGCCTCTAGGCCCTGTTCGGTGGTGGGGTAGCGGAAGTTGTCCAGCTTGTAGAGGTTCACCGCGCTTTCCAGCGCCGCAAGGTCCGTCTGGACCCGCACGACGCGGGCCTGATCCGGGCGGTTGATCACCCGGGGCACGATCACCAGCGCAAGGATCGACAGGATCACCACGACCACCATCAGTTCAAGCAGCGAGAATCCCGCGTCCTCGCGGTCCGCGTCAGGTGCAGTGGCGGGGTGGTCCATGTTGCAGCGTCCCGGAAACAGTATTGTCTTCGAGACCTAGCAAGTAAGGTACGGGGCCTCAACGACCAAGGCGCCCCCCGAACGCCCAAAAAGGTCAGGGATGCCCGACCTGACAATTTCGTTTGGCATCGGGCAATCTGCGGCTAGGGTGACCGAACAGGGAGTATTCATGCGGCAATTGTTTCTGCACATCGGACAAGAGCGCACAGGGTCTGGTTTCCTGCAGTCGGTTCTTGCCCGCTCTGCCGACGTTCTGGCGGCCGGTGGGATCGAATATCCCGGCGGCGACGAAAGCGCCGTGGTCGGCAACGGGATGCGGCTGGCCAAGATCAGCGAAGCGGGCCACCGTTTCGACGCCGACAAGGTCCTGTTCAGCCATGTCGGATTGTCCGGCCTGATGCAGGACGTCGCGTTCCGCTCTCGGTTGCACCGCATCTGCGAGAAAAACGACATCGGCGCCGTCAAGATCCTGATGTTCATCCGCGACCCCGTCGCCCATGCCGAGGCGATGTACCAGCAAGAGATCCGCCGGCGCGGCGCCAGCTATGATCCGGCCGAAGGCTTTCGGCGGTTCCGGCAACCGGCGCTGGCGCGGCAGTTGCTGGAAACCGATCTTGGGCTGCCCGATGTCGAGTGGACGGTGCTGAACTACGACCGCCACCGGGACAGCCTGCGCGGCAGGCTGGCCCGGTTTCTTGGCAAGAAGCCGGGTTTCTTCACGGACCCCGGACGCGGGGTGGTGAACCGGGCGATGACGCGGGGCGAACTGGCGCTTTTGCGCGCGGTCAACGGCAAGGTACGAGGCGGCGCGGCCGCGCTTGGAGAGGCGCTGGCCGACCGACTGCCCGAAGTGACCCCCGACCGGCATTTTCCGACCGTCGAGGTGCAGGAAGCGATGATCGAACGCCTGCGGGCCGACATAGATGCGGTGAATGCGCTGATCCCGGTGGAAGAGGCGTACCGCATCAACTACGTGAAGCGGCCTCGCCGCTGGCCGGTGCAGGAACTCGACGCCGAACAGATCGCCGTGGCCGGTGAAGTTCTGGGCCGCGCTATCGGGGACACGCAGCGGGCGAACCTTGTCCTTCGGACAGAGGTCGCGCTGCTGAAAGCGCGGATGATGCTGGACCGGGACCAGCCCGTGCAGGCGCAGGACGAACTGGACCGTGTGCAGACGCTGCTTGAACGGATGGCGAAGTTCGTCGAACTCGACCAGCAGCACCGTCGCTTCACCTCGCGGCTGCAGCGTCTTACGGGCCGCATTCGTGCCGGTGACGCAGAAAAGGAAAAGCGGCTGCACTAAGCCGCTTTTCCGGTTTGGGCGTCAGACGCTCATGCAGATGTATTTCATCTCGAGATAGTCCTCGATCCCGTGGCTGGACCCTTCGCGGCCAAGTCCCGATTGCTTGACGCCGCCGAACGGTGCGACCTCGGTCGAGATGATGCCGGTGTTCACGCCGACGATGCCGTATTCCAGCGCCTCGGCCACCTTGTACACGCGGGACAGGTCCTTGGCGTAGAAGTACGACGCGAGCCCGAAGATCGTGTCGTTCACCATGTCGATCACCTCGTCCTCGTCCTTGAAACGGAACAGCGGGGCGAGGGGGCCGAAGGTTTCCTCGGTCGCGAACTTCATCGACGTGTCCGCGCCGGTGATGACGGTGGGTTCGTAGAACAGCGGGCCCGCGTCATGCGGCGCGCCGCCGTAGATCACGCGCGCGCCCTTTTCCGACGCATCGACGACGTGTTCTTTCACCTTCGCGACGGCTTTCTCGTCGATCAACGGCCCGAAATCGGTGCCCTCGACAAGCCCGTCGCCGGTTTTGCGCTGTTTCAGCGCTTCGACCAGCTTTTCCGCGAATGTGTCATAGACGCCGTCCTGCACATAGATCCGGTTGGCGCAGACGCAGGTCTGGCCGTTGTTGCGGAACTTGCACATCATCGCGCCCTCGACCGCCGCGTCGATGTCGGCGTCGTCGAACACGATAAAGGGCGCGTTGCCGCCCAGCTCCATCGAGCACTTCATGACCTGATCGGCAGCCTGCCGCAGCAGGATGCGCCCGACCTCGGTCGAGCCGGTGAAGGACAGCTTGCGCACGACGGGGTTCTCGCAGAACTCCTTGCCGATGTCGGACGCCGCTTCGGACGGGATCACCGACAGCAGGCCCTTCGGCAGCCCGGCACGTTCCGCCAGCACCGCCAGCGCCAGTGCCGACAGCGGCGTTTGCGACGGCGGGCGAACGACCATGGCACAGCCCGCCGCCAGCGCCGGGCCGACCTTGCGGGTGATCATCGCGTTCGGGAAGTTCCACGGGGTGATGGCGGCGCAGACGCCGATCGGCTGCTTGATGACCGTCAGCCGCTTGTCGGGCTGGTGGCCGGGAATCGTCTCGCCATAGACGCGGCGTGCTTCTTCCGAGAACCACTCGATGAAGGACGCGCCGTACATGATTTCTCCCTTCGCCTCGGGCAGGGGCTTGCCCTGTTCGGCGGTCAGGATGGTGCCAAGGTCATCGGCATTCTCGACGATCAGGTCGAACCATGCGCGCATCAGGTTCGAACGATCCTTTGCGGTGCGCTTCGCCCATTCCTTCTGCGCGGTCTCGGCGGCCGCGATGGCGCGGGCGGTCTCGGCGCGGGACAGGTCTGCGACCTTGATCAGAACGTCCCCGCGGGCGGGGTTGGTCACGTCGAAGGTCTTGCCATCGTCCGCGTCGATCCACTCGCCCGCGACATAAGCCTTGCCGGTCAGCAAAGAGGAATCCTTCAGCAGGCCGGAGAGATCGGTGGTTGAATCTAGCATCAAGGGATCCTTTCGAAGGTCTGGCTAGCGTGACGCTTTCCCAAGGCTATAGAGTGCAGTTAACAAGAGGGGCAAGAGCATGAACCTTACAGACGCCTACGAGAACGGGGCCTATATTCCCGGGTCCGCGCAATACCCTCCGCGGTGGACGGCACTTGCCAGCGCCTTCCGCGAGACGATGGGGGACAGCGCGGAATGCGACATCAGCTATGGGCCGGGGACGCGGCAAGCTTTCGACCTGTTCCACCCAGAGGGCACACCGAAAGGATTGGTGGTCTTCGTTCACGGTGGATATTGGCGCCGGTTCGACCGGACCTTGTGGTCGCACCTTGCCGGGGGGCCGCTGGCGCAAGGATGGGCGGTGGCGATGCCGTCCTACACGCTGGCGCCCGACGCGTGGATTTCCGAGATCACGGTCGAGATCGCGACGGCGGTCGCGGCAGCGGCGGCGCGAGTGAACGGGCCAATCGTGGTAACGGGGCACTCTGCCGGCGGACACCTGTCTGCGCGGATGCGCTGCCGGGACGTGGCGCTGCCGGACGCGGTTGGCCGGCGTCTGGAACGGGTGGTGCCGATCTCGCCGCTGTCCGACCTGCGCCCGCTGATGCAGACCGAGATGAACCGGGACCTGCGGCTGCGCCGGGAAGAGGCGGCGTCGGAAAGCCCGGCGCTGATCCACACGCTGCGGGATACGGAAACGATCATCTGGGTCGGCGGTGCCGAGCGGCCTGCGTTCCTGGATCAGGCGCGCTGGCTGGCCGACGCGTGGCCGGGAAGCGCGCTGTACATCGACGAGGGTCGGCACCATTTCGACGTGATCGACGGTCTGGCCAAGAAGGACAGCGCCCTGACCCGCGCGGTGGTCGGGGGCTAGCCCGGCTCGGCAAGGCCGGATCCGTCAAGCGAAGCGGTCCTGCCACGTTGGGAAGGGGTCGGCCTTTGCGCCGGTCGCGTGAAAGACGCCGCGCGCGATGGCGCGGGACAGGCACAGCGCGGCCGCGTGCCCGATCTCCAGCAGGTCGCTCGCCGGGTCGGCAAGCGCGCGTGCGCCGGTCGCCGCCGCGAACACCAGATCGCCGTCCGACGGGGTGTGGCTTGGCACCAGCGCCCGGGCTATGCCGTCATGCGCGGCGGTGGCCACCCGGGTCGCCTGCGCCTGATCCAGCGCGGCGTCGGTGGCGACGATGGCGATGGTCGTGGCAGCGTTGCGCAGCCCGTGCTTGGTGGCGAACGGCAGCGGATCGTATGCGGCGGCCGGCCCCCGTCCGCCGAATTCGTCGCCCAGTTCGAACGGGGCGGCCCAGAAATGCGGACCGTCGTCCACCGTGGCGCTGCCAAGGGCATTGACCACCACAAGCGCCCCGACCGTCACACCGGACGGCAGCACGACCGAGGCCGAGCCAAGCCCGCCCTTCAGCCCCGCGGTGGTGGCGCCGGTCCCGGCCCCCGCCGTCCCAAGGTCGAAGGTGTCAGAAGCTGCGGACAGCGCGGCCTCGCCAAGCGCGGGATAGGGGTTCACGGACCAGTCCTTGTCGCCGCCGTTCACAAGATCAAACACGATGGCCGCCGGGACGATCGGCACGATTTGCCCGGCGACATCAAGCCCTTGGCCGCGCGATCGCATCGCGTCGGCCACGCCGGACGCCGCCGACAGTCCCAGCGCGGACCCGCCCGACAGAACCAGCGCATGGACCTGCTGCACCGTTCGGTCCGGGGCCAGAAGATCCGTCTCGCGCGTGCCGGGCGCCCCGCCCATGACATGAACCGCCGCCGTGAAGGGCTGCTTGGACGTCAGAACGGTGGTTCCGGTCTTGACCGCATGATCCTCGGCGTTGCCGACCACAAGGCCCGCGACGTCGGTGATCAGGTTAAGGGGGCCGGGTTTCATGCAGCAGTCTCCGCAGCTTGTCTTGTATGGCCTATGCGCAAACCCCCAGCAGGGGAAAGCGTGCCGCCGGGGTCAGATACAGCGTCCGCCGTCGACTTCCATCGCGACGCCGGTAACCATCGACGCCTCGTCCGAGCACAAGAAGCAGGCGGCGTTGCCCATGTCTTCCGGGGTCGAGAAGCGGCCAATCGGGATGGTCGACAGGAACTTCGCCCGCATTTCCGGGGTGTCCTGCCCCATGAAGCTTTTCAGCAGCGGCGTCTCTCCGGCGACGGGGCACAGCGCGTTGACCCGCACCCCGGCGGGCGCCAGTTCCACGGCCATCGATTTGGTGGCGGTGATCATCCAGCCCTTCGACGCGTTGTACCAGCTGAGGTTCGGGCGGGGCGACAGCCCGGCGGTGGAGGCAAGGTTGAGAATGGCCCCGGCGCCGCGCGATTTCATATGCGGCACCAGTTCGCGCGCGGTGAGGTAGACGGATTTCGCATTCACCGCCAACACGCGGTCGAACAGGTCCTCGGGGACGGCCTCCATCGGGGTCGGCAAGTGTGTGATGCCCGCGTTGTTGACCAGAATGTCGACGTGGCCCCAAACCTGAAGCGCCACGCGTGCCATCGCGGCGACGCTTGCGCCGTCCGCCACGTCGACGGTGCAGGCAACGCCGCCGACCTCGGCCGCCATGCCCTGTGCCGCCTCGGTGTCGATGTCCGCCACCATGACCTGCGCGCCCTCGGCCTTGAACTTGCGCACGATCCCCGCGCCAAAGCCGGAACCGCCGCCGGTGACGATCGCCGTCTTGCCGTCCAGTCGCATGCCTGTTCTCCCGTTTCGCTGGCGGTCAGACTGGGGCGGGCCGCGCCTGCGCGCAAGGGGGCTTGCCCCTTGTCATGCCCGGGGGCAAGATCCGCGCATCCCGAAGATGGCGTCTTCGGCGATCTTCCACAGCAGTGTCCTGTACGCCGGGAACCCGATGATCCCCGGCTTGGCGGTCGGGGCTTGTTCAGGAGATCGAATGACAATGACCGAACGTCCGGAATTCTTCCGTTTTCACAATGGCGGCGACAAGGTTCCGCTGCCGTTTTCGTCCGACGAGTACGACGCCCGGCTGACCGGGTTGCGGGCCGCGATGGCCGAGGCCGGTGTCGAGGTTGCCGTGCTGACCTCGATGCAGAACATCGCCTATTACTCGGGCTTTCTGTATTGCAGCTTCGGCCGGCCCTACGGCCTCGTGGTGACCGCGACCGAGTCCGTGACCATCTCGGCGGGGATCGACGCGGGGCAGCCGTGGC
This sequence comes from Maritimibacter sp., assembly GCA_002701395.1. Lineage (GTDB taxonomy): Bacteria > Pseudomonadota > Alphaproteobacteria > Rhodobacterales > Rhodobacteraceae > Psychromarinibacter > Psychromarinibacter halotolerans. The sequence goes on along the minus strand of NZVC01000044.1, from coordinate 44,024 downwards.
GGAGGTGCCACGGCGACAACATAACCTACACCGACTGGGCACGCGACAATTACTGGCGCGCGATCCGCAGCGTTGCGGGCGAAGGGCGGCGCGTCGGGATCGAAGGCGATCACATGACGCTTGCCGCGCAAACGGCGATGACCGCCTTCCTGTCGCCGTCCGAGATGGTCGACATCGCCCCGGCAACGATGCGCCAGCGGATGATGAAATCGCCCGCCGAGATCGACCTGATCCGCGCCGGGGCCGCCGTGGCGGACGTGGGCGGCTATGCCATCCGCGATGCGATCCGAGAAGGCACGCGCGAGATCGACGTGGCAATGGCGGGGCGGGACGCGATGGAACTGGAGATCGCCAGCCGCTTCCCCGATGCCGAGTATCGCGACACATGGGTCTGGTTCCAGTCGGGGCTGAACACCGATGGCGCCCACAACCCGGTCACCGCGCGCCGGTTGCAGCGAGGCGATATCCTGTCGCTGAACGCCTTCCCGATGATCTCGGGCTATTACACCGCGCTGGAACGCACGCTGTTCGTGGGCGAGCCCGACGACGCTTCGCTTGAGATGTGGAACGCCAATGTCGGGGCTCATGAACTTGGGCTGTCGCTGATCCGGCCGGGTGCCACCTGTTCGGGCATCACGGCGCAAATCAACGCGTTCTTCGCCGAGCGCGACCTGCTGCAATACAGAAGCTTCGGTTACGGCCATTCCTTCGGCATCTTGTCCCACTATTACGGGCGCGAGGCCGGGCTGGAACTGCGCGAAGACATCGACACCGTGCTTCAGCCGGGCATGGTCGTGTCGATGGAGCCGATGCTGACAATCCCCGACGGCCAGCCCGGCGCGGGCGGCTATCGCGAACACGACATCCTTGTCGTTACGGAAGACGGGGCCGAAAATATCACGGGCTACCCCTATGGTCCGGGCTTCAACTGCGTCGGCTGAAGCCTGCCGGAACCCCGTAAAACGCCGGTCAAGTGCCTGATTTCGGACACAGCCTGCTGTCAAGGGTCGGGAAATCCCGACCCTTGTGCCCCCTTGAAACCGGGCGGAAACGGGATGACCTGATAAACAAAGCGGGGTAAACATCCCGCAGATAGAAGACTTCATTTGCGACGCGAGGACAGCGATGAGCGATTTTGACGCCCAGGTGCGCAAAAGCCAGGCCGAGGTGGCCGAGGCGCAGGCAAAGATTTCCGAACTGACCAGCCGGGTCGAGACGATGGGGGCCAAGGCCAAGTCGGGCGACGACATCTCGATCGACATCGAGAACGCGACGCTGGACGACGTGCATTCCCACACCGAGCTGATGAACGCGAACATCGCCGAGCTGATCATGGGCCTCGACGACGTGACCGCCGGGTTCAGTCAGGACTTTGACGAGATGCGCAACAAGACGGGCTGGGAAAGCTTCGTCGGCATCTTCGCCAAGGGCAAGGCGGACTCGATGCGGCAGGAACGCATCCGCACCGCCAATATCGACGACAAGCTGCAGGACCTGATCGGCAAGTCCGACACCATCGTGAAGCTGCTGGAAAACCAGCTGGACGTGCTGAACGACCACAAGGGCCGGGTGGAAACCAACCTGACCGGCACGCTGGACGAGCGCGAGGCGGTGGTCAGCGAGCTTGAGGCGCTGCGCGTCGAGATCGCGTCGATGGATCCGAAGATCATCGAGCTTGAGAACAAGATCAGCGTCGAACAGGACGCCGCCGCCCGCACGAAGCTGGAAGGCGAACTGGCGGCGATGAACGCCAAGTACAACGAGATGGTGCAGCAAGAGCAGGTGAAGCTGGCGAAAAGCCAGACGCTGGAACGCTACATCGAGAAGGGCAAAACCTGGGTCGACAGCCTGCAGAACCAGGCGGCGACGCAGATGGTGCTGATCAACAAGTTGCAAACGGACACGAAGCAGCGCGTCGTGCTGTACGATGCCCTGACCAAGTCGCTGAAGACCGCGCAGCAGCAGGACGTCGCGCACCGGATCAACGAGATCGGAGTCGAGACGGACAAGGAAGCGCAGGCCGCGATGGCCGCCATCGGCACCGCGACGAACCAGCGTATGGCCGACATGATGGAGGCTCACGAGGATCACATGGTCTTCGCCCGCAAAGTGCTGGAGCAAAAGGCCAAGGCGGACGAACGCTTCGCCCGCCGCTTCCAACAAATTGTCGAGAAGCACGACAAGAACCTGTACGGGGCGTGATGCGCCCCGACGGACCCCGGAACGGCTGCACGGCCATGACGCAGGCTCCGCATGTCTGACACGATCAAGGAAGACCTTACCCGCGACCATGCCGGGTTGACCGACACTTTCGCGGCACGTCGGTATTTCCAGAAGTTCGAGGCGATCACCGGCCATCTGGCCCGCGTCGCGGCGGTGATGGAGCAGGAACGCGGCCTGACGAAGTACGACGTCAAGGTGCTGGGCGGCTACGTTCAGGCGCTGGCGGCGACGTTCGAGGCGCTGAGCCTGAAGTACCTGATGACGGGCCGCGACACGGGCACGTTCTTCGGTTCTATCGCCATCGACCGGACGGAAAGCGGGTTCCCGGTGTTCCGCGAACTGCTGACGATGGCGAACGATGCCCAGCAGGCGTCGCGGCATCTGGCCGGCACCATGAGCACCGCGACCCTGAAGGACGAGATGATCCGGCAGATCGTGGGCGACCTGACGATCCCGACCAAGCTGCAATTCGCGATGTCGCAGCGGCTGTACTACGAGGCGCTGGAACGCGACGGGATGTTCTGGGCGCAGAACCACCCGCAAGCGCAGTGGCTGGGCGACATCGGGCCGCAGCGGCGCAGCTATCTGCTGCATTGGGCGGTCTACGACAGTCAGGTGAACCTGCCCGCGGTCTACCTGCTGGAGGTCGAGGACAGCGGCGCGCGCGGGCTGCCGGTGGACGACCGCCGCTGGCCCGAGGCGCAGGCGCACCTGATGGCGCAGTCGCTGAACGGGCTGAAGCTTTTGACCATCGCGCAGGGTTTTGATCGCGATTTCGACGACCTGCACCCCAAGCGGCTGAGACGGTTCCACATCGGCCCGATGTACTCGGCCGCCTACACGCTGCAGACCGGGCCGATCCACGATGTGCTGGAAGAGGCCCGCGCGCCGGAAGGGCAGGACTGGGCGCTGGCCTGGACCGAGGAACGGCTGGAAAGCGAGCGGGTCGAACGCGAGCGGTCGGGCTGGTTCGGGACAGTGGAGCGCGAGATCTTCGCGCTGGATCCGTTCGCGGGCCGGGGCGTCGACACCGGGGCGACCGCGACCGAACGGTCGATCATCATGCCGGCGCGTCCCTTTCAGGTGCTGGCCGAGAAGAACCCGCCCGGCTTTCGCGACGTGCGCAAGTTCGTGGTGTCGCGCAGCGGGCAGGTTGTGAGCTACCGATGAGCGGCGGGCGGCGATACTGCGCGCCGCCGGCGCCGACGATTGGGCCTGTCGTTCGCGAAGAGGGGGCTTTGCCCCCGGCGCCTGCGGCGCCTCCCCCAGGATATTTGAAGACAGAAGAAGAACGGATTTCGAGATGAGCGTTTCGGGCGATCAGATGGAACTGCGCGAGGAGGAGATCCGCGCGCATTACGATGCCGCCGTGGCGATGCTGGAAGGTTTCGACCACACGCCGCGGATCGCGAAACCGGGCGAGGCGCCGCAGCCGGAGCGGTCCAGCGGGATCGGCACGCGGCGGCGGTTCCGGTCGACCACGCCGGGGCTGGTGACGCGGTCGACCGCACGGCCCGAGGGGGTGCGTCTGCTGGAGCGGATCGAAAGCTCGGACGGCGGCGATGCGCTGGTGTCGCCGGTGCAGGCGACGGTGATGCAGTCGCTGCGCCGCGCCATCGCCATCGCACTGGCCGTGGGTGACGGGTTTTCCGAGGCCACCGGCCTGACGGCGCTGAAGAAGGAAAACCTTGAGGGGCGGTTGCCGCAGGCGCGCTCTGCCGAGTTCGCCGAGCTGCTGCAGGCCGAGGCGCTTGCGGTGTTGTACACCTTCGCAAACGGCGTGGCGTTTCTTCTGGCGTCCTCGGCCTCGGAGGTCACCGTCGAGTTGGGCGGCATCGACGAGATGCTGACCGACAACGCGCAGCTTGCCCTGCACGGCGCCCTGTGGGAGCTGGATCAGGATCTGGAGCGTTTCGCGGACGGCGAGGCGAAGATCGTCGCGGTCGTGCTGGCCTTTGCCGAGCAGCTGATGGAGAAGGTGGGCCTGCGGGCGCAGACCGCGCCGCGGCTGGGCGCCTTCACCGGCGCCAGCTGGCGGGTCGAGGCGGACGATTTCACCATTCAAGGCTTCAGCCCGGCGCGGAAGGCGAAGGGCACTGCCCTGACCATGCAGTTCAAGAAGCCGAACGAGGTGGTGGGCAACCACATCGCCAAGTATCAGGCGATGAAGCTGGCCAAGATGCTGATGGCCTACGACTTCGAGCGCAAGCTGAACCCCTTCGCCGAGATGGGCGGGTTCATTTTCACCTTCATGGGCGACGGCAAGCCCGGCACCGGCAAGACCACCCTGATCCAGATGATGGCGGGGCTGATCAACGAGTACTGCCTGAACGCGGGCTACCCGTTCCGCTATCAGAACTTCGGCATCGACAACATCGACAGCTATCAGGGCAAGTCGGGGCAGAACGCCCGCGCCTTCATCGACAACGTGCTGGATCCGAACGTGATCGGCTTCGGCACCGTCGATGACATCGACCAGATCGCCGGCAAGCGCGGCGACCGTCAATCCTCGGCCGGTCAGCAAGAGGTCACGGCGGTGCTGATGGAGGCCTTCGCGGGCGCCAACACCGTGGTGCGCGGCAACTGCACCTTCGGCATGTTCTCGAACTATCCCGAGAACGTGGACGACGCGCTGCGCCAGCGGGCCGGGGCGCGGTTCCTTGTGGATGGGCCGCAGACGCGGGACGACTATGTCGACATCCTTGCGCTGCTGCTGGGCAAGCGGCACGACATCCCGCTGGGCGACCACGAGTTGTATGCCGCGCAAGAGATCAAGAAGGCCGTCGCGCGGTCCTTCGAACAGCATGGGCGGCCGCAGGAAGACGGGCTGATGCGCGTGTGGGACGCCACCGAGGCGAAGCTGGGCAAGCTGGACACCATCGCGAAGATCGGCACCTACCTGAAGGGCATTCAAGAGGCGGACGAGCGGTTCACCGGGCGGGCGATCAAGAACATCACCGACGCGGTGAAGGTGCGGGCAATGGATTTCGAGCTGCCCGACGAATGGATGGAACAGCCGGACCTGTTCCTGTTCAAGCCTTACGACGAGAAACTCAAAATGCTGGAAGACATGCGGCAGCCGATCACCGTCGACATGGTGATCCAAGAGGTGAACCGCTACGCCGACAGCGAATTCCGCTATGCCGACAAGTCGGACGAGGTCGCGATCGATGCGATGGTCCGCGACTTTGGCCGGCAGGAAGAAGCCCGGCGGCGCTATGCCGAGGGGAAAGGCTAAGCCAATGGGCCCGATCGTGTTCCTGCTGCTTCTGGGCTTCGTGATCGCCGGCGCGCTGTTCAGCTCCCGGATCGCGCAGGCACGCGGGGCGGGTGGCGTCGGGGTTGGGGTGCTGGCCGTCGCCGGCGGCATCGCCTTCGGCCTGCTGGCCTTCGTGCTGGTTCTGGCGGTTCGGCTGACCGGGTTCGCGGGGCACATGGGAGAGGTCGGCGGCGTCATGATGGACATGACGGCGATGGTCTGGATCCGGATCGCGGGGACCGCCGCGGCGGTGCTGGTGGTCGCGGCGCTGGTCGTGGCCTGGGTCGCGGGGCGGAAGACATGATGCACACAGCGCCGATCACGTTCTTCAACACCGGGCTGCCGCTGATCGTGCTGGCCGCGCTGGCAATCGTGGTGCCGCTGGTGATGGTGCCGCGGGGAACGCGCCGCCAGTGGGAAGTCGCGGTGGCGATCTGGGCCTCGGCCGGGATGGTGCTGCTGGCCGGCGCGGTTGTTTTCGCGGTGATCTACGCGCTGGGCGGCATCGGGGTGGCTGAGGCCTTTGGCGACGCGCCGTTCGCGACCGGGTTGTTCTTCCTTAGGCTGTCCGGCACAGCGGCGGTGGCGTGGGTGCCGGTGCTGCTGCTGACATGGCTGGGGCTGGCGCAGCTGGTCGAGAAGCGCAAAGGGCGCGACAAGGCGCAGGAGGGACGGGGATGAGACGCCTGATCGAAAAGGGCCTGATGTTCGGCAATCTCGTCGAGGTGTCCTCGCCCGCGCTGGTGGATCGTTATCGCCGGGCGCTGACGCATCTGACGGGCAAAACCACCGCTCTTGAGGATTTCCACGTCGACGTCTCGGGCTATTCGCCGGAGATCGGCGACGAGTTGGGCGATCACCTGTACCTGAACCCGAACGGCTGCAACCGGCAGTTCATCCTGCTGACGACCGAACAGAAATCGGCGCCGTTGCTGAACCTGAAGTTCTCGTTCTCGCGCACGATCCTGAAGGATTTCATCGAGCAGAACGAGACCAAGCTGTTCGCGCTGACCACCCGCGATGCGGTGGCTGGCGAGTTGATGAACTCGGTTCTCGACCTGTCGACGCCGCAGCGGTTGTTCGACATCAGCCGCATCGTGGTCGAGGCCGATACCACGGCGGGCGACGTTCGGAACGCGCGCAAGCTTCAGGAGAAGATCGAGCATTTCCGCAACGACGACGACGCGTGGTGGGACGACGTTCTGATCGCCGAGATGATCGGGCTGGCCAAGCAGACCGGCGACGTCACACGCAACCCGGTGGATCTGACCACGTTCACGGAGGACGTGCAGGATTACTGGACGGCGCATTTTGGCGGCATCTACATCTTCCGGGGTGTCGAGCATCCGGCGGCCATCGTCACCGGCGGCGGGGCGTCGGTGGGGGAGCTGCCGATCAAGTTCGTGCTTGGTCTGAACGAACCGAACCGGATCGCGAAGTTTCTCGATCTGAACGGATTGGCCGAACCGATCGTGAAGGCGCGCGGCGTGGATGCGGCGGCGATCCTGCGGCAGAAGATGGATTTCATCCTTGTGGACGTGGCATCGACCCTTGGGCACGATCTGACCGGCGCGACGCGGCGCGATCTTCGGATGCTGGCGCGGCAACTGGGCAGCGCGCTGCCCGAGGCCTATCACGGGCTGCACGCGCTTTTGCGCTGGGCCGAGGGCGGTGGCGACTGGCCCCGGATCGCCAGCGACCATCCCGCGTATTTCTACACGCTCCGCGCCACGGCCGGGCCGCAGCGGAATCTTGTGAACCAGCTTCTGGCCGAGCTGACGCCGCTGGACGTGCGGCAGCTGTTCATCTGCCACAAGGAACTGTTCTACACGCTGTACCGTGGCTGGAGCGAGATGAAGAAGGAATTCGTGGCCGAGTTTCTTGCCGCCGAGTATCAGGTCGACAAGGCTGGCGCCCGAGAGGCGCTGTTCGGTCCCGAGCCGGATATGCAGGAACCGGACACGCAGCCCGAGCCCGCGCGGCGCGGCGGGCCGTGGACGCGGGGCCGGGACATCGTGGACGTCGTTGGCCCGTGGGGCGCGGTGCGGAGGAACTGAACCATGAACCTTGTGCGGCTGATCGTCTTCGGGTTCATCGGGCTCAGCATCGTCTACGGGCTGGTCTGGCTATATTCCCGGTCCGTCCGGCGCGAGAAGCTGGAAAAGGCGTGGGACGCGGACAACCCCGAAGGTGGTGATTCCGAGGCCCGGGCGCACTATGTCGAAGAGGGGATGAAGGACTACCACGCATCGATCAGGCCGAAGCTGATCCTGCTGGTCTATATCATCCCCGCCGCGATGGTCGTCGCGGTGTTGATCCTGACGAACTGGAATTAAGGCGAGACGCATGGTCTATGTGAAATGGTTCTTCCGCATCGTGGCTTTCGTGCTGGTGTTCGGCACGCTGAGCTACGTGCTGCCGCGCCACGATGTCGCGCGCATCACAGGGACCGAGGTCATCCGGATGGATTTCTCGTCCTTCAACCGGACGTTCTATGCCCAGTCCGACAGCGGCAACGTCGAGGGTGAGACTCGCGACGTGCGTCTGATCAACACGCAGAAGCGCAAGACGTGGCTGTTCGGCTTCATCCCGCGCGACAGCTATGGCGTGATGGTCTACCGGAACGAGGACACGGGCTGGATCTGGCCGCCGTATTTCAAGTTCGACAGCTCGGACCTGCAGGCCGAAGCGTCGAACCTGCAGTCGACGGCGGCGGACCCGCAGTGGGTGGTGATCACGCAATACGGCTGGCGCAACCGGTTCTTCACGATCTATCCGAACGCCATCGCGATCCGGCCGGTCGACAGCCCGGACGACAGCCCGTTCCCGTGGTTCAACGTCTTCTTCTTCGTCTTCATCGGGGTGGCGGCGTTGTTCATCCGGGCGATGTGGCGCCAGTTCCGCGAGCGGTCCGTCGACCCGGCGATGGAACGCGCGGGCGATGCATGGGATGCCGCCGACGCGCGTATCGACGAACGGCGGGGCCGCGTCCGCAAATGGCTGGACAGCTGGAAAAGCAAGAAGCGGCGTTACTAAGCGCGGGGCGCGGCGTCAGTCTTCGGTTCGCCGAAGACGATAGACGCCTTCCGGCAGGTTCAGCGCGGCGGACAGGTCGCGCAGCTGCGCCATCGACAGGGTGATCTTCTGCAGCCTGTCGGTGTGCGGGTCCAGTTGCTCGACCGTTACGCAGTCTTCGAAGGCGTTGATGATGACGTCCTCCTGAAGGTGGACGCTGCCCTCGTCGACGAGGGTGACGACGGTCGCGTCGAAGTCGTGTTCGATGGTAAACATACCCCGACCGTAGCCGTGCCGCCGGTGTTTGCCCAGCGGCATTCCGGGGAACGCCGGGGCGACATCGCGGAAGCGGCGAGGGGTTGCGGGAATCGTGATCGTTGACCGCTGGCGTCTGCCTATACGGCAGTTATGCTGGGCACTTCATCGTCAGAGGCCACCATGTTCCGTATCGTCCTTCCGCTGTTCTGCGTTCTGCTGTCCGCCTGCACCCTTGCCCCGCCGGCGGGGATCGACGGGCCATCGGGCGGTGTGTTCGCCGACGGCAACGGGGCGCTGTCCCCTGCGGCGGGCGACGCGCAACTGGGCGCCGTTGTGGCGCGCACGCTGCCGGTGGCAGAGCAGGTCTGCCGCGCGGAACGCATCGTGCGGAACTGCGATTTCGTCGTGTTGCTCGACGCCGATCCGTCAGCGCCGCCCAACGCGTTCCAGACCGAAGGCCCGAACGGCGAGGCCGTGCTGATCGTCACCGCGGCCCTGCTGGCCGAGATGCGGAACGAGCACGAGCTTGCCTTCGTGTTGGGCCATGAAGCGGCGCATCACATCCTCGGGCATATCCCGAAGGCGCGGGAAAGCGCCGCGCGCGGCGCCGTGCTGGCCGCCGTGCTTGCGGAAATGTCCGGGCTGCAGGGCGAGGATCTTGTCGCGGTCCAGTCGATCGGTGCGGAACTGGGGGTGCGCGGCTTCGCGAAGACCTTCGAGTTGGAAGCCGACGCGCTGGGCACCGTGATCGCCGCGCGGTCGGGCTATGATCCGCTGACGGGGGTCCTGTACTTCGATCGCATCGACGACCCCGGCAACGTCTTCCTTGGCACCCATCCGCCCAACAGCGAGCGGATCGATGTCGTGCGTCGGGTCGCAGCCGGTCTCTGACACCTTGATCCTGATCAAGGCGCGGCTCTGCGTGCTCCGTTAACTTGCGTCTTGTCGGCAGGTCGCGACGCATACGCAACGGAGGTCACTGTCATGAGCAATCGGATGGAAGACGCCAACACGGCCTGTCTGATGCAGGGCATGTCGCAGGTGCTGGGAACCAGCGCCGACCAGGTCGAGGGGACACTGGGCGGCGAGCGGTTGCAGGAGATGGTCACAACGTGCCGGTCCTGCACCCGATCCGACGACTGTATCCTTTGGCTTGTCGAGAACGCGGCAGGGGCCCGGAGGGCGCCGGGCTATTGCCTGAACGGCGAGCAACTGGAGGTGCTGGCGCGCTGAAATACACGGCGAAGGGGACTCGCCTGCGCACGGCACCGAAAGGCGCCGCCCCCGTTCGGGCTGTTCGGGGGCGGCGCCTATGCGTCTGACGGGTGACAATCCCGGCAATCCTGAGGCGCTGTTAAGATAATAGTTAAGATTTCCCGGCGCTGCCGGTATCCTGTCGCTGCAACCTGCGAGCGAAGGAACGAATTATGCTCAATGAATTCAAGGCTTTCATCGCCAAGGGCAATGTCATGGACATGGCCGTTGGCATCATCATCGGTGCGGCGTTCACGGCAATCGTCACTTCGATGGTGAACGACCTGATCAACCCGATCATCGGCCTGTTCACCGGCGGGCTCGATTTCACCAATAATTTCCTGCTGCTCAGCGGCGAGGGCGACTATGCCTCGCTTGAAGCCGCGCGCGAAGCCGGGGCGGCGGTGTTCGCCTATGGCGCTTTCATAATGGCGGTCATCAACTTCCTCATCATCGCGTTCGTGGTGTTCATGCTGGTCCGCTACGTGAACCGCATTCGCGACATGGCGGTGCGCAAAGAGGACGAACCGGCCGAGGCCGCGCCCGCCGGGCCGACCGAGCTGGATGTCCTGCTGGAAATTCGCGACTCGCTGAAGAAGCCGGTCTGATAACGCCGTGACAAACGCTGAAGCGGCCCGCGACGTCTGACGGCGCGGACCGTTTCCCCGACATGGCGGCAATTTCCGCAAGCCATGCTAGACTACGTCCGCAGATTGCGTTGCGACCGAATCATTAGCGGTATGGCAGCATCGGGTTCGGGCGCAGGGTGGTGGTCCGGTTTCGCACGGGCGGCTGCTAGGCTGGCACAGGTCGGCCGCCGGATTTGAAGACACGAATTGTTTGACGGAGGACTTGATGATGATCGGAAAGGCTTTTCTTTCGCTCGCGGCCGTTTGCGCTGTCGGGTTTGCCCCGGAGGGCGCGCAGGCCGGTCAGGCGATGCTGGGGGGTGCGACGGGGCTTCGGGCCGGGCCGGACATGCTGTACGGCGTGGTTGCGACGGCCCCGGCCGGGACACGCGTCCAGACGATCGACGGCAGCGTGACGTTCGCCCGAAGCGGATCGCACATCGCGACAATCGAGCATGTATCAGGCTGGACGCTGGTGCGCCTTCCGTCGGGCGCCAAGGGCTGGGTGCGCAACGCAGCACTTGCGGCACCGTTGGCCGCGCCGGTAGCGGCCATCGCTGAACCCGCCCCGATCCCGCGCCCCGCGTCCGAGGCGGTCGTGACCGCCGTTGCTCCGGTCGCCGCGCCGCCCGCCGCCACGTCTGACTCCGCTGCGCGCTATACCTCGGTCGTGTGGCCCGACCTTGGCAAGCTTGACCTCCATTCCGGCCCCGGCGAGGATTTCGCCGTGCTGCGCGGAATGGACCGCGGCGACTGGGTCGCGGTCATCGAAAAAAGCGGCCCGTGGGTCATGGTCGAGCACGAGTCCGGCGTGACAGGCTGGACCCTGAGCGCGGGGCTGACCCGCTAGGCCTTCAACGCCAGCGCGGGCGACAAAACGTCGATGCCAAGCGCCTTGCCAACCGGATAGCTGGTCAGCTTACCGGCGTGGACGTTCAGCCCTTGCAGCAGGTGGGGGTCGTCTTCGCAGGCTTGGCGCCAGCCCTTGTCGGCCAACGCCAGAAGGAATGGCATCGTCGCGTTCCCCAGCGCGATGGTCGACGTACGCGCCACGGCGCCGGGCATGTTCGCCACGCAATAGTGCATGATGCCGTCGACTTCGTAGATCGGATCCTCGTGCGTGGTGGGTTTCGATGTCTCGAAACAGCCGCCTTGGTCGATGGCGACATCGACGATCGCCGCACCGGGCTTCATCGTGGAAAGCTGCGCGCGCGACACCAGCTTCGGCGCCGCCGCCCCGGGGATCAGCACCGCGCCGATGACCATGTCGGCCTGCGCCACCAGCTCTGCCGTGTTCGCGGCGGACGCCAGCCGGGTGCGGAACTGACCGCCGAACACGTCGTCCAGATAGCGCATCCGCGGCAACGAGCGGTCAAGCACGGTCACATCGGCCCCCATGCCCGCCGCGACGCGCGCCGCGTTGGTGCCGACGACACCGCCCCCGAACACAACCACCTGCGCCGGTCCCACACCGGGCACGCCGCCCAAAAGCACGCCGCGACCGCCGTTGGCCTTTTGCAGCGTCCATGCGCCGACCTGCGGCGCCAGCTTTCCCGCCACCTCGGACATCGGCGCCAAAAGCGGCAGCCCGCCATTGGCGTCGGTCACCGTTTCGTAGGCGATGCAGGTGGCGCCAGAGGCCAGCAGATCCGCCGTCTGGGCCGGGTCCGGCGCAAGGTGCAGGTAGGTGAACAGGATTTGCCCCTCGCGCAGCATCTTCCGTTCCGTCGCCTGCGGTTCTTTGACCTTCACGATCATGTCGGCCTCGGCGAAGACATCCGCCGCGCTGCCCGCGATGGTCGCGCCCGCCGCGATGTAATCCGCGTCGGTGAACCCGGACCCCATGCCCGCGCCGGTTTCGACCAGCACGGCATGTCCGTGCGTGACCGCTTCGTGCGCGGCGCTGGGCGTGACGCCGACGCGAAATTCCTGCGGCTTGATTTCCTTTGGGCAACCGATCTTCATGGCGTTCCTCCTCGTTTCCAGTCAGCTTGTCGCGCGCGCCGCGCAATCTCATCGGAATTTTGGTGCCAGCCGTTCCGGTTTGGCGTAGATCATGCGCAAAATCGGCGGATACGCGGGAGGAATCTGCGCCATGACCGAACTTGACGATACCGATCGCCGAATCCTGCGTGCGTTGCAGAAACGCGGGCGCATCTCGAATGCCGAATTGTCAGAGGCGGTGAACCTGTCGCCCTCGGCCTGTCACCGGCGGGTGCAGCGGCTGGAGGCCGAGGGGATCATCGCCCGGTATGTGGCTCTGCTGGACCCCCGCAAGCTGAACCGGCCCACCACGGTGTTCGTCGAGATCACCCTGTCCGGTCAGGCAGAGGAAGTGCTGGACGCCTTCGAGCGCGAGGTCGCGCGCATCCCCGACCTGCTGGAATGCCACCTGATGGCGGGAACGGCAGATTATCTTCTGAAGCTGTCCGCCGAGGATACCGACGATTTCGCGCGCATCCACCGCCGGTATCTTGCACGGCTGCCCGGCGTGGCGCAGATGCATTCGTCCTTCGCGCTGCGCACGGTGTTCCAGACCACCGCCCTGCCAGTGTGACATCTTGCCGGACCGCCTGTGAGGCGGGTCGCCGCGTTCCTATATGACGTAAGGAAGACTGTCGGAGGGACCCGTCATGATGGAACTGAAGGAAACGCAACGCGCTGACATGCTGCACGTCCACGTCTCGGGCAGCGTGACGGACGCAGACTATCGCGACGTTCTGATGCCCGCGATCGACGCCGCCACCGAGGGCGACGTGCGCGTGCGCCTGCTGTTGGAGATGGACTCGAACGTCAGCGATTTTACGTTGGGGGCACTGTGGGACGATGCCCGCACGGGGCTGAAGCACTGGCGCGGGTTCGACCGGATCGCGGTGGTGACCGGGTCGAAGGGCATCGCAACTGCGATCAAGGCATTCTCGGTGATCCTGCCGTGTCCGGTGATGGTGTTCCAGCCCGGCCAAGTGGACGAGGCGAAACGCTGGCTGACGGAATCCCTGGGCGCGATCCACCAGACCGATTTGGGCGACGGGGCGCTGGAAATCCAGCTTCTGGGGAAGCTGGACAGCGCAGTCTATGACGCCGAGGTCGAGCAATTGAACGCCTTCATCCGGGCCAACACGCGGTTCCGGCTGCTGCTGGACATCCGCGACTTCGACGGCTGGCAGGGCTTCGGGGCGCTGGGCGAGCATTTCAAGCTGGTCCGCGATCACGCGCCGATGCTGGACCGCGCCGCCATCGTCGGGGATGCCGGCTGGCAGAAGATGGCCGTGGGTCTGGGCAAGCGCCTTCTGGGCAAGGAAGCCCGGTACTTTCCGGCGGAAGATCACGCCGCGGCGCGCGACTGGCTGAAGTCCTGACGCTTTCATTGTCACAGCCACTGTCCGGCTTGGGGCGGCCTTTTCGGGCCGCCCTTTTTTGTGTGCTGCCGTTCAGACCGACTTAAGCATTCGGTGCTTATACCCCTCGCGACTTGAGAGAGGTGCCAAGGTGCGTCTGACCCTGTTCGCGTTTCCGGTTCTGGCCGTGCTGTCGGGGCCGGTGGCCGCCGTCGTCGGCGGCGATCCCCGCGTCGACGGACCGATGCTGGTGATCGTGCCGCCTTGGGCAAATGCCGGTGAGATCGTCGCGCGTGCGGGCGGACGCTTGGTCGGGCCGATCCGCGCGCCAATGGCGGTCTTCGCGGCGGCGACCGACACGACCGCACCGGACGCCACCGAAGGGTTTGTGCGCCGCGTCAGGAACGAAGGTGCGTGGTGGGTTAGCGATGGCACGGCGCTGGCAGCGATATGTGGAGTGGGTTGAGCAATGGAAAACGGCAACAGTGAACTGGAAAAAAGCCGCGACACCGCAACGCGGCGGCTGATGATGTGCGCATGGGCGGGCGTGCCCGTGGTTGCGCTGGTTGTCCTGCTGACCGGCTCGCAAAGCTGGGTGGCTGTCGGGATCTCGGCCGCCTTCGCGGGGCTGGGTCAGGTCGGAATGCGGACGGGCGGGCGGCTTGGGCGCATCGCGGTCGGGCAGGGCATGGTCGGACAGGCAATCGGCCTGACGGCGGCCTTTGCGGGCCATCCGTGGCAGCTTGACGCGCATATGTCCTTCTTCGCGGTGCTTGCGGCGATGGTCGCATTGGTCGGGGTTCGGGCGATCCTGTTCGCGGCGGGAACCATCGTGCTGCACCACGTCTCGCTTAGCATCCTGCTTCCGTCTCTGGTTTATCCGTCGTCCGACATCCTCGCGAATATCGAGCGATCCTTGTTCCACGGCGCCATCGTTCTGGTGGAAACGGCCGCGCTGGTCATCGCGGTGCGCGTCCGCCTGAAGATGGACGCCGAAAGCCAGGCCCGGAATGCCGCGCTGGCAGAGGCGAAGCAAACAACGGACGAGGCGCTTGAAAAGGCGCGCGCCGCGCAGTCAGAGGCCGAGGCCGACAGGGCAGAGGCGGAAGCCGCGCGCTCTCGGGCAGAGGCTGCGACCGCGACCGTGCAGGCCCAGCAGGCCGAGGCCGAGGCCGCCCAGCAGCGGATGCGCGAGGCAGAAGAACGCGAAGCCGAGTCGCGCCGCAAGATGACAGAGCAACTGGGCGAAGTGCTGGACAAGTTGAAGATCGCCCTGCGCGGGCTGTCCAACGGCGACCTGAACACGCGCATCGGCACGGCATTCGCAGAAGAATACGAACCGCTGCGCGCGGATTTCAACGAGGCGCTGACCCAGCTTTCGGAAGCTTTGCGGGATGTCGCGGACTTCACCGACCGCATCCGCAACGACGCGTCGCAGATCAACAGCTCGTCCGAAGAGCTTTCGATCCGGACCGAGCGGCAGGCGGCGACCCTTCAGGAAACGGCGGCGGCACTGACCGCATTGACCGCGTCGGTCGACGAGGCTGCGTCGATGGCAGAAGATGCGTCGTCTTATGCGGGCGAGGCGCAGGACAAAGCCAGCGCGGGTGGCGAGATCGTCGAGCGGACGGTGGCCGCGATGAGCCTGATCGAATCCTCGTCAGGCAAGATCGCCCGCATCACCAAATTCATCGACGACATCGCCTTCCAGACCAACCTTTTGGCGCTGAATGCGGGGGTCGAGGCGGCGCGCGCCGGTGACGCGGGCCGAGGTTTCGCTGTCGTCGCCTCGGAAGTGCGGGCGCTCGCCCAGAGGTCGTCCGAGGCCGCGCGCGAGATCAGCCAGCTGATTTCGTCCAGTGGCGAGCAGGTGCAGGAAGGCGTGCAACTGGTCGGACGGACGGGAGAGGCGCTTGAGGGGATCGTGACAGCGGTTCGCGAAACCGCCGAGCGTATCGGCCGCATCGCGACCGAGACCCGCGCCCAGTCCGGCAGCCTGTCCGAGATCACCAGCGCCGCCAACGAACTGGACAAGGTCACCCAGCAGAACGCCGCGATGTTCGAAGAAACGACCGCGGCCGTCGGCTCGATGAACGCCGGCGCCGAAGGGCTGGCCGGCGCGGTGGCGGCGTTCCGTTTCGGTGACGACGACTCGGCAGAAGACGAGCAGCAGGCTTGGGACGCGGCGCGCAGATCGGCCTGATGCGCGAATGCCTGGCGTCGGGGCAGTGAGGTCGGGTCCCGTTGCTCCGCCGAGTCCCGGATTGGGGGAGGGGGTGCCCGGGCCGGCGAACTGGCGGTCCGCGCAAAACGGTCGGGACCCACGTCGCTTCACGCCAAGGGGTCGAAACCGAAAACCGGGCGGCGAATCCGGAAGCCGCCCCGTCTTGGGCCAGGCCCGCGCGCGCTCATGAACCGGCTGCACAACCGCCCCATGCGCGCACCACGCTGATGCGCATCCGCGAGCGGTCGCAATAAGTCGCAACATGTCCATGCCCGCCCGGTGACGCTTCCCGCCTTCGGCAATGCCTGTCGAACGACGGTGCCCGCCACGCGAGCACCTGCGAGTCCGCGCGAACCGTAGCAGTCCCCGCAAAGCGGTGTGCAACGCTCGCGGCTCATGGTCCGGCAAGGTCAGACACATCTTTGATGTGCAACTTGTGGCCCCGCGCCGCCATAGAGAGACGGCCCTGAGCGGACCCACGCCTTTCGCACATTGTCATGTCGGACGGCGCGGTCCCGGCCGCTACCCAAAGGATCTGGAGCGCCCGCCACGACGTGCGTGGGGCGCCGTTCCTCTGGGCCGGATTGTGGCCGAGGTCATGACGAAAGGGCGGGGGCAGGACGCGGGTACGCATCCTGCCCCCGGAAATGACAAACCCCCGGGCGATGCCGCGGGGGTCGTCTGAATGGCGGGTTGCCCCGCCAGCCAAGCCTTGTCGGTCTTAGAGAAGACCTTCGCGCTGGGCTTTTTTGCGTGCGAGTTTGCGGGCGCGGCGGATGGCCTCGGCCTTCTCGCGTGCGCGCTTCTCGGAGGGCTTCTCGAAATGTTGCCGAAGCTTCATCTCACGGAAGACGCCCTCACGCTGCAGCTTCTTTTTCAGAGCCCGAAGGGCCTGATCGACATTGTTGTCGCGAACGCTGACCTGCATGTGGTTGTCACCACCTTTCTAAGTTAGGGTTGCGGAAATTGCAGGAGGTGGCCGTATAGCAAAGGCAAGCTACCTTGTCCACCTAAAGCCGGCCCGCATCCAGGCGGGCAATGACGGAGGAGCCGATGACCGATCCATCCACCGAACCGGGTCCCGAAACCGGGGCCGACGGGACGACCGCGCCGGACCGTGCGCGCCTGCTGGACGCGATGCTGCCGCATGTGGCCTTCGACGGCTGGTCCGACGCCAGCTTCCGCGCCGCCGCCCATGACCTTGGCATGACCGTTGTTGAGGCGCGCGCCATCGCGCCGCGCGGGGCGCTGGACCTTGCGGCGGCGTTTCACCGGCGCGGCGACGCCGCGATGCTGGCGCGGCTAGAACAGGCCGACCTTTCGACCATGAAGATCCGCGAACGCATCACCTTCGCGGTGCGCGCCCGGATCGAAGCGATCGACGACCGCGAGGCGGTGCGCCGGGGGTCTGCCTTCTTCGCGTTGCCGCAGAATGCACCCGAAGGCGCGCGCCTGATTTGGGAAACCTGCGATGCGATCTGGACCGCCCTTGGCGATCCGTCGGACGACATCAACTGGTACACCAAGCGCGCGACGCTGGCCGGGGTTTACGGGTCGTCCGTGCTGTTCTGGCTGGGCGACGACAGCGAGGGCCGGGCCGATACCTGGGCCTTCCTTGATCGCCGGATCGAGGACGTGATGCGGATCGAAAAGATGAAGGCGCAGGTGCGCAAGAACCCGGTTCTGAACGGGCTGATGGCCGGGCCGAACTGGCTGATGTCGCGGGTGAAGGCGCCAAAGCACCGCGATCCGTCCGGCCTGCCCGGACACGCGCGGGGCGAGGGGTAGACGCCGATGCCCGACACGATGACCGTGATCGAGATTTCCGAGCCCGGCGGCCCGGAGGTCCTGCGCCCGACCGAACGCTCGGTTCCGCAGCCGGGACACGGTCAGATCCTGATCCGCGTGGCCTTTGCCGGCGTGAACCGCCCCGATGCGTTGCAGCGGGCGGGGAACTATGCGCCGCCCCCCGGTGCGTCCGATCTTCCCGGGCTGGAAGCCAGCGGCACGGTCGCAGCCGTCGGCCCGGGCGTGACACAGTGGAAAGAGGGCGACGCCGTCTGCGCGCTGCTGCCGGGCGGCGGATACGCGGAATACGTCGTGACGCCTGCCGCCCACGCGCTGCCGGTGCCCAAGGTTCTGGACATGGCCGCCGCGGCCTGCCTGCCGGAAACGTACTTCACCGTCTGGACCAACGTGTTCATGCGCGGCGGGCTGGCTGCGGGCGAACGGTTTCTGGTGCACGGCGGATCGTCGGGCATCGGCACGACCGCGATCCAGCTGGGCGCGCATTTCGGCGCCCGTGTCTTCGCGACCGCCGGCAGTGCCGAGAAATGTGCGGCGTGCGAGAAGCTGGGCGCCGAACGGGCCATCAACTATCGCGACGACGATTTCGTCGAGATCCTGAAGGAAGAGGGTGGCGCGCAGCTGATCCTAGACATGGTCGGCGGCGAGTATATCCCGCGCAACGTGGGCGCGCTGGCGGACGACGGACGGCTGGTACAGATCGCTTTCCTGTCCGGCCCGAAGGTCGAGCTGAACTTCGCCCAGATCATGGCGCGGCGGCTGACCGTCACGGGGTCGACCCTGCGCCCGCAAAGCGACGCGGCGAAGGCGAAGATCGCCGACGGCCTGCGGGCCCATGTCTGGCCGCTGCTGGAAGCGGGCCGCGTGGCGCCTGTGATGGATTCCACCTTCCCTCTGGCCGAGGCGGCGAAAGCCCATGCCCGGATGGAAAGCTCTGCCCATATCGGGAAGATCGTCCTTCAGGTTGCGGGCTGACTGGCGCAACCGCCATCAAAGTGCACGGAATTGGTGCAAGCTTAAAACTTAATTCTCCCATAAGGTGCGAAAGGCGCCTTTTCTAACGTGCAATCCCTGCAAGATTGAACTTTTTGCCGGCTTCACCGTTCTTCTTATCGTGAGGATCGGAAGGAAAAGAGATTGCTGACTGATATTCCCCAGATTGGATTTGGGACGTGGACACAGAAAGGGGGCGAAGGCGAACAGCTGGTCGCTGCCGCCCTAGAGGCCGGTTATCGGCACCTCGACACCGCAGACGCCTATGACAACGAAACCGAAGTCGGAAACGCCGTCGCCGCAAGCGGCATCGCGCGGGACGACCTGTGGATCACCACGAAGATCCCGGTGTCCAAATACGGCGACATCCGGAAGGCCACCGAAGACAGCCTGATGCGGCTGAAACTGGATCAGGTCGACCTGATGTACCTGCACTGGCCGTCGCAGGACATGCCGCTGAAAGACTATCTGACCCCGCTGGCGCGCGTGCAGGACGAGGGGCTTGTCCGGCACATCGGCGTGTCGAACTTCAACAAGGCGCTGGTCGACGAAGCCGCACAGATCCTTGGCGGGCCCGAGCGGATCTTCATGAACCAGATCGAGCTATCGCCGTATCTGGCGAACACTCCGATCGTGCAGCACTGCCGCGAGCTTGGGATCGGCCTGACCGCCTATTGCCCGCTGGCGCGTGGACGCATCAAGGACGATCCGATCCTGAAGGGGCTGGGCGACGAGCTTGGCGCGACCGAGGGGCAGGTGGCGCTCGCCTACCTGATGTTCAAGGGATACGTGGTGATCCCGACGTCGTCGAAGCCCGAGCGGATCGCCGAGAATTTCGCCGCGAAGGACCTTGAACTGACCGATGCCCACATCGATCAGATCGACCGGCTGGACCGGCAGGACCGCGTGGTCGATCCCGACTGGGCGCCCAAATGGGACACGTACTGAACCCGCTCAGTCGATCGGGTCCAGCAGCGCGTCGGACATCGTGCAGTCGCGCCGGACATCGGCGCCGCACTCGCGGAACTCTAGTTCGCGGGTCAGGCAGATCCGCGCCTCTTGGATGCGGCCGGACCGGCAGGCGATGGTGATCCCGTCCGGCTGGAGCCCGGGGTTGTCCTTGACGAAAGCGTCTTCGATGACCGACGCGGGCAGGGTGACGGGTTCTTCCAGCCTGCGCAGCACCTCGGGGCGGGTGATGCGGTCATAGGCGACGCGGGCCAGCGCAAAATAGTCGTCCGACGTCAGGCCGGCGCAGCGGCCATGCTTCTTCCACTGGTGCCACGCGGACCCGCCGGTCCCCATGATGTCGGCCATCGCGGCGGTCTCTGACCGAGACGGGTTGCGGGTGTTGTTGCGGCAGTAGCTTGGCCAGCCGTCTTCGTACTGCGGCCACAGCCCGTGCATCACCCAGCCAAAGTCTTTCTCGTCGTCGCATTGCGCGCTGCCGGACGCTTCGCCTTCCAATGCGCACCACGTCGGCGACCATGACAAAGACAGGACGTAATAGTCGAAATCGCCCGGTGCTTCGCCCTCTGCAAAGGCGGTGCTCGCGGTCAGGAACAAGGCTGCGATCCAGCGCATGGGGGCTTTTCCTTTGGGCAATTTGAGGCTATATGGGCCGCCAACTTCCCCGAAAACGAGGATAGGGTCCAGCCGGACCAGCCGTTTTCACGGCGAAGAAGGTATTTGTCGAAGGAGACGCAGGATGATGGCGAAACCGATCATGGCGAAAGCCACCGCTGTCTGGCTGGTGGATAACACGACGCTGAGCTTCAAGCAGATCGCGGATTTCTGCGGACTGCACGAGCTGGAGGTTCAGGGCATCGCGGACGGCGACGTCGCGGCCGGCGTGAAGGGCTTCGATCCGATCGCCAACAACCAGCTGACCCAAGACGAAATCGACAAGGCCGAGAAGGACGTGCTGTACAAGCTGAAGCTAAAGCACAACCCGGCCGCCGTGGGCGAGGAAAAGCGGCGCGGCCCGCGGTATACGCCGCTGTCCAAGCGTCAGGACCGTCCGAACGCGATCCTGTGGCTGGTGAAGTTCCACCCCGAGCTGACCGACGGCCAGATCTCGAAGCTGGTGGGCACCACCAAGCCGACGATCCAGTCGATCCGCGAGCGCACGCATTGGAACATCGCGAACATGCAGCCGATCGACCCCGTCGCGCTGGGCCTGTGTAAGCAGATGGAACTGGACGCGGCGGTGGCCAAGGCGGCCAAGAAGCTGGATGCGGTGATGACCGACGACGAGCGGCGCAAGCTGGTCTCGACCGAGCAGAGCCTTGAAATGGACACCGATCCGAAGATCCCGACGGCGATCTCGGGGCTTGAGACGTTCTCGCTGTCGGACGATCCGCGCGGCGATGACGACGACAAGGAAGACGATCTGCCGGACGCCGACAGCTTCTTCAACCTGCCGTCGGGCGACGATCAGCCGGATGTCGACGACGAGGACGACGAAGACAAACGCTAAGCGTCGCTGACGAACACGGCATCGGACACGGACAGACCCCGGCCATTGCGCCGGGGTTTTTCGTTGGTGGCCACGATTGCGGCGATCCGGCCCGGGCAGGGCTGTTGACGCCGGACGCCGGGCCGCGCATCTACGCCGCAAGACGCAGAAGGAGACCCGCGATGCCCGATGACAGCGACGTGTCGTTCGACGACCGCAAGGCCCGTGCCTCGGGCTGGTTCCGCGAGCTGCGCGACAGCATCGTCGTGGCGTTCGAGGCGCTGGAGGACAGCCAGTCCACCGGCCCCTTCGCCGAACAGCCCGCCGGCCGGTTCGAGGTCACCGAGACCCGTCGCGCCGCCGAGGGCGAGGCGGATGCCGGCGGCGGCCTGATGAGCGTCATGCGTGGCGGCCGCGTGTTCGAGAAGGTCGGCGTCAATATCTCGACCGTTTACGGCACGCTGGGCGACGCGGCGCAGGTGTCGATGGCGGCGCGCGGTGTGCCGGGGATCACCGACGACCCGCGGTTCTGGGCGTCGGGCATCAGCCTTGTCGCGCATATGCAGAACCCGCACACGCCCGCCGTCCACATGAACACCCGGATGTTCTGGACGCCGAACGCGTGGTGGTTCGGCGGCGGCGCGGATCTGAACCCCTGCATCGAATATGACGAGGATACCGCCAGTTTCCACGCCGCGCTGAAAGCCGGATGCGATCCGCACGGGGCTGATCTTTACGATCGCTTCAAGGCTTGGGCGGACGAGTATTTCTATATCCCGCACCGCAAGCGGGCGCGGGGCGTGGGCGGCATCTTCTACGACGACCTGAACACCGGCGACTGGGAGGCGGATTTCGCCTTCACGCAGGACGTGGGCCGCGCCTTCCTGCCAGCGTTCCTGCCGGTGACAGAGCGGCGCCGCGACACCCCGTGGACGGACGCGGACAAAGACACGCAGCTGGTCCATCGCGGGCTGTATGCCGAGTACAACCTTGTCTACGACCGTGGCACGAAGTTCGGACTGGCCACCGGGCATGACCCGGACGCCGTGCTGATGAGCCTGCCGCCGCTGGCAAAGTGGCGGTGACGCGGCGCTAAAGCAGGCTGGCGCTTTCGTCGTCCAGCGTATCCGGTGCGGGCGGCGCCTTCGGCAGGTGGGACAGCGGTGTGCCGGGCAGGGGGACCGTCGCCTGCGGCATCGCGAAGCCCCCCATCGCGGGCTGGCGCGCGGCGGCGCCGGGACGGATCTCGCCCCGCATCTCGGCAAGGTAGCTGCGGTGGTCGCAGGCGACCTCGACCTTCTGTTTAACCTGCGCCCGCATCTGGCCGAGGTACGACTTCCACTGGGCCGCATCCAGTCGCGTGCCCCGCGCAAGCTTGCCCCGGCCATAGCCGGTCTCATACACCCGTTTGCCCAGCAGCACGGCCTGATAGGTCGAGTGGTCGAACAGCACGGCCTTGGGCAGGTCCAAGGGGCCGGGAAGGGCATAGCGCCAGGTTTCCAACAGCTCGGCCAGCCGGTCCGGCACCTCGAGCGTCTCGCGCGCGTCGATCCAGTACTGGCTGTCGGTCCGGTTCCCAAGCGCATAGTGCAGGACGATGAAGTCGCGGACCTCGTCGTACATGCGGTCTGTCAGCCGGTTGAAGTGATCCCGCAGCGGCGGCGCGAAATCGCTGTCCGGGAAGTAGGTGGTCAGCCACCGGACGCTCATGTCGATCATGTGGATCGCGGTGGATTCCAGCGGCTCGATGAAGCCCCCGGCCAGCCCCAGCGCGACACAGTTCTTCACCCACGCACGGCGGTTGCGGCCGATGCGCATGGGGATCACGCGCGGCTCTGCGTCCTTCGCATCTGGGCCGAGGTGGGCAAGGAATTCGTCGCGCGCTTCGTCGTCGGTGCGGTGCGCGCTGGAAAACACATAGCCGGTGCCGATCCGGTTATAGAGCGGCACGCGCCATGACCACCCGGCGCCAAGCGCGGTGGAACGGGTGACGGGCTCTAGCTTTTGCTTGTCGCGGTGCGGGATCTGCACCGCCATCGCCCGGTCGTTGGCCAGATAGCGGGAATAGCTGACGAACGGTTCGTTCAGCGCCTTGTTGATGATCAGCCCTCGGAAGCCGGTGCAGTCGATCACCAGCTCGACCGGATGCCGTCCCGAGCGTTCCAGTTGCAACGCGGCGACATAGCCTTGGTCGTCAAGTTCCACGTCCTGCACATTGTCGCGCAAGTGCCTGACACCGGCCTCTGTGCAGGTCTTCTGCATAAGCCCGGCGAACTTCCCGGCGTCGAGGTGGTAGGCGTACCCGATTTTCAGTTTCTGGTCGAACTCACCCGCGCCGGACATCCGTGGCGCGCGGCAGGCGCGGATGAAATCGACGGTGGGCGTGTAGGTCTGGACGAAATCCAAGGGACCGGCGCCAAGGTCGCTGTAATAGACCCCAAGTTCCTGATGCCCCAGCGCGGGCGGGCGGGCGAACGGGTTGATGTACGAGATCGGTTTGCCGGCCCGGTCCCGGTTCCAGTCGGTGAAATCGACGCCAAGTTTGAACGACGCGTTGCAGGTGCGAAAGAAGTCCCGTTCGGAGATCCCGCACTGGTGCAATGTGCGCGGCATGTTGGGGACTGTCGCCTCTCCGACGCCGACGGTGGCGATGTCGGGCGACTCGATCAGCGTGATCTTCAGCTTGCGGCCTTGTTGCAGCCCGGTCTGAAGCAACATCGCGGCCATCCAGCCCGCCGTGCCGCCGCCGACGATGGTTATTTCGCGGATCGGTTTCGCCATCTCGGTGCTCCCCCTGCGGACTGACGCAAGGGAAGCTTAAGGGGCAGGGCGGGGCAAAGTCACCCGTGCATTCGGATCGGATGCATGGGGGTGGTCGGCGGGCCACAGGCGGGCCGGTGTCCGGCCCAACCTGACCCGCGACCGGGGCGCGTCAGCTGCGGATCGCCTCTAGCAGCACGTTCACGTTCTCGGGGTCCGCGTCGGGGGTGATGCCGTGGCCGAGGTTGAAGATGTGCGGCCCGCCAGAGAAGGCGGCCTTGATCCGCTTCGCCTCGTCGATCAGTTGCTGGCCGCCGGTGACCATCAGCTTGGGGTCAAGATTGCCCTGAACGCAGCCGTCCTTCTGGACGTGCGCCACGGCCCATGCGGCGTCGACCGAGTTGTCCAGCGCCACGCAATCCGCGCCGGTCGCCTTCGCGAAACCTTCGTAGGCCGGTCCGGCCTCGCGCGGGAACGCGATGACGGGAAGGCCGGGGTGGCGGTCTTTCAGCGCGGTGATGATGCGGCGGGCAGGGGCTATGGCATAGGTTTCGAAGGCATCCGCCGGCAGCGAACCGGCCCAGCTGTCGAACAGTTTCACCACTTCGGCCCCGGCCTCGACCTGTGCGGACAGGTATTCGATGGTGGCCTCGGTGATGCGGTCCATCAGCGCGTCGAACAGGGCCGGGTTGCCGGTGCGCAGGGCGTGGGCGGGGGCCTGATCCGGCGTGCCGCGTCCGGCGATCATATAGGTCGCGACAGTCCACGGTGCCCCGGCGAAACCGATCAGCGTGGTGTCCGAGGGCAGTTCCCGCGACAGGATCTTCACCGTCTCGTAGACCGGCGACAGGGTGTCGTGGATCGCCCCGACCGGCTTTAGCGCGTCAAAGTCGGCCTGATCGTCGATGGTCGACAGGCGCGGACCCTCTCCGGTCACGAACCACAGGTCGGCGCCAAGGGCTTGCGGCACCAGCAGAATGTCCGCGAACAGGATCGCCGCATCGAAGCCGAAGCGCCGGATCGGCTGCAACGTGACCTCGGCGGCCAGATCGGGGGTGTAGCACAGCGACAGGAAATCGCCCGCCTGCGCCCGCGTCGCCTTGTACTCGGGCAGATAGCGTCCCGCCTGCCGCATCAGCCATGCCGGCGGCACCGCCTGTGTCTCGCCCGCCAGCGCGCGAAGGATCGTCTTCGAGGTCATTCAAAACTCCCGTTCGTTCCGGTGACAGGTCTAGCGCGCAGCGACCGGAGTCAAGCGGATCGAGTCCGGCGCGCCCGGATGCCGCGCCCCGTTTTCCTTTCCGCGCGGTTCGTTTATGGCGGGGTTCATGACCATGCCCACACCCAACGACCCGCTGAAGATCGGCACCCGCGGCTCGCCGCTTGCGCTGGCGCAGGCGCACGAGACCCGCGACCGGCTTGCCGCCGCCTTCGACCTGCCGGCCGAGGCGTTTTCGATCGTCGTGATCCGCACCACCGGCGACGACGCCGCGCTGATCGCGAAGGACAAGCCGCTGAAAGAGCTTGGCGGCAAGGGGCTGTTCACCAAAGAGATCGAGGAACAGCTTTTGTCGGGCGGCATCGATATCGCGGTGCATTCGATGAAGGACATGCCGGTGGACCAACCGGGCGGGCTGGTGCTGGATTGCTACCTGCCGCGCGAGGACGTGCGCGATGCGTTCATCTCTCCGACGCTGGGCGGTATCGGGGACCTGTCCGAAGGCGCCGTGGTGGGGACGTCCAGCTTGCGGCGCAAGGCGCAGCTTCTGAACCGGCGGCCCGATCTGGTCGTGGTGGAGTTCCGGGGCAACGTGCAGACCCGGCTGCGCAAGCTGGCCGACGGCGTGGCGCAGGCGACTTTCCTTGCGAAGGCGGGGCTGAACCGGATGCCCGACCTCGAGGTGCCGCACCGGCCCATCGACCCCGACGACATGCTGCCCGCCATCGCACAGGGCGCCATCGGGATCGAGCGGCGCGGCGACGACAGCCGCGTGGCGGGAATGCTTGAGGCCATCCACTACACGGAAACCGGCAAGCGGCTTGCGGCCGAGCGGGCCTTTCTTGCGGCGCTTGACGGGTCCTGTGAAACCCCGATTGCCGGGCTGGCGGAACTGGACGGCAACCGTCTGCGTCTGCGTGGTGAAATCCTGCGGACCGACGGGTCCGAAGCACTGGCTGACGACATTGTCGGGGCGGTCGAGGACGGCCCCGAGATGGGGCGCGTGATGGCTGCGGGACTGCTTGCGCAGGCGGGCGAAGGCTTCTTCGACTGGAAGTGACTCTGGTGCCGCTTGAAATGCGCGCCGAAAACCCGTATCTGCCGCCCGATCCGATCCAAAGGAATGACGATGGCCACCCGTACCAATCCGCTTCAGTTCGTCCAGCAGGTCCGCGCCGAAATCGCGAAGGTCGTCTGGCCGACCCGCCGCGAGGTGCTGCTGACCACCGTGATGGTGTTCGTGATGGCATCGCTGACGGCGGTGTTCTTCTTCCTTGTTGACTGGGTCATCCGCTCGGGCCTGCAGATCCTGCTGACCTACGTCGGCTGATCCCGGCCTCCGCCTTGGCGGACCCTGCCTGACATCACACCTGAAAGCACCGCCCGGCCCTTGCCGTGGGGGCGCTTCTGCCTAGCTGGTCCGCCAATGAAGGAGGACCGCGCATGGCACGTTACGACGAAGGCGACAAAGTCGAGTGGGACTGGGGCAACGGCACCGGGACCGGTACCGTCCAGAAGGTCTACACCCAGAAGACGACGATCAAGGCGCAGGGGTCCGAGGTGACCCGCAATGCCGACGAAGACAATCCCGCCTACCGGATCGAGCAGTCGGACGGCGACGAGGTTCTGAAATCCGAAAGCGAGTTGCGCAAGGCGTGACCCCGGTCAGCGGTTCCGTGTCAGAACGAACGCCGCTGCGCCTTTGCGGGTCAATCGGCTTGAATTCCGTGTGATTGCGCTGTATCGGGGCCGAACTTCCCCGACATCGCGAGCATCGAATCGACAGCCTCGCCTTAGTGTGTTCGGGAACAATGGGAACAACGGCGCGGATTTCCGACGGAAATTCGGGCGTAGATCAGGACGGACGACGGTATGGCCAAGCGTTGGTATTCGGTGAGCGTGCTCTCGAACTTCGAGAAGCGGGTGGCGGAACAGATCCGGCATGCCGTCGCCGACGCGGGTCTCGAGGACGAGATCGAAGAAGTGCTGGTCCCGACCGAAGAGGTCATCGAGGTCCGGCGCGGCAAGAAGGTCACGGCCGAACGCCGCTTCATGCCCGGTTACGTGCTGGTGCGGATGGAGATGACCAACGCGGGCTATCACCTGGTCACCTCGATCAACCGCGTCACCGGCTTCCTTGGTCCGCAGGGCAAGCCGATGCCGATGCGCGACGCCGAGGTGAACGGCATTCTGAACCGCGTCGAGGAAGGGCAGGAAGCTCCGCGCACCCTGATCCACTTCGACGTGGGCGAGAAGGTGTCGGTCACCGACGGCCCGTTCGAGGGCTTCGACGGCATGGTCGAGGAAGTGGACGACGACAACCAGCGCCTGAAGGTGTCCGTGTCGATCTTCGGCCGCGCGACCCCGGTGGAACTGGAATACACTCAGGTGTCCAAGCAGGGCTGATCGCCCTTGGCAGCTTCCCCGTGCGGGTCACAAGACGACGAGCCCCGGCCAAGTGTCGGGGCTTTTCTTTTGCGGCGATGCCTTAGCCGCCTTCGGTGAACGCCCGCTGGAACTGGTCGCGCATATGCGCCACGCCGGCGGTGGTCATGCCGCCATCCGCCACCAGCTCGCTGCCGGTCATGTAGGACGACTGCGGCGAGGCGAGGAAGGCCACGATGTTGGCGATCTCTTCCGGCTGGGCCTCGCGGCCAAGCGGGATCGCGTGGCGGTTCGCCTCTAGATGACCGGCGGGCGCGGCGGCGGTCAGCGGGGTGGCGATGGTCGAAGGGTGGACCGAGTTGACCCGGATGCCGTCGCCGACCAATTCCAGCGCCGTCGACTTGGTAAGTCCGCGCACGGCCCACTTGCTGGCGGTGTAGGAAGGGTCGAGATGCGCCACGACCCCCGCGGTCGACGAGATGTTCACGACCGAGGCCGCGCCAGACCGTTTCAGTAGTTCGCGGCAGGACCGGATCGCCAGAAAGGTCCCGGCGACGTTGACATCGAACGCGCGGCGCCACTGGTCCAGCGTCTGGTCCGACAGCCGCTGACGAATGATGATGGCGGCGTTGTTCACGAGGATGTCCAGCTTGCCGAAGGTGGCGTCGATGGCATCGACAAGCGCGGACCAGTCGGCCTCGGACGTCACATCGTGGTGCCGAAAGCTTACCGTCTTTCCCGCCGCGGTCAGATCGTCGGCAAGGGCCGTGCCGTCGTGGTCCAGAACATCGGCGATGACGACGGCGGCACCATCCTCGGCAAGTCGCCGCACGATGGCCGCGCCCAGCCCGCGTGCGCCGCCGGTGACGCAAGCGGTCATTCCATCAAGATCTTGAGCCAAGGTATCCTCCCTTTTCGGCGTCTGAGCTAGGCGTCCCTCCTCGACGCCATGTGGTGCTAGCGCCGGACGTTGCCGCTGATTTCTGGCACGCCGAATTCCGCCTGACAGATCGTCGCCAGCTTCGCCACGCCGGCGCGGATCGTTTCGATCGGCGGATTGGCGAAACAGATCCTTATCCAGCGGTCCGCGTCGCCTTCCAGCGACCAATCCGGCCCCGGGTTCACAGCGACACCCTGTGCGCCGGCCACCGCCGCAAGGCGGGGTGTGGTGACGCCCTCGGGCAGTTTCATCCAAAGAAAGATGCCGCCGGGCGGTTTGGCGAACTGCACCGTCGTTCCGAAGTGTTCGTTCACCGCGTCGATCAGCGCGTCCAGCTTGCCTTCAAGCACGGCGTTGCAATGGCGGACGTGCGCGTCGAACCGGTCGATGCCGTATTCCGCCAGCATCATCTGTTCCAGCGCGGGCGATCCGGCGTCCTTCTTCAGCGCGACAAGCCGACCAAGAACGGGCCAGTCCGCGTTGATGTAGCCCACCCGAAGCGCCGGGCCGACCGTCTTGGAAAACGTGCCAATGTGGATGACCATTCCGCTGTCATCCAGCGCCCGCAGCGCGGGAGGGCGGTCGTTGGTCCAGACGATGTCGGAATAGCATTCGTCCTCGAAGATCGGCACGCCATGCGCTTTCGCCAGTTCAAGCATCCGGTGGCGGCGGTCCAGCGGAAGGATGGTCCCGGTCGGATTGTGGACGGTCGCGATTGTGAAGATGTACTTCGGCTGGATGCCCTGCGCCGCAAGGTCGTTCAGCGCCGTTTCAAGCGCGTCCATCCGCATCCCGTCGGCATCAAGAGCGACAGGCACCATCTTCACGCCCATCGCGCGCAGCTTCGAGAAGGTGCCGCCATAGTTGGTTTCTTCGACGATCACGGTGTCGCCGGGTTCCAGCAATAGCGTGTTGACCAGGTCCATCGCCTGTAGCGAGCCCGAGGTCAGCAGGATGTCGTCGCCGGTGGTCTCGATCCCCGCGTACCGCTTGAGCTTCTCGGCGACGAAGTCCCGCAACGGGCGATAGCCCTGCGGCCCGCTCCGCAGGCTGTAGGTCGCGATGTCTGTCCCCTCGCGTGCCAGCGCCCGGTCCATCGCCGCGCGCAGGTCGTCCACAGGGACGGTGGCGTTGTCGATGTGGCCCCCGACGAAGTTGAACTCGGGGAAGCCGGACCATCGGTTGGCCGGGGCGGGCGTGCCTTCGGGCAGCAGCGCAGTGAAGTCGAAACTCATCGGTTGTCCTGTTACCTAGTGTCCGGCGACCGTAGGGTCAGCGGGTCGCTTGTGGCAAGCGTCTCGGGCACGAACGGCGATGCGCGGAAGCGGGCGGGTCAGGCTTGCCGAATCCCGTTCGGGGGTGTATGGGCCGCGTCTGTTGTCGAAAGACGGCATCCCGTGTGGGAGGCGAGGGCATCGCGATGTCCGGACCAGACCACATCAACCGAAACCCGCAGGACGCGTCGTGCGGGTGTTGAACAAAGGAATTGGCACATGGCCAAGAAAATTGCCGGCACCATGAAGCTTCAGGTGCCCGCCGGACAAGCGAACCCCTCTCCGCCGGTTGGTCCGGCGCTGGGTCAGCGCGGCATCAACATCATGGAATTCTGCAAGGCGTTCAACGCCAAGACGCAGGAAATGGAAGCCGGTGCGCCGTGCCCCACCGTGATCACCTACTACCAGGACAAGTCCTTCACGATGGACATCAAGACGCCGCCCGCGTCTTACTATCTGAAGAAGGCTGCCAAGCTGAAGTCCGCCGCCAACAACCCCGGCCGCGAGACCGTGGGTTCGGTGTCCGTCGCCCAGGTGAAAGAAATCGCCGAAGCGAAGATGAAAGATCTGAACGCGAACGACATCGACGCCGCGATGCAGATCATCCTGGGCTCCGCCCGCTCCATGGGCATCGAGGTGAAGTAAGATGGCAAAGCTCGGAAAACGCACCCGCGCCGCGCGCGAAGCCTTCGCCGGCAAGGAAAACCTGTCGGTCGAGGAAGCTGTCGAACTGGTGAAATCGAACGCCAAGTCGAAATTCGACGAGTCGGTCGAGATCGCGATGAACCTGGGCGTCGACCCGCGGCACGCCGACCAGATGGTCCGTGGCACCGTGACCCTGCCCAACGGCACCGGCAAGACCGTTCGCGTCGCCGTGTTCGCCCGTGGCGCGAAGGCTGACGAAGCCACCGCCGCTGGTGCGGACATCGTTGGCGCCGAGGACCTGATGGAAACCATTCAGGGCGGCACGATCGATTTCGACCGCTGCATCGCCACCCCGGACATGATGCCGATCGTCGGCCGTCTGGGTAAGGTGCTTGGCCCGCGGAACCTGATGCCGAACCCGAAGGTCGGCACGGTGACGATGGACGTCAAGGAAGCCGTCGAGGCTGCCAAAGGCGGTCAGGTCCAGTTCAAGGCCGAGAAAGCGGGCGTCGTGCACGCTGGCGTCGGCAAAGCCTCGTTCTCGGCCGATCAGCTGGCTGACAACGTGCGCGCCTTCGTGGACGCGGTGAACAAGGCGAAGCCGACGGGCGCCAAAGGGACCTACATGAAAAAGGTCTCGATCAGCTCGACGATGGGCCCGGGCGTGTCGATCGACGTGCTGTCGGCCACCGGCAACGCACCGGCCGAAGCCGCCGAGTAAGGCGCTTCACCATCGGAATTCGAAAGGGCGGGCCTGCGGGTCCGCCCTTTCTGTTTTGGAGGCTGTCAGCGGCCCCCTGCCTTCGCGGCGTCCCTGCAGGCATCTTCCAGTGCGCGCGGCTTGTGGCGGGCGGCGTCGAGCGTGGTGGCGCGGTCTTCTCCGTTGATCGCGCCCTGTGCGATCCGGGCCATCGCGTAGGTGGGCACCCGTGCAAGCCCTTTCAGAAGATCCCGCGACAGTGCGTGGACCGCGAGATAGTCAAGGTGGCTGCCCAGCAGGCCCGCGCCCGTTTCGGCGCCGCCCTCGGCGTTGACGCGGCACGCCTCGGCATCGGTGGAGAGGAACGAGCGGCAGATCGTCGGACGCGCGTCGTAGGCGCGGCAGGCGCGGATGTCGGGGTCGAGGGCGGGGCAGGCGGCTGGGTGCCAGCCGCGCCCGTCCGGTTGACCGGCAAGGGGGGACAGGGCGTAGTGGAGGCGGATTGCTTCCGCCTCGGTGATGGTGCCGCCGTCGCCGCCTTGCAGGATGCAGCAGAACGCACAGCCTTCGGCGCAGGCGGCTTCGGTCACGGCGCGGGGCGGATTTTGCATCAGCGCATCGCGCGAGACGTCGCCCAGCCGGACCGCTGCCTGACCACGGGCCAGTTCGCCTGCCGCCTGTTGCAGGGAAAGGCCGTGCGCGACAGCCGTATCCAGATAGGCGGCCAGCATGCGGCGGGCGCGCGCCTCGGCGTCCTTGCCAGCCCCGGCGGCGCGGGCGCGGTCAAGGCGGGCGCGCAGATCCGCGACGGTGGTCGGGCGGCCCTTGGCCTTCCCCTGAGACTTGCCAGCGGCGCGGCGGTCGGTGCGGGAATTCATTGTGGCTGGCGTGTCCTGTTTCGCGATGCTGCCGGTACTATACGATCCGGTCGGGCGGGCTGCCAGTTGATCGCCAGCCGCCCTTGAACCGCCCGATTTTTACGCAACCACTTGATCTGGACGGGCCGTTCCCGCACACTGCCCTCCGTGATGGGCAAGTTGATGCGCCTGCCGAACATCGCCTGAAACAGGCTGACCCGCGATGCAATGCGTCTGGGCGGATTTTTCTGTGGTTCGGGTCTTCACATTCCTCACGCCAGCGTCTAGACACACCGCTTGTCCGGTGCCCGAGTCTCTTGGGTGCCCGGATGATTCGTCCGAGACGGTGGGTGGCCCGAATTCCTTCGAAGCCATAATTCCTGCCCGAGACGGGAAGAGACCAAGAATTCTTCGGATGGCCCCCGAACTTTCGCCGGGCTGTTTCGGGGCGAATTGGCTGGACCCGTAAGGACCCGACGCCGGGCAACTGCCCGGTGAACTAGGAGCCGGGGGGTCGCCAAGGCCCTCCATACTTGGAGTAAAACTGTGGATAGAGCCCAGAAAGAGAAAGTGGTCGAGGAACTCGGCCAGATCTTCGAAAGCTCTGGCGTCGTGGTGGTTGCACACTACGCGGGTCTCACGGTTGCCGAGATGCAAGACCTGCGCGCACGCATGCGTGTTGCGGGCGGGGCTGTGCGCGTTGCCAAGAACAAGCTCGCCAAGATCGCCCTGGAAGGTAAGCCGAACGCTTCGATCGCTGATTACCTGACAGGCATGACCGTAATCGCCTATTCCGAGGACCCCGTGGCAGCAGCCAAGGTGGCCGAGGACTTCGCCAAGGATAACAAGAAGTTTGAGATCCTTGGCGGTGCAATGGGCGAGGACGCTCTGGACCGTGCCGGTGTCGAGGCCGTGTCGAAAATGCCTTCGCGCGACGAGCTTATCGCTCAGATCGCAAGCATGCTCGGTGCGCCCGCTTCGAACATCGCCGGTGCTATTGGCGCACCTGCTTCGAACATCGCAAGCATCCTCTCGACTATCGAGGAAAAGGCCGAAGCGGCCTAAGGCAAACGGGATATCCCGCGTGGGGTTGTATCCTCTCGCGTTGGAACACATCTAGGAAAACGGAAACAGTACAATGGCTGATCTGAAGAAACTCGCCGAAGAGATCGTGGGCCTGACCCTGCTCGAGGCTCAGGAACTGAAAACCATCCTGAAAGACGAATACGGCATCGAGCCCGCTGCTGGCGGCGCTGTCATGATGGCCGGTCCGGCTGCCGGTGGCGACGCCGCTGCCGAAGAAGAAAAGACCGAATTCGACGTCATCCTGAAATCGGCTGGCGCTTCGAAAATCAACGTCATCAAAGAAGTCCGCGCCATCACTGGCCTGGGCCTCAAAGAAGCCAAGGAACTGGTCGAAGCCGGCGGCAAAGCCGTCAAAGAAGGCGTTGCCAAGGCCGAAGCCGACGAGATCAAAGGCAAGCTGGAAGCAGCTGGCGCCGAGGTCGAAGTCAAGTGATTTCCGCCGTTCCCATGTGGAACGGATGAGAAGTTCGAACGCGGCTGGATCCGGGTATTTTCCGGGTCCAGCCATCCGCGTCTCAGGAAGGGCTTTGCAGCCCAGAGCCCTTCCTAAGGTGCGGAAACCGATCGGGCGGCAGCCGGTGGGACGGCTGCCAGGGATAGATCGGTCCCACCTGACCCAAGGGCGCGTTGCCGAAGCCCCGACGGCGCCGCGTTTGCTATGATGAGAGGTGTATTCCCTTATGGCGTCCAGCTACCTTGGCCAGAAGCGTCTCCGTAAATACTATGGCAAAATCCGGGAAGTCCTGGAAATGCCGAACCTCATTGAGGTTCAGAAATCCAGCTATGAACTGTTCCTGAAATCCGGCGACGCGATCGAGCCCGCGCTGGACGAAGGCATCAACGGCGTGTTCCGTTCGGTCTTTCCGATCAAGGACTTCAACGAGACTGCCGTTCTCGAGTTCGTGAAGTACGAGCTTGAAAAGCCGAAATACGATGTCGACGAGTGCATGCAGCGCGACATGACCTACAGCGCGCCGCTGAAGGTCACGCTTCGCCTCATCGTGTTCGATGTCGACGAAGACACCGGCGCCAAGTCGGTCAAGGACATCAAGGAACAGGACGTCTTCATGGGCGACATGCCCCTGATGACCCCGAACGGCACCTTCATCGTGAACGGAACCGAGCGTGTCATCGTTTCCCAGATGCACCGCTCGCCGGGTGTGTTCTTCGATCACGACAAGGGCAAGACCCACGCTTCGGGCAAGCTGCTGTTCGCCTGCCGCATCATTCCCTATCGCGGCTCTTGGCTGGACTTCGAATTCGACGCCAAGGACATCGTGTTCGCGCGCATCGACCGTCGCCGCAAGCTGCCGGTGACCACCCTCCTGTACGCCCTCGGGCTGGACCAGGAGGCGATCATGGACGCCTATTACAACACGGTCACCTACGAGCTTGAGAAGAACCGCGGCTGGAAGACCAAGTTCTTCCCCGAGCGCGTTCGCGGCACCCGCCCGCCGTTCGATCTGGTCGACGCGGCCACCGGAGAGGTCTTTGCCGAAGCCGGCAAGAAGATCACCCCGCGCGCCGTCAAGAAGATCATCGACGAGGGTCAGATCACCGAACTGCTGGTTCCGTTCCAGCAGATCGTGGGCAAGTACGCCGCCAAGGACATGATCAACGAGGAAACCGGCGCGATCTATGTCGAAGCCGGCGACGAGCTGACGTGGGAAACCGACAAGGAAGGTGAAGTCACCGGCGGCACGCTGAAAGAGCTGGTCGACGCGGGCGTCACCGAGATCCCGGTTCTGGACATCGATAACGTTAACGTCGGTCCGTACATGCGCAACACGATGGCGCAGGACAAGAACATGGACCGCGGCACCGCGCTGATGGACATCTACCGGGTCATGCGCCCGGGCGAGCCGCCCACCGTCGATGCCGCCTCGGCCCTGTTCGACACCCTGTTCTTCGACAGCGAGCGTTACGACCTTTCGGCCGTTGGTCGCGTGAAGATGAACATGCGCCTCGCGCTTGATGCGCCGGACACCCAGCGGACCCTGCGCAAGGAAGACATCGTCGCCTGTGTGAAGGCGCTGGTCGACCTGCGTGATGGCCGTGGCGAGATCGACGACATCGACCACCTCGGCAACCGCCGGGTGCGCTCGGTCGGCGAACTGATGGAAAACCAGTACCGTGTCGGCCTTCTGCGGATGGAACGCGCGATCAAGGAACGCATGTCGTCCGTCGAGATCGACACCGTCATGCCGCAAGACCTGATCAATGCGAAACCGGCCGCCGCCGCCGTGCGCGAGTTCTTCGGCTCGTCGCAGCTGTCGCAGTTCATGGACCAGACCAACCCGCTGTCCGAAGTGACGCACAAGCGTCGCCTGTCGGCGCTTGGCCCGGGCGGTCTGACCCGCGAACGTGCCGGTTTTGAGGTGCGCGACGTTCACCCGACCCACTATGGCCGGATGTGCCCGATTGAGACGCCGGAAGGCCCGAACATCGGTCTGATCAACTCGCTGGCCACTTTCGCCCGCGTGAACAAGTACGGGTTCATCGAAACCCCGTACCGCGTGGTGAACAACGGTCAGGTCACGGACGAAGTGCACTACATGTCCGCGACCGAGGAAATGCGCCACACCGTGGCGCAGGCCAACGCGACGCTGGACGAGACCGGCAAGTTCGTGAACGAGATGGTGAACACCCGCCAGTCGGGTGAATACACGCTTGCGCCGAACGAGGCCGTCGACCTGATCGACGTGTCGCCGAAACAGCTGGTGTCGGTCGCGGCGTCGCTTATTCCGTTCCTGGAAAACGACGACGCCAACCGCGCACTGATGGGCTCGAACATGCAGCGGCAGGCTGTGCCTCTGCTGCAGGCTGACGCTCCGTTCGTCGGCACCGGGATCGAAGGCAAGGTCGCCATCGACTCTGGCGCCGCGATTCAGGCGCGCCGCGCCGGGATCATCGACCAGGTCGACGCGCAGCGGATCGTTATCCGCGCGACCGAAGATCTGGAGCCGGGCGATCCGGGCGTCGACATCTACCGTCTGCGCAAGTTCCAGCGTTCGAACCAGAACACCTGCATCAACCAGCGCCCGCTGGTGAAGGTCGGTGACAAGGTCGGCAAGGGCGAGGTCGTGGCCGATGGTCCGTCGACCGATCTTGGCGAACTGGCTCTGGGCAAGAACGTGGTCGTCGCGTTCATGCCGTGGAACGGCTACAACTACGAGGACTCGATCCTGATCTCCGAGCGTATCGTGCGCGACGACGTCTTCACCTCGATCCACATCGAGGAATTCGAAGTCGCCGCCCGTGACACCAAGCTTGGGCCGGAAGAGATCACCCGCGACATCCCGAACGTCGGTGAAGAAGCGCTGCGCAACCTCGACGAGGCTGGCATCGTCTACATCGGCGCCGAGGTCGGGCCGGGCGACATCCTTGTCGGCAAGATCACTCCGAAGGGCGAAAGCCCGATGACGCCGGAAGAAAAGCTTCTGCGCGCCATCTTCGGTGAAAAGGCGTCGGACGTGCGCGATACCTCGCTGCGGCTTCCGCCGGGCGACTTCGGCACGATCGTGGAAGTCCGCGTGTTCAACCGTCACGGCGTGGAGAAGGACGAACGTGCCCTCCAGATCGAGCGGGAAGAGGTGGAACGCCTGTCGCGCGACCGCGACGACGAGCTGCACATCCTCGAGCGCAACATCTACGCGCGTCTGAAGGACATGATCCTTGGCAAGACCGCGGTGAAGGGTCCGAAAGGCGTCAAGCCGGGCTCGGAAATCACCGAGGACCTGCTGGAGATGCTGTCCCGTGGCCAGTGGTGGCAACTTGCACTGAGCGACGACGCCGAGGCCCAGATGGTCGAGGCGCTGAACGCCCAGTTCGAGGCCCAGAAGCGGGCGCTGGACGCGCGCTTCGAGGACAAGGTCGAGAAAGTCCGTCGTGGCGACGACCTGCCGCCGGGTGTCATGAAGATGGTCAAGGTCTTCGTCGCGGTGAAGCGCAAGCTGCAGCCGGGCGACAAGATGGCCGGCCGTCACGGCAACAAGGGTGTCATCTCGCGCGTGGTGCCGATCGAGGACATGCCGTTCCTTGGCGACGGGACCCCGGTCGACTTCGTTCTGAACCCGCTCGGCGTGCCGTCGCGGATGAACGTCGGCCAGATCCTTGAGACCCACATGGGCTGGGCCGCACGCGGTCTGGGCATCCAGATCGACGACGCGCTGCAGTCCTACAAGCGGGACGGCGACCTGACCCCGGTCAAGGAAGCGATGCGGATCGCCTATGGTGACGATGTCTACGAAGAAGGCATCGCCGAGATGGACGACCAGCAGCTTCTGGAAGCAGCGGGCAACGTGACCCGCGGCGTGCCGATCGCCACCCCGGTGTTCGACGGCGCCAAGGAAGCGGACGTCAACGACTCGCTGAAGCGGGCCGGTTTCAATGAAAGCGGCCAGTCGGATCTGTTCGACGGGCGGACGGGCGAGAAATTCGCGCGGCCGGTGACGGTGGGCATCAAGTACCTGCTGAAACTGCACCACCTTGTCGACGACAAGATCCACGCGCGGTCGACCGGCCCGTACTCGCTTGTGACCCAGCAGCCGCTGGGCGGTAAGGCGCAGTTCGGCGGTCAGCGTTTCGGGGAGATGGAGGTCTGGGCACTGGAAGCCTACGGCGCCGCCTACACCCTGCAGGAAATGCTGACGGTGAAGTCGGACGACGTGGCGGGCCGGACCAAGGTCTACGAAAGCATCGTCAAGGGCGAGGACAACTTCGAGGCGGGCGTTCCCGAGAGCTTCAACGTGCTCGTGAAGGAAGTCCGCGGCCTCGGCCTGAACATGGAACTCCTGGATGCGGAGGGGGAAGAGTAACGCTGCGCGACAAGCGCGCACCCTACCAACCGTAGGGTGCGTGGCTTCCACGCACCGTCCCCCTCCCAACGCCCCTGATTAGGAATTCGATATGAACCAGGAACTGACCACCAACCCGTTCAACCCGCTTGCGGCGCCGAAGACCTTCGACGAGATCAAGGTCTCGCTGGCGTCGCCCGAGCGGATCCTGTCTTGGTCCTACGGCGAGATCAAGAAGCCCGAGACGATCAACTACCGGACGTTCAAGCCCGAGCGTGACGGCCTGTTCTGCGCGCGCATCTTCGGTCCGATCAAGGACTACGAATGCCTGTGCGGCAAATACAAGCGGATGAAGTATCGCGGCGTCGTCTGCGAGAAATGCGGTGTGGAAGTCACGCTGCAGAAGGTTCGCCGTGAACGTATGGGCCACATCGAACTGGCCGCGCCGGTCGCACACATCTGGTTCCTGAAGTCGCTTCCGTCCCGGATCGGCCTCATGCTGGACATGACGCTGCGCGATCTCGAGCGGATCCTGTACTTCGAGAACTACGTCGTGATCGAGCCGGGTCTGACCGACCTGTCCTACGGCCAGCTGATGTCCGAGGAAGAATTCAACGACGCGCAGGACGCCTACGGCGGTGACGCTTTCGAGGCCGACATCGGCGCCGAAGCGATCCGCAAGATGCTGGCCAACATCGACCTCGAGTCCGAGGCCGAACAGCTGCGCGCCGATCTGGCCGAGGCCACCGGCGAACTGAAGCCCAAGAAGATCATCAAACGCCTGAAGATCGTCGAAAGCTTCCTGGAATCCGGCAACCGCCCGGAGTGGATGATCATGACGGTCATCCCGGTCATCCCGCCCGAACTGCGCCCGCTGGTTCCGCTGGACGGCGGCCGGTTCGCGACGTCGGACCTGAACGACCTGTACCGCCGGGTGATCAACCGGAACAACCGCCTGAAGCGCCTGATCGAGCTTCGCGCGCCGGACATCATCATCCGTAACGAAAAGCGGATGCTGCAGGAATCCGTCGACGCCCTGTTCGACAACGGCCGTCGCGGCCGCGTCATCACCGGCGCGAACCGTCGTCCGCTGAAGTCGCTGTCCGACATGCTGAAAGGCAAGCAGGGCCGCTTCCGTCAGAACCTTCTGGGTAAGCGCGTCGACTTCTCGGGCCGTTCGGTCATCGTGACCGGCCCCGAGCTGAAGCTGCACCAGTGCGGACTGCCGAAGAAGATGGCGCTCGAACTGTTCAAGCCGTTCATCTACTCGCGGCTCGAGGCGAAGGGTCTGTCTTCGACGGTCAAGCAGGCGAAGAAACTGGTCGAGAAAGAGCGCCCGGAAGTCTGGGACATCCTCGACGAGGTGATCCGCGAGCACCCGGTTCTGCTGAACCGCGCGCCGACGCTGCACCGTCTGGGCATCCAGGCGTTCGAGCCCACGCTGATCGAAGGCAAGGCGATCCAGCTGCACCCGCTCGTGTGTTCGGCGTTCAACGCTGACTTCGACGGTGACCAGATGGCCGTCCACGTTCCGCTTTCGCTGGAAGCCCAGCTGGAAGCGCGCGTGCTGATGATGTCGACGAACAACGTTCTGTCGCCCGCCAACGGCGCGCCGATCATCGTTCCGTCGCAGGACATGATCCTTGGCCTGTACTACATCACGATGCAGCGCGAAGGCATGAAGGGCGAAGGCATGGTCTTCGCGGACACCGACGAGGTTCAGCACGCGCTGGATTCCGGCGAGGTGCACCTGCACGCCAAGGTCACCGCACGTGTGAAGCAGATCGACGAAGAAGGTCAGGAAGTCTGGCAGCGGTTCGAGACGACCCCGGGCCGCGTAAAGCTCGGCGCGCTTCTGCCGTTGAACGCCAAGGCTCCGTTCGAGCTGGTCAACCGTCTTCTGCGGAAGAAGGAAGTGCAGCAGGTCATCGACACCGTCTACCGTTATTGCGGTCAGAAAGAGTCGGTCATCTTCTGTGACCAGATCATGTCGACCGGTTTCCGCGAGGCCTTCAAGGCCGGCATCTCGTTCGGCAAGGACGACATGCTGATCCCCGACACCAAGTGGGGCATCGTGAACGGCGTGCGCGAGCAGGTCAAAGAGTTCGAACAGCAGTACATGGACGGCCTGATCACTCAGGGCGAAAAGTACAACAAGGTGGTCGATGCCTGGTCGAAGTGTTCGGACCAGGTGGCGGACGCCATGATGGGCGAAATCTCGGCGGTTCGGTACGACGATGCCGGCGCAGAGCTGGAACCGAACTCGGTCTACATGATGTCGCACTCCGGTGCGCGGGGTTCGCCGGCCCAGATGAAGCAGCTGGGCGGGATGCGCGGTCTGATGGCCAAGCCTTCGGGCGAGATCATCGAGACGCCGATCATCTCGAACTTTAAAGAAGGCCTCACCGTGCTGGAGTACTTCAACTCCACCCACGGCGCCCGTAAGGGTCTGGCCGATACCGCGCTGAAGACGGCGAACTCGGGTTACCTGACCCGTCGTCTTGTGGACGT
Source organism: Maritimibacter sp. (assembly GCA_002701395.1). Taxonomy (GTDB): domain Bacteria; phylum Pseudomonadota; class Alphaproteobacteria; order Rhodobacterales; family Rhodobacteraceae; genus Psychromarinibacter; species Psychromarinibacter halotolerans. The sequence continues at coordinate 3,394 of NZVC01000044.1, read as the reverse complement.
GGCGCAGGACTGCATCGTGCGCCAGCACGACTGTGGCACCGAGAAGTCGATCACGGCCGAAGCCGCCGTGAACGACGGCGAGGTGGTGGCGTCGCTGGCAGAGCGTATCCTGGGCCGTGTCGCGGCCGAGGACGTGCTGAACCCCGGCACCGACGAGGTTCTGGTGGGCCAGGGCGAGCTGATCGACGAACGCAAGGCCGATGCGGTGGAAACCGCCGGTGTCGCTTCGATGCGTATCCGCAGCCCGCTGACCTGCGAGGCCGAGGAAGGCGTCTGCGCCATGTGCTACGGTCGCGACCTGGCACGCGGTACGATGGTGAACCAGGGCGAGGCCGTGGGCATCATCGCGGCGCAGTCCATCGGTGAACCCGGCACGCAGCTGACGATGCGGACGTTCCACATCGGCGGCATCGCGCAGGGTGGCCAGCAGTCGTTCCTCGAAGCTTCGGCTTCGGGCAAGGTCGAGTTCCGCAACCCCAGCATCCTGATCAACGCCGTCGGCGAACAGATCGTTGTTGGCCGGAACATGACCCTTGCCATCATGGACGAGAACGGCACCGAACGCGCCACGCACAAGCTGGGCTACGGCACCAAGGTGTTCCCGGAAGACGGCGCAACCGTCGAACGGGGCGACAAGCTGATCGAGTGGGATCCCTACACCCTCCCGATCATCGCCGAGAAGGACGCGACCGTCCGTTTCGTCGACCTTGTCGCCGGTCTGTCGGTCCGCGAGGACACCGACGAGGCCACCGGCATGACCCAGCGGATCGTGTCCGACTGGCGGTCCGCGCCGAAGGGCAGCGACCTGAAGCCCGAGATCATTCTCGTGGACGAGGATGGCGAACCGGTCCGCAACGATGCGGGCAACCCGGTGACCTATCCGATGTCGGTGGACGCCATTCTGTCGATCGAAGACGGTGTGAAGGTTCAGGCCGGCGACGTCGTCGCGCGTATCCCGCGCGAAGGTGCCAAGACCAAGGACATCACCGGCGGTCTGCCGCGGGTGGCGGAACTGTTCGAGGCGCGTCGTCCCAAGGATCACGCGATCATCGCCGAGATCGACGGCTACGTTCGGTTCGGACGCGACTACAAGAACAAGCGTCGCATCTCGATCGAACCGTCGGACGAGTCGATGGAGCCCGTCGAGTACATGGTGCCCAAGGGCAAGCACATCCCGGTGCAGGAAGGCGACTTCGTGCAGAAGGGCGACTACATCATGGATGGCAACCCCGCGCCGCATGACATTCTTGCCGTCATGGGTGTCGAGGCTCTGGCCGACTACATGATCGACGAAGTGCAGGACGTGTACCGACTGCAGGGTGTGAAGATCAACGACAAGCACATCGAGGTGATCGTTCGCCAGATGCTGCAAAAGTGGGAGATCCTCGACTCGGGCGACACGACCCTTCTCAAGGGCGAACACGTCGACAAGATCGAGTTCGACGAGGCCAACGAAAAGGCAGCGTCGAAGGGGGGCCGTCTGGCCCAGGGCGAGCCGATCCTTCTGGGGATCACCAAGGCTTCGCTGCAGACCCGCTCGTTCATCTCGGCGGCGTCGTTCCAGGAAACCACGCGCGTCCTCACCGAAGCCTCGGTGCAGGGCAAGCGGGACAAGCTGGTCGGCCTGAAGGAAAACGTCATCGTCGGCCGTCTGATCCCGGCCGGTACGGGTGGCGCCACCCAGCGGGTCCGTCGCGTGGCGCAAGAGCGCGACAACAAGGTGATCGAAGAGGCACGGGCCGAGGCGGAAGCAGCCGCGGCGCTGGCCGCCCCGGTCGAGGACTTCATGTCCGACGACGACTTCGACGCCGGTCTGGTGGAAACGCCGGAAAGCCGCGACTGATCGCTGACCGATCCTGAATGACCAGAACGCCCCGCTTGGAAACAAGCGGGGCGTTTTTCTTTGCCGGTGTCAGCGGGAGGGTGTCCACGGGTGGGTACGCCATGGCATGTCGGGCATCACGCGGGGCAGATCGGGTTTGAGCCCAATTTGACCGCCGACGCGGCCTGATCCATTGTCTGCTTCAGGGAAAGCCAAACCCTCAGAAGTCTTCGCTGCACAGGTTTCATCATGAAGCATACAACGGTGCTTACGAGCATCTTTACGTCGGTTGCCCTATCGGTCTCAGCGCAGGAGGTGCAATGGCAGTTGGTTGATACCGGTGTCCTCTCCCACTCGCTTCACGGCAAAGGCGTTGAGATGCGGATCCAGGCCGACCCAGTTCCCAACGGCTTTTTCGATAAAGAGGATATTGGCGATATTCTGCTAGACCTCTGCAATTACTATGCGCCAACAGTCCTTCCGTTCGTTCGGAACAAAATGCAAATTGAGGATCCAGATTTCATTGCAGTACGCGTTATTTCTGGTGGTTTCCTAGGGCGATACGTTCTGGAAAGGTACGCGATCGCTGATGGACAGTGTGGAGAAGTGCTTTAAGCTCGTCGGCCGACCAGCGTGGTCGTATAAAGAAGAAATGAGGGCCGCTGCAACTAAAGTCGCTCTCGCCTCGCATATCGGCCTTGGGCAGATGCGACCGCGGCGAAGGTCGGCACCGAGCCCATCCTGCAAGAACTCTGCATAACGTCAAATGTGGGCTTCGAATTCCAGCGCATGAAAGGATTTCAGTGATTTTAAGAAGAACATACTTTGTTCTGTTGGTGATGAACCTCTGGGGGTGGGGCGAGCCAATTCACGCTCAGACCTTGATTCAAGATTTTGAAATCCTATTCGAACGTTGTCGTCTGTCTATCGAAACAAATTCGGCATTTAATATTAGAGGTCTTGAAAGCCGGGACGTTCCAAAACGTCATGCACGTGATTGGGGCAAGTCTTCGACACAAGATGCTTGGGCTTTGCCGGAGTCAAAATTGTATGTTTCGCTCACGCAATGGACTTCTCAAGACGGTACTGAAAGACGCCTTTGCGATATAGGGCTGATCGAAGAAGAGTATGCTTTGCGAGAAGGTGAGCAAGCGGTTCTGCTTCGACACTTCCTGATAAGAAAATTCGAATTGATCGGTGCTGGGACTCATCAATTGGACAATAAGCTATCGCCGATACCGCCTGTTGTTATTTTGTCCTTTCTGTTATTAGATCGGAATCCGCGTGGATGTATTGTGATCAATACTTTTTCATTCTCGCCTGATGGGGAGTTCTTTTCGGCTGGGTCTGGCGAACAAGCCGTGAAACCCTGTGAAGTTGAGTAGATAAGCAGGTGAGGTTTGATCCGTTTGAGAATGCAAGTGGCCGTTCATCGTAGTCTCTTCAAAGGCAGCAACGTCCGCAAATCGAATGTCCGGGCCCGGCGCAGCGAACGACCGCTTCGAGCCGATTCCGTGGAAAAACACCCATTCGCTGCCGCAGAATATCGCGGGCAGAAAGGGGCGCGAGCGC
>NZVC01000043.1 GCA_002701395.1 Maritimibacter sp. | reverse complement strand
TCTTGAAATACTTGAATGGACAGCGTCGGGTCATGGCCGGACGCTACCGGCGCCCCTACCCCACCTCAAGCCGAGTTCCTTTGACACTGCCTCAGTTAAAGCTGGCCTGAAAAGACGTCGCGGTCAGCGATACATGCGCATCGATTGGCGGGTAAAGCTCGAACGCCCTCGGCTCGCGCGAGAAATTCCACATCCGGAAAAGACACCAGTCCGTGCGCCGTTCGTCGGCAACGGCCAGTTCGTTCCGTGTGATGTGGAAAGGCGTGCGCTCCCAACCGTTCGTCGTCTTCACCTCGATCAGGCGAGGCCGGCCGTCCGGCGCGTAGCTGGCGATGTCATAGCCCGCTCCATCGCTGTCCTCTTCCGAGACCCAGCGGACCTTGCGCGCCAGATCATCCCGTCCCACGGCCTTCAGCGTGGCATGCTCGTGCGCAAGCACACGTTCCTCGCCGGCACGGCCGAGGGCGCGATTGCGCTCGTCCCGGCCCGCCACGTCGAACTTCCTCGCGATGTGCAGCATCTGGTCGAGCTCTTGCGGCGGAGGCTGGTTGGAGAGCGTGGGCGGAGGACCGATCCAGACCTGCGCCGCCTCGTGCATGCCGTCCGCGGGCCGCATGCCTGGCAACCGACCGAGCCAGTCCGGATGTAGCTCCAGCCACCGCGCCACCGCGTCGACAAGCGTCATCTGGAAATTGAAGGCGGGCTTGTAGCCGGGGATCCAGTCCTCGCCGAGCCCCTTCAGCACCGCGCTGATGTTCTGGTGCTTGAACTCGACCGATCCCTCCGACCGGTCGTTCAGCAGCGGCAGGAGGGCCCGGCGGTGTTCGGCCTTGCTATAGCGGCGCCCGGCGATGTCGTCGGCCAGCATCGCGAAGTAATCCGCGACGATCAGGTCGTTCTCTTCATCGGTCCAGGGGCCACTCGCCATGCCGCCAGGCTAGAGGCGCGATGTGCGTTTGTCATCAATGGCTTCGTTGAAGCCCGTCGCCGATTGATCCGCCACCTCTACGCGCCGTTCTGCCGGCGCACCCATCGGCTACGCCTCCTGCATGTTCGATCTCCGTTCCGCTCGATAGCGATGGAAACAGGGCGCGCAGTTTTGGCGGGGTTGCGAGTCAGGCCATTGGAAATGCGAGGAAAATTTTGGCCGAACCGGAATCGGCGCGGTTCGCCCGACCAGAGACGAGAGGCCATTCAGAGACGGCAATCGCTGCGCGCCCGCGTCTCGGCGGTTCGCACCCACCCGGCAAACCCCTTTGAAAACAGGAGAAATTTCGCCTCGGACGGGCGGCTTGAACAGGTTCGATAGGGTGATGATGGCGGTGCTGGCAGACTAATTCTAACTCGTCTCAGCTTGGACAGTGACGCTGCCCCTTATCCCGCGCAAAGACCGCGCCACTCAGCCAGAGCGGCGGCGCGGTTCTACTTGACGTTGGCGCGGGAGTAGGAGCTGCGCTCCGAATTGAAGTGGTTGCTGACCGAGGCGTGGACGGATGCGAATTTCTGCAAACGTCGCATACGTCGGAAGCGCAGCATCGCCCCTTCCCTTCGTCGGGACGGGAGATGGGAGTTCTCAGTGCAATTGTTCAGCCAACGACCTGTCTCCTTGCGATCGACGGCACCGATTTCCTTCAGCGCCGCGCCATAGGGTCTGAGCCGATCGGTCACGAGGACTTTTGCCCGACCATGCTTTTTCATTGTTTTCCTGAGCAATTTCAGCGCAGCAGATCTTCGACGTTCCTTAGCGAGAGCGGAAACCGGACGTACATCATGACCGCTAGGCGAATGATCGCGGGGCGGCGTTGAAAGCCGTTGAACGGATTAGATTTGTCATGGCCGGACGCTACGATCCCGCCCTGCCCCGCTCAACCTGCTTCCTTCTGACGAAGCCGACAGAGGCATTCTTCGGGCGCGCTCCGTCAGAAATCGCCGGGCGCGCATTGCAGGCAGACCAGGCCTTCGCCGCGCCAGGCGTCGACGACAGAGCTTCGGTCGTCCACGACCAGCCAGGGATCGAAGCCATCGTCGCGCATCTCCTTCAGTGCCCGGCGCTTCACCTCCGGGTCCGTGGCGGCGTCCTGGTCCTCGGCGCGCAGGTAGAGGCCGTCGAACGGCAGGTCGTGCTTGCGCAGCCATGCGATGGTGTGCGCGGCCCAGCCCTGTGGGCGACCCGAGCAGATCAGGATGGTCTCGCCGCTGTCTTTCAGCCGCCGCATGAGCCGGACGATCGGGGCGATCGGCGCGGCATCGGCCATCGCGGCGTGGAAGTCGTCCCAGTGCTTTTCGACCCCGTGCACAAGGTGGCCGAGCCTGTCGGCGTCGAACTCGGCCAGTGTTCCGTCGACATCGAACACCACGCAAGGGGTGGTTGCTACGTCGGTCATAGGGGTCTCTCCGTCAGGTGGGGGCCCGCCTTGCAATACAGAAGCGGGGTCGCGTTGGGGGGACGTGTGCCCACGTCGCCCGTCGTCCAGAGAACGCGCGTGGCGCGGATCACGCCCGAGTGGCAGACCAGCACCGGCAGGGTCCCGGAGCAGGCCGCGCAGATCGCGAGGATCGTGGCCTCGACGCGGTGCAGCATGGCGGGCCACGCCTCGCCGCCGTCGGGGGTGTCGTCGCGGTTGGGCTGTGCGGACAGGGGGCGGCCCTCGAACACGCCCCAGTCGCGTTCGCGCAGGCCCGGATGCACGCGGATCTGATGCCCCGGCAAGGCAAGGCGCGCGGTGTTGCGGGCGCGGATCAGCGGGCTTGCATAGACGGTCAAGGCGTCCGGCCAGGCCCGGCCGGCCAGCGCGCGGGCCTGATCGCGGCCCAGTGCGGTCAGGGGCACGTCGGTGATGCCGGCGATGATCCCGCCCGCGTTGGCCGTCGTCTCGCCGTGCCGCACCAGGCAGAAGTCGCGCGCAGGCATGGGGCGGGCGGTCACAGGCGCACCATGTCGTGAAAGAAGACCTCGGCCGAGAGATCCTCGACAAGGTATTCCTCGGGGCGGGTGCAGAAGGCTGGCGCAAAGCGTTTTGCGCCAAGGCGTCGCAGCATCCCCAGTTGGTCGCGCAGCGGCGGGTGGACATTCCAGCGCTGAAAGTGGCCTCCCGGAACGCTGCAGATGCCGCGCGCGTGGGCGGTCATGTGGCCGGTGAAGATCACATGCGCGTCGCGCCCCAAGCGCCCGCTTTCGTTCCAGGCCCGCACATAGCCCCAAGCACCGCCACCATCGGCGTTGGGCGTGTCGCAGACCATGAAGCGCGCCTGTTCCATCGGGCCGCGTTCGAGTAGCGGCGCCACGTCGCGGGCGTCGGGACAGACCGCGCCGCTGTCGAGCGCGACGCGCAGCGCGGCTTGGCATTCGGGGTCCAGCATGACGCTGTCGCAGCCGTGCCGCCGCATCAGGTGCAGCGCCATCTCGCCGGCCCGCCCCGAGGGCGGCACGGGGAGCAGGACCTGCCCCTGCACCCGGTCGAGCAGCGCGTCGAGGGCGGCGAAGCGGGCGGACTGCGGCACGTCGTCAAGATGGTACGAACAGTCCAGCACGGCGGTCGCGGCGGGCGGCGGCGCATCAAAGGAAAACCAGCCGGATTCCTCGGACCAGTCGCCGGAATAGAAGAACCCGTCGCCAAGGTCGAAATGGAACCACACGCCGCCAAGGGCATGACCGTTGCGCCCGGTGGTCAGCGTCACGCCGTCGATCACCGTCTGTCCCTGCTCGGGCAGCAGGTGGACCTTTGCCGCCGGCGGCAGGGCCTTGGCCGTCTGCGCGGTGGCATAGATGGGCAGGCCGGCCTCGACCGCATGCGAGGCGCCGCCGATGTGGTCGATGTGGTCATGGGTGATGAACACCGCCTCGGCGCCGTCCAGCCAGGCCGGGTTGAACTGCGCATGGGCTTCGGGACCGAAGCCGCAGTCCAAAAGCCAGATCCGGCCGTCCACGGTCAGTTGAAGGCATGCGGGGCCCTTGTCCCCGATGCCGGAAAGTACTCTTACGCTTTGCATCAGTCCTCCGCGAAGGCCCAAGGGCTGCTGATCGCCAGACCCAGCTGTGCGCCGACCTCGAACCGGGCCCGCGTTTCAAGAAAAAGCTTTGCGCCGCAGGCAGTTATCGCCTCCAGAAGGTACTTGCCGCCCATGTAGGTGATCCGCGAGACCTTGCCGCGCAGGTCGCCTGTCTCGGCGATGCTCAGGTTCTCGGGGCGCAGGCAGACGTGGCTGACGCGGGACGGGCCGTGTCCCGCCTGAACCGCGATGCGGGCGCCCAGCACCTCTGCCTCGAGCGCGGCACCGCTGGCCGCGACGGCCTGCACCGGCAGGACCGTGCCGCGCCCGACGAACTCCGCGACAAAGCGGTTTTGCGGTCGCTCGTACAGCGCCTGCGGCGTGTCGAACTGCCGGATCCGGCCCTGGTCCATCACGGCGATCCGGTCGGCCATCGCCATCGCCTCGGCCTGGTCGTGGGTGACATAGACCATGGTGGCGCCAGTGCGCTGGTGGAAGTCGGTGAACACCCCCTGCATCGAGGCGCGCAGCGCCACGTCGAGGTTCGCCAGCGGCTCGTCCAGCAGCACGGCGCAGGGGTCGGACACAAGGCACCGGGCCAGCGCCACGCGCTGCCGCTGGCCGCCCGACAGGTCCGACGGCATGCGGTCGGCATAGGCGTCAAGCCCGGTTGCGGCCAGCGCGGCGCCCGCCTGCCGCGCGATCTCGGCCTTGGACAGGCCGCGGATCTCCAACGGGTAGGACACGTTGCGGCGCACGCTCATGTGCGGCCACAGCGCGTAGGACTGGAACACGAAACCGATGTTGCGGTCTTCGGGGGGCAGGTTCGCGCCGGTGTCGGCATTCGCCATCTCGCGCCCGCCGATCCGCAGGCGGCCGCTGCTGGGCGTCTCGAAGCCCGCGAGGATGCGCAGCAAGGTCGTCTTGCCGCAGCCCGAGGGGCCCAGCAGCGCGATGAACTCGCCATCCTCGAACCGAGTGGTGATGTCTTGCAGCGCGGGCGTGCCCGCGAATGCCTTGCCGACGGATGACAGGTCTATGTCTGCCACGGGACGACTCCTTTCGGGAAACGGCGCGACAGCAGCTGGACAAGGCCCATAAGCGCCATGACGACGAACACGATGGTCATCGCAAGGGCGCTGGCCATGCCGGTTTCGCCGCTGTCGTTGAGGTTGAAGATCACCACGCCCAGCGTCTCGGTCCCCGAGGACCACAGCAGCGCCGAGACGGTGAGCTCGTTGAAGGCGGTCAGGAAGACGAGGATCGCCCCCGCCGCCGCGGCCGGGGCCGACAGCGGCAGGATCACGTCGCGCAGCCGACGGCGCAGCGAGGCGCCGACCGATTGCGCCGCCTCGTCCATCGCCGGGTCAAGCTGTTTAAGGCTGGCCTGCACTGGGCGGAACATCACCGCGAAGAACCGCGCGATATAGGCGAGGAAGATGATCCAGATCGTGCCGTACAGCGTGGCATCGGTGAAGGGCAGGTTGATCAGCAGCAGGATCATGGCGATCGACAGCACCACGCCGGGCAGCGCGTAGGGCAGGTCGAGCAGGCTGTCGAACAGCCGCGCCAGCCGCGTCCGGCGCCGTTCCATCAGCCATGCCAGCGGCAGGCAGATCAGCATCAGCGCCAGCGACGCCCCTGCGGCCAGCCCGAACGAGTTCACGAAGGCCCGCGATGTCACCGGCTGGCGGAACAGCACCTCGTGCCATTGTTCCAGCGTCAGCGTGTCAAGGCGCAGCGGCACGCCGTAGGCGGGCACCAGCGAGGTCGCCAGAAGGCCGAACATCGGCAGGACGAGGATCGCGCTGACCACCGTCCACAGGGCGATTTCCACCGGCAGCCGCGCCGCGCCCAGCGGCAGGGCCAGCGGGCGCGCGGTGCTGCCGACAAGGTGCAGCTTCTGGCGGCCCTGGAAATGGCGTTGCAGCAGGATGCCCGCCACGGCGACGGCGCCGATCAGCATGGCCAGCACCGAAACCTCGGCCAGCACGGTCGTGCCCATGCCCGCGAGCTTCTGATAGACCAGCGTCGGCAGCGTCGAATAGCCTGCGGGAATGCCCAGCATCGCCGGGATGCCGAAATTGCCCAATGCCGTCACGAAGGTGATCGCGGTTCCCGCCCCGAGGCTGGGCAGCGTCAGGGGCAGCACCACCTGCCACCATGTCCGCAGGCCCTTGGCGCCGCTGATCCGGGCGGCCTCGACCACGTCCTGCGGGATCGAGCGCAGGCCCGCGCGCAGGGTTAGGAAGACGATCGACATGTGCTGGATGCCCAGCAGCAGGATGATCCCGCCGGGCGAATACAACGGTTGCGGCGACCCAAGCGGCGGCGCCATGCCCAGCGTCTTCAGCAGCACCGACGACGGCCCCATGATCTGCGTCCACGACAGCGCCGTGATCTGCGGCGGGATCATCATCGGGATCATCAGGCAGAACACCAGCGCCGCCTTGGCGCGCAGGTCGGTCAGCGCCACGAGGAAGGCAAAGGCCGACCCCAGCACCAGCGACACCACCGTGCCGAGGCCCGCAGTGACCAGCGAATGCCGCAGCGCGCTCATCGTCGCAGGCTGGGCGAGGACGTCGCGCACCAGCCCCAGGCTTGGCCGCCCCTGATCCGTCAGACCCTCGAAGAACAGGCGCACCACCGGGGCGAGCGTCAGGCACAGCGCGACGATCAGGATGGACGAAAGCAGCCGGGCCTCGGCTCGGCTGCTTCCCGTTTGCACTGTGGCACGCATTACTCGGCGCCGAAGATCTCGGAAAACCGGGCAAGGTTGGCTTCGGCGTTCTCGAGCGCCTCGGCCGGGTCGAAGTCCATCAGCTGGATGTCGTCGCGGGCCGGGAAGCCTTCCGGCACGCCCATGCCGTCGCGGGCGGGGATATAGCCCATGTCGAGCACCAGCTGCTGGCCCTCGTCGCTCAGCACGAAGTCGACGAACTTCTGCGCGCCTTCCATGTTGTCGGCCGAGGACATGATCGCGACCGGCTCGGTCACGTAGGACACGCCTTCCTCGGGGAAGACGAACTCGACCGGCGAGCCGTCGGCCTTGTTGCGGATGGTCAGGAAGTCCACGACCATGCCATAGGGCTTTTCGCCCGACGCCACGGCCTGGAAGGTGCCGCCGTTGCCGCCCTGCGCGCGGGCCTCGTTCGCGGCAAGGCTTTCGTAATAGTCCCAGCCAAGGCTGTCATGGCCGGTCAGCGTCGCAAGGTGGATCAGCGCGGCGCCCGAGTACAGCGGCGAGGGCATCGCGACCATCCCCTCCATCCCGGGTTCGACAAGGTCGGCCCACGAGGTCGGCGCGGTTTCGGCACCGGTGTTGTAGATGATGCCGGTGGTGATCAGCTTGGTCGAGTAATAGTAGCCGTCGGGCGAATACAGCGCGGCGTCGTAGTTTTCCGCCTCGGGCGACTGGTAGGCGCTCAGCAGGCCTTCCTGCGCCATGCCTTCCAGCGTGACGGTGTCGGCGATCAGCAGCACGTCGGGCTGCGGGCTGCCCGCTTCGATCTCGGCGCGCAGGCGGGCCAGCAGCTGGGTGGTGCCGTCGCGGACCCACTCGACCTCGGTGTCGGGGTTGGCGGCCATGAAGGCGTCGACGGTCTGCTGCGCGTCGGCGTTGGGCTGCGAGGTATAAAGCGTGATCGTGTCGGCCATGGCGGTGCTGGCCATCAGCGCGAAAGCGGTCGAGGTGAGGACGGTCTTCATGGGGCTACTCCCGGGTTGAGGCTTTCGAACGAAAGCGTTCTTCGGCGCCCTTATCCCCGCGCTCGTTAACGGTTTTGTAACTATGGCGTTAAATTTTTATTTATATTGTGAGGTTCACGGTTCCCTCCTAAGCTTCGTGTCACGGCACGCATTTTCGAAGGAAAGAGGTTTTGAGGCTGGATCTGCACGGGCGACGTGACGCGATCATCGCGCTGCTGTCGGAGAACGAGTCGCTTTCGGCGGCGGATCTGTCCGGCCGGCTGGGCGTGTCGGTGCAGACCGTTCGCGCCGATCTGCGCGACCTTGACGCGGCGGCGCTGGTGCAGCGGCGCAACGGGCGGGCCCAGCTGCGCCAGCAAAGCGAGAACATCGGATACCTGCCGCGCGAAGGGATCGCCCGGAAGGAAAAGCAGCGCATCGCGCTGGCGGTCAAGAACCTTGTCCCCGACGGCGCCCGCGTGGCGCTTGGCACCGGCACGACGGTCGAGCAATGCGCAAGGTTCCTGACCTCGCACAAAGATCTGTTCGTGGCCTCGAACAGCATTCACGCGGTTTGCGCCCTTCAGAACGCCCCCGGCATCGCGGTCGATCTGGCCGGCGGAACGGTGCGCATGCGCGACCTCGACATGATCGGCGTCGCGGCGCATGAATTCTTCTCCAGATACCGTGTTGATTATTCCGTGTTCAGTTGCGGGGGCGTATCTGCCTCGGGGGCCGTGATGGACTATAACTCGGACGAGATCGCCGTGCGCAATGCCATCGCCGGCTGTGGCAAGCAGGCTGTCCTCGTGGTGGACAGCACCAAGATGGGGGCGGATCTCGCCTGTCAGATGGGCCACATCCGCGACTTCGACGTGGTCGTCACCGGTGCGCGTTTGGCACCGGCCTTGCTGCGAGACTGCAAGCTAGCAGAATGCCGGGTTATCGAAGTGTGAGCTGTTATGCGGCCGCGGCGACTTCTCGTTTCCGTGGCCCAAAGCTTCCTTCAGCTCCGCTAGGGAAGAACCGGGTCGCGTGACGATGGCGCTCATCCACTCGGGATCCGCAACGTGCATACGCCTGAGCGCCCCGTACTCGTTGCGTCATAAGGCTGCAGTCAACGTTCCTCTAGGGGCAGGCGGACCCGCTAGCGTGATCTTGGGATAAAGTCGGTGCTGTCAGACGAATTCGAACTGGTCTCCGAATGGACAGGATGGCTGTCCCTTATTCTGCGCAGAGACCGCGCCACGCAGCGAGAGCGGCGGCGCGACTTTCCTTGAAGTTGGCTCGGAAGGAGAGGCTGCGCTCCAATTTGAAGTGATTGCTGACCGCGGCGTGAGCGGATGCGAATTTCTGCAAACTTCGCATCCGCCGGAAGCGGAGCATGGCTCGCTCTCGTCGTCGGAATGGAAGGTGGGAATTTTCCGCGCGGTTGTTCAGCCAACGCCCAGTTTCCTGGCGAACAACCGAACCGATTTCTTTGAACGCCGCGCCATAGGATCGGAGCCGGTCAGTCACAAGGGTTTCTGGCCGGCCATAGCACTTCATTGATTTCTTTGGAAATTTCAAGGCCGCCTTCTTATCGTGTGGCTAGGTGACAAAGCTCTCCGGGAGTTCGCCCTCGTGATCGACCGCCCGCCACAGATAGTGACGCTCCCCGTTGATCTTCACGAACATCTCGTCGAGCTGCCAGCGCCAGCGACTGGACCGCATCCCCTCGATCCGGCGCTTCCGGATCTCGGCCGCAAGCATCGGCCCGAACCGGTGCCACCAGAACCGGACCGCCTCGTGGCTGACATCGATCCCACGTTCGTGCAGCAGGTCTTCAACATTCCGCAGCGAGAGCAGGAACCGGACGTACAACATCACCGCCATACGGATGATCTAGGGGCTGGTCTTGAAGTACTTGAAAGGCGAGCGTGTGGTCATTCCAGCACGCTATCCATCGCCCTGCCCCACCTCAAGCCGAACTCTTCTGACAGGACCAATGAGAGGATTGTCGGTGGCGGTGCTGTCAGACGAATTCGAACCAGTCTCCACAAGGGCAGGATGCCTGCCCCTTATCCCGCGCAAAGACCGCGCCACTCGGCCAGAGCGGCGGTTCGGTTCCGTTTGTAATGGCTTCGAGTCGAGAGGCTGCGTTCCTGGTTGAAGTGGTTTGAGACAGAGGCGTGGACGGCGGCGAACTTCTGCAAACTTCGCATCCGCCGAAAGCGAAGCATCGCCCGCTCCCGTCGTCGAAATGGCAGGTGGGAATTCTCCGCGCGATTGTTTTCCCAGCGCCCTGTCTGTTGACGATCCTCAGAACCGAGGACGCGCAGCGCTGCCCCATATGACCGCAGACGGTCGGTTACGATTTCCTCAGGCCGACCATGCTTGCGCATTGCTTTCTTGAGGAATTTTAACGCCGCCTTCTTGTCTCGTGTCTTGGTGACAAAGCTCTCCAGGATTTCACCCTCGTGATCTACGGCGCGCCACAGGTAGTGCGTCTGGCCATTGATCTTCACGAAAACCTCGTCCAGGTGCCAACGCCACCGGCTCGATTTCATGCGCTCGATCCGGCGCTTTCGGATCTCGGATGCGAACAACGGGCCGAAGCGGTGCCACCAGAAGCGAACCGTCTCATGGCTGACTTCGATACCCCGTTCATGCAGCAGATCCTCGACATTGCGTAGCGAGAGCGGGAAGCGGACGTACAGCATCACCGCCAGGCGGATGATCTCTGGGCTCGTCTTGAAATAGCGGAAGGGGCTGCGTTTGGTCATCTGCGAAAGCTAGCCAGCGCCCTGCCCCGGCTCAAGCCAAGTTCGTCTGACAAGACCGCCACGCGCCTTCCAGGGGGCGAGCCAGGAAGGCATCGACCCGCTCGTCGATCTCCATGCACAACCGGCTGACCTGGCTCTTCGACATGCCGCCCGCGCCCATCGCCTTCACCAGATCATCGACGGACCGCGTCGAGATGCCGTGGACGTAGGCCTCCTGGATCACCGCAACCAAGGCCCTCTCCGCCGTCCGCCGGGGCTCAAGAAAGCTTGGGAAATAGCTGCCCTTGCGCAGCTTCGGGATCGCCAGCGCGATCCGGCCGGCCCGGGTATCCCAGTCACGCTCCCGGCATCCATTTCGCTGGGCTTCCCGCATCGGTGAGCGCGCGCCCTTCGCCGCCCCAGTCCGCGCCTCGATCTCGGCCTCCATGATCCGCTCAGCGGCAAAGGCAAGCATCTCGCGCACCAGATCGCCATCAGCCTGCTTCTCAACCAGCTCGATCAGCGCCATTCTGTCGTCGGTCATCGTCATCTCCGTTTCAGGTTTCAGGTCTCGCAACCCGAACCTTCTCCGAAGATCGACGGTGACCGCCAGCGTCGCATGTGGCGACGCCCGCGGATTCCTACACCACGCTATGGGGCACTATCGAAGAACCGACGCGAGCGACACAGAAACCGCCCGTGCCGGCGGAGTTGGCAGGACGATGGTTGATCTGTTCCGAGCCACCGTCTTCGTCGCAATATCGGACGCGCAGAGAAGACATGATCCGGTTTCAAGCAACAGGAGCAGTGGCAGCTGTGCTGCAAGCCCTGTACAAGTATTGTCAGAGGAAACTGATCTGATCGCCTGAATACGGCTCGTTTTTCCTGTCGGCGGCGCTCTGAAAAGCTCTTTGCTTTACAGCAAAAGGTCTTGTGGCCCTCTCTCAAGCGAGGGAGCTGAAAGGGACGACCTGGAACGATTTCTCTGATAGTACCAATCGCGGCGCTGCCGCTGCGCTATATAGGCAAGGGCAAGCTTCAGGTGCTGATGGTCACTTGGCGCGAGACCGGGGCGCTGGGTGATGCCAAAGGGCTGGACGGTGGACGGCAAGAAGCCGTGGGCCGCCGCAGGGCATTGTCAGAGGTGCTTTGTTTGATAGATTGTCTTCGGCTCACTTCTTGGTCTCTGCCGCATTCTGAAAGGCGTTTTCCCATACAGAACAGCTTTTTGCGTCTTCCTTTCGGAACAGGCGAAGAAGAAGGGCAATCGGATGCGATTCCTCTGACAATGCCAGATTTCTTGTTCATCGTCGCTCCATGATGGCTTCGATGAACCAGAAACCCTCCGTTGTTCAAACCCCTAAATCTGTTCGGTAGGCGCTGACGTCAGACAGAGACGAGTTCAGCCTCAGGCCTTTCGGATCAGCTTGATGATCAGCAGCAGGATGATGGCACCGATCACGGCCGCGATGAAGGCTCCGAGGAAGCCTCCGCCAAGATGGATGCCGGTGGCCGGCAAAAGGTAGCTGGCCAGGATCGATCCGCCGATCCCCACCAGCAGGTCCATCAATAGGCCCGATCCGGAGCCCTTGACGATCAGGCTGGCCAGCCAGCCCACCACGGCCCCCACGATGATTGCGATCAGGAGCCCGATGACCAGCCCGACGCCCGCGCCGACGGCCTCGGCCGAGCCGTCTTGCGCCAGCGCAGCAACCGGCAACCCCATTGCAGCCGTCAAGGTAAGCAAAAGTTTCATTATTTATCTCCCCTTGTTCTCGGCGCCGAGCCTGGCACCCTTTGGATCCGCGACGGCAGCGCCGCCGCGGATCGTTTCGTCCTGCGCTTTCCCGTTATGACCTGCCGGTACAGCAGCCGCCGTGTCACGCCGCGGTGTCGGTCCCGATGCGGGCGCGCAGTGCGGCTGGCACCAGTCGGGCAGAGCTCACGCGGGGCAGCGGCATCTCGGCCACCATTCTTTCGGTTCCGTATAGCGCGACATACTCCGCGTGGTTGTCGAAGTTGCGGCGCGTTCCGACATCCAGAAAGGTCTCGGCAGCCGTCCCGTTGGCGAGGATCACATCGTGGTCTTCGGTCTCGACGTGGTAGTAGGTGACGCGGTCGGGCAGGCTCTCGATAGGTTCGAAGGCGATTGTGCTGCCGTTGACCAGCGCGCCCGCGGTGATCGCAAGTCCATCCATGATCAGGGCATGATCGGTGGTCAGCACGAGGTCGGTGTGTGGCAGACCGTCACCCAGGGCGCCGGCGGAGACGCGGACGGGAGTGAAATTGTCGGCAGGGGTGAAGACCTTGTGAAGGGTCTGGTGGCCGACCCATTTGACCGGAACGGTGCGGCCGTCGGCGGTGGTCACCAGATCGCCAATCTCCAGCGTTTCAACAACACTCTCTCCCGAAGGCGTCGCGATCAGTGTGCCGGCGGCAAAGCACAGGCTGGCCGTGAAGGCGTCGCTGGTGACCGAGGCGCCGGGAATCGGGGTGCTTTGGCCGGTGAAGTTGGCAGGAACGTCCTCGTGGGCGACGAAGTAGTACTGGTCGCTCACGACAAGGCTGTCCGTCTGTCCAAATACGGCGAAAGTCGCGCCGTTGACATCAACATTTCCGACATAGGTCAGCCCTACCAATGCAGGGCTACCGGTAGATGTCGCGATGGAGTCGCCAAGCTCGAACGAGTCATCCGCATCGGGTTCGGCGATGGTCCCGGTGAAATTGTCGACATCGATGGTCGCAAATTCTCCCCCGTTGCCGGAGGAATAGACCGAGGTGAAGTAGAGGTTGTAGTCAAAAATGGCCATGCCGTGTTCCTTTTCCTGTCAACTCGCCACGGCCTCTCGGGCCGGGCATGGATGTCTATCGCAAGGTCACATTCCGGGTGCGCGGTGCGCGGCAGAATCGACAATGCACTTGGGCGACTCGCTAATAAAACCGGAGTCGCAGAGTTAGTTTTTTGCGCTGCCCTTTTGTTTTCAGTTGTTTATTGT
Organism: Maritimibacter sp.; assembly: GCA_002701395.1. Classification (GTDB taxonomy): domain Bacteria; phylum Pseudomonadota; class Alphaproteobacteria; order Rhodobacterales; family Rhodobacteraceae; genus Psychromarinibacter; species Psychromarinibacter halotolerans. The sequence continues at coordinate 179,700 of NZVC01000043.1, read as the reverse complement.
CTACTTGGCGATCTGGCGACGACGTGCCGAAGCAGAGTGCAGAAATGTGGCACGGGGTCCTCCCGCCCATCACGCCGCTCCTTCGTCCGTCAGGGACATGATCTCGCCCGTTGTCCCGTTCGCGTAGCCGATGCAGCGCCAGCGTGCGCGGTTCGGGCCGACCCCAAGGATTACCTCGGTTCCGGCTTGCGAGAAGCTGGAACTCAGCACCACCACGTCGGCGTTGTTCGTGACCCGCGTTACGTCGCGGGCGCAGGCCTGTTCTTCGATGCTGGGCATCTGGGACACGATACCGCCGCCGCCACCGCCCGTGTCGTCAGCAATCTCCAGGCAACCGGCCAGAGCGGCACAGCCCGCCGCCCCGACAATCCACGCATTAACATTCATGGTTCATCCTTTCACAGTCCAGCTACCGGGTTGGGCAGCACCAATCACCTTTTCCAAAAAGGCGAAAATTTTACATAAGTTAATCGCTATGGTTGTGCGTTGCCGGCATCACTGCGCCAGCTGGCATTCGATCAGTTTCCCGATCGCCGCCTTCGATCCGGCCAGGCTGACCTCGAACGGAGTGACGCCTGCCGGATAAACCGTCAGGGTTTTCTTCTCGGCCAGGTCCAACAGGAAGGCCGGGTTGGTAATGTGGACATAGCCGCCTTCGAAGCCGGGGGTCTTCTCTTCGGTCGCGTCCCCGATGAAGACGTCGCCGTCCAGGTCGAAGCGCACGGCAAGGTGCTCGCCATTCGCCAAGCCGGGATGCTTTTCGGTAAACAGCGCCAGAAAGGTGCTTTGATCAACCGGGTCCATCCCGATCTGGATCTGCACCCCGCCGGTCGTCCGCTCTGCGATGCAACCGTTGCCGGTGGCCGCGCGGATCAAAATGTTCCACCCGTCCACTCGGGCGTAGGGGGTTTCTTCCTCGCCAACCATCGCGGTGTAAGCTCCGGACTCGCCGCGCAGGTATTCTTCTGCGGCCCAGCCGGTCAGCCCGTCGGACGGACGTTCCACCTCGCACCAGACGCGGTCTGCCTCTGCGATGCAGCCAAGGTTGCGGAATACCGTGCCGCTGGTGGCGTGCAACGTCACCGGCGAACCGGTGGTGGGTTCGGCATGGACGCGTAGACGGCTTTCCACGTCGACCACCCAGAACTCCGGCCCTCGCGCCAGTACACTGGAGATGGAAGTAACCATATCCGGCGCCGCGTTGCCGCTGGGCTGTTCGGTCTGGATGTCGCCGGCGGTGATTTCCAGCGTGTAGGACGAATATTCGCCTTCGCGGGCGGCGGCGCGGACGAGGTATACAGAGATCAGGTAGATGCCGGATTTCCGCGCCATGGCATCGTAACTGTTCAACTCCGGCACACTCGGGCCGACCCGGTCGCTGGATCCGATAGCGACATTGCCGGGTCCGGTGCCGGGTTCATAAACGTTGAAATAGGTGCCCGGATTGGATGGCTTCAGCAGGACCTTCAGCGTCTCGCCCTCGCGAACCTGAACGCGGTAGGTCACCGCCTCGCGGCCATGGATGCTGTCCAGCAGTTCGACGGTCGCATCGCCCGCGTTGAAGTGAACTGTCTCTTCCCGCATCTGCCGCGCATCCGCGTCCAGAGCGGTCATCCCCAGCACAGCCGCAAAGGCTGCCAGCTTCAGATGTCTCATCGTTTTCACAAATCCCTGTTTTTGGGGGACTCCGCTGCTTCGCCCGGCGGAGTCCGACTTGTCATGCGCTGCGCGGCGTCAGTTGCAGGCCGGGTACAGCCAGCGGTCGGCCTCGGACACATCGACCGGGCAAGCAGTCGGGGCCGAATGGTACCAGTTCACGACGCGTTGGCCGTGGATACCGAAAGAGCACTGGAAGGTCTGGCCTTCACTGGTGCTGCCGTTGACCGCGTAGGTACCGTCCGTGCGCCGGCCCTGGAACGTGACTTCCGTGATCTGGCTCGGATCAAGGTGCAGATGGTGCGCGGCGTAAAGGTTGCACGTGCTCATCATTTCCGCCTCGTTCGCCGCCAGGGCAGGCGATGCGGCAAGCGTTGTGACGACTGCGAACGCTTGCGCGGTGAGCAGGTGGGTGAAATTCATTTGTAATCTCTCCTGGGTAAATGGCGGCGCGAAACGCAATGTGCCTCCTATTGCCTTGGGGGGTGAACGACACAGATTGGTGACCGAGCGGAACCGGGCAGGCGAACTGCAAATGCGCGCTCTGGGGACAGGAAACTACGGCTATAAAATGCCGACCTCATTGCCACTTCGACGAGCAAACTCAACAACATGCACTTTGTCCTTTACCCTTCCGTGCCCGGAAGACGGCGCAACGATGAGCCGACAAGACTAGCGTCCGGCCCGTTCTGCATCGAAAGCATGCGATGCACCCATAGGTGGAACAAGTGATTAGTTAGCGTGTTTGTTGAAGATACCTCACCCTTCCAGAGATAGTGCCCCATAGCGTGGTGTAGGAATCCGCGGGCGTCGCCACATGCGACGCTGGCGGTCACCGTCGATCTTCGGAGAAGGTGGTGTCAGACGAATTCTAACTCGTCTCAGCTTGGACAGTGACGCTGTCCTTTATGCCGCACAGAGACCGCGCCACTCGGCGAGAGCGGCGGCGCGGTTCTTCTTGAAGTTAGCGCGGGAGTAGGAGCTGCGCTCCGAGTTGAAGTGGTTGCTGATCGAGGCGTGGGCGGAGGCGAATTTCTGCAAACTTCGCATCCGCCGGAAACGCAGCATCGCCCGCTCCCTTCGTCGGAACGGCAGATGGGAGTTCTCGGCGCGGTTGTTCAACCAGCGACCGGTTTCCTGGCGATCGGCCGCACCGATCTCCTTCAGTGCCGCGCCATAGGACCGGAGCCGGTCCGTCACGATCGTGTCCGGCGGGCCGTAGCGCTTCATCGATTTCCGTAGGAATTTCAGGGCCGCCTTCTTGTCGCGGGTCTTCGTCACGAAGCTTTCCAGCACCTCGCCTTCGTGGTCGACAGCCCGCCACAAGTAGTGGCGCTCCCCGTTGATCTTTACGAACATCTCGTCGAGGTGCCATCGCCACTGGCTCGACCGCATCCCCTCGATCCGCCGTTTCCGGATCTCGGCGGCAAACAGCGGCCCGAACCGGTGCCACCAGAACCGGACCGCCTCGTGGCTGACGTCGATCCCACGTTCGTGCAGCAGGTCTTCGACATTCCGCAGCGAAAGCGGAAACCGGACATACATCATCACCGCGAGCCGAATAATCTCGCGGGACGTCTTGAAATACTTGAATGGACAGCGTCGGGTCATGGCCGGACGCTACCGGCGCCCCTACCCCACCTCAAGCCGAGTTCCTTTGACACTGCCCGTCTTCCCGCCTAGTTCGGCTACGCCTCTGTCGCAGGCGTGAAACGGACGATCTTGTCTGCGGACTTAAGTGTCGTGGCACGATGCGCGATCAGCACGACCGTGCAGCCCGTCGGTCGCGCGGCCAAGGTCTCTTGAACGATAGTTTCAGACAGCGGATCGAGCGCGCTGGTCACTTCGTCAAGGATAAGCAGATCAGGGTTACGCAATAGGGCGCGCGCCAGCGCGATGCGCTGACGCTGTCCGCCCGACAGATCTGACCCATTGTCGGTGATGACGGTTTCATAGCCGTCGCTGGTGTTAATTATGAAGCCATCCGCATTCGCACGCGTCGCTGCTTCACGAACGGCTTCCATCGATGCGTCGCGTTTTCCGTAGGCAATGTTTTCGCCGATCGTCCCGTTGAACAGGTAGATGTCCTGCGTCACGACCCCGATCTTGCCAAGCCAATCTCCAAGCTTGTACGCGCCTATGTCCCTGCCATTAGCGGTGATGCGCCCGCCAGTCGGCACCGACATGCGACAGAGCAAGTCCACGAAGGTTGACTTTCCTGAACCCGATGGCCCGGAGATCCCGGTGACTTCCCCCTTCGGGATGCGGAAGCTCAGGTCTTCGAGAACCGGACCGACGTAGCCGTCATACTGGAACGATAATCTCTCGACAGCGATGTCGGTTTCGAGACCAGTGAAGGACATCGTTCCCGCAGTGCGCACGGGCTCGTCGTTCAGCCACGGAATAATCGCATGAATCGCAGCGACTTCGGCCAAGAAGTTCACACGGATTCCAATCAGTTCGCTGGCGCGTGGCATTAGGCGGCGAAGAATTATGATAAAGCTCACGAATGCGGGGATCGCGATCATTGACGCGCCCAGCCCCACCACGGCAAGCAATGTGATCAATAGCAAGATCAGCATTTCCGTCACGGGCTGTACCGCAACCGAGATTGTCTCTTGCTGTACGGTTGCGCGCTGTAGCCTGTCAAAAGCCTTGGCAAAATTTTGTTGTTCCTGTCGCTGGCGCCCGAACAGCCTGATCGTCTTGAGTCCCGCGATTGTCTCCCATATCCGCCCCGTCAATTGCTGCTGGTTATCAACGACGACATGGCTCAGCCGCTCGATCCGGGTGACCAAAAGGTGCACGACAACCGCGATCACCGCCGCGCAGACAAGAACCAGCACCGTCAGTTGCCAGGACAACGCCAGCAGCAGGAACAGGAAGAATCCGGCCGCCAATAGTTCGCTGAAGGACGTAAGCAGCGACAGCATCGCGTCCACTGCCCGCCACGCCTGATTTTCAAACGCATTCAAGATCTCGCCGGAGGTCTTGCCAAGCTGCCGCCCGCCCCCGTTCAGCAGGCGGCCGAACATCCTGCCCTGCACCCGATAGTTGACCGTGGCGTCATAGCGTATCCAGAAATAATCGCAGCAGAACTGGGTGACGTTTTTCGCGATGATTGCCGCGACGATGCAAAACAAGAGGACGCGGATTTGCCAGTCCTCTGGAAATCTCTGCAGCAGGACGTCGAGGTGATCCGAAAACGGGTACTCGGCCCAAGAGACATCCTGTCCGGCAATGATCGTGTCGATCAGCGGCACAAGCAGATATAGTCCCACGCCCTCGAAGACAGCGGCCAAGACGCTGAGGGCAAGAAGAACCAGAACGAACCAGCGCAATCCACCCAATGAGTTGAACAGGATCAGGACGGCTTTAAGGTTCGAAGGGCGCCCGTCTTTCATACCCGACACAGCATCGCAAAACCAAAAGACGCGACGCAAATGGAAGCGGACAAGGCGCAAGTCTTTATGTTCGGGAAAGAGAGAGCGACCAAGGTAATTCCGCAGCCTGAATATCGTTCAGATCAACCGTATCAGCTTGGCTGCCACTGACAAGAGCTCCGCGCAGCGATTGCGTCATGACCTCCGATGTATCGGCTCCCGGGCACACGTACACAGTTTTGAATCGGTTTTCACGGGCTAGGGTTGCTTATACCCGCCTACGCCCTCGTCCGGCGTGCCAGACCGTGCCCTTGTCGCCAAAGGAAGTAATTGCCCTTTGGTTACGTCGCAGTATATCTTTCCAAGACGCAGGCTGCGGCCATGTCATTATGGTACGCCTTCGGATAAGTGCTGCCATCGCTGGTGACGTGAGAATTATGCGATACTTTAGGGCTTGAGTTACGAATTGAAGCCTCTTGTTTCCATCGTGGTTCCTGTTTTCAATGCGGAGCCCTTCCTTACGGCCTCGATTAAATCCGCCTGCGACCAAACCTATAGAAACATTGAAGTTATTGCGATCGATGATGGGTCTTCGGACGATAGCAGGAGTACCCTCGCCTTACTCGCAAGTACTTATCCACAAGTCCGATGGATACCAAGCCAGCATCTTGGTGTTTCCAGCGCACGGAACATCGGGATGAACGCGGCGAAAGGTGACTATGTCGCTTTTCTCGACGCCGATGACCTATGGCATCCGACGAAGATTGAAAAACAGGTCGCCGCGATGGCGAAGCATTGCGATCAGCCGGATTGGGCCGCCTGCTATTCGCTGTTCAGGATTATCGGCCGTCACGGAAAGGTACTTAAGAACGGCCCAACCCGATACTCGCGTGGCTATCTGTACGGCAGCCATCTGGTCATCAACCACATAGGAAATGGCAGCAACCTACTGGTCCGGCGCGACGCAGCACTTGCTGTTGGAGGGTTTGATACGGCCAAGAGCCATTGTGAGGACAGGGATTTTCACCTTCGGCTGCTCAAGCATTTCCGTATCGATGTCGTACCGGAGTTCCTGACGGGCTACCGGCGACACTCGGATTGCGCGACGCTGCACCACAGCGAGATGGCAGGGTCGCTGATTTTGGTGATCGGCACCTCCGCGAACGGACCCGGCATCCCGCCCGGCCTCAGACGCGCCGCGCTCGCTGCGGCTCACAATTACGCGTGGCTCAAGTTCCTGAAAGACGGAGCGATCAAGGAGTGTTTGGCTTCGCTTTCAAGCTTCCTGCGAAGCGCCCCCCGCGGTGCCGCGCAAGAAATCTTGTACCGCCTAAAGAACCGTTTCAAGGCGGTCAGGCATCGGTTCGGTACCAAGGTGCTTGATCCGAAGCGCGAGAGTGCGCCGGACTTCTTCGACCTCGATCCATGTGACGGCGTTCTGGCCGAGGAGACCGTCAAAAACACCCGCAAATTCGAACGCCTTCAGGATTTCGATGCGCAACTGGAGCGCCTGTTTGCTCATGAAATCGGCAAACCGGCTCAACCCTCTCGAGGCGACACCGACCAGAAATGTGCCTTAAAGGGCCGGAATTGATCAGGAGTTGACTGGGCGGGCTTGTTCCGCCCCGCCGCCCCTTTAAGACTCTTTGATATCAGACCAAAAGGACCGAAAAAATCGCCGACGTCGCCTTCATCATCCCGGCCTACAACGCCGCTCTTCATTTGAGCGAGACCATTGAAAGTGTGCGGGCGCAGTCCGTCGAAGATTGGGATATCGTGATCGTCGATGATGGCTCGGCGGATGCAACCGCTGACTTGGCGCGGGACTGGGCAGGACGCGACAGCCGGATCAATCTTGTTCAGCAAGAGAATGCCGGCGCCAGCGCCGCAAGGAACAGCGGTATGAAGGCGACGACCGCCACATATGTCGTTTTTCTGGACAGCGACGATTGGGTTTCACCGGACTTCCTGAAGAAGTTGCTGCCGCGCGTCACGCGACGGAAGCTAGACGGCGCTTTTTGCGCTGCGGTTGACGTCGACGAGCATGGAGAGCGGGGCAAGTACTGGCATCCGGTTCCGCGGCAAGAGTTTTTCAACACTACGGCGCACGACTGCCCGATCGCCGTCCATTGCGGACTGCTTCGTCGATCGCTTATCCTCGAAGTCGGCGGCTGGGATGAAACGTTGAAAACCTGCGAGGATTGGGACCTTTGGCAAAGGCTTGCGCGCTCCAAGGGCAAGTTCGCAAACACGTCCGAAGTTCTTGCGTTCATTCGCCTTCGCGCCGGTTCGTTGTCCCGATCCGCCGCACACAACCTAGCCGCCGACGGGGCCAAGGTCATTCGCCGCGGCCACCAGCCCGACGCCCGCGTTCCGGATCCCGATCCTCAATGGGCCGAGGGTACGCCACCGGATGCCATGGCCCACACGCTCGCCATGCATTTGATATGGGCGGCCATCCTCGACATCGCGACTGGGGGTAGCGGCAAAGAGATCCTTGACGACGATTGTGATTTTGCAAATGCCGACATCACGCCCTACGGGCTGGCCTCGACGATCCACGATGCGATATCGCACGGGACCGGAGAGCTTCAAAGTAACTGGTCGGATTATTGGCCCCGCATCACGGATCTTCTGGAAACCATCGAAGACCGCTGCGGCGACCCGAAATTGAAGCAACGAACGCTTCGCCTGCTGGAGACGCTTGTGTTCCGCCACGCGCACCTGCGCGAACCGACGGTGATCGGCGGCACGTACTGGACGACGATCGACGTGATAGATCCGATCTCATCGCTGGACGTGCCGACCGGCCACAATCAGGTGTCCATTAACGTGTACCGCTGTGATAAGCGGTTCGGGACGGTAACGCTCGACGTGCGGGACGGCCATGTCGCGGCGCAGCGGATACTCGACGCCGTGGCCGAGCGGATGGGCGGACGCATCGCGGCGCACATTCTGCGGAAGAAAGGCTGGGACGCGTTGCCACTGATGGGGCCCATGGCAAAGACGGTGTTCCGGCGGTCGTTCGTCCGGTTTGCCGGCTACCTGAGCCAGCTCGAACCTGCCTCGCGACGGGCTGCGCTGCGCCAATTCGCGATCCTGCATGGCGAGGAAATGATAAAGGCGTCAGGCATCCTGCGAACCGCCGAGGAACCGGATGCGGACACCCCCACCCCCTCGCCAGCCAACGCGATGTCAAAGAACCGCCAGCATACGGTCACGGTGGCGTCCGATTACGGAACGGACTACTGGGAGGGGATCTTTTCCACGCAGGATCCGTGGGACTACACGAACACCTACGAGCAGACGAAGTACCAGCAAACCATTGACGCGCTTCCCAATCGCCGTTTCGGGCGCGGGCTGGAACTTGCCTGCGCCGAGGGCCACTTCACGCAACTTATAGCACCGCTGGTCGACGAATTGGTCGCAACCGATATCTCAGAGACGGCGGTGCAGCGGGCGGCAGAGGCGTGTTCCGCGCACACAAACATCCAGTACCAGACGCTCGACCTCATTCGCGACCCGGTCCCCGGGAAATTCGACCTGATTATTTGCAGCGAGGTCCTTTACTATTTCGAGCGCGGTTCCGAGATCCGCTCTCTTGCCGCACGCCTTCAGAAACACCTTAACCCCGGTGGCTTGATCCTGATGGCGCATGGCAACGTCGCCGCCATCCGTCCCGAAGAGACCGGGTTCGAATGGGGGCACAACTTCGACGCACGTTCGATCGGGAAGATCTTTGCTGACACCGACGGCCTACGACTGGTCAAGGAGTTCAGAAGCGATCTTTACCGCATCCAGCTTCTGGAAACGACGAAGGGATCCAACGCCGCCGTTCCCACACCCGCACTCATCGACATCGAGCGTGCCGAGGACCTGAACCTTTACGTTTCGTCCCAGATTGAATGGAACGGTTGCGCGCGGTTCAAGCAGGTGGAGGTCACCGACAGGCTGCCGATCCTGATGTACCATCGCGTCGCGAATAAAGGGAATCCGGGGTTGGACCCGTATCGTGTCACCCCCGAGCAGTTCGATATGCAGATGCGTTATCTGGCGGACAACGGCTATCACGGCATCACGCTTGACGCGTGGCAGCGCTCGACCGATCGCTGCCGCGGCGTACCCGGCCGCGCGGTTTTGATCACCTTCGACGACGGCTATGTCGACTTCCGCGAGCACGCCTGGCCAATCCTGCAAAAGTATGGGTTCCCTGCGACGGTCTTCGTCGTGCCCGGGCTGGTTGGGAAAGACGCGGAGTGGGACAGCAGGTTTGGCCCACCAGCGCCTCTTATGAACTGGGATCAAATCCGCGAACTCGTCGCAGAGGGCGTGCAGATCGGCTCGCACACGATGACGCACCCGCTCCTCACCACACTCTCGCACGACGAGGTCGCTTCGGAAGCGCTAATGTCGAAGACCGAGATCGAGCAGCAGATCGGCCATGCAGTCGACACCATCGCATACCCCTACGGCGATCACAGCGAGATAGTCGAGCGGATCTTCGAAGATAACGGCTATGCAGTGGGTGTGACCACCAGCGGGAAGCCGGCGAACGTGTTCGACCGTCATTTGCGAATAGGACGAATGGAACTATCGCCGACAGACGGGCCCGACGAAATGCGAGGAAAACTGCCTGCGCCTCGTCAGACGAACGTGCTGAGGCATCGGCGCGTCGCCCTGAAACAGGCAATGCGCCAATTTCACAGCCGTTAACGGTTTATTAAGAACTTGCGCGCTATGTAGTGATCAGGACGTGCTGCGGCTTTATGAAGGGGCGGTCAAAAAGCCCCTTCCCCGCTTAGCACAGTACGACCGGTACGAAGAATGATCCGTATGTCGCTATTGAAGGACCAATCGCGGACGTAGCTCTCGTCCAGCTTGCAACGCTCGGCAAAGGTCAAATGGTTACGGCCCGAGACCTGCCAAAGACCGGTGATCCCCGGACGTGCGCTGAGGTACGACGTCATCCTTGGGCCGTACAAGTCGACTTCCTTCCGTGTAACCGGGCGGGGTCCGACGACGCTCATTTCCCCGCGAAGAACGTTCACGAACTGCGGGATTTCATCGAGACTGCTTTTGCGGAGGGCATGACCGATCAGCGGGATAATCCGAGGGTCGTTCCGAAGTTTTCGGGTCGATTCAAACTCTATTCGCGCCTTGGGGTTCGCAGCCAGGTGGTCTTCCAGGATCTTGTCTGCACCAACCTTCATCGTGCGAAATTTGAGGCAGTCAAACCGAGCCCCTTGAAACCCGATACGCTCGTGCCTGAATATGATCGGACCCGGACTTAGCAACCGGATCAACACGGCGATAGCGACGAACAGAACCGCTCCTGCGGCGATCGCAAGGCCACTGAAGACCAAATCGAAGAGCCGTTTGGAGAACCGTCCTGCAGGCTGACTTTCCGCTAACGCAGCAGTGCTGCAATTGAAGCAGGGACTGTTTACGTTACACAGCGGACAAGCCGCTCCTGCGGATACAAACGTCAAATCCATACTACCCTCATCCCAAAATGATTCGTCCGGCAGTTGGCCGCCGCTAACTATTTTCGCTGCAACGATAGGTAGGCTTGTTATGGTTATCAGTTAAATAGTTTCATTATTTTATTGGCAAACAGTTTCTGACACGCGGACGCCGGAGCCGCCGAAAACCGACCATCCTGCGTCGCAGCGCCCCGTTGAGGGCAGCGCGAGTGCAAGATGGCTAAAATTAGGCAAAAGCTGGAAAATCTCCGGGCGCTGCTTTAGGTGCGACGGTCGGATCGATTGCTTTGAGCTTGGATAAATTTTTCTTTCAGACTGTCACGGCGATCGGCAAAAGGCGCAAGGGCAACCGGACGCGACCGCAGTCTCGGCACGTTATGGACAGCCGCTCATTTCGCCGGTGCGGACACCGCGTGAGGACCTATCCGCGCTTCAAGACCCTTCTTCCGGAACAGGCCCAAAACGATCTCGTTGATCTTCGGCTCCATGCCCGCGACCGACCAGCGGGACAGATCGACCACTCGCGAGGCACGCGCCATTCTCTCTGCAAGGCCATGCTCGCTCAGCAAGCGTTCGATTACATTCTCCATATCTCCGAACGCCTTCATCCCGACGACAAAGCCGTTCTCTCCGTCCTGAACGATTTCTTCGATACCCGGCAGGTCCGTGACCACGACCGGCTTCCCAGCAGCCACGTACTGAACGACGACGCGGGGCAGACCCTCGCGGAGCGACGGCAGGACGCAGATGTCAGCCGCTGCAATCCACTGCTCGACGTCTGAACGGAAGCCCATGAACCTGACGTTTCCCCCGACACCCAGGTCCGCCACTTCCGCCTTCAGCGGATCTTCCAATTCGCCTTGACCAAACAGGCACAGCGTTAGGTCCGGGTGGCGCCCGACCAGATTGGCGAAGATCCTGATGAAGGCGCTGTGTTGCTTGCGCTCTTCAAGGGACGCAACGAAGACAATCATACTCCCCGTCGGGCGGCCATCGGGCACCGAGGCGTTGCGGAACCGTTCAAGGTCCATTCCGGAATAGACGATGTGATGCTGGTCAGGCTTGCCCAGACCGGCTGCAATACCCGCATCCCGCATACCCTTCGATACGGACAAGAAGGCGTCTGTGTAGGGCGCTACAAGACGTTCCATCGCAAGATAAACTGCGCGTTTGGGCGCGGAAACGTTCAAGAACGGCAGGATATGAACGCCATGCAGAATGATCGGCACCTTTGCACGTCTGGCGGCATAGCGGGCCAGAAACCCGGCCTTCGACTGGTGCGTGTGAACGACGTCCGGGGCAATCTCACGAAAAAACCGTGTCAGACGAAAGGTGGCCCTCGCGTCGGCGACGGGTGAAATCTCTCGAAGGAGGATCGACTCCTGCACGGTCTGGACCCGGTCATCGACCATCGCCAGCGTCGATTGATCAACGTCGCGCCCAAAGACCAGCCACACGTCATAACCGCGGGCCGCCTGCGCATTGCAGGTTGCGATGGTGTTCTCCTCGGCGCCCGCGCGCAGCAGGCAGGTGATTGCGTGGACGATCCTCACTTGCGTGCGCCACCCATCGAAAGGGACCGGGCACGGGATGCAAGATGGCGGGCGTGGGTCAGAAACGTCTCGGGCCGGGCAGTGACATAGGAGATCGCGAGGTAAAGCTGGGCCTTGCGCAAGGAGCCGTCAAGAGCGATGGCCTTGCGCAAATAAGCGCGGGCAGAGGCTTTGTCGTTTAGCCTGAAGTAGTGAACTGCCGTCTTGAACTCGATCTGTGCCTCACGTTTCGGCGCCACGCGTTCGAGGTCAGGCTGCAGGTTTAGCATGATCTTGGTGATCTGACGCTTGCAGGCGATATTCTCCAGCCCGTAAGTCACCGAGCCAAGGCTTCCCTCCCACGCACGCCTGCGCACCAGCGCCTCGCGGATATGCTGCGCCCGCGACGTAGTCAGGATGCGAAGCCAGAATTCCTGCTCTTCGTTAAATCGCAGGTTCTCGTTCATCAGACCTGCGGCCCTGACCGCCTCGGCGGACACTACGGCGCACGACGGCAGGATCGGTCCGCCCCGGACGAAGAACTTCTCAAGCTGGTTAGTATCGTCCGCATCCACATGCCTGCAGACGGTACGGCGGTCGTCGTAGTCCTGCGAGAAGGTCACGAAGTCGCAATAAATCAAGCCAACACCCGGATGCCTTTCCAGCACCGCTAGCTCTGTCTCCAGCTTGTTCGGCAGCCAGATGTCGTCGCCATCGAGAAAGGCGATATGACTGCCCTTTGCGATCCGCAAACCGTCGTTGCGAGGCGCGGCGGCACCGCCGCTGTTGGTCTCGCGCCGGACGATCCGGACCTTGGATTGCCTCTCTGCCGCTTTCTCCGCCGCCTCCACAGAGCCATCCGTCGACGCATCGTCAACCACGAGAATTTCAGCGATGCTGTCAAAGGCGGTCTGCGCCAGCACGCTTTCGATGCATTCTACGATGCTATCCTCCTGGTTGTAGGAGATGATGATGACTGTGAAGCTAGGCGACGGCATGTATCTGAGTTTCCGACAGCAAATCGTCATATAGGGCGAGGTATCGTCTCGCCACCGCCTCTATGGAATAGAACTCCTGCACCCGGTGCTGTGCTGATGCGCCGACGTTATCCAGCGCGGCGTCTTTCATCGACAGCGCCGTTTCTATTTTGGCCCGAAGCGCATCGGCGTCGCGGGGCGCTCCATAAAGCCAACCGGTCTCGCCCTGAACGATCAGGTCCGTGTTGCCCGAGACGCTGGACGCCACTTGCGGCACGCCGGCGGCCATTGCTTCCAGCAACGCATTGGACATGCCCTCGGCGAGCGCGGGCAGAACTAAAAGGTCAGAGGCCCCAAGGTAGCGCCCGACGTCCGAGACCCGCCCCACGAACACGGCTCGACCACCAAGACCGACCGATCGCGCCATGTCGCGGTGAACATCGAGCAGGGCACCGTCGCCCAACATCGCAAGGCGCGTCGGAAAGCGGTCATACGGTATCTGCGAAAGTGCCGTCAGCAACGTCTCGACGTTCTTTTGCCGCTCCATTCGCCCCACAAACAGCAGCAATCGCTCGCCCGGCAGAACACCGAGTTCGGCGCGTAGGGACGCTCGTTCTTCAGCCGTGATCGGGGTTACGGGTTCAACCCCGTTCGGGATAAGCTGACAGCGCGGCTCGGGGATACCAAAGGCCCGCGTGTCGTCGTACATTTCCTTGCTGATCGACACGATCCGCGTCGCATCCCTAGCAATCTCTTGCGCGGCGACTTTGCCCCAGACGAATTTCTTTCGCTCGAGGCTGTAGAAATCAAGATTTTGGCCCGCCGTCCCAAGCTTGACCAGCGACGGGACGCCAAGACGTTTCGCCGCACGCACCCCGACCCAGGCGTTCAGTTTCGCTTGGTGACAGTGGATCAACGAGATTTCGCCCGCGTGCTGCGTGATCCATTTCTGCGCCGCCAGCATCCATTTCACCGACGATAATATCCTGCGCCCACCCATCTGGGGCGGGGACGGCACCCGAAGACGTGTGATCGGGACGCCGTCCACATTTTCGTACTCCGGGATGCCGTCGGTGCTGACGCTGGTCAGGATCTGGGGCCGCTCGCCCATCGCCCTCAGCGCCCGGCTCAGGCGGAGGCATTGCTGTTCGGCGCCCCCAAACACTTCGGGCATCATCTGACAACTGAGCATCAGGATTCCGCGACCGCCGGTGTCAGACATAACCAAACTTCCTTGCGGTGCGGCCGCAGACACAGCGAAGCGCAGCAGAATGAGCCATAGGAAGCCGCGGGACCGGCTTCGGCGACAGCGAAACGACCTGCGGGGCAAGTCGCGTGCGGTTTCCGCCGACGTTGTGCCCGGCTTCAAAGGCTTTGCCGTTTGTCACGGCTCGGCCGAGTTCACCGGCCTCTAGATCTGCGAACGTCCCGATGCGGCCAAGGACGGTCGCGGGGTCGCGCTGGAAATCTTCATAGCGCACGTGCATGTACCGATCCGGCCCTAGGGCCTGACCGATACGCTGCGAGATCTTGTTGGCAAGCATCCAGCCCAAGACGGGTCGCAGAGTATCGAAGGGCCGAGGTTTGCGGCGGCCTTCCAGCACCCAGTTGGACCCGGACTGCAGGAAAGAATTGGCCACCGCTCTCGGATCGCGGGTCAGGTGCAGGACGCGCACGTCAAGACCGCCCAGTCGCGCAAGCGCGATGGGCCGGCCCGCGGCGTCCTTTGCCGATTTGGAACTGTCAACGATCACTTCGGCATCGTGCATGGCCGACAGTTGACTGAACAGGCTGAGTGCATAGTCCCGGTAGGCGACGCAATCGCCCTCTGCGATGTTACCCGCCATCAATTGGTCGAGATTGGCCCGCGACTCGATCCGGCGAACGACCTCGCCTTCTCCGTCTGGCCTGTCCTCAAGCCAGTCCCCGTACACCGGGCAGTCGCGGAAGGTCGCGCCACAACTGCACGTCAGCGTGGTATCGGCCGCATCATCGTGCAGGAAAGTAAGCTCGCCTGTCGACGCCACATCCGGGTGGCCGTTCAACACCATGTCCATGATCGTGGAACCCGAGCGGCTGTATCCAGCAATGTAGAGAACGCGAGGCGTCTTTGGACTTTGCATCTGGTCCTGCGGGGAGCGGTCGTGTCTGCGCAACGTTAACTTATGGTAATTACGATGTCAGGCGCATTTCGGAATACAGCCCCTAAAACGTAGGATTTGATCTTACGATGAACAACTTAGCGCAATCCGCGCATCATCAACGCTTAATCCGTCGGCATCCTGAAAGAACCCGCTCGGTTTGATGGCTGTAACCATCACATTTGCATGCCTGCCTGGCAACCGCGCCGCCAATCCGCTAAGGGGCAGTTGCATCCGGTTAGGTTTCCGTGAACCCTAAGCCCATCATTCGGCACAATGCCGAAGGCCCGCGAACGCGCTTGAAAACCGCCGGAGTGGACGGATGAAGGGACGCATATGCTGCCAAATTTCCTCGTAGTCGGCGCAGAAAAAGCCGGGACCACGTGGCTTTATGATGTCATGCGCGGACACCCTGCCCTGTTCCTTCCCGACACGAAAGAGGTGCACTTCTTCAACCGCCGGGATTCGAACCTGATCGAGACCGACAACTTCGAGCGTCGCGGGCTGGACTGGTACGAAAGGCACTTCGCGGCGGCAGCCCCAGACCAGATCCGGGGCGAGGCCACCCCGATGTACATCTGCGACGAAGACGCACCCGACCGCATCCGGAAGACCCTGACCGATCCGCGGTTCATCCTGCTGCTGCGCGACCCGGTGACGCGGGCGATCTCGCACTACCGGATGGCGATGGCAAAATCCCATATTGCCCACCCGCTCGAAGCCCTTATCGACGCAGGCGACGCGCGTATACTCGAGCGCGGGCTTTATGCATCGCAATTGGAACGCTGGTTTTCGCTATTTTCCCGCGAAAGCACGAAGGTCCTGATTTTCGAAGAGGTCATGGCCGCGCCGGAGACCGCGATGACGGAGATCGCGGACTGGTTCGGGATCGACCCCGCACCGTTCATGGAGGCGCGGCTTGACGAGCGCCGGAACGAGGCCAGCGGCTATCACAGCGCCTGGGCCTATAACGCCTCTGTTCGCGGTGCCCGCGCCCTGCGCAATTTCCCCGCAACGCGCGGGATCGCCAAAAGGCTGAAGGCCATTGGCGTCTATGACTTCATCAAATCCGCGAACCGGACCGCTCCACCTGAAACGAAGATCACCGCGACGGACCGCAGGCGGCTGTGCGACTATTACCGCAACGACATCAAACGCGTCGCCGCTTTGCTTGGTCGCGACGGGCTTCCATGGCAGTGTGCCGCGCCATCGGTGACGGCGGTTGGTCAGGACGTGGGCGAACTGATTTGAAGATCGACGTGAGATGAGTGGTGGATTGGTGACCTACGGAGTTTCAGAGGCGACCTCTCCGGCCCGTCGGGCGTCCACGCCACACGGGGCATTCAACGAACTCATCTACGTTCATCAAGTTCCGTTGCCTGGAAGCGCTGCGAACACCGTGCAGGTGGCGAAGATGTGCGATGCATTTGCCCGTGCAGGCGCGAGGACGACGCTTGTTCAGCCTGCGCCATCCTCCGATGCCGGCCGCCGTCTCGCTGCGTACTACGGGCTGTCGCACCCGCCGAAAGTCGCGGCAGGCTTCGCACCGAAGCTGCCCGGCCGGATGCTCATGTTCGGCCTCAGTGCCTGCCTGCGGCACGCCAGCAGGCGACACTCGCTGATCTATACCCGCTCCATTAGCGTGGCCTATGTTGCGGCGCGGCTGGGATACAACGTCGCAATCGAGATGCACGAGCCTCTTTGGGGCGACAAACAGAATGATCGCAAACGGTTCGAGAGACTCATTCAGGCGCGCGCGTTTATCTCTCTGGTCGTGATCAGCGAGAAGTTGGCCGACTGGTACGCCGAAACATGCCCGGCGCTGGCGGGGCGCATCATCGTCGCCCATGACGGGGCCGATCCGATGATGAAACCTGCGTCCCCCTTGGACCTGCAGGGAGATTTCCGCATCGGCTATACCGGGCATCTCTACCCCGGAAAGGGCATGGAGTTGATCGCCGCGATCGCGCCGCTCCTGCCGGACGTCCAACTGCACGTCGTGGGAGGGCGGCCCGAAGACATCTCGTATTGGCAGGATGAGTTGGCGAAAGCGGGGACCGGCGGGAACATTACGTTCCACGGGCACCAGCCCCATTCCGAGGTCGCGGGCTATATCGGCTCCATGGACATCGTACTCGCGCCATACCTGAGGTTGGTTCAGGGGCTTGGCGGCAAGGGCCGTAACCTGTCCGACTGGATGTCACCGCTTAAGCTGTTCGAATACATGGGACACGGCAAAGCCATCGTCTGCTCCGACCTGCCGGTCCTACGCGAGGTTCTGACTGACGGCGTGAACGCCCGCCTTGCAAACCCCGATGCGCCGGAAGAGTGGGTCAGCGCGATCCGCGCGTTACATTCCTCGCCAGAGACGCGCGTGGCGTTGGGCGCTCGGGCTCGCATTGACTTTGTCGAGAAGTATTCTTGGGACAGACGGGCCGAGCACATTCTTGACGGGTTGCGTAAGGCCCGCACCCTAGCCGCCGAGGCCCCGAGGGGGCAGCCTTGATGACGAGGTGTATGCGCCGAAACAACTATTCGACCGCCAAAGCGGCAAACGACCCAAAGGACACCGACAGATGAACCAAACGACCGCGCCTGCCCCTCCGAAACCGACTGGCTGGCGGAAGAAATGGCGCAACGCGAAACGCTTTACCTTCTCAAAGAAGAAGCTCTCGACGCGCAACCTCGACCGACTGTGCCGAGACACCGCCACCGACGAGATGACGTTGGTCATCCACTCCGAAGACGTCGACCACGCGCCTTATTTTCCAAACGCTTACACCGTCACAAAGCGCCCGGACGTTCCGGCGGACATGCACGTCGACTTGTATTACCGCGACCTCAACAAGATTGCGGACGAAAGCTATAACGTAATCCTCTGCACTGGGCTGTTGGAGCACATCCCGGATCCCGACCGCATAATTGGCGAGATGCACCGCATCCTGAAACCCGGCGGGCGGCTGATCATTTCTGCTTCGGCCGTGTTTTCGTTCCACGAATGCCCGAATAACTTTTTTCACTTCACGCCCTACGGTTTCCGCTTGCTGTTCAAGGACTGGCAGGGTTTCGACATGTTGCGAGGCGCCAGCCAACCTTTCGAGACTATCGGCATCTTGATCCAGCGCATCCTCCTGCAATGCGACATCATTCCGATTTTCCGTCCAATCATCGAACTGATGGCGCACACAATGCAGCTATTCGACCTTACAATCCTCAAACAGTACGAGACGCGAGAGTTCCGGGATGCGCGTAGCGAGTGCGACACCATGCTGCCGTCGAACATGCAGGCCGTGGTAGTGAAATGACACGCAGCAATTCGAAGCACGGCAGAGAGTTTCGCGGCGCCTGGCATCCGCTGCGAATTTTCGGCCTTTAGCGTCGAGACTGATCTGAATGCCCAACCCGATCTGGTCGCTGCGTGACAGACCCGAGCTCGCTACGCTCGACACCGATATCTGCATCGTGGGCTCGGGACCGGCCGGCGGCGTGCCCGCTGTTGAACTGGCGCGGGCCGGTCTCCGCGTTCTGGTTCTCGAGGCAGGAGCGGCGACGAAGCCGTTGCCCGACACCACCGTCCACGAAATGGACCTAACCGGCACCGCAGACATTGCATTCGGGCGGGCGCTGCAATTCGGCGGCTCTTCTAACCTTTGGGCGGGCCGCGTGGCGCCGCTGGACGCAGTGGATTTCGCCGAACGCCGCTGGGTCGATGGCAGCTGGCCGATCCCTTACGAGGCGCTCGCGCCGTATTACACTCGCGCGTTCGAGATGATGGGCGTGTCGCTAGGCAAGTGGCAGCCTTCAAAAGGACTCGAAGGTCTCGCGTACAAGCCCTTCGTCTGGTCCGAACCACCCTTCCGCATCGGAACGCTGTTAAAGGAGGTGGCCGAGACCTATGCGAACCTGCATGTTTGCACGGATGCGCCGGTCACGCGGATTCACGCTGATGAAGCAGGAAAGGTAACAAAGCTAGATATCGCGCATCCGGCGGGACACACATTAACGGTGAATGCCCGTATCTTCATCCTCGCCAGCGGCGGGCTGGAGGTTCCCCGGCTGATGCTGTCAAGTCGCAACGGCGCTACGGGAATTGGGGGGCGCCTGCTAGGGCGATATTTCTCGACACATCCCAAGGCGGACATCGCGACGCTTACGCTGGCTCGCGCTGTCTCCACCCACGACGCGTTGTTCAGCGACACGCGCGTTCAGGGGCAACTCATGCGGATCGGTATGGCCCTTTCGGCGCAGGATCAAGAGAGCATCAAAGGGCTTAATCACTATGTCCAGCTTAGCCCTTTCCTCGAATACCGCGCCAGCAAGCTGTTCGAAGCCGCGCGGCAGAAAGGCGTGTCTCGCAACTCTCTTGCGACCGGCAACCCGACCGCCCGGCGCATTCTGGAAAGCATCGGGCTAAAGGCGTTCAATACGCTGGGACGTCTCGGCAAACTGGAGCCCCGCGCGAGGTCCTTCGTGCTGCGTGGCTTTTTCGACCAGTTCCCAGACCCAGACAACCGGATCACGATATGTGCCGAGCGCGACCGACTGGGAATGCCGAAGATCCATATAACTTGGCACTTCCGCGAGCCAGACAA
Source organism: Maritimibacter sp. (assembly GCA_002701395.1). GTDB lineage: Bacteria > Pseudomonadota > Alphaproteobacteria > Rhodobacterales > Rhodobacteraceae > Psychromarinibacter > Psychromarinibacter halotolerans. The sequence continues at coordinate 159,936 of NZVC01000043.1, read as the reverse complement.
GGCTTCGGTAGTCGGCTTCATGCAGAGGCTGGACGAACTGCTTAAGGCGCAAAGCATCGGGGCCGTGAATTACCGAAACCTCGCGGAGGCGAGTGACTGGGGGCTGACCGGGATTCACTCGCATTTTATGGGCACGACCCGCATGGGACACTCCGCGACTAACGGTGTCGTCGACAGCGACAACCGCGTTTTTGGGACACCCAACCTTTATGTCTCTGGGCCATCGGTCTTTCCGACATACGGGAACGCGAACCCGTTCCTGACCATTGCCGCTCTCGGCATGCGCCTTGCGGACCACCTGATCTTGACGCGCCCCCGCTAAGCCGGGCTACTTGTGCTTAAGCGCCTTCTTCCGGCGCAGCTTCGCGATGATAAAGCTGCGCAGCCAGTCGCCGTGCGGGCCCAGAATACGTCCCGGCAGTATCAAGACGATGGGAAGCGCGAGCAGCATTGACAGCAGCAGCAGACCGCCTTCCGCCCAGAAGCCTGCACCGATCCCCACCGCCAACCAGCGGCCAAGCAGCGCCAGAAGGGTGATGATCGCGGCACCAAGCAGGCCGGGCAGAAAGTAACCAAGCAGGAGCGACTGCCGCATGCGCTGAGCCCGCACGATCACCGCGGTGAACACGGCGAAGTTCAACCACGCTACCCCGGTCACTGCTCCAGCCACAGCGTTCAGCCCGTAGGGAGCAGCGATGAGGCAGGCGGCGATCAGTAAGGTCAGGTTGCTCAGCTGAAGCGCAGTGCTGGTCCACAGACGCGCGCTAGCCTGAAATAGTGCCGCATTTATACGGTTCGCCGTACGCGGAACGATCCCCAGCCCAAGCAGCGCAAACGGCACCACCGCTGCGGTCCACTGCGGACCCAGCATAAGCAGTACGATCCACTCGCTAAGAATGCAGACTGGCACCGTGATCAGAGCGGCACCAAACACCGCACCCGTCATGGACCGCCCATAGCCAGATTCCAGTCTTTCCTGCTGATCTTGAATCGACGAAAGGACCGGGAACAGAACGAAGCTGAACGTCTGGCCAAGCCTTTTCGTCTGCTGCACGATCAATAAGAACGCCCGCGAGTAAACGCCTAGCGCCTCGGCGCCAAGCAGACGACCGACTATCACATAGTCCGCCTCACCCGCGATACGGGCAACCGCAGTCGAGCTGGAATAGCCGATCCCGAAACTTAGAAGCCGTCGGGCCGAGGATAAGCTGAACCGAAAGCCGAGCAACGGCGGGTAATAGAGGCTGTACAGAAGCAGCGTCACCAGTGACTGTCCGATCTGCGCAATTACCAGCGCCCAGACGCCCCAGCCCAGCCATGCGAGCGGCAGAACCACCGCCGAATACCCCAGAACCACCGAAGCCGACGCAACCTTGGCCGCCTTTGAGAAATGCAAATCCCGCGACATGCGTGCCTTTGCGAGCGCTGTGAGGCCTTGCATGAAGAAGATAACCGCAACGGCGCGGAGATAAGGTACGATCGCGGGCATCACGAACAGTGCGGCGATAGCGTCCGCGAAGAGCCAGACCAGCACTGTGAAGGTGGTGGCGAGGCAGACTGACAGCGTTTGCGCCGTCATCATGTCTACGCGATCGATATCCTTCCGTTGGATCAACGCAGGTGCGAGTCCCACGTTTCCGAGTATTTCCGATATGTTGACGACGGTCATGACCGCAGCGAACAGGCCGAACTCTGAGGGCGTAATGAGACGAGCCAATACGACCAAGGTCCCAAGACGCACCAAGGCCTGCATCCCGGTGCCCAGCGCGATCCATCCCAGTCCGCCGAGAAGCCTGTCGGACAGGCTACCGCCGCCCTTATCTTTGTCAGTCAATTCGATGCCACCGTTGCGATTTCCTGCCTGAGCGGCTCGGCGTGGTTTTCCTGAGCAGCGGCACTCTCAATGGCATCCTCCATACTCCGTCGATCCTTCCGGACCGCTCGTACAATCGGCACGATCAGGACAACGACCGCAAGTGTGACCGGTAAGACCGGCGCGACAGGAGTTTGCGGTTCATCCGGTTCAGCACGATCCCGTGCGGCGTCACCCCTGCCCGTTCCAACATCTCAATGCCTTGCAAGATCTTGCTGCGCGGCGTGCGGTTCCAGTTGACGACGTAAAGGCAGGTGTCCGCCGCCTGAGCCACGGCGATTGCGTCCGATACGGCCAGAAGCGGCGGCGTATCGATGACGACCAAACCATAGTGCTCGCGCGCCGACTGCATCAATGCACCAAATTCTTCAGTCGCGAAAAAGTCGATTGGGCTGTCGACGCCATGACCGACCCCAAGAAACCCGCCGCCGATTGGCTCGGACTGCTTGATCGTCCAGTCAATTTCGTTTGTTGCGTCGGCCCTTTTATCGTTCTGAAGCGTCTTGGTAAGGGCCGAGGTGCGGAAGTCCCCATCGATCAACAGCACCTCGTCCTTGCTTTTGGCGAAGCCGCGGGTCAAAGCGAGCGCGACCGAGGTCTTTCCCTCTCCCGGTACGGCAGAACACACGGCGACGACCCGTCCGGGTTTTCCGGGTGGCGGCAGCGACAGGCGCAAGTCGTTGACGGCCTCGAAGTGCATTCGGTCCCGCGGGTTTACTAGCCGTGCGATCTCATGGTTTCGGTTCAACATACCGACCTTCGGCAGTTCCCCGATGACCGGGTAACCCGACACCGCCTCCATCTCTTTGGTCGAGCGGATTCCACGGTTGAAGCTCTCGCGCCAGAACACGAAGAACATCCCAAGAAAAAGGCCGCCGACCGCTCCGACCGCGATCAGCCGCTTCTTCTTGGGCGAGGACGGGGCGAACGGCGTGATCGCCTGCGACAGGACGCGGGCGTCCGCGCGATGCAGACCGTCCTGCACAGAGATCTCTTTCAGCCGCGACAGGAAGTACTGGTAAAGTTCACGGGTCGCTTCGACATCATTGGTCAGTTGATCGACCACAATCCGGTTCTCCAGCCGGTCGCCAGTTGCGTTGAACCGGCTGTCTTCAAGTTGGCGTTCCGCATCCCGAAGCTCTTGCTGCAATTCGGTCACCCGGGTCGATAGCCACTCGACGCCCTCCTGCGTCGAAAGCGACTTCAACTCGATCTGCTGGTCGAGGTAGGAGGCCGCGATTGCATTGGCGATCTCGGCAGATTGCTCGGCACCCGAGGTAACGACGCTGACCTCGATGATGTAAGTCAGCGGTTCGTTCTGAACCTCGATGCTGTTCATCAACGAAGATACCGCAACATCGCGACCTCTGGCCCTGAAGAGATCGGCCTCGTCCGCCGGCACATCCTCAGGATCGGTCCAGGCGAGGTAGTTAAACTCGGTGTCTTCGATCAGGTTTAGCCGGTCCACGACCTTGCCGAGGAGTTCCCTACTTTGCAGGATGCCAACTTCGGAGTTCAGCGACGATTGGTTGACCGCGAAATCTTCGGTCGGGCTATCAAGATCGACGAACTGGTTTTTCCGCGTCTCGATCAGGATGGTCGTATACGAGCGGTAAAGCGGGGTCGCGACGTAATTGACATAGTACCAGACCAGTCCCACCGACACAGCGACGGCCAGAAGAAGGATCAGGGCGTTGCGCGCAAGCGCCCGGAAAACGTCGGACAGGCTGATAAGGTCGGGATCCGGGTTGGCACGGGCGGACAGCGGCCTGATGTCGACCCGTGATCCCTGCGTAAGGTCTATTCCGGGTTTTTGCTGCACTGTCTTGCCTCAAAGTTCATGATGAATTCCCACCTCACGCGGCGGCCTGATTTCCGCGCGCACGAACGCCGCAGAGCGTCTCGTAGAGTTCCAGATGCTTATCGACAGCATAGCCGATGTCGTAACGGTCCGCGAATGCGCCAATGTCTCGACGTCCGTCGGCGATGCGGATGAGTGCCTCGGCCATCTGCAGTGTGTCGTGCGGGTCGAAGGTCAGTTGATCGGTACCGGCAACCTCGCGCAGCGTGTCGATTGCGGACACGGCGACCGGAAGTCCGGCTGCCAGCGCCTCGACCAGCGCGTTGCAGAACCCTTCAAACACAGACGGCATCACAAAACCGTCCCACTCGTAGAGCCTCTGGTACACCTCTTCGCGGGGAATGCCGCCGCAGAAGGTGACGGAGCCCGCCACGCCCGCTGCGGATGCTGCCCCTTCCAGCTCCGCGCGGAGCTTTCCGTCGCCGACGATCTCCAACCGTATGTCCCGTCCCGACTGGCTGCGTGCAAGCGCCAGCGCCTCGATCAGGCGCCGCTGATTTTTCTGAGGCACAAGCCGCCCGACGTTGCCGATGATAACCGGCCCGTTCCCGACGGGGGCCGTCCGCGTGCCAGACGGCGCATGCGCCCGCACTCGCCGCAGATCGACACCGTTGTAGATCCGCTGTCGCTTGTTTTTGGTCAGCCATCCTTCAAGGCGAGAGAACGACTGCAGCGTTGTGTCGGAATTGCAGACGATACGGGATACGAACGGGTAGACCATCGGGTTTATGACGCGCTGGTGCCACGGCAGAAAGCGATGGTCGTTGTGCTCGGTCTTGACCAGCACCGGCCGGGGTTTCATCCCAGCTGCGACCCTCGTGCACCAAAAGGCCGAGACGGTGTGGTGCATGTGCACAATGTCGGGCTGGACGTCGCGCATCAGGTCTCTCAATCGGCGAATGGCCAGTTTATCGAAGGCACCATCCGCCTTTACCTGCCGTACGTCAGCCGCACGTCCAACAGCGGGATGATCGCTTCGGTCGTAGAAGCTGGCGATCACCATGCCCTGACGACGGTCTGAGATCGCCAGAGCCAGTTCCAGCGGGATCGACTGCTCGTCGGCGGCATTAACCACGTGGAGGACCTTCACCGCAGGACCCCTCGTATGGTGCAGCGAAGCGTGACGCAGCCATCTGCTGCATTCCGAGGCACCGGAAGCGCCCGATGAACGGTCGCCCCATCGAAGCAAGTGGCGCTTGGCTTCAAAGTGCCTGACGGAGAAAAGTCGGGAATGTGCATTTTCGCGCGAAGCTGATTTTGCCCCTTTCACGGAACCGTTTAATTCTCTTTGATTTTGTCCATAATCGCAAGGGATCGGCAAAATTGCCGTTCAAATCGTGATAGGCCAGTAGAAAGTGCTGCCATTTCGATCAAGGCGCGCTCGCGTTCGCACAATCGGGCGCCGGGCGCTTTCGACAGCTTTCAGCAAGGGCACAAGACGTATACAGTTCGATGGTGCGTCAACGTTCCGATCGCACACGTAATCGGTGTCACATCGCCTTGGATACGAAAGACCGATCCCTTTCCGGGTCCTATGCATGGATCCCCATCGCCTTGGGCATCAGTTCCGGGCTCATGTTCTTTTACGACGACGTAAGCGCTGGGGGCGTCCGCATTCGCGTCTTCGACGTTGGCGTTCTGCTCATTGCCGGGTTCACCCTGCACATTCTCATCCGCAAGGGCGTGAGGCGTGATTGGGGCGCCTTCCTGACCGTGTATGGCTTGTACACGATCTATACCGTTTGCAATGCCGCCGTAATGACGGGAGCGAAAACTGCTATCAAAGAAGCCATCCAGTTCGGCCTGTTCGCTGTCTTTTTCCTCGCCGTCGCAAAATTCGTCGCATCCCCCAAGGCAACGTGGCGCTTCGCATGCTGGTTTTTGGGCTCGCTTTGGCTGTTGGCGTTCTGGAACGCCGCCTATCACCTGTCGTTGGGCAGCATATCTGGCTGGAAGAACTTGGGCGACATGAAGGTTACGCACGGCGTAGTCCTGATTGTCATGGCAGCAATCGCACTGGCGTTGCCCACGCGGCTAAAGCGAATGCAGCGGCTGCTATGGTGGGGGCTGTTTCTGGTGGCCGTGCTGTTCCTGTTTCTCGCCGGCGAGCGAAAGGCGTGGCTCGCCGCGACGCCATCTTTGCTGCTGATCGTTCTACAGTCCGATGCCGGCGGGCTTCGCTGGCAAGCGGTAAACAGGATCCTGATCGTTGGTGTGGGAACGGCCCTCGCGGTGCTCGCGATCTTCTCGCTGGCCCCGTTCGTTCCCTATATAGACAAGCAGTTGACCAGCATCGGCGACCTGATCGGAGCACTCGCGGGAACCCAGACGTCGGCAACATCGACCCTGTCCAATCAGGGCAGACTATTTTCGCTCAACTTCGCGATCTCGCAGTTCATGGACCATCCGGTGTTCGGCATCGGTCTCGACAACTATCTGCGCGTCGTTCAACGCCTGCCGATCGAAGAGCACCTGCAGAAAGCGCCCCACAACGAGCTTTTGCGCATTGGCTCGGAGATGGGCATCGTCGGCTTGCTGACCTACGGGCTGATGCAAGTGACCATTGCCGTGAGGCTGGGCATGCTGTCCAACGCCATTCAACGGCTGACTCCGGACGAACGGCTGCGCCTGCGAATTGCGGGCGGCATTTTCGCCTTCGGGTTCATCGTGAATATCTTCCTCGCAGGCGGCGGCCTGAATGTCTTTTTCTATGTCCTGCCCGCCGGGCTTGCCTATTCTGTGCGCATGCCACGCCGGGCGCCGGCCCGCATGCGCAAGGATTCTGCGCGAAAATCTGCGCAGCACGCCCCCGGACTGACCGCCGGAGCCTAAATACAAAACTTCGACACATCCTCGTCACGCAGGCGCCTAAAATCACCGCCCCCTTGGACTAGTTGCCAAACCAGCAAACCCGCGGTCCGGTCGCAGCTTCGGTGCGATTGGCCCCGGTGACGCAAGGGATGTCGGACGATGATGATACGAAATGTAGAGTCGAGATGTGCCTCCGGCCTGCTCAGCCGGGTGGATAACGGACACGCCGATGGGAGGTTCCAAGTCACCGGCTGTCGACCTCACCTGCCCTGCCCGACTGTGTCCCGCCCGATCCGGGAGGTGAAGGCATGGTGACATCACCCGCACCGCAAACGGACCAGATTATCAACGTCAGCGATTTCGGAGCCGTCGGCGACGGAAGCTATCATTCAGTACGGGAATGGCTCGTCGGCGGCGCGCTTGATATGGCCTACGAAAACCTGCGCGCCATCCAGCAGGACTATCCTTGCGTGACCTCGCTGGACGACAGTATCGACCGCATCGCAATCCAGACCGCGTTTGATGCACTTCACGATGGTGGCCATATCCAGTTCGAGGCGGGCGCGAATTACATTTTCGACGCTCCGGTCCTTGTCAAAGGAAAATCCCTGAGCGCGGACATGACCGGCGCCACCGTAACGATGGCGGCCGACAGTTCTTACAATGCCTTCCGGATCGCTGGCACTGACGCAGAGAAGTTGGAGTTCGTGACTTGGACCGGCGGCACCATCGACGGCAACAACGACGAGATCGACTGGCCCGGCTCGGACCGCCCGGACACGGAATTCATCGTGATCGGCGACGAGACCGACCGCGACCTGAGGGATACGCCTGATATCTGGCGCTATGAAGGCGATGTGGTCGACCACAACACTGCGCTATGGAATTCTTATCAGGTCTTCGGCAACAACGGCTTGCTGGGCATTCACAACGCGGAAACCGCCTTTGTCGACGGTGTCACCTTGATCGACACCGTGTCCGACGGGATTGTCCTATCTAACGTGGTCGATGGGACCATTGCCAACAGCCTCGCCTACGGCGGGGCACCGCTTGAGTTCTTGGAGACTTTGGAACTGTACGGGCGCGGAACCCAAAGCACGTATTTCAAAGGCCGGCAGGTCGAAACGGACACTTTCGACGGTGGTACGTTCACCGTCATCGGCTCCCACACCAAGGGCGGCAGCATCGGCATCGCGATGTCCACGCCGGGGCAGCAGGACGTGCTGCCCAATTCCAAAATCGTCGTCGAAGACTCCTCGGTGACGAACGCTCTGATGGAAGGGATCCACATAGAGCACTCGACCTTCGTCGAGATCTACGGCACCGACCTCATCCGCACCGATCTTGAGTTCAGGACAAACATCCACATCGGTAACGGTACCGAATACGCCATCCTCGAAGACGTTCAGGCAATTGGCACCTACATCACGTTCCGCGAGGCGAGCAATCTCGTGGAAGGCAAGGTCATCAACACTTCGGTGATCAACGACGACCCCAACATCGCGAATGCGATCCAGAACGCGACGCATGTCATCGGGTCCTACGTCGAAACGGCGGGCGAGGCCGCGATCCTTGCGGACAATGTGATCGACACGACAATCGCCCGGTTTACCACGACGGGCATTCGCAAGGCCTACGTGGTCGAAGGTGTGACCATCGACAACGCGCTTGGCGGCGGCGGCGGCATCGGTATGGCGAACTACACCGGCGGAGAAATCGTCAACTCGACCTTCAGCAACCTGGAGCGGGGGTTCCTACTGGTCTCGGGCAGCGTCAAGGTGACAGACAGCGTCTTCGAAAACATACAGACGAACGCGATCCAGCATACCGACGTCGGCACCATTGAGATCTATGGCTCCACTTTCATCAACTACGGCACTGAAGCAGTTGAAGAACTGAAAAGCCACGCGGTCACCGGGTTGAGGACGTACCACACCGCAGAAACGATCATTATCGACGACAGCACCCAGTTCATCAGCGACGTCGAGAATGCCGCGTTTCGGGAAACCGATGAAATCCAGATCGTCGAGGCCGTCGAGGTGGCCGCAGAAGACTCGGGTTTTACCGGCAGCACGGCAGATGCGATTGCCGCAAGCGAGAATGAAAATCGAATCGACGGATCGACAGGCGACGATGCGATCCAGGGCCGCGATGGTGACGATCACATCTACGGCGACGACGGCAACGACCACATCCGAGGCGGTGCGCAGCACGACCTGTTGGACGGCGGACGGGGCAATGACTTGCTTGCTGGCGAGAATGGCCGCGACACGCTGATCGGGGGTGACGGGGACGACACGCTGGAGGGCGGCGCGCACAACGACGAGATCTACGACGGCGACGGGAACGACCGCATCCACACCGGATCGGGCGCAGACACTGTCTATCTTGGTGCGGGGGCGGATACACTGGTCTTCAAAGCCGCAGATGTCGGTCAGACCGACCGGATTTTCGGCTTCAACGCTGCCGAGGGTGATGGCCTTGACCTGACCGGCCTGTTCGGAACGCCCCCCGGCGTCCCATTCGACTTGGGGAGTCACGTGACCATCGTAGACAAGGGAGACGGCGTGTTCGTTTTGTTCGCCGATCGCGACGGAGGCTCCGTCCCGGAAGATCCCGTCAAGCTTGCGGCGTTCTATGACACGCTTGGGAGACTTTCACTCGAACTGTTGGTCATAAACGAACAGGTCGATTTTTGATCCCGAGGATCTAAGGCGCTCTGCGCGGCGACCACTCCTACGGCTTACTAGGGCCCGGCCGCCAGACGCCTGCGCACTGCCCACCGATGTTGCAACGCCAAGCGTTTCTCTATCAATGCGCTCTGCAACCGGACACTTTCATCCCCACGCCTTGACACGCTGGCATCGCGCGGCACGGATAGACCATAGCCCGCGCATAAAATCGTGGCACGGATGCAGGCAATTCGAGAGTTTCTCTGATCATGCTGGACGTAGTCATTCTCGGCGGAGGCGTGTCGGGCTGCATCGCGGCACAGCTTTTGGCGTCCGAGGGCTTAGAGACCGCTATCGTCGAACCGCTGGCAAGGCCCGGCGGCAACCATCAAAGCTGGGACCACGACGGAATGACCTTCGATGTCGGTTCGATCTTCTTTCGGACAGGCACGCCTTTCCTTCGGATGTTCCCTTTCCTTACCGACATCTGCGTCCCCGTGACGCCTGCCTTGCAGCGGATTGTGGACGATGGTGGGCTTCTAAAATACCCCTTTGACTTTCATGGCGATTTTGGCGATCGGGCCGCGCTTGAGAAGCTGATGATCCTTGGCGACATCACTTGGAACAGGCTGTGGCAGCGGAGACCCGGAACCGCCCGAGAGTTCGTGCATCACCGCATGGGCACGCGATTGGGCAGAACGACCGGACTGCTTAGCTATATGGAACGTATGTTCGGAGAAACTGCGGACAGCCTGAGCATTAGTCTGGCGGACAAACGTATGGGTCAGGTCTCGCGCGCATCGGCGCTCCGTAAGATCCGCAAACTCATCAAGCAGGACCACACCAGACGACCTAAGCTGCCGCAACACATGGTGCGCCCGCGAGCCGGGTTCGGCGACATGTACCGGCAGATCTACCAGCACCTCAATCACCAGGGAGTGGGGATAGACTTGGACTGCGCCATAGAGGGCATTCGCCGTAACGGAGACGGCTTCACGATCCAGACGGCTAACGGGCATCTACAGACGCACGCCGTGGTAAACACGATGCCGCTAAATATCCTGTGCATTCTTGCGGAACTTCCGGTTGCGAAAGTACTCCCGCATGTCTCGCTAAAAACAATATGCTGCAGCTTTCGCGGCGACCGCAATTTCGATGGCAACGTGCTTTACAACTTTCTATCGACCGGGATGTGGAAACGGATGACCGTGCATTCGGACTTCTACGGGGAAACGCCTGACGGACGCACCTACATGAGCGTGGAGTTCCCCTATAGATGCGAAGTCGCCTCGGACGTCGATCAGCTTGAAGACCTGAAATCCTCGACGCGGAGCGCTGGTCTCTTCGATGGCGACTTGCAGATGCTGGGATCTCACGTGACCCCCTACGCCTATCCGGTCCCAACCATCGCGAATGAACGCACCTCGGTCGAAATGCTGGAGGCAATTACTGCCTTTGGGATTTGCAGCGTCGGACGGCAGGGACGTTATGATTACATCCCGTCAGCCAATAAGGCCGTCAACGCCGTGACCCGAATTCTGAACGCATCCATGATTTGAACGGACGGACCCAGTGAATCATTGCTCTGCCCCCTGAAAACTGGCCCGTTTGAAGCTGGAGTTTTCGGCTACTATTTCCTGGCTGGGAGAGGAGCGGGGTGCTGTCAGACTGAATAGCCCCGTGTATCGTGGACGTCTTCTTTGCTAATTCTGAGGCAAGGAGGCCCTGCATTGTCCGTCCTCGACCTGTCGGAAACTCGGCCCGGTCCCGCATCTCACATCGCCACTTCGGGCACCTCCTGCATCACCGCGCCGGCATAGCGCGGGGGGTCGCCGCAGATCTCTGGCGCGGACGCCATCCGATCGAGGATGTCGCGTTTCAGGTCGATGCCGGGGGCCAGGTCGACGAGGTGCAGGCGCCCGCCTTGCACCCGGAACTTCGCCCGCTCGGTCACGATCAGGACCTCCTGGCCGGCCGCCTCGGGCCAGAAGCCCGGATAGGTCACCTGCGCGACCTCGGAGACGAACTTTCCGATCCGGCCGGGCTGGTCGATCACCAGCTGCCCGCGTTTGAATTCCGGCAGCCAGGCGGCGGCGCGGGGCAATATCTCCTTCTCGACTGGGTCGGTGGCTCGGAACAGATCAGCCGTCGTCCCGCCAACTCCGCCGGCTCGGGCGGTTTCTGTGTCGCTCGCGTCGTTCTTCCCGAAGCGGATCGTCTGGCGGCAATGAACGCCAGAACCCCGTGCCTCGTGACCAGATCAGGAACTGACTGAAACTGTCGGCCTGATCCATCTTTGTCCCCCGCGGAAAACTCTGAAGCTCGCGCTTGAATGCCGGCAGCCAGGGTGCCTCGCGGGGCAGGTGAACGAGCCCTTCGCGTACCGGGACGCAGGCCGCGCTGAAGCGGATCTCCTTGTCTTTCTCGGGCCTGATCTTTTTGTATGTACGCCGGTTCTCCGGGAAAAGTTCCTGGAACAGGGGCCGCCCGGAAGAGGCGTCTTCGATCAGGACCTTATCGGCGTTCCACTGATCGGCCAGCTTCTGCACACGGAGTTTCAGATCCGGGAAATCAAGCTGCCCGCGCCAGACATCGAGCAGGTACCAGGCCCGTTCCCGGAACCCCCAAGTAGTGCAGACGGAGAAGTCGGATTTCGGGTCGGCGGATTCGGCCGTATCCCAACTCTGAACCACGAGCTGATACCAGTTCCTATGCATGACCTCGTCATAGGTCTTGAACCATTCCCAGCGCAGCGGCGATCCATCCGGGGCGATCGGATTCTGCTGGTACTGGCAGTTGAAGACCGCGGGCCCGGATTCCCGGCGTTTCTGCGCCAAAACATCCAGGCCCAGTCGCTCCGGAAACAGGGCCTCGCCATTTGTGCGGCAATGGAAACGCCCCTGCCCGATTGCGATCCGCTCTTCCTCCTCGGCAATGGCCCTGAGGTTCAGATGCCGATATGTCCCTTTCGACAGCAGGTAGCCTGGGGGATCCAGTTCGTGCAGTCGCTGGGCGATCATGACCACACGCGCCTCCGACGGGTTGTTGAAGCGCGACATCAATGAGCTGTCGATGAAGGCCTCGGCCTTGTTCCGCTCGACATCGGAATCGGCATCGGCCGCGTTTAGGAGGTCATCAATGATGATGTAGTCGGCCCCATGGCCTGTCACCGAACTGCCGGTGGAGACGGCCTTTCGGCCGCCCCCTCTGGTGGTCTTGAACTCGTCAAGAGTGTTTCCTGTCCTAGCCAAACGCGTGTCCGGAAACGCATCCTGGTACCACCGCGACATCAGCACGCGGCGGCAGTCCTCCGAGTGCTTGCGCGCAAGATCGAGGCTGTAGCTGGCGACGATAATTTTCGACGAGGGTGAGTGCCCCAGGATGAAGGCGACATAGGCCACCGACACGGTCACCGACTTGAGGCACCGCGGCGGAATATTGATCACCAGGCGCTTGTTCTCACCGGTGCGCACATTGTCGAGTTCATGGCACATCGCCTTCACATGCCAGGCCGGTACGAATTGCTCGTTCAGATCCGGATGCAGCGTGTCGAAGACCTTCCACACGAACGAGAAGAAGTCCGTCCGATAGACGTCGCGCAAGGCTTGCCGGATTATGCGGGGGTCGAGGTCAGTCATCGGTGTCTCCTGAAGGGTCGTCATCCGCGTCCGGCTCGGATGGTCGGTTCAGAAACTCGCGGAGGATCTCGAAGTCGACGGCTTCAGGCGAAAGTGTGCCATCATCGCCAACACCGGCGGCGGCAACTTCGTCCGACAACTCATCGTCAAAGCTCGCCAGCATGACCAAGGCTTTCATGTCTCCCTTCAGTGCATTGGCGATCAGCCGTTTCGCTGCCGCTTCAGCTTTCGAGATCTTCCGCTCCTGGTTGCCGTCGCGGATAGTGACCTTTGTTTCCAGCTCACGCTTGAGACTGGCCTTGAAGCCTTTCGCCCCCTTCGGCCGCCCCCTTGGGTTGCCGGACTGGCCTTTCTGGAACCGGGTGTGCTTCGGCGGCTTGCCGTAGCCGACTTCGTAGTCGCCATCCTCATGCGTCGACATCGGCCGTCTCCTTCTCGTCCGAAGCGGAGGGCGTTCCTGCCCGCGCCGTCCAGGTCTCGCCCGTGGTCGCGTGGACCGCGTCCTGACCCGTCGCCTCCTGCCAGCGGCGGATGGTCACGTCGACATAGAGCGGGTCCAGTTCGATCAGTCGGGCCTTGCGCCCGGTCTTCTCCGCGGCCAACAGGGTCGCACCGGATCCGCCGAAACAGTCGAGGACGACATCGCCGCGATGCGTGACATCCAGCAGGGCATCGGCCACCAGCGCTGTCGGCTTCACCGTCGGGTGATCCGCAAGGTCTGCCTCCCGGCCCTTGCCGAAGCTGTTCACCCCGGCATAGTCCCAGACATTGGTGCGGTTCCGGCCGTGCTTGCCGAGTTCGACATTGTTGATGTGGGGAGCGCCGGGCTTGCGGAAGATGCAGACCAGTTCGTGCTTCGAGCGATAAAGGCCGCCCATGCCGCCATTGGTCTTGTTCCAGACGCAGAGGTTGATCAGCTCAAGACCGCAGCCCTTGCCCGCGACGATCAGGTCTGCGATGTGACGCCAGTCCATGCAGATCATGGCGACGCCGCCCTCCGGCAACGGTTCCATGAACCGCGTGATGAAGCGCGACAGGAAGGCGTGGAACTCGGCATCGGTCATCTCACCGGACGCCATCGCGAACTCCCGGTGCTCGCCTTTTTGTCCACTGCGCACATGGCCATTCACCCTTACGTTGTATGGCGGGTCTGTGAACACCATGCGGGCGATCTCTCCGTCCAGTAGGGCGTCGTAGCTTTCCGGCTCCAGGGCATTCCCGCAGAGCAGTCGATGGCGGCCGAGGTGCCAGAGATCACCGGCGCGGGTGACGGCGGGCCGTGTCCGGTCCGGTTCCTCCACCGTCTCGGGCGGCGCGGCATCGCCGTCCCCTGCCCCTTCGATAATGAGGTCGATCTCAGGCAGGTCGAAGCCAGTAAGTTCCAGGTCAAAGTCCAGGTCGCCGGACAGATCGAGATCGACCAGGTCGGCGAACTCGATCTGCAGCGCGTCCCGGTTCCAGTCGGACAGTTCGGCCAGCCGGTTGTCGGCGATCCGCAGCGCCCGCACCTGCGCCTTGGTCAGGTGATCGACGCAGATCGTCGGCACCGCAAACAAGCGCAGGCGCTTGGCCGCCGCGTAGCGTCCGTGACCGGCAATGATGGTGCCGTCGCTCTCGACGAGGATCGGTAGCACGAACCCGAATGTCTCGATCGATCCGGCGATGCGGCCGACGTTCCTGTCGGTGTGGTTGCGCGGGTTGTTGCCATAGGGGTTCAGCTTGTCGATCGGCTGGAGCGCAATCTCGCGCACCATCCAGATGACAGAGGTCGAATCGCCTTGATCCGACGGTTTCGTCTTTGCAGGCATGATAGCCTCCTAACTGCTCGACGCGATGCGCCAGGTATCAGAAGGATCGCTTTGGGTGACGGAGAGAGCACATAGAGCAACCCCCGGACCAAATGATCCGGTGCAATTGCCTCTGGTTATGCTCCCAATTACGCCGGACAGGTCCGGCTCAGAGTGCTGCCAAAAGGACAACGCCCCACACTGTGGAGCAAGTTCTCCCTAGCGCAGGCCTTCCGATCGCGCAAGAGAAAAACTCCTTAAGTCATTGTTTACAAAGAAAATGAGATATCGCAGAAACCAAGATTAATTCTCTGACGCACATGTAGAGTTGGGGCCGCAATGCTGCGGATGTGACTGGACTACCGCGCAGAACCGAGCATCAGTGGTCCCACGCCCGGACCGCTCCCGGGCGCTCCTCGGTACCGGGGCCGGCATCCCGCCGCCCCATGGATCGAGGAGACACCAGATGCCCAAACCCAGACAGACCAAGATCGGCACCGTGGAAGCGATGCTGCGCCAGCCCGGCGGCACGAACGTCATGGCCCTATGCGAGGCCACCGGCTGGCAGCCGCACACGGTACGAGCCGCCCTTAGCGGATTGCGCCGCGCCGGCTTCACGATCACGCGCACGCGCGGCGCCGAGATGGGCGATCCGACCACTTTCCGGATCACCGCCGATCCCGAGGCGGCCGAATGATCCGAGTTGCGGATCTCGAGACCATGGACCGGGCCGCGCTTGTCGCGGCCTGGACCGACCGGTTCGGAACCGCGGTCCCGAAGGGCCTGAGCATGGTGTTCCTGCGTCGCTTTCTCGCCACGGAGATCCAGACGCGGCAGTCGGGCGGTCTGTCACGCCAGGTCGAGAAGGCCCTGAAGCAGCCGGCGGACAAGGCATCCGCCAGGACGACGCCTGCCCCCGGTCTGAAGCCGGGTGGCCGGTTGCTGCGGGAATGGAACGGAGTGACCCACGTGGTCGAGGTCACCGACGGGGGCTTTCTCTGGAAGGGCGAAACCTGGCGCTCGCTTTCGGCCATCGCCCGCGAGATCACCGGCGCGCATTGGTCCGGCCCCCGGTTCTTCGGCCTGACCAGAAAGGCTGCGTCATGACCGGGCCCATGATCCGCTGCGCAATCTATACCCGCAAGTCATCCGACGAGGGGCTGGGACAGGACTTCAACTCGCTTGACGCCCAGCACGAAGCCTGTGCCGCCTATATTGCCAGCCAGAAGCATGAAGGCTGGAAGCTGCTCCCGGCACGCTACGACGATGGCGGCGTATCCGGCGGCACCCTGGAGCGCCCGGCTCTGCAGAGATTGCTGGACGAGATCGATGCCGGCCGGGTCGACATGGTGGTGGTCTACAAGATCGACCGACTGACCCGGTCGCTGGCAGACTTCGCGAAGCTAGTGGAGCGGCTGGAGGCGTCGGGCTGTTCCTTTGTCTCCGTGACGCAGGCGTTCAACACCTCCTCGTCGATGGGTCGCCTGACCCTGAACGTGCTTCTGTCCTTCGCCCAGTTCGAACGCGAAGTCACCGCGGAACGGATCCGCGACAAGATCGCTGCCTCGAAGAAGAAGGGGCTCTGGATGGGCGGCGTCTGTCCTCTCGGCTACGATCCGCATCCGGATCCGAACCGGCGTGAGCTCGTGGTCAACGAGGCCGAGGCCACCGTGGTCCGGGAACTGTTTGATCTTTACCGCCAGCATGGCTGCCTCAATGCGGTCACCCGCGCGGCGGACCGGCTTGGACTGAGGTCGAAGCGCACCCGGTTCTCGACCGGGCGCGAGCAGGGCGGCAACCGGATGAGCCAGGGGCAGATTCACCGGATCCTCACCAACCCGGTCTATCGCGGCCGCATCCGGCACAAGGACAAGAGCTATCCGGGCACACATCCGGCGATCATCGACGAGGCGCTCTGGGACAAGGTGCAAGACCGGCTGCAGGCCGCCAATGTGCGGCGCCGGGGTGCGAAACCGGGCGCGCCGGTCGAAGAGGCGGCCCCGCTCAAGGGCAAGTTCCGGGACGACACCGGCGACGGTCTGACCCCCACACATACCAACCGATCCGGCAAACGGCTCCGCTACTATGTCTCGAACCGGCTGATCTCCGGCGGTCCTGACAGGTCCGGCTGGCGGCTTCCGGCACCCGCCTTCGAGGCCGCGGTCGTCGATGCCATCGCGGGCCACCTCTCGGACCATGCGCGGCAGCATTCCGTGATCGGTTCGGCAGACGCCCTGCAGTCGGCGGTCGCCTCCGAGGCGATACTGGCTCTGGTCGCATGGATCCGGCGCGACGGGATTGCGGCCGCCGCCCCCCTCATCGGCCAGGGACGTCTCGCCGCCGGACAGATGCACTTCGACCTGGATGGCACGGCCCTCGCCGCCGCTGCGGGCATCCCTGCCGGGATCGCCCCCACCCTGTTGCAGGTCGCGCGGCCCTTTGACTGCCGCCGCCGCGGGGTCGAGCTGAAGATCGTCGCAGGCGCAATCGCGCCGCAGCCAGACCCCGCCCTACTGCGCGCCCTCCGCAACGCCACCGACTGGGCCGGACGGCTCCACGCCGGAACCCCGCTTCAGAAGCTGGCCCGTTCGGAAGGAATCTCCGAGCGCTACATGGCCCGCATCATCCATCTCGACGGCCTCTCGCCCCGGCTGAAGCAGGCGATTGTAGAAGGGACCCAGCCGGTGCCCCTCACCCTGAAACAGCTCCTTCGCGCGCCGCTCCCGCTCGCCTGGGACGACCAGGAACGGATGCTGGGACTCGGGCGCTGACACCCGTTCCCTGCTCGTCCCGAAATCTTCCCTGATCAGTCCCAAAACATTCCCTGTTCCGCGGAAATAGTTCCCTGTTCGGATGCGCAGGGAATTTCTGCAGCCAACGCACTGATATCCCTCGGGAATCTCTCCCTCACAGACGCCGAATTCTCTGCTTTTGAACAGAATACGCTGTTAATCCGGCCGGAACAGGGAACAAACAAAAAAACGGACCCCGTTTCAGGCCCGACAGAGACGACGGCCAGAAATCACGAAGATACCGCCCGACGGGTGCGTCTCAGCCAGAACAAGCCGCGCACAAGCGTCGGGAATTGCGGACGAATTCGCCGCGGTTCCGATGTCGGGATAGGAGAGGGTTGTCGGTGGCGGAGAGACAGGGATTCGAACCCTGGAGACGGTTTCCCGCCTACACACTTTCCAGGCGTGCGCCTTCGACCACTCGGCCACCTCTCCGTGCCGCGCTGTTTATCCGGGGGGGCGGGCCGGTTGCAAGGGCGAAAACGGGGCTTCGGGCCTTTGCGGGGCAAGAAATCTGCGGGGCGGCAGACCCCGATACGCGTCGAGGCAGCGATCCCCGGCGCGGCGGGGCAAAGGGTGGCGGTCAAAGCCCCCCTCCCTAACGGCCAAGGGCCAAGGGCAGGCGCTAGCGCCCGTCGGTCAGGCCTGGTCGCCGTCGGGGCCCGCGTCGTCCACGGTGTCCTCTCCGCGCAGGTCCGACGTGCTGCCGGACGAGGACGCAGCGGCATCGTCCGTCGGCGGCTCGGGGGCGGCCTCTTCGGCGGCGACCTGCGCCTTGCCCAGCCGCATGGCCTCGGGGTTGCGGATCCAGATGTCCTGCTGCGCGAACGGGATCTCGATGCCCTCGGCGGCGAAGCGTTCGGCGATCTGATGCCGGATCTCGGTGCGCACCGGCAGACCATAGGCGATGTCGCGCAGCACCATGCGCATCTGGAAGTCGAGGCTCGACGCGCCGAATTCCAGAAAGTCGACCTCCGGCTCGGGGTCCAGCGCGACCAGCGGGTGGTTCATCGCGATTTCCAACAGGATCTTCTCGACCTTGCGGGTGTCGGTGCCATAGGCGACGCCGACGGTGACGATGATCCGCCCGACGCTGCTGCCGCGGGTCCAGTTCTTGACCGCGCCCGAGATGAAGTCGGCGTTCGGGACGATCACGTCGTTCTTGTCGAAGGTCTCGATCCGGGTCGAGCGGACAGAGATGTCCTTGACGATGCCCATGTGGCCGCCGACCTCGATCCAGTCGCCCTCCGCCACCGGGCGTTCGACCAGAAGGATCAGCCCCGAGATGAAGTTCGACACGATGTTCTGCATGCCGAAGCCGATGCCGACCGACAGCGCCCCCGCCACGAAAGCCAGCGCGGACAGGTCGATCCCGGCGGTGGTGATGGCGATCACCGCGCCCAGCCCGATCCCGAGATAGCCGATGCCGGACACGATAGCGTTCTGACCGCCCGGGTCGATCCCGGTCTTGGGCAGGATCGTCGACTTCAGCGCGCTCTGGAACAGGCGCGTCCCAGCGAACAGCACCACGAAGACCAGAAGGAACGTCAGGAAGACCGAGGGCGAGATCTGCGCATCGCCGACCGAGAAGCCCGCGTTGAACTGGGCCCAGACTTCCAACAGGTCGGACGGGCGGGCGCCCCAGATCAGCGCGAAGATCGGCAGGGACGCGATGACAAGGCCGAAGCTGATCAGGCTGGGCGTCAGCGCCTGCCCCGCCTCTTCCGAGCTTTTGCGGGTGATCAGGCCGTACAGCTCGACCACGATGTCGTGCAGAATGCGCAGCAACGCGAGGACGGCCAACGACGAGACGGTGGGCACCATCGCGAAGATCGCCGCGTTGAGGTAGCCCACCAGCGCCAGCGCCGGGCCGACGACCGCCAGCACCACCAGCGCCTGCCCCACCAGTCGCTGCCCCCGCTGGGCGAAGGTCACGTCAAGATCGTCGTTCGCTTCGGACAGCGACACACTGCGCATCAGGATGCGGCCGATGCGCAGGAACACGAAGCCGAAGGCGACCAGAAGCGGGAAATACAGGACCGCGCGGGTGCCGTCGCTGTAGCTGTCGACCCCGACCAGCGCGGACAGGATGTACCGCAACCCCACCAGCACCCCCAGAAGGATGGCGTGGAACCGCATTTCCCCGGCGTATTCGAAGGTGGCGGCCAGCGGGCGCGGCGCGTCCTCGTGCAGCGGATACAGGCGCAGCCCGATCCACCACGCGATGAAGGTCGCCATGCCAAGGCCGGACAGGGCCGAAATGAAGGTGGTGCCCCGCACGCCGAACAGCCCGGTCGAGATCAGTGCGGCCAGCAGCAGCAGGATGCCCAGCACCGGCACCACCACCTGAAACAGCGAGGTGATGAAGCCCGCCAGCCAGCGCGCGCGACCGCGCGACCGGTTCAGCACGGCCTGCGTCAGCCAGACCATCGCCCGGCGTCCGCGCAGCAGCAGCACCGCGGCGATCACGATGTAGACCACCGTGAACGGAAGCTGGGTGCGGAACGTCTCGCGCGTGATGTCAGAGTTCCACTGGGCCCGGGTCTCGATCGCCATTTCCCGGAAGCTTTCGGCGAAGTCCGCCAGCGCGTCGGGCCACAGCGCGGGGATCGCCGGGGACGGGCCGATCTGCATCAGTTCGCCCGCCTGCCGGGTGCGCACCAGCGTGTCGATCTGGCGCACGATTGCCTCTGCTCTGCGGAACGCCGCCTCAGCGGTCCGGCCGGGCACTTCGGCGTTGGCAAGATCCTCGGTCAGTTCGGCGCGGCGTGCGGCGATCTCGTCGGCCTCGGTCTCGCCCTCTTCGGGCGCCGGGCCAAGCGCGTCCAGCTGATCGCGCAGCGACTCGATGGCGGCCGCGTTCGTATCCTGCGCTTCAAGGAAGCGCTGCCGCCATCCCACGACCTCGGCGCGCAGATCTTCAAGCGCCTCGGTCGACGCTTCGCCCGAATCCAGCGCCGCCTCGGCGCGCAGGGCGACGTCGTGCCACGCATCGTAGTCTATGGCCTGCTGCGCCGCCGCCGGGCCGGATCCGGGGATCCAGCCGGGCCGCCATTCCACCGGCGCCAGTGTTCCCAGCGCTAGGGCCAGGATCAGCAGCAGGCGCGGCAGGAAGGTCATGCGTCCTCGTAGACTTCCGGAAGATCGCGCGGCGCGGCGTCCAGCCATTCCGGCACGGGAAGGTTCTTTTCCTTCAGGAAAGATGGGTTGAACAGCTTCGACTGATACCGCGAGCCATAGTCGCACAGGATCGTCACGATGGTGTGTCCCGGCCCCAGTTCACGCGCAAGCCGCACGGCGCCCGCCATGTTGACGGCGGTCGACCCGCCCATCACCAGACCTTCGTCGCGCAGCAGGTCGAAGACGTAAGGCAGCGCCTCGTCATCGCTGATCTGGTACGAGAAATCGGGCGTGAACCCTTCGAGGTTGGCGGTGATCCGCCCCTGCCCGATCCCTTCGGTGATCGAGCTGCCCTCGGACTTGAACTCGCCGGTGGTGTAGAAGCTGTGCAGCGCGGCGCCCATCGGGTCCGCAAGCGCCACCTTCACCCCCTTGGGCTGAAGCACCTCGGCCACGCCAGCGAGCGTCCCGCCCGAACCGACGGCCGCGACGAAGCCGTCGACCTTGCCGCCGGTCTGTTCCCAGATCTCGGGGCCGGTCGTTTCGACATGGGCGCGGCGGTTGGCGGTGTTGTCGAACTGCTGCGCCCAGATGGCGCCGCCGGGTTCGGTCTGCGCCAGCTTCTCGGCCAGCCGGCCCGAATATTTCACGTAGTTGTTGGGGTTCTTGTAGGGAACCGCCGGGACCTGAACCAGCTCGGCGCCAGCCAGCCGGATCATGTCCTTCTTTTCCTGACTTTGGGTCTCGGGGATGACGATGACCGTCTTGAACCCCATCGACGCCCCCACCAGTGCAAGACCGATGCCGGTGTTGCCCGCTGTGCCTTCCACGATGGTGCCGCCGGGGGCCAGTTTGCCGCGTTCGATCGCGTCCTTGATGATGTACAGCGCGGCGCGGTCTTTCACCGACTGGCCGGGGTTCATGAACTCCGCCTTGCCGTAGATGTCGCAGCCGGTCGCTTCCGAGATCGCATTGAGCCGGATCAGCGGCGTGTTCCCCACGGCCTCCGGCAGGTCCTTGCAAATCCGCATCGCGCGCCTCCCTCGCTCTGTTCTCGATCAGTCCTCGATCAGAACTGATCCTGTAGTTGGCGCGGCCCCGGAACTCAAGCGTCGCGGCGCAAGCGGTCGCGGTTCGCCGCCAGCCAGTGCGCGGTCAGGATCAGCGGCCCGTTCTCTGCCTCGCCGCCCGAGACGAACGCCATAAGGTCGTCGAAGGACAGGATGACCCCGCGAATGTCCTCGGCTTCCTCGTCCAGCCCGCCCATCACGGCGGCGCTGTCGGGCAGATCGGCGATGCCGACGAAGGACCACAGGTATTCGGTCACCGCGCCGGGCGACGGGTAATACCGCGCCACCTGCTCTAGCGCGCCAAGGGTCAGCCCCGCCTCTTCCTGCGCTTCGCGGCGCGCGGTTTCTTCCGGGTCGCCGCCCGCGTCGATGCGGCCAGCGACGGGTTCAAGGCTCCAGGGATAGCGGTCGCCCCGCGACAGGGGGCCGAACCGGAACTGTTCCACCAGCAGCACGCGGTCGCGCACCGGGTCGTAGGGCAGCACCGTCACCGCGTCGCTCATCACAAAGGCGGCACGGGTGACGGTTTCGCTAAGGCTGCCGTCGAAGCGGCGGAACTGCAGGTCGGTTTCCTCGACCTGAAAGAAATGGGTGTAGGGCCGCCTGCGCTCAACGATCTCGACGTCGGCGTCGGTGCCGCCTTTGCGCAGGACCGGCGGCGTGCTGTCCCGCCGTGCGCGGGCATGGCTGTCGGCGCGCGACAGCGCCATGTCCAGCATAGCCCGCACCGAAGCCGGGGTCGTATGACCGAACCGGTCCATCACGTCGCCGGCCAGCCGAAGCGCCGCATCGCCCGTTTTGGCAACCCAGTCATCCAGCGCCCAGTGTCCCGGACGGGTGTCCGGTTCGTCCGGGACCAGCATCCGCGCCGCGCGCGCGGTGCCCGCGATGTCGATGTCCAGTTCGTGCCAGCGCAGGCCGAAGACCTCGGCGCAGAACGAAAGCCGCGCAAGGGACGGCCCGGGCAGCGTGTCGAAGGCGATGCCATGCAGCCCTTCGCCAGCAGGGTCGTCCTGCACCGGGGCAACGACCGGGTGGACGCCGCCGACGCAGGGCGCGCCGCGCCACCCCGGCGCCACCGCCGGATGCGCGGTCGGCGTGTCTTCGACGCCCAGCACGCGGTGCATCAGCGGCGTGAACCGCAGCGGGCCGTAAAGGAATATGGTCATCGCGTCAGGGCCAGCGCCGCTTGACGATCTCGGCGATCAGCCCAAGACCGATCCCGCCCACCAGAAGCGTCGCCCAGATCTCGGTCGGCTGAAGATAGACGAAATAGTCGATGGCAATCGCCACCTGATCCTTCAGCGCCTCGGTCGGGCCGCCATAGGACATCCGCATCGAGCGCCGGATCATCTCGTACCCCGAGAAGATCAGCAGGCCCCAGAACACAAGGATGCCAGCGGCACCCAGCCCGAAAGCGATGGCGCTGTTCCACCCTGCCCCGGCGTGACGCCCCAGAAACCGCCACCCGGTCAGGAAACCGATGGCCGCCAGAATTTCCCGAAAGCGGCCGATGCGCTGTTCGTCGGGGAAGTAGGGAATGATCATGTGACCAAGCCACCACGCAAGCGCGGCAAGCAGGACGGCAGAGACGAGTTTCGTGGCGGTGGGCATGGGGGGCCTTCACAGCGGACGTTCGCCGCGCAGTCTCCGCCGCGCGCCACGCTCGGGCAAGCAGCCGTCGCGATTTTCGCGTCGGGCTGTTCCAGCACGGACACAACCGGCAGCCCGTGAGGGGCCAATACCCGCCGCCGTCGGGGTGTTTCCGGCCCCTGTGAGGGGAAAGATCTGTCGTCAATTCGGAAACAATTCCATCCGTGTAGGGATTTTGTGCCGCCCAATCGTCAGAAATCCCGGTTCTCATAGGCGTCCAGCGCCCGCTTGCGGCCCTCGTCCAGCGTGACGACCGGGTCGGGATAATCCCGCCCGGTGTCCAGCGACCAGCTTTCCGGCACCGCCGCGAAATAGTCGGTGGCGGTCTCGGGCGGGTTCGACTGGTCCTCGGCGATCCATGCCTTGCGGTACTGGCCCTTAGGGTCGAACCTTTCGGCCTGCGTGTCGGGATTGAAGACGCGGAAATAGGGCGTGGCATCGGGCCCGGACCCCGCCGTCCACTGCCAGCCCAGCGCGTTGGACGCCGGGTCCCAGTCGATCAGGCAATCCTCGAACCACGCCTGCCCGATCCGCCAGTGGCACATCAGGTGCTTGGTCAGGTAACTGGCGACGATCATCCGGGCGCGGTTGTGCATCGTGCCGGTCACGTACATCTCGCGCATCGCGGCATCCACGAAGGCGACGCCGGTGCGGCCACGTTTCCAAGCGATCACCTCGGATTTGCGCTCGTCCTCGTTCCACGGGAAGCTGCGCCACTCCTCGCGCCAGTTGTCGGACACGATATGCGGCGTGTGATGCAGCAGGTGATACGCGAACTCGCGCCAGACCAGTTCTTTCAGCCACGTCTCGGCGCCGGTCTTGCCCTCTTCGCGGGCGCGCATCCCGGCGTGCCAGCAAATGCGCGGGCTGATCTCGCCATAGGTCAAAGGCTCGGACATGCGCGAACAGCCGTCCTCGGCCACCATGTTGCGCCCGTCGCCATAGCCTTCGATGCCGTTGGCGATGAACGCCCCCAGCCGACCGCGCGCGGCCTCTTCCCCGACCGAGACGTGCTTGCCCACGATCGCAGCCCCCCGGCGCATCGCGGCGTCCATCTGCCAGTCGTCCAGCGTGTCGCTGTCGGGCCAGTCCGAGGGCGCCTTCAGGTCCGACACCGCCGTCAGGGGCGCGTCGATGTCGCTCCCCTTCACCGCGTTCCAGAACGGGGTATAGACCTTGTAGAAACCGCCGGTCTTCGTCTCGACCGTCCACGGTTCGAACAGCAGATGCCCCGCGAAGCTTTGCACGTCGAGCCCGTCGTCCTTCAGCGCGGCCTTTGCCTTGGTGTCGCGATCCTTGCTGTCGGGATCATAGGCGCGCTGCCAGTACACCGCCCCGGCGCCGGTCTCTTTCACCAGCGCCTGAAGACACTCCAGCGCCTTGCCCCGCCGCAGGATCAACCGCGAACCGATGCCCTCCAGCGCGTCGCCGAACGCGTCGACACCCAGCCCAAAGCGGAACTTGGCCGCCGCCCCCAGCCGGTCGACGACCTCGTCCAGCACGAACACGGGGATCACCGGCCGCCCGCTGTCGGCGGCGGCGGTCAGGGCGGCGTGGTCGGACAGGCGCAGGTCGCGCCGGATCCAGACGATGACGGGTGACGTGTCGCTCAAGCTATCCTCCCGGGGCGGCGGTCTGTTAACCGTGATCTAGCGCCCCTGCCCGCCGGTCAACGCCGTCACAGGACGTGGTCGAGCGCGCGGATCAGCCGGTCGATGTCGCCCTCCGAGGTATAGTGCACGAAACTCAGCCGCAGCACGCCCTCTTCGCCCACGCCCAGCGCCTTTAGCGGTCGCACCGCGTAAAAGTCGCCGCCGCCCGCGTTGATCTCGTGCGGGGCCAGCGCCTCGGCGAGGTCCGCGCCGGGGCGGTTCGCGGTCAGCGCCACGGTGGGCGCCCGGCCCTCGGCCCGGGTCGGGCCAAGCAGGCGGACGCTGTTCTTCGACTTCAGATAGTCCAGCAGTGGCTGCAGCAACGCGATTTCCTGCTCACGCATCAGGTCATGCACGCGGGTGGCGCGGATGCGGGGATCGGTCTCGGTCCCGAAGTGGCGGGCGTGCAGCAGGTCGATGTAGTCGGCCATCCCGGCACAGGCGGCGACCTGCGCATGATCGGGGCCCGCCGGCGTGAATTTCTTGTACAGCACGTCGCCGTTGAAGAAATGCGCCTGGTTCGGCAGTTGTTCGGCCAGCGCCCGGCGGATCACCATCACGCCCTGATGCGGGCCATAGGTCTTATAGGCCGAGAACAAGTAGATATCCGCCCCCAGCGCGCCCACGTCGGGCAAGCCGTGCGGCGCATAGCTTACGCCGTCGACGCAGGCCAGCGCCCCCGCATCGTGGATGCGCGACACGACGGCGGCGACGTCGTTGATCTCTCCCACCACGTTGGAACAATGGGGAAAACAGACCAGCCGCACCTTGTCGTCCAGCAAGGTGTCCAGCTTGGCCGGATCAAGGTGGCCGGTCTGCGGGTCGATCTGCCATTCGCGCACCTCGAAGCCTTCGTCGGCAAGGCGCCGCCACGGACCGCTGTTGGCCTCGTGGTCCTGATTGGTGACGATGATCGCATCGCCGGGCGACATCCACTGCCGGAAGGCCTGCGACAGCACATAGGTGTTCTGCGTGGTCGAGGGGCCGAACGACAGTTCGTCCGTGTCGACGCCCATCATCGCGGCAAGCCGCTGGCGGGCTTCGTCCATCTCTTCACCGCCCAGCCGGCTGGCCTCGTAGGGGCCATAGGGCTGCACCTTGCGTTCCCGGAAGAACCGGTCCAGCCGCTCCATCACCGGCCCGCACATGTAGGACCCGCCGGCGTTGTCGAAGAAACCCTGCCCGCCAAGCCGTTCCACCGCGAAGGCGGGGAACTGGGCGCGAACGAAATCGAGGTCGAGTGTGGGGGCCATGCTGGTGTCTCCGCTTGCGGCGTCGTGCCGGGGCCGGCCCGGACACCGCACGTCGGCCCGATCCGGCAATCGCCGCACCCGAACCGCCCGCACGCCCTGCCCGTGGCAACCGCCCCAGCGTCTTCGTCCCGGTATCCTCTGCATGGCGGGGCGATGCAAGCGGGGGACGCCACCGGACCGCGCCCGGCACGGACACGGGCGATGGCGGTGGCACTGGCATGGAGCCGCCCGAGATTTGTCGCACCCGCTGCCGCCGCCCGGGCCGCACGAAGCCAACATGTCAGGCGCGGTGACAGCCACCAGTCACGACGACATGTGGGCAAAGCGTCTGACCTGCCGACGTGCGGCCATGCCTGCGGAGACAGGACCCCGCACCGCATCGAAGCCGGAGGCGGCGTGTCAACTTCATTCGGCAAAACTCTGGAAATAAAACACAAATGGACTTTTGAGATCTGACCTGTCAGCCTGTAGTCAGCCTGCAATCACCCTGCGGCCAGCACGTTGTCAGCCGGTTGCCACTGGCCGTTCACTGACATGTCGGCTTGCTGGTGGTTTCACCGGGGGCGACTTTTGCCAACTGGGGTCGCGCCTGTCGCAAGGGCGCCTGACCTTCGCCGCAAGCGCTGCGAACGCGAGCCTTTCTTCGCGGTGTCACCGACCGACCGAGGCTGCACGGCCCGTGTCACAGGTTGCACGGCCCGTCTCATAGGCTTCACGGTCCGGTTCACAGATCGTGCTCTCTCACGCCGGCGACACACGGCTGGCGATCAAGCATCAGCTCCCGCATCGCCTTCTGTCCTTCGCCCCTCGCATCATGCACGGCGATGCACCGTGCTTTGCGTAAGACAACCAGCGTCGCACGCAGCGGGCGCCGCGCCACACACACGAGGCACCCGGCGACCTTGTGATACAAACCGGCCATCTTGCCTCACACATAACGCACCGCGTCTCTCGCAACGGCTATCGCGCTACAGGCATGACGCACCGCGCTTCCCGCACCGGCCATTCTGCCTCACACATAACGCAAAGCGTCCCTCGCACCGGGCATCACGCTGCACGCATGACGCACCGCACTTCAGGCATCGAGCGTCGCGCTACACGCACCAGGCACCGGTCGACACGCCCCCCTCACCACGCACCACGCAAGATGCCCTACGCGCACCGTAACCTGCGCCGGATGCCCCTGCCCCCGCATCCGACACCCCGAAACGAAAAAGGCGGCCCGAAGGCCGCCTTTTCCCTGTCCTGCAAAAGCCGGATCAGGTGTTGCTGCGCTCGGACATCAGGCCGCGCCAGATCGCCCAGCACATCACCAGCAGCACCACCGTGAACGGCAGGCCGGTCGAGATCACCATCGACTGCAGCGACTGAAGGCCGCCCGCCGACAGCAGCAGCACGATGGCCACTGCGCCTTCGAACACGCACCAGAACACCCGCTGGGGCACCGGCGCGTCGACCTTGCCCCCCGCCGTGATCGTGTCGATCACCAGCGAACCCGAGTCCGACGAGGTCACGAAGAACACGATGACCAGCACGATGCCGATCAGCGACGTGATCTGCGTCAGCGGCAGTTGGTCCAGCATCTTGAACAGCTGCAGCGGAAGGTCGGCTTCCTGCGCCGCGGTGTAGCCGTCCAGCACGACCTGCTGGATCGCCACGCCGCCGAACACCGACATCCACAGCACGCAGACCATTGACGGGATCAGCAGCACGCAGATGACGAACTCGCGCACGGTCCGGCCCCGCGACACGCGGGCGATGAACATGCCCACGAACGGCGACCAGCTGATCCACCACGCCCAGTAGAACGAGGTCCAGCCCTGCATGAAGTTCACGTCTTCACGGCCGACCGGGTTCGACAGCGCCGGCAGGTTCACAAGGTACGCGCCAAGATAGTCGACGAAGCCCGTCAGGATCGCCAGCGTCGGGCCGGCGAACAGCACGAACAGCAACAGCAACAGCGCAAGGCCCATGTTGATCTCGGACAGCACCTTCACGCCGCCATCCAGACCGCGCAGCACCGAAACCAGCGCCACCGCGGTGATGCCGGAGATCAGCAGAACCTCGACGGTGCTGTTGATCGGGATGCCGAACAGCTCGTTCAGGCCCGCGTTGGCCTGCGTCGCGCCAAAGCCCAGCGAGGTCGCAAGACCGAACAGCGTGGCGAACACCGCCAGCGTGTCGATGATGTGGCCCCACCAGCCCCAGACACGGTCGCCGAGGATCGGGTAAAACGCCGAACGGATCGTCAGCGGCAGGCCCTTGTTGTACGAGAACAGCGCCAGCGCCAGTGCCACCACCGCGTAGATCGCCCAAGGGTGCAGGCCCCAGTGGAAGATCGTCGCGGCCATGCCAAGCCGGATCGCCGCCTGCTCGTCCCCTGCGGCCGCGCCCAGCGGCGCCCAGTCGGTGCGCATGCCGTCTTCGGTCGCGGTGCCGCCCAGCGCCGACGAGAAGTGGCTCATCGGTTCGGACACGCCGTAGAACATCAGGCCGATGCCCATGCCCGCTGCGAACAGCATCGCGAACCAGCCCAGATAGGTGTAATCCGGCGTGGCATCCGTACCGCCCAGCCGGACCGAACCCGCAGGGGTCACGATCAGAAGCAGGCAGAAGATGACGAAGATGTTCGCCGCGCCAAGGAAGAACCAGTCGAAGCCGGTCGTCACCGCCGAGAACAACCACGAGAAGGCCGCCCCCGACTGTTCGGGCAGCGCCAGCGTGTAGAACACGAAGGCCACGATCGCGAGGCCCGAGATCAGGAATACGGGGTTGTGAATGTCAAATCCGAAAGGCCCCACGCTGCCTTCCACATTGTCCTGACCGATCTCGTAATCGGTCTCGATGATGTCAGAGGCACCTTCCGGTTCCGGAATGCCCTGAATGTCTTCGTCAGCCATTTGCAGGCGATCTCCTTTGTTCTGTGTTTTGGGACGTCACCGGCGGCGACGGACGGCCGGACGGCGTCAGTCGCGCACCAGAAAGACCGACGCCGCGGAGTGCGCGGCGATCTTCGATCCGTTCGACGGCCAGATGTAGTCCGTCAGCCCCGGCTTGTGCGTCCCCATCACCACAAGGTCCGCACCGGTTTCGGTGACCGCTTTCATCAGCGCGTCGTCGAGTTCGGTGGTCGGGTCATAGCTGACCATCGGGTGAGAGCTTGTCGGGATGCCGTGTGCCGTGGACTGTTCGTCGGCAAAGGCCTTCAGCTTTTCGCCGTATTCCTTGGGCGTGTGCCCAAGTGCGCTCGGCTGTTCGCCGGTCACGCCCACATAGCAAAGCTCAGCTCCGAAATGCTTGGCCATATCGGCCGCAGCGTCCAGAGCCTTGTTCAGCTTTGCGACATGGGCCAGGTCGACCGGCGCCATGATTTTCTGGAACATTTTCCCTCCTTGCCTATTTTTTCAGCCACCGCCCCCTTCCCAGACAGCCGCTTGGGGTGCAACCGCTTCGAGGGGATCTTGTCGAGGTGTGGTCAACGGGCACCTTACCCGATTGGCGCGTTTCGGCCAACTAGAAGGCTAACGCCGGGGAAGTCCGGAAAATGGCGCTAAACGAAGGTTAACAGTCCGGAAACGGCATTCGTGTCGTTTCCGGACCTTTGCACGCGCAGCATGCACCGCGTCTTATCGGGTCGCGCTGAACGCGCGTTCAGGCGTTCACATCCACGACCACGCGGCCGCGCACTTGGCCTTTCAGGATCTCTGCCCCCAGCCTTGGCAGGTCCTCCAGCGTCGCGGGCTGGATCATCGCCGACAGCTTGTCCATCGGCAGATCGGAAGCCACCCGCTTCCACGCCGCAAGCCGGTTGTCATAGGGCTGCATCACGCTGTCGATGCCCAGCAGGTTCACCCCGCGCAAAAGGAACGGCACCACCGAGGCCGGCAGCGACGCGCCGCCCGCCAGCCCG
Source organism: Maritimibacter sp. (assembly GCA_002701395.1). GTDB lineage: Bacteria > Pseudomonadota > Alphaproteobacteria > Rhodobacterales > Rhodobacteraceae > Psychromarinibacter > Psychromarinibacter halotolerans. Next base: position 129,844 of record NZVC01000043.1, on the reverse strand, counting down.
ACCGCCGCGACCGAGGCGCCGTAGCACATCTGCCCCAGCACCCGCGCCAGCATCGGGCCGCCAACGGCGTCGACGCAGCCGACCCAGCTTTCGCTTTCCAGCGGACGCTTGACCGTCTCGGCCAGTTCTTCGCGCGCAACGATACGGCTGGCGCCCAAGTCGCGCAGATAGCCTTCCGTCTCGGGCCGCCCGGTCACCGCGGCGACGTCATAGCCAAGATCATTCAGGATGGCGGTCGCGACCGACCCGACCCCGCCCGCGGCGCCGGTGACCAGAACCTCGCCCTTGCCGGGGCGCAGCCCGTGGCGTTCCAGCGCCATNANCGCCAGCATCGCNGTNAACCCGGCNGTCCCCACCGCCATCGCNNCNCGNGTCGNCNAGCCCCTCGGGCAGCGGCACCAGCCAGTCGGCCTTGACCCGCGCCTTCTGNGCGTANCCGCCCCANTGCGCCTCGCCCACGCGCCAGCCGGTCAGCACGACGCGGTCGCCGACGTCGAACCGGCTGTCGTCGCTGGCCTCGACCGTNCCCGCGAAATCGATGCCCGGCACATGCGGATAGGTCCGCACCAGCCCGCCGCCGGGGCCGATGCACAATCCGTCCTTGTAATTCACCGTCGAGTATTCGACCGCCACCGTGACATCGCCCGCCGGCAGGTCGGTCTCGGTCAGTTCCGTCACGGCTGCAGAGGTCGCCCCCTCTGCATCCTTTTCGACAACAAGCGCCCTGAAGCCCATGTCCCCTCCTCCTGTGCTATCGCGCCCAAAGGGCTAGGCGGTTTCGGGCATGATGAAAAGATCGGTGTCGCCCGGCCGCCCCTTCGCAGCGGTGATCATGCCGTGGACCTGCCCCCTGTGGTGCGTCTGGTGATTGAAGAAGTGCGTGATGCACAGCCAGAACGGCTTGGCCACGTTGGTTTTTAGGATGCCCGAATACCACGTCAGGTCCCCCAGCAGATCGCCGTCCTCGACCCGGCCAGCCCATTCGTGGATACGTTGATCCGCGACGGCCCGCGCGGCCTTGTAGGCGTCCCAGTCCGGGGTGAACTCGGTGCTTTCGGCGCCCGACCCACGCGGTTTGTCCCAGCCGTCGATCCGCGACATCCACATGGTATCGGCCCATAGGACATGGTTCAGCGTCTTTTCGATCGACCCGAAAAACGCGCCGCGATCGGCCTTGCGCGCAGCGGGCCCCAGAACCTCTGCCTCGCCCAGCAGGTTGCCGTTCTGCCAGCGATTGTAACGCGCCATCGTGCGGCAATAGTCGGCTGAGATCATGGATTCCTGCTCCGTGGCTGCCGGCCGCGTTCGGCACCCGACCACCTTGGGCAGCCGCGGCGGCCCCTGTCAACGGCTGTCGACGGCTGCCGACGGCTGCCGACGGCGGCGTAGCCCGGTCCGAAGATGACCGTCATGCGCCCCCTTGCATGCGCCCCCTTGTCGGACCGCCCTCGCGTCGCTACATAAGGTCTGTCGGTTCGCCGACTATGGACATAAACGCGCTTGTAATAAGCGGCTCGGACCCGGGGGCGGTACCCGGCGGCTCCACCAAATTTTCCCGTCGTTGGGGGGACTGTGGGGCCGAAATAGGATCGACGAACGTCTAAAGAGGTTAGCTTTGTCCCGGTGAGATACCACCGTTATCGGTTCACAATGCATAATTGCCAACGACAATCGTGCTCCGGTCGCCGTTGCTGCTTAAGCAGTAACAAGACCGAAATTTAAGTCCTTGCGCCTAGCAGCGTAAGGCGGGGTTCGCAGGCACCTGGCAACAGAAGCCTGCACTTTCCTCACGTCAAAGCTTTGTTAATCACACGCGGCTAGTCCAAGCGTGGATTTAAGACCCAGTGGATACGAACTGGAAGTCCCGGCCAGCGTAACCATTTTTAGTGACAAGGATTGTAAGGCAATGCTAATGTCCCGGGCGACATGAGCAAGAAAGCGAAACGGCGCGCCCGCATTCTCGCGATCCCGAACGATCTCAGGTGGGACGAGTTATCTGCTTTTCTCGTCGATCTGGGCTACGAAGCTGATGAAGGCAACGGGTCGCGGACGAAGTTTAGACACGCTGAACTGCCGCTTCTCAGCTTTCATCGCCCGCACAATCCGCCTTTGGTACGGCAGAATGCAGTACGGCAAATGGTGGAAAAACTTAGGGAAGAAGGGGTTCTCTGATGGCTGATCTCCTGAAATTTGCTGGATACCTCGGGTCCTACGAGATTGAGGACGGTGTGCTTGTCGGCAAGCTCGAAGGCATCCGGGATCTCGTTACGTTCGAGGGTGAAACCCCCAAAGAACTGCAACAGGCGTTCGTTGAGGCCGTGGAAGACTATGTAGCGGAATGTGAGCGTGCGGGGCGCGAGGCCGAGAAGCCTTTCAAGGGCAGTTTCAATGTTCGCGTATCCAGCGGAATCCACCGAAAGCTCTATTATATTGCGCGCGGGCGCCGCGTCACACTCAACCACGTTAGCCGTGAGGCAATGGAAGAGTACGTCAGACGCCATGCCGGTGAAGGCGAAGATGTAGTCGGAAGCCATTCCTGACCGGCAGTAGCATTCTCCCGCAAGTAGGGCCGGGCTTGTCCATACTACCGCGACAAGCGTGGCGAGCACCTGCAAGATCATGGCTTTAAGACGCTAATCTACCTTGAAAAGCGTCACGCTACTTGCGCTTGATCCAACTGATCCCACTTGCCAACCGCCCGTCCCTGCGTCTTCCCTGACCGCGGGGAGGAGCCGCCAATGATCGCCGTCATCTTCGAAGTCATTCCGAACGAGGGCTGCGTCGACGCCTATCTCGACCTTGCCGCCGAGATGCGGCCGCTGGTCGAACAGATCGACGGGTTCATCTCGGTCGAGCGGTTCGAAAGCCTGACCACTCCGGGCAAGCTGCTGTCGGTGTCGTTCTTCCGGGACGAGGCCGCGCTGGACGAATGGCGGAAACTGACCCAGCATCGCAATGCGCAGGCCGCCGGGCGGGGGCGGCTGTTCCGCGACTACCGGCTGCGTGTCGCACATGTGTTACGCGACTATGGAATGGACGACCGGACCCAAGCGCCCGAGGACAGCCGCACCACCCATGACCACTAATCCGCCCCCGACGCGCGACCTTGTGCGCGTGTTCGGCCGCATCGGCCTGCTCAGTTTCGGGGGGCCCGCCGCCCAGATCGCCCTGATGCACCGAGAGCTTGTCGACGACCGCCCGTGGCTGACCGAAAAGCAATTCCTCGACGCGCTCAGCTTTTGCATGTTGCTGCCCGGCCCCGAAGCGATGCAGTTGGCCACCTACTGCGGCTGGCGGATGCGCGGCATGACGGGCGGGCTGATCGCGGGCGCGCTGTTTGTGCTGCCCGGAGCGCTGGTCGTGGGGCTGCTGGCGGCGCTCTACGCGCAATGGGGCGCGGTGCCGCTGGCGCAGGCGCTGTTCCTTGGCATCAAGGCCACCGTTGTGGTGATCGTGCTGGAGGCGCTGCTGAAGGTCTCGAAAAAGGCGCTGCACGGTCTGGACCGCTGGGTGATCGCTGGGCTGTCCTTCGTGGCGATCTTCGCCTTCGCGGTGCCGTTCCCGCTGATCATCCTTGTCGCCGGGCTGTACGGCGCATTGACCGCCACCGGAAGCCCCGCTGCCCCCGCCCCGCCCGCGCGCCCCGCCCGGACCCTGCCAACCGTGCTGACATGGGCCGCGCTTTGGTGGGCGCCGGTGGCGCTGGCGCTGGCCACCGGCCAGACCCTGCTGGCCGAGATCGGGCTGTTCTTCTCGAAGCTTGCGGTGGTCACCTTCGGCGGCGCCTACGCCGTGCTGGCCTACATGTCGCAAGAGGTCGTCCAGCAGCAGGGCTGGCTGGGCATGGACCAGATGATGGACGGGCTGGGACTGGCCGAGACGACCCCCGGCCCGCTGATTCTNGTGACCGAGTTCGTGGGCTACCTTGCAGGCGCCAACGCCGGGGGCCTTGCCCTTGGCCTTGCGGCGGCCCTGATGACGCTGTGGGTCACCTTCGCGCCCTGCTTCCTTTGGATCTTCGCGGGCGCCCCCTACATCGAGCGGATCGCCGGCCGCCCCCGTCTTGCAGCCGCGCTGACCGCCATCACGGCGGCTGTCGTGGGGGTGATCCTGAACCTGTCCATCTGGTTCGCAACCCATGTTTTCTTCGACACCGTGACGCAGGGTCAGGTCGGTCCGGCCCGTCTGCCGCTGCCGGACCCCGCGTCGCTGAACCCGGCCGCGGCGGGGCTGGCGCTGCTTGCCGCCGGGTTGCTTTGGCGCCTCAAATGGTCCCTTCCCCTTGTGCTGTTGCTCATGGCGGTCGCAGGCGTGGCGGCCGCGCGCATCGTCTGACGAATCCGCCATACTGGTGCCCTTTTCTTCCCGCCCGAATCCCGTATGTTGTGACCGAGCGCAGACGAAGGACCCCGGCATGCCGCGCACCATCGATTACGGCAACCTCATGCACCGCGCCATGCGCGGTCTGATCCGAGACGTCCTGCTGGACGTTCAGGACAACGGGCTGCCCGGGCAACACCACTTCTTCATCACCTTCGACACGATGCATCCNGACGTNGAGATCGCCGACTGGCTNTCCGACCGCTANCCGGNCGAGATGACCATCGTGATNCAGCANTGGTNCGACAANCTCNNCGTNNNCGANGANGGNTTCNCGNTNACGCTNAACTTCGGCGACANNCCCGAACCGCTGTACATCCCCTTCGACGCGATCCGCACCTTCGTGGACCCCTCTGTCGAATTCGGCCTGACGTTCAAGACGCAGGACGACGACGGAGAAGACGACGAGGACGAGATCGAGCTTGAAGAAGTCGAGGTCGAAGACGAGGCCCCGCGCGAGGCCGACATCGTCAGCCTGGACAGCTTCCGCAAGTAGGACCCGTCTAGCCTCGGCCATTGCTGGTCCCCCGCCGTTCCCCCGCCGCCCCGCGCGCGACGGGCGCGGCTGGCGCAATCGCCGAATGGTAGCGGTCACACACCCCTTGCGCGCCAATGGCACGTTGATCCCGGCCCCCGGCCCCGCTAGAGGAACGGTCGACGATGGGATACCGCGAGGAGTAGAGCCTGATGACCGCCACCCGCACCGAAACCGACAGCTTCGGCCCGCTGGAAGTACCCGCAGACAAGTACTGGGGCGCTCAGACCCAGCGCTCGATCATGAACTTCCCGATCGGCTGGGAAAAGCAGCCGGTGCCGATCATCCGCGCGCTGGGCGTGGTCAAGAAGGCCTGCGCGATGGCGAACAAGGCGAACGGCGCGATGGACGCCGAGACCGCCGATGCGATCATCGCCGCCGCGGGTGAAGTCATCGACGGCAAGTTCGACGACAACTTCCCGCTGGTGGTCTGGCAGACCGGNTCCGGCACCCAGTCCAACATGAACGCCAACGAGGTGATCTCGAACCGCGCGATCGAGATGCTGGGCGGCGAGATGGGCTCGAAAAAGCCGGTCCACCCGAACGATCACTGCAACATGGGCCAGTCGTCGAACGACACCTTCCCGACCGCGATGCACGTCGGCATCGCCATGCAGGCGCGCGACGTGCTGCTGCCGGGTCTGGAAAAGCTCGCCGCCGCGCTGGAAGCCAAGCGTGACGAGTTCCAGGACATCATCAAGATCGGCCGCACCCACACCCAAGACGCCACCCCTCTAACGCTGGGCCAGGAATTCTCGGGCTACGCGCACCAGGTCCGCAAGGGGATCGAGCGGGTGAAGGCCTGCCTGCCCGACATCTACGAACTGGCGCAGGGCGGCACCGCCGTCGGCACCGGGCTGAACACCAAGAAGGGCTGGGGCGAAGCCGTGGCCGCCAACATGGCCGAGATCACCGGCCTGCCCTTCGTCACCGCCCCCAACAAGTTCGAAGCCCTTGCCGCCCATGACGCGATGGTCATGTTCTCGGGCGCGCTGAAGACCGTCGCCGCATCGCTGTTCAAGATCGCCAACGACATTCGCCTTTTGGGCTCCGGCCCCCGCTCGGGCCTTGGCGAGCTGATCCTGCCGGAAAACGAACCCGGCAGCTCGATCATGCCCGGCAAGGTGAACCCGACGCAGGCCGAGGCGCTGACGATGGTCTGCGCCCACGTCATGGGCAACGACGCGGCGGTCGGCATGGCCGGCAGCCAAGGCCATTTCGAGCTGAACGTCTACAACCCGATGATGTCCTACAACGTGCTGCAGTCGATGCAGCTTCTGGGCGACAGCGCCTCGGCCTTCACCGACAACATGGTGGTCGGCATTCAGGCGAACGAGGCCCGGATCGAAAAGCTGATGAAGGAATCGCTGATGCTGGTGACGGCGCTGGCTCCGACCATCGGCTACGACAACGCCACCAAGGTCGCCAAGACCGCGCACAAGAACGGCACCACCCTGCGCGAAGAAGCCATCGCGCTTGGCTTCGTGGACGAAGAAACCTTCGACAAGGTGGTCCGCCCGGAACAGATGATCGGCCCCAAGGACTGATCCCCGCCGGACCCGCAAACAAAAGGGCGTCGCCGTCGTGCGGCGCCCTTTTTGCGTGGCAGCCCCCACGGCACACGCCCACCAGCCCGCGCTTCCCAGCCGCGCCCCCCTCGCCTATCCTGCCGCGCGCAGGGAACAGGCCCCGGCGGCCCGCCACCCCCCAAAGGAGGCGCAGAATGCAAGACACCGACGACACCGTGCCGCACGTCATCATGGCGCCGCGCAGTATTTATTTCTCGTTCGGGGTCGACGTGCACGAACGCTATCCGCTCGAGATCCCGAAGGAGCGGCTCGACGCCATGTCGCCGATCAAGCGCAAGTTCTACAAGGGCGACCCGAAACGGCTGACCCTGACGGCAGACCAACGCGAAGGGCGCAAATGGCGCCCGCTGCCGGCGTTCTTCATGGCGGGACACCTGACCGTCTCGAAACCGCTGGCCGACCTGTTGCTGCGCTTCGACATCGGCCCCGCACGCCTGCGCCCGGTCGACCTGACGGCGCCGAAGGATGCGGACCGCGGCCTCGACCACGTCTCGCTGTCGTTCTACCCGGTCACCCCGACCCACCCGGTTCTGGTCGACCGCTGCCGCAGTCTTGCGCCGCAACAACCCGGTGACCGCCAGCACTTCATCGAACTGACAGTCGAACCCGGGGACATCGTCCTGTCCGCCACGCCGCAGAACACCGCAGACATTTGGTACGACCCCGTGCTCTACAGCGTCTACTTCGCGTCCGGGCNCCTGTCGCGCGCCCTGATCGACGCCGGCATGGCCAAGGACCTCTGGCTGGTTCCCTGCGCGCTGACCTGAAACCACCGAACCCAAGGCGGCACACCCGCCCCTTCTTCTCTTTCAAAATACCTCGGGGGAGTCGCGCAAAGCGCGACGGGGGCAGCGCCCCCTTTCCCTCGCACGCGCGGCGACACGTCATCAACCGACCCATTGGCAACGCCCGCCGGTTGGTGTTCTGTGCCGGTCCATGAACAGAGGGGTCACATGAGCAACGTCAGCAACCTGCGGCAAGCGCGCAAGGACCGCGCCCGGGCCGACAAGCGGGCCGCCGCGAACGAGAACGCGGCGAAGCACGGGCGCAGCAAGGCCCAGCGCGTCCTCGACGCCACGCAAAACGCGAAGGCGAAGAAGAAGCTCGACGATCACAGGTTCGAGGAAGAATGACCGACCGCCCCGCCAAGCATTCGCTCACCTTGCGGGGCCATCGCACCAGCGTTTCGCTGGAGCCGGAGTTCTGGGCGGCGTTCCGCGAGATCGCCACCCAGCGCGGCCAGCCGCTGAACGCGCTGGCCGCCGAGATCGATGAAACGCGCGGGGTCGAGACGGGTCTCGCCTCGGCCATCCGCCTGTTCGTCCTGCGCCACTACCGCGATCGCGACGGTGGCGCCGACTAAGGTCAGGCCGCGTGCAGGGCCTTCAGCGGCTCGGCCCACTTGGCCAGCTCGTCCAGCGCCAGCTTCAGGCCGTCGTTCATCTGCTGGTTCGGGGTGAAGACCGCGTTCTCGTCCATGAACTGCGGGAAGAACGGCACCGGGACGCCCTGCGGGATCGCGACCATGCCGACGTTCCCCAGCAGCTGGCGCAGCTCTTGCGTGGCGCGCAGACCCGCCGAGACGCCGCCATAGCTGACCACGGACGCCGGCTTGTACTGCCATTCCTTCAGCAGCACCTGCACCGCGTTCACGAGGGTCGCGGGCGGAAAGCTGTTGTATTCCGGGGTCACGAACAGCACGGCGTCGGCGTCGGCGATCTTCGCGCTCCAGGCCTTGGTGTGCGCGTGCTGGTAATCCTGCATCGCCGGGTGGTTCGGCTCGTCAAGGAACGGCAGGTTCATGTCCGCGATGTCGATGGACTCGACCTCGAACGTGCCATGCGCCTTGGCGGCNTCGGCCACCCATTTCGCGATGGTCGGGCCGACACGGCCGGGACGGGTAGAGCCGGTGATGATTTTCAGTTTCAGGGACATGACATGTGACCTTTTGGAACGGGCGGGCGACCGCGACGGGCCGGTGCCCGTACGGCGTCTGCGGATGTATCTGGAATGCGGGCGTTCGCCGCATGACGGTATCTGAGGGCTGTCTACCGGTGTTTGCAGCTGCAGCAAGGCACAGCCCCCTGGCCGCCTGCGCACATCGTCCGCGCCCTCACCCTTGCCGGTGCCATCGCCCGACGGTCAAACGTCAGTCGTCCGGGCTGTACCAGCTTGTCATGACATAGTCTTTGCGGGGGCCATAGACCTTCCACTCGGCGCTCCAGTCCGGCCAGTCGCGAAAGTCATAGCGCACCGCGTACAGGTCCGGCGGGCAATCGTGGTCCGCGGCAGGCTGCAACCCCGGCACGATCCGGAGGAACGGGCGGCCGTCCTCGAAGAACACCGCGATCCCGTCGCCGTCGGCGTGCCAGTGATAGGTCCGCTCGGCCCGCATCGGCGGCTGGCCCGGCACCAGCATCTGCCCGCTTTCCAGCAGGGTCAGCCGGTCGTCCCCGCCGCTGAACCGGGCCGTCCCCTCGAACCGCAGCGCCTGTCCGCCATAGCGGTCGCCGATCTCGCGCGACAGGCGCCAGACGCCCCGAAAGTCCCGCAGCCGGGGGCCATCGGTCATCCCGCCACCACCTGCAGCCCCACCGCACCTGCGTAGATCGCCAGCATCGCCACGCTTTCCGTCCCGATCTTCAGGGGTCCTTCCCGTTCGCGCAGAATCAGACCGATCAACAGCACCGCCGTCATCAGCAGCCCCACAACCAGCCAGAAGTATTCGGCCGGTCCGACCGCGTGATACAGCGACCCATCGCGATAGGCCATGTCGCTCAGCGACAGGAACAGCGTGTCGAAGGTGTTGCCGCCGATGATGCCGCCCATCGCAAGCTGCATCGCGCCCCGCCGCACCGCGGCGATGGTCGTCACCAGTTCCGGCAGCGACGTGACGACCGCCGTCATCAGCGCGCCCACCACCGTCTGCGACATGCCCAGCCGCTCGGACAGGGCGGACCCGGTCTGAGCGATGACCCAGCCCGCCGCGCCGAGGATCGCGACCAGCACCGCGAAGCTGCCCGCCAGCGCCAGCATCCCCGCGCGGCTGGGCGGCTCGTCGGGCTCGTCCTCGACCGTTTCCGCCGTGCGCACCGGGCGCCACATCGGCTGTTCGCGGACCCGGCTCGTCGTCACCGCGCCCACGCAATAGACCGCGATCAGCAGGACCGAGATCGGGTGCACCGCGAAGACCGTGATTTCCGGCGTGGTGAACGCGATCAGCGGCAGGCACAGCAGCGACAGCAGCAACGCCCCCTGAAACAGGTTGGTGGCCTCGGCGGCGGAGTGTTCGAGGTTCGCGCGCTTGTGGATTACGTCGGCCAGCGCAAGAAACGCCGTCTGCGCCGCGATACCGCCGACACCGTTGGCAAATGCCAGTTGCGGCGCGCCCTCCAGCGCCGAGGTGATCGACACCACCACACCCGACAGCGAGGTCGCAGCGCCCAGCACGATGCCCCCGATCACCGCCTCTCCCAGCCCGCTGCGATCCGCGATGCGGTCGGCCAGGTCGGTGATGCGTGTGCCGATGACAAGGATGACAAGGCCCGCAAGGGCGAACGCCCCGAACAGCCACGCGGTGGACAGCGACGCGATCATCCCGCGCACCCCGCTTGCCGCCGCGTCCCAGTGGGTCTAAACCCCGCCCCGAATGTCCGCTCCAGATACAGGTCTGCCATGATCCCCCGTTACTCCCGCCCCGAAATGGTTTCCATCTGGTCGCCCGAGACCAAATTTCGCATTTGGTACGAGATAGAGGCGCACGCCTGCGATGCCATGTCTGATTTGGGGGTGATCCCGAAAGAGAACGCAAAGGCCGTGTGGAAGGCCAAGGACATGGAGTTCGACGTCGCCCGCATCGACGAGATCGAAGCCGTCACCAAGCACGACGTCATCGCCTTCCTGACCCACCTGTCGGAACTGGTCGGTTCGGAAGAGGCGCGCTTCGTGCATCAGGGCATGACNTCCTCCGACGTGCTGGACACCTGCCTGAACGTGCAGTTGACCCGCGCCGCCGACATCCTGCTGGCCGATATGGACAAGCTGCTGGCCGCGCTGAAGAAACGCGCGTTCGAGCACAAGATGACGGTGCGCGTCGGCCGCAGCCACGGCATCCACGCGGAACCGACGACGATGGGCCTGACCTTCGCCCGTTTCTACGCCGAGATGGACCGCAACAAGGCGCGCCTGCAGGCCGCCCGCGAAGAGATCGCCACCGGCGCGATCTCGGGCGCCGTCGGCACCTTCGCCAACATCGACCCGCGCGTCGAGGAACACGTCTGCGCCAAGATGGGCCTTCAGCCCGAGCCGATCAGCACGCAGGTGATCCCGCGCGACCGCCACGCGATGTTCTTCGCNGTNCTNGGCGTCNTCGCCTCNTCGATCGAGAACGTCGCNATCGANATCCGCCACATGCAGCGCACNGANGTNCTGGAAGGNGCCGAGTTCTTCTCGATGGGCCAGAAGGGATCTTCGGCGATGCCGCACAAGAAGAACCCGGTCCTGACCGAGAACCTCACCGGCCTTGCCCGGCTGGTGCGCATGTCGGTGATCCCGGCGATGGAGAACGTGGCCCTCTGGCACGAACGCGACATCTCGCACTCGTCGGTCGAGCGCGGCATCGGCCCCGACGCGACGGTGACGCTGGACTTCGCGCTGAACCGGCTGGCGGGCGTCGTCGACAAGATGATCATCTACCCCGAGAACATGCTGGAAAACATGAACAAGTTCCCGGGCCTCGTGATGTCGCAGCGGGTGCTTCTGGCCCTGACGCAGGCCGGCGTCAGCCGCGAGGACGCCTATTCCATGGTCCAGCGCAACGCGCTGAAGGTCTGGGAAGAACGGCTTGATTTCCGCGAACTGCTGCTGGCCGACGAAGAGGTCGTGGCGGCCCTTGGTGTCGATGCGATCAACGAGAAATTCGACATGGGCTATCACACGAAGAACGTCGACACGATCTTCAAGCGGGTGTTCGGCGAGGCGTAAGCGCGCTTGCCATATTGCTGAAACGACAGGCGGCCGGGCTTTCCCGCGCCGCCTGTTTCGCATTCGGGGCGGGAAAATCCAGAAGATTGCCCCTGCGGAACTTCCCGTAAGGACCCGCCGTGCTATCGTTGGGTCACCCAACGGAGTCACAGCCATGAAACGACTGCTTCTCGCCAGTATCCTAGCCCTGACCCCGGCCGCTGTTTTCGCTCAGGACTGCAGCAGCCAGACGACGCCCACCTGCGCCGAAGGCATGACCTATGACGCGGAAACCAAGGCCTGCGTCCAGATCACCAGCTAGCGCGCGCTTTTTTCGGGCGCCGCCTTTTCCGGGTGCCGTCTTCTGCACGACGCAGGTTGACGCCTGCCGTTGCCTGCGTCAGCCTGACGCTAGGTAATCGGAGTATTTTTCCATGAAGACATTCGCCACGCTTGTTCTTGCCGCCGCGCTGCTGGCCCCCACCATCGCCGCGGCCGAATACATATGCCCCCGCATGTGGGACAAGAAATATGGCGGCACCTGCCCGCAAGGTTCGGTCTGGAGCGAGCATTACCTCGCCTGCATCAAGGCCTGACGCAGGTTACGTCGGCGCGGGCGTCCCGTCGCCCGCGCCACACCCTGCCCGTCCGACGTTCTGAAAGGAAAGGTTCCGTGATGCGCCGACTGCTCGCCCCGGCTTTGCTGCTGTTTCCCCTTGCCGCTTTCGCGGCCGGATCGGGCAGCGACAGCCCGCCCACCCCGACCGAAACCACGACCACCTGCACCGACGGGATGGTGTTCGACGCCGACCTTGGAAAATGCGTCGACCCCGAGGTCGAGTCGCTGAATGACGATCAACGCTACCGCGCCGTGCGCGAACTGGCCTATGCCGGTCGGCTGGACGACGCGCTGCGGGTTCTCGCGTCGATGGGCGACCAACAGGACGACCGGGTCCTGACCTATTACGGCTATATCCACCGCGCGCGGGGCGACTTCGAACTGGGCGACAGCTATTACCTGCAAGCCATCGACGCGAACCCCGACAACCTGCTGGCCCGGTCCTACATGGGGCAAGGTCTTGTGATCCGGGGCCGCGTGGACGAGGCCTATGCCCAACTGACCCAGATCCGCGCCCGTGGCGGCGCCGGGACGTGGCCGGAACAGGCGTTGGTCCAAGCCATCCTGACCGGGCACGACACCTCTTACTGACCCATGCCGAACACGGAGGGCGCGACGGGAAACCGCGCCGCGCCAATCCGTTAAAACAGATCGTTAACCATTCTCTGCCAGTTTCGCACATGTTCGGGGACGGAGTGTGCGATGCCAATGGAAATGACCCTTCCGGGTGCCGGTTCGGGTGCAGCCAGCCAGCTGACGCGCCGCCAGAAGGCGGCGATCATCGTGCGCCTTCTGCGCAGCGAGGGGATCGAGCTTTCGCTGACCGACATGCCGGAAACGCTTCAGGTCAATCTCACGCGGGAAATGGGTGGCCTCAAGCTGATCGACCGCGCGACGCTGAAAGCCGTGGTCGAGGAATTCGTTGCCGAACTCGACGGCATCGGCCTGTCTTTTCCGAACGGCCTGTCGGGGGCGCTGGCCCTCATGGACGGCACGATCAGCGCGGCGGCGGCGGAACGGGTCCGGTTGCAGGCCGGGATCGGCGCGGTGACCGACGCATGGGAACGTCTAAGCCAGTTGGACGGCGCCCGCCTGCTGCCCCTGATCGAAGAGGAAAGCGTCGAGATCGGCGCCGTCATCCTGTCGAAGCTGAAGGTGTCGAAGGCGGCCGAGGTTCTGGGCTTGATGCCCGGCGAACGCGCCCGCCGGATGGCCTATAGCATGGGGCAGACCGGATCGGTCAGCCCGCAGACCGTCGACCGCATCGGTCAGGCCCTTGTCAGCCAGCTGGACGCAGAGGCGCCCAAAGCCTTCGACGGCGGCCCGGTCGAACGCGTGGGCGCGATCCTCAACTTCTCTCCCGCCGCCACCCGCGACGATGTGCTGGAAGGGCTGGATCAGGAAGACCGCGATTTCGCCGCCGAGGTGCGCAAGGCGATCTTCACCTTCATCAACATCCCGCAGCGGATCGACCCGCGCGACGTGCCCAAGGTCACGCGCGAGGTCGACGGCGCCATGCTGATCAAGGCGCTCGCCGCCGCGCTGAACTCTGAAAAGGAAAAGAAGGCGGCAGAGTTCATCCTTGGCAGCATGTCCCAGCGCCTTGCCCAGCAGATGCGCGACGAGATGGAGGCACTGGGAACCGTCAAGGCGAAGGACGGCGAAGAAGCCATGAGCGCCGTCGTCACAGCCATCCGCGAGATGGAGGCGAAGGGAGAGATCATATTGGTGGCCGAGGACGAGTAGACCGGCCCTGTCGGCCCTGCCCCCGTGTTTGGGCGATGGGGCGGCCCCTTACGCCCCCGCTTTGGCCCCTGCGTCAGGCGCCGTGTGGACAGCACCCGCGCCCAAGCGTAACGTCCGCCGGATGATCGACCACCCGCCCGCCCCGGGCTGCCGCCCTGTCCACCACCGCATGACGACCCGATGAGCCGCGCATGAGCCGTTTCAGCCGCCTTGGCCCGACCGCCCAAGGCATTCTTTTCGTGATCGCCGCGATGGCCTGTCTGCCGCTGATGGATTCGATGGCCAAGGCCATCGCCGAGCGGTCGAACCCGATCATGGCGACGTGGGCGCGCTATCTGGGCCAGACGATCGCGGTGGCCATCGTGGTGATCCCCAAGATGCCGCGCGTGCTGAAGACCCGCTATCCGGGGCTTCAGTTCCTGCGCTCCGTCTTTCTGCTGATCGCGACGACCTGCTTTTACTTTTCCATCGTCCCCATCGGCCTTGCCAACGCGACCGCCGTGCTGAACCTCAACCCGGTCCTGATCACCCTTGGCGCGGCGCTGTTGCTGGGCGAACGCTTCGGACTCCGCCGCGCCTTCGCCGTCGTCGCGGCGCTGGTCGGGGCGCTGATCGTGATCCGGCCCGGCACCGCCGTGTTCTCGCCCTATGCGCTGCTGCCGCTGGCCGCGGCCGTGTTCGTCGCGGCTTATTCGGTGGCGACCCGCTTCGTTGGCCGCGACGAGGACGCGTGGACCTCGTTGCTGTACACGGCGATGTTCGGCGCCATCGCGCTTAGCTTCGCGGTGCCCTTTTTCTGGGTCACGCCCGACCTGACCACCATCGGGTTGATGGCGGTGATCGGCCTTGTGGGCTCGACCGGGCACCTGTGCCTGATCCGCGCCTACATGGCGGCGGAGGCATCGACCATCGCGCCCTTCGCCTATGCCCAGCTTCTGTTCGCGACCCTGTGGGGAATGCTGTTCTTCGGCGAATTCCCCGATGGCTGGACGCTTGTGGGCGCGCTTGTGATCGTGGGGGCCGGTCTTTATGTCTGGCACCGCGAAAGCCGCGCCCAGAAGAGTACATGAGCCGAACCGAACCGACCTTTCAGGACCGCGTGGTGGACTTTGCCGCCCGTGGCTTCATCCGCGCGGCGAAGATGCTGCCCTACCGCTGGCGCGTGCCCGCGATGGGCTGGATCGTGTCCCGTATCGCGGCGCCGCTGGCGGGGTGGCACCGCCGGGTGCGCGACAACCTTGCCCATGTGCGCCCCGACATGCCGAAGGACCAAGTCCGCCGCATGGAGCGCGCGGTGCCCGACAACTTCGGACGCGACCTGATCGAGATGTATTCCGCCGACGAGTTTCGCGAGCGGGCGCGCAGCTTTCAGTTTCAGGGCGACGGGGTCGAGGCCCTGTTCGCCGCCCGCGACGCGAAGCGTCCGGTGCTGCTGATCACCGGCCATTTCGGCAATTACGACGCGCCGCGCGCGGCGCTGTCGGTCAACGGCTTCCCGGTCGGCGGGCTGTACAACCCGATGGCCAACCCGCTGTTCAACGAACACTACGTCGCCGCGCTTGGCAGCATCGCGTCCCCGGTGTTCGAACGGTCGCGCCGGGGCATGTCCGGGATGATCCGATTCCTGCGCGGCGGCGGCATGGTCGGCATCGTGGTCGACCAGTACATGAAACACGGCGAAACGCTGGATTTCATGGGCCAACCCGCCAAGACCGCCCTGTCCGCCGCCGAACTTGCGGTGAAGTACGACGCGCTGGCGATCCCGATCTACGGGGTGCGCAAGGAAAACGGGCTGGACTTCGACCTGTACGTGGAACCGCCGATCCCGCATGGCGATCCGGCAGAGATGACGCAGGCGATGAATGACAGCCTTGGGCGGATGGTCGACCGATTCCCGGACCAGTGGTTCTGGATTCACCGCAGGTGGAAACGCGTCCGCCCAAAGAAAGGCTGACCGCCCGAAGATGGCCGCGCCTTAGCGCAGCCGCGTCGCCGCAAGGATCGCGCCGTGACCGGCTTCCTGCAGGATCACGACCAGCGGCTCGGGGCCCGTCACCTCGGCCGTCAGTTCCAGCACCCCGGTGCCGTCCCAGCCCGAGATCATCTCCCAGTCGTTGACGATGTTCGCATAGGTGATGGTGCGCCCGGCGTTCTCGCCCTTGCGGATCTCGACCGTGCTTTCAGGCAGATAGCGGACCAGTTGCACAAGGATCGACGCGGGAAGCGGCGTCACGCCCTCGGCCCGGATCGTCAGCGTGTCGCCCTCGCGGGACAGCTGAAGGTCCACCGCAGGCTCGGCTTCCTGATGCGTGTCGATCAGGTCGGCCAGCTTCATCGGCTTGAAGCCGACGACGTGGTCCACCCCGCCGACGATCATCTGCGGCGTATAGATCGTCCGGTGCCCCGACGCCCGCGCATAGCCGCGCTGGCGGTTTGTATAGTCGGGGCTGGCGAAGCTGTCCTTCCAGCCGATGTAATCCCAGTAGTCCACATGCAGCGCCAGCGCGATCACGTCGTCGCGGCCCGCAAGTTCCGTCATCAGCGCATCCGCCGGAGGGCACGAGGAACAGCCTTGGCTGGTGTACAGTTCGACAACCACCGGATTGTCCTGCGTCATATCCTGTGCCGAGACAGAGCCTGCCGCCATAACGACGGCGGCGGCACAAGACGCCCAAAGCCTGCGCATATACTTCCCCTTTGACCTGTGGCCCCTATCTACCTAACCAAGCTACAGATTGACCGCCAATCAACGATTAGCGAGGAAAGAGCCATACGGCGTGACCTGCTGCGATTGCGCCACTGTACACCACGGCATACATAAGATGCCGAACCCGAGGTCCGCCCCTTGCGGAGCGTGGCCACAGCGACAAGGGGGCCATAGGCGCCCCAAGCCAATGGAGGGACCAGAATGCCCATCGAAGTCGGACAAGACAGCTCGAAGACGCGCAAGACGCTCAGCGCAGGCGGCGCAAGCTTCGCCTATTACTCGATTCCCGCCGCCGAGGCGGCCGGGCTTGGCACCTTCTCGAAGCTGCCCGCATCGCTGAAGGTGGTGCTGGAGAACATGCTGCGGTTCGAGGACGGCGGCCGCACGGTGTCGGTGGACGACATCAAGGCCTTCTCGGAATGGGCGGACAAGGGCGGCCAGAACCCGCGCGAGATCGCCTATCGCCCGGCCCGCGTGCTGATGCAGGACTTCACCGGCGTCCCGGCCGTGGTCGACCTTGCCGCGATGCGCGACGGCATCAAGGCGCTGGGGGGCGACGCGCAGAAGATCAACCCGCTGAACCCGGTCGACCTTGTCATCGACCACAGCGTCATGATCGACGAGTTCGGCAACCCGCGCGCGTTCCAGATGAACGTCGACCGCGAGTACGAGCGCAACATGGAACGCTACGAGTTCCTCAAGTGGGGCCAGACCGCGTTCGAGAACTTCCGCGTGGTGCCGCCGGGCACCGGCATCTGCCACCAGGTGAACCTTGAATACCTTGCCCAGACCGTCTGGACCGACAAGGACCAGAACGGCGACGAGGTCGCGTATCCCGACACGCTGGTCGGCACCGACAGCCACACCACGATGGTCAACGGCGCTGCCGTGCTGGGCTGGGGCGTAGGCGGCATCGAGGCCGAAGCCGCCATGCTCGGTCAGCCGATTTCCATGCTGATCCCCGAGGTCGTCGGCTTCAAGCTGACCGGCGAGATGATGGAAGGCACCACCGGCACCGACCTTGTGCTGAAGGTCGTCGAGATGCTGCGCGAACACGGCGTGGTCGGCAAGTTCGTCGAATTCTACGGTGACGGGCTGGACAACCTGCCGCTGGCACAGCGCGCCACCATCGCCAACATGGCCCCGGAATACGGCGCCACCTGCGGCTTCTTCCCGATCGACGCGGAAACCCTGCGCTATCTGGAACAGACCGGCCGCGACAAGGACCGCATCGCGCTGGTCGAGGCCTATGCCAAAGAAAACGGCTTCTGGCGCGGCGCGGATTACGATCCGGTCTACTCGTCCACGCTGGCACTGGACATGACCACCATCGTGCCCGCCATCTCGGGCCCGAAACGCCCGCAGGACTACATCGCGCTGGACAGCGCGGGCAGCGCGTTCGGCCAGTACGTGAAGGGCGTCCGCGAGGGCAAGGACGCCTCGACCGACACCGAGGCCCGTTGGGAGGCCGAGGGCGGCGCCCCCGAGCCGCGCGACATCCCCGGTGACGAAGGCCATCACGCCAAAGGCTGGTACAAGTCCGAGGACGGCGCCTATCAGCTGCACGACGGGTCCATCGTGATCGCTTCGATCACGTCCTGCACCAACACGTCGAACCCCTACGTGATGATCGGCGCCGGTCTGGTGGCCCGCAAGGCGCGCGAACTGGGCCTGAACCGCAAGCCGTGGGTGAAAACCTCGCTGGCGCCGGGGTCGCAGGTCGTGTCGGAATATCTTGAAGCCGCCGGGTTGCAGGAAGACCTCGACGCCATCGGCTTCAACCTTGTCGGCTACGGCTGCACCACCTGTATCGGCAACTCCGGTCCGCTGGACGCGCCGATCTCGAAGGCGATCAACGACTATGACCTGATCGCCACCTCGGTGCTGTCGGGCAACCGCAACTTCGAAGGCCGCATCAGCCCCGACGTCCGCGCCAACTATCTTGCCTCGCCACCGCTTGTGGTGGCGTACGCGCTGGTGGGTGACATGAACGTCAACATCGCAACCGATCCGATCGGCACCGACAAGGACGGCAACGACGTCTACCTCAAGGACATCTGGCCCTCGAACGCCGAGATCGCGGAACTGGTGGAAAAGACCGTCACCCGCGATGCGTTCCAAGAGAAATACGCCGACGTGTTCAAGGGCGACGAGAAATGGCAGACGGTGGAAGTCACCGGCGGCGAAACCTACGACTGGCCGCCGACCTCGACCTACATCCAGAACCCGCCCTACTTCCAAGGCATGTCGAAGGATCCGGGCGTCATCTCGGATCTGAAGGACGCCCGCGTGCTGGCGATCCTTGGCGACATGGTCACGACCGACCACATCAGCCCCGCCGGGTCGTTCAAGGATACGACGCCCGCCGGCAAGTACCTTGTCGAGCGGCAGGTTCCGGTGCGCGAGTTCAACAGCTACGGCTCGCGGCGCGGCAACCACGAGGTCATGATGCGCGGCACCTTCGCCAACATCCGCATCAAGAACGAGATGCTGGACGGGGTCGAGGGCGGCTATACCAAGGGCCCCGACGGCGAACAGACCTCGATCTACGACGCCGCGATGGCCTATCAGGAAGCCGGCGTTCCGCTGGTGATCTTCGGGGGCGAACAGTACGGCGCGGGATCGTCGCGCGACTGGGCGGCCAAGGGCACCAACCTGCTGGGCGTCAAGGCGGTGATCGCCGAGAACTTCGAACGTATCCACCGGTCGAACCTTGTCGGCATGGGCGTCATCCCGTTCGAGTTCACCGGCGGCGACACCCGCAAGACGCTGGAGCTGAAGGGCGATGAGACGGTGTCGATCACCGGGCTGGAAGGCGACCTGAAGCCGGGCGCCATCGTGCCGTGCACGATCACCTACGGCGACGGCTCGACCAAAACCATCGACCTGAAGTGCCGGATCGATACCGGGGTCGAGAAGGAATATGTCGAGCATGGCGGCGTGCTGCACTACGTGCTGCGCAACCTGGCGAAGGCCGGCTGACCCCCAAACCACAGGCGGGCGCCCTGCCCGCCGGACCAGACCCAAACAAAGAGCGGCCCCAGCGGCCGCTCTTTTCTTTTTCGGGTGTCCAACACCCCCGCTTTGCCGGAGACGCATGTCGCACGCAGAGGCGGCGAAAATACCTACGGCGAATTAGTTAATAAACGGCAAATATTATCAAGTTAATCTATAGGTTGATTAACCCAATAAGTAACACCCCTTCTTTCCGCCACAAACATCCCAGCGGCAAACTCAATTTTATATTTTCCGACAATGGGTTAAATGGATCTTCTCGAAATAGAAAAATGTCAGAATTGTGATTTTTGACAACCATAACAAGAATCTTCTTGTCACCTTTTTCGGGCGACTCCTACGATTTGTAAGTAAGGCCCCACACCACTCAGGAACTCCGGACGACCTAGTACCAGTAACCAGCCCATTGGAGGTATGTAATGCCGACGATCAGTCTATCCGATCTATACTCGTTCGACGGAGGGCTCGTGACCCTCAATATCGGTGGAACAAATACAGTCCTTCTTTCTGACCTCAGCCTTGTCTCCCCGTCCGATCTGAATGATGACGACCTCGTCCTTGACCAAACGGACGATGGTGTCACCACACTGAACGGCACGACCATTGACTACATCGGCAATGGTACCGCCAGTCTTCTTGGACTCGACCCGCGCGATGTTATCGCCTTCGACTCCGGCGGAACGACTTACTTTTACTTCCCCGACGGCCAACCCATCGGCGCTGGCCTGTCTCTGACGATCGGGATCGACAGCACCGGCAGCGCGGCTGTCTGCTTTGCCGAAGGAACGGGCATCGCGACCCCCGGCGGCGATGTTGCCGTCGAAGCTTTGTCGGTCGGCGACGACATCCTGACCGCCGAAGGACGTTCCGTCGCTGTAAGGTGGGTCGGCCGCATGAGCCTGCAACGTCGGATGCTGTCCGGCGCGAAAGAGATCGTGAAGATCACGGCCGGCGCGCTTGGCGGCGGCCTGCCCAAGCGCGACCTCCGCGTGACCGCTGACCACGGCATGGTGATCGACGGGCATGTCGTGAACGCCGCCGCCCTGCTGGACGTCCCCGGCGTCGATTGGGCCCCGCTGGCCGAGCTTCCCGAGGATGTGGTCGTCTACCACATCGAGACGGACGCCCACGACGTGATCCTTGCCGAGGGCGCCCCGTCCGAGACATTCATCGACGCTGCCGAACGCAAGCTGTTCGACAACTACGATGAGTACATGTCGCTTTACGGCTGCGAGCGGATGTTCCCCGAGATCGCGCTTCCGCGCATCGCCTCGTCGCGGCTCCTCCCCGCGTCGATCAAGGCCAAGCTGGGTGTCGTCGAAGAAGACGCCCGCGACGCCGACCTGGTCGTGTTCGGCTAAAGCGCAGAACGGGCGCGCCGCCGCAAGGCGCGCCCGACCCCAACGACCCCGGACACCGCGTCTCCGCACCGGTGCCGCAGGCCGCAAAGCCCCCCTTAATAGAAACCAATGTGGCAAAGTTGGGCAACGCCCGCCGAAACTTGGCGCTTTGGACGACGGCAGGCACCTGAACGGCATTAATTGTCGGCTGGCTTTCGCCGGAAAATCCTCTCCCGCGTTTTGCGCTTTGTCGCAAGGATGCTCATGCCCCCGGTTCGATCCCGGCCAACAAGGCTACGCTGTCGCGGCCTCACGACGGACCACCAGAGCCAAGGGCAAGCCTTTACAACTTATTATCAGTCACTTAGCCAGATAATACGGGCATCCTTCGGCCAACGGGCGCGCCCGTCGCCTGCCCCGGTGGGTGTCGTCCGCACCTGAATTCCAGATCTGAATTCCGCTGGCATCTGACCCACTCGGAAACCGCGCCCGACTCGGGATTCGTTTAGGTAACACCTACAATACCCAGAGATCGGTTTAATTGTGCGGTTATGTTTCAGAGGCCATACTACCTAAGATTGTGGCCTTTTGCCTTTTTTTGGCCACAAGGCCGCACATTCCCGCCGCAAACATATACTTAAGTACAAATTCGCCCCCAGAATGCACTTACATTCCGTAAGTACCCTGAATCGCGACCTAGAGATCGAGGCATCGACGTTCTAATTTGCCCTCATTGAGAGGGGTAAGGAAACGTTATGCAAATCGATACCAGCGTGCCGCTGCAACGCAGAACTTCATTGATTTGGCCGGTGGCTGAACTGGGCTTTTTCGCCCTTATGGTCGTCATCGCTTATATCGGCTGATTAGCCAGAGCGCGCCGTCACTCGGCGGCGCGCTCCATTGCCGGGCGGATCCGTTCTTCGATCACCCGCTGGGTCACAGGACCCGCAAACCTCAGAACCACATTGCCATCGCCGTCCAGCACGAAGGTCTCGGGCACGCCGTAGACGCCCCAGTCCAGCGCGGTCCGGCCGCCGTCGGCCATCACGCCGGCATAGGGGTTGCCCAGCTCTTCAAGGAAGCCCAGCGCCTTGGCGGGGTCGTCCTTGTAGTTGATGCCGTAGATCGGCACGCCCTCGGCGGCCAGCGCCTCGAGGTTGGGGTGTTCCACCCGGCACGGGGCGCACCAACTGGCCCAGTAGTTCACCAGCTTCACGCCGGGCATCGCCAGCGTGTCCGCGTCGAACCCGGGCAACGGTTCCAAAGGCGTCACCGTCAGCGTGGGCGCAGCCTGCCCCTCGATGCTGGACGGCAGCGCGTCGGGATCGTCGCGGTTCATGCCCAGCAGGAACAGCGCGGCAAGCCCCGCGAACAGGACAGGCGGCAGAAGGATCAGCGGTTTAACCATTGCTGCGCCGCGCCTCCGCCGCTGCAAGCCGCCGCTTCATGCGCCGCCACTGCACCACGCTCAGCGCCACGACGCCCAGCAACAACAAAAGGCTGATGCCATAGGCCGACAGCACGGTGCCGGCGTATTTGCCAAGCTCGGGTATCATCCCATCCTCTCGCGCATTTCCAGCATGTGAAGGCGGCGGCGGCGGATCTCGGTCTGTGTGCGCAGCAGCACCAGCGCCAGAAACAGCAGCACGAAGCCCGCGATGGCCACCAAGGCGGGATACCAGAACACGTCGGCGACGTTCTCTTCGGCGTCCAGCGACAGCGACGCGCCCTGATGCAGGCCCTGGTTCCAGAAGTTGACGGCATAGCGGCTGAGGATCGCGAAGACCGAGCCCACAAGACACAGGACCGAGGTCAGGTCCGCCGCGGTGTCCGGGTTCTCGATCGCGGCCCACAGCGCCATGTAGCCAAGGTAGAACAGGAACAGGATCAGGAACGAGGTCAGGCGCGGATCCCACGCCCACCACGTCCCCCACATCGGCTGCCCCCAGATCGCCCCGGTGAACAGCGCGATCAGCGTAAAGGTCACCCCCACCGGCGCGGCGGCCTTGGCGGCAAGCGCCGAGACATGGTGGCGGCGCACGATCCAGACCAGCGAGGCGACCAGCATCATCGCCCACGCGTTGATCGCCATCGTCGCGGCGGGGACGTGCAGGTAGAAGATCTTGACCGTCGATCCCTGCCGGTAATCGTCAGGCGTGAAGAAAAAGCCCCAACCCAGTCCGGTGGCAAGGCACAGCACGGCCAGCCCCCCGATCCACGGTAGAAGCTTCTGCGAGGTCGTCATGAACCTGACGGGGTTGGCGTATTCCCAGATCGACATGGGCAGCAGGATTACTGACCTTCCCGGCGGGCAACAAGCCCCGGCGGCCCCCGCTACCGCGTCCTGTGGTCACGTCTTGGACAACCGTGGGGCTACAGCATCGCCGCCGCGCGTTGCGCCCGGACCAGACGGGGCAGAACCGACGCCGCCAACAGCGCCGCCACCACCGCGCAGGACGCGATGATCGCCAGCATCGGCACCGCCGTTCCGTCGAAGAACAGCCCCGACACCACGATCATCAATCCGCCCGTCACCATCTGCAGCGTGCCCCCCAGCGATGCGGCAAGACCCGCGATCTTGCCGTGGGCGTCCAGCGCCATCACCGACACCGTCGGGATCACCAGCCCCAGCCCCGCGTTGCCAAGGAACAGACCGCCCATGATCACCGCCAGCCCGCCGCCCGCCGCGACCAGCGACAGCGTGGCCAGCGAGAAGCACAGGAACGCCCCCACCCCCAGCAGGATGACGCGGGTGATGCCGATGCGCTCGGCCAGCGGTCCGGCGACCTGCGAGGCGCTGAAGAACCCGACGGCGTTGACCGCGAAGGCCAGCGAGAATCCGGTGGGCGACAGGCCGAACTGGTCGACATAGACGAAGGACGCGCTGGCAAGGAACACGAAGAAGCTGGCCATGCCGAAGCCCGCGATAAAGGTCAGCCCCATGAAGGTCGGGTCCGTCAGCAAGCGGCGCAGCCCCGCGCCAAGGCTTTTCAGGTTGACCGACACCCGGCGTTCGGGCGGCAGCGTCTCGGGCAGCGCGCGGGCGGTCAGCACCAGCCCCAGCACGCCCAGCACCGCGAGGATCGCGAAGATGCCGCGCCAGCCGCCAAAGCCCATCACCGCGCTGCCCGCCAGCGGCGCCAGCATCGGCGAGACCGAGATCACCAGCATCACCGTCGCCATCAGCCGCGTGGCCTTGGGCCCGGTGTGCAGGTCGCGCACGATGGCGCGCGGCATCACCATGACCACGGCGCCGCCCATCCCCTGCAAGAAGCGGCAGGCCACCAGCACCGGCAGCGACGGCGCCAGCACGCAGCCGACCGACCCAAGCGCGAAGATGGTCAGCCCGGTGTACAGCGGGCGCTTGCGCCCCGCCTGATCGGCCCAGGGGCCATACACAAGCTGCGACAGCCCGAACGCCAGAAAGAACGCGGTCAGCGTCAGCTGCGTCCCGCTGGCCGAGGCGGACAGGTCCGCCGCGATGCCCGGCATCGCCGGCAGGTACATGTCGATGGCAAAGGGGCCAATGGCGGCCAGCATGCCGAGGATAAGGGCGAAACGGTACATCGGGGCGGTCCTTGAAACTTGGTCCCCCCTTAGAAGCAGCGCGACGTTGGGGCAAGCGAAATACATGCGCACAGCATGTGATCGCCGCCTGTCAGGATTCGTCCACCCATCGCCACGAGCCGTCAGCGGGAACCATGCCCTCGTCCGCCGGGTCCGGGACATCCTTTCCGGGATGCGCCAGACGCGGTTCGTCGTCCGGGATCTCGGCGGCCTGCCGCGACCACAGCGACGCATAGCGCCCGTTCGCCGCCAGCAGTTCGGCGTGGGTGCCTTCCTCGACGATCTCGCCCTTCACCAGCACCACGATACGGTCGGCATCGGCGATGGTGGACAGACGGTGCGCGATGGTGACGACCGTGCGCCCCTCGCCCATCGCCTTCAGCTCGGACTGGATGTCGCGTTCGGTCTCGGTGTCCAGCGCGCTGGTGGCCTCGTCTAGCAGAAGGATCGGCGGGTTCTTCAGCAGCGTGCGGGCGATGCCGACGCGCTGCTTCTCGCCGCCCGACAGCTTCAGACCGCGCTCGCCCACCTGCGTGTCATAGCCTTCCGGCAGCGAGCGGATGAAGTCATGGATCTTCGCCGCACGCGCGGCGGCCTCGATCTCTTCGCGCGTGGCTTCGGGGCGGCCGTAAGCGATGTTGTACAGGATCGAGTCGTTGAACAGCACCGTGTCCTGCGGCACCACGCCGATCTGCGCGTGCAGGCTTTCCTGCGTGACCGCGCGCAGGTCCTGCCCGTCGATCCGGATCGCCCCGCCGGTGACGTCGTAGAACCGGAACAGCAGCCGTCCGATGGTCGACTTGCCGGACCCGGACGGGCCGACGATGGCCACCGTCTTGCCCGCGCCGACGCGGATCGACACGCCCTTCAGCACCGGGCGCTCGGGGTCATAGCCGAAGCGGACGCCGTCCAGCACAACCTCGCCTCCGGTCACGGCCAGCGGCTTGGCATCGGGGGCATCCTTCACCTCGGCGGGCTGTTCCAGCAGATCGAACATCTCGGACATGTCGATCATCGCCTGCCGGATCTCGCGGTAGACGGTGCCGAGGAAGTTCAGCGGCATGGTGATCTGGATCATGTAGGCGTTGACCATGACGAAATCGCCGACCGTCAGGCTGCCGTTCTGCACGCCCACGGCGGCCATGACCATCACGATCACCAGCCCCGCGGTGATCAGCAGCGACTGGCCGAAGTTCAGGAACGCCAGCGAGTACGAGGTCTTCAGCGCCGCCTGTTCATAGCCCGCCATCGCCCCGTCGTACCGGGTCGCCTCGCGGCGCTCGGCGCCGAAGTATTTCACCGTCTCGAAATTCAGCAGGCTGTCGATTGCCTTCTGGTTCGCGTCGGTGTCCTGATCGTTCATCTGCTTGCGGATCTTCACCCGCCATTCGGTCACCTTGAAGGTGAACCAGATGTACAGACCGATCGTCACGAAAACGACGGCGAGGTACCACATGTCGAACACCACGGCGAGCACCACGGCGATCAGCAGCAGTTCCAACAGCAGCGGCCCGATCGAGAACAACAGGAAGCGCAGCAGGAACTCCACCCCCTTCACGCCGCGTTCGATGATGCGGCTCAGACCGCCGGTCTTGCGGGTGATGTGATAGCGCAGGCTCAGGGCGTGCATGTGCTGGAACGTCTCCAGCGCCAGCTGCCGCAGGGCGCGCTGGCCCACGGCGGCGAAGACGACGTCGCGCAGCTGCTGGAACCCCACGTTCATCAGCCGGGCCATGCCATAGGCCACGGTCAGGCCCACCGCCCCGATCGCCAGCCAAACGGCGGCGTTGTCAGTGTCCCCCGACAAAGAGTCGACGGCGGCCTTGTAGAAGAACGGCGTGCCCACGGCGATCAGCTTGGCGACCAGCAGCATCAAAAGCGCCACCACCACGCGCCGCTTTACCCACGGCTTGTCGTCCGGCCAAAGGTACGGCGCCACCTTCACCACCACGTTCATCCCGCTGCGGCGGGCTTCGGGGGCATTCCAATCGGTCATCTTGCTGGGCGGCATCGGGGTTCCTTGGCGCGTGGGACAGTCCTACGTAGGTGCCGAAGACGTGATTGACCAGCCCGCACGCCAATAGATGGCCCCCGCAGCCAGCGCACGGGCCCGACCGACGCGTGACCGCAGGCCATGTCTCACTCGGGGATCGCGAACACCTGTCCGGGATAAATCCAGTGCGGATCGCGGATGCGTTCCTTGTTCGCCTCGAACACGCGCACGTACAGCATCCCGTCGCCATAGCGGGTCGAGGCGATGCCCCACAGCGTATTCCCCGGCTGAACCGTCAGCAGTTCGGGCCGCGGTGCCGAAGCAGTGCCGTCGCCACCACCGGCGGCATCCTCATTCCGCGCTGTTTCAAGCGCCGCAAGAAGCTCCGGCTCTTCGCGCTTGAACGGTGTCTCGACCCGCGAGACGACCTCGCCGTCCGCGTCCAACTCGTCGACGCGCAAGGTGTAAAGCCCGGTGTCGATGTCGGGCAGATCCATCGTCCATTGACCGTCGACACCGATCTCGGTGGTCTTGATCGGCCGGTTGTCGAGGTAAAGCCGCACGAAGCCACCGCTGCCGCCGCGCCCGCCGACGGCGACTTCGCCCTCGGGGTCGTAGGTGATCGTGTCGATCTCGACGGTGGGATTGGGCCGGGTTTCCGCGCCGCCGGACTGCAACACGCGGATGCCTGTGTCGTCGGCCAGCAGCACGGACGGCGCGGCGGGCACATCGGGCGCCTCGCCCGCGTCGGGCACCACCGGCCCTTCGCCGGCGGCAACCGCCTCGGGCGCGTCAAGCTCGGGCGTCTCGGGCGCTTCGACGGTCTCGACCGGCGCGGTGTCGGTGCCGGGTGCGTCGGCATCCTCTGCCGTCTCGACAGGGGCGGCGTCGCCATCGGGCGCGTCGGACTCCTGTGCGGTGTCCACCGCGTCGGCGTCGCCCTCGGACGGGTCGGCGCCATCGGCCGTCTCGGTGTCGCTGTCCGTCCCGTCCGGGACTGCGTCCGTCATTCCGGTCAGGCCGTCCACCACGGCATCCGCAGCGGCCCCGGCCCCGACGGCCAGCCCGCGCGCCACCGTGCCGACAAGATCGCTGTCCCCGGCGCCATCCTCGGTCGCGGCAGCGGGGTCATCGCCGGACATATCGGCCTCGGCCAGCTCGGTCGCCTCGGGCGCATCGGGATCTGCCACATCCGCCGTTTCACCGTCCTGCGCCGGGGGCTCTGCCGCGTCGGGCGATCCGGCAAATTCAGGCGCGTCGCCTGTCGGCGTGCTGTCGCCCGAAACAGGCGCCTCAGCCACGTCGTCCGGAACGGACGCGCCGGCTATGTCGTCCGGAACGGGCGCCTCTGCTACGTCGTCCGAGGACGGCGCAGTACCGTCCGGCGCGGGCGCTTCGGCAACATCCGCGTCGGGCGTGTCGGCGTCGGGATCAGCCTCGTCAGCCTCGGGCAGCCCCGCCACCTCGGGCGGCCCCGCCACCTCGGGCGCGGCGCCGTTGGGCGCGGGTTGCAGGATCACCGTGGCAGAGGATGGGATCTTGTCCTCTCCCTCGGACTGCATCTCAAGGCTCATCACACGCGGCACGTCCGCAGGCGGGACCGAGAACATCGACACGAAATTGCCGTCCGACCCCGCAGGCGTCTTCGACACCTCGACCCCGTCCAGCAGAACCGACACCTCTGCGTTGGGCATCGCGCGGCCCGCGATCAGGGCGTTGCCATCGGCGTCGACGCGAACCACGTCGAATACCGGCGGCTCGGGCGCGGTCGCTTCGGGAGGTTCGGGGGTCTCCGGCACGGTCTCGGGCGCCTCATCCGGCGCGGCGTCTGCCACCGTCTCGGGCGCGCTGTCAGACGCGTCGTCAGAGCTTTCGGAAGCGGACGTGTCGGGATCGGGCGTCTCGGCGTCCGGCGCTTCGACCCCCGCGATGTCGCCGTCTGGGCCCGCCTCTGGATCCGCTTCGGGACCGGCAAGCTGCCAGCCGCCATAACCCAATGCAGCGGCAACCAGCGCAACGATCACAGCACCCGCCGCGCGCTCCCCACCGACCAAAGAACCGATCCTTGTCAGCATTTCTCTCTCCAACACCGCCCGGCACCCCCGTCGGGCGGTTGAGCGATCCTATCAACCCGGCTATCTGTGGTCAAAACCCATTGCTGTGAGGGCTATATCTGGTGTCCGTTCCCCATTCCGTCTGTGTCTTTTGCGGCTCACGCAACGGCACGAAACCCGAATACGTGCAATCGGCCACCGATCTTGGCCAACAGATGGCCAAGGAAGGCTGGCGTCTGGTCTATGGCGCCGGCGATGTCGGCCTGATGGGCGCGGTGTCGCGCGCGGCGCAGGATGCAGGCGGATCGACCTTCGGGGTGATCCCGGTGCACCTGCTGGCGCGCGAGATGGCGAAGCGCGACCTTGGCAGCTTCATCATCACAGAGAACATGCACGAGCGTAAGAAAGTCATGTTCATGAACTCGGACGCGATCGTCGTGCTGCCCGGCGGCGCCGGGTCGCTGGACGAGTTCTTCGAGGTGCTGACATGGCGCCAGCTGACGCTGCACGCCAAGCCGATCTATCTTGTAGACATCGAGGGCTATTGGCAGCCTCTGCTGGCCCTGATCGAGCAGACGATCAACGAAGGCTTCGCCGACAAGTCGCTGCGGGACTTCTACGTCGTGGTCGACACCGTGGACGAACTGGTCGAGGCCCTGCGCGCCGACCTTTCCTGACGCACCGCCCAGACCGAGTAAATCGCCAGCGCCACCCAGATCATCGGGAAGGCGATGGCGTGCCACTTGGTGAAGGGCTCGGCGAACAGGACCACGGCGACAAGGAATTGCAGCGTCGGGTTCAGGTACTGCACCAGCCCGACGGTCGACAGCCGCACCCGCCGTGCGGCATAGGAAAACAGGATCAGCGGGATCGCGGTCAGCGGTCCTGACACCATCAGCAGCAGGCTGTCCATCCAGTCACGCCCGAAGATGCCCAACGCGCGCGCCGTCAGCCCGGTCCATCCCTGCGTGTGCACGCCCCACAGCCACAGGATGGCCAGCGGCACCAGCAGCAGAACCTCGACCGACACCGACACCACGGGCCCGGCGTCCACGTATTTCTTGATCGCGCCGTACAGCCCGAACAGCGACGCCAGCCCGATCGAGATCCACGGCGCGGCCCCCAGCCCCCATGTCAGCACCGAGACACCCGCCGCCGCCAGAAGGACCGCGACCGCCTGCGTGCGGTTAAGCTTTTCGCCGAAAAAGACCATGCCCAGCACGACCGACAGCAGCGGCATGATGTAATAGCCCAGCGATGCCTCGGTCACGCGATCGATTTGCACCGCGTAGATGAACAGCAGCCAGTTGCAGGAAATCAGAAGAGCCGCCGCCGCGATGGCGATCAGCCCGGCGCGGTGCGCCAGCAGCGCCCGAACCTCGGCAAGGCGGCCCTGGATCATCAGGACGAGACCGAAGAACACCAGCGACCAGATCGTGCGATGCGCCAGCACTTCCAGCGGCGGAATATGGGCAAGCAGCTTGTAGTAGATGGGCACAAGGCCCCAAAGGATCGACGCGACCGCTACCGCGATCACGCCTTTCGTATCGTCCGACATCGCCGCCTCCGTTTGCGCGCCACAGGCGCATCCGGGGCGGCGATGTCAACCCTTCGCCCGGGGGCGACCCAGCGTCAGGCGAGTTCGGTCGAAAGCATCTGCTCGACCTTGTCGAGCGGATGGTTGGTCAGGTCTTTCGGGATTTCCGCGATCACCTTGCTGGCGACTTCCTTGTGCAGCTTGTCACGAAGCTCGCCCAAGGTTTTCGGAGCCGCGCAGATGACGATCTCGTCGAACCGGCCCTTGTGCGCCTGCTTGTACAGGATGTCCGCCAGATCGTCGGCGAAGCGTTCCTTGGCCAGTTCATGCCAGTCGGTGTCGTCCAGCGCAGACCGCTGACCGACGCCCGTGTCCTGCATGCGACCGGGGCGGTTGGCCGACTGTTCGCGGTCCGACGGATTGTCCTGCTCTTCGATGCGCACGACGTTTAGGTCGAGGTTTTCCTCGTCCAGATCGTTGCGCAGAAACAGCGCCTTCTCGCCATCGGCGATCAGCACCCATGTGCCTTTACGGATATGGGTCATCACACCTTCTCCTTGTCGCCACTGCCGTTTTGATCCTGCGCCAGCGGGCGAGTGTTCCCGGCCGAGGTCTCGTCATACCGTTTACCTTCGTCACGGGTGCCGACCTTGCGCTGAATCTCGCCGCCATTCCGGCCTTGTTCGGTCGGTGCGGGGCTCATCTCTTCGGGCTTCTGGCCGAGGATCTCCTCGGTCTCGCGGTGCCCGTCCTTGGATCTTGCACGCTCTGCCATATCGGTTCCTCCTTTGCTTTGGAGGTCAACGCAGGCCCTTGGCCCCGCGTTCCATACCCGACCCGGCGTCAGCGTGTTGCAGCCGATCGCGGTCGGGCTGCGCCGCCTTCCGCGCCCAGTCGCGGAACACGCGGACTTTCGGGTCCTCCCACCGGCTTCGCTCCCCGACAAGACAGACGTCGCCGACGCTTGCCCGACAGACCAAGTCCGGAAACGGCGCCACAAGCGCGCCCGTTTCCAGTTCGTCGCGGCACAGGACGAGATCCGCCATCACCACCCCTGCCCCGATCACCGCCGCCTTCGTCGCCATGTCGAGGTTTTGAAAGGCGTCGCCCGATGTCTCGGACACACCATCGACCGGAAAGGCCGTCAGCCATTCGCGCCAGTCCAAGCGGCGCGGGGTGTCGTGCAGCAACGTGACCCGCGCCAGCCCATGCGGCCCCTCTGCCGCAAGCTGCTTGGCCATGTCCGCAGTGCAAGCCGGTGTCAGCATGACGGGAAACAACGGCTCGACCACGATGCGGGCGTCGTTGCGGGGCCAGTTCGACAGAGACAAACCGATATCATACTCGGTGTTGTCGAACCCCGACAGCGTATGGAAATCGGTCGTCAGCCGCACCCGAATGTCCGGGTGGCAGGTGCGGAAGTCGTCGAGACGCGGCATCAGCCACCGCAAAGACGTCGCGGGCGGGCACAGGATACGAAGCTCCTGCGCATCGCGTGAGATGCGTTCAACCCCGGTGGCGATGTCGAAGAACGCGCGTTCCAGCACCGGCTGAAGGTTCCGCCCCGCCTCTGTCAGGGCGACACCTTTCGCATGGCGGCGAAACAGCTGAACGCCAAGATGATCCTCCAACAGCTTGATATGCCGGCTAATCGCGCCGCGCGTGACGTGCAACTCCTCGGCGGCGGCAATATAGCCTTCGTGGCGGGCGGCGGCCTCGAAAGCGCGCAGAGCATTCAGGGGCGGCAGGCGCATGGCGGCCTCATGGATCAGTTTTCCTAAGCCAGCCCATCCGATTAAGTGGTTTGCTGCAAAGCCGGAGGACCCGGTATCCCAATGGCACACAACATTATGAAATGGGATAATGCCATGACAGACGCGATACACCCGCCAACCGCCTTCGCCCGTCTTTTTCGTGCATGGCCGCTCGGATGGCGCAGGAAACCTGCCCCCACCGAAGACCCATACGCCAATCTGGGCACCCTGCCGCCCTATCTGCTGCGGGACGTGGGCTTTGACACCTGCCCGCAGGAAAGCTCGCCCGACGCCACCGTCTGGCGGCGGGAAAACGTGCGGGTGATCCATCACACAGATCTTCCCGACGCTGACGCGATCCTGTTCGGGCGGTGATACGAAAAAGGCCCCGTGTCATCGGACGCGGGGCCTTGTCGTGCGAAAAGCCGTACCGCCCTAGGCCGCGATCGGGGTCGCCAGCCGGTGCTGAATGGCGGCGGGCACCAGACGCGCGGTCGAGATGCGGGGCATGTCGATCTCGGCGATCGTCCGCGCGTCGCCGTACAGCGCCACGTATTCCGCGTAGTTGTCGAAATTCGCGCGGTCACGCTCATCCACGAAGGTTTCCGATGCGGCGCCGTTGGCCAGCACCACGTCGTGCGCTTCGGTCTCGATGTGGAAATAGGTGAACGCACGCGGCATGTCGGCCCGGTGCACGAACCGGATCGTGTTGTCGTTCACCAGCGCGCCGGCGGTGATCATCAGACCGTCCAGCACCATCGCGTGGTCGGCCGACAGGTACAGATCGCGGTTCGGCAGCCCCTGCCCAAACGCGCCTGCCGAGATCACGACCGGGCACTGCGTCTGCGGCAGGAAAACGGTGTTGTCGATGTGCTGACGGCCGATCCAGCGGATCGCAACCTCGCGCCCATCGGCGGTGGTGACGCTATCACCGATGCGCAGATCCTCGACCTTGCGGTCGCCCTGCGGCGTCGAGATGCGGGTGCCGGTGACGAAGCAAGTGATGTTGACCGTCACGGTGTCGGTATCGATACCGCCGTAGTCATGTTGCCCCTGAACCGTGAAGACGACCTGCTGCGTGGTGCCGCCGTTGGCGATCAAGTCGTCGCAGCTGAAGCTCCAGCTCATGGCGCCGTCGGTCGGGCTGAGGCTGAAGGTCCCGAAGCTCGGCAACCCGCTTGTCACGGAATACTCACCGTCGCCGGCGTCGTCCTCGCCGTCCGAACCTTGCGAGTTGTTATCCCAGTCCCCCGTCAGGGTAACCGTCTCGCCAGGCGTCACGTAGACGTTGTAAACGTAGTCGTCAGAAGAATTGTTATCGCCATCGTCGCCAAAACTTGTGCTGTCCGCCCCCGAGCGGCCGTTAAGGTTAATTCCCATGGTAGTCGCTCTTCCCTATGTTGTTTCGTGTTGTGAACTGTGTGTGTCGAGGACGCGGGCGCCGCAGTGTGCCCCCTCGATCCGGCGCACCTCGATCACCTTCGCGGGACGGTCGGCGCGCTTTGTCCGCAGGTATCGCACGCGGTCGACGGTGTCCGGCAGATGGGCCTTCAGCCAACGGACCATGTCCGCGCCGGTGTGCTGGCCGTAGGGCATGATCATCTCGACGACCCAGAAGATCGTGCCCGAGCGCCAGTCCGACGGGTCGAGCATCTGCCCGGAGATGAGCTTTGCCTCTGTCTCGGGATTCAGGAGCGCGAAGGTGAAAGCCGCGCGCGGCGCGCCCTCGTGATAGAAAATCCGCAACTGTCCAAGATCGACCGGCGGCTGCATCGCCCGCCTTAGATCGCTGACCGACCACCGCTGATGCGGAACCGATCGCAGGTATAGAAAAGCCAGGTCGCCGTACTGGCGGATCTGCGCGTCGTCGGGAAATTCGGCCTGAAGGCCGGTCGGGGGCGTTCGCATGTCTGCTCTGTGCTTGCCTGCCCCGGCAACGCGGTGCGGGCGGATGTAATGTCTTGCAAAAAACCGAGGCGTCCCGCCGCGCCGCGTATGACACCCTTGGTGTTGCGCGCGCCTGACGAAGGACCAAACTTGTAACTACCCGCAGTGGTTAAGAATTTTAGTTGCATTGCCAATCATTATCATTTTGACCACCCGCTTGACGCTGCTTCCTTGACGGCGGAAACGAAAAACGCCCCCGCAGCAGGCTGCGAGGGCGTTTCGAAATCCGGTTCGCGAGGCACCGAAGCGCCCCACTGGAACCTGTCGGGATCACATGCGCGAAGCGACGTTTTCCCAGTTGACCAGGTTCTCAAGGAAGTTGGTCAGGTAGGCCGGACGCTTGTTGCGGAAGTCGATGTAGTACGAGTGCTCCCACACGTCGCAGCCCAGCAGAGCGGTCTGGCCGAAGCACAGCGGGTTCACGCCGTTCTCGGTCTTGGTGACCTTCAGGCCGCCGTCGGTGTCCTTGACCAGCCAAGCCCAGCCCGAGCCGAACTGACCGGCGCCAGCCGCCGAGAAGTCTTCTTTGAACTTATCGACCGAGCCGAAGCTTTCGACCAGCGCCTTTTCCAGCTCGCCGGGCATGCCGGTGCCGCCGGGGGCCATCATCTCCCAGAACTGGTTGTGGTTCCAGAACTGCGAGGCGTTGTTGAAGATGCCGTTCTGGGCGACGGCGTTGGCGTCGTAGGTGCCCTTGATGATCTCTTCGACCGACTTGCCTTCCCACTCGGTCCCCGCAATGGCCTTGTTGCCGTTGTCGACGTAAGCCTTGTGGTGGATGTCGTGGTGATACTCCAGCGTCTCCTTGGACATGCCGCTGTCGGCCAGCGCGTCATGGGCGTAGGGCAGATCGGGAAGTTCGAAAGCCATTGGGGGTCCCCCTTGTCGTGTAGGAATGAGTTCCACGGCACAGAAATGGTATGGAACGCGTCAGGTCAAGGGGTCCGGCGGGGAAATCCCCCCGCCGCCGACGCGTCAATCGCGCCAATATCCGACTTCGCTGCCCGGAATTGCCGCTGTTTTCAGAAGTTCGTGGACATATCCGGCGACCGAACGGAAGCAGACAAGCACAAAGCGGTTGTCGGTTTCGCACAGAACCGCCGCGGCCACCTGCGCCAACCTGGTACGCCGGAAGCTGCCCGGCCCGAAGACCGAAGGCGCAAGATCGGCGGGCGTCAGCTTGCCCAGCACCTCGCGCGCGTCCACCCCGTCGACCGCGAACACGGCGCGCGCGTCCGAGATGTCGGCGACAAGGTGATGCGTGCCCGCCAGCGCCGCACCGATGCTGTCGACGTGTCCCGCGACCTCGGCATAGGGGCACAGCAACAGCAACTCGTCGGGCGACATCCAGAAGATGCCCCGCGTGCCGTCGAAGCTGGCCGCGTTCGGCCCCGGCACGTCCAGCGGAACGGCGGCGGTGACTGCGGCCTTGAACCCCGCGTCCGACAGGTCGCCGCGCAGCGCGATCATGCCCTGCGGCGGCAGCACCTGAATCTCGGCAAAGCCCGCGTGGGTGCCGGGCTGAAGTGCGCCAACTGGATCAGACATTCTGCTTCTCCCCTTCCGGGTCATAGAACACGGGCGACACGATCTTCGCCGCGACGGTCCCGCCGTCTTCCTTGGTGAACTCGACGATCTCGCCCATCCGGTCCGGCCCGTGAGAGACCAGACCCATCGCGATGCCGCGGTTCAGCGTCGGCGACCAATAGGTCGAGGTCACGCGCCCCTGCACATTGCGCTGGCCGTTGACGTTCTCGCCCGCCGCCACCGCATAGGCGCCATCCTCGATCACCGAGCCGTCGGTGGTCTCCAGCCCGACCAGCTTCCACCGTTCGGGATCGGTGAAGTGCGACCGCTGCTGGCCCCGCTTGCCGATGAAGTCGTCCTTCTTCTTCGAGATCGCCCAGTCGAGGCCAAGATCCTGCGGGATCACCGTGCCGTCGCTTTCGTCGCCGATCATGATGAAGCCCTTCTCGGCCCGAAGGACGTGCAGCGCCTCGGTGCCATAGGGCATCGCGCCGAACACCCGGCCCGCCTCCATCAGCTTGTCCCACAGCGCCTGCCCGTAGCCCGCCTTGGTGGCGATCTCGAACGACAGCTCGCCCGAGAAGCTGATACGGAAGATCCGCACCGGGATGGCGTCCAGCGTGCCGTCGGCCCACGCCATGAACGGAAGCGTCTCTTTCGAGACATCCATGCCGCCCAGCAGTTCCAGTACCTCGCGGGCCTTCGGGCCGACGACACCGATCTGGGCGTATTGCTCGGTCAGGTTGGCGGTGTAGACCTTCCAGTCCCACCACTCGGTCTGAAGCCATTCCTCCATGTGCGCATGGATGCTGTCGGCCCCGCCCGAGGTGGTGTGGCACAGCCATTCGTCCTCGCCCACGCGGGCGACGACGCCGTCGTCCATCAGAAAGCCGTTCTCGGAACACATCAGGCCATAGCGGCAGCGCCCGACCTTCAGGTTCGACATCATGTTGGTGTACATCATGTCAAGGAACCGGCCCGCGTCCGGCCCCTTCACAAGGATCTTGCCCAGCGTGGAAGCGTCAAGCAAACCAACGCCTTCGCGGACGTTCTTCACTTCGCGGTTCACCGCCTCGGCAGCCGTTTCCGACACGCCGCGATAGCAGTAAGGACGCCGCCAGTGGCCCACCGGCTCCCAGTAGGCACCATTGGCATCGTGCCACGCATCCATCGGGGTGCGCCGCAGCGGCTGGAAGATCTCGCCCCGCGCCTCGCCGGCGATCGAGCCCATCGAGATCGGCGTATACGGCGGGCGGAAGGTGGTGGTGCCGACCGCCGGGATCTCGGCGTTCAGCGACTGCGCCAGCACGGCAAGACCGTTGATGTTGCTGAGCTTGCCCTGATCGGTCGCCATCCCAAGCGTGGTGTACCGCTTGGTATGCTCGACGCTTTCGTACCCCTCGCGGGCGGCAAGCTGGACGTCGGACACCTTCACGTCGTTCTGATAGTCCAGCCACATCTTGCTGCGCAGCTCGTGGCTGGCGCGCTGCGGCATCATCCAGACGGGTTCGATCGGTGCGGGCGTCTCGGCCTCTGCCTGCGGTGCGGGGGACGCCTCGGGCGCCTTGCCCTTCACCGCCTCGGCCACCGATCCGCCGCCCGCGTGGGCGTCGGCCAGCACCTCGGCGGTGGCCAGCATCCCGTTGGCCGAACCGACGACCGTCACGAACGCCTGCCCCTTGTCGCCGGTCGGCGCCTTGGTGCGGTCCGGGCGGAAGAAGGCCTGCGTGTCGTCCCACGTCAGCTTGCCGCCGCAGTGCGACCACAGGTGCACCACCGGAGACCAGCCGCCCGACATCGCGACGACGTCGCAGGGGATGGTTTCCAGAACCGCGCCCTCGCCCGCCTGCGTGGTGATCGCCACGCCCTCGACCCGTGCGCGGCCCTTCACCTTGGCGACGCCCCGGCCGGTTTCGACGCGGATGCCCATCGCGCGGGCCTTCTCGATCAGCGGCCCCTGCGGCGTCGCGCGGGCGTCGACGATGGCCGCGACCTTCAGCCCGGCCTCGACCAGCGCGAAGGCGGTACGGTAAGCGTCGTCGTTGTTCGTGACCACGACGGTGCGGTCCCCGGCGCTGACGCCCCAGTTCACCGCATAGTCGCGCACGGCCCCGGCCAGCATGACGCCGGGCAGGTCGTTCCCGGCAAAGCTAAGCGGGCGTTCGATCGCGCCGGTGGCGGTGATGACGTGCTTGGCCCGGATGCGCCACAGCCGGTGGCGGGGCTTGCCGTCCTGCGGGTCGTGGTCGGTCAGACGCTCGTACGCCAGAACCGAGCCATGATCGTAGACGCCAGAGCCCATGCAGCGGGTGATCATCCGGACATTGTCCATGCGATCAAGCTCTTCCACCGCGTTTTTCACCCACTCGCCGGCGGGAACGCCGTCGATCTCGCCCGCATCCACGGGCGCACGACCGCCCCAGTGGGCGGTCTGTTCGACCACCAATACGCTGGCGCCAGAGGCGGCGGCCTGCTTTGCCGCCGCAAGGCCCGCGATGCCGCCGCCGATCACCAGAATGTCGACGTGCAGGTGGAAATGTTCGTAGATGTCCGCATCGCGGTCCACCGGCGCGCGGCCAAGGCCCGCAGACTTGCGGATGAACGGTTCGAAGACGTGCTTCCACGCCGGACGCGGCGACATGAAGGTCTTGTAGTAGAACCCCGCCGGCAGGAACTTCGAGGCATAGTTGTTCACCACGCCGACATCGAATTCAAGGCTGGGCCAGTGGTTCTGGCTTTCCGCCGTCAGCCCGTCGAACAGCTCTTGCGTGGTCGCGCGCTGGTTCGGCTCGAACCGGCCATCGCGGCCAAGGTTGACCAGCGCGTTGGGTTCCTCGGCGCCCGAGGCGACGATGCCGCGCGGACGGTGGTACTTGAACGACCGCCCCACCAGCGTCTGACCGTTGGCCAGCAGCGCCGAGGCCAGCGTGTCGCCCTGATAGCCCTTCATCCGCTTGCCGTTGAAGGTGAATTCCAGCGGCCGTCCCCGATCAAGGAACCGCCCGCCCGTGCCCAGACGCGTGCTCATTCGATACCCCTCCAGCTCCAGCCGGGTCGCTTGGTCGTGATCTTTTCGCGGATCTCCGCCGGTGGCTCGGTCACCTGCGCCGAATAGGTGCCGAACACCTCCAGCGTCACGGTGCAGCGCGCGGCGTGGAACCACTTGCCGCAGCCCATCGCGTGACGCCAGCGTTCAAAGTGCACGCCCTTGGGGTTCTCGCGGTGGAACAGATACCCCTCGAAGTCCGCGTCGTCCGAACCGGGGCCGACCCGCGTCAGGTGCGCTTCACCGCCGGGAGACAGCTCGGTTTCGTCGGCCTCTATTCCGCAGTAGGGGCAGGTCAGGATCAGCATTGGGCGCTCCTGCATGGCAAAAGGGCGGGCATCAGGAAATGCCCGCCCGTCAGGTGGTCGTGAGTGGTGGTGAATTCGTTAGCGGACGGACGCTGTCGCGACGAGCTCGGGGACGAAAAGAGGCTCGGGCGCGATGCGCGGAAGCAGCATGGCGCTGCCCATCCGGATGTCGGGACTTGGGTCGATACGCGCGTCGGGGCGCACCGCTGCGTACGGGCTTGTGTGCGGGCCCATGTGCGCGGCGGACGACCGGCCATCGTCGAACGACGGGCCGGGAAGAATGAAACCAAGAAGCAGAAGCGACCCAAGGCCGCACAGCCAGATCCAAAGGTCCGAGGACCGGGCAAACTGCTGGACGTCTTGCATGTAACGCCCTCCTTTCGACCCGGCGAAAGTAGGGCTTCCCGAGGCTGGGCAACAGGCCTGTTTCCCGACCGGAAGAGCGGCAGGCCGAAAGCCGCCAATGATGTTCGATTTATTCGGCAAGCAGCCGCCAAGGGGCGGTCTGCGGTGGATCGTTTGGGCTGCGTTGGGCGACGAACCGCCGAAATTCGCAGAGTGGGGAGACCGCGCAACATCACGCGGCCCCCCTAAGTCCGGCCCGCAGGGTGCGGGCGATGCCGGCATCAGTTGCCGGCTTCGACGTCAGCGCCGCCAGTCGTCGCAGCGTCGGGGGCTGCGGTCTCTTCCGCCGCGCCGTCAGTTGCGGCCGGAGCGGACGGTGCTTCGCTTTCGACGGTGACGGACACGTCGCCGCCGCCGGTGCTGGTCCCGGCGCCGCCGAAGCTGCCGTCGAGGTCGCCCCAGAAGACGAAAGCGAGGATGCCGACAAGCACGACAAGCCCGCCGACGATGAAGGCCATGACGGACATGCCGCCGCCCGAAGTGTTGGTCTCGCGAACGTATTCGCGGTCACGCTGGATGTTCTGATCAACCATGTAATCGTTCCTTTCGCGTCAGTTGGCGAGCCAACGCGAATAAGAACGGTTCGGTTCCCTGCCCGACCCCGCACGGCACCGGCCATCGGCAGGGAAACGCCGACGGAGCACCGGCAAACGCCGTGCACGCAGTGATCCCGCCGGTCCGCTGGCATCAGTGCGCCACCCCCGCCGCGACGCTTTCGTCCACGAAGCGGCCCGCGCGGAAGCGGTCCAGCCCAAAGCCGTCGGCCAGCGGCGACTGCCCCTTGGCCATCAGTTCGGCCATCGCCCAGCCGGACCCGGGGATCGCCTTGAACCCGCCGGTGCCCCAGCCCGCGTTGATGAAGCAGCCGTCCAGCGGGGTTTTCGAGATGATCGGAGACCGGTCGCCGGTCATGTCCACGATGCCGCCCCACTGGCGCAGCATCTTCAGGCGGCTGATCATCGGGAAGGTCTCGATCAGGGCGCGCACGGTTTCCTCGATGTGATGGAAGCTGCCGCGCTGGGTATAGTTGTTGTACCCGTCCGCACCGCCGCCGATCACCATCTCGCCCTTGTCGGATTGCGACATGTAGCCGTGCACGGTGTTGGCCATCACGACCACGTCCATGCAGGGCTTGATCGGCTCGCTGACCATCGCCTGCAGAGCGACGCTTTCCACCGGCAGACGAAAGCCCGCCATATCCGCCAACACGCCGGAATGCCCGGCGACGACGATGCCCAGCTTGTCGCAATCGATGTCGCCCTTGGTGGTGCTGACACCCTTCACCTTGCCGCCCTCGGACCGGACGCCGGTGACTTCGCATTTCTGGATGACGTGCATCCCCATCGCGGAACAGGCCCGCGCATAGCCCCACGCAACCGCGTCGTGCCGCGCGGTGCCGCCGCGCGCCTGCCACAGCGCGCCCAGAACGGGATAGCGCGGGCCTTCGATGTTGATGATCGGGCACAGCTCTTTCACGCGCTCGGGGCCGATGTACTCGGTCGTCACGCCCTGCAGGCCGTTGGCATGGGCCGTGCGCTGCCAGCCGCGGACCTCGTGGTGGGTCTGCGCCAGCATCATCACGCCGCGCGGGCTGAACATCACGTTATAGTTCAGGTCCTGGCTCATCGTCTCGTACAGGCTGCGCGCCTTTTCGAAGATCGCGGCGGACGGGTCCTGAAGATAGTTCGACCGGATGATCGTGGTGTTACGGCCGGTGTTGCCGCCCCCCAGCCAGCCCTTCTCGATCACCGCGACGTTGGTGATGCCGAAGTTCTTGCCAAGATAGTAGGCGGTGGCCAGCCCGTGGCCCCCGGCACCGACGATCACGACGTCGTATTTCTTCTTCGGTTCGGGCGACGACCACGCCCGTTCCCAGCCGGTGTGCTGGCGAAATGCCTCTCGGGCGATGGCAAAGGCGGAATAGCGTTTCATCAGGCGAATCCCTTCGCTTCTTTCAGGTCTTTCTGGAACGGGTGCGGCCTTGTGTGAAGCGTGCCAGCGGCACTTGCAGCCGGATTTGCGACATGCGGCAAATCGTACATTCCGCGCCCCCCGACGCAAGCGTGAGCGGCCACCGGTCCATTTGGGGTTTTGCGTTCGGACGGCAATGGATAGATGGGTCACTGGACACGGAGGACACATGGCACTTTCGGCATTCTGGATCATATCCGCGCTGCTGGCGCTGGCGGTGACGGCGCTTTTGGTGCTGGCCCTGCTGCGTGGCCGGGCGCTGGCGGCGGATCCGGCGGCGGCCTACGACGTGCAGGTTTACCGCGACCAGCTGCAAGAGGTCGAACGCGACGTCGCGCGCGGCGTCCTGACCGAAGCCGAGGCCGAGCGGGTGCGCGTCGAAGTCTCGCGCCGCCTGCTGGACGCCGACCGCACCGCCCGCGCCGCCGAAGCCGAGGCGACCGCGCCGCGCGGCCTGTCCATCGCTGCCGCCGTCTGTACCGGCGTTGCCGTGCTGGCCGGGGCCTTCGGGCTGTACTGGACGCTTGGCGCGCCGGACTATCCCGACATGCCGCTGGCCGCCCGCATCAACGCCGCCGAGGAACTGCTGGCTGCGCGCCGACAGGCCGAGCTAGAGGCCGCAGCCGCCAACTCGATGCCCGAGATCACCCCCGACGCCCGCTTTGCCGAGCTGATGGACCGGCTGCGCGCCGCGATGGAAGAGAACCCCGACGACCCGCAAGGGCTGGAGCTTCTGGTGACGAACGAGGCGCGGCTGGGCAACTTCGCCGCCGCCTACGCGGCAAAGCAGCGGCTGAACGCGGTGAAGGGCGACGACGTGACCGCCGACGACTATGCCGACCTTGCCGACCTGATGATCCTTGCCGCGGGCGGCATCGTCTCGTCCGAGGCTGGCACCGCGATCGACCGCGCGCTGGCGCTGGACCCCGCGAACGGGGCCGCGCGGTACTATGACGGGCTTCTGCATCTGCAGGTGCACCGCTATGATCTTGCGTTCTCGACGTGGGACCGCCTGCTGACCGACAGCGCGCCGGACGACCCGTGGGTCGCGCCGGTGCTGGCGCAGATGCCGCAGGTGGCGCAACTGGCCGGCGTGCGCTGGACCCCGCCCTCGGCGCCGCCCATCGTCGGCCCGGACAGCCCGGGACCGTCGCAGGGCGACATCGACGCCGCGGCCGACCTGACACCCGAGGAACGCGACCAGATGGTACGCGGCATGGTCGACGGGCTGGCCCAGCGGCTGGCGACCGACGGTGGCCCGCCCGAGGACTGGGCCCGCCTGATCCGCGCCCTTGGCGTGGTGCAGGAATTGGACCGCGC
Source organism: Maritimibacter sp. (assembly GCA_002701395.1). GTDB lineage: Bacteria > Pseudomonadota > Alphaproteobacteria > Rhodobacterales > Rhodobacteraceae > Psychromarinibacter > Psychromarinibacter halotolerans. The sequence goes on along the minus strand of NZVC01000043.1, from coordinate 87,522 downwards.
CGGTGCGATCTGGACCGAGGCGCAGACCGTCTTCGCCGACGCGCCCGAGGCGCTGGAGCTGATCCGCACCGCCGCACAGCTTGCAGGGGTGGCCGAATGATCCACGACGACTTCATCGCCTTCGCCGCCGCTCTGCCCCCGATGCGCGGGCTGATGGGGCTGGATTTCGGCACCAAGACCATCGGCGTCGCGGTGTCGGACAGCCTGCTGACCGTCGCGACCCCGATGGAGACGGTGAAGCGCAAGAAGTTCACCGCCGACGCCGCCCGCCTGATGGAAATCGCGGCAGAACGGTCGCTGGGCGGCATCGTGCTGGGTCTGCCAATCAACATGGACGGCTCGGAGGGGCCGCGCGTGCAATCCCCCCGCGCCTTCGCCCGCAACCTGTCGCAGCTGACCGACCTGCCGATCGGCTATTGGGACGAACGCCTGTCCACCGTCGCCGCCGAGCGCGCACTGCTGGAAGCCGACACCTCGCGCCGCCGCCGTGCCGAGGTCATCGACCACGTCGCGGCCAGCTTCATCCTGCAAGGGGCGCTGGACCGGCTGAGGCACCTGCGCGGATGACCGGCGGGCCGGGCAGCCGGGACGACGTCGAAAGCCCCTGCATTCGGATATGCGTCGTCCACCGCGAGGCGGGGATCTGCACCGGCTGCCTGCGCACCCCGCACGAGATCGGCAACTGGCTGCGTCTCAGCCCCGACGAACGCCGCGCCATCATCGCCGATCTTCCCGGCCGGGCGGATCTGCTGAAACGCCGGCGCGGCGGTCGGCGTGGGAAGATCGAGCGAAACGGCGGTTAGCACGATCTTCCAGAAGATCGTGCGGCACAGAATTTTCTAGAAAATTCTGCGCCCTACCCCCAAACGGCTTTGCGGATCATGTTCAGCGCGACGAGGAACAGGAACACCGCGAACACCCGCTTCAGCGGCGCCGGGTTCATCCGGTGCGCCAACTTCACGCCCAGCGGCGCCGTCAGCAGCGTCATGCAGATCACGATGAAGAACGCTGGCAGGTTCACCGCGCCGACGGTGAACGGCGGGCGCGAGTCCGGCTCGATGGTGACGAACAGGAACGCCACCACCGACGGCACCGCGATCAGCAGGCCGAAGCCCGCAGCCGTCGCCACCGCCCGGTGGATCGGCTTGCCGTACAGCGTCATCAGCGGCACGCCGAAGCTGCCGCCGCCGATCCCCATCAGCACCGACAGGAAGCCCACCACCGGGGAAAACGCCGCGCGGGCAATCCCGGTGGGCATGGTATCGCCCAGCCGCCAATGCACACGGCCGAAGGCCATATAGGCCGAGATGGTGATCGCGAGGATGCCGAAGATGACCTGCAACTCGCGCGTCTTCAGCTGCGCCGCCACCAGCACGCCGATCAGCGCACCGACCGCGATGCCCGGCGCCCAGGTTTTCAGCACATCCCAGTCCACCGCGCCCTTCTTGTTGTGCGACAGCACCGACCGCGCCGAGGTGACGATAATCGTCGCCAGCGACGTCGCAAGGCAGACCTGCATCAGCTGCTCGCCGAAGTAGCCAAGCGCCTGAAAGGAATAGAAGAACGCTGCCACAAGGACGATGCCGCCACCGACGCCAAGCAGCCCGGCCAGCCCCCCGGCGATCCCGCCGATCACCATCAGGATCACAAGAAGCTGGATCAGAAGCAGTGTGTCGGGCATGGAAGCGGTCCTTGGATACGGGGTGCCGTTCCGTAAAACCGCATCCGTGCGGGAAGGTCCATGAGATTTTTCCAGCCCGTGCCAGAGGCTTCGGGCGATGATGCGTCAGGACGCCAGCCGTTCCGCCGCGTCTGCCCCGGCTTCGGTGACCTGCGCCAGCGCGGCGTCAAGAACCTCAAGGCCCGCGCCAGAGCGGTGCGCGTTCTCGCTCAGCACCCGCCGCCAGCCGCGCGCGCCGGGACGACCGGCGAACAGGCCCAGCATGTGCCGGGTCACCTGTGCCAGCTTGCCCCCCTCGGCAAGGTGCGCCTCGATATAGGGCTTCATCAACTCGACAGCCTGCTCGGCAGTCTCCAGCGGCGGTGTTTCGCCCCAGATCACCTGGTCGGCGTCCAGCAGGATATCGGCGGGCTGGTGATAGGCCGCGCGCCCGATCATGACGCCGTCCAGACCGTCGTTCAGCAGGTCCGCCGCGTGGTCCAGCGTCGCGATGCCGCCGTTGATCGAAACGTGAAGCTCGGGGAACGCGCGCTTCATCGCTTTCACAAGGTCGTAGTCCAGCGGCGGGATGTCCCGGTTTTCCTTCGGGCTCAGCCCCTGCAGCCACGCCTTGCGCGCGTGGATCGTCACCCGCCGCACCCCGGCATCGCGCATCCGCTCAAGGAAATCCGGCAGCACGTCTTCCGGCACCTGATCATCGACGCCGATCCGGCATTTCACCGTCACCTCAAGGGGTTGCGCTGCGATCATCTCGGCCACGCAGTCGGCGACCAGCGCGGGCCGTTCCATCAGCACCGCCCCGAAACAGCCGGACTGCACGCGGTCGGACGGGCAGCCGACGTTCAGGTTGACCTCGTCATAGCCCCCGTCCGCCGCCATCCGCGCGGCCTGCGCCAGCTCTGCCGGGTCCGAGCCGCCCAGTTGCACCGCCACCGGATGCTCTGCCCCGTCGAACCGCAACAGATGCCGCGCATCCCCGCGCACCAGCGCAGGCGCCGTCACCATCTCGGTGTACAGCAGCGTCCGCCGGCTAAGCAGCCGGTGCAGATAGCGGCAGTGCCGGTCGGTCCAGTCCATCATCGGGGCGACAGACAGGCGGGCGGCGGTGTGCAGGTCGTGTGACATACGGCATCCGGGTCAGTGTGGCGGGGCTGTAGCAGGTTCGGCGGGAAAGTTCAGCCCCGATCCTTGCGACGCAGCGCCCAGCGCACCGGACCGCCCGGTCCCGCCCCCGCCCGCCACCGCAGGTGTTCGAAAATACCTTACACCGCGTGGCATTCTTTTTGCTTTTTGGTACACCCGGCGGATCGTAGCCTTGTCCCGCGTCGTCCAAGACGGCGCACGGGATCCCACCGGAGTAGAAGCAGTCGTCGCCGCGCGCGCCGGACATTGCTCCTTTCACATAGAAGGAGACGAACATGACCAACCAGACACTGGCCGAACTGCAGAAAGAGGCGAGAATCGGAGGCTACGGCGAGGAAGTCGACCGCGACATCCCGCAGATCGACATGTCGGACTATTTCAACCGCAAGGAAGAGATCACCGACGCGCTTTGGGACGCCGCCACCGGCATCGGCTTTTTCCAGCTGACCAACCACGGCATCCCGCAAGAGCTGATCGACGAGGCTTTCCTGCTGTCCGCCGGGTTCTTCGACCTGCCCGCCGACACCAAGGCGCAGTATCCGCTGAAGCCCGGCACCAACGCGGGCTGGGAATACAAGGCGCAGGTGCGGCCCTCGACCGGGACGGCGGACCAGAAGGAAAGCTACCAGATCACCCTGCCCCGCATGAAAGGCCTGTGGCCGACCGGGGAGGAACTCAACGGCTTCCGCGAAACCATGCTCGCGTTCGAGCGCCACAACTGGGCGCTGGCGATGAAGGTGCTGGACTGCTTCGCCGAGCGGCTGGACTTCGGCCCCGGTTTCTTCACCGAAGGCCACGCGCCGGACACGCCCGAGTATCAGTCGACCCTGCGGCTGATCCACTATCTTGGGATGGAGGACGCCAAGCCCGAGGACTTCAAGTTCTGGCGGGCGGGCGCGCATACGGACTTCGATTGCCTGACGCTGCTGCACCAAAAGGCCGGACAGGGCGGGCTTCAGGTCTGCCCCGGCAAGGACAGCAAGGGCCGCGCGATCCTGTGGACCGACGTGCCGCCGCTGGGTGGCGTGATCACCTGCAACATCGGCGACATGCTGATGCGCTGGTCCGACGACAAGCTGCTGTCGAACCTGCACCGGGTGCGGATGCCGAATCCCGAGGAATACCTCGGCCCGCGCTATTCCATCGCCTATTTCGCGCAGGCGAACATGGACACCATGCTGGCCGGGCCGGAAGGCAAGTATGAGCCGATGACCGCGCATGACTATATCCAAATGCGGCTGGGCGCGAATTTCGCGAAGAAGTAACACAGCTGCGGCCGGGGCGTTTCGACGGCCCGGCCGCGCGCCGTAAGACGTCAGGCGTCAGGGGGGCGAGACCCCGCCTGCGCCAGCCCCGCGATCACCGCGCGGATCTCGTCCAGCACCCGCCCCGTGGCGTCGCCCAGCGCGTTGCCGCGACACAGCGCGAGGCTTAGGCGTTCGGTCATGCGGCGGCTGCGGATCGGGCGGAACGCAAGCCGCCCGGCCTCGACGTCCTGCGACACGTCCGGCCACGGCAGAAACGCGATGCCGTGGCCGTCGCGCAGGAAGCTCAGGATCGTGCCGATGCTGTTTGTGTTCAAGGCCACCTTCGGGTTGACGCGAACGCTCAGGATCTCGGCCATCAGGCGCGTGTGCATCGACAGCGCCGCGCTTGGCAGGCACAGCGGCCACTGCAACGCCTCTTGCATCGTGATCGGGCCACTGCCTTCAACCCCCAGATCCGGCGCGTGGCAAACGCCGAGTTCATAGTCGAAGCCATCCACGATGGACAAATGCGCCAGCCGAGGCAGGTTGTAGGCCAGCACCACGTCCAGTTCGCTGGCCTCGGACTTCTCGTGCAGAAGCGGGTTCGAGCCGACGACAAGGTCAAGCTCGACCGGACCCAAATGCCGCTCCAGCCATTGCACCAGTGCCGGGACGACAGGCGTCACCAGCCCCTCCATCGCGCCCAGCCGCAGCAGCTTGCGGCTGCCGCTGTCGCCTCGGTGCAGGCGCTGAACAAAGGCGGCGTCCGCATCTACCCACCGCTGCGCCTCGGCCCGCAGCAGCGCGCCCTCGGGGGTCAGCGACACGCCACCGGCGGTCCGCACCAGCAACCGCGTGCCGTAACTGCGTTCAAGGATCTGCATCTGCCGCGACAAGGCGGGCGCCGAGATGTTCAGCCGATGCGCCGCCTCGCGGATCGAGGCCGCCTCGGAGACGACAAGGAACGAGCGGATTTCCTTCGAAATGGCGGACATCACGGGTCTTTCGGTCGGGCTGGGCGGACAGCGGACAAAGGGGTCAGACCGCTGTCTAGCCCATTGCCCGCCGACTGTCGCGGCCCCGGTGCGCAAAGACGGGCCGATACGGTAACCAACCCGCCCGAGAACCCTTGAAACCGGGGGGCCATCACATTACATCCTGTGAATGTGAAACCTTCCGGCGTCTGGAACCATTCTTGCCACCGGAGTACTGCAATTCCTCACGGAACATGCTAAATTAGCGGACGGTACGACCGGATGCCCTTGGACACCAAGATGGACAACACCACCGCCACACCGCAGGACGTCGACCAAACCGCGTTCGCGGAGCGGCTCGACCGGAGCGACATCGACCAGATGACCCAGAACGCCGAGGCAGCCGCGGCGTTCCTGAAGGCGATCAGTCATGAAGGTCGGCTGATGATCCTGTGCCACCTTGCGACGGGCGAAAAGTCGGTGACCGAACTGGAAAACCTTCTGGGCGCTCGGCAAGCCGCCGTGTCACAGCAGTTGTCCCGCCTGCGGTCCGAAGGGCTGGTCGCGCCGCGCCGGGACGGCAAGACGATCTTTTACAGCCTCGCGGACGAGCGTTCGATCCGCATCATGGGCGTGTTGTACGAGATGTTCTGCGGCGCGAAATAGCGCCGCCTTAGCTGGCCTCGGCCTTCTCTTCCAGTTCCAGCCATTCCTCTTCCGCCGCCTCCAGCGCCGCCTGACGCTGGGCCAGCGCCTCTGTCGCCTTGCGGAACTTGACCGGCTCGCGGGTGAACAGATCCGGGTCGGACATCAGTTGCGACAGCTTGCCGATCTCTGATTCCAGCTTCGCGATCTCGGCCGGCAGCTCCTCTAGCCGGTGCTTCTCGGTAAAGCTCAGCTTGTCTGCCGCCTTCGCCGCCGGTTTCGCGGCAGGCTTGTCGGCCGGTTTGGACGGTTTGGCGGCTTTCGGCTTCTCTGCGACGGCCCCTGCTCCCTCGCCCCGCTGCGCGCGATAGTCGCTCCAGCCGCCCGCATAGACCGTCGCGACGCCGTCGCCCTCCATCGCCACGGTGGTCGACGCGACGCGGTCCAGAAAGTCCCGGTCGTGGCTGACCAGCAGCACCGTGCCGTCGTAGTCGTCGATCAGTTCCTGAAGCAGGTCCAGCGTCTCGATATCAAGGTCGTTGGTCGGTTCGTCCAACACCAGCACGTTCGACTGCCGCGCCATGATCCGCGCCAGCAGCAGCCGCGCCTTCTCGCCGCCCGACAACGCACGGACGGGCGCGCGAGCCTGCGCCTCGGTGAACAGGAAATCCTTCAGATAACCGACGACGTGGCGCGGGGTGCCACGGACCATCACCTGATCCGACTGGCCCGACACCCGCATGGAATTGTCCAGCGTCAGGCTGTCCCACAGGGTCGCGTCGGGGTCGAGCTGCGACCGGTTCTGATCGAACACCGCCATCTCGATTCCGGTGCCCATCGTCACGGTGCCGGTGTCCGGCGCTTCTTCGCCGGTCAGCATCTTCAACAGCGTGGTCTTTCCCACCCCGTTGGGGCCGACGAAAGCCACCCGGTCGCCGCGCAGAACACGAAGCGAGAACGGTTTCAGGATCGTGCGGTCGCCGTAGGACTTGGAAATATCCTTCGCCTCGAACACCCGCTTGCCCGACTGCGGACCGGAATCGAGCGACATCTCGGCCGCGCCCTGCCGCCGGATCGCATCCGACCGCTCTTGCCGCAGGGCCTGCAACGCCCGCACCCGGCCCTGATTGCGCTTGCGGCGGGCGCTGATGCCCTCGACGGCCCAGCGCGCCTCGGCCTTGATCTTGCGGTCCAGCTTGTGCCGGGCGACGTCCTCTTCTTCCCAGACCTTGTCGCGCCACGCCTCGAAATCCTCGAAGCCCTTTTCCTGCCGCCGCACCTCGCCCCGGTCCAGCCACAGCGTACCGCGCGTCAGGTTCCGCAGGAAGGCGCGGTCGTGCGAGATCAGGACAAAGGCGCTGCGGGTGGTCTTCAACTGCTCTTCCAGCCACGCGATCGCCTCGATGTCGAGGTGGTTGGTCGGCTCGTCCAGCAGCATCAGCTCGGGCGCCTCGGCCATCAGCTTGGCCAGCGCCGCACGCCGCCGCTCGCCGCCCGAAGCGGCCTCGACGCGGGTGTCGGGGTCGAACTTCAGCCCCTCGGCGGCCATCTCGACGCGGTAGGCTTCGGACGGGTCGAGGTCGGACAGGGCGAACTCGCCCAGCGTCTCGAAGCGGCTAAGATCCGGGTGCTGGTCCATGTAGCCGACCGAGGTGCCGGGCGACAGCACACGGCTGCCCGCGTCCTGTTCCACCATGCCGGCCAGAACCTTCATCAGCGTGGACTTGCCCGAGCCGTTGCGCCCGACCAGCGCCAGCCGGTCGCCGCGCTGGACGACAAGGTCGACGCCGTCGAACAAGGGGTTGCCGCCGAAGGTCAGCGTGATTGCGGAAAGCTGAAGAAGGGGTGCCTGTGCCATGCGCAGCAGCTATCCCCGCGCCGCGGCATCGTCAACGGGGGCCGAATGTGGCGTCAGCCCGCCACCATGCGCAGCGCCCGTGCGCGGGCGGGCGGGACGGCGGAAATCTCAAGCCCGGTGAAGACGTGCAGCGTGTTCAGGTCGTGATCCACCACCGCGTGATCGCTGACCCAGCCGCCCATCATCAGATAGGTCCGCAGCAAGGGCGGCATCGTCTTCAGCGCCGCCTTCGCGTCGGGCTTGCGCCGCAGCCGCCGGGCAAAGCGGAACACGTCGGGGGCCTTCACCTTGGGCAGCCACCGCTTCGGAGCAAGGTGACGTTCCTTCAGCATCGCGAAGGCATCAAGGTAGCTGTCGGTTTCGGTCCCGTGGAACGACGAACAGCCGAACAGCATGTCGACGCCCTGTTCGTCCACGAACCGGGTCATCGCCCCCCACGCGACACGCAGGATGTCGGGGTCGCGGGCGTGGTCCGGGTCGATGCAGAAACGGCCCATCTCGACCATCCGCCCCTCGTAGCCTTCCAGCGCCGACAGGCCGTAATACTGCGCGGAATAGCTGTTGCCGATCTCGGCACCCGACAGCGGCAACATCCGGAAACAGCACGCCAGCGCGCCGTCGCGGCTGTCCTCGACCAGAACGTGGCTACAGATCTCGTCGAAGCGGTCGGCGTCGGACCCGCCGTCGCGCGGCGCGGCGCCCGTTTCGGCGATGAAGGTGCGATAGCGCAGCGCCTGTGCCGCCGCGATGTCCTCGGGCGTCTCTGCCATCCGTGCGTGGTATCTGCCCCTGCGAAGCATCCTGCCCTCTCCGCCCGATCCGTACTGGGACGGCCCGTCCGCTGAACTTGGAAAGCCGCCACGCGATATTACCTATGGTTTCGAGTTCAGGTACACACAAGATGTGACACCCATCTGACGAAGCCGGAGAGCACACATGGACAAGGTCACCAAGACCGACGCGGAATGGCGCGAGCAGCTTGACGATCTGACCTACAAGGTCACCCGCAAGCACGGCACCGAGCGCGCGTTCACGCACGACGATTTCCCGAAGGATCCGGGCACCTTCCGCTGCACCTGCTGCGGCGCGCCCCTGTTCGATCAGGCGCACAAGTTCGAAAGCGGCAGCGGCTGGCCCTCGTTCTGGCAGCCGCTGGACGGCGAGCTGGTGGGCGAAAGCGAGGACCGCAGCTGGTTCATGAAACGGACCGAGGTGCACTGCAACCGCTGCGAAGCACACCTTGGCCACGTCTTCCCCGACGGGCCGCAGCCCACGGGACTGCGCTATTGCATCAACGGCGTAGCGCTGGAATTCGAACCGGAAGACTGAACATGAAAAGACCCGGCGCACCGGCGCCGGGTCTGAAACCTGTCGGCAAAGGCCGCCGGACCTAGCGGGCCAGCAGCTGGTCCGCTGTGAAGTTGCCGAAGCTGCCGAACAGCTGACGCAGGAACGAAACGCCCTTGATGTTGCTGTCGGTCACGCGGCGCGAAATCGTGATGTCGCGGCCCTCGGCCATGCCGAACCGCTCGACGTTCTCGACAACACCGGCCTCGTTGAAGCTGATCGCGACGACTTCGCGCTCGATCTCGCGCTGCTGGCGGAAGCCGTAGGCGCGGAACTTGGATTTCACGTAATACCAGCCGCCGACGTCGAGAATCCCCGAGGCCGAGGGACGGCCAACCAGTTCTGCCACCGTTTCGCGGGTGTCGGCCCCGACGGTGACTTGCGCCAGCACGTCGTCGGTCGGCACGTAGCCATGCGTGCGGTCGATGTTGGAACAGGCGGCAAGCAGGCCAAGCAGCCCCGCCACTAACGTCAGCCGGAAACCGGCGGTGATCCTGCCCATTGCAACCCTCACGTCTCTGGCCTTGCGGCGCTGGCCCCCGAGCGGCCGGTGGTTCCGGCCTCTTGTCTCGGGCCTGCCGAACTTCTACGTCGCTTACCAGATAGAACGCAAAGGGTTCAAGCGAATGGACGAGCGCGACGCGACGACCAAGATCCGACTTGCCGCTCTGCGCAGCGGCGGCGTGCATGACTTCCGGCTGGAACCGGACGCCGAGGTGCGCGCCGAGATTGCCGGCGAACTGGACCTGCTGGGGCTGAAAAAGCTGCGGCTGGAAGGGCGGCTGGTGCCCGAGGGCAAAACCGACTGGCGGCTTGATGCGATGCTGGGCGCGACGGTGGTGCAGCCCTGCGTGGCGACGCTGGCGCCGGTGACGACGCGGATCGACGCCGAGGTGGCCCGCAGCTATGTGGCCGAACCGCCCGAGATGCCCGAGGCGGAAGAGGCCGAGATCCCCGAGGACGACTCGATCGAGCCGCTTCCGGCGGTTCTGGACCTGCAGGCGCTGATGATCGAGGCGCTGGCGCTGAACCTGCCGATGTATCCCCGCGCCGAGGGCGCCGCGCCGGTCGAAGAGACCTTCGCGGAGGACGGCGTCGAGCCGATCCGCGAGGAAGAGACGAAGCCCTTCGCCGGTCTTGCCGCGTTGCGCGCGCAGATGAAGGACGACGGCGAGGGCTAGGCGCTCTGCGCTTTCAGCACCCGTTTCAGGCGGTCGCGGGGGGCTCTGCCCCCGCGCGCTGCGCGCGCTCCCCCGGGATATTTTTGGACAGAAGAAGCCGGGATCAGGCCTCTGCCGCCGCCCGGTCGGCGCGCACCTTCTCGGCGGTCTTGCCGTGCAGTTCCTCGTAATGGTCGAACCGGCTTTCATACCAGCCGGTGCCGTGGGTCAGCCCGGCCAGAGCGCGGAACAGCGCGTCTTCGGCCGGTTGCGGGATCAGGGCGCGGAACACGTCCCAGCCGCGCGCGGTCGGGTGCGGGTCGAAGCCCAGCACCTGCCCCTTCAGCGCCGAGACCTGCGCCACCAGCCCGCCCGCGTAGATCGACGGGACGTGGATGTCGATGCGCTGCACCGGTTGCAGCAGCACCGGCCCCGCCTCGGCCAGCGCCTGCCGCAACCCCATCAGCCCGGCGGTGCGAAAGGCGTGGTCCGAACTGTCGACCGCGTGGTGCTTGCCGTCGGTCAGCTTGACGGCGACGTCGAGCACGGGAAAGCCCATCGGCCCCTGCTTCAGCGCCTCTTCGCAGCCCGCCTGCACCGCGGGGATATAGTTTCGGGGCACCGCGCCGCCCTTCACCGTCTCGTCGAAGGCAAAGCCCGCGCCGCGCTGTTGCGGGCGCACCGTCAGGTGGATGTCCGCGAACTGCCCTGCCCCGCCCGACTGCTTGCGGTGGCGATAGCGCGCCTCGGCCGGGCGCGTGACGGTTTCGCGGTAGCAGCCTTCGGGCGGGTCGTCCTGCACCGCGATGTCGAATTCCGACGCCAGCAGGTCGGACAGTCGGCGCAGGTGCATCGGGCCCTGGACATGGACGCAGGCGTGCCCGGTTTCGGGGTCCTGCGACAGGCGCAGCCCGGGATCGACCCCGGCGACCCGCGACAGCGCGCCGGACAGCCGCGCCTCGTCCCGGGTGTTCGCGGGGGTCAGCAGGCGCACCATGGCGGGCGCCGGACCGGCGGCCCAGCCGGGCATCGGCTGCGCATCGCCGTTCGCATAGACCGTCCCGGGCGCGAGGTGGTCGGATTTCACCGCAAGCGCCAGCCCGCCCGGCGGCACCGCCCCGTCGACCGGCTTGCCGTCGGGCGCGGCCAGCGTGCCCAGCGTGCCGCCGCCCAACGCGGCGCCGGGGGCAAGATCGCCGCCCAGGGCGCGCAGCAGCACCGATTTGCCGACGTGCCGCCGGTTGTCGCCCCAGACCGCGATCACCGCGTCGGGTGCCACGCGCAAGCGGGCCGCGACCGCCTCGGGGCCCGCCGATTCGTGGCGCAGGTCCTTCATCAGCCGCGTCACCCCGTTGGCGTGCAGCGCCGCGCCAAGGAACACCGGCAAGATATCGTTGCGCCGGTGCATGTCCGCGACCATCGCGAACACGCTGTCCGGCGCCGGGACCTTGTCCTCGATCAGCTGTTCCAGCAGCGCGTCGTCATAGTCGGCAAGGTTTTCCAGCATCTCGGCCCGCGCCTCTTGTTCGCGGGCACGGATGGTTTCCGGCATCTCCACCAGCGCCGAGGGCCGCCCCTCGCGGTATTCCCACGCGCGTTCCGAGATCAGGTCCACCGCGCCGGTGATCTCGCCGCCCGCGCGGATCGGCACCTGCCGCAGCACCAGAAGATGCGCGGCATAGGTCTGAAGCGCGGCCACCGTATCGCGCACCCGGCCCTCGAACCCGTCCATGTGGTTGATGAAGAGAGAGGCGGGAACGCCCGCCTCTTCGATCAGTCTCAGGTAAGGGGCCGCCTGCGGCGCCGCCTCGGGATGGGGCGGCACCACAAGGACCGCGTGGTCCGATGCCGCCAGCGCGTGGCCCGCCGCCGCTAGGTTGTCGGTGCCGCCGGTCACGTCGAACGCGCCCCACGCCTCGGACAGGTAGTCGAAACATCGAAGGGTCAGCCGGTCGCCGAAGGGGGTGGCGCGCTGTCGCCCCTCCAGCGCGCCGAGCGCCTCTGTCAGCGTGGTTTTCCCCGATTGCGATGGTCCGAGCACCGTGAAGCAGCGCATGTCCGTCCTCCTCTGTCCGACCGGCCTTGTGCGACAGGCGGTGCGCGCGCAAACGCACGCGTACCACTGCCCGATGACCGGTTCTGGACTGCCTGAGGACCTGCCGTGCGCCCCGGGGGTGTGCGGATGTTCCGCCGCATCGCCCGCGTTCGTTGGAAGGGGGCCGCGTCGCATGGTCGGACGCGGGCGGCCGTTGCGTCAAGAGCCTTGCACAGCCAGCCCTTGAAACGGGGCGCGCTCCGGCGTATGTGGGCGCCCTCTGGCCCCCTTATCCGGGCCGGGGAACGGGTCGGAAAAACAGCTTGCACGATTGAAGAATCGCAGTATGTTCCGGCCCTCGCTGACACATTCGGGCCAAGGGGTGTTTTCCCCGCCCTATCCTATTCACCAAAGGGCGCTTGGCCCGCCGCAAACCGAGGTTGAGACATGGCTGTCCCTCAGAATAAAGTTACGAAGTCGCGCCGCAACATGCGCCGTTCGCACGACTCGCTTGAAGGTTCGAACCCGAACGAGTGTCCGAACTGTGGCGAGCTGAAGCGCCCCCACCACGTCTGCCCGTCCTGCGGCCACTATGCCGACCGTGAAGTGGTCGCGATGGCCGACGAGATCGAGCTGGACGAAGACGCGGCGTAAGCCGGTACGAGACGCGGTGACGAGATGGGCGTAGCAGATAGCAAACCGCCCCGGTCCACTGCGGGTTCCGGCCGTATCGTGATATCCGTAGACGCCATGGGCGGCGACCGGGGACCGGCCGCCGTCATTGGCGGTTGTGCCATGTCGGCGTCGAAGAACCCCGACATCGGGTTCATCCTGCACGGCCGGCGCGACGAGCTTGAGCCGCTGCTGGCCCGTCGGGCGCAGCTGCGCGAGCGGTGCGAGATCCGCGACGCCGAGGGCGTCGTGACGATGGACGCCAAACCCAGCCATGTCATGCGCAAGGGCAAGGACACCTCGATGTGGAGCGCGATCGAAGCGGTCCGCTCGGGCGAGGCGCAGGCCTGCGTGTCCTGCGGCAACACCGGCGCGCTGATGGCGGTGTCGATGGTGCGCCTGCGCAAGCTGGACGGCGTGAACCGCCCCGCCATCGCCTGTCTCTGGCCGTCGCGGAACCCAAGCGGGTTCAACATGATGCTCGACGTGGGCGCCGACGTGCGCGCGGACGAGGACGACCTGCTGCAATACGCGCTGATGGGCGCCAGCTATGCCCGCAACGGGCTTGGGCTGGAAAGCCCGCGCGTCGGCCTGCTGAACGTCGGCACCGAGGAACACAAGGGCCGCGCCGAGCTGAAGGTCGCCAACGAGATGCTGGACCAGCGCCAGTCGCTGGGCGGGTATAAATACGTTGGCTTCGTCGAGGGTGGCGACATTCCGTCCGACCGGGTCGACGTGATCGTCACCGACGGGTTCACCGGCAACGTCGCGCTGAAGACCGGCGAAGGCACCGCCGGCCTGATCCGCGATTTTCTGGGCGAGGCGTTCAAGGCGACCCCCCTGTCCCGAATCGCGGCGCTTCTGGCGATGACCTCGCTTCGGCGCCTGTCCAAGCGGATCGACCCGCGCCGGGTGAACGGCGGCGTGTTCCTTGGCCTGAACGGCACCGTCGTCAAAAGCCACGGCTCGGCCGACGCCACGGGCGTCTCGGCCGCCATCAAACTTGCGTTCAAACTGGCCCAGTCCGGGTTCAACCAGCGGCTGGCCGAGCGCCTTGCATCCGCCGCCCTGCCGGGCAATGATCCGGCGAGCAGAGAAGCTGGAAACGGTAACATAGAATGATAACACGCGCCGTTGTCCGTGGGGTCGGTCACTATTTGCCCGACCGCATTGTCGAAAACGCTGAATTCGAAAAGACGCTGGATACCTCGGACGAGTGGATTCGGTCGCGTTCGGGTATCGAACGGCGGCACTTTGCCGCCGAGGGTCAGACCACGTCGGACCTTGCCACGCTTGCCGCCCGTGCCGCGCTGGACAACGCCGGGCTGACCGGCGCCGACATCGACGCGATCATCCTTGCGACCTCGACCGCCGACCTGACCTTTCCGTCGGCTGCGACGATGGTTCAGGCCGCGCTGGAGATGGAAACGGGCTTTGCCTTCGACGTGCAGGCGGTCTGCGCCGGGTTCGTCTTTGCGCTGGCGAACGCCAACGCGATGATCATGTCGGGTCAGGCAAAGCGCGTGATGGTCATCGGGGCCGAGACGTTCTCGCGCATTCTCGACTGGGAAGACCGGGGCACCTGCGTGCTGTTCGGCGACGGCGCGGGGGCGCTGGTGCTTGAGGCGCAAGAGGGCGAAGGCACCTCTGGCGACCGCGGCATCCTTGCGGCGGATCTGAACTCGGACGGGCGGCATCGCGACATCCTGTATGTCGACGGCGGCGTTTCGACCCAGAACACCGGCCATCTGCGCATGCGCGGAAAAGAAGTGTTCCGCCATGCCGTCGAAAAGCTGGCGGCCACCGCCGATGCGGCGCTGCAAAAGGCGGGGCTGGACCACGCCGATGTCGACTGGGTGGTGCCGCATCAGGCCAACCTGCGCATCATCAAGGCGACGGCCCAGAAGCTCGACGTGCCGATGGAAAAGGTCGTCGTGACCGTTCAGGATCACGGCAACACGTCGGCGGCATCGATTCCCTTGGCCCTGTCGGTCGGGGTCGAACGCGGCCAGATCAAGCCCGGCGACCTTGTCGTGACCGAGGCAATCGGCGGCGGACTGGCCTGGGGCGCCGTTGTCCTGCGCTGGTAGCGAACAAAGTTCCGTCTTAGCCGCTTGCCGCAAGCTGTTGATGTTGACTTTGAAAATCTCCCGCCGCTATCCTTCCCTAATTCCAAGGGGGAGTTTGGATGAGTAAGACATTGACGCGCATGGACCTCAGCGAAGCGGTGTTTCGCGAGGTGGGCCTGTCCCGCAATGAATCCGCGCAACTGGTCGAGTCGGTGCTGGATCACATGTCCGACGCGCTCGTCCGCGGCGAGACGGTCAAGATCTCGTCCTTCGGCACGTTCTCGGTGCGCGACAAGGCGGCCCGCGTGGGCCGTAACCCCAAGACCGGCGAGGAGGTTCCGATCCTGCCCCGCCGGGTGCTGACCTTCCGTCCCTCGCACCTGATGAAGGACCGGGTCGCTGCAGGGAACAAATCCTGACAGGACGTTTGAATGGACAAGTCCCCCGACGCCTTCCGCACGATCAGTGAGGTCGCCGACTGGCTTGGCACGCCGACCCATGTGCTGCGCTTCTGGGAAAGCCGCTTCACGCAGGTGAAGCCGGTCAAACGTGCCGGTGGCCGACGCTATTACCGCCCCGCCGACATGGCGCTGTTGGGCGGCATCAAGAAGCTGCTGCACGATGACGGCCTGACCATTCGCGGGGTTCAGAAGATCCTGCGCGAACAGGGCGTGAAGCATGTAGCGTCCCTGTCGAAGCCGATTGATGGCGGCATGGATGCCGAATTCGAGACCGGCTTCGCGCAAGAGGTGCCGTCGGAACAACCCGCCGCCCCTGTCGTCGACGTGGAGTCCGAGCGCCGCGCGCCGCCGCAGATCATCCGGCACGGCTATTCCGAGGCGACGCCCGAGGCCGAGGCGCCCGAACCCGAGGCGCCCGCGCCGGTGCAAGCGGCTCCGGACACGGCCCCCGAGGTGCCCGCCGCGCCCGAGGACACCGTTGCAGCCTCCCCCGAAGCGGATGCGCCCGTGGCGCAGGCCCCGGTGGACGAAAGCTTCAACCCCTTCGCCAAACCCGCCGATGACGGCGACGCGGAAGACGCAGACGACACGGCCTTCGAAGCCCCCGTGCCCGAGACATCGACCGAGGACGCCTTGGCCGACCTGCCGGATGTCGAGCCTGAGATGGCCGCCGCCCCGGACGCGCCCGTTGCAGAGCCCGCCGCCGAGGAGGCCCCGACGCCGTCGCCGACCGAGTCGGATGGGGCACCGGAACCGGTCGACGCGGCGCCGCAGCAGACCATCGAACAGCCCTACGACTATTCCCAGGGCGAGATGCATCCCGGCGCGGCACCCGAAGGCGTGCCGGAACCCGCGACCGAAGATGCCGTGGCAGAGGTCGAGACGGCGACAGCCGCCCCTGCCCCCGAGGCCGAAGATGTGCCCGAACCCGTGTCCGAACCGGCCGCCGAGCCTGTTCCGGACACCGCCCCGCCCCCCTCTCAGGCCGCGCGCAGCCTGCCCGAGATGGCGCCGATGCCCGAGGGCCCGACCCTGTCCGAAGAGGTGCTGTCGCGCCTTCGCCGCACGCCCGTGGTGGACCGGAACGCGGTTCTTCCGGTCTACGAACGGCTGGCCGAGTTGCGCGGCCGGATGACCGTGGGGCAAGCCGGGGGGCATTCCGGCTGAGCGGCGAAATCGGCTCTTGCCCCTCCCGGCAGAAACGGTATGAAGGGCGCCACGTCGGGCTATGGCGCAGTCTGGTAGCGCGTCCGTCTGGGGGACGGAAGGTCGTAGGTTCGAGTCCTGCTAGCCCGACCAATTTCTTACCCGCCCGCGGAGTATTACCGCGGGCGTCGTCGTATCCGGGGGGACGATGACCGACGTGTTGACCGGAACCGGCGTACTTCCCAGCCAGCAGATCGAAGCGATGGTCCGCTCGGGCGCGATCACATCCGACGTCCCGGTGGATGCCGCGCAGGTTCAGCCCGCCTCTCTCGATCTTCGTCTTGGCAACGTGGCCTACCGCGTGCGCGCGTCCTTCCTTGCCGGGTCCGGCGCGAAGGTGGCCGACCGGCTGGCCGAGTTCGAAATGCACCGCGTCGACCTGACCGAAGGCGCCGTTCTGGAAAAAGGCTGCGTCTATGTCGTCCCGCTGATGGAACGGCTGCGGCTGCCGGACGGCGTGCAGGCGGTGGCCAATGCCAAAAGCTCGACCGGGCGGCTGGACCTTCTGACGCGCACGATCACCGATGGCGGCACGGAATTCGACCGCATCGCCGAAGGGTACGATGGACCGCTGTACGCCGAGATCTGCCCCCGCTCCTTCTCGGTGCTGGTGAAGCCGGGGATGCGCCTGAACCAGATCCGGTTCCGCGCCGGTCAGGCCGTGCTGGACGACGCGGAACTGCGGCGCCTGCACGAGGCGGTCACGCTGGTCAACGGCCCCGCGGTCATCGACAACGGGCTGGGCTTCTCGGTCGACCTGCGCCCCGAGGGCACCGACCTGGTCGGCTACCGCGCCAAGCCGCACACCGGGGTGATCGACCTTGACCGCATCGGCGGCTATCGCCCCGCCGATTACTGGGAAGAGGTCCGCACGACCGAGGGGCGCATCATTCTGGACCCCGGCGCGTTCTACATCCTTGTCAGCCGCGAAGCGGTGCATATCCCGCCCGAACACGCAGCCGAGATGGCGCCCTACCTTGCGATGGTGGGCGAATTCCGGGTGCACTATGCCGGGTTCTTCGACCCGGGCTTTGGCCATTCCGAGGTCGGCGGCGCCGGGTCCCGCGGCGTGCTGGAGGTTCGCTGCCACGAGGCGCCGTTCGTGCTGGAGCACGGGCAGATCGTCGGGCGGCTGGTGTACGAGCGGATGGCAGAGCGGCCGGCGCAGTTGTACGGCGCGGGCATCGCGTCGAACTATCAGGGTCAGGGCCTGAAGCTGTCAAAGCACTTCGCCGCGCCCTGACCGACGGCACTGTTTCCGTGGATCGTGTTCTTCGATCCGGCACGAAGGCGCACGGGGCGGTATGGGGCAACGCGGGGCAGCACGGCGTAACGCGGACATCCGGCGGGGCTGCGTGATCTTCATCCCGTGGCGGCAGCGTCCAACCGGCTGACCGACCAACCGAACATCCCCGCGCTCGGCGTCCCTGATCTTAAGGTCACAGGCGGCACCCTCCGCGCCCTGGCCCTTGCCTGCCGCGCCCTCCGCCGCCTGCCCCCTCGCTGCCGCGCCCTGCCCCTTGCCTGCCGCGCTCTCCGCCGCCCCCACCCGGCAGCACTGCCGCTATCACCGACCGACCCCGTCAGGCGCTGCGGCGCTCGGGGGTTTCGTCGGCCATGTCCCAGACCTCTGCCTCGCGAGAGGCGTTGCGGGTGCGGAACGACGTGCCTTGCGAGATCAGGTCGTCGGTGCGCTTGCGCAGTTGCGCGACCGAGGCGGTGGTTTCCTCGAACATGGCGGCGTTCTGCTGGGTCGCGTGATCCAGATCGTTCACGGCGCGATTGATCTCTTCCAGGCTTGCCGCCTGTTCGCGCGTGCTGTCGGCGACCGACACGACGATTTCCGACACCTTGCCGATCCGCTGCACCACGCTCTGGATGCTTTCCCCGGCCTGGTTCACCTTGCCCGAGCCTCCCGCGATCTCGCTTTCGCTGGTGTGGATCAGCTTGGAAATCTCCTGCGCCGCGTCGGCGGACCGCTGCGCCAGTGCGCGGACCTCGGACGCCACGACCGCGAAACCGCGCCCGGATTCACCCGCGCGCGCCGCCTCGACGCCCGCGTTCAGCGCCAGCAGGTTGGTCTGGAACGAGATCTCTTCGATCAGCGAGGTGACCTTGGAAATCTCGGCCGAGGCGCCGACGATCCGGTCCATCGCGCGCACCGATTCACCGACCACCTCGCCGCCGTGGGTCGCCAGTTGCGACACCTCGTGCACCAGGTTCCGGGCCTCGTCCGCGTTGGCGGCGACCCCGCTGACCTGCTGCGTCATCGCCACGATCGCCGCTGCCGACTCTTCCAGCGTGGCGGCCTGCGTTTCGGTCCGGCGCGACAGGTCGTCGGCGGAACTGTCGATCGAATGTACCTCTGTCTGGACGTGTTGCGAGGTGGCGACCACGCCCTCGATCAGGTTCGAGATGCGGGTCAGCGCGTCGGTCAGTTCGTCCTGCAGACCGGCCAGCGCGCCGGAATAGTTGCCGGACATCGTCACCGACAGATCGCCGCGCGCCATCGCCCCCGCGACCGCGCCGATGTCGGTGACGGCGGCGTCGAAGATGCCCATCAGCCGGTTCACGCTGTCGGCAAGCGCGGCAAGCTCCGGGTCGTCGAAGCTTTCGTCGATCCGGCGGTGGAAGTCGCCTTCGACCGCCGCTTCGACCACGCCGCGCACGGCCTTGCGGATCCGGTCCTGCGCCGCGCGCGCGGCCTCTTGCTGCTGTTCCGCCTGCCGGGCGAGTTCAGCTTGCTCCTGCACCTCGGCCAGCAGGGTCTTCTGCTGCTCCGCCGCCTCTTCCGCAGCGGCGGACTGGCGTTCCTGCTCGGCCAGCAATTCCTTCGTGCGCACCATGTTCTGGCGGAACACCTCGGACGCGCGGGCAATGGCGCCGATTTCGTTGTCGCTTTCCAGAACGGCCAGATCGACGGTGTCGTCGCCCTGCGTCAGGCGCATGATGCCGTCGGCCACCGCTTCCGCAGGTTGAACGGCGCCGCGCCGCAGGGCCAAATGCGCCACCACGACGATGGCCAGCGCGATCAGTGTGGACAACACAAGGCCGATCGAGATGTACAACATGCCCGCCGACAGCTTGGCGCCGATCTCGGCCTCCAGCGCGACCGCCTTGATCAGCAGGCCGCGTTCAAGGGCATCCAGCGCCGCGACGGCGGGCGCGTCGTCGACCTTGACGGTGGCGTCGATGTCCGTGGGCGACAGCCCCGCGGCCCAGCCCTCGGCGACCATCGGCAGCGCGTCGGCATAGCTGTCGATCATCTCGGCCACCGTGGTCAGCGCGGCGCGTTCCTCGGGCGACAGGTCGATCGCCTCATAGGCCGCCAGCGCGGTGCGGGCGCGGTCGACGGCCGCCAGTGCGCCCTCCTGTGCGTCATCCGACCCGCCCAGCACGAAGGTCTTGAAATTGTGGATCAGGCCGCCGTACCCGATCGCGAAACGCAGTTCGGTCAGCAGGGCGGCCCGTGACGCGGTCTGGCCGGTCTGCAGCCGTGTTCGCAGCGACGACAGCGCCGCCAGCGCCGCCGTGTCATCCACCGCCACGGCCGCCCCCACCACTTCGGCCTGCTGGCCCATCGCGCCCATCTGGAACGCGAGCGCCGCGAAGGTGCCGTAGGTTTCCACCGTTTCCGTGATGGTCGCCATGTCCTGCTGCGCCGCCGGATCGTCCAGCAGCATCGCCAGTTCTTCCAACTCGGCGTGAACGGCATCGGTCATACGTTCCACATGCTCCACCAAGGCGGCATCGCCCCTTAGGACCAGGTTCTTGAAATCATGTATCATTCCGCCATAGCCAAGCTTCGCCGCGATGGCGTCCAGCAACAGCCGCCTGCGATCCGCGCTTTCGGCATAGCTGTTCCACGACGCCTGCGTCTGCTTCAGCGAGACGACGTTCCAGACCATGTTCGCCGCCATCGTGCCGCCAAGCACGACGACCGAGATCACGATGATCCGGGCAAGGTTTCGAAGAGTGATGTTCCTGAGGTTCGGTATACCGGGCATGCGTCCACCTTGGGCGTGAAGACCTTGCCCCTTCGCATAGAAGCGAAAGACTAATGGTCCGCTAAGGCAGATCGCTTTCCCGGCACAAAAGGATCAGAAGCGGCCGATCCGGCGGATGACGCGCATCCCCTGCCGCGCCCGGCGCGCCGCATCGCGGCCCTGCTTGCCGTTGCGCTGAGCCGCCTCGGGGTTCCGGGGCGCGTCCGGCTTGCCGCGTCGTTGACGCTCGGCCAGCATGTCGAACCCCTTGTTCATCCCGCGGCTAAGCGACTTCCGCACGAACATGCGGAAGATCATGTTGATGATCTGGTTGGCGTTCATCGCACGTCCTTTCCGTTCGAAAGGCTATTCGAACATCTCGCCCTGATCGGTGTCGGGCACGCCCTCGTCGTCGTCCGGTTCGCTTTGGCCGGCGGCCAGCGGTCCCATCTGCGGACGGCTTTCCAGAAGCCCGGCCTCGCGCAGTTCCTTCAGCCCCGGCAAATCGCGGGCGTTCTCCAGCCCGAAATGATCCAGGAACTCTTCTGTCACTACATATGTAACAGGCCGGCCCGGAGTCATCCTTCGCCGCCCGAACCGTATCCATTCCAGCTCTAATAGCTGGTCTACGGTGCCTCTGGACACGGAAACGCCACGAATTTCCTCGATCTCGGCCCGCGTGACCGGCTGGTGATAGGCGACGATGGCCAGCGTCTCGACCGCGGCGCGCGACAGCTTGCGGGTCTCGACGGTTTCCTTCTGCATCAGAAAGCCAAGGTCCGGCGCCGTGCGCAGCGCCCACGCGTCGCCGACGCGGACAAGGTGAACGCCCCGTCCCTCGTAGCGTTTGCGCAGGTAGACCAGCGCCTCGGCCGCATCCGATCCATGCGGCATCCGCGCGTTCAGCTCGGCCACCGACACCGGCTCTGCCGAGGCGAACAGGATGGCCTCGACCATGCGCTCCTGTTCCGCCATCGGAGGCGCCTCGAACAGGCTGCGCTCTTCCTCGGCGGGACCTGCGTCTTCCGCTTCGGGCCGCGTTTCGGACGCCGCCGTGTCCACGTCTTCCTCAGCCATCCGGGCGCTCCTTGCGGCGCAGCTGGATCGGCGCGTAGGTTTCGGACTGCCGTATCTCCATATGTCCCTCTTTCACCAGCTGAAGCGAGGCCGCGAAGGTCGCCGCCGTCGCCGAGCGGCGCATCGCCGGATCGGTTTCCCAGCCATCCGGCAGGTACGACAGCAGGTCCGTCCAGTCGCCCGCGAACCCGATCAGCGGCCGCATCCGTTCCAGCGCCTGTTCCATCGTCAGCACCCTGTCGCGGTCCATCACGAAGGGGCGGAATTCGTCCCGCGTGCGGATGCGGGCATAGGCCTGCATCAGGTCCAACAGCGTCGCCGTATACTCGATCCGCCGCACGCGTTCCTGTTTCTCGGGAATACCGCGCACGAAAAAGTCGCGGCCCTTCTGGTCGCGCCCCATCAGCCGCGCGGCACAGTCGCGCATCGCCTGAAGCCGTTCCAATTGAAACGCAAGGTGCGCGGCCAGTTCCTCGCCCGAGGGGCCTTCCTCGGTAGGATCGGGGGGCAGCAGCAGGCGCGACTTCAAAAACGCCAGCCACGCGGCCATCACAAGATAGTCGGCGGCCAGTTCGATCCGCAGGTCGCGGGCCTTGCGGATGAAGGCAAGGTACTGTTCCGACAGCTGAAGAACGGACACCTTGCGCAGGTCGACCTTCTGGGTGCGCGACAGGGTCAGAAGCAGGTCAAGCGGCCCCTCGAACCCGTCCACGTCGACGATCAGCGCCTCGGCCGCGCGGCGCGCCTCGACACTGGTGACGTTGTCGTATGCCTGTTGTTGCTCAGCCATGCACCTTGCCGCCCAGAAGCGTCTCAAGTTCTGCTTCTGCGTCGGCAATGTCAATGGAATCGGGCTTTGTGCGCGCGCTCAGCGCGGCCTCGGCCCGGCGGGCGGCCTGTCCGTCCAGTACGCCTGCGGCGGCCACGACCTGCTGCATCTCGTCCATGTGGCCGTTGCAGTGCAGGACCATGTCGCAGCCCGCGGCACGCGACGCCGCGGCCCGGTCGCCGGCGCCGCCGGACAGCGCCTCCATCGACAGGTCGTCGGACATCAGCAGGCCGTCGTAGCCAAGCGTCTGGCGGATCAGGGAAATGACGTCCGGCGACGTGGTGGCGGGGTTGTCGGGGTCGATCGCCTCGAACACGACATGGGCCGACATCGCCATCGGCAGATCGGACAAGGCCGCAAAGGGCGCGAAGTCGACCGACTGCAACACGTCCAGCGGTTCGGACACCACCGGCAGCGACAGGTGGCTGTCCACCAGCGCGCGGCCGTGACCGGGCATGTGTTTCATCACCGGCAGGACACCGCCCACCATCAGCCCGCGCGCGGCGGCGCGGCCGACCGTGGTGACGGTCTGCGGGTCGCCGCCATAGCAGCGGTTGCGCAGCACGGCGTGGGTATCGGGACGCGCAACGTCCAGACATGGGGCACAGTTCACGTCGATGCCGATGGCCAGCAGTTCGGACGCGATGATCCGATACCGCAGTTCCATCGCGCGCGCGGCGTCGGCGCCCGCCCGTTCGGTCTGGTCCAGCGGCGGCAGCCACTGGCGCCAATGCGGCGGGGTCATGCGCTGGACGCGCCCGCCCTCTTGGTCGATCAGCACCGGAACGTCGCGGCCCACCGCGTCGCGCAGGCCCGACGTCAGCCGCACCACCTGATCCGGGGTCTGAATATTCCGCGCGAACAGGATAAAGCCCCACGGCTGCGCATCCGCAAAGAAACGGCGCTCGTCGGGCGTCAGGCGCGGCCCGTCGCATCCAAGGATGGCCGCCGCGCGGGCGGTCATCAGCGGGCCACCACCGGAATGCAGGCCTGTCCCTCGGCGACGAAGGCGGCACAGAAGCGGCGCGCGTCAGAGGTGTCGGCGAAGTTCATCGCGCGCAGACGATAGAAGGTCTTGCCGCCCGACAGCGCCTTTTCGATCACGCGGCGCTTGTTGGTCAGAAAGTCGGTGAACTGCGCGTCCATCTTGTCCCACGCGGCGCGGGCCTCTTCCGGGCTGGCGAAGGCGCCGAACTGCACAAGGCGGGTGCCGGGCTCGACCTCTGCCCCGTCGATCTCGGACAGGTCCGCATTCGGGGCGACCGTGGGTGTCACGTTCCGCAACACGGCGGCGGCGACGGCTTCGGCCACCGCGTCCTCGCCAGAGGCATCGGCCGGGGCCGCCGCAGCGGTGACAGAGGCGGGGCGCGCAATCGGAAGCGGGCTGACGGACACGCCCGCGACGCTGGCGGGGATCGTTTCGATCAGCGGGCGGACCGGCTCGTCGACACCGCCCAGCGGCTCGACGCCGTCGGTCAGTTCGTCGACCATCGCGGTCATGTCGGCGGGCGTCTCGTCGGCAACCCCGGCTTCGGGATCGTCGGCGGGCGCTTCGGCCATCAGGTCGATGATCTCTTCCTCGGGCGCCGGTTCTGCCGCAGCGGTGTCGCCCGGACCGGCAGTGTCCTCTTCCGACAGGCTCAGCGGCGGCGGCGCAAGCACCAGCCGGTCGGCGGGCCCGGCGGCCACGCCCTCGGCGGCCACGTTGTTCACCGCAAGGCCCTGATGTTCCGCCTGCTCGCCGCCCGGATCGTCCGGAGCGACCCGCATCGGCCCTTCCAGCGCGCGCACGACCGGAACGCCTGACACGTCGCGTACCGCAAGTTGATAGCCCCATACGCCCAAGCCGCCGATCAACGCGACCGACATCAATGCGCCGGTCCACGTGAACACGGCACCGAAAATGCTTGGTACGGATACGGCTTCGGGTTCCAGGCTTTCGCCCAGGTACAAATCCGCCATGTCTGCCTCACTGCCCCTGTCGGCCATTTCGGCGCGTCGGGTTTTCTTGCCTGCTTCAGGACCCGTGATCGGACAAGGCGCGCCTGTTTGTCAGCGCATTTCCTCGACCGGGGTCACGCCAAGAATACCAAGGCCGGACGAAATAACAACGCCAACGGCTCGTGGCAGCGCAATTTTTTCCGCTGTGGCCTGATCTTCCTGCAGGAAGCGCAGCTCGGGCTTCTCGTTGCCCTTGTTCCAGAGCGAGTGGAAATCCGATGCGAGTTCGTACAAGTAGAAGGCGATCCGGTGCGGTTCGTTCGTGCGCGCGGCGATCTCGACAAGGCGCGGCCACTCGGCCAGCTTCTTGGCGACGGCGACCTCGGCCTCGTCCTCCAGCGACGGAACGTCGGTCAGCTCCAGCCCCTGCTCTGCCGCCTTGCGCAGCACGGAATGGATCCGAGCGTTCGCATATTGGACATAAAACACCGGATTGTCCTTGGATTGTTCAAGAACCTTGTCGAAATCGAAGTCCAGCGGCGCGTCGTTCTTGCGCGTCAGCATGACAAAGCGGGTCACGTCCGGCCCCACNTGATCCACCACATCGCGCAGGGTGACGAAGTTGCCGGCCCGCTTCGACATCTTGAACGGCTCGCCATTCTTGAACAGCCGCACCAGCTGGGTCAGCTTGATGTCCAGCGGCACGGTGTTGCCCGACAGCGCCGCGACGGCGGCCTTCATCCGCTTGACGTACCCGCCGTGGTCGGCGCCGAACACGTCGATCAGCAGGTCGTAGTCACGGCTGACCTTGTCGTAGTGATAGGCGATATCCGGCGCGAAATAGGTCCATGCCCCGTCCGACTTCTTGATCGGCCGGTCCACGTCGTCACCATAGTCGGTCGACCGGAACAGCGTCTGCTCGCGCGGCTCCCAGTCTTCCGGCACCTTGCCCTTCGGCGGCTCCAGCGTGCCGCGATAGATCAGGCCCTTGCTGTCGAGATCCTCGATCGCCGCCTCGATCCGGCCGGTGCCGTACAGCGACTTTTCGGAAAAGAAGCTGTCCATCTCGACGCCAAGCTGCTTCAGATCCTCGCGGATCATGTCCATCATGGCCTCGGTGGCGAAGGTGCGGACCTCTTCCAGCCAGTATTGTTCGCCCTTGTCCAGCAGGCTGTCGCCGTACTTGTCTTTCAGCGCCTCGCCGACCGGGATCAGGTATTCGCCGGGATACAGCCCTTCGGCGATCTCGGGCGCGTGACCGCAAGCCTCGCGGTACCGCTCGAAGGCGGACCGGGCCAGCACGTCGACCTGCGCGCCGCCGTCGTTGATGTAGTATTCCCGCGTGACNTCATAGCCNGCGTAATCCAGCAGGCTGGCCAGCGCGTCGCCGAACACCGCGCCCCGCGTGTGCCCGACATGCAGCGGGCCGGTGGGGTTGGCAGAGACGTATTCGACGTTCACCTTCTTGCCCTGCCCCAGCGGCGACCGGCCATAGGCNTCGCCCGAGGCCAGCACGCCCTCGACCAGACGGGTCCAGACGGCTTCGGCCAGACGCAGGTTCAGGAAGCCGGGCCCCGCGACCTCTGCGGTCTCGATCCGGTCGTCGGCGGCCAGCTTGGCGGCCAGCGCATCGGCGATGTCGCGCGGCTTGGCCTTCGCAGGCTTGGCCAGCACCATCGCGGCGTTGGTCGCCATGTCGCCATGCGCGGCATCGCGCGGCGGTTCGACCGTCACGTTCGAGAAATCGAGCCCCTCGGGCAGCGCACCCTCGGCGGTCATCGCCGTCAGGCTGTCCAGCACCAGCGCACGGATATCGGAGAACAGGTTCATCTTGACTTCCTTCTGCACCGGCGCGGTTTAACACGCTGCCGTGCCGCGTCAACGCGGCATCGACAGCCCGTTTCGCCCGCCGGAACCGGCCTAGCGCAGCTTCTTCAGCCGCTTCCATTCCTGCAGCGCGAAGCGGTCGGTCATCCCCGAGATATAGTCGGACACGATCCGCGCCAGCTCGATCTCGGACTGCACCTCGTCCACTTCCTTGCGCCACTGTTTCGGCAGTTCTGCCGGATGCGCCATGAAGAAGGGGAACAGCCCCTCGACCGCCTTGGTCACCTTCTTGCGCATCTTCACCACGTCGGGGGCGCGGTACATGCGGTGGAACAGGAATTCGCGCGTCACCTGAAGCTGTTCCCAGATCTCGTCCGAGAACCGCACCATCGGCCGTCCGGCGTGGCGGATATCGTCGGCGGTGACGGGCTGTAGATCGGCGATGCGCCGTTTGGCCTGCGTGACCACGTCATCCACGAGGATGCCGAAGAACCGGCGCAGCGCGACATGCCGCCGCTTGTACAGGTTCAGGCCGGGATACTTCCGGTCCACTGCGGCGAAACAGCCGTCCAGCAGCGGCAGTTCCGACAGATCCTCGGTCGAGAACAGCTCGGCCCGCAAGCCGTCGTGCAGGTCGTGACTGTTGTAGGCCACGTCATCCGCCAGCGCGGCGACCTGCGCCTCGATCGAGGCGTGGGTGTGCAGTTCCAGATCGTACTGCGCGTTGAACTGCGCCAGCGCGTAGGGCACGTCTCCCACCACCGGGCCGTTGTGCTTGGCGATGCCTTCCAGCGTTTCCCACGTCAGGTTCAGCCCGTCGAAATCGGCGTAATGCCGTTCCAGCGAGGTAACGATGCGGATCGCCTGCGCGTTGTGGTCGAACCCGCCGTAGGGTTCCATCAGCGCGGCCAGCGCGTCTTCTCCGGTGTGGCCGAAGGGCGGATGGCCAAGATCGTGCGCCAGCGCCACCGCCTCGGCGAGGTCGATGTTCAGCCCCAGCGCCTGCGCGAACGACCGCGCGACCTGCGCCACCTCGATCGAGTGGGTCAGGCGGGTGCGGAAATAATCGCCCTCGTGTTCGATGAACACCTGCGTCTTGTGCTTAAGCCGCCGGAACGCGCTGGAATGGATGATCCTGTCCCGGTCGCGCTGGAAACAGTCGCGGAACCGGCTGGGCTCTTCGGGGTATAGTCGCCCGCGCGAGTCCTCGTCGCGCGCCGCGTATGGTTGCAGCATGTGCCTGCCTGTCTTTTCGGCCGATCCTTGTCGGCAAGTCCCGTGGCCCATATATTCACAATTGACTCACAATGATACTGCCGGAGCTGTGGAAATGATCGTCCCGCCCAAAGTCACCCCCCGCGCCTTCGAACGCCTGTCCGAAATCGGCGCCGCCAGCCAGGGCAAGGTCCTGCGCGTGGCCGTCGATGGCGGCGGCTGTTCCGGCTTTCAGTACGATATCTCTTTGGACGAAGCCGCCGAAGACGACCTTGTGCTGGAAGGCTCGGGCGAGAAGGTCGTGGTCGACAGCGTGTCGCTGCCCTTCCTTGCCGATGCGGTCATCGACTTTTCCGAGGAACTGATCGGCGCGCGCTTCGTGATCGAGAACCCGAACGCAACCTCGTCCTGCGGCTGCGGCACGTCCTTCTCGATGTGATCTTGCGTTTGGTGCGGGGACCGCTACACCCCGCCCCATGCATCACCCCACGATCATCCTTGGCGCCGGCGCGGCCGGCCTGATGGCGGCGGCCCATGCCGGGCCGGGCACGCTTGTTCTTGACCACGCGAAGGCGCCGGGCGAGAAGATCCGGATTTCCGGCGGCGGGCGGTGCAATTTCACGAACCTTTACGCGGGACCCGAGAACTTCCTGTCGGAAAACCCGCATTTCGCCAAGTCGGCGCTGGCCCGCTATACCCAGTGGGATTTCATCGACTTGGTCGCCCGTCACGGCATCGCCTACCATGAAAAGACGCTGGGCCAGCTGTTTTGCGATGGCTCGGCGAAAGAGATCATCGCGATGCTGCTGGCCGAAATGGAAGCCGCGGGCGCCGATCTGCGGCTGAACGCGCCGGTGGCCGAGGTGACGAAGACCCCGGACGGTTTTGCGTTGATTTTGCAGTCGGGAGAGCGGCTGACCTGCGACCGGCTGGTGGTGGCGACGGGCGGCAAGTCGATCCCAAAGATGGACGCGACGGGCTTTGCCTATCGCGTGGCCGACCAGTTCGGCCTGCGCGTGACCGAAACCCGCCCCGCTTTGGTGCCGCTGACCTTCGGGCCGGACGTGCTGGCCCTGACCAAGCCCTTGGCCGGGGTCGCTCTGCCCGCCCGCGTATCCTGCAACGGCGCCAGCTTCGACGAGGCGCTGCTGTTCACCCACCGTGGACTGTCGGGGCCGTCGATCCTGCAAATCTCGTCCTACTGGCACGAGACGGACAGCATCCGGGTGAACCTTCTGCCCGACCGCGACGTGTTGGGCGCGCTCAAGGCCGCGCGGGCCGAGAACGGGCGCCGCGCCGTCGGCACCGCGCTGGCCGAATTGCTTCCGAACCGGCTGGCCGCCGCGTGGTCCGAGGCGCAAGGCCTGTCGGGCCAGCTTGCCAACACCCCCGACACACAGCTGTCCGGGATCGCCGATGGCTTGGCGGACTGGGAACTTACCCCTGCCGGATCAGAGGGTTACCGCACCGCCGAGGTGACGCTGGGCGGCATCGCGACCGAAGGGCTGGACAGCCGCACGATGCAGGCCAAAACGGTGCCGGGCCTGTATTTCATCGGCGAGGCGGTCGACGTGACGGGCTGGCTGGGCGGCTACAACTTTCAGTGGGCGTGGTCCTCGGGCTGGGCTTGCGGCACCGCGATCCGCGCCGCGCGGGACGACACGGGCGCGTAGACATCCGCCCCGGGCTGTGGTCAATCTGACCCGGCAACTGCGGAGTCCCCCATGAAGATCGCGACCTTCAACATCAACGGCATCAAGGCACGTCATCAGGCGCTGTCCGACTGGCTGGACGAGGCGCAGCCCGACGTCGCCCTGCTGCAAGAGATCAAGTCGGTCGACGAGGGCTTCCCCCGCGAGATCTTCGAGGACAAGGGCTATAACGTTGAAACGCATGGCCAAAAAAGCTTCAACGGCGTCGCGATCCTGTCGAAATACCCGCTGGAGGACGTCACGCGCGGCCTGCCCGGCGACGACGAGGACGAACAGGCCCGCTGGATCGAGGCGACGGTCGTCGGAAAGCGCGCGGTGCGGCTGTGCGGGCTGTACCTGCCCAACGGCAACCCCGCTCCGGGGCCGAAGTACGACTATAAGCTGTCGTGGATGGAGCGCCTGAAGGCACGGGCCGAGGCGCTGCTGGCGTCCGAGGAACCGGCGCTGATGGCGGGCGACTACAACGTCATCCCGCAGGCCGAGGACGCCGCGAAGCCAGAGCAGTGGACCGACGACGCGCTGTACCGGCCCGAAACGCGGGCCGCGTTCCGGCGGATCCTGAACCTTGGCTTCACCGAGGCGTTCCGCGCCCGCGTGCAGGGTCCGGGGCACTATTCGTTCTGGGACTATCAGGCAGGCGCGTGGCAGAAGAACAACGGCATCCGCATCGACCACCTGCTGCTGACGCCGCAGGCGGCGGACCTGATGACCGGCTGCGGCATCGACAAGGACATCCGCGACCGCGAGAAGCCGTCGGACCACGTTCCGGTCTGGATCGAACTGGACGCCTGACGCTGCACTGCCCCGGGTCGCCCCGGGGCCCGCGATGGGTCAGGTGATTACGTCGGGCTCGGTCCGGCCGATGTGGGTTTCCATATCGGACAGCGACCGCGCGGCGCGAATGATCGGGCCCAGCGCCGCTTGCGGTTCCTCGTCCAGACCGTCCGGCCCGGCGACATAGCGTTCAAGGTAAACACGCAGGGTCGCGCCGGTGGTGCCGGTGCCCGACAGGCGCATCACGATGCGGCTGCCGTCCTCGAACACGATGCGCCAGCCTTGGTTGTCGGACACCGAGCCATCGACAGGGTCTTCGTACTTGAAGATGTCCGCGGAAGCGATTGTCATTCCTTCCACTTCCATGCCCGGTAGATCGGCGAACCGCGCCGTCAGAGCAGCCAGCAGACCTTCGGCCTTGGCGTTTTCCAGCGCCTCGTAATCGTGGCGTGAATAGTAGTTGCGCCCGTACTCGGCAAAGTGCGACGCCATCACCGCGCTGACCCCCTCGCCGCGCTTGGCAAGGATGTTCAGCCACATCAAAACCGCCCACAGGCCGTCCTTCTCGCGGACGTGATCCGACCCGGTGCCGAAGCTTTCCTCGCCGCACAGCGACACGCGGCCCGCGTCCATCAGGTTGCCGAAGAATTTCCAGCCGGTCGGCGTCTCGAAGCAGTCCAGCCCCTTGGCCGCCGCCACCCGGTCCACCGCGCCGGACGTCGGCATCGACCGTGCGACGCCTTTCAGCCCGTCGGTGTATCCCTTGGCCAAGTGCGCGTTGGCGGCGATCACGGCAAGGCTGTCAGAGGGCGAGACGTAAACCTCGGGACCGACGATCATGTTGCGGTCGCCATCGCCGTCGCTGGCGGCACCGAAATCCGGCGCGTCGGCGCCCCACATCTCGTCCATCAGCATCTTCGCCCAGACCGGGTTCGGGTCGGGGTGCATCCCGCCAAAGTCGGGCAGCGGCTGTCGGTTGACCACCGTCCCGCGCGGCGCGCCCAGCCGGTTTTCAAGGATTTCAACGGCATAGGGGCCAGTGACGGCGCACATGCTGTCCATCCGCACCCGGAAGCCACCGGCGATCATCGCGCGGATCGCGTCGAAGTCGAACAGCGTCTCCATCAGGTCGGCATAGTCGGCGACGGGATCCAGAACCTCGACCGTCATGGCGCCGACGGCATGGGTGCCGATGGCCGACAGGTCGATGTCGTGGCTTTCGTAAACGCGGTACTCGGTCATCGAACTGGCGGCGTCATACATCGCCGAGGTCACGGACTCGGGCGCCGGTCCACCGTTCGGCATGTTGAACTTGATGCCAAAGTCTTCGTCCGGGCCGCCGGGGTTGTGGCTGGCCGACAGGATGATGCCGCCGTCGGTTTCGTTCAGCCGGATCAGGTGGCTGGCCGCCGGCGTCGACAGGATGCCGCCCTGCCCGACCAGCACCTTCGCGGCCCCGTTCGCGGCGGCCATGCGCAGGATCACCTGCACCGCGCGGTCGTTGAAATAGCGGCCATCCCCGCCCACGACAAAGGTCTTGCCGCCCGCCCCGCCAATCGCGTCGAAGATCGCCTGCACGAAGTTTTCAAGATAATGCCGCTGCATGAAGACCTGCGTCTTCTTGCGCAGGCCAGACGTGCCCGGCTTCTGCCCCGTGATCGGCTCGGTGGGGACAGTTGCAATGGTCATGTGGCGAACTCCTGCATCGGCACCCGTTCAAGGGCCAGCACGGATTGTGCGGGTGCCATCAATTTCTTGCCAAGGGGATTGTGCGGCCCGGCATCGGGAAGCGTGGTGTCCAGCACCACTTCCCAGATCAGCCCTTCAGGGCAAGGCGGTAAGGTGATTTCCTGCGCGTCCCCGGCGTTGAACACGGCGAAGATCACGTCGTCCGAGGCGGCGTAGTCCGCCGTTTCCGACGAGGTCCGGATCTCGACGCACAGGGTCTTCCAACTGGGGTCCTGCCAATCCTCTGGCGAGGGGCTTTTGCCGTTCGGCATCCGCCAGAACAGGTCGGCCAGCCCGTCCATCCGGCGCGGGCGCGAGTGCAGGAACAGACGCTGGCGCAACACCGGGTGGGCCCGGCGCAGCGCGGCGATCTTGGTGACAAAGTCGTACAGGTCCCAGTCGGCATTAACCCAGTCGATCCAGCCGGTCTGGTTGTCCTGCGCATAGGCGTTGTTGTTGCCGCCCTGCGAATTGCCGATTTCGTCCCCCGCCAGCAGCATCGGCGTGCCTTGGGCAAGGAACATCGTCGACAGCATGTTGCGCTTGCGCTGCGCCCGGTCGGCGCGGATGCGCGGGTTCGAGGTCGGACCCTCCAACCCCATGTTGTCGCTATAGTTTTCGTCCTTGCCGTCGCGGTCGCCCTCGCCGTTCGCAAGGTTGCGCTTGATGGTGTAGGACACCAGATCCTGAAGCGTGAACCCGTCGTGGGCGGTGATGAAGTTCACCGACGACGTCGCCGCGCGGCCCGAGTGGTCGAAGTTCACGGCAGACCCCACCAGGCGGCTGGCAAGCTCCCCGGTCAGGCCATCGTCGCCGCGCCAGTACCGCCGCACCCCGTCGCGGAACTTGTCGTTCCATTCGTAGAACGGATGCGGAAAGGCGCCCAGCTGATAGCCGCCGGGGCCGATGTCCCACGGTTCCGCGATCAGCTTGACCTTGTTCAGAACCGGATCCTGCCGGATCGCGTCCAGAAAGCCGCCCTTCGGATCGAAGCCGGTGTCGCCTTCGCGTCCCAGCGTGGCCGCAAGGTCGAAGCGGAAGCCATCGACATGCATCACCTCGACCCAATAGCGCAGGCTGTCCATCACCATCCGCAGCACCGCCGGATGCGACACGTTCAGCGTGTTCCCGGTCCCGGTGTCGTTGATGTAATAGCGCCCGCCCTCGGTCAGGCGGTAGTAACTGGCGTTGTCGAGCCCGCGGAAGCACAGGGTCGGGCCAAGCTCTCCGCCCTCGGCGGTGTGGTTGTAGACGACGTCGAGGATCACCTCGAACCCGGCGGCGTGCAGCCGGCGGACCATCGTCTGAAACTCCCACAGATCGCCCTGCGCCATATAGCGGGGTTCCGGCGCGAAGAAGCCGATGGACTGATAGCCCCAATAGTTGCGCAACCGCTTCTGGACCAGAAAACGGTCGTCCAGAAAGGCGTGGATCGGCAGCAGTTCAACCGTCGTGACGCCCAGCTTCGCCATATGTTCCAGCATCGGCTCGGACGCGACGGCGCGGTAGGTGCCGGCGATCTCGGGATCGATGGCGGGGTGGATCTGGGTCAGACCGCGCGTGTGCGCCTCGTAGATCACCGTTTCCGACCGGCGGGTGCGCGGCGGCTTGTCGTCCCCCCATTGAAAGCTGGGGTCCGCGACCTCGGATTTCGGGACGAACGGCGCGCTGTCGCGCGGATCGAAGCTCAGGTCGGCCTTGGGCGCGTTCACGATGTAGCCATAGACCGCATCGTTCCACTGCAGCTTGCCCGACAGCTTCTTGGCATAGGGGTCCAGCAACAGCTTGTTCGGGTTGAAGCGGTGGCCTTCTTCCGGCTTGTAGGGCCCGTGGACGCGATAGCCGTACTGCGTTCCCGGCCCCAGACCCGCGACGTGAACGTGCCAGACGTCCCCGTCGCGTTCCTTCAGCGGAATGCGCGCAAGCTCGGTCTGCCCGTCGCTGGTGAACAGGCACAGTTCCACCAGATCGGCATGGGCCGAGAACACGGCGAAGTTCACCCCCTCGCCGTCGAAGGTCGCGCCAAGCGGATCGGGCCGCCCGGCCGACAGGGAATGTCCCGCGAGTTTCGCGGGCAGACGCTCTTTCATGACGTTCATTCGAACAGGCCCTCGTACAGCGTCGCATAAGCGGCGGAAGACCGCGTCCAGTCAAGCTCTGCCTTCATGCCGTTGCGTTGCAGCTGCCGCCACGTCTTGGTGTCGTCATACAACGCGATCAGCCGGCGCAGCGCCTGTTCCAGCCCCAAAGCGTCGGTCGTATGGAACACGATGCCCGTCGCCACCCCCGCCGACACCGCCGCCGGATTGGCGTCGATCACCGTATCGGCCAACCCGCCGGTCGCCGCCACCAGCGGCACGGTGCCATAGCGCAGGCCGTACATCTGGGTCAGCCCGCAGGGTTCGAACCGCGACGGCACCAGCACCGCGTCGCCACCCGCGAAGATACGGTGGGACAAAGCCTCGTCATAGCCGGTGCGAATGCCGATGCGGCGCGGGTTCAGGTCGGCCTGATGGCGCAGCGCCATCTCGATCTCGGGCCCTCCGGACCCCAGCACCACAAGCCCGCCGCCGCGCCACGTGAACTCGGCCAGCCGGTCGGGCAGCAGGTCCAGCCCCTTCTGCGTCGTCAGCCGCGAGACAACCACGGCCAGCGGCCCCGGCACCGGGCCAAGGCCGAATTCCTTGATCAGCGCGGCACGGTTCTTGCGTTTCTCGGACAGGGTCCGCGCGCTGTACGGGTGAATGGCCGGGTCGGTGTCTGGCGACCAGACATCGGTGTCGACGCCGTTCAGGATACCGTGCAGCACCCCGGCCCGCGCCTGCAGCACGCCTTCCAGCCCCATCCCGAATTCGCCGCGCATCAGCTCGTTCGCATAGGTCGGACTGACCGTCGTGATCGCATCCGCCATCACCAGCCCCGCCTTCAGCGCGCTGATGTCGCCCCAGAATTCGAACCCTTCCGAGGTAAAGTCATCCGGCCGCAGCCGCAGAGCGTCCAGCTTGTCCGCCCCGGCGCGGCCCTGAAAGGCGATGTTGTGAACGGTGATGACGGATCGCACATCCTCCCCCCCGGCCTGCCGCAGATAGACCGGGGCCAGCCCGCCCTGCCAGTCGTGGGCATGAACCACCTCGGGGCGCCAGCCGTCGGACAGGCCGGCGCGCGCGATCTCGGCCGCCGCCCAGCACAGCGCGGCAAAGCGTTCGGGGTTGTCGGCATAGTCGCCGCTGTCGTCGGAATACGGTCCGCCATCGCGGGCATACAGGTGCGGCGCATCCAGCAGCAGGACGTCGATCCCCTCGACCCGGCCACCCAGCACCTGTGCCGGGCCGCCGAACAGGTCGGTGTCGGTCCACACCACCTTGGGCCGCTTCATCGTCTCGGCCAGCCCCGGATAGGCGGGCATCAGCACCCGCATGTCCCAGCCGTGCACCGCCAGCGCCTTGGGCAGCGCGCCCACCACGTCCGCCAGCCCGCCGGTCTTCAACAGCGGGACACATTCGGAAGCCACGGAAAGAACGCGCCGTTTCATGTTTACCCCAGTGCCGCCTTTACCCGAGTGCCGCCGCGCGGGCGTCGATCATGTCCTGCGTGATCAGAACGACGCCGCCTTCGGTCCGCCGGAACCACTTCGCATCTTCGTCCGCGTCCTCGCCCACGACCAGCCCTTCGGGAATGCTCACGCCCCGGTCTATGACACAGCGGTTAAGCTCCGCTTTCTCGCC
Organism: Maritimibacter sp.; assembly: GCA_002701395.1. Lineage (GTDB taxonomy): Bacteria > Pseudomonadota > Alphaproteobacteria > Rhodobacterales > Rhodobacteraceae > Psychromarinibacter > Psychromarinibacter halotolerans. The sequence goes on along the minus strand of NZVC01000043.1, from coordinate 52,210 downwards.
GATGTCGACATACGGCAGCGCGACAACCTCGAACATCGCGGAATAGCTGTGGGCGTGGACCCCGGTGAACAGCAGCGAATTGCGGATCTCGGACCCCGAGATGATGCAGCCCCCCGCCACCATCGATGACACGGCGCTGCCGCGACGGGTTTCCTCGTCGTGGATGAACTTCGCGGGCGGGACCAGCTCGGAATAGGTCCAGATCGGCCAGTCGGTGTCGAACAAGTCAAGTTCGGGCGTAAAGTCGGTCAGGTCGATGTTCGCGGCGTGGAAGGCGTCGATGGCGCCGACGTCGCGCCAATAGGGTTCCTTCTCCAGCCCGCTCATCACGCAGCTGTCCGCGAACCGGTGCGCCATCGCCTTGCCGTTCTTCACGATCGCCGGGATCAGGTCGTGGCCGAAGTCATGGCTGCTGTTCGGGTCGTCCGCATCCGACAGCAGCAGGTCGCGCAGGAATTTCCAATCGAACACGTAAATCCCCATCGAGGCCAGCGCGTGTTCTTCATCGCCCGGAATGCCCGGCGGATCGGCGGGTTTCTCAAGGAAATCCGTGATCTGCATCTGATCGTTCACCCCCATGACGCCGAAGGCGCGGGCCTCCATGCGCGGCACGGTCAGGCAGCCGATCGTCACGTCCGCGCCAGAGTCGACATGTTGCTCGATCATCTTTTCGTAGTTCATCTTGTAGATGTGGTCGCCCGCCAGAACGACGATGTAGTCCACGTCATAGCTGTCGACGATGTCGATATTCTGACGCACCGCATCGGCGGTCCCGAGATACCACATGCTTTCGTCGACCCGCTGCGACGCGGGCAGGATGTCGAGGTATTCGTTGCGTTCGGCCCGGAAAAAGCTCCAGCCGCGCTGGCAGTGCCGGATCAGGCTGTGCGCCTTGTACTGCGTGGCGATGGCCATCTTGCGGATGCCAGAGTTCAGGGCGTTCGACAGCGCGAAGTCGATGATGCGGACCTTGCCGCCGAAATAGACGGCAGGCTTGGCGCGCCGGTCGGTCAGTTCCTTCAGCCGTGATCCCCGGCCGCCGGCCAGCACGAAGGCCATCGCGCGACTGGAAAGACGTGAATTTCTCTGTTGTGCCATGACTTACCTCCCATTTTCCTCAACGAATACGATCGCCGCCAGCGGCGGCAGCGTGATCAGCGCAGACTGGTCCTGCCCGTGCCACGGCACGCCCTCGGCCCAGACGCCGCCGAAATTGCCCCGGTTCGCGCCTCCGTAGACCTCGGCGTCGGTATTGATCGCCTCGCGCCAATACCCGCCTCCGGGCAGGCCCAGACGGAAGCCGGTCCGCTCGACCGGCAGCATGTTCAATACGACGACCACGCGCGGGTCGCCGGGGCGGCCGCAGCGCACGTAAGAGAACACCGAGTTCTCGGCATCCCCACCGTCAAGCCATTGAAATCCCTCGGGTCTTGTATCGTTCACATGCAGCGCGGGCGTGCCGCGCATCAGCCCGTTCAGATCGCGCACCAGCCACTGGACGCCGCGGTGCAGGTCGTCCGCGCACAGGTGCCAGTCCAGCGACTGGTCGTGATTCCACTCGCGCCACTGGGCGAACTCGCAGCCCATGAACAGCAGCTTCTTGCCCGGATGGGTCCACATGAAAGCGTAAAAAGCCCGCAAATTTGCGAACCTTTCCCAATCGTTACCGGGCATCTTTTCAATCATGCTGCCCTTGCCGTGCACGACCTCGTCGTGGCTGATCGGCAGAACGTAATTTTCCGTAAAGGCGTAATGCAGGCCGAAGGTCATCTGGTGGTGATGATGTTTCCGGTGCACGGGTTCGCGGTGCATGTAGTCGAGGGTGTCGTTCATCCACCCCATGTTCCACTTGAACCCGAACCCCAGCCCGTCCTTGTCGACAGGCCGCGACACGCCGTCGAACGCGGTCGATTCCTCGGCCACCGTCATGATGCCCGGCACCTGCCCGTAGGCGGTGACGTTCATGTTCTGCAACAGCGCGATGGCCTCAAGGTTCTCGCGCCCGCCGTGGATGTTCGGGATCCACTCGCCGTCCTTGCGGGAATAGTCACGGTACAGCATCGACGCCACCGCATCGACCCGCAGCCCGTCGACGTGGTATTCCTCTAGCCAGTAAAGCGCGTTTGATATCAGGTAGTTGGCCACTTCCTTGCGGCCGTAGTTGTAGATCAGGGTGTTCCAGTCCTGATGGAACCCCTCTTTCGGGTCGGCGTGTTCGTACAGTGCCGTGCCGTCGAACCGGCCCAACCCGTGCGGGTCGGTCGGGAAATGCCCCGGCACCCAGTCAAGGATCACGCCCAACCCTTTCGCATGCGCCGCGTTCACCAGCGCGCGAAACTCGTCCGGCAGCCCGTGGCGGATGGTCGGCGCGTACAACCCGATCGGCTGATAACCCCATGACCCGTCGAAAGGAAATTCTGAAATCGGCAGGAATTCCAAATGCGTGAAGCCCATCCAGTGGGCGTAGTCCACCAGTTCCTCGGCCAGTTCCAGATAGCTCAGCCGCCGCCCGCCGTCCTCGGACCGCCGCCAGCTGCCAAGGTGCACTTCGTAAACCGAAATCGGCGCCTCGATGTTCTGGTGCGCCTGTCGATTGTCCATCCACGCGCCGTCAGACCAGTGCGGCCGGTCGATCCGCCGCACGACCGAGGCATTCGCCGGCGCATGCTCCGACCCAAAGCCCACCGGGTCCGCCTTCATCGGCTGCGGGTGCCCATCATGCCCAAGAATGTCGTACTTATAGGCCGTGCCCTCGGCCAGCCCGGGTACGAAAATCTCCCAGACCCCCGTCGCACCGCGCCGCCGCATCGGGGTCCGCCGCCCGTCCCAAAGATTGAAGTCACCGACGACGGACACGCGCCGAGCATTGGGCGCCCAGACCGCAAAATGGACGCCATGCGTTCCCTCGTGTTCGATGACATGGGCCCCAAGCGCCTGCCAGATCCGGCGCATGGTGCCTTCGCCCAACAGGTATTCGTCGATCTCGCCCAACACGGGACCAAACCGGTAAGGGTCGTCTTGCTCCCAACTGCCGTCGCTGTTCGAGCACCGCAAAAGATAGGATTTTGCGCGCCCGAACCGACCGCAAAAAAGACCCGGCGCGCCATTCACCGGGCTCAGCTCGGTCTCGGTCGCCTTGCCGGACAGGGCCGTCACCCGCTCTGCCCCCGGGGCGAAAACGGTAAGGGTCCTGTGTCCGTCGATGTCATGCAGGCCAAGAACGCGGAAAGGATCGCCGTGCCGCCCCTCGACGATCGCGCGCGCATCACCGTGGCTCGGACCCTTGGCTTCCGTTTCGGGCATGCGCTCCTCCTTTGAACTCCGTGACTTACATCGCGGACGTCACGTCCCAGATGTCTGCCATGTAACCACGGATTGTCCGGTCAGACGAGAAATAGCCCATACGCGCCGTATTGCGAGCGGCCATCCGCATCCAATGCCCCTGGTCCTTCCACGCCTGCGCGATCTCGCCATGCGCCGCGTCGTAGCCGTCGAAGTCGGACGCCACGAGGAAATAGTCGTGGTGCCAAATCCGGTCGAGGATTCCGTGATAGCGTTCGGGATCGCCCGGAGAAAACACCCCTTCAGCAATAAGTTGCAGGACATCCTTCAGGTTCTGGCTGGCCTCGATGGCCAGCCGAGCGTGGTCCGGGATCCGACGCCGCGCCACCACTTCGGGCGCCGTCAGCCCGAACAGAAAGAAATTGTCCGCCCCCACCTGTTCGCGGATCTCGACATTCGCCCCATCCAGCGTGCCGACGGTCAAAGCGCCGTTCAGGGCGAATTTCATGTTGCCGGTTCCGGACGCCTCTTTGCCCGCAGTCGAAATCTGTTCGCTGACATCAGCCGCGGGAATCAACCGCTCGGCCATCGAGACGTTGTAGTTCGGTGGGTAAACGACCTTGAGCAGCCCGCGCACTTCGGGATCGGAATTGATCGTTCGGGCGACGTCGTTGATGAAATGGATGATCTCTTTCGCCACCGCGTACCCCGGCGCCGACTTGCCGCCAAAGATGCGAACCTGCGGCACCCAGTCGCCGTTCGGGTTCTGCCGAATGCGATGCCACAGACTGACCGTTTGCAGGATATTCAACAGTTGCCGCTTGTATTCGTGGATCCGCTTGATCTGCACGTCAAAGATCGCATCCGGGTCGATCGCGATGTCCATCGTGCCCTGAATCCAGTCGGCCAGCGCCACCTTGTTCTGCCGCTTCGCCGCCGAGAACCGCTCGATAAAGCCCGCGTCGTCGATCGCGGGCTCTAGCGCCTGCAGCCGGTCGAGGTCCGCTTCCCAGCCCTCTCCGATGGTCTCCGAGATAAGGCCGGACAGCGGCGGGTTCGCAAGCTTCAACCAACGCCGCGGCGTTATGCCATTCGTTTCGTTCACGATCTTCTCGGGATGCAGCGCGTGCAGATCGGCGAAGACCGTTTCCTTCACCAGTTCAGTGTGCAGCGCGGACACCCCGTTCACCCGGTTCGCCATCACGAAGGCCAGCGTTCCCATCTGAACTTCGTTGTTCAGCACAAGCCCCACGGATTTCGGCCGGTTCGGGTGCGCCTTGCGGTGGCGATCGTCCAAACGCTCGATCTGATCCATGTGTTGCGGCAGCACATTTCCCATCAGCCAGGTCGACCAGCGTTCCAGCGCCTCTGGCAGCAATGTGTGGTTTGTGTAATTCAGCGTCCGCTCCGCGGTGGACGCGGCTTCTTCAAAAGTCAGCCCCCGTACCATCAGCAACCGGATCAGTTCCGGCGACGCGATGGCGGGGTGTGTGTCGTTTAGCTGAATGGCGACATGTTTGGGCAGATCGCGCGCATTGGAATTGGTCGCAAAATACCGCCGCAAAATATCCTGCAGCGCGGCGGACGTCATGAAGTATTCCTGCTTCAGCCGCAGCTCTTTGCCTGCATAGGTCGTGTCATCCGGGTACAGGACCCGGCTGATCGTCCGGGCCAGCGCCTCTGGCTCGGCCGCGGCTGCGTAATCCCCGGCGTTAAAGCGATCAAGGTCGAACAACTCCGTCGGCTCCGCCGCCCACAATCTAAGCGTGTTCGCCCACTTCCCCTGCCAGCCGACGATCGGCATGTCGTGCGCCGTTGCGATGACCGACTCTGCCGGTTCCCAGAAGTCTCCGTGGACCTGACCCTTGAAGCCTATTTCATAGGCAACTTCCGGGCGCTCGAACTCCCAAGGGTGCTTCTGCCGAAGCCAGTCCTCGGCCGTCTCGGCTTGGCGCCCGCCCTCGAACCGTTGCCGAAACAGCCCGTGTTCGTACCGAATTCCATACCCATGCGCTGGGACCCCGATGGTGGACAGAGAATCCAGGAAGCACGCGGCAAGGCGTCCCAGCCCCCCGTTGCCAAGCGCCGCGTCGGGCTCGTCCGCCACCAATTCGTCAAAGGCGGGGCCAACCCCTTTTAGGGCGCGTTCAGCTACATCCCGCAACCTCAAGTTGATCGCCGCGTCTTCAAGAAGACGCCCGATCAGGAACTCAAGCGACAGATAATAAACGCGTTTTGCCGCCGTTTCGTAGGTTTTACGCGTCGACGCAAACCACGGTTCAACGATCCTGTCGCGCAACGCGAAGGACATCGCCATGCGCCAGTCGTACAGGCTGGAATGACCCGCGTCCTTGCCCAATGTGTAGGTCAGATGCCACAGAACCGCCTCACGGAGTTCCTCGGGCGTGGTGCCGTCCAGAGCCATGCACAATCTCCCTTGAACCGCAGGGCCCGCCCATGCGGACGCCGCGGCCAAAATGGCCTCACCTCCCTGAGGTAAGGGTTAGTGGTTATTGGGGCGTCGTCAAATGCTCTCTGTCCGCGTGGCTCTCTCCACGCTGACGCAAAGGGTCGTCGTACCCTGTCAGCGGCGAACAAACAGACCTAGATCAGCCCGGGAAGGCACCGCCTTGGGTTGCACCCACCTGCGCGAGTGACCGCAAAATTTACGCAAAATTCTGAGCCAGCCGGGTGGCTGCGCGGTATCGCGCGTGCCCCTCGTCGAAGGCGTCAGACAACGATGCGACCGGTTCCACCTGCCGCTCGATTGTCGGGGGTGGGGCAAGCTCGGCGCCCCCGCCTGTGGCGGCCATCATGGCAAGCCGCGCGGCGCCGAAAGCGCCGCCGAAGTCGCCAGCCACCGGCAGGTCGACAGGCGTCCCAAGCGCGGTCGCGATCGCCTGCAGCCAATAGGTCGACCGCGCACCGCCGCCGACCGCTAGAAGGCTTGCGATATCCGTGCCGGTGGCCGCCAGCGCGTCGCGGCAATCGCGGATCGCGAAGGTCACGCCCTCCAGCACCGCGCGCGTCGCAGCGGCCGTGTCGGTCGCGTGTTCAAGCCCAAGGAAGGCGCCCCGCACCGCAGAGTCGTTCAGCGGTGTGCGCTCGCCGCCGAGATACGGGAGAAACGTCGTCTTTCCCGGGGCTTGCAGGTCGGCCAGTGCGCTGGTCAGTGCGGCCGCATCCTGTCCGGCAAGGCGGGCGAACCAATTCAACGCGTCGGTGGCGGCAAGGATCACGCCCATCTGGTGCCACGTGTTCGGCAGCGCGTGACAGAAGGTGTGAACGGCCGTTGCCGGATCGGGGCGATAGCCATCGTTCGCCGCGAACAGCACACCGGAAGTCCCGAGCGAAACGAAGGCCTGCCCTGCCCGCACGACGCCAACGCCGATCGCCGAGGCCGCGTTGTCGCCGCCGCCGCCCGCCACCACGGTATCCGGGCGCAGGCCCCATCTTTGCGCCAATTCCGTGCGCAAGGTGCCAGAGACCTCTGCCCCCTCGACCAGCCGCGGCATGTGATCCCGGCCAAGGCCCGACGCGTCCAGTAGGCGGTCGGACCAGTCGCGCGTGGCGGTGTCCAGCCAACTTGTTCCGGCGGCGTCCGACATCTCGCCCACGTGGTCGCCGGTCAGCCACAGCCGCAAAAAGTCCTTCGGCAGAAGAACTTTCGCAATTTTTGCGAAGGTTTCGGGTTCGTTAAGCTTCAGCCAGGCAAGCTTGGGCGCCGTGAAACCGGGGAACACGATGTTGCCGGTGATCTTTCGCCAGACCGGGTCGGCGTCCATCGCGGCGGCTTCGGCGTGGCTGCGGGTGTCGTTCCACAGGATGCACGGGCGCAAGACTTGGTCGCCGTCATCCAGCAGCGTCGCGCCGTGCATCTGGCCGGACAGACCGATGCCCGCGACCGCACCCAGTTCGTGCTTGGCGGACAGCGCGTCGAACACCGTTTCGGCGGCGTTTATCCAGCTTGCGGGATCCTGCTCGGACCATCCGTCCCGGGGCCGGCTGACCGACAGCTGCGCTGTGGATTCCGCAAGGATTTCCTGATCTTCGTCGATCAGGACGCCTTTCAGCCCCGAGGTCCCGAGGTCGAGTCCGATGAACATCGCTGTCGCTCCCTGCCCTAGCGCGGCGCCATGCGGATCGCGCCGTCAAGGCGGATGACTTCGCCGTTCAGCATCGCGTTTTCGACGATATGCTTCGCCAGCGCGGCAAACTCTGAAACCTGCCCAAGGCGGGACGGGAACGGAACCTGTTTGCCCAAAGAATCCTGCACGTCCTGCGGCAGACCGGCCAGCAGCGGCGTCAGAAAGATGCCGGGCGCGATGGTCGCGACGCGGATGCCGTGCGACGAGAGATCGCGCGCCATCGGCAGCGTCATTCCCACGATCCCGCCCTTGGACGCAGAATAGGCGACCTGCCCGATCTGGCCGTCATAGGCAGCGACGGAGGCCGTATTCACGATCACGCCGCGTTCACCGTCGGCGGTCACAGGGTCGTTTTGCGACATCAGCAGGGCGGCTTGGCTGGCGCAGTTGAAGCTGCCGATCAGGTTGATCGAGATCGCTTTCGCAAAAAGCGCGGGATCATGCGCTTCGCCGCGTGAAACGGTCTTGGCAGCCGGCCCGATGCCAGCGCAATTTACAAGCACTTGCAAGCCGTTGCCGGCGGCACGAACCGTTTCGATCCCGGCCGCGACGCTTTGCGGATCGGAGACGTCCACCTTGCAGAACGCGCCACCGATCTCGGCCGCTTTTGCGCTGCCAGCCTCTTCGTTCATATCGAAGATGGTGACCTTGGCACCGGCCGCCGCCAGCATCTCGGCAGTTGCCGCACCAAGGCCCGAGGCCGCGCCGGTCACGATCGCGGTCGTTTTGCTGCTGATTTCCAAGTCCGTACCTCCCGATCCTCTTTGCAGTCCGTGCTAGCGCCGCATTCCCTGACGCTCAAGACGTTTCATGGGCCAAGCGACGCTGCGCCGCGTGTCGGGCCGACAGGATCAATGCAGGTTTCGTGCAAGCATATGCGCCAGCACTTTCCTGTCGAAACGGGACGTCGGATTTGTACAACCGCGTTAACCAGCCGTTTTCGCGCCCGGCCACCCGCCCCGGAAACCACGATCAAAGCCGTCGAACAGGTGACATATCCTTGTACAAAACGGACAGAAAAACCCGCGAGGCGCGGGGCTAACCAAGGTTTTCCTACCAAATACCAATATATCGCGGGAAAAACGCAAACCCGGCGCCGCGTTCCCCGGATCGCAAAAATTTACATTCCGTTCAGAGCTATACGTTTCCGACACTTTCCCGAAAGCTACATGTGTAAATGCAGCAGGACAGAAGGAACCTGCCCGCGCAGCCGGCGCACATAGCCATGTGCGGGTGGGGGCCTGTCCATCCACGGCTTTGCGCTTTACACGGGGGCGACCGCAAAAGAGGGTCCCGCCTGAATGACGACGGAGACGAATCCCGAAATGGAAGATGTTGTTCCCGGACCGGACACCCAGAAAGCCTTTCGCGACGCCTTGGGCCGTTTCGCGACCGGGGTGACCGTCGTGACGACCGACAGCGAAATCGGGCCGCTTGGCATCACCGCGAACAGTTTCGCCAGCGTCTCGCTGGATCCGCCGCTGGTGCTTTGGTCGCCCGCAAAAAGCTCGCGCCGCTATGAAGCCTTCGCAGAGGCCAAGGATTTTGCGATCCACGTCATCGGCGCGGAACAGGCCGAAATCTCGGCCCGGTTCTCACGCGATGGCACGGCGTTCGAAGGCTGCGACTGGACGCCCAGCGACCGGGGCGTCCCGTTGCTGAACGGCTGTCTTGCCCGGTTCGAATGCCAGACCGAAGCGACCCATGACGGCGGCGATCACCGCATCGTGGTTGCGCGCGTGCTGCGCGCCAGCTGGCGGGATGGCGCGCCGCTGGTGTTTTCGCAAGGACAGATGGGCCTGTTCGCGCCGCCCGAGATCTAGGGCACAGGCCCGTCGGGCGTCCGGCTTTATCCACAAGGGTTATCCACAGTCCGGCAACGTCAGGGCCACTGACCCTTTCATCCACAGATCCACCCACAGGCCGGTTGGTCACGCAAAGCCGTCAGACGACGCAACGCGCCCGTCGGGACCACCTTGCTGCCCAGCCGGGCAGACCGCCAGAAGTAGATGTCAGCGACCTTCGTAGGACGGCGGGCGCTTTTCGAGGAAGGCCATCACGCCCTCTTGGAAGTCACGCGTCTTGCCGCATTCGCCCTGCAACTGCGCCTCGAGCGCAAGCTGGGCGGTCAAGCCGTTGTCGAAACTGTCGCGGATCGCCCGTTTGACATTGCGATAGGCCACCGTCGGGCCGTTCGCCAGCCGCGCCGCGCGGGCGCGCCAGTGGTCGTCGAACCCGTCGTCGGGGACCGCTTCCCAGATCATGCCCCACTCGGCCGCCTGCTTTGCCGTCACCGGCTCGGCGAACAGGGCGGCGCCCATCGCACGGGCAAAACCGACCTGCCGCGGCAGCCAGTAGGTGCCGCCCGCGTCGGGCAACAGCCCGATCCGGGTAAAGGCCTGAAGGAAGCTGGCGCGTTCGGCCGCGATCACCACGTCGCAGGCCAGAGCAAGGTTGGCCCCCGCCCCCGCCGCCGCGCCGTTCACCGCAGCGATGGTCGGCACCGGGCAGTCGAAGATCGCGCGCAGCATCGGTTCGTATTCGTCGCGCAGAACCCGTTCCAGATCGACGTTCGACGCCCGCGTCGCCCCGTCGCCAAGGTCCTGTCCGGAACAGAAGGCGCGGTCGCCGGCGCCGGTCAGCACGATGGCGCGCGCGTCGCGTTCGGCCGATTTCACCGCGTGCAGCAGCTCGGCCCGCATCTGCGTGTTCAGCGCGTTCATCACGTCGGGCCGGTTCAGCGTGATCACCGCCAGCCCGTCCGCCGTGGTCAGTTCGATTGCCTGATAGTCCATGCCGACCCTCCCGTCCTTCGTTGACCGGAGCATACCGGGACCAGACGCGAGGGAAAGCGGAACGCGCCGTCACATGCCCTTACGGCCCGCTCAGTCGTCGAGAATCTGCTTCAGGCGCGCTTCTTCCTCGGCCGACAAGGCCGAGGCGGGCTCCGGGGCGGCGGTGCGGCGGCGGATGTACAGAAACCCGACCCCCAAAGCCACCAGCAGCAACACCGGCCCGGCGATCCACAGGAACAGGTTCGCCCCCGTCAGTGTCGGGCGCAGCAGAACGTATTCGCCGTACCGGTCCACGACGAATTCGACCACTTCTTCGTCCGTGTCGCCCTCGACCAGCCGTTCGCGCACCAGCAGCCGCAGGTCGCGGGCAAGGTCTGCATTGGATTCGTCGATCGACTCGTTGCGGCAGACAAGACACCGCAGTTCCTTGGAAATCTCTCGGGCGCGCTGTTCCAGCGCGGGGTCGGGCAGCACCTCGTCCGGCTGCACCGCTAGCGCGGGTCCGGCCAGCAGGCACAGGATCAGCAGCAGGCGCTTCATTCCGCGGCCACTGCGCCGGAAACGGCCGATTTGCGCGCACCGGCGGCGACGCGATAGCGGCGGTCGGTCAGCGACAGCAGACCACCCAGCGCCATGATGATCGAGCCGGCCCAGATCCAGTTGGCGAAGGGCTTGATGTAGGTGCGCACGGCCCAGCCACCGCCCTGCTGCGGATCGCCGATCACGACATAGACGTCCCGCAGGATGCCGCCGTCAATCGCGGCCTCTGTCGTGGGCATGGCCGCCACGGGATAGACGCGTTTCTCGGGGTACAGCGTCGCGACCTCGCGGCCGTCGCGGAACACCCGCATCTCGGCCTGGATCGAGTCGTAGTTCGGCCCGTCGACCTGCGAGACGCGTGCCAGCGTGATCTCGTAGGCGCCGACCGGGAAGGTCTCGCCGATCTGGGCGACGCGGATGTCTTCCTGCTGCCACGCGGTCAGCGCGGCGATGCCGAACATCGTGACGCCAAGCCCCGCATGCGCGACCGCCTTGCCCCAATCCGCGCGCGGCAGGTTCGACAGCCGGCGCAGGCGCGAAGACCAGTCGCCCCGCCCGGTGCGGGTGAACAGGTCGACCCCGGCCCCCACCACCAGCCAGACGAACAGCACCATGCCGACCGGCGCCAGCGCGGACCGTCCGGTCTGGACCGCGAAGGTCAGCGCCCCGGCCGCGATCGACAGCGCCAAGACGCCCCACAGGGGCTGCATTGTGCGCCCCAGCTTGGCGCGCTTCCACGGCAGGATCGCCCCGATGGGCAGCACGGCGGCAAGGGCCACGAAGAACGGCGTGAAGGCCATGTTGAAGAACGGCGGCCCGACCGACAGCTTGCGGTCCAGCAGCATTTCCCCGACCAGCGGCCAGATGGTTCCGATGAACACGACGAATGCCGCGACAGCGAGCAGGATGTTGTTCAGCACCAGCGCGGATTCGCGGCTGACCAGCGAAAAGACGCCCTTCGCCTCCATCGCCTGTGCGCGGGCGGCGAACAGGGTCAGCGCGCCGCCGACGAACAGGGCAAGGATGGCAAGGATGAACACGCCCCGCTCGGGGTCGTTGGCGAAGGCATGGACCGAGGTGATCACGCCCGACCGCACGATGAACGTGCCGATCAGCGAGAACCCGAAGGCAAGGATCGCCAGCAGCACGGTCCAGGATTTCAGCGCCTCGCGCTTTTCCACCACGATGGCCGAATGCAACAGCGCCGCCGCGATCAGCCACGGCATGAAGGATGCGTTTTCCACCGGGTCCCAGAACCAGAAGCCGCCCCAGCCCAGTTCGTAATAGGCCCACCACGACCCCAGCGCGATGCCGATGGTCAGGAAGACCCACGCGGCCAGCGTCCACGGGCGGACCCAGCGCGCCCAAGCGGCGTCGATGCGGCCTTCGATCAGGGCGGCGACCGCGAAGGAAAACGCCATCGAAAGGCCGACATAGCCGAGGTACAGAAACGGCGGGTGGAACGCGAGGCCGGGGTCCTGCAACAGCGGGTTCAGGTCCTGCCCGTTCATCGGCGGCACCGCCAGCCGTGTGAAGGGGTTCGACGTGAACAGGATGAACGCGAAGAACGCCAGCGAGATCGAGGACTGCACCGCAAGCACCCGCGCCCGAAGCGCCGGCGGCAGGCCGTTGCCGAACCACGCGGCACAGGCGCCGAACAGCGTCAGGATCAGCACCCACAGCAGCATCGAGCCTTCGTGGTTCCCCCAGACACCGCTGATCTTGTACAGCATGGGCTTGTCGGTGTGCGAATTCAGCACGACCAGCCGCAGCGAGAAATCCGAAACGACGAACGCATAGGTCAGCGCCGCGAAGGCCACCGATGTCAGAAGAAACTGCGCGCTGGCAGCGGGTTCGGCCACGGCCATCCAGCCGCGCCAGCCCTTGTGGGCACCGACAAGGGGAACCACGGCCTGCACAAGCGACACGGCGGCGGCGAGAATAAGGGCGAAGTGGCCAAGTTCGACGATCATAGCCCGCTTATAGGGGCCATGCGCCTCGCCGCCAATTCCCTGCGTTCAACTGTCGCGAAGGGTTTATCGAACGCGCGGCGACATGCACGTCCGGTCAACTGCCAAGGCTGAAGCCCCCGGCCACCAGATAGGCCATGCCGCCTGTGACCAAACCGCCGACGATCAGCCGCAGAAGCCACTTCAGCGACTCTTCTATCCCGCCCAGCCGATCCTCGACGTTCAGGCGGTGCACCTCGTCCACCGCATCCCGCAATTCAAGGCTTTGCAGGCGTTTCTCGACGCTGCGGCGCCATTCTTCGGTGATCGCAACGTCAGCCATTGCCGCGCCTCCATGCGTCCAGTGCCGGGTTCGGCCCCTCGCCCGTGGGGGGAAGGTCGGCGGCGGGTGCGACCGAGCCAAAGCCAGACTCCAGCGCCCGAAGCGCGCCGATGTTGCGCTGCACCACCGGGGCGCGTGCCAGCGTCTCGGCGATCGAGCGGTTGAATTCCTGCCCCTTCGCCTGATGCCGCGCGCCGAAATAGAAGGACACGATCGCGCCCAGCAGCCACCACAGGGGTTCGGGCACCAGCGCGATTCCCTGCATCCGGCTGGCGAACCAGATCGGGTCGACCATCGCGGCGACCATCAAGCCCAGCGTTCCCAAGGCCATCGCAGGGCGCGGCACCCGGTTCAGCCCGTCCATCATCCTGTCGAACAGCCCCCGGCGCGGCACCGCGAATTCCGCCGCGAACTGGTCCAGCGTCGCGCCGCGCAACTGGGCCTCGCGCTGTCCGGCGGCCTCGGCGTTCTCGCGGAACACCTCGACAGTGTCGCGCACAACGTTGCGGCCCCCGCCGAACATGGTGTCGAGCGTCCCCTCGATCAGTCCCATCCGGCGGTCCTTTGGCGATGCTCGGCGTCGCTGAGGCGGTAACGGGGCGAGATGAACTCCTCGGCCCGCAGAATCCACCCGCCCTTGCCGCCGTCCCGCCGCCGCGCGAACTTGCGGCTCGCCGGGCGACGGTCGGCCAGCGCATAGTAATAATTGCGCCGCGCGATGCCGTAGGCGTCCGACAGGTGACGCGGGGCGCTGGCGTGAGCGATCTGCGCGGCCTCGACGGTCCGTGGACCGATGGCGCCGTCGACGGCCAGCCGATGGCCCATGTCGTTCAGCAGCCGCTGCAGGATGCGCACCGCGTTCGAGCCCGCGTTGACATACATGTCGAACAGGCTGGGCTGCAGCGGCTCGGGCATCTGCCCGATGCCGGGGCGGTGGAAATAATCTTTGACGAAGATCTCGCGCGCCTGTGCGCGGGTCAGCCGCCGGACGTCCTCGATATCCGTGTCGCCGTCGCCGTCGGTGTCGATCCGAAGGCCGCGCAACGTGCCAAGCGTCACGCCGAAATTCGTCGGCCCGCCCGGATCATCGGGATCGTTTACGTAACCGCCTTCGCGGGCGATGATCTCGTCCGCTATCTCTTCAACCGAGCGCATGGTCTTCCCCCGCACGAAACTGGATGCGCGGCGGAGGATGTTGAATACGCGTTAAAAAGACGGAAGCTAACCGTTCGGGTCTTCGTAAACGCCCTGTTCCTTCAGCGCGTCGATGACCTCTTTCGGCATGTAGGTCTCGTCGTGCTTGGCAAGGATCTCGGTCGCTTGGAACACGCCGTCGATCAGACGGCCGGTGCCGACCATGCCTTGGCCCTCTTCGAACAGGTCGGGCAGCACCCCGGTGTAGGCCACCGGGATCGACGCACCGCCGTCGGTCACGCTGAAGGTGATGGTTTCACCCTGCCCGCGCACCAATGTGCCGTCCTCGACCAGCCCGCCAAGGCGGAAGGTCTCGTTCGGCGCCGGGGGTTCCTCTGCCACCTGGCTGGGGGCGCGGAAGAAGTTGATGCCGTCGCGCATGGCGTAGCCGATCATCGCGGTCGACAGCGCAAGCGCGACCGCCGCGACAAGGATCACCTGCACGCGGCGTCGCTTCTTGAGGTTTTTCAGTCCGGCCATCGCATGTCTCCACAGTCGCCGCGGACTGTATCACCCAAGCCGCCGGGGCAAACGTTGATCCAACGCAAATTTGCGTTACGGATACAGCGGCGCCAGCATCAGCCCGGCGGTTTCTTCCTCGCCCAGCATCAGGTTCGCGTTCTGGATCGCCTGCCCGGAAGACCCCTTGCACAGGTTGTCCAGCGTCGCGATGACGATCGCGCGCCCCTCGCGCCGGTCGGCAACAACGCCGATGTGGCAGAAGTTCGAGCCGCGCACATGCTTCATCGCCGGGGCGGTGCCGAACGGCAGAACCTCGATGAACGGCTCGTTGGCATAGGCCGTTTCCATCGCATTCTGAATGGCTTGCGGATCGCCCTTTACGTAGGCGGTCAGCAGGATGCCCCGCGTCGCGGGGATCAGGTGCGGCGTGAACTGGATCTCGACCTTGCGCCCGGCCAGCTTCGAGAATTCCTGATCGAACTCGCCCAGATGCCGGTGCTTGCCGCCCAGCGAATAGCCAAGCACGTTCTCGTCCATCTCTGCCGCCAGCAGGTGTTCCTTCAGCGACCGCCCGGCCCCCGAGGCCGCGGCCTTCAGGTCGACGATGATTTCGTCAAGGTCGATCACCCCGGCAGAGATCAGCGGCCGCAGGGCGAACTGCCCCGTGGCGGCGTTGCAGCCGGTGCCCGCGACCAGCCGCGCCGTGCGGATCTCGTCCCGGTAGAACTCGGTCAGGCCATAGACGGCCTGTTTCTGCAGCTCGGTCGCGGCATGGGGCTGGCCATACCATTTCTGATAGGCATCCGGGTCGCGCAGCCGGAAGTCGGCGGACAGGTCGACCACTTTAACATCGGCTGGCAAGCCCTTGATGACCGCCTGAGATGTTGCGTGGGGAAGTGCGCAGAAACACAGGTCGATCTTCGAGAAATCGATCTGGTCAATGGTGACAAGGTCCGGCAAATCGAGATGGCGCAGGTGCGGATACACCTCGGCCATCTTCATGCCGGCCTTACGGTCGGCGGACAGCGCGGCGATCCGGAACGACGGATGCGTCGCGATCAGCCTGACAAGTTCGGCCCCGGTGTATCCGGAAGCCCCGAGAATGGCGATGTTATGGGTCATGATCCTGCCCTCGCAAAGTTGTCCAGTTGATGGGCGAGCGAGGGACAGGATTCAACCGGAATCTGCCTCGCCGCGTCGGCCTGAAGAAGGCCGGGGCCGATGCCCCGGCGGCTTCGATCAGCGACGTCGGCGTCGGGCAGCAGCGGCGCCGAACAGCGCAAGCGCACCGCCCAGCATCAGGCCGGCGGCGGGCACGGGCACAGCGCTGGCCTCGGCGGCCGGGGTCGAGGCCGGCTTGTTGGAGCTGAAGTTGTAGGCCAGATCCGTGCCGTGGGTGAAGTACATCGCAAGGTACAGCTCACCCCCGAACGCATCGCCCAGCATGATCTCGAGGCTGTCGTTCAGGTCGTAATAGGTGGTGGCGAAATCGCCGCCGTTCTGACCGTCCCAACCCCATTGGAAGGGCGTTTCGCTATAACGGATGCTGCCCCCGGCAGAGTACGAATAATCCGCGCCCGACGGGCCCTCGAAGCTGAAGGACAGCGTCTGTGCACCCGTGGCAAGACCGCTGAGGAACAGGATGTCGAACTGGTTGCCGGCACCGGTGCCGATGACAGAGGTCACCCCCGGCTCAAGAACCGTCGGCGCGGACCAGTCGGACGAGAATTCGCCCACGTCGGCTTCGGTCACGGTAACGGCGTGCCCGGCGGACGCGGCAATGGTCAATGAGAACGCCAGTGCGGTCACTGGCAGTGGCTTGAAGCCCAGCATATCAAGAATTCCTAAACAGGCGGCGCTCCCACCCCGGGCACGCATTCGCTTGATGCCGATCTATGGAACGCTGACGCCCCGCGTAAGGGTCGGCGGTTTCTACGTAGCGTAACAAGGAAACAATCCGGCTACGCGGATGTGAATCCGATCTTTCGTCGCAAAAATCGCGTCGCCTGGTTCGACACTTTGCGCGGATCGCCCGTGGTCAGGAACAGCGACTCGGTGCCTTCGCCCTTCATCTCGGGGTGCCGGCCAAGATAGTCGGCAAGGCTTGCCGCAACCAGTTGGGGTTGGCTGTAAACATCGACACCCGCTCCCAGCGCATCGCGGAACACATCCTCGACCAGCGGGTAATGCGTGCAGCCCAGAACCGCCGCGTCGGGGTCGGGCATCTTGCGCAAAAGCGCGTCGACATGCGACCGCACCAGCGCCTCTGCAAGGATCATGTCGCCTTCTTCGATCGCGTCGACCACGCCACCGCAGCTTTGCGCCTCGACGTCGACACCGATGGCGCGGAACGCCAGCTCGCGCTGGAAGGCCCGGCTGCGGACGGTGGCCGGGGTCGCGAACAGGGCGACGTGCTTTACCTTGACCTCGCGCGGGGGGCTGTTGTCGCCCCACTGGCGTTCGGTCAGCGACTCGATCAGCGGCACGAAGACACCCAGCACCCGCTTGTCGCGCGGCACCCAGCCTTCCTGCATCCGGCGCAGCGCGGCGGCGCTGGCGGTGTTGCAGGCAAGGATCACAAGGTTGCAGCCCGCATCGAACAGCCGCTGCACGCCCTGCGTGGTCAGTTGGTAGATGTCCTCGGGGTCACGCACACCGTACGGCGTGTTGATGTTGTCGCCGTAATAGACGAACGGCACATCGGGCATCGCCCGCGTGACGGCGTCCAGTACGGTCAGGCCCCCAAGCCCGCTATCGAAAATCCCGACGGCCAATGCGTTGCCCTGCCCTAAGCGCGATACTTTTCCTCGAACTCGAACCCGTATCCGGTGGATCTGAGCGGTCGTGGGGACAGGGCATACGTCCGCTTGCGAAGAAAATCCATCATCGATTTCGGATTGTCGCGATAGCGGTCAAGTTCCGCCCTCGGGATCGGTTCGCCGACCGCGATCCGCACCGGATCGTCGACGCGCATCCGGAACTCGTTGATCAGCAGCGCCATCCGCAAAGTGTAGTGCAGGTGGCTGGCGATCTGGAACAGGCGCGAGTTGTGACCGTCAAAATAGACCGGCACCACGGCCGCATCCGATTTTGCGATCATTTTTGCGGTAAAGCCGCGCCACAGCGGGTCCAGCGGCTGCCCGAACGGCTTGGGCGCGGTCGCGACCGTCCCGCCCGGAAACACCCCGATGGCGCCGCCCGCCGACAGATAGTCCAGCGCGGTCCGCCGGGTCTCGACGTTCTGGCGCACGGCGTCTTTCGTCTCGTCGAACGCCACCGGCAGAATCACGCGGTTCAGCTCTTCCGCTTTGCGAAACACCCGGTGCGCGAGGATGCGGAAATCCCCGCGCGCAAGGCTCAGGATATGGCCCATCATCAGCCCGTCGAGGATGCCGTAGGGATGGTTCGAGATCAGGATCAGCGGCCCCTGCGCCGGAATGTTGTTCAGGCTGCCCGAAACCACATCAAGGCTTAGTCCGTAGCGGTCGACCATGACCTGCCAGAAATCGCGCCCGTTCGCGACCTCGCGGTCATAGCCCCGCGCCCGACGGATCAGGTGCATCCGGCCAGTCGCGTTCTCCAACAGGCGGATGACCGCCCGGCCGCTTTTGGTGCGGGCCGAACTGGCATAGCTGATGTCGCGGGCGATGTGACGGGTGGTGGCCATGCGCGGTCCTCTGGTTGGCCGGGAAGGACTGGAACGCCCTTCCCGCACCGCGCATCATGTGACGCCCGCGCAACGATATGATGACAGATCGACGGTTACTCGGCCGCCTGCTTATAGCCATCGTCGCCGCGCTTCAGCGCATCCAGCAGCTCTTCGCGCCGCTTGGCCGCCTTCGCCTCGTTCGCCTCTTTCACCGGGCCATAG
Organism: Maritimibacter sp.; assembly: GCA_002701395.1. GTDB lineage: Bacteria > Pseudomonadota > Alphaproteobacteria > Rhodobacterales > Rhodobacteraceae > Psychromarinibacter > Psychromarinibacter halotolerans. The sequence continues at coordinate 33,626 of NZVC01000043.1, read as the reverse complement.
CCGCGGATTTGCAGGGGAAGCTCGGCAAGCGCCACCGCCGCCTCGGGGTTACGGTCGCCCTGTTCCAGCAGCAGGGCCATATCGGCTTCGTACTGCTTGATCAGCGCCCGCTCCATCTTGCGTTCCGGCAGACGGCCGAACGGGTCGAAGGGCGTGCCGCGCAGAACCTTCATCTTCGACAGGATGCGGAACCCGCGCATCATCCCGGGGCCGAACTGCCGCTTTTCGGGACGCCCGTCCTTGCCGGTCTTGGCCATGATCGGCGGGGCAAGGTGGAAGGACATGCGGAAATCGCCATCGAAGGACTCGCGCGCCTTCGCCTCGGTCTCCAGATGCATCCGGGCGACCTCGTATTCGTCCTTGTAGGCCAGCAGCTTGTGATAGCCCTTGGCCACCGCCTCGCGCAGTTTCGGATCTTCGAACCTTTCGACGGCCTTGCGATACTTCGCCGCCAGCCGGCCCGACTGGTACTTGACCAGCTGATCGGCGCGGAAGGCGATCTTGTCGTCCAGCGACTTGGGCAGGGCCACCACCTTCGGATGCGACAGGGTCGCCGCCTCTTCCGGGTTCAGCACCGCCCAGCGCCCGATCTCGAACGCGCGCTTGTTGCGCTCTGCCGCGGCGCCGTTCATCTCGATCGCCCGCAGGATCGCTTCCAGCGAGATCGGAACAAAGCCGCGCTGCCATGCCGCGCCGAAGACGATCATGTTGGAAAAGATCGTGTCACCCATCGCCGCCTTGGCCAGATCCGTCGCGTCGAACAGGCTGAGCCGGTCGCGCATTCGCGCCTCGAGCGCGACCGAAAGCCGGTCGATCGGCAGGCGGAACTCGGTGTTGCGGGTGAAATCGCCGGTCATGATCTCGTGGCTGTTGACCACGGCACCGGTGCGGCCCGTCTTGGTCAGGCCCAGCGTCTTGGCCCCGGCGCTGACCACAAGGTCGCCCCCGATCAGCGCGTCGGCCTCGCCCGTCGCCACGCGGATCGCGGTGATCGCTTCCGGCGTCTCGGCGATGCGGCAGTGGATGTGAACCGCCCCGCCCTTTTGCGCCAGCCCCGCCATCTCCATCATGCCGGCGGCCTTGCCGTCCAGATGCGCGGCCATCGCCATGACCGCACCGATGGTCACGACCCCCGTGCCGCCGACCCCGGTGATGACGATGTTGTGGGTGCCGTCGATAGTGCCGATCTGGGGTTCGGGAAGCTCGCCGGTGTCCAGTTCCACCGTCGCGGCCTTCTTCGGCGTCGCGCCTTCCAGTGTCACGAAGGACGGGCAGAAACCCTTGAGGCAGCTGAAGTCCTTGTTGCAGCTCGACTGGTCGATCGCCCGCTTGCGGCCAAGCTCGGTCTCTTCCGGCACGATGGCCACGCAGTTCGACTGCACGCCGCAGTCGCCGCAGCCCTCGCAGACATCGGTGTTGATGAAGACCCGCTTGTCGATATCCGGGAACGTGCCGCGCTTGCGGCGGCGGCGTTTCTCTGCGGCGCAGGTCTGGATGTAGACGATGGCCGACACGCCCTTGTAGCCTGCAAAGGTCTTCTGAACCTCGGGCAGCGCGTCCCGCTCGTGGATCGGGACACCCTTCGGAAAGGCGGATTTGTCGACGTCTTCCTTCTCGTCATAGACCACGGCCACGTTGCGCACGCCCATCGCCACCAGTTCCCGGACGATCTGGTCGGCCTGCAGGCCGCCGTCGTTCGCCTGACCGCCCGTCATGGCGACGGCGTCGTTGTACAGGATCTTGTAGGTGATGTTGGTCCCCGCCATCAGCGCGAAGCGGATCGCCTGCACGCCCGAATGGTTGTAGGTCCCGTCGCCAAGGTTCTGGAACACGTGGTCGGTGGTCGAGAACGGCGCCTCGCCGACCCAGTTCGCCCCTTCCGCCCCCATGTGGGTGAAGCCTGCGGTCTCGCGGTCCATCCACTGCGCCATGAAGTGACAGCCGATGCCCGCGTAGGCGCGGCTGCCGTCCGGCACCTTGGTCGAGCTGTTGTGCGGACAGCCAGCACAGTAGTACGGCAGACGCGCGGCGATCTCTTCGGCGTTGTCGGCCTTCTTCGCGTCAAGGATGGTCTGAAGCCCCGCGCGAATGCGGTCGGTGCCCCGGCCTTCCTCGATCAGGATATCGCCCAGCTTCTCGGCGATCATCACCGGGTCCAGCGCATAGTGGACGGGGAACAGTTCCTCGCTGTGCATCCCGCCTGCACCGCCCTTGTGCCCGCCATAGACGCGGCGCCCGCGCCGGTCGTCGAAGATCGCTTCCTTGATCTGGACCTCGATCAGCTTGCGCTTCTCTTCGACCACCACGATCAGGTCCAGCCCCTCGGCCCAGTCGTGGAAGCCCTTCATGTCCATCGGCCACGTCTGGCCCACCTTGTAGGTGGTGATGCCCAGCCGTTCCGCCTCGGCCTCGTCGATGCCCAGCAGCGTCAGCGCATGAACGAGGTCGAGCCAGTTCTTCCCGGCCGCCACGAAGCCGATCTTCGCGCCGGGTTTGCCCCAGACGCGCCGGTCGATGCCGTTGGCGCGGGCGAAGGCCTCTGCCGCGTATCGTTTGTAATCCGTCATCCGCTGTTCCTGCGGATTCCAGTGGTCGCCCAGCCGGATGTTCAGCCCGCCGTCGGGCAGGTCGAACTCAGGCAGGACAAAGCTCATGCGATCCGGGCGGCCATCCACCACGGCTGTGGTTTCGACCGTGTCCTTGATCAGCTTGAGGCCGGTCCACAGGCCGGAAAAGCGGCTCAGCGCATAGCTGTACAGGCCGAAGTCCAGAATCTCCTGCACGCCCGCCGGGGACAGCACCGGGATATAGGCGTCGACGGCAGCCCAGTCGGACTGGTGGCAGACGGTCGAGCTTTCGCCGGTGTGGTCGTCGCCCAAGGCCATGATCACACCGCCGTTCCGCGACGACCCGGCCATGTTCGCATGCCGCATCACGTCGCCCGACCGGTCGACGCCGGGCCCCTTGCCGTACCAAAGCCCAAAGACCCCGTCGAAACGGCCCTCCCCGCGCAGTTCGGCCTGCTGGGTGCCCCACAGGGCCGTGGCGGCGAGATCCTCGTTCAGGCCGGGCTGGAACTTGATGTCGGATGCCTCTAGCGCGTCCTTGGCGCGCGCCATCGTCATGTCCACCGCGCCCAGCGGCGATCCACGATAGCCCGTGACATAGCCCGCCGTATTCAGCCCGGCGGCCCGGTCGCGGGCCTTCTGCATCAGCAACAAACGGACCAGCGCCTGCGTCCCGTTCAGAAGTACGGGCGACTTTTCAAGGTCGAACCGGTCGTGAAGTGTCACGTCCTGGCGCATTGCTGGGTGCCTCTCGTTTAGCTAGAATTTAATGGTACCATAGGTCATACACGTTGACCTACAAAATGAATTTACTGGTTGCTACCGGGGGCGGTTCCTGCCTAACCCCTCGGTAACAATACTCCTATATCGAGATGCAAACAGGGTCGGCCCGCGGAAAATGGACTGGGACAAGCTTAGAATATTCCACGCAGTGGCGGACGCCGGATCGTTGACACACGCCGGTGAAACCTTGCATCTCAGCCAGTCTGCCGTCTCTCGGCAGATCCGTGCGCTTGAGGAAAGTCTGAACGCCACGCTGTTCCACCGCCACGCGCGGGGCCTGATTCTTACAGAGCAGGGTGAACTGCTGTTTGACGCCACGTCGGCGATGGTGCGCCGCCTTGATACGGCTGAGGCGCGGATCCGCGATTCAAAGGAAGAAGTGTTCGGTGAACTTCGCGTCACCGCCACCACGGGATTCGGGTCGCTGTGGCTCGCGCCGCGCCTGCCGACGCTGTATTCCAGCTATCCCGACCTGAAGATCGACCTGATGCTGGAAGAACGCGTGCTGGACCTTCCGATGCGCGAGGCCGACGTTGCCATCCGCATGAAGGAACCCAGCCAGGCCGACCTGATCCGCCGCCGCCTGATGGGCGTGCGGATGCGCCTGTACGCCTCGCCCAAGTATCTTGAATCCGCCGGCACGCCGACGCGGATGTCGGACATCTCGATGCACCGGCTGATCTGCCAGAACCCGACGTCCCATCAGGTGTCGGCCGGGGTCAGCTTGATTTCGCAGCTGATGACGCACGACGTCCGGTCGCTGCTGACGGTGAACAACTACTTCGGCGTGCTGCAGGGCGTCCTCAGCAATCTCGGTATCGGCGTGCTGCCCGATTACCTGCTGGAAGACTTCCCCGAGATGGTGCGCGTCCTGCCGGACATTGAATCGAACGAGGTTCCGGTGTTCCTCGCCTACCCCGAGGAATTGCGCAATTCCAAGCGGATCGCGGCCTTCCGTGACTTCGTGACCGAGGAAATCATCGCCTACCGGAAACGCCGCACGGACGAGGATGCAGGCTGACGCCAGCCACGCATGCACACACCTCATAGCGGCCTTGCGCCGCACCGTTCACAAACTGCTTGATCCGCAGGCATCGCCCGCATATCTGCACATCGAAGACGCGGCGGACCGATTTATTCACCCCGCTTCTTTACCTCCCTGTTGGACTTGGCCGGGCCTTGCGCCCGGCCTCTTTTTTTCCGGAACGGCCCGAGTCGTCAGTCCTTGCGACGCCCCGTGACACCGTTCTGATCCGGCACCGCCAACGCCCACCCATTCATCAAAGACGCGCCCCCGGACCGCGGAAACCTGCCATGCGACGCGACCGACGCGGCCGCACGTAGAGGAAGGCATGGAACCCGCGAATTCTCGCTGACGCCCGGCGGCTGATCCGGCGCGATCCTGCCGCGCTGCGGCGCCCCGGGTTGCGGCAGCCCCGTTTCGCGACAGATGCATTGGACACGGCGGATCCGCTTGGGTCCGACATTCTGGAAAAAGCCAAGGAGGCTCACCATGAAAACCGGCAAGACCATCCTCTGCTCGACCGCGATCGCCACGCTTCTCGCAGGCGCGGCCACCGCTCAGACGCTGACCGACCCCGCAGGCGAAATGACCGAGACGACCGGCGACGTGCTTGCGCAGACGTCGGATACGATGGACGAGGCCGTAACGGACACCGGCGACGTGGTGGACGACACCGTCGCCGCGACCGAGGAGCCGATGGAAGGCAGCGGCATGGAGGCCGACGCCGAACAGGGAATCGTGCTGTCCGCCGACGCCGAACCCATCGGCACCGTGCAAGAGGTGCAGACCCTTGCGTCGGGCCAGACCGCCCTTGTGATCGCGCTGGACGAAAGCCTTGACCTGCCGGTCGACCACGTCCGCATCGCCGCCGAGGAAGAAGCCGACGGGTCCTATGAACTGGCCATGTCCCGGGCACAGTTCATCAACGCGGTGAATGCCCAGTTCGAAGCGCAGACCAACTGATCCTGCGCCGTAAAAGACCGGGGCCGATTAGGCCCCGGTTAATCCGGATCTGCGACAACCTTCGGGAATCACACTGATTCCTCTGCCGGCAGGACGCTGGCGGGTGACCTGGAAGAAATCCGGAGGATTCCAGATGAACGGAAAACTATTGTGCCACGCCGCCCTTCTTGCATCGCTTGTTGCAGGGGCGGCCGTTGCGCTTGAAGGCCGGGTGACCGTCGGCAATATCGTCGAACCGGCATCCCTGTTGCCAAGCTCCACCGACACAACCGCCCATCGGGCAAATGCCACGGCGGGCCTTGCCGACATCGACGGCGCCGCGCTTGCGATAAAGGCGGTCGCCTCTGCGGGCTACCAGCCGCCGGCCACCACGCGACTGAACTGACCCCTTGCGTGGGGCGGCAGCGCGGGCTTCGCGATGCGCCTGCCGCCCCGACGCGCCGTATAGACCTGCATAGCCGTCCGCCGCATCTTTCGTTTCCCGTCGCCCTGCCCTAAAAGCCCCGAAATGGGCCGCCGGACGGCCCGACACGGACCACGCCGGGGGACGACATGCAGGAACCGCAGATAACCGATGACCTGATTGCAGCCCACGGGCTGAAACCCGACGAGTATGCGCGCATCCTCGACATCATCGGGCGCGAGCCGACGTTCACCGAACTCGGCATCTTCTCGGCCATGTGGAACGAGCACTGTTCCTACAAGTCGTCCAAGAAATGGCTGCGCACCCTGCCCACCGACGGCCCACAGGTCATCTGCGGCCCCGGCGAAAACGCGGGCGTGGTGGACATCGGCGACGGTCAGGCCGTCGTCTTCAAGATGGAAAGCCACAACCACCCCTCGTACATCGAACCCTATCAGGGCGCGGCGACCGGCGTGGGCGGCATCCTGCGCGACGTGTTCACGATGGGCGCCCGCCCCATCGCGGCAATGAACTCGCTGTCGTTCGGCGAAACCGATCATCCGAAAACGCGCCAGCTGGTGCACGGTGTGGTCGAAGGCATCGGCGGCTATGGCAACGCGTTCGGCGTGCCCACCGTCGGCGGCGAAGTCCGGTTCCACGCCGCGTACAACGGCAACTGTCTGGTCAACGCCTTCGCGGCGGGCCTCGCCGATGCCGACAAGATCTTCTACTCGGCGGCCTCGGGCGTCGGGATGCCCGTCGTCTACCTTGGCGCCAAGACCGGCCGCGATGGCGTCGGCGGCGCGACGATGGCCTCGGCCGAGTTCGACGACACGATCGAGGAAAAACGCCCCACCGTTCAGGTCGGCGACCCGTTCACCGAGAAACGCCTGCTGGAAGCCTGCCTAGAGCTGATGACCACCGGCGCCGTGATCTCGATTCAGGACATGGGCGCGGCGGGCCTGACCTGCTCGGCGGTCGAGATGGGCGACAAGGGCGGTCTGGGCGTGAAGCTGACGCTTGACGACGTGCCCCAGCGCGAAACCGGCATGACCGCCTACGAGATGATGCTGTCGGAAAGCCAAGAGCGGATGCTCATGGTGCTGAACCCCGAGAAAGAGGACGTCGCCCGCGCGATCTTCGAAAAGTGGGACCTCGACTTTGCCATCGTCGGCGAAACCATCGCCGAGGACCGCTTCCTGATCGTGCACGGGAACGAGACGAAGGCCGACCTGCCGCTGTCCAAGCTGTCCTCGACCGCACCGGAATACGACCGCCCGTGGGTGCCGACCGAAGCGGCCGAGCCGCTGGCCGACGTGCCGGGCATCGACCCGATCGACGGGCTCAAGGCGCTGATTTCCAGCCCGAACTATGCCGCCAAGCAGTGGGTGTACGAACAGTACGACAGCCAGGTCATGGCGGACACGGCGCGCGCGCCCGGCCTTGGCGCCGGCATCGTGCGGGTGCACGGCACGCCGAAGATGCTGGCCTTCACGTCTGACGTGACGCCCCGCTATGTGCGCGCCAACCCCGAAGAAGGCGGCAAGCAGGCGGTGGCGGAAGCCTACCGCAACCTGACCGCCGTGGGCGCCACGCCGCTGGCCACCACCGACAACCTGAACTTCGGCAACCCCGAAAAGCCCGAGATCATGGGCCAGTTCGTTGGCGCCATCAAAGGCATCGGCGCCGCCTGCGCCGCCCTTGGCACGCCCATCGTGTCCGGCAACGTGTCGCTGTACAACGAAACCGACGGCACTGGCATCCTGCCCACCCCAACCATCGGCGCCGTCGGCCTGATCGCGGACGAGGATCACCTGATCGCCGGCGAAGCGCGCGAGGGCCATGTCGCCCTGCTGATCGGCGAGACGACCGGCCACCTTGGTCAGTCGGCGCTGCTGGCAGAGGTCTTCAACCGTGAAGACGGCGACGCCCCGCATGTCGATCTTGAGGCCGAGAAGCGGAACGGCGATTTCATCCGCGACAACCGCGCCTTCATCAAGGCCTGCACCGACCTGTCGGACGGCGGGCTTGCGCTGGCCGCGTTCGAGATGGCGGAAGCCGCCGGGATCGGCGTCTCGCTGGACTCGGGCGACACCGCAGAGTTGTTCGGCGAAGATCAGGCGCGCTACCTCGTCGCTTGCAACTTCGATCAGGCCGAGGCGCTGATGGTCGCGGCGGGACAGGCGGGCGTGCCGCTGTCGACGGTCGGCCGCTTTACCGGGTCCGACGTCAGCTTTGGCGGCGCCTCTGCCCCGCTGGAAGACCTGGCGGCGATCTACCGCGGCGCCTTCGCGGACACGCTGGGCTAGGCCATGCGCTGCGCGATTCGTCTTACCGATACGCCCCACCGCGCCGGTCGCCCGCCGGTCAGCGCGGGCCATCGGGGGACGGCATGACCCAGTTTCCCGACCTTGCCGCCGATTGCGACGCCTGCGCCGCGCTGTGCTGCGTGGGCCTCGCGTTCGACCAGGGCGACGACTTTGCCATCGACAAGCCAGCCGGCCTGCCCTGCCCGAACCTGAAGCGTCACGACTGCACGATCTACGACAACCTCGAAGGCGAAGGGTTTCGCGGCTGTGCGGTCTATGACTGCGAGGGGGCCGGTCAGCGCACGGTCGAGGTGCACGGCGGCAAAAGCTGGCAGGACGAACTGCCGCTGCTGGCGCCGATGCTGGAAACATTCCGCCATCTGCGCCTGATCCACCAGTTGCTTGGCCTTCTGGAAACGGCCCGCGCGCTGCCGCTGGACGAAGAGGAAGAGGAACGTCATTTCGAACTGGTCGAGGCGCTGTGCCCCGAGGAAATGACGCCCGAAGCCGCGGAACAGATCGCGGGCGGCCCTGTCCCGCGCGAGGTGCAGGCCTTTCTGCGCAGCCTTGCCCACCATGTCTGAGCCCTTGCGGCTTTGATGCACGAAGAATACATCTGACATCAGGAAGACCGGAGACCACCCAATGGCGATGCAGGCACAGGAAATCGAGGACCTGATCCGCGAGACGTTCCCCTCGGCGCAGATCACCATCACCGACATGGCCGGTGACGGAAACCACTACGCCGCCGAGGTCATCGACGAAAGCTTTCGTGGCATGAACCGGGTGCAGCAACAGCGCGCCGTCTATGCCGCGCTGAAGGGCAAGATGGACGGCGCCCACGGCGAGTTGCACGCGCTCGCGTTGACCACCAAGGCCCCGGCGGACTGACCGGTGCGGCGGCCGGCATGATCGAGCCTTGGGTGTTCGTCGCGATTGCCGCGATCGCGTTCGCCCTGCTGGGTCGCTGGCTACGAACCCCGCGACAGCCGTTGTACAGGCCGCGCGGGCCAAGGGACGACACCGGCTCGCCCGACGCTTCGCCCGATGACAGCGTCGCGGCTGAGAAAGCCGAAGACGTATCGGAAGACACGCCGGCGCGCCGCCGACCCACCTACGGCGCCGCGCGCTACCGAACCAAAAGAGACTAGGAGACCGCTATGACCGCCGAGACCCAGATCAAGGACACCGTGACCAGCAACGACGTCGTGCTGTTCATGAAAGGCACCAAGACCATGCCCCAGTGCGGCTTTTCCAGCCGCGTGGCCGGCGTGCTGAACTTCATGGGCGTCGAGTATGCCGACGTGAACGTGCTGGCCGACGACGAGATCCGTCAGGGCATCAAGGACTATTCCGACTGGCCCACGATCCCGCAGCTTTACGTTAAGGGAGAGTTCGTCGGCGGCTGTGACATCATCACCGAGATGACCCTGTCCGGCGAACTGGACAAGCTGTTCGACGACCAAGGCGTGACCTACGACAAGGACGCCGCCGAAAAGATCCGGGCCGCCAACGCCTGATCCAACGCCCGCCCCGGCCTGTGTGCCGGGGCGCCGGTTTGCCCGTTTTTCCGGCCGATGCGCAACCTATAGTTGCACATAAGGAAACACACTTATCCGTAAATTGAATACGCCTCCGGGTGAACGGGCCTCCATTCGGGGCCCGCTTTACGTTATGTTAACTTCGCTGCCCCAAAACCGGGCGCATGTGTTTACGGGTGCTTTTCTGGTGACGTCATGACGATCGGTTCGCTCATCATCGGAACGTTTCTTGCCCTGTCCGCTGCGGCGACGGTTCTGCTTCTTCTGGTGCTTGCCGGGGCCCGGCGGCTGAGGGTGCGGGAAGCCTATCACAGGATCGCGGCGGACCACGGCTGGACCTACGCCTTTCACCCGCAAGACGAACGCCACAGCTGCCGCCATGAATTCCGCCACCCCGTCGAAGGCTGGTGCCTGACGCTTCAGGACCGGCGCGACGCCCGCCGTGGGCGGGCCAGCCGCCGACTTGGAAAGGCAACCGGCCGCGCCGCCGTGTCCCGGGTCGGTCCCTGTGCCGAATTCATCGATCCACGGCCCCTGATCCCCGTCGGACTGGCGGTGCTGGGCCCTGCCCTGTCCAACGGCGACGGATCGGCCGAAGACGCCTGGACCGAAGGGTCCGAGGACGCGGGCCGCACGCGTGTCGAACGTCTGGCCGGCAATCTTGGGCGCGACCGCCACCTTCTGCGCAGTGTCGATGACCAACCGGGGCCGGGGCAGCTTTTGGCGACGCCGGGCGCGGAAAACGCGCTGGACGACATTCGCGGCGCGCCGGAACTGGGCCTTGCCCAGCCGGACCGCGTCGCCCCGCAGCCCGTCGTCATGCGCGGCGCCTTCGGGATGCGCCTGCGGCTGGGCCGCCCCCTGCGCGGCCAGACCGAGATCGAGGAATTCGTAAGCCTTGGCAAACGCCTGAGCGGCAACCTTCACGTCTGCTGACGGACCGCTGCCGCCCGCGACGCCAGTCGGCTGTCGCGGCACCCGGTAGCCTTGCTGATCCGAAATCACTCGCCGGGGCGCCCGCCCCGCGTTTACTGGGCAGGCGCACGCGACGCGATGCGCGCGTCGGCGGGCCGGTTCAGCCCGCCAGTTTCTGTTCGATGGATGCGGCGATGTATTCCGCGCGGGTCGCCAGCGTGTCCAGCTCTTCGGCCAGCCCCTCGGGCATGGTCGGGACCTCGATCCGCATCGGTTCCGGCGCGGCGGGCGCTGGCGCATCGCGCAGCTTCTGCACCTCGGCCTCGGCGGCCTTTGCCCGTGCCTCGGCCGCCTTCAGCTGTTCATCCATACCCGCGGCCTTGTCCGCCAGCATCAGCCCGGCCATCAGCAGAACGCGGGACTCCGGCAAGCGGCCAGCCTGCCCGGCCAGCACCTGCGCCTCGGTGTCCAGCATCTGGGCTGCGGCATTCAGGTACTGTTCCTCACCCTCTTGGCAGGCGACGGCGTAATCGCGGCCGCCGATCCGGATCGTGACCTCAGGCATCGCTATTCTCCTCGAGCAGGGGCTTCAGCTCGCCCAGGATGGCGTCCATCTCGGCCCGGTCGCCATCGCGCGCGACACGCAGGCCTTCAAGCTCCGACATCATCGCCTGGTTGATCAGGTGCGGCTCGGCCACGCCGTCCTCGGCCGCCTCGCGCAGCGCCTGAATCGACTGGCGCAGTTGGGTGTTGGTGCGGCGCATCCGCTGCGCCTGAATCTCGTAGTCGGCAAGTTCCTGCTTCAGGCGATCGACCTCGCCCTGCAGTTCGCGCTCGCGACGGTCGACCTTGTCCTTCAGCGACCGGACGCGTTCTTCAAGCTGCGCGGTCACCTCTTTCTCGGCGGCCAGCGCCTCGGTCACGCGCGCGTGCTCGTCGGGGTCGACCTCGGGCCCGGTCGAGGGGACCGAAAGCTCTTCCACACCGGCGCCGATCCGTTCCAGCGCCTCGCTCAGGCGACGCTGCAATTCGGTGATCTCTGACATAGACTGTTCCTGTCCTCGTCTCTCGTCTGCGCGGTCCCTGCGCCGCCCCTCCCGAATCAAGCGCCGCCGCGTCTTGGCGCAATTCTAGCCGTGCGTTTCCTGAAATGCTGCCCCCCTTTTCCCGCCAAGGGTTTACAAGGCGCGCTTGATCCGACCCGGCAAGACCCCGCGCGGCGCAGCTTGCACTTGCGCGCGACGCTGGTATCACGCGCGCAACAGTTTTGACTCAGAAGGAAGCGCCTTCATGGAAATCTCCGATCTCAAGGCCAACCACCCCGAGCACTGGAAAAAGGCGTCAGCCATCCGCGCGCTGGCGATGGATGCGGTCGCCGCCGCCAATTCCGGGCACTCCGGGATGCCGATGGGCATGGCCGACATCGCGACGGTCCTGTTCGAAAAGCACCTGAAATTCGACGCCGCCGCCCCCGGCTGGCCCGACCGCGACCGCTTTATCGTGTCGAATGGCCACGGCTCGATGCTGCTGTACGCGCTGCTGTATCTGACCGGCTCGCCCGAGATCACGCTGGATGAGATCAAGAATTTCCGCCAGATGGGCGCCAAGACCGCCGGCCACCCGGAAAACACCGAGGCCGTGGGCATCGAAGTCACCACCGGCCCGCTGGGTCAGGGCATCTCGAACTCGGTCGGCTTCGCCATCGCCGAGGAAGTGCTGCGCGCCCGCTACGGCAAGAAGGTCGTGGATCACCACACCTACGTGTTCGCCGGTGACGGCTGCCTGATGGAAGGCATCAGCCAGGAAGCCATCGGTCTTGCCGGCCGCAACAAGCTGGGCAAGCTGATCGTCTTCTTCGACGACAACCAAATCACCATCGACGGCAAGGTCGAACTGGCCGACATCACCGACCAGCCCGCCCGCTTCAAGGCGTCCGGCTGGCACGTTCAGGAAATCGACGGCCACGACCCCGAAGCGATCGACGCCGCCATCGAGGCCGCGAAGAAGTCCAGCAAGCCGTCGATGATCGCCTGCAAGACGCATATCGCGCTTGGCTCGTCCGCGCAGGACACCGCCAAGGGCCACGGCGCGCTGACCGACGCGCAGCTGATCGCCGACACCAAGGCCGCTTACGGCTGGGACTTCGGCCCGTTCGAGATCCCGTCGGACGTGAAATCCGCGTGGGAAGCCATCGGATCGCGCGGCCAGTCCGAGCACGCCGCGTGGAACGACCGCTTTGCCGAGCTGTCCGACGGCAAGCAGGCGCAGTTCAACCGCGAACTGTCCGGCGAGACGCCGAAGAAACTCGCCTCGGCGATCCGCAAGTTCAAGAAAGAGATGTCGGAAGAGAAGCCCAAGCTTGCGACGCGCGCCGCGTCGCAGAAGGTGCTTGAGGTTCTCAACCCGATCCTGCCCGAGACCATCGGCGGATCCGCCGACCTGACCGGGTCGAACAACACCAACACGCCGGACCTTGGCCTGTTCGGGCCCGACAACCGCAAGGGCCGCTACATCCACTACGGCATCCGTGAACACGGCATGGCCGCGGCGATGAACGGCATGGCGCTGCATGGCGGCGTAAAGCCCTACGGCGGCACGTTCTTCTGCTTCACCGACTACGCCCGTCCCGCGATGCGCCTGTCGGCCCTGTCGCGGATCGGCGTCACCTACGTGATGACGCACGATTCCATCGGCCTTGGCGAAGACGGCCCGACGCACCAGCCGGTGGAACATCTGGCCATGCTGCGCGCGACGCCGAACATGCTGGTGCTGCGTCCCGCCGACATCGTCGAGACCGCCGAGGCGTGGGAAATCGCGATGAACCGGCACGACGGGCCGACCACCCTGGTGCTGACCCGTCAGGGCCTGCCCACCGTCCGCGTCGAGCACAAGACCAAGAACCTGACCGAACAGGGCGCCTATGTCCTGGCCGAGGCCGAGGGCAAGCGTCAGGTCATCCTGATGGCCACCGGCTCGGAAGTGTCGGTCGCGCTGGCTGCGCGCGATGCACTGCAGGCCGAGGGGATCGGCACCCGCGTCGTGTCGATGCCGTCGTGGGAGCTGTTCTCGCAGCAGGACGAAAGCTATCGCAAGCGCGTCCTGCCCGCCGGGCCGGTCCGCGTCGCCATCGAGGCCGGCGTGCGTCTGGGCTGGGACAAGTGGCTGCTGGGCGAACGCGGGCGCGAGGCAAAAGCCGGTTTCGTCGGCATGTCGTCCTTCGGCGCCTCTGCCCCGGCGGAGGAATTGTTCGAAAAGTTCGGCATCACCGCCGAGAACACCGTCGCGACGGTGAAGGGCCTGCTGTAAGCACCCGTTCCGCTTTGAACCACCGGACGGCCCGCCAACTGGCGGGCCGTTCGCGTTTCACCTGCGGCGCGCGGCACACGGCGGCCGGCAAACCTGCCCTGCCCCGCATGGACTTTCGCGCCCGTTCCGCCCTATCACCTCGGCAGTGCCCATGTGTCCCCGGAGGAGCGGCGACCGTTGACCAACACTATCGCCATCGTTCTTGGACTGCTGCTTGTCGCCTTCTTTGCGTATGACGGCCTGCAAATGGACTGGGCGATGACGGTATTTCTGGGTCGCAAGGGGCTGGAATTCGTCGAATGGCTCGCCTTCTGGCGCTAACAGTGCGCCGGCCTAGGTTGACCTTTGCCGCAAAAACCCATTCAAAACCCGTGACGCGGGCCGCATTTACCGGCCTGCCGCGTGACCACGGAAACCGGAAGGAGATCCCAGCATGGCCGTGAAAGTTGCAATCAACGGATTTGGTCGGATCGGGCGCAACGTCCTGCGCGCGATCATCGAGTCGGGCCGCACCGATATCGAAGTGGTCGCGATCAACGACCTCGGCCCGGTCGAGACCAACGCACACCTCCTTCGCTATGACAGCGTGCACGGCCGGTTCCCCGCGACCGTCACCACCAGCGAGGACACCATCGACGTCGGCCGTGGCCCGATGAAGGTCACCGCGATCCGCAACCCGGCTGAACTGCCGTGGGGCGACGTGGACATCATCATGGAATGCACCGGCATCTTCACTTCGAAGGAAAAGTGCCAGCCGCATCTGGAAACCGGCGCCAAGCGCGTTCTGATCTCCGCCCCCGGTACCGACGCCGACAAGACCATCGTCTACGGCGTGAACCATGACCAGCTGACCGCCGACGACATCATCGTGTCGAACGCGTCCTGCACCACCAACTGCCTGTCGCCGGTGGTGAAGGTGCTGAACGACGAGATCGGCATCGTCAAAGGTTTCATGACCACGATCCACAGCTACACCGGCGACCAGCCGACGCTGGACACGATGCACAAGGATCTGTACCGCGCCCGCGCCGCCGCGCTGTCGATGATCCCGACCTCGACCGGTGCCGCCAAGGCCGTGGGTCTTGTGCTGCCCGAACTGAACGGCAAGCTGGACGGCGTCGCGATCCGCGTGCCGACCCCGAACGTGTCGGTCGTCGACCTGACGTTCGAGGCCGCGCGCGACACCACCGTGGAAGAGATCAACGACAAGATCCGCGCCGCCGCCGATGGCCCGCTGAAGGGCGTGCTGGGCTACACGGATGAGAAACTGGTTTCGACCGACTTCAACCACGACCCGCACTCGTCGGTGTTCCACACCGATCAGACCAAGGTCATGGAAGGCACCATGTGCCGCATCCTGACGTGGTACGACAACGAGTGGGGCTTCTCGAACCGCATGAGCGACACCGCCGTCGCGATGGGCAAGCTGATCTAAGGGCCTGTTAGCGCAACCGCGCATAGCTGCCTTCGGGGCGTCGGGACACTCCCGGCGCCCTTTTCTTTTATTAACAGCATCCTAATTCGGAATTAACGGATTTTGCTGCGTTGCAGAAAATGCATAGCGAACCTGCACAAACGCCGGATTGTGCAGCGCTAACACCGGGTCCAAATAGGGGTCATCGAAAACACAAACCCTGGAGACGGAAATGACCTTCCTCGACAACTTCCGCGTCGCCCGTGAAAAGCGCAAGCTCTACAACCGCACCGTGGCCGAAATCGAATCCCTTCCGCGCGACGTCGCGCTGGACCTCGGCATCTTCCCGGAAGACGCACGCCGCATCGCTCGCGAAGCCGTCTACGGCTAATAGCTTGCCAGGTGGCGGGAGAATCCCGGCACTTCGGATGACGACCGAGCACTGGTAACGGGTCCGCCCTAGGGCCCGTACCCTCTGGTCCCGGCGGCGCAAGACGCCACGGTCGATCAGGACCTTCCCAAGATACGATACGTTGCAAGCCGCACGTTAGGCGCTTTCCGCGCCCGTGCGGCTTATGGCGTTCAGATCCTGCCGCAAATCCTCGACCTTGTCCGGCGACGCCAGAAGCGCGTCGACCTCTTCGTGGGTGGCGCGCCAGACCGGCAGCGCCTGCGCCAGCACCGTCTCGCCCTCGGCGCTCAGCAACAGGCGCCGGCTGCGGGCGTCCTTTTCGTCCCGCCGCACCTCGACCAGCCCGCGCCGCGTCAGCGGTTTCAGCGCCGCCGTCAGGGTGGTGCGGTCCATCGCCAGCAACTCGACAAGGTCCGAGATGCGCGGCGGCTCTGGCCGGTTCAGCGACATCAGCAACGAAAACTGGCCGTTGGTCAGGCCGAAGGGCCGCAGCGCCTCGTCAAAGCGCCGCGCCAAAGCCCGCGCCGCCCGCTGCACATGCAGACACAGGCACCGGTCCCGCACTTCAAGCGTCGCGGCATATGGCAGATCATCCCTCATACCGGGGATCATATGTTGACATCAACCATAGCTTCAACCGCCCCAGCCGCGACAAAGGCCCACCCCCTTCCGGGGACGGGCTATGCGGCTCGTGGCACCCCGGACGGCGCAACACGCGACCGCTTCGAGCCTGTACCTGCACCAAGACGATAGTGTTAACGTGATGCCCAGAGTATCTGTGGTCGGATGCAGAGCATTAAAGTATCCAGCCTCGATCACGTCGAGCTTGATGAAATCCTTGAACCCGAAGAGCACTTAATTTGGTCCGGTTTGCCGGGATACGGGCGACGTTTCCCAGAGGCGGTCGGAGATGAGCGGACAATTCACATTGCTGCGTTTGTCGGTGTCATCGTGATGTGGAGCACGTTGATTTTCATTGATCACGAGGCGCAGTTCGGGCGCACGGAAGCGATCTGGGTCTACGGCGCACTCACTCTCGCGTTCCTCGCAATGTCAGTGTCATTGGCCAGCCAACGTCAATACGTCCTCCGTAACCTCGTTTACTTCGTCACCGACAGCCGTGCTATCATCTGCCGTCGTGGAAGAAACTGGCGGGGGGGAGTGCGGCTATACATCGTTTCGTGCCCGCACTCCGGGACATACCCTTACTCGCTTATCGCCAGCCGCCCATATCCATCCGTGCAAATCGGAACGTTGCTTTCCGAGGATCAAGTCCAGCCATTCGGTCTGGGGCTGTCCCATCCGGGGCACTCCATTCTACGGGATCGGAACACTTCGATTGTTACCTTCGATTACATCCCCGATGCACAGGCGGTGTTGGAGGTGATCCGTTCCAATTCACGTTAAGAACGACTGCTGCCTATACGCTTTGCGGCGCAGCGGACTGGCGACGATCGCTGTGCCTTTTTCATTCAGGCAGTCATCTGAACAACAAAGAAATGGCAGGGTTATCCACCGCCCCAACCTTCATCACGCACGACAAATGCCCGCCCCCTTCCGGGGACGGGCCTTTTTTCCAGCGCGATGATAAGCGCCCTAGCCTGCGTAGCCGAACAGCCGCGGCAGCCACAGCACGATGCCCGGGAACAGGATCATCGCCATCAGCGCGGCCAGCAGCACGAACAGGAACAGCCAGATCTCGCGGATGATCTCGGTCAGCGGGATGCGGGTCACCGCGTTGATGACGAACAGCAGCACGCCGTAGGGCGGCGTGATCAGGCCGATCATGCAGTTCACCACCGCGACCACGCCGAAGTGCACAAGGTCGATGCCCAGTTCACGGCAGGTCGGCAGGAACAGCGGGATGATCACAAGGATGATCGTCGTCGCGTCCAGCAGGCAGCCCAGCAGCAGCAGCAGCACGTTCACGCCCAGAAGGAACACCAGCGGATGCACGTCCAGACCGACCATGTGCTCGGCCAGCATGCTGGGAATGTTCTCGGACGCCACGATGTAGTTCAGGATCAGCGCGCCGCCGATGACCAGACCGATGGCGGCCGAGGACCGGGCGGATTCCACCATGATCTGCCCCAGCGCCTTCAGGCTGATCGAGCGATAGAACACCCCCGCCAGCACCAGCGCGTAGAACGCCGCGACGGCGGCCGCCTCGGTCGGCGTGGTGACGCCGCCATAGATGCCGTACAGCAGGATCGCGGGCATCAGCAGCGCCGGGAAGGCGCGCACGGTCAGGCGCGGCANNTCGGTCAGCGGCACGGGCTCGTCCAGCGCGAAGTCGCGCCGCCACGAGATCCACCAGTTCACCGCCATCAGCACGACGCCCATCAGCAGGCCCGGGAAGATGCCGCCAAGGAACAGGTAGCCGATCGAGGTATTGGACACGAGCGCGTACAGAACCATCGGGATCGACGGCGGGATGATCGGGCCGATGGTGGCCGAGGCCGCGGTGATCGCGGCAGCATAGCCGCGGGTGTAGTGGCCCGTCTTGGTCATCATCTCGATGATGATCTTGCCGATGCCCGCCGCGTCGGCCACGGCCGACCCGGACATCCCCGAGAAGATCAGCGAGGCCACGACGTTCACATGGCCCATGCCGCCCCGGAACCGGCCCACCAACGCGATGCAGAAGCGCAGCAGACGGTCGCTGATGGTGCCGGCGTTCATAATACCGGCGGCGACGATGAACAGCGGAACCGCCAGCAGGATGAACGACTGGTACAGCCCGTCCATCAGCACCTTGCCCGCCACGCCGATGCTTTCGCCGGCGGCAAACAGGTACACGATCGAGGACACAAGGATCGCGTAGGCGATCGGGATGCCGATCCCGGCAAGGAANAACAGCGCGCCAAGGCACAGGAGGAACTCGATCGTCATTATTCCTGTCCCTCCGGCAGGTGCGTTTCGACCTCGGGGGCCTTGCGGAAGGCCTGCACAACGTACCACGCATAGCGCAGCGACACGGCGACGAGGAACAGGATGTAGACCGAATAGATGTCGCGCATCCGGATCCAGTCACCAAAGACCTGCGACAGCGTGGCCGTGCGTTTCAGGCGCAGGATCGCGAAACGGTCCCACGTGGGCTCGATCGACAGGACCAGTGCCACGCACAGCGCAAGCCCGCCGACGATCGCGAAGACCCGGCGCACGTTGGGGCGCACGGTGTTGTAGATGATGTCGAACGTGACGTGGTCGCGGTCGCGCACCACGAAGGCGTTGCCGAAGAAGATCAGCATCACCCACAGCAACAGACAGAATTCCAGCGTCCAGCCGTAGTTCGACGGCGCAAGGAAGGGGAATGTCTCGGGCACCCATGACAGGCGCGCGGAATAACGAACGACGATCTGTATGATGAAGGTCGCGAACATCGCCGCCATCATGAGGCCGGCTATGCCGTCCGCCACGCGGCGCAGGATGTGCAGTGTCTGGCGCATCGTGCAGGTCTCTCTCGGCTGTCTGGCCGTGGCGTGCCCCGGCCCGAGCGATGGGCCAGCGACACATGCGGTCAGGGTTGCCCCTTGCCCGATTTAGGGCAGGAAAGCGGGGGCACCGGGGCGCCCCCGCTCCGTTGGGTGGGGTCAGGTTGCGGGCGGACGGCCGTCAAGCGCTGGTGCGGACACCGTCACCGTCGGGGGCGTGTCCCCCCGCAACGCGGATCATTATTCGCCCAGAGCGTTGATCGCTTCCAGAACACCTTCGGGCCATGCTTCTGCGTACTGGCTGCCGGTGTACTGTTCCTGAACGTGGCTGCGGAAGGCTTCCAGATCCGGTTCGTAGATCTCCAGCCCCTGCTCTTCCAGGAACGACACCAGGTCAGCTTCTTTCTGAAGCTGGATCTCACGCGCGGCGTCGGCGGCTGCGATGGCAGCGGCTTCGGTCGCTTCCTGCTGTTCCGGGGTCATCTCGTCCCAGACCGCCTTCGAGAAGGCGATGTAGTTCAGGTCGACGAGGTGCGCGGTCAGGGCGACCTGGTTCGTCACCTCGTAGAACTTCGCATCGACCACGGTCGGCAGCGGGTTGTCCTGACCGTCAACCGAGCCGGTCTGCAGCGCAGTGTAGACCTCGGTGAAGGCCATCGGGGTCGGGTTCGCACCCAGCGCCGCGCCCAGGAACTGCCACGCGTCGGTGCCCGGCATCCGCAGGTTCACGCCCGCCAGATCCTCGGGGGTGGTGACCGTCAGCTCGTCCTTGGTCTGGCGCAGGTTCACGTGGCGCTTGCCAAGGTACATGACGGCCAGCAGCTTGATGCCCAGCTCGTCTTCGACGGTCTGCTTGAACGGCTCCATCAGCGGGTCGTTGAACACGGCAACCTGGTGCTCGGCCGACTGGTGGACATAGCCCGTCGCGAAGATCGAGAACTCGGGGAAGAACGTCGCCAGTTCTTGCGCCGACGCAATCGACATCTCGAGGTCGCCGGTCGCGATGGCTTCCAGCTCGGACCCCTGCGCGATCAGCGAGGCGTTGTAGTGCGGTTCGTAATCCGCGAACTCGGACACGGCCGGACCGAAGACTTCGGCCAGCGAAATGGTACGCTGGTCGGTTTCCGACGCCGGGGTCGACATCCGCAGGGTGAACTTGTCCTGCGCGACAGCCGGCATGGCCAGAGCGACGGCGGTAAGCGCGGCGAACGCGCGGCGAGTGATCTTAAGGGACATGGGTCTCCTCCTCTTCTCCCTTGTGCGGCCGGTGCAAGCCCCGGTCCGCTTCTGCTTTTGGGCGCAAGCCCTTAAAGGCTAAGCGCCCGTCGTTTCGCGCTGTCGATATGCGCGTGGATCGCCGACACCGTGCGGGCCCTGTTTCGGGCCTGCAAGGCATAGATGACGGCCAGATGCTCGTCGAGCACCGAAACCACCAGCTCGGGCAGCATCCGGGTGTCGGCGTTCCGGATCAGCCTGATCTTTATTGCATTCACGCGGTGGACGCTTGAAATCAGCTCGTTGCCCAGCGCGTCAATGACGTGATCGTGAAAGGCCCAGTCCATATGCTGCGCCCGCGCCAGCAGGTCTGCGTCGACCCCCTTCAGCGCCTCTTCTCGGATCGAGCGATGGTCTTCGACCATCTTCTCGATCTCGTCGTCCTTGCCCTCTTCGCAGAACTGCTCGAAGGCCTCGCGCTCGATGATGCGCCGCAGCTGGAACGCGTTGCGGATCAGGTTCAGGTCGATGCTCAGAACCTTCAGGCCACGCTTGGGGACGGTCTCGATCAGGCCGTCCGCCTCCAGNCGCGGGATCATCTCGCGGATGGCGCCAAGGGGCATCCCGGTCAGCGCCACCAGCTCGCGCTGCGAAACGATCTGGCCCGGTTCGATGTCCCGGTCCAGAAGCTTCCGCGTAAAGCTGGTATAGGCGTGATCCCGCAGATGCGGCTCGGCGTTAGCCATCGACCGGCTCCGCTGCGACCGTCTTCAGCAGGCCCTCAGCCTGTTCCGCGGTCAGCGGTTCCAGCGGTGCGCGCAGACGGCCCCACGCGGCGTCGCCCGTGGCCTGTTCCATCAGCGCCTTCAGCGCCGGCATGACGGGAAGCGACACGATGGCGGTGATGATGCGGTTCAGTTCGACATCTTCCTCGGCGGTCTTGAAGATCTTCACAAGCCGCTCGGGGTACAGGTTCGAGCAGCCGCAGATCGAGCCGACGCCGCCCAGCGCCACGGCGCGGTGCAGAAGCCGTTCGTCGCCGACCAGCACCGGCAGACCCTCGACGCCCATGAAGGCTTCGGTGGTGGGCCAGTTGGCCGAGCTGTCCTTCACCGCGCGGATGCGGTCCGGGTAGGCCTTCAGCAGGCGCCCGACAAGGTTGGCCGACAGCGGCACGTTGGTGACCTGCGGGATGTGGTACAGGATGATGTCGGCGTCCGCGTCGGTCGCTTCGATCAGTTCCGAGAACCAAGCGAACAGGCCGTCGTCCGACGTCTGCGGGAAATAGAACGGCGGCGGCACAAGGAAGCTGCGGATGCCGGCGGAATAGCCCTGCTTGATCTGCGCCACGGCATCGGCGACCGAGTTCGCGTAGATGCCAAGCGTAACGACATTGGCGGGAACGCCGGCGTCCAGCACGGCCGACAGGCCCTGCGCGCGCTCTTGAGCGTTGATCGAGGGCCCTTCCCCCGTGGTTCCGTACAGCGTGACGCCGTGAACGCCGGCTTTCAGCAGGTTGACGGCGTGGGCGGCAAGCCGGCCCGTGTCAAGCGCACCTGCATCGTCGAACGGCGACAGCATCGCCACGGAAATTCCGATCTTGGACATGAGTTCCTCCTGGCACGGCAGATTCGGCGCCGCGTCCAGCGGGTATAGAGGTCTGTGTCGGGCCAAATCAACTGACATGTTACCATCATGTCAGAAAATTTATTAAGGCCGCAAAACCACCGAGACGGGAATGTCTTGCGGAATCAGTCCTTTGGATCCTTGAGCCTGACGTAAAGCGCATCGCGCACCGACGGCGTCACGAACTTGGAAACGTCGCCGTCCAGCCGCGCGATTTCCTTCACCAGCTTCGACGCGATGGCCTGATAGCGGGCCTCTGCCATCAGGAACATGGTCTCGACGCTGTCATCCAGAGCCCGGTTCATCCCGACCATCTGGTATTCGTATTCAAAGTCGGAAACCGCCCGAAGACCCCGGATGATGACCGACGCGCCAACATCGCGGGCGCAGTCGATCAGCAGGTTCTCGAAAGGGTGCACCACGATCTCGCAGCCATCGGCCCGCAGCGGTTCGACCTCGGGCTCGATCATCGCGACGCGCTCGTCGAGCGAGAACAAAGGCCCCTTGTCGCGGTTGATCGCGACGCCAATCACCAGCCTATCCACCAGCTTGGCCGCGCGCTGGATAATGTCTATATGCCCCAGCGTGAGCGGGTCGAAGGTTCCGGCGTACAAACCGATGCGCATTCAGGTTCCCCCCTTGATCCGCGCGCACGCAACAATATTGCGCGCGGTTTTGCAAGAGGAAGCACGCAGGCGTCGTGCACTGGTCGGGCGCTTTCGGTGCCGTCGGGACACCTGGGGCGTGGCCGACGCCCGCGGCCTCAGTGGCCCATGATCATGCCTTCAAGGGCTTCTTTCTCCATCGAAAGCTCGGACAGCCGCGCCTTGACCACGTCCCCGATCGAAATCAGACCGACCATCATCTCGCCGTCCATCACCGGCATGTGGCGGAACCGGCCATCGGTCATTTTCGTCAAAACCCCGTCCGTTGTTTCGGCCCGGGTGCAGGTCACCAGTTTGCTGGTCATCATTTGCTCGACCCGATCCTCCATGCAGGCGGGTCCGCGCTTTCCCAGTTCCCGCACGATGTCGCGCTCTGACAGGATGCCCAGCGGCACCTGCCCGTCGGATGACACGACAAGCGCACCGATCTTCATCTGCGACATTGTCTCTGCCGCCTTCGACACAGGTGTCTCCGGCGGGATCGTGAACACGTCCGACGAATGTTTGGATTGAAGGATCTGGTGCACCAGCATGGACGGCTCCTCCCGAACGCAAGGCTACTCTGGAATTCTCTTCCCCAGCGTCACGATGCTGGCGCCACCTGTCAAGCTGCGCTGTCCTCCAGCCGTGCGACCTCTGCGCGCAATCCGGCCACCACGGCCTCGGCCACCCGGTTCAACCGTTCGACGCGGCGGTCGTCGGGATGGCGGATCAGGTAGAAGCTGCGGGTCAGTCCGAAACTGTCGGGCAGCACCTTCTCAAGCTCTGGCGCGAAGGGCAGCGCGAAGTCGTGCACGATGCCGATCCCCCCGCCCTGCCTGATCATATGAAGCTGCACGACCACCGAGTTCGAGGCCATTGCCACCCTGTCGATCCCGGCTTCGGCAAGGTAGTCGAGTTCCTTGTCGTAGATCATGTCGGGGATGTACCCGATAACCCGGTGATCCCGCAGATCGCGCAGGTCGCCCAGCGGCGCTCCGTTGCCGAGGTAATCCGCCGAAGCGGCAAGATGCAGCCGGTAGTCGGTGATCTTCTGCACCGTCAGCCGCCCGGTGGCCGGCGCACTGACCGTGATCGCCATGTCCGCTTCGCGCTTGGACAGGTTCACCACCCTCGGAAGCGCAACAATCTGGACATCCAGCAAAGGATTGTTTCGCGAAAGTTCGGCACACACCTGCGGCAGCAGGAAGTTCGCACAGCCATCCGGCGCTCCGATCCGGACCTGCCCGGTCAACTGGCCCGCCTGCCCGCCGATCTCTTCGACTGCGCCGGTGACCGCCTGCTCTGCCCGCTCGGCATGGTCCATCAGGCGTTGCCCGTCGACCGTCAGCGCGTATCCCTGCGGCGACTTGGCGAACAGCGGCGCGCCCACGCCCTGCTCTAGCCGCTGCATCCGGCGCCCCACGGTTGCGGGGTCGATCCGCAGCAGTCGTCCGGCTCCACTCAGGCTTTCGGACCGCGCGACCGCAAGGAAGACGCGCAAATCGTCCCAGTGAATATCCATACCAGTACCTGCAATTCTGCAAAACGCTTTTGGCATACTCCCCCTTTTCGCGGGTTTTCTGCAAGACTAAGCTCCGCGCGACCAACACCGGGCGCGCTCGCCCCTTCCTGGAGGAGATGACATGCAGGAACTCACCCACTGGATCGACGGCAAGCACGTCAAAGGTACGTCCGGCCGCTTCACCGATGTCTACAACCCCGCCACGGGCGAGGTTCAGGCCAAGGTGCCGCTGGCCACCGTCGAGGAACTGAACGCCGCCGTCGCCCGCGCCGCCGAGGCGCAGGTCGCATGGGGCGACACCAACCCGCAGCGCCGCGCGCGGGTGATGATGAAGTTCGGCGCGCTGATCAACGAGCACATGGACGAACTGGCCGAACTGGTCAGCCGCGAGCACGGCAAGACCCTGCCCGACGGGCGCGGCGACGTTCAGCGCGGACTGGAAGTGGTCGAGGTCTGCATGGGCGGGCCGTCGCTGCTGAAAGGGGAATACACCGACGCCGGCGGCCCCGGCATCGACCTGTACTCCATGCGCCAGCCGCTGGGCGTGGTCGCGGGCATCACCCCCTTCAACTTCCCCGCGATGATCCCGCTGTGGAAACTGGCCCCGGCCCTGACCTGCGGCAACGCGATGATCCTGAAGCCGTCCGAACGCTGCCCCTCGACCTCGCTGCGCCTTGCGGAACTGCTGCAAGAGGCCGGGCTGCCCGATGGCGTGCTGCAGGTGGTGAACGGCGACAAGGAAGTCGTTGACGCGATCCTTGATAACGAGACGGTCGCAGGCGTGGGCTTTGTCGGCTCGACCCCGATCGCGCAGTACATCTATGGCCGCGCGGCGACCAACGGCAAGCGCGCCCAGTGCTTCGGCGGCGCCAAGAACCACATGATCATCATGCCCGACGCCGACATGGACAAGGCGGCGGACGCGCTGGTCGGCGCCGGGTTCGGCGCGGCGGGCGAGCGCTGCATGGCGATCTCGGTCGCGGTGCCCGTCGGCAAGGAAACCGCCGACACGCTGGTCGAGAAGCTGATGCCGCGCATCGAGAAGCTGAAAGTCGGCCCCTACACCGCGGGCGACGACGTGGACTATGGCCCGGTGATCACGCAGGCCGCCAAGGACCGCATCCTTGGGCTGATCGACAAGGGCGTGGCGCAGGGCGCGGACCTTGTGGTCGATGGCCGGGACTTCACCCTGCAAGGGTACGAGAACGGCTATTTCGTCGGCCCGTCGATGTTCGACAACGTCACCCCGGACATGGACATCTACAAGGAAGAGATCTTCGGCCCCGTCCTCAGCCAGGTGCGCACCGACAGCTATGAGGAAGCTCTCAAGCTGACGATGGACAACCCCTACGGCAACGGCACCGCGATCTTCACCGCGGACGGCGACACCGCCCGTGATTTCGCGCACCGCGTCAACGTGGGCATGGTCGGCATCAACTTCCCGATCCCGGTCCCGCTGTCCTACCACACCTTCGGCGGCTGGAAGAAATCGGCCTTCGGCGACCTGAACCAGTACGGCCCCGACGCCTTCCGGTTCTACACCAAGACCAAGACGGTCACCGCGCGCTGGTTCTCGGGCATCAAGGAAGGCGGCGAGTTTAATTTCAAAGCGATGGAGTAACGTCGCTTTAGATGTTACAAGACGTGTCACCCGGTCGCTGCGGCCGGGTGATGCTGTTTCTGCCAGGGCAACTGCCATGCCTGTGACATACAAGATCTACAAGGATCTCGGTCTGGTTCACGTCCGGTATTCCGGGTTTGGAGTCATCGACGAAAGCTTTGCCGCGATCGCACGTTACCTAGCCGATCCCGCCTTCCGGCCGGGACAAAAGCAGCTGGTCGATCTGTCCGACCTGACCGGGTACGAAAAGAATTACGCCAAGCTGTTCGAACTTCAGGCGCACAAGGCGGACGCCTTCATGCCCGGCCCCGAAACACTGTTGGTCTATTACACGCCGACCGGACCATCCAAAGAGGTCGGACGTCTCATCATGCGGTCTTGGGACGACGTCGGCGCATCGGTGGTGCCCATCATCCTAGAGGACGAAGCAGAGGTGCTTAGCGTGCTGGGTCTGGGCGTCGCTTCTCTGGAAGAGCTGACGAAGCGCGCCGTCTGATCGACCACGGTCATCGTCCCGTAGTCGCGCGGCGCGGTCTGGATGCGGCGCGGTGTGATCTTGCGTTCCATGACGACCGGCGCGGACGCATCGCGCGACTGGCTGCCCATCGTCGACACGATGTCCCGTGCCAGCTGACGGTGCAGCGCGATCATCTCGTCCTGCGGCCCGCGCATCAGCGCCATCTCGGTATCGGCGGTGCGCAGCATCAGCGTCGAGCCGATCTCGCCCGCTTCGGGGCGACGCACGTACAGGCTTTCGATATCTTCCAACGGAACATTTGCGACGGTCTGCTGCCGCTCGCTGGAACTGACGCGGCCAAGGACCAGAAGGCGGCGTTTCAGATCAAGCTGCAGTTCCTTGCGGAAGCCCCGGCGCGCGGCGACGAAGCACAAAAGCCCAGAGCTCAGGATCGAACAGGCGGCGATCCCGCGGAACACCGCCCCGACATCGCTAGACGCCAGCGGGCCATAGTTCCACGCGATGGTTGCGGTCAGCATCAGCGTCACGCCCGCCATCCGCAGCGAGATCTCGGCGCGGATGTTGTTGCGGTGAAAGTGGGCCACCTCGCGCACACGGTACCCGCCGGGCACAATGCGGCAGGCAATGCTCCCGAACTTTGAAGAGATGTCGTGTATGGTCTGCATGGTCGTTGATCTCTGCCGCATATTCTTGATCAAAGTGCAGGCGGATCGTGGCCGGATTGGGTCGAAACCGGCGCCTTTATTCGAAAAACGCGATATTTGCCCTTAGGTCACACGCGCTAAGGTTGTGCGCTTGAGGGGTATCCGGCGACAGCCGCCGACGCTTGCGCGGATTGTCCCTGTCTGCTTAACTTCCGCTACGGGCGGGAGAATTTCATGAGCGATCCCAGTTTCACCATTGGAATCGAGGAGGAGTACCTTCTCGTCGACAGTGAAACCCTCGAACTGGCCGACGCCCCGCCAGAGCTTATGCAGGATTGCAGCGACGCGCTTGGCGGCAAGGTCTCTCCCGAGTTCCTGCGCTGTCAGGTCGAAATCGGCACCGGCGTCTGCGCCACCATCGCAGAGGCGCGTGAGGATCTGCGCCGCCTGCGCGGAACCGTGGCCGAGGTTGCCGGGCGCTACGGGCTTTCGCCGCTGGCGATCTCGTGCCACCCCACCGCCGAATGGCGCAAGCAGCAGCACACCGACAAGGAACGCTACAACCTTCTGGAACACGACCTTGCCGGCGTCGCGCGGCGGCTGCTGATCTCTGGCATGCACGTCCACGTCGGGATCGAGGACGACGAACTGCGCATCGACCTGATGAACCAAGCGTCGTACTTCCTGCCGCACCTGCTGGCGCTTAGCTGCTCGTCGCCGTTCTGGCGCGGCGAGGATACCGGGCTGTCCAGCTATCGGCTGACCATCTTCGACAACCTGCCCCGCA
The DNA here is from genome assembly GCA_002701395.1 of Maritimibacter sp. Taxonomy (GTDB): domain Bacteria; phylum Pseudomonadota; class Alphaproteobacteria; order Rhodobacterales; family Rhodobacteraceae; genus Psychromarinibacter; species Psychromarinibacter halotolerans. The sequence continues at coordinate 6,015 of NZVC01000043.1, read as the reverse complement.
CCGGCCTGCCCCCGCGCTTTTCCAGCTTCGGGGCATACCAGCGGTCGGTCGACGCCATCGTCCGCACCGGCGCCATCGAGGACGCGACCAAGATCTGGTGGGACCTGCGCCCGTCCTGCCGTTTCCCCACGCTTGAATCGCGGGTCTGCGACAACTCTCCACGGCTGGAACACGCGCTGACCATCGCGGCGCTGACCCAGGCGACGATGCGGATGCTGTGGCGGCTGCGAAACCGCAACCAGCGGTGGCGGATCTACGACCGCTTCCTTGTTGGCGAAAACCGCTGGCGCGCCCAGCGGTACGGCATGGCCGAAGGNCTGATCGACTTNGGCCGGGGCGAGGTCGTGCCCTATGCCGANNTGATCGGAGAATTCATCGAGCTTCTGGCCGAAGACGCCGAGGCGCTGTCCTGCCTGCCCGAGCTAGAGGCCGCGCACGGGATCGTCGAGCTTGGCAACGGCGCCGACCGTCAGCGCGCGATCCGGTCGGCGGAACTAGAGATCCACGGCGACGAAGCACGCGCGATGAAGGCGGTGATCGCCGCGATGGCCGAAGAGTTCACCGCCGACCTTTAGGCCGCTTTGCAATCGCCACCGGCGCGTGACTGCGACCGCGGGACTCTTGCAAAACAGCGCCCACTGTCGGACACCAGACCTATCCTGTGCGCTGGGGAGGAGCGGATGGATTTTGCACTGACCGAGGAACAGACAGCGATCTTCGACATGGCGCGCGCCTTCGGAGAAGAGCACATCGCACCCAACGCGGCCCAGTGGGAGGAAGACGGCACCATCCCGCGCGACCTGTGGCCCAAGCTGGCAGAGCTTGGCTTTGGCGGGCTTTACGTGTCCGAGGACAACGGCGGCACCGGCCTATCGCGGCTGGACGCGACGCTGGTGTTCGAGGCGCTTAGCCGGTCCTGCGCATCGGTCGCGGCGTTCCTGTCGATCCACAACATGTGCGCCGCGATGGTCGAGAAATACGGCTCGGACGANCTGAAGGCGCGGCTGTTGCCGGACATGGTGACGATGCNGACGGTCTGTTCNTACTGCCTGACGGAACCCGGGTCCGGCTCGGACGCCGCCGCACTTCGGACGCGGGCGGACCGGACGAACGAAGGCTTTCGCCTGAACGGCGCCAAGGCGTTCATCTCGGGCGGCGGCTATTCGGACCTGTATCTCAGCATGGTGCGCACCGGGGCGGAGGGGCCCAAGGGCATCTCGGCCATCGTGATCGAAGACGGCACCCCCGGCCTTGGCTTCGGCGCCCCAGAACGCAAGATGGGTTGGAAATCGCAGCCCACCGCGCAGGTGCAGTTCGACGACTGCGACGTGCCCGCGGCCAACCTGCTGGGCGAAGAAGGCCGCGGCTTTGCCTATGCGATGGCGGGGCTGGACGGCGGACGGCTGAACATCTCGGCCTGCTCGCTGGGGGCCGCACAGGCCGCGCTGGACGCCACGCTGTCCTACATGCGCGAGCGGCAGGCCTTCGGGCGCACCATAGACCAGTTTCAGGCGCTGCAATTCCGCCTTGCCGACATGGAGATCGAACTGCAGGCCGCCCGCACCTTCCTGCGGCAGGCGGCGTGGAAGCTGGACACCGGCGCCCCGGACGCGACCAAGTTCTGCGCGATGGCGAAGAAATTCGTGACCGAGGCGGGCAGCCGCATCGCGGACCAATGCCTGCAATTGCACGGCGGCTACGGCTATCTGGCGGATTACGGGATCGAGAAGATCGTCCGCGACCTGCGGGTGCACCAGATCCTTGAAGGCACCAACGAGATCATGCGCGTCATCGTGGCGCGCGGGCTGCTGGCGGACGCATGACCGACATAGCCACCCGCATCGACGGCGCCGCCGGGCGCATCACCCTGACCCGGCCCGGCGCGCTGAACGCATTGACCTACGACATGGCGATGGCCATCGACCGCGCGCTGGTCGACTGGGTCGAAGACGATGCCGTGCAACTGGTCATCCTAGAGGCCGAGGGCGAGAAGGCCTTCTGCGCCGGGGGCGACGTGGCCGAGATCTACCGGCGCGGCATCGCGGGCGACCACGACTATGCGCGCACCTTCTGGCGCGACGAATACCGGATGAACGCCCGCATCGCCCGCTTTGCCAAGCCGGTGGTGTCGTTCCTGCACGGCTTCGTCATGGGCGGCGGGGTTGGTATCGGCTGTCACGGCTCGCACCGGATCGTCTGCGACAGCACCCGCATCGCGATGCCGGAATGCGCCATCGGGCTGGTGCCCGACGTCGGCGGCTCGCTGCTGCTGTCCCGCGCGCCGGGGCGGCTGGGCGAGTTCCTTGGCCTGACCGGCCACCGCATGGACGCAGGCGACGCGATCCACTGCGGCTTTGCCGACAGCTATGTGCCCGCCGACCGCTGGGAAGACCTCAAGACCGCGCTGTGCCGGGGCGAAACCGACGCCATCGACGCGGCGGCGGCCCCTGCCCCGACCTCTGGCCTTGCCGCGCAGGACTGGATCGACCGCACCTTCGACGGCACGCTGCCCGAGATCATCGCCGGAACGACAGAGGACCGCGCGGCCAAGGCGCTGGCCTCCGGCTCTCCGTTGTCGATGGCCTGCACGCTGGAGATGCTGCGCCGCCTGCGCGCGATGGAGGCCGGGATCGAGCAGGCGCTGGACCTTGAATTCGCCTTCACGTGGCGCGCGCTTGGCCAGTCGGATTTCCTTGAAGGCGTGCGCGCCGCGCTGATCGACAAGGATCGCACGCCGCAGTGGCGGCATACCCCGGACGGGGTCACGAAGACCGAGGTGGAGGCGATGCTTGCCCCGCTCGGGGAAGACGCGCTGGTTTGGGAGGACAGGGCATGAAAATCGGATTTATCGGTCTGGGCAACATGGGCGGCCCGATGGCCGCAAACCTTGCGAAGGCAGGACACGCGGTCACGGGCTTCGACCTTGTCACCACCCCGCCCGACGGCGTGGCGGCGGCGGACAGCGCCGCGGCGGCCGCGACGGGCGCAGACGCGGTCATCACCATGCTGCCCAACGGTGCGATCCTGAAATCCGTCGCCGCCGAGATCATCCCGGCGATGTCGCAGGGCGCGGTGTTTCTTGACTGTTCGACCGTCGACGTCGCCAGCGCCCGCGAGGTGGCGGACATGGCGGACGCCGCCGGCCTTATGCCGCTGGACGCGCCCGTCTCGGGCGGGATCTCCGGCGCGGCGGCGGGGACGCTGACCTTCATGGTCGGCGGCGGCGATCTTGCCTTTGCCGCCGTCGCGGACCTGTTCGACGTGATGGGCCAAAAGGCCGTGCACTGCGGCCCGTCGGGCAACGGACAGGCGGCGAAGATCTGCAACAACATGATCCTCGGCGCGACGATGGTCGCCACCTGCGAGGCCTTCGCGCTGGCCGACAAGCTGGGCCTCGACCGGCAGGCGATGTTCGACGTCGTCTCGACCTCGTCGGGCTACAGCTGGACGATGAACGCCTATTGCCCGGCCCCCGGCATCGGCCCGCAAAGCCCCGCCGACAACGGCTATGCCCCCGGCTTCGCCGCCGACCTCATGCTGAAGGACCTGCGCCTGTCCCAGCAGGCAGCCGAGGCCGTGGACGCCGACACCCCGATGGGACACCGCGCGATGGAGCTATACGCCGATTTCGTCGAACACGAGGACGGCGCGGGCAAGGACTTCTCGGCGATGCTGCCCCGCTTCGAAAGCCGCCGCCGGTCCGCCTGACCCGCCCGCCTGACCCGTCGCAAAAAAACGCGGCGCCCCGTTTCCAAGGCGCCGCGTCGAAGCATGCCGGGTGATCCCCCGGATCAGTTCGTGATGATCTCTGGTCCCATCAGGCTGGTCGGCAGCCATGTCGACAGGAACGGCACGTAGGTCACAAGGATCAGGAACACGAACAGCACGGCAAGGAACGGCAGCGCGGCCTTCACCACCCGCATCATCGGCATGCCCGCGACACCAGAGGTGACGAACAGGTTCAGGCCGACCGGCGGAGTGATCATGCCGATCTCCATGTTCACGACCATGATAATCCCCAGATGGATCGGGTCGATGCCCAGCTCGATCGCAATCGGGAACACCAGCGGTGCGACGATGACGATCAGGCCCGACGGTTCCATGAACTGGCCGCCGATCAGCAGGATGACGTTCACGATCACAAGGAACATGATCGGCCCGAACCCTGCCGAGATCATCGAGGACGCGATCTGCTGCGGGATCTGCTCGTCGGTCAGGACGTGCTTCAGGATCAGCGCGTTGGCGATGATGAACATCAGCATGATCGTCAGCTTGCCAGCCTCGAACAGGGTATCCTTCGTGTCCTTGTGGAAGAAGGCCGTGATCAGCGCCCAAGGCTTTTGCAGCAGGTTGGACTTGCGCGGGATGGCAATGTCCGGCGTTGCGGCCGCGTTCAGCGCGTGGCTGCCCGGTTCAAGGTAGTCGGACGACGTCGCCTCGTGGTCCTTCGCCGCCAGCGGGCCGATGTCGCGGTAGACGAACATCGCGATGATGAAGGCATAGACGGAAGCCACGGCGGCGGCTTCGGTCGGGGTGAAGATCGCGCCGGTCACGCCGGGGATGCCGTAGATCCCGACCATGATGATGACGATCAGCATCAGCCCCCAGAAGGCGTCGCGGAACGCGCTGCCGACCTCGCCCCAGCCGGCCCAGTTGCCCTTGGGCATGCCGCGGATCACCGCCATCACGTAGATGGTGACCATCAGCATCAGACCCGCCAGCAGACCCGGGATCACACCGGCAAGGAACATCCGGCCGACCGACACGTCGGTGGCCGAGGCGTAGACGACCATCACGATGGACGGCGGGATCAGGATGCCCAGCGTACCCGCGTTACAGATCACACCGGCGGCGAATTCCTTGGTGTAGCCCTGCTGCTTCATCGCCGCGATGACGATGGACCCGATGGCGACCACGGTCGCGGGCGACGAACCCGACAGCGCCGCGAACAGCATACAGGCGAACACGCCCGCGATGGCAAGGCCGCCGCGCATGTGCCCGACGCAGGCGATGGAGAACCGGATGATCCGCCGCGCCACGCCGCCCGTCGACATGAAGGACGAGGCCAGCACGAAGAACGGGATCGCCAGCAGCGTATAGTGCCCGGCCATCGCCTGATACAGCGACTGCGCGATCGAGGCGAGCGAGGTGTCGGAATAGACCAGCAGGAAGACCATCGACGACAGGCCGAGCGACACGGCGATCGGCACACCGATCAGCAACAGGCCCACGACCATGACAAAAAGCAGGAAGACTTCCATTGGTTCAGTCCTTCTCGGCCTTGGCGGCAGCCGCGTCGACCGCGTCTTCGGCCTCGTGGCTGACGATCAGCGACTCGCGCTGCCCGGTGAACAGTCCGATGGTGGCCTGAATCACGCGGAACAGGATCAGCGCGGCGCCCAGCGGCAGGATGATGTAGGGGATGACGCGCGGCAGCTTGTCATAGCTGTCGCCATAGTTGATCGCGTCCTCAAGCCAGCGGAACACGCCCAGCATCGGGACCTGATCGGTCATGTAAAATGCGCGGTCGCGCACGCCCTCGGTGAAGCCCATCGGGAACCAGCGGCCCTCGGTCGGCTGAAGGGCCGCGAACGGCGCCCAGTAGTCCCATGCGCCCTTCAGAAGCAGGAAAGCATAGGCAAGGCAGCAGGCGGCGGCGATCAGGGCCAGCACCTTGCGCCCCTTGGGCGGAAACAGGCTGGTCACGGCGTCGACGCCAAGGTGCGCGGTGATCTTGAAGCCATAGCTGATGCCGAACAGCACAAGCCACGCGAACAGGATCAGCGTAACCTCGAGCCCCCAGATCAGCGAGTCTCCGAAGACATAACGCAGGACCACGTTGACGAAGGTCACCAGCGTCATCAGTCCCAGCAGGATGGCGATCGCGGTTTCCTCGAGAGTGTTAATGAAACGCCCGAACGCGCTGCGGGCGCGATACCCGGAATGGCCGCTCATGGCTGCCCCCTCCCACTGTGATTCTGCCAGGCCTGTGCAGTGAACAGGGGTGCGATTGTG
>NZVC01000042.1 GCA_002701395.1 Maritimibacter sp. | reverse complement strand
TCGGAAAGCTTCGTGAACGTGCCGGGCATCTCGGCGGGGCAGGAATACGAGATCGCGATCACCTTCGGCCCGGGCGGCGCGTCGGTGTGGGTCGATGGCGCGCTGATGGGGACCACGCCGCTGGCGATGGACTGGACGCAGAACGTCGAGGTGATCCAGTGGGGCGGCCGCGGCTGGGCCAGCGCGAGCGGTCAGGCCGGGTTCGACGCGCCGTTCGAGGGGGTAATCTCGGACCGTCAGATCTATGACGCCGAGCTGTCGCCGGAAGAGATCGCGACGCTGGCCTCGACCTCGGGTGCCACGAACGACGCGCCGACGCCCGCCGACGACGCGGTGACGACGGACGAGGACACGCCGCTGGTGATCGACGTGGCCGACCTTCTGGCGAACGACACCGACCCCGACGGCGACCCGCTGTCGGTGACCGGTATCGCCACCCAACCGGCCAACGGCACCGCCGTCTACGACGCGGTCGCGGGCACCGTGACCTATACGCCCATCAACGGCTACGAGGGCACCGACACCTTCACCTACAGCGTCAGCGACGGGACCACGACCAGCACGGCAACGGTCGAGGTCACCGTGATCCCGGCGCCGGGGCCGACCTCGGACGACTTCGCGGGGGCGGTGCTTGACCCGGCGTGGACCTTCGTGGGGCCTGTGGGCACCGGGTCGTCGCTGGACACCGGCGCGGACGATGCGTTCCTCTCGCTGGTGACGGCGGACGGCAATTTCGACGTTTGGGGCGTGAACAACGGCGCCCGCGTGGTGCAGGAGATCGCGGACGAGGATTTCTCGGTCGAGGCGCGGTTCCTGAGCATCCCGTCCGAGCAGTACCAAATTCAAGGCTTTTTGGTGGAACAGGACGCGGACAACTGGCTGCGGTTCGATACCTATTCGGACGGCGCGCAGTTGTTCGCCTATGGCGCGATCACCATTGACGGTGTGTCCTCGACCGCGTTCGAGGTTCCGGTTCCGGGCGGGGTCGCCCCGTTCCTGCGCCTGAGCCGGGATGGGGATCTGTGGACGCTGGAATATTCCCAGGACGCGCAGACGTGGACCGAGGCCGGCAGTTTCACCCACGCGATGGAGGCCGCGACGTTCGGCCTGTTTGCGGGCAACTTGGACGAAGCCAACGGGTTCACGGCGCAGGTCGATTATGTCGAGTTCGCCTCTGATCCGATCCTCGACGAGGACGGCGATTTCGTGCCCTCGGGCGTGCCCGAGGCCGTTGGCGATGCGCTGTCGACCGAGCCGGACACGGGTCTGACCTTCAGCGCCGAAGATCTGCTGGCGAATGACACCGATCCGGACGGCGATCCGCTGACGGTCCTGTCGGTTGGGACCCCGTCGAACGGGGCGCTGGTCGACAACGGCGACGGCACCTTCACCTATACCCCGGATACCGGGTTCGTAGGCACCGACAGCTTCACCTATACGGTCAGCGACGGGGACAACACGGATAGCGCCACGGTCGTCGTGTCGGTTCAGCCGCCCTCGGTCTTCGATGCGTTCTCGGACGACTTCTCCAGCCCGGCGCTGGACGATGGCTGGACCTTCAAGGGGATCACCGGCTCGGCCACGCTGGCCACCACCGAGACCGACGCCATCGTGTTGCTGGATTCGCCGCAGGGCATTCCGGTGTCGGCATCCGACGTGATGACCACGCCGCGTCTGATGCAGGACGTGGCTGACGGTGACTTCCAGATCAGCGCGGGCTTCCTGAACGAGCCGCAGACGCTGTACCAGGAACACGGGCTGCTGGTGGTGCAGGACGACGGCAACTGGATCCGTTTCGACCTTGCCTACACCCACCTTGGCCTGACGCTGATCGTCGGCCAGATCGTGAATGGGTCGACGACCTATCCGCTGTTCGACGGCAGCATCGTCGCAGGGGAGGTTTCGGATTTCCGGATCACCCGCACCGGCGATGATTTCGTGTTCGAAACAAGCTCTGACGGGGTCAACTGGCAGCAGGCTTACACCCTGACCCGCGACATGACGGTGACCGAGGTCGGTACCTTCGCCGGTACCGCGCCGTACCAGAACAATCCGCCGCCGGGCTATACCGCGCAACTGGACTATTTCGAAAGCAGCACCGATCCGATCATCGACGAGGACGGCGATCTGAGCGACAACCGCGCGCCGATCGCGGTGGATGACGAGGTGCAGACCGACCCCGATACCGTGCTGGTGCTGACCGAGGACGATCTTCTGGGCAACGACAGCGATCCCGATGGCGATCCGCTGAGCATCGACTCCATCGGCACGACGTCGAACGGCACGCTGGTCGACAATGGCGATGGCACGTTCTCCTACACGCCGAATACCGGCTTCGAGGGAAGCGACAGCTTTACCTACACGGTGACCGATGGCGAGTTCACGGACACCGGTACGGTGTCGATCACCGTCGCGGAGCCGCCCGCACTGGTGTCGGACGACTTCGCCGACCCAACTCTTGACCCGGTGTGGCGGATCGAGGGGCCGGGCGCCATTTCTTCGGCCCTCGCCACCAATGCGACCGATGCATTCCTTTCGCTGATCACGCCGGATGGCGACCACGACATCTGGAACGTGAACAACGCGGCGCGGGTGCTGCAGACCATCGCGGACGAGGATTTCGCGGTCGAGACGCGGTTCCTGTCGATGCCGTCGCAGCAGTACCAGATGCAGGGCTTCCTTGTGGAAGAGGACGCGCAGAACTGGGTGCGCTTCGACGTCTACCATGATGGCAGCCAGTTGCGGGCTTTCGGCGCGATCACGGTGAACGGCGTGTCCTCGGCCGCGTTCGATATCGTGATCCCGGGCGGCAACGCGCCGTTCCTGCGGCTGGACCGCACGGGCGACGTTTGGACCTTCGAATACTCGACAGACAACGAGACTTGGGTGACGGCGGGCACGGTTTCGCACGCGCTGGATGTCAGCTCGGCCGGGGTCTTCGCCGGTAATGTGGGCGACGCGCCGGGCTTCACCGGGATGGTCGACTATATCGAGTTCGAAGGTGTGCCCATCATCGACGAGGATGCCAGCTTCGAGCCGGTGAACGTCGCGCCCGAGGCGTCGGACGATACGTTCTACACGGAACAGGACACCACTATCGTCCTAACGGCCGAGGACCTGCTGTCGAACGACAGCGATCCGAACGGCGACACGCTGTCCGTGGTGAATGTCGGGACCCCGTCGAACGGTGATCTGGTGGACAACGGCGATGGCACATGGAGCTACACGCCGGACCTTGGCTTTTCGGGCACCGACAGCTTCGTCTACACCGTGTCCGATGGCGAACTGACCGACACGGCGACGGTCGAGATCCTGTCCAACAACGTGATCGACGTGTGGTACGGGTCGGATCAGACCTTCGGTGCCATCGGCGAGACGCAGGAATGGGTCAACATCCTTGGCACGGTCTACGGCGACGTCACCTCGCTTAGCTATACGCTGAACGGTGGGGCGCCGCAGGGGCTGTCCATCGGGGCCGACACCCGCCGCCTGCACGACACCGGCGATTTCAACGTCGAGATCGCCTATTCCGCGCTGGACGGATCGGCCACCGACGATCTGGTGACCATCACCGCCGTCATGTCCTCGGGCGAGGTGTTCACCCGCGACGTGACCATCGACTATGAATCCGGCAACACATGGAGCCCGAACTACAGCATCGACTGGCAGTCCGCTGCCGCGCTAGAGGACGTGGTGCAGGTGGTCGACGGGACGTGGGAGATCGGCAGCGACGGGGTGCGGCCGGTGGATCTTGGTTATGACCGGCTGCTGACGCTGGGCGACGACAGCTGGGACAACTACCAGCTGACGATGACCGTCACGCCGCACGACCTGCTGAATCAGGATCCGCGCGGCCGCGATGGCGGGGCGTTCGGCATCGGGATGCTGTGGGGCGGTCACACCGACGATCCGGTGTCCGGGTTCCAGCCGCATTCCGGGTGGGAGCCGGGTGCTGCCTTCGTGTTCCAGGACACCGACGGCGACGGTATTACGCAGCTTTCGCTGCACCCGTCGGTCGATTTCTTTAACACGCTGGGCAACCAGTCCATCCTGATGGACGAGGATCTGACCTACAACATCACGATGCAGGTCGAGCAGGTTGGCCTGTACGACCGCCTGTACAGCATCAAGGTCTGGGAAGAGGGCACGTCAGAGCCGATCGACTGGACGCTTCAGGGCGTGCAAACCTTCGATCTGGACGAGGCGCCCGCCACCGGCAGCATCTATCTGAACGCGCACTACAACGACGTGTCGTTCGGGGACCTGACGGTGACCGAGATCGCGGGCCGCGACATCGTGCAGGGCGACGACACGGCAGAGATCCTTGCCGCGGTCGATACCGGCGACGCCAACCCCGGCGGGGGCGAGCTGGACGTGTTCGTTGGCGCGGGCGGTGCGGATATCTTCGTCTTCGGCGACGTGGACGGGGCCTATTACGGCACCGACGGCGATGCCGACTACGGCTTCGTGTGGGACTTCGCGGCGGGCGAGGATCAGGTGCAGCTTTGGGGCGCGGACACGGACTATGTCCTTGTCGAGGATCAGGCCGGCCTTACGCCGGGCACCGCGATCTATCTGTCCGAGGGCGGCGGTACCGAACTGGTCGGCCTGCTCAACGGGGTCTACGATCTGGATCTGACTAGCGGGAGCTTCCTGTACACCGGGTCCGATCTGTTGACCTGATCCGCCTGCGCCGAGGCGGGCCGGCCTAAAGCCGGTCCCGCCCGGTGGCGGCGGTGTCAGATCACGTCGGTGGTGTTGTAGCGCCGCGCGCGGTCGCAGACCTCTTCGGCGCCGGTGATCGTTTCGGCGGCCCGGATCAGGTCTGCCCCCAGCATCAGGTTCCGCGCCTCTAACGGGGCGCGGATCGTCGGGTCTTCGATATCTTCGAAGTCGGCATTGTGCGCCAGCGACAGGCAGCGGCGGTGCATTTCGATCCCGCAGACCGTCCACGCATCGCGCCGGATGCCGGTCAGCACGGCGTCGCAGGCGGGCGCGCTGTCGTGGCCCTGATCCTCGAACAGGGTGGCCGGGAACAGGATGCCGGTGCGTTCCGACTGCCAAAGGCTGCGGAACTCTGCCTCGAAGGTGGACCAGACGTCGGCGATCACGCTGAGGATCCAGTCCTGATAGTCGGCAAGATCGTCGCCCCGGTGGGCGGGCTGGCTGAAGAAGGCCATCAGGAAATTGGCGCACAGCATGCCGATGTCGAACCCCATCGGACCGTATTGAACGAACTCGGGGTCGATCACGCGGCTGTCGTCGGCGGTCGACATGATCGAGCCGGAATGCAAGTCGCCGTGGACCATCGTCTCGGTGTTCGACACGAGGCGTTGCAGCGCCTGCTGTGCCCGGATCTTCAGGTCCACGTCCGCCCGCAGGCGGGCGATCACCGGCTCCAGCCCCGGCGTGTGGCTGTTCATCTCGGCGGCATAGTAGGGGTCGGTGAACACCAGCGACTCGGTGATGGCCGGGATCTCGACGTTGCCGGCGAACAGTGCCACATCGGCCTTCTTGTCGGGCGAAGCCATCGACAGTTCGGACCCCCGAAACGCGGTGCGGGCGCAGAAGCGACCCAGGAACGCGGCCAGCCCGGCCACCCGTTCGCCGTCGATCAGCTTGCGGCGCAAGATCCGGTGAGGTTCAAGAAACTCCATCACGATCAGCGCCTGCGTCTCGTCGAAATGATGGATCGCCGGCACCGAGCCGGGGTCGCGGGCGGCCTGCCGGGTCAGGGCGTTATACTCGAAAAAGGCGCGGTACAGGGGCAGGGGCCAGCTGTCGCCGACCAGCCGCACGTAAGGCAGGGCCTGTTTGACTATGGCCTTGCCGCGCGGGCCGGTGACGATGAACACAAGGTTCAGGTTGCCGTCGCCGACCTCTTGCACCTGCCAGTCGCCCGCGCCGACCTGCGCGGTCAGGGCCGCGACCTGTCCAAGGCGGGCGGGCAGGGTGTCGATGGTCAGCGCCTCGTATGCGGGATTTGCAGTCATGCCGGTGCCCCCCGCTAACCCGACGCTTCCTTGAGGCGCTGCGCATAGACGTTGATGACAAGCGCCGCGAACAGGATCAGGCCACGGATCAGGATTTTCAGGAAGCTGTCGATCTGGATCAGGTCCAGCCCGTTGTTCAGCACGCCCAGCACCAACAGTCCCACCACGGTATTGCCGATGCCGCCGCGCCCGCCGAACAGGCTGGTGCCCCCCAGCACCACCGCCGCGATGGCGGTCAGAAGAAAGTCGTTGAACCCGTTCTGCTGCGCCGATCCGAAATATGCCACGCCGATCATGCCCGCGATCCCGGAACAAACCGCCGAGATGATCATCACCGAAGCGATGATCAGGCGGACGTTCACACCGGAGTACTCCGCCGCCTCGCGGTTGCCGCCGACCATGTACACGTAGCGCCCGAAGCGGGTGTATTTCAGCACGATATGCGCGACGACAAGGAACAGGATGCAGACGATGATCGAGTACCTGAGCCCGAACAATCGTCCGGACCCGATCAATGTGATGAATTCCGGGAAGTTATAGGCGATCTGCCCGCGCACCAGCACCGCCGACACGCCGTCGGCGATCTGCATCATCGCCAACGTCATGATGAAGGACGGGATGCCGATCACCGTGACCCCGAAGGCGGTGATCGACCCCAGCCCGAACGCCGCCAGCAGCGTCAGGATGATGGCGAAGATGCCGTACATCGGCCAAGTGTTGATGTTCACGTACTCNNNCTGCATCGTGAAATAGGCGACCGTGATCCCGATCGCGTTGGCGATGGCCGCGACCGACAGGTCGATCTCGGCGGTCAGGATCACGAAGGTCAGCCCGACCGCGATGATCCCGGTGATCGACGAGTTCGCAAGGATGTTCAGCGCGTTGTCCACCGTGAAGAACACCGGGCTTTGCACCGAGAAGAACACGATGAGGATGAGAAGCGTGAAGACCGGGGCGATGTTGCGCATCTGCTCGGCCAGAAATTTGCGCAGGCCGCCGCCTGCCGTGGTTTGGGTCGTGTCAGCCATGCCTGTTCCCTTCGACTGCCCCGCCTAAGCGGCTGACAGCAGATCTGCCTTTTCCAAATGTCCTGTGGTGAATTCCCGCGCGACGCGGCCTTTCTTCATGACGGTGACGCGGTCGGCGAGCGTCAGGATCGTCTCGGGCTCGGTCGATAGCACAAGGATCGCGACGCCCTTGTCGCGCAGGGCCTTCACGATGCGGATCACGTCCTCTTTGGCGCCCACGTCCATGCCGCGTGTCGGCTCCACGAGGATCAGCGCCTTGGGCAGGTGGGTCAGCCACTTGGCCAGCGCCACCTTCTGCTGATTGCCCCCCGACAGGTTGCCAAGGGCGATGTCGGTGCGCGGCGGGCGGATCTGAAGATCCTCGATATGGCCCGTCGCGATCCGGCGCTCGGCCTTCGGGCGCAGCATGATCCGGTTGATCCGGTCAAGGATCGAGATCGACATGTTCTTGAACACCGGCTCGGTGCGGAACAGCATCATGCTGCGGTTTTCCGGGACATAGGCGACCCCGGCGCGCCGCGCGGCGGCGGTGGACCGAAACCGAACCGGCTTGCCGTCAAGGATCGTGGTGCCGCCGCGCAGGTTGCCCTTGCCGAACAGGGCGCGTGACAGCTCGATCTGGCCGCAGCCCATGAAGCCGTAGATGCCGTGGATCTCGTTCTTGCGAAGCGACAGCGAAACATCCGCCAAGCCCTTGCCGTCGCTGAGGTTCTTCACCTCCATCACGACGGGCTTGGTTTCCTCGCCCAAAAGTTCGGTTTCCTCGCCCATCGTCATCTCGGCCGACCCGCGCCCGATCATGCGGCTGATGATCTCGTCCTTGGTCATCGCGGCGGCGGGCGAGGTGTCGACCCGCTCGCCGTTGCGGAACACGGTCACCCGGTCCGAGATTTCCAGAACGTCGTCAAGGAAATGGGAAATGAAGATCAGGCTGCGGCCCTGTTCGCGCAATTGCCGCAGGACGCCGAACAGGCGTTCGACCTCGGGCGGGGACAGGGCCGAGGTGGGTTCGTCCAGAATGATGATCTTGGCGCCCGAGAACAGCACACGCGACAGTTCGACCAGCTGTTGCAGGCCGACGGGCAGGGCGCCCATGCGGGTCGTCGGGTCGATGTCCAGCCCAAGGCTGGCGATCTGGGTGCGCGCGGTGCGGTTCATCCGCCGCCAGTCGATCAGGCCGCCCGCCATGACAGGCTGATGGCCAAGGAATACGTTCTCGGCCACCGTCAGGTCGGGGACCACCGACAGTTCCTGATGGACCATGCCGATCCCGGCATCCAGCGCCTCGCGCGCGGACCGGAAATGGACCGGCTTGCCGCCTACGAACATCTCGCCCTCGAAATCGGCATACACGCCGGCGATGATCTTCATCATCGTCGACTTGCCGGCGCCGTTCTCTCCGACAAGGCCGTGGACTTCGCCCTCGAGGATCGAGAAATCCACGTTGCGCAGGGCGGCGATGCCGCCGAACCGCTTCGTCACGTCGCGCATTTCCAGAAGCGGAGCCGCGTCGGGGGACGGGAGGGCCGAGGCCCTCCCGTCGGATTGGTACAGAATGTCTTCCGCCACGATGCTAGATCAGGAAGTTCTTCTGCAGCCACAGGTGGCCGGCGGCGGTGTCCTGCGTGATCACCGGACCGTCCGCCCAGATGTAGGCGGGGATGTCGGTGCCCGAGGTCTCGCCCCCGACGGCCGCCGCGACGCCCGCGGCCACGGACCAGCCGTGGATCCGGCAGGACGGGTTGCGCACCGTCGCGACCAGCGTGCCGTCGAGAACCGCGTTCACGGCGGGCGGCATGGCGTCGATACCGGACAGCTTGATGCCTTCGCGCCCCTTGGCCTTGATCACGTTGTTGGCGGCCAGCGCCATGTCGTCGTTGTGGAAGAAGCCCGCCTTCAGGTCCGGGAACTTGGTCAGCAGCGAATCCCAGATCCGCGCCACCTTGGTCACGTCCCAGTCAGCGGGCTGTTCGTCGACCAGCTCGATGTTGGGATAGTTGGCCAGAACCTGCTTGAAGCCCTTGGCCCGGCCCTGTGCCCCGGTGTGCCCGAGCGCACCCTGCGTCATGACCACCTGACCTTCGCCGCCGATGGAGTCGAACAGCGCCTGCGCGGTGACCGAGCCCATGAACACGTTGTCCGGCGCGATGAAGGTATGCAGCGCAAGCTGACCCTCGGGCGCCATCATCGTGTCCATCGCGATGATCGGGGTGCCGGCGTCGATCATCCGGCTGACGGGGTCGTTCAGCGTGCCGATCCCGAAGGTCTGGATCGCCACAAGGTCCCACTGCTGGGCCGCCATGTTGTCGATCGTCGCGCGCTGCTTGGTCGCCGAAAGCTCGCCGTCGAACCACGTCACTTCGACGTTCATCAGCTTGCCCCAGGCTTCGGCCGTCTGCTTGCCTTGGGCGCACCACGTTGCCTGAAGGCCCGCGTTGCTCATCCCTGCCTTAAGCGGCGATCCCGCCGCCATCAGTTCCTGCGCCATGGCGGGATCAAATCCGGCCGTGGCAAGAAGCGCCCCCGCGACCGTGGTCGCCCCCAAAGTCTTCAGCACATCCCTGCGCGAAGACACGACTTCACTAAGCTTTTCCAATTCGTCCGACATGTTTTCCTCCCAGAAACAGCCGGCTCGGCGGATTTATTTCAGTATGTATTCGTCAATTCATGTCCGCCTCAAATGCCAGCAGGAATGATTAAATCTACGGCCCTTTTTAAAGTCAACAACGTTAACGAGAGTTCCGTAGAGGTCACGTTCGCCTCGCGGTGCAAGTCCTTTTGCCGCCGGGTAAATCCCGGCGGACGGAGTCTTGCGGTGAGTAGCGTTCAGGGCGGAAACCGGGCCCGGTGTCAGGCCGCCGGAGCGGGTCTGGCGTAGACCGGAGTCGGTATCCCTTCCATCCGCGCCTTCAGTTGCAGGGCCACGAAGCGCGAATAGAATCGCGACAGCGCAAGGTTGCCGCCGTGGAACCACAGGTTGTCATGGGCAGTGGGCTTCCACATGTTGCGCAGCTCGCCCAGCCACGGGCCGGGATCGCCGCGCACCCCGGAGCCAAGCCCCCAGCACGGCCCGACCATGTCGGCGGCCTCGCGGCTGACGATGGGGGCCACCGCCTCGTTCATCGAGGCATAGCCGGTGCAGGCGACGATCAGATCGAACCCGTGATCGGTGCCGTCGATCCGCACGCCGTCGGGCGTCAGCGTGTCGATGGTGCCGCCCAGCACCTTGATCTTGCCCTCGCTGATCAGGGTCGAGGCGCCNACGTCGATGTAATAGCCGGACGCCGTGCGCAGGGCGCGCATCATCTGGCCAGTGTCATCCTCGCCAAAGTCGTACTGGAACCCCGCCTTGCCAAGCGCCGCGTAGAAGTCGGCGTCGCGTTCACGGATGTGGTCGTACAGGCGGCGGTTCTTCTCGGTCGCCAGCGCGAAAGGCGTAAACGCGCCCAGCATGTCCGCCATGTCGACGGTCAGGCCGTTGTCCACCGCCTCTTGCGAGTAGGTGGGAAAGGCCAGTTCCATCAGCGTTTCAGACCGCACGATGATCGCCGGGCGGCGCTGGTACATGGTGACGTCGGCGCCGGCCTCCCACAGGTCGACGGCGACATCGTGGGCGGAACTGCCTGCGCCGATCACCAGCGCGCGCTTGCCCGCCCAATCGGCGCCGTCGTGATAGGCGGACGAATGGATCAAGGTGCCGCTGAAGCTGTCTTGACCGGGAAAGCTGGGGGTGTTGGGCGGCCCGTAGGCGCCGGTGCAGAACACCAGCTGTTTCGGCGTCACGGTGACGGTGCGGCCCTCGTGCGTGACTTCAGCGGTCCAGGTTTCGGCCTCGGCGTCCCACGTCGCGCTGTCCACGCTGGACGAGGTCCAGCAGTCCAGTTCGAAGATCGAGGCATAGCTTTCCAACCAGTCGCCCATTTTGTCCTTTGGGGTGAACACCGGCCACGTGTCGGGGAACGGCAGGTAGGGAAGGTGGTCGTACCAGACCGGGTCATGCAGCACGAGGCTGCGGTAGCGGTTGCGCCAGCTGTCGCCGATTTTCGGGTTCTTCTCGACCACCAGCGCCGGAACGCCAAGCGCCTTCAGCCGCGCGGCCAGTGCCACGCCGCCCTGTCCGCCGCCGATGATCAGAACCTCGGGCTGCTCCTCGAACCCGATGCGGGCGGATGTCTCGGCCCGCTTCTCGGACCACGTCACGCGGTGGCGGTCGGCGCGATGCTCGATCCCCTTGGGGCGCAGCGCCCCGCGCGGTTCCTCGTGGCCCTTCAGGTTCTCGGTCGTGGTCAGCAGGATGTGGCACAGCCCGTCCCGCACGGCGACCCGACCCGTGCCGGTGGCGACCCCGGTCTCGAAGGCGATCCAAGCGGCGGCGCCGTCCTCGGTATCCTCTGCCTCCGACGTCCGGCGCCAGTTCGACGGCGCGGTGCCGGCAAGGCAGGTCTCAAGCATGGCGCCGATGCTGTCGCGGCCTTCCAGCGTCACGAGGTTCCAGGTGAAGCTGAGGATGTCGCGCCAGTAGCCGTTCGGTTCGAACAGGGCAGTCACGGCGGAAACGTCGCCAGAGGTCAGGGCCGCATCGAAGCGCGACAGCCAGTCGTCTATCTGTGTGTTCATTCGGGTCTCAGTCGCCAAGAGGTTCAAGCCCGCTGCCGGGCCGCGTGGGAAGGATGTTGAACTTGATCCGCCGCAGGCTTTCGCGAGCTTTCGGGCCAAGCCGATAGCCCGTCGCGGCCGCGATCACGTCGAGGATCGCAAGAAAGGCGAAGCGGGACGCGGTGGGGGTCAGCGCGTCGGGGTATTCGCCCACCTCCACCGTCAGCNCGACCGAGGCTGCGTCGGCCACCGGCGAGCCGGGGCGGGTGATCGCGATGGTGCCCGCGCCGTAGTGGTTGGCGATCTCGATCGCCTCGACCACCTCCGGCGTGCGCCCGGTGGCCGAGAAGGCCAGCAGCACGTTGCCCGGGCGCAGCGTCGCGGCGGTCATCCGCGCCATGTAGGGTTCAAGCGAGCAATCCACCGCCAGCCCGTAGCGGAACAGCCGGACCTGCGCCTCGATCGCCAGCGTGCTGGACGAGCCGCCGACGCCGAAGGTCGCGACCCGTCCGGCGCCAGCCAGCATCTCTGCCGCGGCCAGCACGTCGTCGGGGTTCACCTGCCGCTCGACCTCGCGGATGGCGCCGCGCGCCTCGCCCAGCACCGAATGCCAGAAGGGCGGCAACTCTCCGGCCGGGGTCTCGGGGGTGTCGATGGCAAGAAAGGTCTCTCCGACCGCCAGCGACTGAGCGAGTTGAAGCTTGAAGTCGCGCACCCCGGCGCAGCCGATGGACCGGCAGAACCGGGTGACGGTGGGCTGGCTGACACCGGCGCGGTCGGCGATTTCACCGTTAGAGGCGCGCACCGCTTCTTGCACGTCGGCCAGCACCGCATCCGCCACCGATTGTTCCGCCGGGCGCAGGCTGGCGTAGCGGTCTTTGATCTCTCCGATGATGTCGGGAATCCGGTCCGGCCGCTCTGAGGCGCGCGCTGCGGGCGAGGCAAGATCGGACGTCGACGTCATGCGCTGTCTCCTCCGGCGGCAATTTCAAATGACGTGAAGTTTTGACCGCCATGTGAGTTACTTACACGACCCGAAGCTTAAAAATCAGACGTATGAAGGCTTCGGGCCCCGAAGTTTTCGCCAAACTTGACAGAAATGTAAGTGAGTTACACTGTTGACGCAAGCGAGTCGTAATTCCTTCGCTGCCAATCGACAGGGGCGTCATGTCCAGCACTTCGAGTCATCCGTCAAAGCTTGAAATACGCGGCGCTGGAAAGCGTTACGGCGACATGGACGCGTTGCTTGATTGCTCGCTGGACATTGCGCCGAACACGATCGTCTCGATCGTCGGTCCCTCGGGCTGCGGCAAGACCACGCTGCTTTGGTCGATGTCCGGTCTGCACGGGCTGACCTCGGGGGAAATCCTGCTGGACGGCAAGAAGATCACCGGACCGCACCCGGACATCGGGCTGGTGTTTCAAGAGGCCAACCTGCTGCCGTGGCGCAACCTGATCGACAACATCCTGTTCCCGTTCGAGGTCAAACATCAGAAGCCGGACATGGCGTGGATCGACCACCTGCTGGACCGGGTCGGCCTGAAAGGGTTCGAGAAGAACATGCCGAACGAGCTGTCGGGCGGGATGCAGCAGCGGGCCTCCATCGTGCGCGCGCTGTCGCTGCGCCCGTCGGTCCTGCTGATGGATGAGCCGTTCGGCGCGCTCGACGCCTTTACCCGCGAAGAGATGAACGCGCTGGTCGAGGAAATCTGGCTAGAGACGCACACCACCATCGTCTTCATCACCCACTCGATCGAAGAGGCGCTGTTCCTGTCGGACAAGGTCGTCGTGCTGACGCCTCGACCGGGCCGGGTCCTGCGCGAGTACGAGGTGCCGTTCGAGCGGCCCCGAACGATGGAGATCATGGCCGGTAAGGAGGTCTACGACCTTACTTACCGGATCAAGGCCGACATCTACGGCCACCAGCAAAGCAAGCGGACCGCGAAGGCGGCGGAATAGGAGACGGGGATGAGCGAGGACGCGGAGGTCGTCGGCGCACGGGTCGGCAAGGGGCTTCAGTCGCTGTCGAGCTTCGGGTCGGGCAGCACCAAGTACGAGATCCTTGCCATCATCGCCACCGCCGTGATCGTGATCGGCGGGCTGGAGGTGCTGCTGCGCTGGTTCGAGGTGCCGCAATACATCCTGCCGACGCCCTCGCAAATCGCGGTGGCGCTGGTCACGGATTTCCCGCTGATCCTGCCGCATCTGGGGCACACGCTGGTGGTGCTGCTGTCGGGCTTCGCCATCGGGGCGGGGATCGGCATGTTCCTTGCGGCGGTGATCACCCAGTTTCCCTTCGCCGAGAAGATCATCGCGCCGTATATCCTGATCCTTGTGACCACGCCGATGCTGGCGCTGGTGCCGTTGCTGATCCTGCGCTTCGGCTTCGGCTATGAACCCCGGATCATCGCGGTGGCGCTGGCCTCGGGGCCGATGGTGATGATCAACTCTGCCACCGGCTTTCGCCGGGTCGACGCCAACAAGATCGCGCTGGCGCGCAGCTACGGTGCCTCGACGCTGCAGATCTTTTGGAAGATCCGCGCTCCGATGGCGCTGCCGATGATCCTTGTCGGCCTGATGATCGGCGCGATCTTTGGCCTGCTGACAGCGGTCGGCGCCGAGATGGTCGGCGGCGGCTTTGGGCTGGGCAACCGGCTGACGACCTATTCCTCGATGATCCAGATGCCGCAATTCTTCGGCGTGGTGCTGATGCTGTCGGCGCTTGGCATCCTGATTTACGTAATCTTTTTTCTCATCGGCAAGAAGTGGGCAAGCTGGGAGGCCTGAGGCGGCCGAACCCGGTAACCGCAGCAACAACAGGGAGTTACAAGATGAAGAACCGCACGAGTTCCATGCTGACACGTCGTCAGCTTTTGCAGGTCACCGCCGGTGGCGTGATCGTTTCGGGCCTGAACATCCCGCGCCTTCATGCAGAACCCTACGATGACACGTTCACCTGGATCAGCCCGCGCGGCACGCTTGAAGTGCTGGACGACTATCCGTTCTGGATCGGCAAGAAGATGGGCTATTTCGACGATCTCGACGTCGAGATGCAGCCCGGACCGTCCGACGGCACCGCGACGGTGAAATTCGTCGATGTGGGGCAGGCCGACATGGGTTTCCCCAGCCCCGGCGTTTTCTCGTTCGCGCTTGAAAACGGCATGGCGCTGAAATCGGCGTTCCACATGGGCGCGCTGGACACGTTCAGCTTTGCGTTCCGGACCGGCGAAGGCCCGTCTGACATCAAGGAGATCGAGGGCAAGACGATCCTTCTGGGCTCTGCCGCGTGGCAGTCGATCTGCGATCCGCTTCTGGCCGCGATGGGCGTCGACGTGTCGACCATCACCTATGTCGAAGCCGGCTGGCCGACGTGGGGCACCGCGCTGGCGGCCGGGCAGGGCGACGCCGCCCTATCGTGGGAAGGTCTGCGGGCCGAATGGATCAGCACCGGGCTGGAGTTCGAATACTGGCTGGGCGTGCAGAACTCGCCGATGCCGGCGAACACCTTCGTGGTGCGCGCCGCCGACCTTGAGGACCCCGACAAGGTGGAATTCCTTGAAAAGTACCTGCGCGGCTGGGCGATGGGGCTGGAGTTCGCGGAACACAACCCCGCCGCTGCGGTGCAAGCGGTGTTCGAACAGTTCCCGACGCTGGCGTCGAACCTCGGGCCGGAACTGGGCCTGATGTCGATCATCCAGCAGATGAACGTGTTCCGGGGCGACATGAGCATGCGGGAAGGTTGGGGCTGGCACGACATGTCCAGCTGGCAGACCTTCTTCGACACGTCGGCAGAGATCGGCCAGATCTCCAGCCCGATCAGTGCCGAGGACGTTTGCACCAACATGCTGATCCCCGCCGCGAACGACTTCGACCACGACGCGGTGAAAGCCGACGCCGAGGGGGCAGAGGTGTCCGAGGATCTGGCGGCGGTCGACGTCGAGGCGCTTCGCGCGTCGATGTTCGATCAGGCGGTCTGACGCCACGCCGGTCCGGGTCTTACCCGGACTGGCCTGCAACACCACCGGCGGTGCGTTGCCGCGCGCCGCCGGTCCGCACACGAACAGGGGCGAAAGCCCGCAGGGAGGACCAGCAATGAGCGATCCGGTACGCATTCTTGTCGTCGGGCTTGGCAACATGGGCGCGTCCCATGCCAGCGCCTATCACCGCAACGACGGCTTCGAGATCGTCGGCCTGTGCTCGCGCACGATCAAGTCCAAGACGATCCCGGACGAGCTTCAGGGCTATCCGCTGTTCGAGGATTACGAGTCCGCGCTGGCCGAGCTGAAGCCCGACGCGGTGTCGATCAACACATGGCCCAACACCCACGCGGATTACACGATCAAGGCGATGGACGCGGGCGCGCATGTGTTCATGGAAAAGCCCATCGGCACCACCAACGAAGAAGCCGAAGCCGTCGTCGCCAAGGCGAAGGAAACCGGCCGCAAGCTGGTGCTGGGTTANATCCTGCGGGTCCATCCGTCGTGGATCAAGTTCATCGAACTGGGCAAGACGCTGGGCAAGCCCTTGGTGATGCGTCTGAACCTGAACCAGCAGTCGTCGGGCGATGCGTGGTTCTGGCACAAGAACCTGATCGACAGCCTGATCCCCATCGTCGACTGCGGCGTTCACTATGTCGACGTCATGTGCCAGCTGACCGGCGCCAAGCCGGTGCGCGTGCACGGCATCGGCGCGGGGCTGTGGGGCGAGGCGGACAAGCAGAACTACGGCCACCTGCACGTCACCTTCGACGACGGCTCGGTCGGCTGGTACGAGGCCGGGTGGGGCCCAATGATGTCGGAGACCGCGTTCTTCGTGAAGGATATCGTGGGGCCGAAGGGCTCGGTCAGCCTTGTGCCGAACGANGAAGCGCGCGGNGACGGCGATGATCTGTCGGACAGCGCCGANATCGACAAGCACACCAAGACCGACGCGATCCGCTATCACCATGCCGAAGTCGGTCCGGACAAGCATTTCGTGAAGCCGGACGACCTGATGTCGATGGAGGACGAGCCGGGTCATCAGGAACTGTGCGACCGCGAGCAGGAGTTCTTCCTGAAAGCGATACGCGAGGATCTGGACCTGTCGGATTCGATGCAGGCGGCGCTGGACAGCCTGCGCATCGTGCTGGCCGCCGAACAGAGCATCAAGGAAGAGCGGGCGATCTCGCTGGTCTAGGCGCGGGCCGGGGCGGGCGAGGCTGCCGAGTCCTGTAGGTCCTTCGCCAGCATCTCGACGAACCGTTCCGCGCTGTGGGACAGGCTGTGCTTGCGCCGCTTCACCAGCCCCGCCGCACGCCGCACCACCGGATCGACCAGCGGCACATTGCGCACGCCGGGCGCGGGCTGGGCGCGGGCCAGCCGCCCCGGCAGGACGGCCAAGCCGATGCCGCAGGACGACATCCACGCGGCACTGCCAAGGAATCCGACCTCGGCCACCACGTTGGGGCGGATATCCAGCCGGGCCAGCGTCGCCTCGACCATGCCGCGCACGCCGTAGTCGCGCCGCGACAGGATCAGCGGTTGCCCGTCCAGTTCGGCCCATCCGACCGCCTCGCGGAAGGCGAAGGGGTGTTCCTCTGAACAGATGATGCACAGCGGGTCGAAGTGCAGGCTTTCCCAGTCGAACGCCGAGGTGTCGGCGGGTTCGGTTCCGATGCCGAAGTCGGCGCGCTGTTCAAGGATGTTGGCATAGAACTGGTCGGGGGCGCAGTCGTCCATCACAAGGCTGACGGCGGGGTAGGCGGCCCTGTAGCGGCGCACCGTCTCGGGCAACAGCGTCAGCCCCGTGGCGGGCGTCGCCGTCAGCCGGATCCGCCCGCGTTCAAGGTCGCGCAGGCCGCGGATCGTTTCTTCCAGTGTCGACAGGTCGCCAAGGATGCGCTCGACCAGCCCGATCACGCTTTCGCCCGCCTCGGACGGCGACAGCGACCGTGTCGTGCGGTCGAACAGGGTGGCGCCAAGCGCGGCTTCGGCCTGCCGGATCAGCACGCTGGCAGCAGACTGGGTGATGTTCAGCGCGTCTGCCGCCGCCGAGACCTGCCCGGTGCGGTACACCTGCTGGATGGCGCGAAGCTGCTTGAGGGTGAGGCTGGAAACCGGCATCCATGATTCATTTAATGACTGCATGAATGTCTTATTAAAATTCAGTTTTGTTATCAAGCTTGCCAGTCTAGCCTTCGTGCAAGTCCAGCTTGCCGGACGAGGAGGGCGGCGGACGTAGGGAGGACATTATGAAAGCTTTTCTTAAGGGAATTGCCGCAACTGCGGCGATTGCCGCGGTCACGGGTTTTGCCGGCTGCGATGCGGCGGCGCAGGGTCGGGTCACGATCGGGACCAACCCGCAGGGCTCGCTTTACTACACCATCGGCAGCGGCATCGCGGCCGTGCTGCAGGAAGAGATGCAGCGTCCGGTGACGGTGCAGCCGTTCACCGGGTCGTCGGTCTATCTGCCGCTGATTTCGGCGGGCGAGGTCACCGTGGGCCTGAACTCGGCCATCGACGCGGGCGGATGGTACAGCGGCGAGACCTCGGGAGAGGCGCTGTCGGATCTGCGCGTGCTGGCACGGCTGTGGCCGCTGCGGCAGGCCTATATCACCCGCGCCGACGACGGCATTACAGAGGTCGGCGAACTGGCCGGCAAGCGCGTGGTCATCGACATGACCGCCCTGACGGGTGTGTCGACGGTGAACCGGGCGACGCTTCTCGCGGCTGGGCTGACGCCCGAAGACGTGGATGCGATCGAGGTGTCGGGCCTGAAAGCGGGGCTCGACGCGCTGGTCGAGGGCACCGTGGACGCAACCGCCGCCGCCATCGGCATCCCGCTGACCCAGCAGGCGAACGCGACCATTCCGGGCGGCATCCGCTATCTCAGCCTGACCGGCGAGAACGCGACGACCGAGTTCTTCGACGCCGAACTGCCGGGGGTCTACCCGCTGGAAGTCGGGCCGAACCCGGCGATGCCCGAGATCACCGAACCCGTCGTGGTGTCGGCCTATGACATCTTCCTGACGACCAGCGCCTCGCTGTCGGACGAAGAGGCGACCAACATCCTGACGGCGCTGTACGACGCCTTCCCGCAACTGCGCGAGGACTACCCGCCGCTGCGGGGCGGGTCTCAGGACGGGCTTGGCTTCTCTAGCAACACCGTTCCGTATCACCCTGCCGCCATTGCCTTTTTCAAGGACAAGGGGCTGTGGTCCGACGAGAACGAGGCGCGCGAAGCCACCTTCGCCGAGTAATCTCAGTAGCGGTGACCGGCCACGCGCCGGTCACCCCGGATTTCTGACGTCTTCATTGCCTCGGCCATTGCCGCCGATCTGTTGACGCACGCCCATCCCGGAGACCCCGATGCGCGCCGTTGCCGCCCTTCTTGCCGCCGTCCTGCCCGTGCTTGGCATCGCGTGGACGTTCAACCTGCCCGAGCTGTTCGGACAGGTCTACATCACCGAGCAGTACCTTGCGCTGATCCTGGGCCTGACGATCCCGGCGGGGCTGCTGTTGCGGCGTCAGCCGGGGGTGCCCGTCGCGGCGGACATCGTGCTGGGCGTCGCGTCGATGTTGGGCTGGTGGTGGCTGTCGCTGAACTATCAGGACTGGCTGCTGGACCCGCTGAACCGGGGGCCGGAAAAGTGGGTGCCCGCGCTGTTGGGTATCCTTGGCCTGTTCGAGGCGACGCGGCGCCATTGCGGGCTGGTGCTGACGCTGCTGGGGGCCGGGTTCATGGCCTACGGGTTCCTTGGCCATTTCGCGCCGGGGATCTTCGAGGCCGCGTATCTCTCGCCGCCGCGCTATCTGCTCTACGTCTACAACGATGCAAACGGCGTGCCCGGTATGGTGCTGGGCGTGGGTGCCACGCAGATCCTTGGCTTTATCGTGTTCGGCGCGGTGCTGACCGCCGTGGGCGGCTCGGCGGCGATGACCGATCTTGCGATGGCCGCGATGGGGCACCGGCGCGGCGGACCGGCCAAGGTCGCGAT
The DNA here is from genome assembly GCA_002701395.1 of Maritimibacter sp. Taxonomy (GTDB): domain Bacteria; phylum Pseudomonadota; class Alphaproteobacteria; order Rhodobacterales; family Rhodobacteraceae; genus Psychromarinibacter; species Psychromarinibacter halotolerans. The sequence continues at coordinate 46,152 of NZVC01000042.1, read as the reverse complement.
CCTTGGGTCGTCGCTGTTCGGGACGCTGTCGGGCTCGACCGTGGCGAACGTGATGTCGACCGGCGTCGTGACGATCCCGATGATGAAAAAGTCCGGCTGGCCCGCGCGCCACGCCGCCGCGATCGAGGCCGTCGCGTCGAACGGCGGCCAGATCGCGCCGCCGGTGATGGGGGCCACCGCCTTCATCATCGCCGAGTTTCTACAGATCTCGTATGCCGAGGTCGTCGTCGCCGCGCTTCTTCCAGCCGCGTTCTACTATCTGCTGCTGTACCGGCAGGTCGATAGCTATGCCGCGGCCAACGGTCTGCACGGCGAGCCGCGCGAAAGCCTTCCGCGCCTTGGCGCCGCTCTGAAGGGCAGCACGCCGCTGATCGTGCCTTTGGGCGTGTTGATGTATTTTCTCTTCTGGCTGGGCTATGCCCCCGGAAAATCTGCGCTTTATGCTTCTGGCGCGGCGCTGGTCCTGTACGTCCTGTCGGGCTGGCGGGTCAGGAAAGGCCTGCGGCAACTGCCGGAAATCCTTGTGCAGGCGGGCGAGACGCTGGTGCCGATCCTGCTGGTCTGCGCCATCGCGGGCATCATCATCGGCACGATNAACGTCACCGGGCTGGGCTTTGCGCTGACGCTGGCGCTTGGAAAGATCGCCGAGCTGGGCGGCAGCCTGCCGCTGCTGGTGACGACGGCCGTGATCGCCATCGTGCTTGGCGTCGGGATGCCGACCTCGGGCGTCTACGTGGTCGTCGCGGTGCTGCTGGCGCCGGCGCTGGTGCGGCACGGGATCGACATCACCTCTGCGCACCTGTTCATCCTGTATTTCGGCCTGCTGTCCATGCTGACGCCGCCGGTCGCCATCGCCAGCTATGCCGCCGCCTCGATCGCCAAAAGCAACATGTGGCAGACCGGGGTGACCGGCGTGCGGCTGGCCTTCGTGGCCTACCTGCTGCCCTTCGTCTTCGCCTTCAACCCGGCGCTGTTGATGGACGGGTCGTGGCTGGCCATCGGCGTGTCCTGCGTCACGGTCTACTGCGGCGGTCACGTCATGGCCGAGGTTCTGGCCCGCAAGGCCGCGTTCGGCGGCGGCGTGGGACGACTGGCGGCGGCGGCGGGCGGGCTTTTGCTGTTCAGCATCACCGCGATTGCCGGGCCGTATCACCCGGTTTCGATGATCGCGGCAGTGGCCGGGATCGCGCTGCTGGTCGCCCTGTCCGTACAGGCACGGCGCACCGCGCCCCAACCGAAATTCACCAACGACACCCTGCAGAATGGAGCCTCCGATGCCCGAACATAACCCCAACCCGCCGTACAAGCGCATCGCCACCGAAGAGGCTTGGCTGCCGCAGGAGATCATGGACCTTTACCGCGCCGAGATCCGCGACAAGACCATCAACGAGCCGGGTTTCCAGTCGCTGTGGGGGTTCTTCGCGGGCGACAACGACATCGCACGGTCGCACAACGCCCGGATCGTGGATCTTGGCGAACAGCGTCTGGCGGACATGGACCGGGCCGGGATCGACATCGCCGTCCTGTCGCTGTCGTCGCCCGGTGTGCAGCTGTTCGACCCCGCCACCGCGACCAGCCTGTCGATCCGCGCCAACGACGAACTGGCCGAGGGCATCGCGAAGCACCCCGACCGCTATGTCGGCCTTGCCGCGTTCTCACCGCTGGACCCCGAGGGCGGCGCCAAGGAGCTGGAGCGCGGCGTGACCAAGCTGGGCCTGCGCGGCGGCATCCTGAACTCGCACACGCTTGGCACCTATATGGATGACGAGAAATACTGGGACGTGTTCGAGGCCGCCGAGGCGCTTGGCGTGCCGATCTACCTGCACCCGAACACACCCTCGCCGCAGATGCTGGAGCCGTTCCTGTCGCGCGGGCTTGACGCCGCCGTCTACGGGTTCTCTTGCGAGACCGGCCTGCATGCGCTGCGGCTGATCGTGTCGGGCCTGTTCGACCGGTTCCCCAAGCTGCAGATCGTGCTGGGCCACACCGGCGAGGCGCTGCCGTTCTGGCTGTACCGGATCGACTTCATGCACACGCGGATCTCGAACTCGAACCGCTGTGCCGGGGCGCAGCCGCTGAAGCGGAAGGCGTCGGATTACCTGCGCGAGAACTTCTATTACACCTCGTCCGGGGTCGGGGACCCGAAGCCGATCATGTACGTGCAGGACGTCATCGGCGCAGACCGGATGATGTACGCGATGGATTACCCGTGGCAGTACGTCGTCGAAGAGACCGCCTATCTTGACGCGATGCCGGTGTCGCCCGAGGTGCTTAAGGCCTTCTACGAGGACAACGCCCGCAAGGTGTTCGGCATCAAATGACCGCTCTGTCGGCAGATGTGGTCATCGTCGGCGCGGGCCCGGTGGGCCTGACGCTGGCGATGGAACTGGACCGGCGCGGGGTGTCGTCGCTGATCGTCGAGACCCGCCGCGCCGGACAGCCGCCGAATGTGAAGTGCAACCACGTCTCGGCCCGCTCGATGGAGATATTCCGGGGCCTTGGCATCGCGGACCGTATCCGGGCGGCGGGGTTGCCCGAGGACTATCCGCACAGCGTCAGTTACCGCACCACCGTGACGGGGCGCGAGATCACCTGCGTCCCGATCCCCTCGACGGCGGGGCGCAGGCGCGACGAGCCGGGGCCGGACACCGGCTGGCCCACGCCCGAGCCGCCGCACCGCATCAACCAGATCTTCCTTGAACCGATCCTGTTCGCCGCCGCGCAGGACCGCGCGGGCATCCGCATCGTAAACGAGGCGACGGTCACCGGCTTCACCGACACGGGGGCAGGCGTCGATGTTGCCGTGTCCTGCACGGATGGCACCGGGTTGTCCGTCCGGGGCCGGTACATGGTCGGCTGCGATGGGGGCCGGTCGCAGGTGCGCAAGGACATCGGCGCGACGCTTCAGGGCGACGCGGTGGTGCAGCGGGTGCAGTCGACCTATATCCGCGCGCCGGGCCTGACCGCGTGCATGCAGGTGCCGCCGACGTGGGGCATGTTCGCCTATAACCCGGTGCGGTCCGGCGTGGTCTATTCCATCGACGGGCGCGAGACGTGGCTGATCCACAACTACCTGAAGGATGACGAGGCGGATTTCGACAGCGTGGACCGCGACTGGGCGATCCGCCGCATTCTTGGCGTGGACGATGCCTTTGCTTACGACATCCTGTCGAAAGAGGACTGGTTCGGCCGCCGTCTGGTGGCGGATCGGCTGCGGCGCGGCAACGTGTTCATCTGCGGCGACGCCGCGCATCTCTGGGTGCCCTATGCGGGCTATGGCATGAACGCCGGGATCGCGGACGCGCATAACCTTGCGATGCACATGGGCGGTGTCTTTGGCGGCTGGGCCGGCGAGGCGGCGCTGGACGCGCACGAGGCCGAGCGCCTGCCGATCACCGAGCAGGTGTCGCGGTTCGCGATGAACCACGCGCACGAGATGGCGCGCAAGCGCAAGGCGGTGCCGGACGAGATCGACGACGACACGCCCGATGGCGCGGCGGCGCGGGACCGGGTCGGGGCCGCGTTGTACGACCTGAACGTCCAGCAATACTGCTGCGCCGGGCTGAACTTCGGCTACTATTATGACGCCTCGCCCATGATCGACGCCGACGGAACGCCGCCGCCCTACGCGATGGGCTCGTTCACCGCCTCGACCGTGCCGGGGGCGCGGTTGCCCAACGTGCCGATGGACGACGGTCGCTGGCTGTACGACCATCAGGGCGCCGGGTTCGCGTTGGTGCGCACCGATCCATCGGTTGCGGTCGAACCGCTGCTGGCGGCGGCGCGCGCGGCGGGGGTGCCGCTGGTGCTGATCGACCTGAGCGACGCTCCCGCACCCTATGCCGAGGCGTTGGTCCTGGCGCGTCCCGACAACCACATCGCGTGGCGCGGGAACCGGCTGCCGCGCGATCCTTCGGCGCTGATCGACCTTGTGCGCGGTGCCAGCCGGACAGAGGCCGCCGCATGATCGTCGATACGCACACCCACATGGTCAGCGACGCCTACCTTGACCTTCTGCGCGCCGAGGGCGGGCCGAAGTACACCTTCCGCACTCTGCCGGGCGGCGGCGAGGTGATCGACAAGGACGGCGTGCCGTTCTTCACGCTGCTGCCGCCCATGTGGGATTTCGATCGCCGCATCAAGGATATGGACGCGGCGGGGGTGGATCTGGCGGTGATCTCGCTGACCTCGCCCAACGCGATCTTCGCGGATCTCGACCTAAGCCGCCGCGCCGCGCGGATGATGAACGACGCTTTCGCCGAGGCCCGCACCGCCTATCCCGACCGCCTGCGCTGGTTCGCGGCGTTGCCGTGGACAGATCCCGAGGCGGCGGTGGCGGAACTGGCCCGTGCGGTGGACATGGGGGCGTCGGGGGTGATCGCGGTGGCGACCGTCGACGGCGCGCCACTGACCGATCCGGCCTATGCGCCGATCTGGCAGGTCATCGACGCCAGCGGGCTGCCGGTGTTCCTGCACCCCTCGGTTCCGCCGGGCGAGGCGGCGCTGGGGCTGGGAGACTACAACCTGTCGCCGCCCGTGGGCTTTGTGTTCGACACCACGCTGGCCATCAGCCGAATGCTGTACGACGGGTTCTTCGATCGATACGCCAATATCCGCATGATCCTTGCGCATGGCGGCGGCACGCTGCCGTTTCTGATCGGCCGTCTGGACGTCTGCCACGCGAACATCCCGGCCTGCCGCGCCGGGACGCCGCGCCGGCCGTCCGAGTTCCTCGACCGGCTTTACCTTGACGGTGTGGTGTTCACCGGCGGTGCGCTGGATTTGTGCATCGAGACGGTGGGCACGGACCGGATGCTGTTCGGGTCTGACTATCCCCACAACATCGGCGACATGGCGGGACGGCTGGCGCTGTTGGACAGCCGCGACGCACCGCACCGGCAGACCGCGCGGGCGCTGTTCGGTCTTTGACGCGCGCCACGCGTTTCCCGGACGGCATCGGGGCTGTTCGGGAAAGGGGGCGCGCCTGTGCGCTGCCGCCGGGTCTGCGGCCTTGTCCCACGCCGGGCAAGGTCGTATCTCGGGCCGGACAGTCCCCGGAGGCATCCATGTACACAGGCATCGTTCAGGCCGTTCGGCCCGTATCCGCAGTCACGCCCTATCCTGGCGGCAACACTTATCGCATCGGCTTCACCGACCGGCTGCTGGAAGATCTGCAACTGGGCGCCAGCGTCTCGATCGAGGGGGTGTGCCTGTCGGTCACCGGCATCGACGGCGACGGTGTGACCTTCGACGCGATGGACGCCACGCTGGACCGCACCAACCTTGGCGACATCGCCGGGAGGGGTGTGGTCAATGTCGAACGCTCCGCCAAGCCGAACGAGGAAAACGGCGGCCACGACATCGCGGGCCATATCGCGACCACGGCCGAGATCGTCGAGATCGTCACCGACGCGCCGCAGTCCTTCATCCGCTTCCGTGTCGCGGCAGACTGGTCGCGGTACATCTTCCCGCGCGGCTTTCTTGCCGTGAACGGATGCAGCCTGACCGTGGCCGACAAGGAAGCGGGCGGCGAGGCGGGCGACGTGTTCCGCATCAACCTGATCCCGGACACGGTCGAACGGACCACGTTCTCGCTGTACCGCCCCGGCGACCGGCTGAACCTAGAGGTCGATCATCAGACGATGGTCATGGTCGACACCATCGAACAGACGATGGGCGCGCTGCTGCCGCGCCTGCTGGCCGAACACCTGTCGAAGGACTGACATTCAGGCCCCCGAACATGAAAAGGCCCGGACGCTTGCCCGGGCCTTGTTCGTTGACGGGTCCCCGGTCAGCGGGCGTACAGCCTGTCGACCCGGAAGATCTTGTTCAGCACCGCCAGCGCGATCAGTGTCACGATCATCGTCAGGGCCGACACCGCGTGTACCGTCGGTTCCAGCGCGAAGGTCGCGTCGGCATAGATCCGGACGGGCAGGGTGGTCATCCGCGCCGTGGTCAGGAAGCCGGTAACGGTGACTTCGCCAAAGCTCGACAGGAAGGCCATGATCGAAGCTGCCGCCAGTCCGGGCGCCAAGCCCGGCAGGATGATCCGGAAGAACCGCACCGCCCCGTTCGCCCCAAGCGAGGCCGCGGCCTCTTCCTGACTGCGGTCCAGCTGATGCACCGAGGCGACCAGCAGGCTGATGCAGAAGGGGATCACCAGCACGACATGCACCGCCAGCAGCCCAAGGAAGGGCGGCAGGATGATGAAGATGCTCAGCAGCTTCAGCATGCCCACCCCGATNGCCACCCCCGGCAGCGACAGCGGCAGCGCCCAGAACACCGCCAGAAGCGGCAGCCCCGGAAACCGGAACCGGCTGAGTGCGAAGGCCGCCGGGATCGACAGCGCCAGTGCGATCACCGTGGCGGCCACCGCCAGCTTGACCGAGTTCAGGAAGGCGTCGGTGTAGTTCCCGTTCGACAGGACGATCTCGTACCATTTCAGCGTGAAGCCCCGGAACCGCGCGGACGAGGCTTGCGGCACGTCGTTGAAGCTTTGCACCACGACCAGATACAGCGGCATCAACAGCAGCCCGATCGCGGCCGCCAGAAGGATCCAGTAGATCACCGGGCCAAGGATCTCTTGCGTGCGCATCAGGACCGGCGGAACGGCGGGCAGGGTCGCGTTGGGGCGACCACTGTTCCGGGCAGTGTTCATCCACGGCATCAGGAACTTGAACGCGAAGATCACCAGACCGGAAAAGCCAAGGCTGGCCAGCGTCATCACCAGCGTCAGCGCCGCCGCCGTCGGGAAGTTCAGGTTCACGATGGCTTCGCGGTAGACCAAAAGCCCCGTTGTCTGCACCCGTCCGCCGCCAAGAATGGTGGCCGAGACATAGGCCGTCGACGCCATCAGGAACACGATGATGATGCCCGCGCGCAGGCCCGGCAGGGCCATCGGGAAGCGGACGGTCCAGAACACCATCGACGGCGACGCGCCAAGGCTTTCGGCGGCTTCCTTCACGCGGGGATTGGTGCCCTGCAACGTATCGTACAGCGCCAGCACCACGAAGGGCATGAACACCTGCGCCAGCGCGATCATGACCGCGAAATGGTTGTACAGCATGTTCCGGAACGGACCGATGCCGACAAGCCCGAAGATGTTGTTCAGGATGCCGTCAGGCGACAGCAGCAGGACGATCCCCAGCGACCGGACCACGACATTGGTCAGCAGCGGGATCAGGATGACCATGAAGGCCAGCGACCGCCATTTGGTCGGCACGCTGACCAGCCACAGGGCCAGCGGATAGCCCAGCAGCACCGATACAAGCGTGACGCCACCGGCCAGCAGCAGCGTCTCCAGCAGGACGCCCAGGTAGAAGCCGTCGCCCAGCACCAGCTGGAACTGCGCCAAGCTGGGGGGCCGCAGCAGCGGGCCGAAAATCTCGGAATATTCGTGAAGCGACAGCAGCATCACGACGCCAAGCGGCATCGCGAAGGCGGCCAGCAGCCATAGGGTGACCGGAGCCGCAAGGCTCCGGCCGACGTCGCGTGACAGGATCACCCTGCGATTTCCCGCGTAAAGCGGCTGGACCAAGCGGCCTGCTGCGCGGCGATGTGCTCCCAGTCGAAGGCGACAAGGTTTTCGACCTGCTCGGGCGTCATGATCTTGCCGGCCAGATCCTCGGGGATCTCGACGTTGTTGACGGTGGGCGAGTAGTACGCCTCGCGCATGTATTCCTGCATGACCTCGGGCGAGAGGTGGAGGTTGATCCACTCTTCGGCCAGCACCTGGTTCGGGGCGCCGGTGGTGATGCAGGCGAAGTTCATCGCGGCGCACATGCCTTCGGTCGGGTCGGCGATGACGATCTCGGGGTTGGTCGATTCCTTGGCGCGCTGCGCCAGCGACCCGAATTCGACGGTGATGTCCGCGATGTCCTGCTCGAACATCTGCCACGCCGACTCGGCCGAGGTCTGGATCGCCGCGAAGGGCTTCAGTTCGGCCAGTTTCTCGAACCCGACGTCGACGTTGAACTCGTCACCGCCGTAGGTTTTGGCCAGCATCAGCAGCGCGGCCATGCCCTGCATCCCCGGCAGCGTCGGCGCGGCGAAACGGCCCGCCCATTCTTCGTTGAACAGGTCTTCCCACGAGGTGATCGGGGACGACGCTTTTTCGCCCTTGTAGACCAGCGTGCAGGGGTTGAACGCCACGCCATAGCCGCCGATCTTCGCGGCGTCGTAGAGGTGTTCGTAGTTCGGCACGGCGTCGGTCGGCGCCTGCGTCACGCCGTCGGTCACGGCCTGACGGCTTTCGTAAATGTTCAGGTAAACGATGTCGAAGCTCGGGCGGCCGCGTTCGGCATAGGCGCGGGCGCGGCGTTCGCCGGTGCCGCCCAGCACGTAGGACACGGTACAGCCGTACTTGTCGACCAGCTGCGGTTCGATCAGCGAGCGCACGATGCGTTCCTGGGTGCCGCCCCAGATGCCGACGACCAGTTCGTCACCGGGCTTCGGCTGCGCGATGGCGGTCCGCGTGAAGTGGAAGGGGGCGGCCACACCCGCGCCAAGCACGAGTTTGCCGAAAGTCCGTCTGTTCAGTTTGGTCATGTTCTACTTTCCCTGTCGTTGGTTTCGTTGTGGCTCAGATGAAGGTCACGCTGCCCGGAAGCGCGTGGATGGCGCACGCGGCGCCGACCGGCGGGACCGGCAGGTCTGAAGGTGTCAGCAGGCGCACGCGCCCGGACGTCATGGCGACGTCGGTTTCGACGGTGTCGCCAAGATAGGCCGACGCCTGCACGGTGCCGTCCGACACTTTCGGTCCGGCGGCGGGGTCGAAGCGCAGGCGCGCGGCGCGCAGCACGGCGCGGGTTGCGCCGTCGGGGGCGCCGTCCCACTGGAAGCCCGGCGCGCGGAACACGCCGTTCTGCGTCTCGCCGGTGATCACCGTGCGCTCGCCAAGGAACGAGGCGGTGAACTCGTTGCCCGGCTGGTCGCACAGGGCGCGGGGCTCGCCGATCTCGACGATGTGGCCCGCGTTCATCACGACGACCCGGTCGGCCATCGCAAGCGCCTCGGCCTGGTCGTGGGTGACGAAGACCGTGGTGATCGACAGGCGCTTTTGCAGCGACCGGATCTCGCTGCGCATCTCGCCGCGCAGGTGGGCGTCGAGGTTCGACAGCGGTTCGTCCAGCAGCAGCACCGAGGGCTCGATCACCAGCGCGCGCGCCAAGGCGACACGTTGCTGCTGGCCGCCCGACAGCTGCGCCGGATAGCGGTCCGCAAAGGGGCCAAGGCCCACAAGATCCAGCGTCGCGCGGGCCCGTTCCAGCCGCTGCGCCTTGGGGATCGCGCGCATCGACAGGCCGAAGGCGACGTTGCCCAGCACGGTCAGGTGCGGGAACAGGGCGTAGGACTGGAACACGACGCCGATGTTGCGCTTGTGCGGCGCCTTGGCCGTCACGTTCTCGCCGTCGACGATGACTTCGCCCGAGGTCGGTTGCACGAACCCCGCGATCATGCGCAGCGTCGTGGTCTTGCCGCAGCCGGACGGGCCGAGCAGGGCGATCAGTTCGCCCTTGTCGATGTTCAGGGTGATGTCGTCGGCGGCCAGCGACTTGCCGTAATGCGCCTGAAGCTGCTGAAGGCGAAGGTAATCGCGGCTCATGCCTGCACCACCTTGTAATCTGCGGGCTGGTCCAGCCGGTCGATGGGGAAGGCCGCGGTTTCCTTGATCAGCGTGATCAGCCGGTCGGCGGCGCGGTCCACGAGGATCTCGCCGCGTTCGGCGTCCGCCGCGGCCGCGTTGCCGCTGACGCCCGATCCGTGCAGATCCTCTGCCATCCACGCCATCAGGCCGGGGCCGAGGATCTCGTTCTCTTCCGCCATCGTCAGCGACAGCTGCCGGAAATCCCGCGCGCGGGACATGTCGACAAGGTCCGGGTGCAGCGCCAGCATCGCGCTCGTCTCGATCTCGCCGCCGTGGTAGCCGTGCTTTTCCTCTTCGGCAGAGAACAGGTCATCCACCGGGGTGATGTGGAACCATGTCGCGGCGACCGCCATCATGCCCAGTTTCGCGCGCAGGTCGCGGGCGACGATCTGGCTAAGGGCGACCTGTCCGCCGTGCGAGTTGAACAGGATGATCCGGCGGCATCCGGTGCGCCGGACGCATTCGCCAAGCTGGAACCAGACCTTCGCGACCGTATCCCAGTCCAGCGTCAGCGTGCCGGGGTAGGACAGGTGTTCCGTCGATTTGCCGAACGGCATCATCGGCAGCGTTACGACGGTCTGGGTGTCGCCTGCGTCCTTCAGCTTTGCCATCGCGCGCGAGACGATCCCGGCATTGATCATGGAATCCACGCCCACGGGCAGGTGCGGCCCGTGCTGTTCCACCGTCGCGATGGGAAGCAGCGCCACGGCGTCGCTTAGGTCGCGCTCGGCGAATTGGGCGGTCGAGAAGGACCACCAGTTCAGCGCATCGGAAGTCATGCCGGTTGTATTCCCCGTGTCTTGGTCCCGCAGGGTGCGGGTGTTTTGACGTTTGGGTATCACAAATGAACATAACGGAACGAATAATAACGGCTGCGCACAGTCATCGCGGGTGCGGATGCTGCGTTTGCCTGTTGCTTCAGCAAGGTTCAGGGCCCGCGTGTTCAACAAATTGGCGGTGCGCGAATTGGAGCCAAGGTCAGGAGGTGGCCGTCGCATCCTTGGTGCAAAGGTGGCGAGCGGTGCGGTGGCCGATGGGAATATTGTCTTTGGAACAGGCGCTTGCGTGGCTGCTCTGCTGGGATGCAGAGCCTTGGCCATCACTCGATTGCATCGAATTTTAATCCGATTCGACAGCCGCGCTGGGTTTCCGTCAGGCGCGCGTCGTCCGGCTTGCCGGTGCCTTTGGGCCGGTCTGTTGGCGTGGTTTGGCCCGCGTCCCCCGGTTCGGGGGCACTATCCGCTTCCCAAATCTTCACATTCGGTATCATCTCTGCCCATGATTCCTTGCAGGCAGACCGGGGCAGACAGCATGACGCAGGACACACACACCGGATTTGGCGGCGTGACGATGCCGGACGGGGCGCGGGCCGACATCGCCGTGGCCGACGGCCGGATCGCCGCGATCCTTCCGGCCGGAATGCTGCCGGACGCGACGGACATGACCGGCTATGTCGCCCTGCCGCCGCTGGTCGAGGCGCACATCCATCTGGACAAGACCCTGCTGGGCCTGCCGTTCCAGTCGCACCTGCCGGGCGCCACCGTCGCCGATCGTATCGCGCAGGAAAAAAGCCTGCGCGCGTCGCTGCCGTTGTCGGCCTTCGAGCGTGGCGGCGCGCTGGTGCGGCAGGTGGCGGGCTATGGCACGCAGGCGATGCGCAGCCATGTCGACATCGATGGCGACCTTGGCCTGAGCGGGCTAGAGGATCTTCTGAAGCTGCGCGAGTCCGTGGCAGACCTTGCAGAGATCCAGATCGTTGCCTTTCCGCAGAACGGCATCCTGCGCGACGCGCCGGTCGCGGGCCTGCTGGCAGAGGCGCTGGCGAACGGCGCCGACCTGGTCGGCGGGCTGGACCCGGCGGGGATCGACCGCGACGTGGCGGGTCATCTGGACGTGGTGTTCGGGCTGGCTGACCGCTTCGGCGTGGGCGTCGATATCCACCTGCACGACGCGGGCGAGTTGGGCCTGTTCGAACTGGCCGATATCGCGAAACGGACAGAGGCGCTTGGCCTGCAGGGCAAGGTCGCCGTGTCGCACGCCTTCGCGCTTGGCTCGGGCTTGCCGGGCGTCGGCGCGGTGGTCGAGGCGCTGGCGAAGGCGCGCGTGTCCATCGTCACCAACGGCCCGAACCGCATGGTCGCGATGCCACCGGTGGCCATGCTGCGGAAGGCGGGGGTGGCCGTCGTCGCGGGGTCCGACAACATCCGCGACGCATGGAGCCCGCACGGCGACGGCGACATGCTGCGCCGGGCCGGGTTGATCGCCTACATGCAGGATTTCAGGGACGATTCCGACCTAGAGGTCGCGCTGTCGATGGCGACCAGCGCCGGGGCACGGCTGCTGGGCCTGTCCGACTATGGCCTGTCCGAAGGCGCGCGGGCCGACATGCTTTTGGTGCGCGCAAGCTGCGTCGCGGAGGCTGTCGCGGGCGCTTCGCCGGATCGTGTGTCGGTGCGGGGCGGTCGGGTGATCGCGCGCGACTGCAAGCTGGTGTGAGGCGGGTAGATGGCTGACGTGATCGGGCTCGATATCGGGACCACCTCGACCATCGCGATCCGAATGGACGCGGACGGCACCATCCACGCGTCGGCCTCGCGGCCTGTGACGCTGTCCTCGCCCCGGCCGGGCTGGGCCGAAGAGGACCCGGCGCAGTGGTGGGCGAACGCGCGCGAGGTGCTGGCCGAGGTGATGCAGGGCGCGGACCCTGTGGACGTGAAAGGCATCTGCGTCACGGGAATGCTGCCGGCGGTGGTGCTGCTGGACGAGGGCGGCGCGGTGCTGCGGCCGTCGATCCAGCAAAGCGACGGGCGCGTCGCGGTCGAGGTGGAAGAGCTTCGCGCCGAGGTCGACGAGGCCGCGTTCCTGCACCGCACCGGCAACGGTATCAACCAACAGCTTGTAGCGGCCAAGCTGCGCTGGATCGCAAAGCACGAGCCCGACGTGTTTGCCCGGATCGACAAGGTCTGCGGGTCTTACGACTATATCGCCATGCGCCTGACGGGCGGGTTGCGGGTGGAACAGAACTGGGCGCTGGAGGCCGGCTTCACCGACCTGTCGCGGCGCACGATCGACCCCGACCTTGTGGCGTTGGCGGGACTGCCCGCCGGTGCGCTGCCCGAGATCGCCGTGTCGCACGAGGTTATCGGCCACGTCACGCCGCAGGCCGCGGCGGANACGGGCCTGCCCGAAGGGCTGCCGGTGATGGGCGGCGCGGCGGATCACATTGCGTCGGCGCTGGCGGCGGGGATCGCGCAGGCGGGCGATGTGCTGCTGAAGTTCGGCGGCGCGGGCGACGTGGTGGTCGCGACCGATACGGCCCGGCCCGATGCGCGGCTGTACATGGATTATCACCTTGTTCCGGGGCTTTACGCGCCGAACGGCTGCATGGCGGCCTCGGGCGCGGCGCTGAACTGGCTGGCCGCGATGCTGGACGGGCAGGACGGTCCGCACCCCCGGCTTGACGCGCTGGCGGCAACGGTCCCGGCGGGGGCGGATGGGGTGCTGTGCTTGCCGTATTTCTTGGGCGAGAAGACCCCGATCCACGACCCGCTGGCGCGCGGCACCTTCACCGGTCTGTCGCTGAGCCACGGCAAGGCGCACCTGTGGCGCGCCCTGCTCGAGGCCGTCGCCTATGGCTTTCGCCATCACCTTGAGGTGCTGACGGAAATCGGCCATCCGCCGCAGCGCGTTCTGGTCACCGACGGCGGTGCCAAAAGCCGGGTCTGGATGCAGATCGTGGCCGACGTGATCGGCCTGCCGGTGACGCTTTTGAAGGCCGACAACGGCTCGTCCGGCGGGGCGGCCTTCGTGGCGGCTATCGGGGCAGGGGTGGTCACCGACTGGGCACAGGTTTCGTCCCTGTCGGTGGCGGGGGACACCCTGACGCCGGACCCGGATAACCGCGCAGTGTACGATGCGGGCTATGCCAAGTTCCGGTCGCTTTACAAGGCGTTAAGCCCCGTGTGGCGGATGCCCGACCGCTAGCGGGGCCGGGCGCCCGCGCTTATCCCATGTAGACGCCGCCGGTGACGTTGATGCCCTGTCCGGTCATGAAGCGCGCCGCGTCAGAGGCTAGGAACACCACGACGCCTGCGACATCCTCGGGCGTCTCGATCCGGCCCAGCGGGGTCTGGTCGACGTAGTCCTGCCGCACCTCGTCCGGGGTCATGCTGCGCAGCGAGGCTTCCCATTCCACCTCGCGGTCCTGCATTCCCGTGCGCACGAAGCCGGGGCAGACCGCGTTGACGCGGATGCCGTGCGGCGCCATCTCTCGCGCGCAGCCCTGCGTCCAGCCCAGTACCGCGAACTTGCTGGCGGAATAATGCGCCAAAAACGGCGCGCCGACCTTCGCCGCAAGCGATGCAGTGTTGACGATGCAGCCCGCGTGGCCGCTGTCGAGGAAGTGCTTGCACGCCGCCTGATTGGTCAGGAACACGCCGCGCGCGTTGACGTCCATGTTGAAGTCCCAGTCCTGGTCCGTGAGATCGACGACCGGGCGCATGGTGGACACACCCGCGTTGGCGCACAGCACGTCCAGACCGCCGAGGTCCGCGATGGCCTTGTCCATCGCCTGCGTGACAGAGACGCGGTCGCGCACGTCGATGGCGTCGACGGTGACCCGCGTGCCCAGCTCTTGCGCAAGACCGTTGGCGCCGTCGGTGTCCAGATCCAGAATCCGCACCACGGCCCCCTCTGCGTGGAAGGTGCGCACGATGGCGGCGCCGATTCCCGTTGCGCCGCCGGTGACGATCACCCGTTTGCCGTCGAACTGCGATCCGGCTTCCGTCTGTTTCATAGGCATGTCCTGTCCCTTTGCCCGGTCCGGGGAGGTCCGGAACGGCGTGTAACACAATTTAACAAAATACAACCTTCATTAACGGAAAGCCACATGGTAATGTGCAGGAAGGGAGAAGGACGTCAGGATATTCAGATGAGTACGGAAGGTGAGGACGAGGTGAAGGTCGCAGTGGCGAAACGCGGGCGCAGTCGGATGCCAGCGCCGGTGCGGCAGTCGTTGATCATGGCCGCGTTCGAGCGGGACAGCTTCATCTCGATCGGCGATCTTGCCGAAGAGCTTGGCGTTTCGGGGATGACGATCCGCCGCGACATCAGCCAGCTGGAGGAACGCGGCGGGCTGAAGCGCACGCATGGTGGCGCGGTGCGGGCCGAACTGCTGGACCCCGCACCGGATCTGTCCGAACCCGCTTTCGATGCCCGCTTGCGCGAACATTCGGACAAGAAATCCACCATCGCCGCTTTGGCGATCGACATGGTGCGCCCGGGCGAGGCGATCGGCATCGACGTCGGCACCTCGACGCTGGAACTTGCGCGGCGCCTGACCGAGGTCGAAGGGCTGCGGGTGATCACCAACAGCGTGCGTGCCGCGTCGCACCTCGCCGAGGCCGGCTGCGCCGTCTATCTGCCGGGTGGCCGGGTGCGCGCGCCTGAACTGTCGGTCATCGGGCCGCAGGCGGTCGAGGGCATCGGCAATTACTATATGAACCGCGCCTTCATTGGCGTGTCGGGCGCCGACAGTTCGGGCTTTTCCGACTATTCCCCCGAGGATTCAGAGGTGAAGCACACCCTGATGGCCCGCGCCGAGCAGGTCATCGTGCTGTGCGACAGCTCGAAATTCGGCAAGCGCGCCATGTCGCGCGTTTCAGACTTCAGCGCGGTCCATGTCCTTGTGACCGACGCTCCGCCCCCCGCGGACATTGCCGAGGCCCTTGCGCGGGCCGGCACGCGGGTGGTGATCCCTTCATGACACCCCCTACAGCCGGAACCCAAATGGATCTCTTTACCCGCTCCACCAAGACCATCGTCGCAATGGCGCACATCGGTGCGCTGCCCGGCAGCCCTTTGTACGATGCCGACGGCGGGATGCAGAAGCTGATCGACGACGTGGCATCCGACGTTGAAAAGCTTCAGGCGGGCGAGGTCGACGCGATCATGTTCGGCAACGAGAATGACCGCCCTTACCAACTGACCGCCGCACCGGAATCCATCGCCGCGATGACCGCCGTGGTTTCGGCGATCAAGCCGATGCTGAAGGTGCCGTTCGGCGTGAATTTCCTGTGGGATCCGCTTGCCACCGTCGCGATCGCAAGCGCCACCGGCGCCAGCTTTGCGCGCGAGATCTTCACCGGCCTGTTCGCATCCGACATGGGCCTGTGGAAGCCCGACGCAGGCGAGGCATTGCGCCTGCGCCGCAACCTTGGCCGCAACGACCTGACGCTGCTGTTCAACATCAACGCCGAATTCGCGTCGTCGCTGGACAGCCGCACCGTGGCCGAGCGCGCGAAAAGCGCGGTGTTCTCGTCGCTGGCCGATGTGATCCTTGTGTCGGGCCCGATCACCGGTCAGCCGGTGGACGCGGCGCATCTAAGCTCGGTCCGCGCGGCGCTGCCCGACACGCCGATCATGGCGAACACCGGATGCAACATCGACAACGTGACCGATATCCTGTCGGTGGCCGACGGCTGCGTGATCGGCACGCATTTCAAGGTCGACGGCGACACGTGGAACGCGGTCGACGGCGACCGGGTCATGCGGTTCATGGACAAGGTGCGGGGCCTGCGCGTCGCGGCGTGATCGCCGCGCCATTGGACGTCGCGGCGTGACCGCCGCGCCATTGCTGAAACACGAATGCCGTCCCCGATAATGTCGGGGACGGCATTTTCGTGTCCGTGAGTGCCGTGGGTCGTTCAGTCGTCCGTTTCGTTCATGCCCAGCATCGCCCGCGCATAGGGGGTCAGCTGGATCGAAGGCGTATCGAATTCGCGCAAGGTCGGGATCAGTTGATCCTCTTGGTCCAGAAACAGCGCCCGCGTCAGCCCGCTGGCGATGCGCGGCACGCCGAAGCGGTGGCCGCTGATCGACACCGCCGACAGGCCGCCCATCGACAGGGTGGCAAGGGCGTTGAAGATGAACAGCCGCTCGATCCCGGGCGCGGCGCCGGGTTCGCGCTGTTGCAGGCGGTAGTCGCGGTCGAGATAGGGCAGTTTCAGCCGCCCGGCGCTCATGTCGCCATCCGGCGGGGTGAAGCGGTCGCGCCACAGCAGCGCGTCGCCCGCAAGGCGGCGCAGTTCGGGGCGGATCGACAGGTCCACCGTGACCCCGGTGGCGGCGATCACATGATCCAGCTTGAAGACACCGCGCGGCGTGGTGACCACGGCCTTGCCGTCGTCATAGGCCACCTTGTCCCACGGGGCGCCGTTCCAGAACTTGAAGTTCGAAAAGCTGAGCGCCTTGTTGAAGTGATGTTCCGCCGGGGCTTGCGACAGGCCGGTCAAGAACGTGCCCAGTTCCCACTTGGTTTCGTCCGACAGTTCGTGGCTGTGGTTCAGGTAGCCGCCGGTTTCGAATTCCCGCACAAGGTCCAGCAGACCGATCTGTGCGCGGCGCATGAAGGTGTCGACCCGTCGCGCGCCGGACTCCAGCGCCGCGACCGAGGAATCGAAGGCCGACGCGCCGGCGCCAAGGATGCCCACGTCCTTGCCGCGCAGCCGGTCGGAATCGTAGACCTCGCAGCTGTGGTTGTACATGTGGTCGGGCAGGGCGTTCCGGATCGGGTCGGGCACGATCCAGTCGCCGCCGCCCTCCATCCCGGTCGCGAACACGACATACCGCGTGCGGACCGTCTCGCCCGTGTCGAGGCTGAGCGTCACGCCGTCGGCGTCATAGTCCACGTCCACGACGTTCACGCCGTTGCGGATCGGCAGGTCCGCGATGTCGCGATACCAGCGCAGGTAGTTCATCCAGTCGACACGCGGCACGCGGTCGATGGCGTCCCAAGCCTCTTGCCCGTGGCGGGCGACGAACCAGCTTTGGATGCTCAGCGACGGAATACCAAGATCCGCGCCGGTGATCGTCTTGGGTGACCGGATCTCATAGTTGCGGGCGTACGTCTCCCACACACCCTCGTAGCCTTCGGGGTTGCGGTCCAGCAGCAGGATGTTCCCCACGCCCCGCCGCTTCAGCGTATGCCCCAAGACCAGCCCGGATTGCCCGGCGCCGATGATGACCACGTCGGGGATCGTCTGGCCGTTCCACTGGCGGGGCAGCACCCACGGCCGCGTGGCATAGTCCAGCATCGCAAGGTCCGACCGCGCCTGTGCGGCCAGCTGGGCCAGCCGGGTCTCGGCGTGGGTGTCGGGACGGTGCGGGAGGGCAATATTCATCAAGGGCTCCGGAGACATCGGGCCGCGCGACACATTCGGTTCGCGGGCTTCGTGTCATTGTGCCGTGCTGCACTGCGGCAGAGTAGCATCCAGTATCGGACGCCCCGTTGCCATTCTGGCAACGCCCTTGGTTACGCGGCGCCCGTGCTGATGCCGCCGTCGGGCGTCGGCTGCCCGGTCAGGTTCCAGACCCTCTCGGCGAACTCGGGCAGGGCGTCTTTCAGAAGCTCCAGCATCACCGCACCGGCGCTGGACAAAAGGCGCTGCGGCCGCACAAAAATGCCCAGCGACGGGTTCGGTGCAAGCGCGTCGACGATTGGCACGAAGACCATCGCCTGCTGTTCAAGATCGCCAAGGATGCCGACGGGATTGCGCACGCCGATGCCCAGCCCGGCCTTGACCATGACCGTCATGATGTCGGGAGAATTGGTTTCTAGTACGGTGCTTTGCGGCGCCGACCGGTCGATCTGTTGTTGCCACGTCGTGCCGCCGACCATGCCTTCTTTTGCGCGGATGAACCGTTCGCCGGCAAGGTCGTGCAGGCGCAGCGACGGACGGTCGCCAAGAGCCGCGCCTTTCTGCGCGATCACGCCCACCGGCATCTCGGCCCGCGCGGCGATCTGAACGTCGGACCGGATCGGCGGCATCATCGCCATGCCGATGTCGATCTCGTCCGAGGCGACAAGATCCAGCGTGTCCAGCGCCGACTTGATCTCGACCGAATAGGTAACGCCGGGGTGGCCGGCGTGAAAGGCGGCAAGGATCGGCGGCAGGAAATCGCGGCCGATTGCGGCCTCGCAGGCGATGCGGACATGCCCCCGGCGCAGGCCGCGCAGATCGTCGATCTGGGCGATGGCGCGTTCAAGATCCTGATCCAGCCGCTGGACATACTGGTACAGCACCTCGCCGGCGGCGGTCAGGCGCACGCCTTCAGAGCGACGCTCGAACAGGCGGCATTGAAGCTGATCCTCCAACTTTATGATCTGCCGGTTGATCGCCGAGGCCGCGACGGACAGATGCTCGGCCGCTTGTCGCATCGAGCCAGAGCGCACCGTCTCGCTGAAATAGCGCAGCGCGACGAGGTGGACGTGAACGAAAGAGGCGGGCATGGCGGGGCTCCTTTGGGTGCCGCTCATGTTACGCGAGGGGTGTGATGCCGAAAAGGCAACGCGGTGGCCTGCATAAATCACGTTTCGTGGGCGCACAGTTCTTCGGCAGCGGGCGCCGCGCTGGTTGGAATTTCAGCGCAAAGACGGCCGCCGCCCGTGGCGAGGCGCCCCCTTTTCGGAACATGCCCGTTGCCCGCCCTGCAACGACGGCTGTTTTTCCGGTCTTTTCCCGGCGTGGCGGCGTTGGACGCCGATTGGCACGAGCACCGGCCCCTGTACTGGCCCCTGTGCGGATAGGCTGTCAGAGGCTAGGTTTGGGGTAACTCCTCAACCGATAACGAAAGAGGTTCTCATGGCGCTTGACCGACCGCAGATGCAGGACACCGCGGCGCTGGACCGCTTGATGGCGCAGATGCCGGATTATCATTCAGAGTTCGCCAAGACATATGCCAACCACGCGCCGATGGTGCTGGTGGCATTGCACCGGATCGGTGGCGACGGCCCACGGATGAACGACTGGTTCGACCATTATCGGGACGAGAAAAAGCTGTTCGGCCCGCCCGCGCGGCAGGCGCCCCTGACCGCCGAGACATGGGAGACCGCCATCGGTCACCGCTACCGCGAGACCGACCTGCGCGATTTCTTCGTGGCAGAGGTCGACCGGCTGGGGATCGAAGGCGCGCTGGCCGCCTACCTGCCGCGACTGTCGCCGGGGGTCGGTGCGTCTGCGCTGCACGCGCTGATGCGGATGGCCTATGCCCTTTTGCGCAAGGACGCGACAGAGGTCGCGGTGTCGCTGGCCTATTGGTCCGCCTGCTGGCTGGAGATGCCGAAATCGACCGGCGCCGCGCCCATCACGAAGGACCCGGCCGAGGTGCTGGCCCGCGTCGCCGCCATCGACGCCCTGCACCGCCTGCCGCAGAAGGAACTGCTGTGGCACAACATGATGGCCGTCGGCGAGGTGCCCGAGTTCGCGCCGGTGGTCGACTGGATCGAAGTGGACGACGACACCGTCGCGCGCATGGCGTCCGCGTCGATTGCGCTGTTCACGGCGACGCAGGACTTCTGCGCGCTGCATGCGGTGACGGGGATGCACTGGATGCGGATCGTGCTGCCATACTGCCCGACGCCGGACGTCATGCTGCGGCATTTCTGGCAGGGCGTCGCGGCCCTGATGGGCTCGATGGGGTTCCCGTCGCTGCCCTCGGCGGAAACGCTGGACGCATGGCGGCGGTTGCCGGTTCCCTCGTGGGACGAGATCAACGCAGCGGCGGCGCAGTCCTATGACGAGCACGACCTGTCGATCACTTTCAGCTGTCAGGAAGAAATGAAGCTGTACGGCGATCCTTTGTATCAATTGGCGGCGGCCCGGCGCATGGGGCTGGTGCCCGACTATACCTGACCGGCACCAGCGGGCGCTGCCGCGTCCAGCGGGAAGTGGCAGGCGGCGCGGCGTCCCTGCGGGTCGGTGACCACCGGCGGATCGGTCCGAGCGCAGATGTCCTGCGCAATCGGGCAGCGCGGGTGGAACCGACAGCCTGACGGAGGCGACGCTGGATTGGCCACGTCGCCGGGCAGGTCATCGGGCAGCCGGCCCGCACCGTCGGCGCGCGGAATGGCGTGGACCAGCCCGCGGGTGTAGGGATGGCGCGGCGCGCGCCACAGGTCGTCCGGTTCGCCCTGTTCCGCCAGCTTGCCAAGGTACATCACCGCGATGTCGTCCGCGATCCGGCGCACGATGGACAGGTCGTGCGAGATGAACAGCATCCCCATCCCTGTGTCCTTCACCAGATCCGCCAGCAGCCGCGCGACCGAAGCCTGCGCCGAGGCATCCAGCGCCGAAATCGGTTCGTCCGCCACGATGCACCGGGGTTTGGCGGCAAGGGCGCGGGCGATGGCGATGCGCTGGCGCTGGCCGCCGCTGAACTCGTGCGGGTAGCGCGTGGCGATCCCGGCGGGCAGGCCGACGCGTTCCAGCACCTCTGCGACCTTGCGCTCGACGTCGCCGCCGCGATCCGTCCCGGCGCGGACGCCATCGGCGACCTGCTCTCCGATCCGGCGGCGCGGGTTGAGCGAGGAATAGGGGTCCTGAAACACCATCTGCAACGCCCGCAGGCGCGCCGGTCGGGCGCCCCGGTCCAGCGGCAGCACCGGCTCGCCCTCGAACCGGATCGACCCTGCCGAGGGGGCCAGCAGACCGACCGCCGCCTTGCCAAGGCTGGATTTGCCACAGCCGCTTTCACCCACCAGCGCCGTGACGCGGCCCGCTTGAATCGTCAGGTCGATGCCGGCTACGGCGCGCACCGGCACGCCGCGCGTGCCGGGATAGCTGACCTCGACGTTGCGCATTTCCAGCAAGGACATCAGGCGGTTTCCCTTTCGGCCAGCGGGTCGGGGGTGCAGGCGATGCGGCGGTCCGGGCCGATCCGGACCAGCGACGGCACCGTGGTTTCACAGGCCGGGGTGCTGAACGGGCAGCGCGGGTGAAAGGCGCATCCGGGCGGGTGCGTTTCAAGCGAGGGCGGCAGGCCCGGAATGGGCTGCATCCCGCCGCCGCCAGCGGCGCCATCGGGCAGCGCGCCCAGCAGGCCGTGGGTGTAGGGGTGGCGCGGGCGCGTCAGCACGTCGGCACGGGCGCCGCTTTCGACGATGCGGCCCGCGTACATCACCGACACCTCGTCGGCGACGGCGGACATCACGCCAAGGTCGTGGGTGATCAGCAGCACCGAAAGGTCCAGTTCCTGCCTCAGCCGTTCGAACAGGCGCAGGATGCCCGCCTGCACGGTCACGTCCAGCGCCGTCGTCGGCTCGTCCGCGATGATCAGCGCGGGTTCGCAGCACAGCGCCATCGCGATGGCGATCCGCTGGCGCATCCCGCCCGAGAACTCGTGCGGGCTGCGCTTCATCGCGGCGCGCGGGTCGGGGATGCGGACAAGGTCCAGCATCTCTTCGGCGCGGGCGTTGGCCACGGATTGCGACGCCCGGAAGTGGCGGCGGTAGTGTTCGGTCATCTGCCGCCCGATGCTAAGCATCGGGTGCAACGCGGTCATCGGGTCCTGAAAGATCATCGCGATCTGCCGCCCCCGCACCGCCGTCGTTTCGCGCCGGGACATGGTCAGCACGTCGCGGCCGTTCAACGCCACCGTGCCGCTGACCCGCGCGGTGTCCGGCAGCAGGCCCATCAGCGCCATCGACGTCAGCGACTTGCCTGACCCGCTTTCGCCCGCAAGTCCGGCAATCTGGCCCCTGCGGACCGTCAGATCCAGTTCGCGCACCGCGAACAGGCGGGTGCCGTCGGATTTCGGCAGGCTGATCGACAGGTCGGAGATCTTCAGAAGCGGGTCGGACATCACAGGTGTTTCCGGCTGCGCGGGTCGATCACGTCGCGCAGCGTGTCGCCCAGAAAGTTCGCGGCCATCACCACCAGCAGGATCGCAAGGCCGGGGAAGACGCTCATCCACCACTTGTCGAAGTACTTCGCGCCCTCGGACACCATCGCCCCCCATTCCGCCGCCGGAGGCTGCGCCCCAAGGCCAAGGAAGGACAGGCCCGACAGGATCAGCACGGCGTGGCCGTACTCCAGCGCCACCAGCACCACCAGCGGGCCGGTGATGTTGGGCCGGACCTCGGACCACAGGGTCCGCAGCGACGAGGCGCCCAGCAGGCGGCGCGACAGCACATAGGGTTCCTGCCTAAGCGTCAGGATCATCGACCGCGCGACGCGGGCGTAGATCGGCCAGCTGACGATCACCACCGCCAGCACCGCGTTGAACAGTCCCGGTCCCAGCGCGGCGACCACGGCCATCGCAAGGATGATGTCGGGGAAGGCCAGCACAAGGTCGGCCAGCCGCATGATCACGCTGTCGACCCAGCCGCCGAAGAAGCCCGCGATGGCGCCCAGCAGCGTGCCAAGGATGCCCGCCATGACGACCAGTTGCAGCGCATAGGGCAGCGACAGGCGCGCGCCGTGCAGGACGCGGCTGAAGATGTCGCGGCCCAGCTGGTCGGTGCCGAACCAGTGCTCGGCGCTTGGCGGCATCAGGCGGCCGCCGTCCTGCGCCAGCGGGTCATAGGGCGCGATCAGCGGCGCCAAAAGCGCGACAACGGCGAAGGCGATCAGGATCGCGGCGCCGATCAGGCCCAGCGGCTGCATCCACTCGGACCGCAGGCGACGACCGGCCTTGTGCGGGTTTGCGATTGCGTCGGACATCAGTAGCGGATCCTCGGATCAATGACCGCGTACAGGATGTCGACGGCAAGGTTTACAAGGATGTAGATCACCGCGATCACAAGGCTGACGCCCATGATCGCCTGCAGATCCAGCGTCAGCGCGCTGCGATAGGCATAAAGACCCAGACCGGGCCATGAATAGACCGACTCGACCAGCACCGCGCCCGCCAGCATCCGCCCGAAGGCCATGCCGGACACGGTGATGATCGCCGCCAGCGCGGGGCGCAGGGCGTGGCGCAGGATCACGGTGTGCGCGGGCAGGCCCTTGGCGCGGGCGGCGCGGACGTATTCGTTGCCAAGCGCGTCCAGCATCGCGGCGCGGGTGAACCGGGTCACGATGCCCGTGGTGTAGGTGGCCAGCACAAGGGCGGGCAGGGCGATGTAGGCCAGCGCCTCGCGCAGGGTCGACCATTGGCCAGTCAGCAGCGCGTCCAGCGTGAACAGCCCGGTCACCACCGGAGGGGCGGGCGTGCCGGGCCCCAGCCGACCCACGCCGGGCGACAGGTTCAGCACGAAGAAGAAGACATACAGGCAGACCAGCGCCAGCCAGAAGGTTGGGACCGAGACACCGGCCAGCGACACCACGCGGATCAACTGGTCCGGCCATCGGTTGCGCCAGACGGCGGCGATCAGGCCAAGCGAGACGCCCGCCGCCATGGCAAGGATCATCGCCACGATGGCCAGTTCCAGTGTCGCGCTCATGTACTGGGCAAGGTCCGCGGCGACCGGGCGGTGGGTCTGTTGCGACTCGCCCAGATCGCCCTGCAACAGGCGGAACAGATAGCGGCCGTATTGTTCCGGCAGCGACCGGTCCAGGCCATAGCGTTCCCGGTACAGCGCCACGATCTCGGGGTCGGCGGCGGCGCGTTCGCCAAGGTTGGCGGCGACGGGATCGCCGGGCACCACCTGGGTCAGCCCGAAGGAAATGAACGTCACGCCGACGCAAAGCAGCGCCCCGACCGCGAGGCGCTGCAGCGCATAGCGCAGCAGCCCGGGCAGGCGATACCATCCTGATTTCAAAGTGCTCATCATGACGGTGTCTTCCTGCCCGGGCCGGGATCTTTAGTCAGCCAAACGGACGTCGCCAAGGTCGACGGTCCACATCGGGTTGTACTCCAGCGGTTCGATGGTCGTCGAGCCGACAAGCGTGACCGGCGGCTGGAACAGCGGGATGAAGGGGCCGACCTCGTTCAGCACCGTCTGCCATTCCTGGTACAGCGCGATGCGCGTCTCGGCATCGGCTGCGACCTCGGCCTTCGCGGCCAGCTCTTCCAGTTCGGGCGAGCCGCCCTCGGCCCAGCCAGCGCGCAGGCCGACCAGTTGGCCCGACGTGAACGGCAGCGAGTTGCTGGGGTGCGGTGTGCCGCCCCACCACTGGACGCTCATCTCAAGCGTGCCGCCGCGATAGTTGTCGAGGTTGGCCTGAACCGATTCCGGGTTCAGTTCCACGCTGATGCCGATCTCGGCAAGGTCGGACTGGATCTTCGCCGCGATGTCGGCGAAGGCGATGCCGTACTTGGCGATGTCCGCCGCGTAGCTCAGCGTCAGGGTCGGATCGGTGATGCCGCTGCGGTCCAGCGCGGCCTTGGCGCGGTCGAGGTCCTGCACCGGCACGCCGTCCAGCGGCAGCGAGCCTTCGATCATCGTCGGGATGATGCCGGCGGGCTGCACCGCACCTTCACCGATGAAGTCGATGATGCCGGTATAGTCGATGCCGTAGCGGATGGCTTCGCGCAGGTCGGCATTGGTCGACAGCTTCGAGATCTCGGGATTGCCGTTCAGGAACAGAAAGCCCATGTCGGCGGCGGGGACCGAGATCACGTTGACGCTGTCCGCGATCGAGGTGACCTGATCGGGACGCAGGGCCAGCGCGATCTGCGACGCGCCGCGCGCGACGTTCATCTGCTGGGCGTTGCTGTTGACGTTGCGCACGACGATGCGGTCGAACACCGGCACTTCGCCCCAGTAGTTCTCGTTCGCGGTCAGGATCACTTCGGACGAGGTGTCGAACTTGGTCAGCGTATAGGGGCCGGAACCGATCGAGGTGCCCGACAGGTAGGTCTCGGCGCCGTCCTCGGGGGTCGCGGTGCCGCCGTTTTCCTGAAGCACTTCGGCGTTCAGGATGCCAAGCGCGAGGTTGGTCAGCTTGAAGGGCAGGGCAGGGTCCGGTTCCTCGGTGGTCAGGACGATGGTGCCCTCGGCCTCGCCCGCGGCGACCGACACGCCGTTCATCAGGTAGGACGGGCTGCCTTTCAGGTCGCGCGCACGCTCAAGCGAGAAGACGACGTCCGACACTTCGACGGGCGAACCGTCGCTGAAGGTCGCGCCGGGGGTCAGCGTGAAGGTGAAGGTTTTGAAGTCTTCCGAAATCTCGGGGACGCTGGCCAGCAGCGGCACGACCTGCGTCACGTCCGAGCCGTCGAAGGTCACGAGCGTTTCGTAAACCGGGTGCAGCACAAGGCTGGCGGTCGGTTCGAACGCGCGCGCGGGGTCCGCGGTCTTCAGCTGGAAGGTGGCGTCGACGACCAGAGTCTCTTGTGCCAGCGCGGGAAGCGCGGTCATGGACATCAGGCCAAAGGGAATCGCAAAAGCCAGACCTGTCAGGCCCTTGCGGGTGCGAAGCGATAACATGTGATAACTCCTGTCGGGGTCGATGCCGGCGGCTTGTCCGCCGGTCAACTGGGTTGAATGTGTGGGAAAGTGTGGCCGCTGAGGCTTCTATGTGTATGCGGATTGTATACTATGAGGACGCAATGTGCTGTCAACCGCTGTGACGAGTCTGGGCTCTCCCGCATGGTGGGATGAGCAAAATTTGGGCGGGTGCGGCGGAATGGGGCGCTATCAATCGGTCCTGGCCCGATCGCCAAGCGCCCCCGCCCCCCGGTTTCACGGGTCGCCGTCAAATTCTGCATTCTGACGGTATACAATCCGAAAGCGATATGAAACGATCACTCCGACCCCGGAAGGACGATGCGCTTTGCGCTGGCCCCGCGAAGGGCTGCGGCGCCCCGGGACACGACCAACAGCGAAGGAATCAGGATGACCCCCACCGACTATGCCCTCACGGACGCGCAGATCGTGGATGTGGCCGCAGGCGAGATCCGCACCGGACTGGCCGTGGTGGTGAAGGGCGGCAAGATCGCCGCCATCGTGCCGGAAGGCGACCTTGACACGAGGGTTGCGAAAGTCTCGCTCGAGGGGCGCTATCTGTCGCCCGGCCTGCTGGATTGCCACGCGCACTGCTTCATCGGCGGGTTCGACGACGGCACCAACGTGCTGCCGTCCGAACTGACGGCGCGGGCGGGCAAGCACCTGAAGGGCATGCTGATGCGTGGCTTCACCACGGTGCGCGACGCGGGCGGCGCCGATCAGGGCCACCGCGCGGCGGTCGAGAAGGGGGTCTTCGCCGGTCCCCGCCTGTTCGTGTCGGGCCGCATCCTGTCCCAGACCGGCGGGCACGGCGACCACCGGGGCCGCGCCGATACCTGCCATTGCTCGGCAGAGATCGGCGGAACCTCGGTCATCGCGGACGGTGTCGACGCGGTGCGCAAGGCGGTTCGCGAGAACGCGCGGCAGGGCGTCGACCAGATCAAGATCATGGCGGGCGGCGGCGTCAGCTCTCCGGGGGACAAGCTGATCCATCCGCAGTATTCGATGGACGAGTTGTACGCGATCGTGGACGAGACCGAACGCTGCGGCCGCTACGTGCTGTCGCATGTCTACAGCGATGTCGGCATCCGGCGCGCGGTGACGGCGGGTGTCCGGTCGATCGAGCACGGCAACTTCCTGACCGCCGAAACCGCGCGGTTGATGGCCGAGAAGGGCGCGCACCTTGTGCCTACTCTGATCACCTACGAAGCCGACGGCAAATACGGCAAGGGCTTTGGCTGGAGCGACGAGAACGCCGAGAAGAACGACGAGGTTCTGGCCTCGGGTCTCGACTCGTTGCGGGTCGCGCAGGCGGCTGGCGTGAACATCGGCTACGGCACCGACCTGTGCTGGTCGCCGAAGACATATCAGGGCGACGGTCTGATGATCCACCAAGAGGTCTGCGGTCCCGCAGAGGCGTTGCGCCATGTGACGGTGAACAACGCCAAGATCGTGCGGATGGAGGGGCAGGTGGGTGAAATCTCTGAAGGCGCCTTTGCCGATCTTCTGGTGGTCGAGTCCAACCCGTTCGACGACCTGTCGTGTTTCGGTCAGCACGAGAACCGCGTCGTGTCGGTGATCCAGGGCGGGCGCACCGTCCGCGATTCCACGTCGCGGCTGGCGCCGCCGGACGCGGCCTGAGGCGCGGCGCCGCAATGGACCGGGTGCTGGCAGGTGATGCGCGCCGCGCGGCGAGTGTGCCGCAGGGTGCACACACTTGCCCGATGACGCGACCGTACGGTATACAGTCGCGGGCGTCCGGTACACCATGGGTCAACACCGTGTATTCGATGACCTGCGCGTGGGGCAAAGGGCGTCTCCGGGCAATTGCGTGCCACCGGAAGGCCAGAAGTCAGTGAGTGAAGCGATGACGAACCCGACGCAATCGATCGAGGACCCGTCCGAAGAGATCCTGCGCCCGAAGCGCGGCACCCTGTCGGGCCGGGCCTATGACAAGATCTCGACGATGATCGAACAGCGGCAGTTGGCCGCCGGTAGCGTGATCGTGGAACAGCAGATCGCCAACCACCTTGGCATCTCGCGGACCCCGTTGCGTCAGGCGTTGCAGCGCCTTGAAGCCGAAGGCGTTCTGGTGAAATCGGCCAATCGCTCGTTTCAGGTGCGCAAGGTCGAATTGCGCGAGTACCTGCAAAGCCTCAAGACCCGCGAACTGCTGGAAGCCGAAGCGGCGGCGCTGTCGGTCGACCGGGTCAAGGACGAGGATATCCACGCCGCGCGCGAGACGCTGAAGGCGGTCGAGGCGAAACGCCCCTATGACATGCTGGCGCACTGGCGCTCCGACGACGAAGTGCACGGCCTGTTCATCGAGAATTGCGGCAATCAGGTCATGGCGGACGTCATCATGGGGCTGCGCGCCAGCACCAAGATGTTCGAGATCGACCGCCTGTCGGAACGGCTGGAACCGGACAGCCGCCAGCACGAAGCGATTCTCGACGCCATCGAATCTCGCAATGCCTCGGCCGCCCGCAAGGCGGTTGCGACCCATATCCGGTCGCTGTTCCAATTCGCCATCGAGGCGGTGTCCTGACCCGGTTCCGGGTCCTGTTTCCAACGCATTGATAAAGCGCCCATAAAACGGTCGAAATCGGCCGTTGCGAATGCGTTTTTTGTCCGGTTTCGGGTTTTCTTTCCGTCCCGGCAACAAGCGTATTGCGTTCGCGCTGTGCACTGTTCATGATTAATTGTATACAAGCAGTGTCCGAAAAGCGGACGGGGAGGATCTTGTGCCCGAAGGGACAGCACAGGTTGCGGAAACCGAAACGGATGCCGGGGCGGCGATTGCCTTCCTGCGCGAGCTGATCGCGGCTCAGGCCGACGGCGAGGCGCAGGTTCAGCAGATCATCGCTGACCGGCTTGCGGCGGCGGGGTGCGACGTCACCACTCACGACTACGATCCGGGCGCGGTGCCGGTCGTGGGCGAATTCGCCCAGGATGGCGCGCGCAACGGAACCCGCCGCCGCGCCGTCGTGGGGACCTTGCCCGGCGATGACGCCTTGCCCAGCCTGCTGATGTTCGCGCACCCCGACGGCGAGCCGGTGGCGGGCACCGATCGATGGACGCACGATCCCTTCGCGGGCGAGGTCGACGGCGGCCGCATCTATGGCTGGGGCGTCGCCGACGACCTTGCGGGCTGCGCAGCCGCCGTGCTGGCCATTGAAAAGGCGGCTGCCACGGGCAACCCGATGGGGCGGGCGGTGTTCGCCTCGACCCCCAGTAAACGGTACGCGCGCGGGGTTGCGGCCCTGCTGCACGACGGGCTGGCCGCCGACGCGGCGCTGTATCTGCACCCGGCGGAATCCGGGGTCGGGATGCGCGAGATCAAGGCGCTCGCCTCGGGCCATCTGGAATTCACGGTAACGGTGAAAGGCCGCCAGCCCGACACCACGGAACCGGGCCATACCGCCTTCTCGCACCTGTCCGAAAACCCGGTCACCAAGGCCATTCTGATCCATGACGCCCTGATGGCGTTGGCGGACGAGCGTGCGGCGCGCGTGCGGCACCCGCTGATCGAGGCGGTCGTGGGCCGGGCCACCAACCTGCACGTCTCGCGGATGCAATGCGGCGAGCTGCGCAAGTTCGGTCGCATCGTCGACACCTGCATTCTGGGTGGCGCCGTCTCCTTCCCGCCGTCCGAAACCTACCGCGAGGTTCAAGAAGAGGTCGAAGCCGCCATCGCCAAGGCCGCGGCAGCCGATCCGTGGCTGAAGGACAACCCGCCCGTGGTGGACTGGATCACCGGCGTCACCGGCGCCGAGGTGCCCGATGGCCACCCGCTGTACGTCACGTCCGCGGGCGCCGTCAGCGCGGTCACCGGCGAGGCCCCGTTCGTGAACGCGATGCACACCTCGTCCGACATCCGCAACCCGGCGGTCGAGGCAGGCATTCCCTGCGTCGGGCTGGGCTGCCTGTCGGGCGATCTCAGCCAGAACGACCGCCATGACGAGTGGGTCGACGAGGCCGACTTCCTGCGCATGGTCGACGTGACTGCCCGCATCGTCACCGACTGGTGCAGCGGTGCGGGATCAAAAGAATAACAAGCAAGAAAAGGCCGGAAAGCGGCCGGATACAAACCCAACAGAGGAACCCGTGATGACACTGACCAAGACCTTCCGCCTATCCCTTGCGGCCACGCTTAGCCTTTCGGCCGCTGCCGTGTCGGCTCAGGACTGCCCGGCTGACCTTCCGGTCGTCGAGGCCGGCAAGCTGACCATGTCGATCAACGCGACCATCCCGCCCAAGCAGTACATCAACGAAGATGGCGAGATCGTCGGCCTGCACCGCGACATGGGCGACGAGATCGCCAAGCGCCTGTGCCTTGAACCCGTCTACATGAACGTCGACTTCGCCGTTCAGATCCCCGGTCTCGATTCCGACCGCTGGGACATGATCAACACCGGTCTGTATTTCACCGACGAACGCGCCGGGCTGATGCAGCTGGTGCCCTATTCGGTCAACGCGCTGGCGCTGATCGCGGCGGCCGACAACCCGCTGGGTATCGCGGCGCCCGAGGATCTGGCCGGACATGCCGTCGGCGTCGAGATCGCCGGCTTCGAAGAGCGCAAGATCAACGAGATCAACGACGCGCAAGTCGCCGAAGGGATGGAGCCGATGGATATCCGCGCCTTCAACACCTACGGCGAGACCTTCCTTGCCCTTGGCGGCGGTCAGATCGACGCCGTGTTCGCCGGTGACGCGATCGGGTCGTACTACCAAGAGCAGGGCCGGTTCTCGAAAGCGGCGACGGGTCTGTATCCCGGCACGCCCGGCGCCTTCGCCTTCGACGAGCCCACGCTGGCACAGGCCGTGGCCGATGCCTTGAACGCGATGAAGGAAGACGGAACCTACGACGCGATGATGGACGAGTACGGCACCACCAAGATCGACGTGTGGGACCGCTGGCCGGGCGAGTTCACCTATTTCTACACCGGCGACTGAGGCCGCGCACGACCGCAGCAGGGCCGGGCGGCATGTCCGGCCCTGAACCTCTACCGCAAGAAGGCACGTCATGAGTTTCAGTTGGGACCATTTCTTTCGTTACCTGTTCAGCGACTACATGCTGAACGGGGTCTGGACGACGCTATGGCTGTCGTGTGTCGCGATGTTCATAGGCTGCGCCCTTGGCGTCGTGGTCGCCTTCATGAAGATGTCCCGGTTCTGGCTGGTGCGTCGCATCGCGATCACCTTCATCTGGATCTGGCGCGGCACGCCGCTGCTGGTGCAGATGGTCATCATCTACGCCGTGTTGCCCCACGCCGGGCTTAAGCTGGGCGTGATCGAAAGCGCGATCCTTGCGCTGGCTCTGCACGAGGCGGCCTATTTCGCCGAAATCGTCCGGTCGGGCATCCTGTCCGTGTCGAAGGGGCAGGCCGACGCAAGCCTTGCGCTTGGCATGACTTGGCCGCAGCGGATGCGTTACGTCATCTTGCCGCAGGCCACCCGCATTATCATACCGCCGCTGGGCAACCAGTTCACGCTGATGATCAAGACGACCTCGATCGCCTCTGTCATCTCGATGGAAGAGCTGTTCCGTCGGACGCAGCAGTTGGCGCAGATCGAGTTCCGCGTGCTGGAAGCCTACCTGTGCGCGGCCTGCTGGTATCTGCTTATGA
Organism: Maritimibacter sp.; assembly: GCA_002701395.1. Taxonomy (GTDB): domain Bacteria; phylum Pseudomonadota; class Alphaproteobacteria; order Rhodobacterales; family Rhodobacteraceae; genus Psychromarinibacter; species Psychromarinibacter halotolerans. Next base: position 14,708 of record NZVC01000042.1, on the reverse strand, counting down.
CGACCGTCTGGGGCGAGATGCAGAAGCGGATCGAGCGGCATTACGACAGGCCATTCGGTCCGGTCGCGGACACGAAGAAAACCCCCGGTACGCCCCTTTCGGGCGATGCCCCGGCGCAGGTGTGACCGAGGCGACAGGATGGACAGCATGACCGATACCGAGACTCCCCTGACCGCCGCCGATGGCGTGGCCGACGCGCCGCGGTCGGTCGGGCCGCGCGACCTTGGCCCGCCGATCGTCGAGATCCGCAACGTGCAAAAGCACTTCGGCTCGAACCACGTCCTGCGCGATGTCAGCCTGACGGTGCGCACGGGCGAGGTGGTGGTGATCGCCGGTCGCTCCGGCTCTGGCAAGTCGACGCTGCTGCGCTGCGTGGACCATCTGGAAACCATCGACGGCGGCAGCATCACCGCTTGCGGGCACCTGATGGGCTACCGGCAGGATTCCAGCGGCAAGCTTGTGCCGCTGGGGGACGGCAAGGTCGCGCGCCAGCGGCGCGAGATGGGCATGGTGTTCCAGTCCTTCAACCTGTTCCCGCACCTGTCGGCGCTGCGCAACATCACGCTGTCGCCGGTGAAGATCATGGGCGAGAACCCTGCAAAGGCCGAGGCGCATGCGCGTGAACTGCTGGCCCGTGTTGGCCTGCCGGACAAGGCCGACGCCTATCCGGCGCAGCTGTCGGGCGGCCAGCAACAGCGCGTGGCCATCGCGCGGGCGCTGGCGATGCGGCCCAAGGTGATGCTGTTCGACGAACCCACCTCGGCGCTGGACCCGGAAATGATTTCCGAGGTGCTGGACGTGATGATCGACCTGTCCCGGCAGGGCATGACGATGATCGTTGTGACGCACGAGATGGGTTTTGCCCGCGCGGCGGCGGATCGCGTGCTGCTGATGCATGGCGGCGAGATCGTGGAAGAGTCGCCGCCCGAAGAGTTCTTTACCAACCCGAAGTCCGAGCACACCAAGCTCTTTCTGTCGAAGATCCTGTAGGGCGGGCGTGGTGGCTTCTATCCGGACAGTTCTGGGCGATGTGACGCCCGATGCGGTGGGACCCGTGATGTTCCACGAGCATGTGCTGTTCGACATCGTGCCGCCGGGGCTGGACGGGGACCGCGACGGCCCGATCGGGATCGAAGATCGATGGCAGATGGATTATCGGTCGAACGAGTCCGCCCGGAACGCGTTGCAGACAGACCGCGCGGTCGCGGCGTCGGAACTTGCGGCCTATGCGGCGGACGGCGGCTCGCTGATCGTGGATCAAAGCGTCTTCGGTCTGGCCCGCGACATGGCCGGGCTGGCCGAGGCGTCGCGCGTCAGCGGCGTGCATGTCGTCGCGGCGGCGGGCACCTACGTGGACGCCTACATGACGCCCGAGATCCGCACGATGCCGGTCGCTCTGCTGGCCGACAGGTTCGCGTCAGAGGTTCTGGACGGCGCCGACGGCACCGGCCTGCGTGCCGGGCTGATCGGCGAGATCGGCTGTTCATGGCCGCTGTTGCCATCCGAGACCCGCGCATTGGAGGCATCCGCCGACGCGCAGCGCCGCACCGGCGCCGCGATCAGCGTTCACCCGGGGCGGCATCCCGACGCCTGCGGCCAGATCCTGGACATCCTTGCCGCCAACGGAGCCGATCTGTCTCGGGTCGTGCTGTGTCACATGGACCGGACCCACCCGGATGGCGCCGGGATCGAACCGCTGCTGCAGCGGGGCGCGAACGTGGAATGGGACTTTTTCGGTATCGAACAGTCGCATTACTGGATGACCGACGACGTCGAACTGCCCACCGACCTTGGCCGCCTGCGGCTAATCCGCGACTTCGCCGCGCGCGGTTTCGCCGACCGCATTCTGGTGTCGCACGACATCTGCACCAAGACCCGTCTGCGCCGCTGGGGCGGGCATGGCTATGGCCATATCCTGCGCAACGTGCGGGCGCTTATGCAGCGGCTGGATTTCGGCGCCGACCTGATCGGCGCGCTGCTCCGGGATACCCCGGTCCGATTGCTTACCTTGAAGGAGACCGCCCCATGACGGCAAAATTTCGTGGCACCTATTCGGTGATGGTGACCGCCTATGACGATGCGGGCGCCTTCGACCCCGGCGCGATGGCCCGCTATACCGATTGGCAGATCACCGAGGGCATTCATGGTCTTATGCCGCTTGGCTCGACCGGTGAATTCCTGTCACTGACCACGAAAGAGCGCGAGGCCGTGGCCCGCTGCGTCGTCGACACCACCGCTGGCCGGGTGCCGGTGCTGATCGGGGCCGGGGCCGAGCGGACAGAGGACGTGATCGAAAACTGCCGCATGGCCGAGGACGTGGGCGCGCAGGGGATGCTGATCATCCCGCCGTTCTATTCGACCCCGACCGAGGACGAACTGTACCGGCACTACGAGCGCATCGCCGCCTCGACGCGCCTGCCGATCATGATCTACAACAACCCGGCCACGGCGAATGTCGACCTGACGCCGCCGATCGTCGCGCGGCTGTCCGAGATCGACGGCGTCGACTACATCAAGGAGTCCACGATGGACGTCACGCGGGTGCGCGACATCATCGACATGTGCGGCGACCGGATGACGGTGTTCGGCGGCATCATGGGTTTCGAAAGCTTCGTGAACGGCGCGGTGGGCTGGGTCGCGGTGGCGTCGAACGTGCTGCCCCGGCAATGCGCCGACCTGTTCACCCTGACGGCGGACAAGCAGGACTATGACGCGGCGCGGGCCCTGTACCACGAGATCCTGCCGATGATCCGGCTTGTGGGCGGTCACCGCTATGTTTCGGCCACCAAGGCGGCGCTGAAGCTGATGGGCATGGACACCGGCAATCCCCGCGCGCCGCGCCTGCCGCTGCCGCCTGAAGACATGCCCGAACTGTTGCACGCGATGCGGGCCACGGGCTTGATGCAGGAGGAACGGGCCTGACCCGATGACTTTACGGTTTCGCTGGAATGGACAGCAGCTGACAGGGCGGCCGGGCGACAGCATCGCGGCCGCCCTTTCGGCTGCACAGGTGACGCGGTTCGGCACCGGCGGCAACGGCCAGCCGCGCGGGCCGTTCTGCGGCATGGGCGTATGCCAGGACTGCGCGGTGAAGGTCGATGGCCGGACCGGGCGGCTGGCCTGCATGACCACGCTGCGCGACGGCATGGAGATCGAGGCGCAGGACGACCGCGCGACGCCCTCCGTCGCGACCGAGGGCGCCCCGCTTGATGTCGAGCAGGTGACCGTGGATGTCGCCGTGCTGGGGGCGGGACCGGCCGGGCTGGCCGCGGCCACGCGCCTTGCGCGGGCAGGCTTGCAGGTGCTGGTGCTGGACGAACGCTCTGACGCGGGCGGTCAGTACTATAAACCGCGCAGCGCGGGCTTTCGGGGCGGGGCCGCCGCCGACGCCCAGCACCGCGAAGGCGATGCGCGCCGCCAAGCCGCGACAGACGCGGGCGTGCGGATTGCGGGTGGGCAAACCGTCTGGTTCGCCCGCGCGGACGAAGCGGGTCGTTTCGACCTGCGGTCGCTGGGGGCCGACGGCGGGCTGGCCGTCGCGGCGCGGTCGGTGATCCTTGCCACCGGCGCTTACGAAGTGCCCGCGATGGTGCCGGGCTGGACGCTGCCGGGGGTGCAAAGCATCGGCTCCGCCCAGACGCTGGCGCGCCGTTACGGGGTGGTGCCGGGCACGCGGGTTCTGATCGCGGGCAATGGGCCCCTCGCGTGGCAATTGGCACATGAAATCAAACAGCTCGACGGCAATGTTGTCACGGTGCTGGAACGTGCTCCGGTGGCGGATCGCGGGGCGCTGCTGCGGGCCGGGTTGGCCGCTCCGGGGCTGGCGCTGGACGGGCTGCGCTATCGGCTGGGGATGCGGCGGTCGGGCGTGCCGCTGAGGACCGGCTGGGACGTCGCCGCGGTGACCGGGGTCGCAAAGGCTGACGGCGCCGTGCTGCGCCACATCGCCAGCGGCCGCACCGAAACCATCGCCGCCGATGCGATCTGCATCGGCGAAGGCTTTGCACCGCAGTTGGAAATCGCCCGCCTGCTGGGCGCTCCGCTGCGGCTGGACCCGCGAACCCGCGCGCCTCTTGTGATCCGCGAAGACGACGGCGCAACCGCCGTTGCGGGCCTGTGGGTCGCGGGCGACGCGGGCAGCATGGGCGGCGCGCGCGTGGCCGAAGCGCAGGGCGCGCTGGCCGCGCATGGGGTGGCGCGATACCTCGGCAAGGATCTTCCCGCCGACCCGTCGCACGCCCGCCGTATGGCCCGGGCCCGCCGGTTCCAGTCGGCGCTGTGGACCTTGTTCGACGCGCCGCCGCGCGCGCCGATGCCTGACGAGACCACCGTCTGCCGGTGCGAGGCGGTGACGGCGGGCGGCGTCCGCGCCGCCATCGCGGCCGGGGCCACCGACCCCGGCGCCGTCAAGCGCGCCACGCGCCTTGGCATGGGCCGCTGTCAGGGCCGGTACTGCGTTCCCGCGGCACTGCGGCTGCTGGCAGAGGCGGGCAGGGACACCGCGCCCGAGACGCTTCTGGCGCCGCAGATCCCCGTCAAGCCGGTGCCCGTCGCGGCGCTGACCGTGGAAAAGCCCGAATGGGGCGGCCACCGGGAAAGCAGCCCCTCGGCCCGGCCCTCTGCGGGCGAGGCACAGGATTTCGGTCAGATCACAGCCGACCTTGCCATCGTCGGCGGCGGCGTCACCGGCATCTCTGCCGCGCTGTTCGCTGCCCGCGAAGGCGCCAGCGTCGTCGTACTGGACCGGGGCCGTCTGAACGCCGAGGCCTCGGGCGGCAATGCCGGCAGCCTTCACCTGCAACTTCTGTCGTGGGATTTCGGCGCGAAGGCGGTGGGTGGCGGCGGCCTGCAACTGGCGACCCTGCCGCTACAGCAGGAGTCCATCGCGCTGTGGGGCGACTTGGAACGCGAGCTTGGCGCGGATTTCGAAATGTCGGTGACCGGCGGCCTGATGGTCGCGGAATCCGAGACGCAGATCCCGTTCCTTGAGCAAAAGGCCGCGTCCGAGGCGACGGTGGGCGTGCATACCGAGGTGATCGGCCCCGACCGACTGCGCCAGATCGCGCCACAAGTGTCCGACCGCATGGTCGCCGCCGCGTGGTGTCCGGGCGAGGGCAAGATCAACCCGCTGGCCGCGTCCAACGCCCTGATCGCCGCCGCGCGCGCCGCCGGCGTCCGGTTCGAGGAACAGGCAGGCGTGACGGCCATCGCCGCCACGTCGGACGGGCACGACCTGCGCACCGCGCGCGGGGTGGTGCACGCAAAGCGGTTGCTTCTTGCGGCGGGCGGCTGGTCTGGCGAACTGGGCCGGATGCTGGGCGCGCCGGTCCCCGTCAAGGGCGCGCCGCTGCAGATGGTGGTGACCGAACGCACCGCGCCGATCCTGCCCTGCCTGCTGGCCCATGCCGACCGCCACCTGACCATGAAGCAGACCGCCGCCGGGACCGTTCTGATCGGTGGCGCATGGACCGCGCGCACCGGTCCGTCCGGCCAGCCGCAGGTGTTGCCCGACAGCCTGGAGGGCAACCTGTGGGTCGCCGCGCGCAGCGTGCCCGCCGTCGGTGGCCTGCGCGTGCTGCGCAGCTGGGCCGCGATGAACATCGACATCGACGGCGCCCCGCTGCTGGGGGCGCTTCCGGGCGTGCCCGGCGTCACGGTGGCGGCCACCGCCAACGGCTACACCCTCGGCCCCCTGATGGGCCGCGAGGCGGCGTCCCTCGCACTTCACGGCAGGGCCCGACAGGACCTTGCCCCCTTCGACTTCGACCGTTTCTGACTGCAAGGAAGATCCAATGACCAAGCTCGTGATCCACGCCGGACCCTACACCTTCGACGCGAAGCTGGAGGAAGAGGCCGCGCCCCAGACCTGCGCCGCCTTCCGCAAGGCGCTGCCGTACCAAAGCCAGATCGTCCACGTCCGCTGGTCGGGCGAGGGCGTCTGGATTCCGCTGGGCGACCATGACTTCGGGGTCGGCTACGAAAACCACACCTCGCACCCCGCGCCGGGTCACATCATCCTGTACCCCGGCGGCATCTCCGAGACCGAGATCCTGCTGGCCTATGGCGGCGTCGATTTCTCGTCCAAGATGGGCCAGCTGGCGGGCAACCACTTCATCACGCTGACCAGCGGCCACGAGAACCTGATGAAGCTGGGCAACCTCGTGCTGTGGGAAGGCGCGAAGGACATCCGCTTCGAACTGGCAGAGTAGGCTGCACGCGGCGGCGGCCAGAAGCGGCTCGCGTTTCCAGTCAGGCGAATTGACCATGATTGTTGCGACGTGGTCCGAAGGTTTTCGGGCCACGTGCGGTGCATTTGCATAATTTATTGGCGCATGTTGCCTGCACGTTTCTGATCGTGCAGAGAATGCAGGTGCAGCGAAGCTTGATTGGCTGCGTTGGAGCGGTGCGCGTGTATGCTAAGTGTCGGAAATGTAATCGAGAAGATTGCGCTCTGGTAGCAGGCGACAGAACGGGCGGGTTCGCGGCTCGGGTTGATGGAGTGGGCAACTAGAGCTAAATTAAGGCAATTGCGGCGGGAATTGGACTGGTTTGATGATTACGAACGCTTCCGGAGGGACGCAAAGCTTAATTTCGATCGTTGTGCCCTGCTACAACGAAGAAGAAGTGATTTCCGTCACGATAGATCGGCTTCTGTCCGTGTCGTCGGGGTTCGAGAATTGCCGTACAGAAATCATCTGTGTCAACGACGGAAGCCAAGACCGCACGCTGCAAATCCTTGAAGGACTGGCAGAGACGCACGATGCTGTTCGCGTCCTCAGCTTCGCGCGCAACTTCGGGCACCAGATTGCGGTAACCGCCGGCATCGACGCGGCTGTCGGCGATGCCGTCGTTCTGATCGACGCCGATCTACAGGACCCTCCCGAGGTTATTCCCGAGATGATCGCGAAGTGGCGCGAGGGGTTCGACGTCGTCTACGGCACGCGCAGCGAGCGGGAGGGGGAATCCGCCTTCAAGCTGTCCACTGCCCGCGCTTTTTACCGTGTCCTGAACGGACTGTCCGAGGTGCCGATCCCACTGGACACAGGCGATTTCCGTCTGATGAGCCGTCCCGTGGTCGACACGCTGAAAAGCATGCCCGAGCGTGACCGGTTCGTGCGTGGGATGGTGTCTTGGGTCGGGTTCGAGCAAACCGCCATCGAATACCGTCGCGCCAAGCGACATGCAGGTGTGTCGAAGTACCCGCTGCGCAAGATGATCATGTTCGCGGCGGACGGCATCATCTCGTTCTCGACCGTGCCGCTGCGGCTGGCGATCACGCTTGGGGTGATGTTCGCCTTCTTTGCGGTACTGGGTATCTTCTATGCCCTGTTCATGCGGATTTTCACCGACAACTTCGTCGAAGGCTGGACGGCGCTGATGATCGCAGTGCTATTGATCGGTGGGGTACAGTTGGTCTGTCTTGGAATCCTCGGCGAGTACACCGGCAAGATCTATCGCGAGGTAAAGCGTCGCCCGCTGTACATCGTTCAAAAGCGGATCGGCTTCGAGCCCCACGTAACGGCACCCCGGCCGGTAGCGGCGCTGGAACGCGCCACGGCGGTAGGAGACTGACATGGCTGCCGGAAAAGCCCGTCATCTGGCGGTCGGTTTCGCCGTCGCCGCCTTTTTCTGCTGGCTGATCGTGCGTCAGCTGGATTTTCAGACCTTCCTTGCCGATCTTAGCGAGGCGCGCATTGGTTGGCTGATCGCTGCGGTCGCGGTCTTTTTTGCCGGGTATGCCTGCCGGATCGCGCGTTGGCGCGCGATGCTGCAGCGGGACAACCCGACGGTAAGCTGGGCCACCTGTGCGGGGCCGTTCATGGCGTCAATCGCCGCAAACAACGTGCTGCCGTTTCGTGCGGGTGACATCCTGCGGGTCTTCGCGTTCCGCCGCCGGATCGGTGTCGGCGGGGCCGAGGTTCTTGCCACACTGGTTGTCGAGCGCCTGCTGGACCTTCTGGTGCTTCTGATGCTGATGGGCGGCGCGCTTTTGTATTTCAAGCCGGACACGATGGCGTTGTTGGGTTTGGGGGCGGGGGCACTGATCGCGATCGCGTTCGGCATATTGCTGGTGCTGCTATTCCCGCAGGTGTTCCGGCCGCTGGTGACTTGGGGCGTGCGGTTGTTGGGGCGGCTGTCGCCCAAGGTGGGCAACTGGGTCGAGGGCCACGCGACAAGCGTCCTCGACACTGCAATCTGGTTGTCGAAGGGCGCGGTGATGCCGCGACTTCTGGCTTGGTCGGTGGTGGCGTGGCTGTTCGAGGGACTGGTGTTTTACTCGGTCGCGCAGTCGCTTCCCGCCATCGCGGATGCGATGGGGGGCTGGCTGGCGCTGCCGGTGGGCACCCTTGCGACGCTTATTCCCAGCACGCCGGGCTATGCAGGCACCTTCGACTATTTCGTCATCCAGGCGATGACGTCCATTGGCAACGCGGTCTCGGCCGCCACGGCTTATGCGCTGCTTGTTCACGCCGCTCTGTGGCTGCCCGCGACGCTGGTCGGCGGGTTGTGGTTGGTCATCGCCGCACCCGGAGCACGGCGGGCGGCGCAGGACGTTTCTTGAGGAATTGGGTAGAGTAAATGACATCGGGTAACACGAAATCCGTCGCGGTTGTCGGCGGCGGCTTCACTGGGCTGTCGGCCGCGTACGAGCTTGCGCAAGCGGGGCACACCGTCACCGTCTATGAGGCGGCGGACGAAGTCGGCGGTCTTGCATCGGCTTTCGACGTGGGCGGCGAGCGGCTGGACCGTTTCTATCACCACTGGTTCACCAATGATCTGGCGGTGATGGATTTGATCGAAGAGATCGGCATGACTGACTCTGTTGTGATCAACCCGACCAACACCGGGATGTACTACGGCAACAAGTTCTTCAAGCTGTCGACGCCGATGGACCTGCTGAAGTTCACCGCGTTGTCGTTTCCCGACCGGATTCGTTTGGGCCTGCTGACGCTGAAGGTGCGCAAGATCGAAAGCTGGAAGCAGCTTGAGAACATAACCGCGTACGACTGGCTTCGTAGTATGGCGGGCCAGCGCGTTTTCGACGTCGTCTTCAAACCGCTGCTCGAGGGCAAGTTCGGTCCCTATGCCGATAAGGTATCCGCGGTGTGGATGTGGAACAAACTTAAGCTGCGCGGCTCCAGTCGCGGGCAGGCTGGCGAGGAACGGTTGGCGTACCTGACTGGCGGCTTCGTGCGTCTTGCCGAGCGACTGGCCGACATCGTGGACGAGAAGGGTGGCAGGGTCCTGCTGAATGCGCCCGTGACCGAGGTGCGGCCCGAGGAGGACGGTCGCTGGCAGGTCACGACACCCGACGGAACCGAGACCTATGATCAGGTTGTCGCCACCCCGGCGCTGCCCCTGATCGGCGAAATGGTAAAGGGCTGGGCCGAACCGGGTTACGTCGAACGCCTTAACGGCATCGACTATTTGTCGAACGTCTGTCTCGTTCTCGAACTGAAGCGGTCCTTGTCCGAAACGTACTGGCTGAACGTCAACGACCCCAGTTTCCCTTTCGTCGCGGTGATTGAGCACACCAATTTCGAGCGGGCAGAGACATACGGCGGCAGCCACATCGTGTACCTGTCCAAGTACCTTCCGCACACGGATGCGATGTACTCGATGGACGCGGACGAAGCGCTGGACTTCTCTTTGCCCTATTTGAAAGAGATGTTCCCCGAGTTCTCAGAGGACTGGATTCACAAGCATCATCTTTGGCGCGAACGCTGGTCGCAGCCGGTCGTGGGCAAAGCTTACGGCAGCAAAATTCCCGCCGAGGCAGGGCCCCGTGACGGGTTCTGGGTCTGCTCTATGGCGCAGATCTATCCAGAGGACCGGGGCACCAACTATGCCATCCGCGAAGGCCGGCGCCTTGGCTCCGAGCTTGCGGGCCGGCTTGAGGAGGCGGTTTGATCCCGCGCGACGGCCTTTCGGCGAACCAGCCGAACGGGTCCAAGCCTTGGGCATTAGGCCGGCTTGACCGAAACTATGCTTTGGCGTGGGTCATTCTGGCGGTCGTGGCCGTGATCCTCTCTGCCGTGTTCCTCTATCCCGGGGCAACCTATTCCGGCGCGTATCTCGGCGACGTGCTGATCGCTCTGGAAGGCGCGTACCGGATCGACGCGGGCCAATGGCCCAGTATCGATTTCCGCTCGCCGCTTGGCTTCATGTCCTACTGGCTGCCCTATCTTGGTTGGCAGGCGCTGGGGCAGTTCGGCGGCGCGATGGAATTCGCGTCGGTCCTGCTGGCGGTCATCGTCACTCCGATGGCGATGATCATGGCGCAGGCGCGGGTCGGCGCGATCCTTGCGGCGCTGTTTTCGGTCTGGGTCTTCACCCTGATCGTCGTGCCGATGGAGCCGGGCTGGCCCGGCCTGTGGTCGAACCAGTCGATGCACTACAACCGTTGGGGCTGGCCGATCCTGTCCACGGTTGTGCTATTGGGGATCGTGCCGCGCGACACCAACAGATCGCGCTGGAGAACGGCGCTGGACGTCGCTTTCGTGGCGGTACTGCTGTTTTTCCTGTTCTGGCTGAAGGTCACGTATTTCGCCTTCGGGGGCGCCTTCCTTGCGATGGCCTTCCTGATCGCGCCGCGCCTTCGGTGGACGTCGTTCGCCGCCGGGGTGATCACGCTGGCGCTGGTGGGAATTTCAGGCCTCGCGGGGCTAGGCCTTGGCGCGTACGTCAACGACATCCGCGAGGCGGGGGCGGCCTCGGGCGTGGTGCGTGGCGGCTTCGTCGGGCTGATTATCGACAACGCAGCAGAGTTCTTTCTGGTCGCGGTGCTGGCGGTTTACTTGCTGACCGTCGCGCGTCCGACGCTGTACGACATAGCCGTGTTCCTGTTTGTGCCTGTCGCGGCGATCATCATCCTCGGTCAGAACCACCATCCAAACGGCCCGCTTTTGCTGGCTGTCCTGTTTCTTTTTGGCGCCCGCATCCACACGGGTCCGCCGCGCCCGGAACTGCCGGCTTTGCTCTTCGCGATCTTCGCGGTGCCGCACATGGCGCAGGCGGCGATGTCCACGCTGACCTTTGCCCGTAACGCCGATGACGGTTCCGTTGCGATCGGCTATCCGGGGTTCGAGACGTACTATGTCGGGGACACCCGCAATAACGCACTGTCTGCCGTCGCTGCTGCGTCGACGCCGGAAGAGGCGTTCGTGACAGGGCGGCTGATCGGCTCTGACCGCTATACCCACACGTATTCCCAAGGCGAAATGCTCGAGATGATCGACAGCGGCGTGACGTTGCTGCAAGAAAACGAGCTCACCGACCTGCGGATCATCGCCTTCGATTTCCTGAACCCGTTTCCGATGTTCGTCGGCGCTCCGCCGATGAAGGACATCCACATCTGGTTCCATCCGGGACGAAACATCTCGGAAGGAACGATGCCACCTGCCGACCCATTTTTGTCCGGGGCAGAGGTGGTCATGGTGCCGAAGCTGGGCTTCTCGGACGCGACGCGGCTGATGTGGGTCGCCTATGGTGCCTATGTCGAGGATGGCTTTGAGGTGGTCGCAGAAAACGCGATCTGGCGCGTGTACCGCCGCGTGCCCGGCGCCGGCTAAGCTGCAAGGCACCGAACGGTCCTTTGCCCGAAAACCCGGTGGCGTCCGCGCCGCCGGTTCTCTAGCGTCGTTCCCGGAGGAGGGGCGCGGCGGCCGTCCGCGCCCGGCCGTGAGGAGGCGGCCGAGGCAATGGCAACTATCGAGAAAATCACCCTGCGCATGGTGGACCTTGCGCCGAAGGTGCAGCGGACCGACGCGATCCAGTCCTTCGTCAGCCAAGAGACGCCGCTGGTGACGATCACCGACAGCGACGGCGCGGTCGGGCAGGGCTATTCCTACACCATCGGCACCGGCGGTTCGTCCGTGATGCGGCTGCTGTCCGACCACCTTGCCCCCCGGCTGCTGGGCCGCGAGGCCGAGGAAGTCGAAGCGATCTGGACCGACCTCGAATTTTTCACCCATGCGACGACCGTTGGAGCGATCACCTCGATCGCGCTGGCGGCGGTGGACACCGCGTTGTGGGACCTGCGCTGTCGCCGCGCCGGGCTGCCGCTGTGGCGGCTGGCGGGCGGCGCGAAGCCCATGGCGCCTTGCTACACGACCGAGGGGGGCTGGCTGCACTTGCCTGTGCAGGCGCTGGTCGAGGACGCGCTGGACGCCAAGCAGAAGGGCTTCAAAGGCAGCAAGGTGAAGATCGGCAAGCCCTCGGCGGCCGAGGATTCCCACCGGCTGGGCGCGGTTCGCGATGCCGTGGGCCCGGACTACGAGATCATGACCGACGCGAACCAGGCCTTCCGCCGCGACGCCGCCCGCCGCCGCGCGCTGGCGCTGGCCGAACACGACCTTGCGTGGATCGAGGAACCGCTGCCCGCCGACGACGTCGAGGGCCACGCCGAGCTTGCCCGCATCGCGCCCATGCCGGTGGCGGTGGGGGAAAGCCTGTACTCGATCCGCCACTTCGCCGACTACGTGGCGCGGGGTGCGGCCTCGGTCATTCAGGTCGACGCGGGCCGGATCGGCGGCATCACCCCATGGCTTAAGGTGGCGCACATGGCGGAATGCCACGGGCTTGCCGTCGCGCCGCATTTCCTGATGGAACTGCACGCCTCGCTGGTTTGCGCCGTGCGCAACGGCGTCTGGGTCGAATACATCCCGCAGCTGGACGACATCGTCGGCGACCGCCTGCGGATCGTGGACGGGTATGCTCACGCCCCCGAAACCCCCGGCCTCGGCATCGACTGGAACGAGGACGAGGTCGCCCGCCGCGCCGTCGCCGAATTCACCACCCACCTGTAAGGAGCCCGCACATGATCCGCATCGGACAGGTCATCGGCATCAAGCCCGAGGTCATCGAGGAATACACCCGCATCCACGCCGAGGTCTGGCCCGGCGTGCTGGACCGCATCGCCGCCAGCAACATCCGCAACTTCACGATCTTCCTGCGCCGCCCCGAGAACCTGCTGTTCGCCTACATGGAATACCACGGCACCGACTGGGAGGCCGACACCGCCAAGATCGCCGCCGACCCCGAAACCAAACGCTGGTGGGAAATCACCGACCCGATGCAAACCCCGCTGGACACCCGCGCCGAGGGCGAATGGTGGGCCGGGATGGAGGAGGTGTTTCATGTGGATTGAGGGGTGTGGGGGAGTGGAGGGCCTATTTTGTTGAAAAACTCGTGCTTGATCGAAGGGCCCTCGGCTGATTCAATTCCTGCATAGGGTAGGAGAATTGGCGATGATGGGACCACGTCAGGAGGCGCAGCCATCGCTGTTTTACGAGTTCTCGCTCGAGGGTCATGTCCCGCAGAACCACCTGCTTCGCTCCATCGACCGGTACGTAGACCTCTCCGGCATCCGCGCCTACCTTGCCGATTTCTATAGCCACACGGGCCGCCCCTCCGTCGACCCGGAACTCCTCATCCGGATGCTGCTGGTCGGCTATTGCTTTGGCATCCGATCGGAGCGGCGGCTCTGCGAGGAGGGGCATCTGAACCTGGCGTATCGCTGGTTTTGCCGTCTGGACCTCAGCGATCGGGTTCCGGATCACTCGACCTTTTCCAAGAACCGGCATGGCCGCTTCCGCGACAGCGAACTGCTGCGCCACCTGTTCGAGACGACGGTGGCCCGCTGTATCGAAGAGGGCCTGGTAAGCGGGCAAAGGATGGCGATTGACGCCAGCCTGATCGAAGCCGATGCCAACAAGCAGAACTCGACGCCGAAGGAGGAATGGGACCCCGCACAGATCGATCCCGTTGACGCGCCCCGGGCCGTTCGCGAGTATCTGAACACCTTGGACGAGGCCGCGTTTGGTGCAGCCAGCGAGGTGCAGCCCAAGTTCACCTCCCATTCCGACCCGGCGAGCCAATGGACTGCTGCCCGTAAGGGACCGGCATTCTTCAGTTATTCCGACAATTATCTGATCGATACGGACCACGGCGTCATCGTGGACGTGGAGACCACCAGATCGATCCGGCAGGCGGAGGTGGGCTCGACGAAGACCATGCTCAAGCGCGTGAAGGCCAGGTTCGACCTCCATCCCGAGCGTCTGATTGCCGACACCGCCTATGGCACGGCCCCGATGCTGGGCTGGCTGGTCGATCAGAAGATCGCCCCGCATATTCCCGTATTCGACAAGTCCGGGCGCAGTGACGGGACCTGGACCCGCGCCGACTTTGAGTGGGACGCCGAGAACAACCAGTACATCTGCCCTGAGGGGCACGAGCTGAAGCAATTCCGTCGGAACTACTCCGATCCCAATCGCGGGCCGACCGGCAAGGGCGTCGCCAAATACCGGTGTCTGAAGCACACCTGTCAGGCCTGTCCCTCGAAGGCGCGCTGCTGCCCGAACATGGACTTCCGCTCTATCACCCGCGAGGAACATGAGGACGCCCGACAGGTCGCCCGCGATATCGCCAAAACCGAGCAATACGTCATCTCGATGAAGCTGCGGAAGAAGGTCGAGATGCTCTTTGCCCACCTCAAACGAATCCTTGGCCTGAACCGGCTACGATTACGGGGGCCATGTGGCGCAAATGACGAATTTCTCCTTGCCGCAACCGCCCAGAACCTCCGGAAACTGGCTAAGATCCTTCCCGCACCGCAGCAACCACGAAAAGCCTGACAAGAAAGGCGCTCGCGCCCCTTTCTGCCCGCGATATTCTGCGGCAGCGAATGGGTGTTTTTCCACGGAATC
>NZVC01000041.1 GCA_002701395.1 Maritimibacter sp. | reverse complement strand
AAAAGCGCGCCGCCGCGGGATTCCTCCCATTTGAGCGCATCGCCCATGCGGTCGGTCTCCAGCTCCGCCAGCATCAGCCCGTCCTCTCCGGCAAAGTGCTTCGCCGCGGTTTCCCGCGCCTGTTCGGCGGTGGAGAAATGGATGAAGCCGTCGGCGATATCCACCGGCGCGCCCTCGGTTGCGCCCCGGGCGCGCAGGTCCGACCACTCGTCGGCTCTCAGGATCTTGTAAATCAGCATGTCATCCTGTTGCCGGGGATCGTGCCGCCGGTCAATCCCCGGCCTGCCCGCGGCGGCCTTGTCGTGGGGCTCAAGGCCCCGTGACCCGCATTCGTGCACCGCCGTCATCGAATCGTCGCCTGACGTTGCGATATGCGGTTTCAGGCTTTGACTCTTTGGTCCAACCGGGGTCTGCTGACGAGATAAAACAGTTCTGACAGAGAGGTCTTTCATGTACCGCCTGATGACCAGCGCCGCCGCATTCGCCCTGATCGCGGGTGCCGCGAGCGCCGATTATTCGCTGACCATCCTGCACACCAACGACTTCCACGCCCGGTTCGAGCCGATCTCGGCCTACGATTCGACCTGCGGGGCCGAGGACAACGACGCGGGCGAATGCTTCGGCGGCTCTGCGCGCCTTGTGACCGCCGTCGAAGCGGCCAAGGAACGTGCCGGCAACTACCTTCTGGTGGACGGCGGCGACCAGTTCCAGGGCACGCTGTTCTACACCTACTACAAGGGCAAGGCCGCGGCCGAGATGATGAACAAGATGGGGTACGACGGGATGACCGTCGGCAACCACGAGTTCGACGACGGCCCCGAGGTTCTGAAAGGCTTCACGGAAGCCGTCGACTTCCCGATCCTGATGTCGAACGCCGACATCTCGGGCGAGCCGATCCTGACCGACGCGATCCAGAAGTCGATCATCATCGAGAAAGACGGCGAAAAGATCGGCATGATCGGTCTGACCCCGCAGGACACCGACGAACTGGCCAGCCCGGGCAAGAACATCATCTTCACGCCCCCCGCCGATGCCGTCGCCGCCGAAGTCGAAAGGTTGAAGGCAGAAGGCGTCAACAAGATCGTCGTGCTGTCGCACTCGGGCCTGAACGTCGACCGCGCCGTGGCCGAGGCGAACCCCGACGTCGACATCATCGTCGGCGGTCACGACAACAGCCTGCTGTCCAACACGATCGAGGGCGCGAAAGGCCCGTACCCGATCATGGTCGGCACCACTGCCATCGTGCAGGCCTATGCCTACGGCAAGTTCCTGGGCGAGCTGAACGTGACCTTCGACGATGACGGCGTCATCACCGAGGCCGTGGGCGAGCCGATCCTGCTGGACGCTTCGGTGACCGAGGACGAGACCACCAAGGCGCGCATCACCGAAATGGCGGCGCCGCTGGACGAGATCCGCAACGAGGTGGTCGCCGAGACCTCCGAAGCCATCGAAGGCAGCCGCGAAGTCTGCCGCGCGATGGAATGCCAGATGGGCACGCTGGTTGCCGACGCGATGCTGGCCCGTGTGGCCGATCAGGGCATCGAGGTCGCGATCGCCAACGGCGGCGGCCTGCGGTCGTCGATCGACGCGGGCGAGGTCACGATGGGCGAGGTCCTGACGGTGCTGCCGTTCCAGAACACGCTGTCGACCTTCCAGGTCAGCGGCGCGACCCTGATCGAGGCGCTTGAAAACGGTGTCAGCCAGATCGAGGACGGCGGCGGCCGGTTCCCGCAGGTTGCGGGCATCAGCTTCACCGTCACCGCGTCCGCCGAGCCCGGCAGCCGCGTCTCGGACGTGATGGTCGGCGGCGAGCCGATCGATCCCGAAGCGACCTATGGCGTGGTGTCCAACAACTACGTCCGCAACGGCGGCGACGGCTATTCCATGTTCGTGGACGCCGAGAACGCCTATGACTTCGGCCCCGACCTTGCCGACGTGGTCGCCGAGTACCTAGCCGAAAGCGGGCCCTACACGCCCTACACCGACGGCCGGATCACGATGGCCGAATAATCCCGGACGGGATGAGGAAATAGAAAGGCCCGCGGCAGTGCTGCGGGCCTTTTGCGTTGGGGGAGGCGCGCGGAGCTGTCCTTTGCCGCGACTTGCGTAGACGGCAGCTCTCGGCCCAGCACCCGCTGCCCGTCCTCCCCAAGTACGGACGGCTCGCGCCACCCCTGCCGCCCGAGGCGGTGGTGCGGGTGCCCGATGCGTCTTCGGCCCGCGCGGGGGCTGTGGCCGGGAACGCCGCCGTCCCAGCCGCGCAAATGAGTCCTTGTGTTATCGTCCGCGAACACCCATGTGTTGCAGGCTTACGTTTCTTCTCTTCGAAATGCTGTGTCCGTTTACCCGGCTTCGGTTGATCGACTTGGATCGACTTTTGCCGGGCTGCCGCAATGCCGCGGGCAGCATCTTTACAGGAGACACGGATATGGCCAATGGCACCGTGAAATGGTTCAACTCAACCAAAGGCTTCGGCTTCATTCAGCCGGAAGAGGGCAGCAAGGATGTCTTTCTGCACATCTCCGCTGTCGAGCGCGCTGGCATCAGCCAGATTGACGACGGCCAGAAGGTGACGTTCGACATCGAGACCGGCCGCGACGGTCGTGAGTCCGCCAGCAACCTGGCGCTCGCTTGAGGCCGTCGCTGGAAGACCTGCTTGCGGGTGTTCCGGCTCAGGAGGGGAACGGTGGGAAAAGACTGACGCCCAGCGTTTCCGCCTCCAAGGCGAAGGCCGCCGAGCCGGTGACCGCGCTCGACAAGACCACCGAGAACGCCAAGCTCGTTCTGGAGGAAGAGGCCAAGGAGCGCGCGGCCAAGACCGCGCGCCTCAAGGCGGCTCGTGAAGCACGGGACGCCGGCGGCTCGGACTGAACCGTCCGGACCGCGATTGCGCCGGGGCGCACCGCAAGGTGCTGCCCGGGCACCCGATACCGACATAACAGGCAAGCGCGTCGAACGGGGCGACCTTCACTGGTCCCGGCTGTACCGCGCGTTGCCGTCCGAACCGGCTTTGGGGGCTGTTACCCCTGACGGACCGGCTCGTTCAAACAGGAAGAGGAGAAGACTTATGGGTTACTCAAGTCCCAAGAAGCAGCTGGATCTCAAGGAATTCCTGAGCACGCCGGCGAAGAAACCCGCGGGTGGCAAGCGTTTCGGCTTTGGCAAGTTTCCCGTGCCGAAGTCCAAGCCGGTCACCGCAGACGCGTCGGATGAAGACACCGACGACTGAGGCTGTCAGACCACCGGATGGGCTCGCCTGCGCCCCGCGCGGGCGGCATCCGACAGGGCGGACCACCGCCGCACACTATCCGATCCCGGCGCCGGACCAGACGGGTCCGCGCCGCAGGCATGCCCCCGACGGGCGGCCCGGATCGCCAGACGAGAAAGAAAGAAAATGATCGAAGTACATTGGGGCCAGCCCGTGGTCCTGCTTACCCCGCATGCCGGCGACGCCGAGCGGTTCGGCACTATCGAAAAAGCCCGCTACTGGCTGCGCCGCAAATGGCCTGTCTCGGATACCGCGCGCCGTTCGGCGATCGCGAAGGTCGAGGCGGCGATGGAATGCCTGAGCCCGGTCGAGGATGCACGGCAAGCCTTCCTTGCTGCCGCCCTGTCGGCTGGGTTCGTTCCCGCCGCCGCAGGTTCGGCTTGACCCGAAGCCGGTCCAAGCGCGGCTATCGGAGATCGGCGCGCGTTATCCGCCCATGCGGCGCTGGCAGCTGCGCATAAAAAAATCCCGGCCAGGGTCATCCTGGCCGGGATTTCTGTTCAACCTTCGCCGCCTTATTCGGGCAGGGCGAACGCCATGATATAGTCGCCCCGGATCGGGGTGGCACGGTTGCCGCCGACGGTGATCACCACGAACTGGCGGCCGCTTTCCGGCGAGACATAGGTCATCGGGCTGGTTTCGCCGCCGACGGGCAGACGGCCCTTCCACAGCTCTTCCCCGGTGTGAACGTCCAGCGCACGGATGTAGTAGTCCTGCGTGCCGGCCATGAAGACCAGACCCGAGGCCGTGTTGACCGAACCGCCAAGGGTGGGCAGGCCGATCGGGATGTTGATCCCGGTGGCGATGCCCAGCGGGCCGGCGTCCTTGATGGTGCCAAGGGGCTTGGACCACAGGACATCGTTGGTGTTCAGGTTGACGGCCGACAGGGTGCCGAACGGCGGCTCTTGGCAGGGGATGCCAAGCGGCGACATGAAGCGATCCTGCTGCAGGCCATAGGGCGTGCCTTCCATCGCCGCCGCGCCACCGTGGGTGTCGCCGCTTTCCGCCATCTCGTCATAGGTTTCCCGCTCGATCAGGCGCGAGATGATCGGCAGACGGATGTCGTTGACGATCATGATGCCCTCGTCCTCGTTGATCGACACAGAGCCCCAGTTCATCCCGCCGGACCAGCCGGGGTAGATGATGGTGGGATCGGTCGTCAGCGGGGTGAAGTCACCTTCGTAGCGTGCGCCCTTGAACCGGACCCGGCAGTACAGCTGGTCCAGCAGCGTGGCGCCCCACATGCGGTTTTCCGACAGTTCTTCCGTCCCGAAAGAGGGGAAGGTCGAATACGGCTGCGTCGGCGAATAGGTTTCGTTGTCGACGCCGTCGGTGGGAACGGGACGTTCCTCGACCGGCACGATGGGGTCGCCGGTTTCACGGTTCAGCGCGAAGATGTGGCCGCGCTTGGTGGGCTGGTAAACCGCCGGGATGGTGCCGCCGATGCCGTCGGGTGCGTCATACAGCACCGGCTGCGAGGCGACGTCGTAGTCCCACAGGTCGTGGTGGGTGGTCTGGAAGTGCCACGCTTCGCGGCCGGTTTCGATGTTCAGCGCCACGATGGACGAGGAGTACTCGTTCGCCGCGTCCGAACGGTGGCCGCCCCAGAAGTCGGGGGTCGCGTTGCCGACCGGCAGGTACACCAAGCCAAGCGTGTCGTCGTAGGACATGGTCGACCAGACGTTCGGCGTGCCGCGGGAATAGCTTTCGCCCGGAGGCGGCAGCAGGGTGATCGACGGATCGCCCAGATCCCACGCCCAGACGAGTTCGGCGGTGCGGGCGTCGAAGGCGCGGATCACGCCCGAAGGCTCGCCCACTTCGGCGTTGTCGTGCACCCAGCCGCCGATGACGATCAGGCCACGGCCCACGGTGGGCGAGGACGTCTGGAAGTAGTAGCCGGTCTTGATCTCGCCCATGCCGTTGCGCAGGTCGAAGATGCCGTTCTCACCGAACTCGGCACAGGGTTCGCCGGTCAGCGCGTCCACGGCCACAAGGCGCGCGTCCACGGTCGACGAGATGATGCGGCGCGAACACAGCGCATCGACGTCCAAAGTTTCGACATCGCCGTCACGTTCGGCGGGCGACTGGTCCGCGTTGGTGTCGTAGTAGATCACGCCCCGGCAGCGCGGGAAGATGTTGCCTTCCGCGTCGGGGTCGAAGGTCCAGATCTCTTCGCCGGTTTCGCTGTCGACGGCGAACAGGCGCGAGGTGTGCGTGCAGCCGTACAGCATGCCGTCCACCTGAAGCGGAACCACGATGTGACCCTCACCGCCCACGGGGACTTCGCCAGTGCGATAGGTCCAAGCGGGTTCCAGCTGGGCCACGTTTTCCGGCGTCAGCTAGGTCAGCGACGAAAAGCGCGTGCCTTCGGCGTTGCCGCCCCAGACCGCCCAGTTTTCATCGGCGGGCGCGGACACACCGGCGCCAGAGGCAAGGTCCGGGTTGTCCTGCGGCTTGACGATCCACTGGGTCTGGAACGCGCCCACGAAGGTGGCGATGATGCCCAGCGTCAGGACACCGGCGGCGATGCGCGGCGCCTTGTAGGACCGGCCCGGCTTGAATTTATACGCCGGCATCAGAAGCAGCACGGCCACGGCCAGCACGGCGGGGGCCATCAGGTCCGAGATTAGCGGCCAAAGCGCGAAGGCGCTGGTGCTAAGCGCCCAAAGCACGGTGACGACGAAGGTCGCAAGGTACAGCAGCCCGCCCGCGGGTTTGCGCAGAATTGTCAGCACCCCCGACACGGTAAGCGCAAGGCCCGCAGGTGCGAAGTAGATCGAGCCGCCCAGCATCAGCAGGCGCAGCCCGCCGCCCAGCAGCGCAAGGCCCGTGGCGGTCAGGATAAGGCCAAGGATCAGAAGGCTTACCTTCTTCCACGGCCTATCAATAGGTTGGTCCAGCATATGGTCCGTCCTTCAATTTCAGGGATCTGGCTGCCAGTCCGCTGCAAAGGGCAGGCTATTGGCGCCAATTGTCCTGCTCGAAGAACGCGAAACGCGGGCGGGGTCTATGTTCTTTTCGCGCATTCCATTCATGTGGAATTTTCATGAGTTGCCCGCCGGTTGGGCTGTGGCCCCGCGAATGCGCGGTCCGCCCACCCGCGTGCGGGGCGAGTGGGCTGACCTTGATCTTGGTCCGCCCGGGTTAGGCAAGGCGTGGCGGTCGAACGCGGCGAACCCTTCCGCCGTCGCCTTGATGTCCCGGGCGCCCGCGCATCCCGTACTGGCCCCGCGCCCCCCGCTGCCCTACGTTCCTGCCCATGTGCGGACGTTTCGCTATCACCCTGCCGCCGGACGCGATGGTCCAGATGTTCGACGCCACCCCGGCGAACGATCTTCCCGACGTGCCGAACTTCAACGTCTGCCCGACCAACAGCATCTTCACGGTGGTCAGCGGCGACGGGGTGCGGCACATTGGCCCGATGCGGTGGGGGTTCATCCCGCACTGGTACAAGAAGCCCAACGACGGCCCGCTGCTGATCAACGCGCGGGCCGAGACGGTGGCCGAAAAGCCCGCCTTCCGCGCCGCCTGCCGCGAGCGGCGCTGCCTGATCCCGGCCAGCGGCTTCTATGAATGGACCAAGGACGCCGAGGACAACCGCCTACCGTGGTACATCACGCACAAGGACGGGTCGCCCTTGGTGTTCGCGGGGGTCTGGCAGGACTGGGAGCGAGACGGCGAGGCGTTCACCACCTGCGCCATCGTGACCACGGAAGCCTCGGGCCCGATGACAGAGATCCATCACCGCATGCCCGTTACGGTCCGGCCCGAGAATTGGGGCCTGTGGCTGGGCGAGGAAGGCAAGGGCGCGGCGGTTCTGATGAAGGATGCGCCGTCGGACGGGTTCACGTTCCACCGGGTCGACCGCAAAGTGAACTCGAACCGCGCCAGCGGACCCGATCTGATCGAGCCTATCGACTAGGCCGCCGGTTAGCCTCTGGGAAAGCCGGTCTTGTCCAACAAAAAACAGGCCGCGCGGGACGCGACCTGTCAAGTTGAGGCGGAAAAAAGGGCATACTCACACTACTGAGAAAGCGCCAAACAGGCGCCTTATGTCGTTAGATTAAAAACAGAATGAGACTTAATTTGGGCATTGTTTCCAATATGGTGTGCTGCAGCTGACACACTCAACCGCAGCGATCCGGGGCCAACACGGTGCGGTAAAGCCTGCGGCCCTTCCCCGAACGGGACTGACTCCATCCGGGGAAGGGCCTTCGCGATCTTTGGCTGGGCCGGGCAGGGGGGCGCCTGCCGGATGGCCGCGGCCCGCGATCACATCCAGTAGGGGTTCACAAGGTAGTGGTCATGCAGCCGCTGTTCGTAATCGCGGTTGCCATGCCAGTCCTCGTCAGAGCGCGGCGCGCCTTCGACCTGTTCGCGGGTGATGTCGGTGACATAGCCGTCCTTAGCCGTGTCGTAGGTCAGTTTTTCCCACGGCACCGGGTATTCCTCTTCCCCAAGGCCAAGAAACCCGCCGAAATGCATCACGGCATAGGGCACACGGCCCGAGCTTTTGTCGATCATCAGGTGGTCGATGTGGCCGATCTTTTCGCCGTCGCGGGCATAGACATTAGTACCGTTGACGCGGTCGGACGAAATGATTGCTGTCGTGGTCATGGGATTGCCTCCTCTCACATATCCGGGGAGTCAACGGATGGTACAGCAGGGCGGTTCCGACCCTGTCGCACGCTGCGGCGCGGCGCGGCGGAAGTTGGCGCATGGACTGTGCCGGACAGGCCGCGTGTCTGTGCGGCTGTCAGTCGAACACGATCACGTTGCGCTTCGCGGACCCTGTCCGCGTGTCGGCGATCGCCTCGTTTATGGCGTCCAGCGGATAACGGCCGGATACCAGTTCGTCGAGCTTCAGGCGGCCCTGCCGGTACAGGTCGATCATCCACGGAATGTCGCGCCGGGGCACGCCGTCGCCCATCTTCGATCCAAGGATCTGCTGCCCCGTGGCGGCGACGACAACGGGTTCATAGCGGGTGGTCTGGCCGGAATGCGGCATCCCGACGATGGTCATCCTGCCGTGAAATCCTAGGTAGCGCGCCGCCGTGTCGAACGCTGCGATGGCGCCGGTCGCGACGAAGACGTGATCCGCGCCGCCGCCCATGATCTTCTTGGCCTGCGACCACGGACGCTCGCCNGTGCCCAGCACGGCGGCGGTGGCGCCGAATTCCATCGCGATGTCCAGCTTTTCTGGCACCATGTCCACCGCAACGACATGCGAGGCGCCCGCGATCCGGGCGCCCTGTATCGCGTTCAGCCCGACGCCTCCGGCGCCGATGATCACCGCGCGCTGTCCGGCCCGCAGCCCGGCGCTGTTGACCACGGCGCCGATGCCGGTGATCACGCCGCAGGACAGAAGACAGGCGGCGTCCATCGGCAGATCCGCCGGGATCGGCACCAGTTGCGACTGGTCCACGACGACCGCTTCGGCGAAAGCGCCGGTGCGGACGCCTTGCGCATACGGGGTGCCGTCCGCGCCGCTGATCGGGTGGTCGCTGCGGTCGGTGACGGTCTGGCAGGCCCCGGGGTGGTTGTCGACGCAGGACGGGCACTGGCCGCAGGCGCGGAACAGCGTCACCAGCACGGTGTCGCCCTCGGCAANGCCCGACACGCCTGTGCCGACCCGCGTGACGCGGCCCGCCGCCTCGTGGCCGTAGACCGCGGGCAGATCACCGCCCCAGCCGCCATCGGCGCAGGATATGTCGGAATGACAGACCGCGCAGGCGGCGATCCGCACCTCGACCTCGCCGGGGGCGGGATCGGCCAGCGTGATGTCCTCGATCACGAGCGGTTCGCCGAACGCGCGGCAGACGGCTGCCTTGGCCTGTGTCATGATGCGTGCCTCCCCAAGACGTCTGTCCCCGGGAAAGACTGGCCGCAGGAGACGCAGGCTGGCAAGCGCGAATGTTGGGCACGGCTTCGGCGCACGATCTTCTAGAAGATCGTGCCCGTCAGGATTTTCTAGAAAATCCCGCTACGCCAGATGTTTACTCGGCCGCGTGGGTCGCGACCGGCGCGCGGACCGGTTCGACATCGTCACGGTAGAGATAATCGCGTGTCAGCGGCACGGCTTCCTGCTTGCGGGCCAGCTGGTACTGGAACACGCACTGGTCGTTCAGCCGGAACGTCAGCTCGCAGGCCACCAGATAGAACCGCCACATGCGGCAGAACCGTTCGTCGTACAGGGCTTGGACCCGGTCGCGGTTCGCCATGAAACGGTCGTGCCAGTGCTTCAGCGTCTCGGCATAGTGCAGCCGCCAGATCTCGATGTCGCAGGTGTACAGCCGTTCCTTCTCGACCGCCTTCATCGACTCGGAAATCGACGGACAGTAGCCACCCGGGAAGATGTACTTGGTCACCCACGGGTTGGTGGCGCCGGGCGGGTCGGTGCGACCGATAAAGTGGATCAGCGCGACGCCGTCCTCGGCCAGCCGGTCACGCACGTTCGAGAAATACTCGCGGTAGTGCGGCACGCCGACATGTTCGAACATGCCCACCGACACGATGCGGTCGAAGGTTTCGGTCACGTCGCGATAGTCCATCAGGCGGAAGTCGACCCGATCCTCCAGCCCCTCGGCGCGGGCCCGGGCGCGGGCGATCTTGTGCTGTTCCTCGGACAGGGTCACGCCGACCACCTTCGCGCCGTAGTCGCGCGCCAGCGTCAGCCCCATGCCGCCCCAGCCACAGCCGATGTCCAGCACGGTCATGCCCGGCTCGATCAGCAGCTTCTTCGCGATGTGGCGTTTCTTGGCGACCTGCGCTTCTTCCAGCGTCATGTCCGGACGTTCGAAATAGGCGCAGCTGTATTGCTTGTCGGTGTCCAGAAACAGATCGTATAGCTGGCCGGACAGATCGTAGTGATGCGCGACGTTGTCCTTCGCCTTGCCCACCGGGTTGTTCTGCGCGATCCAGCGCAGACCGTTGCGCAGCTTTCCCGCCGACGCGATCCATTTCGGCGCGTTGCCCGCGTGCATGTTGACGATGGCCAGCGTCAGCAGGCCGTAGATGTCGTCATTCTCGATCGTCAGCGTGCCGTTCATGTAGCTTTCGCCAAGGCCGAGCTCTGGATTAAGCGCCAGTTGCTTCAGCGTGGCCTTGTCGTGAACGGTGACATGGACGGCCGTTCCCTTGCCGTCGCCGTAGGATTTCGTGCCGCCATCCGGATAGGTGACACGGAAGTTGCCCTGCCGCATGAGTGTCCGCAGCATTCGGTCGAAGATTTTTTCATACATTTTTGACCCCCAATCCCGCAGTCCGGCTGACCGGCCGGAGGCTGCCTTGGGGGTTTCTGCGACCCGCAAGGCGACGCGGAATGCATTAGAAACAAGCAAAGCTTGCGACTAGGTCGGGTACTTGTCCAGAAACCAATATTAACTTTTCATTAACCCGACCTGCTTCAACGCACCGTTTCGCCGAAAGGTTCCGCGTCATGTGCAATTTTTTCGCTCTCTTGACTTCCGGGGCAGGGCGCGGTGTATCGCGCGTGCTTTCCAGCTCTGATCCAGAGGACCGACGATGCACGCTTATCGCAGCCATACCTGCGCCGAACTGACCAAGGAAAACGTGGGCGAGACCGTCCGCCTTGCCGGCTGGGTCCACCGCGTGCGAGATCACGGCGGGGTCCTGTTCATCGACCTGCGCGACCATTACGGCGTGACGCAGGTCCTGTGCGACCCCGACAGCCCGGTCTTCGCGTCGGTCGAGAAGGTGCGCTCGGAATGGTGTATCCGGATCGACGGCACCGTGAAGGCCCGCGACGAAAGCCTTGTGAACGCGAAGCTGCCCACCGGCGAGATCGAAGTCTATATCCGCGACATCGAAATCCTCGGCGCGTCCGAGGAACTGCCGCTGATGGTGTTCGGCGATCAGGAATACCCGGAAGAAACCCGCCTTCGGTATCGTTACCTCGACCTGCGCCGCGAGGTGATGCAGAAGAACATGACGCTGCGCTCGGACGTGGTCGCGTCCTTCCGCAAGCGGATGTGGGACATCAACTTCCGCGAATACCAGACGCCGATCATCACCGCGTCGTCCCCCGAGGGCGNGCGCGACTTCCTCGTGCCGTCGCGCCTGCACCCCGGCAAGTTCTACGCGCTGCCGCAGGCGCCGCAGCAGTTCAAGCAGCTGCTGATGGTGTCGGGCTTCGACAAGTATTTCCAGATCGCGCCGTGCTTCCGCGACGAGGACCCGCGCGCCGACCGCTCGCCCACCGACTTCTACCAGCTCGACCTTGAAATGAGCTTCGTCACCCAGCAGGACGTGTTCGACACGGTCAGCCCGGTGATCGCGGGCGTGTTCGAGGAATTCGGCGGTGGCAAGAAGGTCGACGCGCCGGGCGACTGGCCGCAGATCCCCTATAAGGAAGCGGCGCTGAAGTACGGCACCGACAAGCCCGACCTGCGCAACCCGATCGAGATGCAGGACGTGTCCGAGCATTTCGCAGGCTCTGGTTTCGCGATCTTCGCCAAGATCCTTGAACAGGACGGCACCGAGATCCGCGCGATCCCCGCGCCCACCGGCGGCAGCCGCAAGTTCTGCGACCGCATGAACGCCTTCGCCCAGAAAGAAGGTCTGCCCGGCATGGGGTACATCTTCTGGCGCGACAAGGACGGCGAGATGGAAGCCGCAGGTCCCCTGGCCAAGAACATCGGCCCCGAGCGCACCGAAGCGATCCGCCAGCAGCTTGGCCTTGGCGTCGGCGACGCGGCCTTCTTCCTTGGCGGCAAGCCCAAGTCGTTCGAGCGCGTGGCCGGCAAGGCTCGCGACGTGATCGGCGAGGACCTGAACCTGACCGACAAGGACCGCTTCGCCTTCGCGTGGATCGTGGATTTCCCGATCTACGAAAAGGACGAGGAAACCGGCAAGATCGACTTCGAGCACAACCCGTTCTCGATGCCGCAGGGCGGGATGGAGGCGCTGGAAGGCGATCCGCTGGCCGTGCGCGGCTTTCAGTACGACCTTGCCTGCAACGGCTATGAACTGGTGTCCGGCGCGATCCGGAACCACAAGCCCGAGATCATGTTCAAGGCCTTCGAAATCGCCGGTTATGGCGAGGACGAGGTAAAGAAGCGGTTCGGCGGTCTGGTCAACGCATTCCGCTTCGGCGCCCCGCCGCACGGCGGCTGCGCGGCCGGTATCGACCGGATCGTCATGCTGCTGGCGGCCGAGGACAACATCCGCGAAGTGATGCTGTTCCCGATGAACCAGCGCGCCGAGGATCTGATGATGCAGGCGCCGTCCGACCCCACCAGCGACCAGCTGATGGAACTCGGTCTGCGGATCATCCCGCAGGACTGACGCCACCGGTCTGCGCACCCGCCCCTAAAGGCGGGCCGCCGGGGCACAGGCTTGCCATCATTGTGACTGTGGTGCGGGGCGCGGCTCTGCTAGGATCGCGCCGAAGCGCCCCGGCTGAAACCGGGGCGGCAGGCACCGACGCAAGCAGGTCTGGGCAGGCACATGACCGTGTTCGACGGCCCGATCGGGCCGGAAACTTACGCACTGATCCGTTTCGGCTATGGCTTTCCCGCCCGCGACGCGGCGACGGGCCGCCGCGCGATGCTTCGGGGGCTGACCGGCCCCGACCGGATGCGCAGGGCGTTTCCCAAGGCGGGCCTGCCCGAGGCCGCCGCGATGGGCGCCGACTATCTCGCGGCCCAGCGGGACCTGCGCAAGGACGTCCCCGGGGCCGATGCGCGGCGCAAGGCGGCGTGGCGCACGATCCGCGCGGCCCAGTATCACGGGCTGCTGACAGACTTCGCCCGCATCGCCGACACCGACACCCCGTTCCGCGAACGGCTGGTGCATTTCTGGGCCAACCACTTCGCCACCCGCACCAAGGGCCGACAATCGCACGCGTGCGGGCCCGCCTTCCTTGACGAAGCGATCCGTCCCCACATCGCCGGCCGCTTCGCCGATCTGCTGAAGGCGGCGGTGACGCATCCGGTAATGCTGGCGTTTCTGGACCAGACAACCTCGGTCGGGCCGAACAGCAAGGCCAACGCCAAGGGCCGGCGCGGTCTGAACGAGAACCTCGCGCGCGAGGTGCTGGAACTGCACACGCTGGGGGTGGGCGCGGGCTATACCCAGACCGATGTGACCGAATTCGCGGAACTTCTGACCGGGCTGACCTTCAACCTGAAACGCGACACCGCCACCGTGTTCAAATCCAAATGGGCCGAACCGGGGGCGGAAACCGTGCTGGGCGTGCGGTACGGCGGCAAGGGCAAGGCCAAGCTGTCCGACATCCACGCGGCGCTGGAAGACCTTTCGGTACACCCGGCGACCGCGTTGCATGTCAGCCGCAAGATCGCCGCCCATTTCACCGCCGACACGCCCGACCCGGCGCTGGTGGCGACGATGGAAACCGCATGGCGCGACACCGGCGGCGACCTGCTTGCCGTCTACGGCGCGATGCTGAAACACAAGGCCGCGTGGTCGGGGTTCGGCGCCAAGGTGAAGCTTCCGCAGGAACTGCTGGCCAGCGCGATGCGCGGCCTCGGGCTNAGCGGCGNCGACATCCTGCGCACCAAGTACGGACGCGGACGCGACTGGCTGATGCGCCCGCTGGTGGCGATGGGGCAAAGCTATCTCGGCCCCGCCGACCCTTCGGGCTTCCCGGACGAGGCAGCGGCATGGGTCCAGCCCTATGGCCTTGCGCAGCGGATCACATGGGCGATGGCGACGGTGCGAAGCGTCCCGGTCAAGGGGCTGCAGCCCGACCGTTTCGCGCGCGACCTGCTGGGCGATGCGGCGTCGGGCCGCTTGCTGCAGGCGGTGTCGCGCGCCGAAACGCGCGAGGACGGGCTGGGCCTTGCGCTCGCTTCGGCGGAATTCAACAGGCGATAGGGGGGCAGGGGCATGACACATCTGACCCGGCGCGGCATGCTGAAAGGCGGGCTTGGCGTGGCCTGCTCGGCGGCGGCGCACCCGCTGATGTCGACGATGACGCTGGCCGCGACGCCGGGCGACGCGCGGCTGGTGGTGATCGTGCTGCGCGGGGCGATGGACGGGCTGGACCTGCTGGCGCCAGTGGGCGACCCGGCCTACGCCGCGCTGCGCCCGACGCTGGGCCGCCGCGCCGCCGAAACCGGCCTGCCTTTGGGCGGTGGCTTCGTGCTGCACCGGGCGATGGCGCCGTTGATGCCACTGTGGCAGGCGGGCGAACTGGGCTTCGCGCAGGCGGTTTCGACCCCGTACCGGGACAAGCGCAGCCACTTCGACGGCCAGGACCTGCTTGAGGCCGGGACCGGCATGGACGTGGCCCTCGCAGCGCAGCGCGACGGCTGGCTGAACCGCCTGCTGCAGGCGATGCCGGGCACCGAGGCGCACACCGCCTTCGCCGTCGGCCGGCAGGAAATGCGCATCCTGCGCGGCGATGCGCCGGTCTACCAGTGGACGCCCGAGGCCGAGATCGAGATCACGCCGCAGGCCCAGCTGCTGCTGGAACAGATCTACGCCCCCGATCCGCTGTTCTCGACCGCGGGCCGCAGCGCGCTGGATCTTGCCGCCGAGATCGGCCACGAGACGCTGCCGCCGCTGCCGGGCGGCGCCCGCCGGGAACCGCTGGCCGCCTTCGCCGCCGAGCGGATGAACGAGGATGCCCGGATCGTGTCCTACTCGCTGAACGGCTGGGACACCCACCGCAACCAGAAGCGGGCGCTGACCTCCGCGCTCGACGTGCTGCAACGATCGATCCTGACGCTGAAGGACGGGCTGGGGCCGAACTGGTCGAAAACGGCGGTGCTGGCGATGACGGAATTCGGCCGCACCGCGCGCGAAAACGGATCCGGCGGCACCGACCATGGCACCGGCGGCGCGCTGGTGATGGCAGGCGGCGCGCTTCGCGGCGGCCGGATCTACGGGCGCTGGCCGGGCCTCGACGAAGCCGACCTGTACGACCGGCGCGACCTGATGCCGACAGCCGACGTCCGCGCCTACGCGGCGTGGGCAATGCACGGCCTGCACGGCATCGACCGCGCCACGCTGGAACGCACGATCTTCCCTACGCTGGACATGGGCGACAACCCCGGCCTGCTGGCCTGATCCCGCCCGACGCGCCTTCTTCTCTTCCAAAATACCTCGGGGGAGCCGCGCGGCAGCGCGGTGGGGGCAGAGCCCCCTCTCTCCGGTCATCACGCACCTACGGTGCGATGGGGCAGAGCCCCCTAAACCGACATCGTGGCCTTCACCGCGCGTTTCCAGGCGGCATAGCGCCGGTCGCGCCAGTCGTCGTCGCGGGCGGGCTCGAACTGGCGGTCCAGCGCCCATGTCTTCGCGAACTCGTCCTGCCCGGGGTAGACCCCGGCGCGCATTCCGGCCAGCCACGCGGCGCCAAGCGCGGTTGTTTCCAGCACCTTCGGACGGTCCACCGGCGCGCCGAGGATGTCGGCGAGGAATTGCATCGTCCAGTCTGACGCGCTCATGCCGCCGTCGACGCGCAGGATCGCTTCCTCGGCGTCGCCCATGTCGGCATGCATCGCTTCCAGCAGGTCGCGGGTCTGGAATCCCACGCTTTCCAGCGCCGCCCGCGCGAATTCCGCCGGGCCCGAGTTGCGGGTCAGTCCGAACACCGCGCCCCGGCAGTCGGCGTCCCAGTACGGCGCGCCCAGACCGGTGAAGGCTGGGACAAGGATCACGTCCTGTCCCGGGTCGGCGGTTTCGGCCAGCGGCTGGGTGTCCGGCGCGGCCTCGATCACCTTCAGCCCGTCGCGCAGCCACTGCACCACTGCACCGGCGATGAAGATCGACCCTTCCAGCGCATAGGTCGGCACGCCGTCCAGCTGATAGGCGATGGTGGTCAGCAACCGGTTCTTCGAGGTCACCGGCTCGGTCCCGGTGTTCAGCAGCGCGAAGCAGCCGGTGCCATAGGTCGATTTCAGCATCCCCGGCGCGAAACAGGCCTGCCCGACGGTGGCGGCCTGCTGGTCGCCCGCGACGCCAAGGATCGGGATCGAACCGCCCAGCAAGGTCGTCTCGCCGAAATCGGCGGCGCTGTCGCGGACCTCGGGCAGCATTTCGGCGGGGATGTCCATCAGGTCGCAGATCTTGGTGGACCAGCGCCCCTTGCGGATGTCGTACAGCATGGTCCGCGCGGCGTTGGTCGCGTCGGTCACATGGGACCGGCCCTCGGTCAGGTTCCAGATCAGCCATGTGTCCACCGTGCCGAACAGAAGCTCTCCGGCGCGGGCTTTCTCTCGGGCGCCGTCGATTTCGTCGAGGATCCATTTCAGCTTGGTGGCCGAGAAATACGGGTCCGCCAGCAGGCCGGTGCGGCGGGTGATCATCTCTTCGTGGCCGCCGTCGCGCAGCGTGCGACAGAAGTCGGCGGTGCGGCGGTCTTGCCAGACGATGGCGTTGTGGACCGGTTTGCCGGTGGCTTTGTCCCACACCACGACGGTCTCGCGCTGGTTGGTGATGCCGATCGCGGCGGGCGCGGCGCCCTTTACCTTCTCAAGGGCTGCGCGGCAGGTGCGCAACGTGGTGTCCCACAGGTCCGCTGCATCGTGCTCGACCCAGCCGGACCGCGGATAGTGCTGTTCGAATTCCTCCTGCGCAGAGGCGGCGATGTCCATTTTCGCGTCGAACAGGATCGCGCGGGTCGAAGTCGTGCCCTGATCGATGGCAAGTACGTGCGTCATTCAAGCCTCCCTCTGCGGGGGCAACATAGGCCGATCCGGCAGAGGGGGTACAGGTCTGCCCGTCCGAGGGTCACACGAACGCCACGGAAATCGCGCCGAGTTTCGGGCGACACCGGGCGTGACACGCGCGGGCCGGTGTTCAGCGGACAGACGGGCTGGGGGGAGCCATTGAGCGCAACCGGGCGATCGCCGGTGTATGACATCCGGGGAAGCGCCGGTGTCCGATCTCGGGGCGGACGCCTGTGCGCGATAACTCGGCGGAGTGCGCCGGTGAGTGATCTTTAAGAGAGCGCCCTTGTTCTATACCCGGGGGCGTGCGCCGGCGGGTGGCAACGGTGGACGCGCCGGTGCGCAGCATTTCTGGTCGCGCCGGGGGCGTGTCCGGTGTGGCGGGGGCGCCTGTCGCGCCCAAGCGCCGTGATCGGCTAGTAGATATAGCGGATCTGATCGCTCCAGTACCGTTCCACCCGGCGAAGCGAGGTGTTGATCTCTTCGATTCCGTTCAGGTCCAGCACCGCGCGGCTTTCCAGACCNTCCGCGTGGCGGATGAACAGGTCTTCCACGATCTCCTGCACGCGGCGACCCTTGTCGGTCAGGCGCACGCGCACCGACCGGCGGTCGATCTCGCACCGCTGGTGGTGCATGTAGCCGGCGTCGACGAGCTTTTTCAGGTTATAGCTCACGTTCGAGCCCTGATAGTAGCCGCGCGACTTCAGTTCGCCTGCCGTCACCTCGTTGTCGCCGACGTTGAACAGCAGCAGCGCCTGCACTGCGTTGATTTCGAGCATGCCCAATCGCTCGAACTCGTCCTTGATCACGTCCAGCAACAGCCTGTGAAGCCGTTCGACCAGCGACAGGGCTTCAAGGTACTGCGCCATGAACCCCTTGTTCGCGGCGCCTGCGATCCGGCTTTGAATGCTCATGCTATGCTCCGCCAAAGACTGCTCTTTGGCCGTGCATAGCTTTGGAATCGCAAAGATATCGTTAAGCGAACCCGAGTTCGTTTCGCGTCGGTGCCCCGGTCAGCGCGCGCCCGCGTGCCGGGCGATGTCGTCCAGCAGGGCGGCGAAGCGTTCCGGCGGCTGTGCCTGACCGGACACCCACGGGTACAGATCCTGATCGTTTTCCCACAGCAGGGCGTCGAACAGGTCCAGCGCCTGCGCGTCCATCCCGGCCAGCCGGTCCTGCGCATAACGGCCAAGGATGATGTCCATCTCCTTGATGCCACGGCGCGAGGCGCGCATCTGCATCCGCTTCAGCCGCGCCTCGGGGGTTTCCTGTGTCTCTGCCACGTTCTCGCTCACGATTGCTCCCTTAGTGCCTTCTGCAGCCGTTTCTCGATCCCGCCAAGCCGGTCCGCCGTCCGCTTCAGGCTGCCCTGCAGCGTGCGGATCTCGGTCAGCATCGCGCTGATTTCCTCGGGCATGGCATGAGAGTCGGGCGTTTCGATCCCGGCGCCTTCGCCGTTCAGCAGCCAGATCAGCGACACGTTCAGAACGCCGGCCAGCATCTGCAGCTTGTTGGCGCGGGGTTCCGACAGGTCGTTTTCCCAAGCCGACAGCGTTTTCAGTTTCACGCCGATCTGCCGTGCAAGGTCGGATTGCGACAGCCCCAGCGCCTCGCGCGCGGCGACCAGCCGGTCCCCGAAGGTGGCGCTTTCGTTCGAATACCAGCCGCCGCCGTCCTCAGTCGTGCCGTCCTCTGCCATGTGGTCCTCCGCTTTCATCCCCGGCTCCGGCCGCCGGTCCGGGGGCTTGCATGGGTTCGGGGGCCAATCTACACCTTGCATCCGGCGCATTCCAACCGGAGACGACCATGCCCTTCCTTTCCGCGACACTGGCGCGCGTCAAGCCTTCCCCGACGATTGCGATGAATACCCGCAGCCAAGAGCTGAAAGCCGAGGGCAAGGACGTCATCGGGCTTGCGGCGGGCGAACCCGATTTCGACACGCCAGACAACATCAAGGCCGCCGGTATCGCCGCGATCGAGGCGGGCCGCACGAAATATACCGCGCCCGACGGCATCCCCGAGCTGAAGCAGGCGATCTGCGCCAAGTTCGCCCGCGAGAACGGGCTGAGCTATGAACCGTCGCAGGTGTCGGTGTCCTCTGGCGGCAAGCAGGTGCTGTACAACGCGCTGATGGCGACGCTGAACCCCGGCGACGAGGTAGTGATCCCCGCGCCCTACTGGGTCAGCTATCCGGATATGGTGTTGCTGGCGGGCGGCACGCCCGTCGTGGTCGAGGCCGGGATCGAAACCGGGTTCAAGCTGACGCCCGCGGCGCTGGAGGCCGCGATCACCGACAAGACCAAGTGGTTCATCTTCAACTCGCCGTCGAACCCGACGGGCGCGGGCTATACCCGCGACGAGCTGAAGGCGCTGACCGACGTGTTGGTGAAGCATCCGCAGGTCTGGGTGATGACCGACGACATGTACGAACACCTTGTGTTCGATGACTTCACCTTCTGCACCCCTGCCGAGGTCGAGCCGTCGCTGTACGACCGCACCCTGACCTGCAACGGCGTGTCCAAAGCCTATGCGATGACCGGCTGGCGCATTGGCTATGCGGCGGGCCCGGTCGAGATCATCAACGCGATGCGCAAGATCCAGTCGCAGTCGACGACCAACCCCTGCACCATCTCGCAATGGGCGGCGGTCGAGGCGCTGAACGGCACGCAGGACTTTCTTGCGCCGAACCGCGCGCTGTTCCAACGCCGCCGCGATCTGGTGGTTGCAGGCCTTAACGCCTGTCCCGGCATCACCTGCCCGACGCCAGAGGGCGCGTTCTACGTCTATCCGTCCATCGCGGGATGCATCGGCAAGACCACAGCCAACGGCGCAAAGATCGAGACGGACGAGGATTTCTGCCTTGCCCTGCTGGAAGAGACCGGCGTCGCCGTCGTGTTCGGCGCGGCCTTCGGCCTGTCGCCGCATTTCCGCGTCAGCTATGCCACCGACGAGGCGACGCTGACCGAGGCCTGCGCCCGCATCCGCCGCTTCTGCGAAAGCCTGACCTGAGGAGACGCGCCATGTCCGCCGAGTTGCCGGAGTACTACTTCCGCACCCGCGAGAACGGCGCCTTTGTCTTCCGCGTCGACACCGAGAACCGGCAGCGGCGGATCGAGATGGAACAGATCGCGACGGTCAACATCCGCAACGGGCAGGTGAAGCCGCAGGGTAACCGCGACCTGACCGATGCCGACATGCAGGCGATCAGCGACTGGATGCAGGCGCGCACGCGGGTGGTCGAGGCGCGGCGTCTCGACGACATCCTGCGCACCGTCGATCACCTGAACCAGACGGCGCACTGGGCAAACTCGGACGCGACCGACGCGCAGCTTGAACAGGTCACGGACTCGTTGCTGCTGGCGATGCACGATCTGCGGTCGGTGCTGGTTCGGCGCAAGGCCGATCAACTGCTGAAGGCCTCGCGCGACAGCGCGGAAGACTAGGACGCGACAGCGCGGAAGACTAGGGTGCGACAGCGCGGAAGACTAGGATGCCCGCCTAGCCGATCGGGACGAGCGCGGCCTTAATATAGCCGTCGATCCGGGCGATCTCGGCCTCGGTCAGCCGCAGGCCCAGCTTGGTGCGGCGCCACAGGAAATCCTCGGCGGTCCGGACCCATTCGTTCTTGATCGCCCAGTCCAGTTCCCGCGCCGTCACGGTGCCGCCGAACGACCGGCCAAGATCGCCGACGGTCTTCGCATCGCCCAGAACCTTGCGCACCTCGGTGCCATAGCAGCGCACCAGCCGCAGCGCCCAGAAGTCGCTCAGGAACGGGTAATCCTTCCGCAGCCCCTTCAGCAGGGTCCGCACCCCGGCGACCGGGAAGTCACCGCCGGGCAGGGCGACACCGGCAGTCCAGTCTTCGTCCATGCCGGGAAAGAACGGTGCGATCCGCGCCATCGCCGCCTCGGCCAGCTTGCGATAGGTGGTGATCTTGCCGCCGAACACGTTCAGCAGCGGTGCGCCCGCGTCGTCGAGGCTTAGCACGTATTCCCGCGTCGCCGCCGTGGCCGAACTGGCGCCGTCGTCGTACAGCGGGCGCACGCCGGAATAGGTCCAGACGATGTCCTCGGGCCGGATCTGTTTCTTGAAGTACTTGCCTGCGAAATCGCGCAGATAGTCGGCCTCTTCCGGGGTGCAGACCGGCTTTTGCGACGGATCTTCATGCTCGGCGTCGGTGGTGCCGATCAGGGTGAAGTCCTCTTCGTAGGGGATCGCGAAGATGATCCGCCCGTCGGTGCCTTGCAGGAAGTAGCATTTGTCGTGGTCGTACAGCTTCTTCACCACGATGTGGCTGCCCCGGACCAGACGGATGTCTTCGGAAGAGTTGATCCGCAGCGTGCCCTTGATCACGTCGGACACCCACGGCCCGCCCGCGTTCACCAGCGCGCGGGCGCGGTGGGTCTGCCGCTGGCCTTCGGCATCTTCCGTCTCGACCAGCCAAAGGTCGTCGCTGCGTGTCGCGCCGACAACGCGGGTGCGGGTCATGATCCGGGCCCCCCGTGCGGCGGCGTCGCGGGCGTTCAGCACGACAAGCCGGGCGTCCTGCACCCAGCAGTCGGAATATTCATAGGCATGTTCGAACCGCGACTTCAGCGGCGCGCCCTCGGGCGTGTCCTTCAGCGACACCGAGGCCGTGCCGGGCAGGATCTTCCGACCGCCAAGGTTATCGTACAGGAACAGCCCCAACCGGATCAGCCAAGCCGGGCGGCGTCCCTTCATCCACGGCATGAAGCGCGACAGCAGGCGGGACGTCGGTGTCTCGCTGTCGAAGCGCATGTCGCGGTGGTAGGGCAGGATGAACCGCATCGGCCACGAGATATGCGGCATCGCGGCCAGCAGCACCTCGCGTTCTTTCAACGCCTCTCGGACCAGCCGGAACTCGAAATACTCCAGATAGCGCAGACCGCCGTGGAACAGCTTGGTCGAGGCTGACGAAGTCGCCCATGCAAGATCGTTCATCTCGGCCAGCGCGACCTTCAGGCCGCGGCCCGCCGCATCGCGGGCGATGCCGCATCCGTTGATGCCGCCGCCGATGACGAAAAGGTCGTGGATGGGTCCGGTGTCGTGGGTTTCCATGAGGCTGTTATGTAGTCTCGCGCCGCATACCGCCACCGGGCAATGCGCCGTGACGCTGGGTCATTCCGCCGTGTCGCGGGGGTCGGGGGCGGAGGACAGCTCGCGTTCAAGGAACGCTTCGAAGGCGTCAAGGTTCACCGGCTCGAACTGGCCAAAGCCCTGCATCCACACCGACGCCGCCTTCAGCGCGTCGGGTTCCAGCTTGCACCACTTTACCCGGCCGCGTTTTTCCTGACTGATCAGGCCCGCGCGGGTGAGGATCGCAAGGTGCTTCGAGATCGCGGCCAACGACATCTCGAACGGGTCGGCCACGTCGGTCACCGCCATGTCGTCTTCCAGAAGCATGGTCAGAATCGCGCGCCGGGTCGGGTCGGCGAGGGCGGCGAACACGGTGTCTAGGGTGGGCTCCATTCCATCCGAGTGACAGCGCCCAAAGCTTTGGTCAACCATTCGGTTGAATTTGCGTTTTCGGCCCCGGGGCGCGACGCGGGCAGGACGCGCCCGCGCCGAAGCCTTTGGCGCACAGTGAAATCAATGACTTAGCCCGACCTTAACCGGTCCTTTGCCAACTTGACTCCGACACGGTCCGTTTCTAGGTTCGCGGCGACTGAACGGGGGTTCCGCATTTTGGTCGATCCTGAAGACAAGGCCCGGCTAGATCGTCTGGACCAGAGGATTGCCGCGCTGAAAGACGCGAATGCGCCGAAGCCCCGTGACACGACACATGCCGTCGGCGGCGCAGAGCTTGCTTGGCGGATGGTGATCGAACTGGTGGCCGGAATCGGGATCGGTTGCGGCATTGGCTTCGGGCTCGACACGCTGTTCGGGACGATGCCGATCTTTCTGGTTCTGTTCACCCTGCTCGGCTTTGCAGCCGGCGTGCAGACACTGATGCGCACGGCTCGCGCCGCGCAGGAAAAGAACGAAAGGGCCGAGGGGCCCGAGAAGGACGAGGGATAGGATCGTGGCGACCGAAGAAAACAGCGAAGGCCTTGTCTTCCACCCGATGGACCAGTTCATCGTGAAGCCGCTGTTCGGCGAAGCGGGCGACCCGGTTCACTGGTACACGATCACCAACGTCACGCTGTGGATGTTCCTGACGATCGTCGCGATCTCGGCGCTGCTGGTGCTGGGCACCCGTGGCCGCGCCGTCATCCCGACCAAGATCCAGTCGGTCGCGGAACTTGCCTATGGCTTCATCTACAAGATGGTCGAAGACGTCGCCGGCCGCGATGCCGTGCGCTTCTTCCCCTACGTGTTCACGCTGTTCATGTTCATCGTGATGTCGAACTTCCTCGGGCTGCTTCCGACGGCGTTCACCACGACCTCGCACCTTGCGGTGACCGTGATCCTTGCGCTGGGCGTGTTCCTGACCGTCACCATCACCGGCTTCGTCCTGCACGGCAGCAAGTTCCTTGGCCTGTTCTGGGTCAGCTCTGCGCCGCTGGCGATCCGCCCGGTTCTGGCGGTCATCGAAGTGATCTCGTACTTCGTGCGTCCGGTCAGCCACTCTATTCGTCTTATGGGCAACATGATGGCCGGCCACGCGGTTATCAAAGTGTTCGCCGCCTTCGCACCGCTTGTCCTGCTGTCGGGCATCGGCGTGCTGGTGACCCCGCTGTCCATCCTCGCCATCACCGCGATGTACGCACTGGAGACGCTGGTGGCCTTCATTCAGGCCTACGTCTTCACGATCCTGACCTGCGTGTACCTGAAGGACGCGCTGCATCCGTCGCACTAATGCCCGAAGGCTTCGGCCCTCGACGCTTGAACCCAATCATCAGCCAATTCCAACGTAAGGAGAAACGATCATGGAAGGCGATATCGCACAAATGGGCGCCTACCTCGGCGCCGGTCTGACCGCCATCGGCATGGGTGGCGCTGCCATCGGTGTGGGCAACGTGGTCGGCAACTTCCTCGCCGGTGCCCTGCGCAACCCGTCCGCTGCTGGCGGCC
Organism: Maritimibacter sp.; assembly: GCA_002701395.1. Classification (GTDB taxonomy): domain Bacteria; phylum Pseudomonadota; class Alphaproteobacteria; order Rhodobacterales; family Rhodobacteraceae; genus Psychromarinibacter; species Psychromarinibacter halotolerans. The sequence goes on along the minus strand of NZVC01000041.1, from coordinate 30,590 downwards.
AGACCGCGACCATGTTCATCGGCGTCGCGTTCGCGGAAGCCCTGGGGATCTTCTCGTTCCTCGTCGCGCTTCTGCTGATGTTCGCCGTCTGATATCTCTCTGAAACTCCTTACGCTCGGTTGGGCCTTCGGGCCCGGCCGAAAGTGACAGGTGTCAGGGGGACGACATGGCAGACAACACAGATACCCACGGGGTAGACGCGGCCGCGCACGGCGGCGGCGATGCCGTCGGTATGCCGCAGCTCGACTTCTCGAGCTGGCCGAACCAGATCTTCTGGCTGATCGTCACGCTTGTGGTGATCTACTTCATCCTCAGCCGCATTGCGCTGCCGCGGATCGCATCGGTTTTGGCCGAGCGGGCCGGGACGGTGACCAATGACATCGCTGCGGCCGAAGAGCTGAAGCTGAAAGCGCAGGAAGCGGAGGACGCCTATAACAAGGCGCTTGCCGATGCCCGTGCCGAGGCGAACAAGATCATCGGTGAAGCCAAGGCCGAGATTCAGGCGGAACTGGACGCGGCGAACGCCAAGGCCGACGCCGAGATCGCGGCCCGCACCGCCGAGTCCGAAAAGGCGATTGCCGACATCCGCGCCAACGCGGTGGCAAGCGTCGAGGAAGTCGCCAAGGCGACCGCTGCCGAGATCGTCGCGGCGCTGGGCGGGAACGCCGATGCGTCCACGGTCGACGACGCCGTGCAAAGCCAGATGAAAGGGGCCTGATAATGCGCAAACTCGCCATTCTCCCGGCCCTCTTCGCCGCCGGTCCGGCGCTGGCAGCCACGGGGCCCTTCGTGTCCCTGTGGAACACGAACTTCGTCGTTCTGATCGCGTTCGTGATCTTCGTCGGCCTGCTGCTGGTTCTTGGCGTGCCCAAGATCCTTGGCAACATGCTGGACAAGCGGGCGGACACGATCCGCGGCGAACTCGACGACGCCAAGGCGTTGCGCGAAGAGGCCCAGACCATTCTGGCGTCCTACGAGCGCAAGCAGAAGGAAGTCGCCGAGCAGTCCGAGCGCATCGTGGCCAAGGCCAAGGAAGAAGCGCGTCAGGCTGCCGAACAGGCGAAGGCCGATCTTGAAGCCTCGATGGCTCGCCGCATGGCGGGCGCCGAAGAGCAGATCGCATCCGCCGAGGCGCGCGCCGTGAAAGAGGTCAAGGATCAGGCCGTCGTGGTTGCCGTTGCCGCCGCGCGCGAGGTGATCGCCAAGCAGATGACCGCGCAGGCCGCCAACAAGATGATCGACGACTCGATCGCCGCCGTGGAAAGCAAGCTGCACTAAGCAGCGGCCCCCATCGGCAAAGAATGAACCCGGCCAGTGGCCGGGTTTTTTCGTTTCAGCGCCGGTGTGTTCGGCGGGACTGCGTCAGGGACGTTACTGCGCGGTGTAAGCGCCGTCGGCCAGATGGTAGCTGCCGGTGACAAAGCTGGCGCGGTCGGACAGCAGGAAGCACACAAGCGCCGAGACTTCGTCAGCCTCGCCAAGGCGCCCGATGGGGTGCATCGAGATCAGGCCTTCGCGCTGTTCATCGGACAACGAGGATTCGATCAGCGGCGTGTTGATAAACGCCGGGCCGACCGCGTTCACGCGGATGCCCTTGGCGCTGTATTCGATGGCGGCGTTCTTCGTCAGGCCGATCACGCCGTGCTTGGCGGTAACATAGGCGGCCGAGTTCGCGAAACCGACCGAGCCAAGGATCGACGCGATGTTCACGATCGAGCCGCCGCCGGTTTTCTCCATCGCGGCGATCTCGTAGCGGCAGCCATAGAACACGCCGTTGAGGTTGACGTTGATGACTTGGTTCCAGTCGTCCAGCGGGTATTCCCCCACCGGCGCGCTCGTGCCACTGACGCCTGCATTGTTGACGGCAAGGTCAAGCTTGCCGAAGGCGGACACGGCCTTGTCGACCATCGCTTCGACCTGTTCCGGTTTGCTGACGTCGACCGAGAACGCCTCGGCCACGCCGCCCGCGTCGCGGATCTTCTTCGCCTGTTCCTCGGCCTGTTCCATCTTCAGGTCGGCGACCAGCACCTTCGCGCCGCCAGCGGCCAGTTCCTCGGCAATCGCTGCGCCGATGCCCGACGCGCCGCCGGTGACGATGGCGGATTTGCCTTCGAATTGCTTGTCCATGATGTGTCTCCTTCAAAGTGCGGGCGTTGCGGGCACTGCGGGTTGCCGTGCCGGGCCTGCGCCCTGCGGGCAGACGGATTGTGCCTGCCATCGCATCACATGTGGGGCCGGACGTCGGGTCGCATCAAGGGAAAGGAGAGGGCGCGTCGGCGCAGCTTTGTGTGCAATGGTGCACCGAAATTTCACGGAACCCGATAGAGGGTCGGCAAACGAAAAGGCCGGGCGCTTGGCCCGGCCTTCGTGTCCGTTCCGATCCGGTGGATCAGTTCGGGATGATCGTGATGTCCACGCGACGGTTCTGCGCGCGGCCTTCCGGCGTCAGGTTCGATGCGATGGGCGCATCCTCGCCCCGGCCGCTGACCGAGACGCGCGACGACGGGGTGCCCGCGCCGATCAGGACCGACGCAACAGCGTTCGCACGGCGGACCGACAGGTCCTGGTTGTACGAGGCGGCGCCGGTGTTGTCGGTGTGGCCCACAACCTGCACGACCGAGTTCGGGTACTGCTGAAGGCTGTTGGCCAGAACGCGCAGGTCGCCCTGCAGGGTCGGGCTGACGGCGGCGCTGTCGGTCGGGAACAGGATATCCTGCGGCATCCGCACGGTCAGCGTGTTGCCGTTGTTGATGATCTGGATGCCCGAGTTGTCGAAGTCGCGGCGCAGTTCGGCGGCTTGCTTGTCAAGGTCATAGCCCACCGCCGCGCCGACGCCGGCGCCGACGAGGCCACCGATCAGCGCGCCACGGCGGCGCGAGCCGGCATCGTCGCCGACGGCAACACCGGCAAGCGCGCCCAGAAGGCCGCCGATTGCGGCGCCTTCGCCAGTGCGCTGGTTCGGGTTGTTCGTGGGGGTGTCCGGGCTGGTACAGGCGGTCAGGGCCAGGGCCGATACGGTGGCCAGGACCAGCGGAGTCTTCATGGTGATCGGCATATCTTTTGCCCTCTGCTCGTGCTTTGCGTTGCGAGGAACTTACAGCTAGCGCGGGTCGGCTCCAAGGCCATGCCTCGCGATCGTGAGCGGTTCTTCGCCTGCAAAATCACGTCGCTGAAACGCGGGATCAGGCCTCGGCGCGGGCGGACTCGTAGGCGAGAAGCGCGCGCTTGACCGGCAGCCCCCAGTGATAGCCGCCCAGCCCCCCGGACTTGCGCAGGGCGCGGTGGCACGGGATCAGCCAGCTGATCGGGTTGCGGCCCACGGCGGTGCCCACCGCGCGGACGGCGCGGGGGTTGCCGATGGCGCGGGCGATCTCGGAATAGGTCGTGACCTGTCCCGTTGGGATCGACAGCAGCGCCTCCCAGACCTTGATCTGGAACGGCGCGCCGATCAGGAACAGCGGCGTCGGCTGGCCCGCGTCCTCGACCCCGAAGGCGTTCAGCACCCAAGGCCGCAGGGCCATCGGATCCTCGACGAACGTGGCCTTGGGCCAGCGCGACAGCAGATCCTCCATCGCCACTTCTTCGCCGGTTTCGGCGGCAAAGCCGATGCCGCAGATACCCTTGTCGGTGCCCATCACGAGGGCCGGGCCGAACGGGCTTTCGAACCAGCCCCACAGGATCGTCAGCCCCTCTCCGGCGCGGGCATAGTCGCCGGGGCTCATCGCCTCCCAGCGCAGGAACAGGTCGTGCAGGCGGCCGGGGCCGGACAGGCCGACGGCGTGGCTGGTGGCCAGCGTGGTGAAGTTCGACCGCAGCATCGCGCGGGCGTGGTCCAGCGTCAGGTACTGCTGGTACCGCTTGGGCGAAACGCCGACCCACCGGCTGAACAGGCGCTGGAAATGTGCCGGGCTCATGTTCATCGCGCCCGCGAGTTCGTCGAGCGACAGGCCATCGGCGGCGCCTTCGTCGATCAGGTCGATGGCGCGCCGCATCACGGCGAAGTGGTAACTGTCTTCCTGGCTTTGCTGGGTCATCGTGGTCATCCTTGATTGGCCCCAATTTATGGCACGGTGCCGTCTGCGGCGACCCGTTTCCTGCGCTATGGCAACAGGATGGCCGGTTGCGCTTGCAGCCACGCGGGACCCCGTGCCAAACGGTGGCATGGCCAAGCAGCTTGACTACAACACGATGTGCGAGATCTTCCGGCGCTTCCACGACAGCGAGCCGGAGCCGAAGGGCGAACTGGATCACGTCAACGCCTATACGCTGGTGGTTGCCGTGGCGCTGTCGGCGCAGGCGACCGACGCAGGCGTGAACCGCGCCACGCGCGAATTGTTCAAGATCGCCGACACGCCCGAGAAGATGCTGGCTTTGGGCGAGGAAGGCGTGATCGAGCACATCAAGACGATCGGCCTGTACCGCAACAAGGCGAAGAACGTCATCAAGCTAAGCCGCATCCTTGTCGACGAGTATGGCGGCAAGGTGCCCAGTTCGCGCGCGGCGTTGGTCTCGCTTCCGGGTGTGGGCCGCAAGACCGCGAACGTGGTTCTGAACATGTGGTGGGGCCATCCCGCGCAGGCGGTGGACACGCATATCTTCCGCGTCGGTAATCGCACGGGCATCGCGCCCGGCAAGGACGTGGATGCGGTCGAGCGGGCGATCGAGGACAACGTCCCCGCCGAATACCAGCGCCACGCGCATCACTGGCTGATCCTGCACGGCCGCTACATCTGCACCGCGCGCAAACCGAAATGCGCCGTGTGCCCAATCGAAGACCTTTGTCCCTACGAGGAGAAGACCATATGACGAAATCCTACGAGGTTGTCGGTATCGGCAACGCCGTGGTCGATGTGCTGACCCAGACCGAGGACGCGTTCCTTGACAAGATGGGAATCCAGAAGGGGATCATGCAGCTGATCGAGCAGGAACGCGGCGAACTGCTGTACGATGCGATGGAAGAGCGGATTCAGGCGCCCGGCGGCTCGGTGGCGAACACGCTGGCCGGTCTCGGGAACCTCGGCCTGTCGACCGCCTTCATCGGCCGCGTCAGCGACGACGAACTGGGCCGGTTCTACGCCGACGCCATGCAGGAAGACGGCACCGACTTCGTCAACGCGCCCGTCGCGGGCGGCGAACTGCCGACCTCGCGTTCGATGATCTTCGTGTCGCCCGACGGCGAGCGGTCGATGAACACCTATCTTGGGATCTCGTCCGAAGTCGGCCCCGACGACGTGTCGGACGACGTGGCGGGTTCGACCAAGCTGCTGTTCCTAGAGGGCTATCTGTACGACAAGCCGAAGGGCAAGGAAGCCTTCGAGCGTGCCGCCAAGCTGTGCCGCGACGCGGGCGGCGTGGCGGGTATCGCGCTGTCGGATCCGTTCTGCGTCGACCGTCACCGCGCCGACTTCCGCCGTCTGGTGAAAGAGCTCGACTTCGTCATCGGCAACGAGCAAGAGTGGACCTCGCTGTACGAGACCGACGACCTTGGCGCGGCGCTTGAACAGGCGGCGTCCGAGTCCGGGCTGATCGTCTGCACCCGCTCGGGCAAGGACGTTGTGCTGGTGAAGGGCGACGAGGAAGCCGTGGTTCCGGTCGATTTCGTGACCCCGGTGGACGCCACCGGCGCGGGGGACCAGTTCGCCGCCGGGTTCCTGTACGGCTATGTCACCGGCGCCGACCTTGCGACCTGCGGCAAGATGGGCTGCGTCGCCGCGAAAGAGGTGATCGGCCACATGGGCCCGCGTCCCGAAGCCGATCTGAAGGAACTGTTCAAGGCCGAAGGCCTGATCTGATCCAGATCCGATCTATCGCGCGGCCCTTAGAAGGCCGCGCGATAGATCTCCTCGACATCGTCGACGCTCATGTCGCGCGGGTTGTTGTCCATCAGGCGCCGGATGCCGTGCGCCTCTTCCGCCCAAGGCCGCAGATCATTTGCCGTCACGCCGTGGCTGCGCAGCGCCATGTCGATCCCAAGATCGCGGCAGAAGCCCGACGCACTGTCCAGCACTTCGGCCGGATCGGCAGAGGCGGGCAGGCCCAAGGCTTCCAGCACCTCGGCGGTCTTTTCCGGCACCGACGGCGCGTTGAACGCCAGAACATGCGGGAAGATCAGCGCATTAGAGATGCCGTGCGGCAGGTTGGCGTGGCTGCCCAGCGGATAGGCCAGCGCGTGGCCCGCGGCGGTGTTCACGGGGCCAAGGCACAGGCCGCCGTAGAACGACGCCATCAGCATCCCGGCCCGCGCCTCGGCGTCGTCGCCGTTCTCGACCGCGCGTTTCAGGAACTTGCCCGCAAGCGTCATCCCCATGCGGGCATAGCCGTCGATCAGCGGGTGAGCGTTGACGTTGGTGAAGGCCTCGACGCAGTGGGCCAGCGCATCGACGCCGGTGGCTGCGGTTACGGCGGCGGGCACCGTCATCGTCAGATCGGGGTCCAGCACCGCGATGTCGGCCACCATCAGCGGGCTTTCCACGGCGGTCTTGGCGTTGGTTTCGCTGTTGGTCACCAGCGCGCGGATGCCGCCTTCGGACCCGGTGCCAGCGGTGGTGGCAATCTGCGCGAGGTCCGAACATTTCTGCGCGACCTTGTTCGGTCCAGCGACGTCGGCCAGCGACTGTTCGCTGTCCCACAGCACCGCCACCAGCTTGGCCACGTCCATGACGGAACCGCCGCCCAGACCGATGACAAGGTCGGGCTTGTGGGCGCGGGCGGCCTTCAGCGCGGCGGTCAGGTCGGTGTCCTTCGGCTCGGGCGCCACGTCGGTGAAGACGCTGACGTCCCCCGAAAGGCCAAGCTTGTCGACCATCGGTGCGGTGACGGGCTGGGCCACGACGAAGACGCGGGCGTAGGGTTTCGCCCAGTCGCCAAGGCGCTCGGCGGCGCCCTTGCCGATCTCGATCCGCTTGGGCAGGTGCAGGGTGATCGCGCGGGAAATGTCCATGTAAGTGCTCCTACTGCGGGGCGCTTTGAGTTTCGGGACCGCCCGGCGGATACGCCGGGCCGCGCCGACCCGCCCCCATGGGGCGGCGCGATTGCGCCACCCCGCGGGTCGGCGCAGCCCTCTGTTCTATATGATCGGCCCTGGCAGGCACCCTAGCCACCCAGTTTTTCCATCTCGGCCCAGATCGCATCGCGCTCGGTCTCGGTGACCTCGACCAGCGGCGGAAGCACCCGCATCCAGCCGTCGTTGCCACGCGACCGGGCGATCATCGCCTTCACGGTGGGCAGCTGGACATAGCTGTTCGACAGCGTGCGCCATTCGTTGATCGTGTCCTGCGCGGACTCGACCTCGGCCTCGCGGCCGGGCTTGTCCCACGTTTCCCAGACCACGCGCAGCATGTCGGCGCGCAGGTTCGAGGTGGCGGTGATGCAGCCCGCCCCGCCGACGCGCAGCAGCGGCAGCATCATCGGGTCGGCCCCGGCCAGCACGCCCAGTTTGGGGAAGCGGTCGCACATGGTCTTCATGTTCTCGAGATCGCCGGACGAATCCTTGATCCCCACGACGATGCCGGGGAAGGCGTCCATCAGGCGTTCGATCAGGTCGTGCGAGATCGGGATCTGCGTGACCTGCGGGATGTGATAGAACACCATCCGCATCGCGTCGTCGCCGACGCCCTCGATCACGCGCGAATAGAAGCGGTACAGCCCCTCGTCGCTGACGCCCTTGTAGTAATACGGCGGCAGCAGCACGACGCCCTTCGCACCGGCCTTCACCGCGTGAGACGAAAGTTCGATCGTTTCCGGGATGTTGGGGGTCGAGGTGCCGGGCAGAATGGTGCCGGGTTCCAGCCCGCCTTCGATCAGCCCGTCCAGCAGCGCCATCCGGTCCTTGACCGCAAAGTTGTTCGCCTCGCCGGTGGTGCCCAGCATGGCGATGCCGTGGCAGCCTTCTTCGATCAGCTTCGTGCAGTGATCGACGTACAGCGGCAGGTCGGGCCGTCCGTCGGCATCGACAGGCGTAGCGGCGGCGCAGTGAACGCCTTGGATTGCGTGGTTCAAGTCTTCCTCCCTTTGGCCTTTTGCCGGGTCAGCGCCCGGCAGCCAGCTTTCGTGCGTATGCGATGGCGTGGACCATGTTCTCGTGGTTCGCGATGCCTTTGCCCGCGATGTCGAAGGCGGTGCCGTGGTCGACCGAGGTGCGGTCGATCGGCAGGCCCAGCGTGACGTTCACCCCGGTGTCGAAGGCGACCAGCTTGACTGGGATGTGCCCTTGGTCGTGGTACTGCGCGACGATCAGGTCGAAGGCGCCGTTGTAGGCGCGGTGAAACAGCGTGTCGGCAGAGATCGGGCCATGCGCGTCGATGCCCTCTTCCTGCGCGGCCTTCACGGCGGGGACGACCTGCACGTCGTCCTCGGTGCCGAACAGCCCGCCTTCGCCGCAATGCGGGTTGATGCCCGCGACGGCGATGCGCGGCTTGTCATAGCCGATGCGCTTCAGGTGGTCGTTTCCGATGCGGATGGTCTTCAGGATCTGTTCCGGCGTCGCGCGGTCGATGGCGTCCTTCAGCGAGACGTGGGTCGAAACGTGGATCACCTTCAGCTTGTCCGAGGCGAGGATCATCCATGCCTTCGGCTGGCCGGTCAGGTGCGCCAGCATCCCGGTGTGGCCGTCATAGTGGTGACCCGCCGCGTTCAGCGTCGCCTTGTTCAGCGGCGCGGTCACGATGCAGCCGATCTCGTTCGCCTCGGCGGCACGAACCGCCGCCTCGACGAAGCGGAAGGCGGCATCGCCCGCGCGGGGATCTTCGACGCCGAAGGGCAGGGGGGCGCCCTCGACGGGGATGTCGATCAGCACCGCATCAAGATCGACGCTGGTGCCCACGGCCTTCTGCGCCGCCTCAAGCGTTGCACGGCAGCCGAAGATGCGGGTCTGCGCTTGGTCCTCGGGGGACATGGCGTCGACCGCCTTCAGGGTGACTTCGGGCCCGACCCCGGCGGGGTCTCCCATCGTGATGCCGATCATTGCTGCTCCAGCCATTCGGGGCTTAGCGCCACGTGCTTGATGGCGCGCCGGTGGTAGGTATAGGCGAGGTGCAGGGTGCCGTCCGTCGCCTGGATCAGCGAGGGGTAGGACATTTCCTTGTTGCTGCCGTCAACCGAGTTGTTGTGCAGGCAAGAGCCGGGCCCGTCCTCGACCGTCAGGCGCACCGGGAAGGTTTTGCCCTCGTCCTCGGAGAAGCACAGGGTCATCGGCGCACGGGGCACGCCCCATGTCGGGTTGCAGCCGCCGCTGGCGTTGGGCCGGTCGTCGGCCTCGCCCAGTTCGTCGTACAGCGACTCGCGCCGGGCCTCGGGATGCTCGGCGGCGTTGGTCGGGTTGCAGGCCATCGCGATACGGCCGTCCGCAAGGCGGATCACCGAGATCGACGAGTTGTTGTTGGGCACGTCGGTGGCCTGCGGGACCGACCAGCTTTCGCCGTCGTCCTCGCTGTCGGTGCGGTAGACGAAATCGGCCTGCCGGCGGCGGAAGAAGGCCGCCCACCGGGCACCGCCCAGCGGCACCAGCGTCATGTGCACGCAGCCGATGGAACCGGGAACCTCGATCTCGCGCCATGTCGCGCCGCTATCGGTGCTGATCGCCAGCGCGGCGGTGTCGTGGCTGCCGGTCCACTTCTCGCCCGGACGGGACACGCAGCGGAACAGCGGCAGCATCCACGCCCCGTCGGACCGGACATGCACCGGGCCGCGGATGAAGGTGCCGGCGGGCAGCGTCAGGTCCTCCGGCGTCTCGCCCAGCACGCGCATCCGCACGACGCAGCGATCCTGATTGCCGCCGGGCTGCGCGGTGTGCAGCAGCAGACGGCGTCCGTCAGGGGCGTCGAATTCCACCGGGTTCTGTTCGGAACGGTCCGGGTCGTCAGTGACCCGGACCGCCTTTTCCCAGCCGGAATCCGTGAGTGATGAACGATAGATGGAGATGTCCGACTTCCCCTCCAGAGAGCCGCCGAACCACAGACAGTGCACACCGTCCGGCGCTTCCGAAAGGAAGGCCGCGTGGTTCTGGATGCAGGGACTGTCCAGCAAGGCCTCGCGCCGGGCGGGGCTTGTGTTTCGCAGGATGCCGTCCATGCCATCGGCGATTTCGGCGGGTGTCGCAAGCGCCATCGAATCGTCTTTCCGTACTGGTCTGCGGGTCATGTCCGCGGCAAGGATGTTTCGGGCTGAAGAGCAAAGTTGTCAAGTTGAAAAAGATGCAACCTCAATTTGTCGAGGCGCTTTGGTTTTGTTTTAGGATTGAAAATAAACAATAAAATGAATTGCTCGGCGCGGCTTTGAGAGGTTCGGAAATATGTGATTGACAAGTAGGGGTCTCATGATGGACGGTCGTCATGAGGAGGCCGCCGAGGAGGCACGCGCGGTTTCGGGGAGAAGATGGACACTCATGTCATCGAACAGCAATCCGGTGCATCCGGACAAAAAGCAGATGCTTGGCGTGGCGCTGATGGTCGGCGTGGCGGTTCTCAGCGCGACGGACGCCGTGCTGGCGCGGCAGCTGTCGTCGGGCGTGCACCCCTTCGTGATGGGCTTCACGCGGGCGCTGTTCGGGCTTTTGGTGTTCCTGCCGTTCATCCTGTCCCGGCCCGGGATCATGCGGTCGAACTATCGCGTGCTGCATATCCTGCGCGCGGCGCTGAAGCTGGCGTCGCTGATTGCGTTCTTCTTCGCCTTCGCCCTGTCGCCGCTGGCCGACGTGACGGCGATCATGTTCGCAGCGCCGATCTTCGTAACCATAGGGGCGTGGGTGTTCCTGTCGGAAAGCCCGCGCGCGATCCGGGTAATCGCGGTGCTGGTGGGCTTCGCGGGCGTTCTGCTGGTGCTGCGGCCGGGGCAGGGCGCGGTGTCGCCGGGGCTGGTCTTCGCGCTGGCGGGCGCTTTGCTGACGGCGGTGATCCAGTTGCTGCTGAAACCGATGTCCGGGCGGGATTCGACGGAAACGCTGGTGGCGTGGAACCTGATCGCCACGGTGCCGATCGCGGCGGTGCCCGCGGCGCTGTTCTGGACCACGCCGACACCGGCCGAATGGGGTCTTCTGGCGCTGCAGGGTGCGCTGGGTGCGCTGAACATGGGGATGCTGACGCGGGCGTTTTCGCTGGCCGAGGCGTCGCTGCTGGTGCCGATCGACTTTCTGCGGCTGCCGCTGGTGGCGGCGCTGGGCTATCTTCTGTTCGCGCAAGAGGTTCCGCTGACCACTTGGATCGGCGGCACGGTGATCTTCGGCGCAACGCTGCTGATGGCGCGCAGCGCCCGGTCCCGGAAGGATCGCGAGATATGATCCGGGGTCAGAATTTTCTGGAGAATCCTGAAGGACACGGTCGTCTGGAAGATCGTGCGGCCCGGCGTGCGCAGTCAGTCGTTGTAGGGCGCCAACGCCTCGACGATCAGCTGCCGCATCCGTTCCTGCAGCACCGTCCGCTCGCCCGCCCGGTAAATCAGGTACAGGTCGCTGCGGAACTGGCGCGGCAGGTCGAGATCGACGAAGCGCACGTTCTTCATACCCAGCACGCGGGACGAGGCGGGCACCAGCGCCGCGCCGATGCCGCTGTTGACCATCGCCAGCACGGTGTGGGTCTGGCTGACCTCTTGCACGATCCGCGGCGTGACGCCTCTGGAGCTCAGAAGCGTCTGATGCGTCTCGCGCACGAAACCGCCCCGCTCGGTCGAGTAGCCGACGAAGGGCGCGCCGTTCAGGTCCTCGAGCGTGGGGTTGGCCTTGTCGGCCAGCGGGTGGCTGCGCGGGATCGCAAGGATGAACGGCTCGCTGACGACGCGTTCGCGCGCGATCTCGGGGCGGGTCTGTTCCATCCGCGTCAGGCCAAGATCCAATCGGCCGGACCGCTGCGCCTCGACGATCTCGTAACTCATCATCTCGGTCGGATCGAGCGTCACGCCGGGAAACCGCTCGGCGGCCATCGTCACGATGCGCGGCACGAACTCCAGCGCCGCAGAGGGCACGAACCCCAGCGCGATGCTGCCGTATTGCCCGCGCTGCGCCTGCCGCGCCTTCAGGATCGCGTGCTCGGACCGCTGCAACATGTCGGTGGCCGAGTCGTAAAAGCTTTCGCCCGCCGGGGTCAGCGACACGCGGCGGTTCGTCCGCTCCAGCAGTTGCAGGCCCAGCCCGTGTTCCAACAAGCGGATCTGCCGCGACAGCGGCGGCTGGGTCATGTGCAGGCGTTCCGCCGCGCGCCGGAAGTTCAGCTCTTCCGCAACCGCAACAAAGCAGCGCAGCTGCGAAAATTCGTACTTTCCGCCGGCCATCCGATATCCTTCCGCAGAGGGGGACGGCGGCAGAGTGATCCACAAATTGGATCAATTCAATCCATCATTGGAATGTACATGGGTCACGGCCCCCGTACACTCCAGACTGTTTCCGCAAAAACGGAAGCTCTGCCGGCGCGGGAGGATTTGCCGGCGAGAAAGACACCTAGGGAGGTATCACAATGATCAAGAAATTCGGTGGCGTCGCGGCGCTGCTGCTATCGTCGACGGCTGCGTTTGCCCAGGGCAGTGACACGGACGTCACTATCGTCCTGTCCGAAGAGCTCGACATCGTCGAGCCCTGCGAGGCGTCGCGGTCCAACGTCGGCCGCGTGCTGCTGCAGAACGTGTCCGAAACCATCACCGAGCTGCTGCCGGGCGAAGGCCTTCAGCCGCGTCTTGCCACCGAGTGGGAAGACATGGGCGACGGCACTTGGCAGTTCAAGCTGCGTGAAGGCGTGACCTTCCACGATGGCAGCGACATGACCGCAGCCGACGTGGCGCACTCGCTGGCGCGCATCAAGTCCGAGGACATCACCTGCGAGATCGGGGCCAAGTTCTTCGGCGGCACCACGCTGACGACCGAAATCGTGGACGACCACACGATCAACATCACCGCGGACCCGGCGCAGCCGATCCTTCCGCTGCTGCTGTCGACCGTGACCGTCGTTCCCGAGGAAACGCCGATGGACGAACTGGTGACCCAGCCGATCGGCACCGGGCCCTACACGTTCGACGAGTATAACCGCGGTCAGGACATCAAGGTCTCGCTGTACGACGGTTACTGGGGCGAAACCCCGGAAGTCACCGGCGCCACCTACGTGTTCCGTGCGGACTCGGCTGTGCGGTCGGCGATGGTTCAGCAGGGCGAGGCGGACATCGCGCCGAACATCGCGCTGCAGGATGCTAACAACCCGGAAACCGACTTCTCGTACCCGAACTCGGAAACCGTGTACCTGCGTCCCGACACCACGATGGCGCCGCTTGACGACATGCGCGTGCGTCAGGCGCTGAACCTTGCGGTCGACCGCGAAGCGTTCATCGGCACCATCCTTGCCGACGGCACCCTTCTTGCGAACGCAGTCGTTCCGCCGTCCACGCTGGGCTACAACGCCGACATGGCGCCGTTTGCCTACGACCCGGACCGTGCCCGCGAGCTGCTTGAAGAAGCTGCCGCCGACGGTGTCCCGACCGACATGGAGATCACCTTCATCGGCCGGAACAACAACTGGGGCAACGTGGTCGAGACCCTCGAAGCCATCGTGGCGATGTGGGAAGAAGTCGGCTTCAACGTCGATCTGCAGATGGTCGAAGTTGCCGAGTGGCTGGAACAGTACTCGCAGCCGTTCCCGGAAGATCGCGGCCCGACCATCGTCGCGGCGATGCACGACAACGCCAACGGCGACCCTGTCTTCTCGATGTACTTCAAGTACGACTCCGAGGGGCTTCAGTCCGGCGTGCGTGATCCCGACCTTGACGCGATGATCGCCGAAGCCACCGGTGCGACCGGCGATGACCGTGCGCAGATGTGGTCCGACGTGATGACCTACATCCACGACGGCAACGCCTACGATGTCCAGCTGTTCCACATGGTTGGCTTCAGCCGGGTGAACGAGCGTCTGAGCTTCGAGCCGACCATCAAGGCGAACAGCGAACTGCAACTGTCGCAGATCTCGTTCAACTAAACAAAAGCCAACAGATGGGGGCGGGCCATGTGTCCGCCCCCACGTTCCCTTCCGGGCCACATGGCCGGACACCACCACTCAGTGGCCGATAACTTGGGGGCCGAGCGATGAAATCCTTCCTCAGAAAACGAGCCGTGGCGAGCGCCTTCTCGCTGATCGGGCTTGTTATTCTTGTCTTCTTCCTCAGCCGGCTGACCGGCGATCCGACGGATCTGTATCTGCCGGTCGACGCCAGCGCCGAGGCACGCGAGAACTTTCGTAACATCCACGGCCTGAACGACCCGCTGCTGGTCCAGTTCGGCAATTATGTCTGGGACCTTCTGCATTTCGACTTCGGCATGTCGATCCGTCGGGCCGAACCCGCCTTGGACGCGGTTCTGCGTGGCTTTGCGTGGACCCTGCAGCTTGCCGTCATCACCATGACGCTTGTCACCGTGATGGCGATCATCGTCGGCAGCCTTGCGGCCTATCGGGTCGGCGGCATCTTCGATCGTCTGGCGACCTTCTTCTCGCTGATCGGCGCCAGCGCGCCGGACTTCTGGATCGCGATCGTTGCGATCGTCGTCTTCTCGGTCGGACTGGGCTGGGTGCCCACGTCTGGTACAGGCGGATGGGAATACTGGATCCTGCCCATCGCGGTGCTGTTCATCCGGCCCTTCGGCCTGATCCTGCAGGTCGTGCGGGGGTCGATGATCTCGACCCTGTCGTCGGCCTACGTGAAGACGGCGCGGGCCAAGGGCCTGAAGAACCGGCCGATCATCTTCGTCCACGCCCTGCGCAACGCGATGCTGCCGGTGATCACCGTGATCGGCGACCAGGCGGCGGCGCTGCTGAACGGCGCGGTGGTGGTCGAGACGATCTTCGGCTTTCCCGGTGTCGGCAAACTGATGATCGACTCGATCCTTCAGCGTGACTTCGCGGTCATCCTTGCCGCGATCATGGTCACCGCCTTCGCCATCTTCGTAATGAACCTGCTGATCGACATCCTCTACGCGGTGCTTGATCCGCGCATCCGGTACTGAGCGTATGGCCATGACTGATGTGACCCCCAATATCGCCTCGGACCAGCCGGCCATCGCCGATGCGCCGCCGGCTTACATCCAGATCTCCCGGATGCTGTGGCGTGACAAGCTGGCGCTGTGCGCCGCGATCTTCCTGACCATCGTGGTGTTGTGCGCCCTGTTCGGCCCGCTGCTGCTGGAAGACCTTGCCACCAAGCAGAACCTGCGGGGACGCAACGCGCCTCCGTTCGACTTCTCGGCGCACTGGACGATGTGGCTGGGCGGCGACGCGCTGGGCCGGCCGCTGCTGGCCCGGATCATCGTGGCCGCGCAGAACACCATGATGGTCGCTGCCGGTGCCGTGGTCTGCGCCATGATCATCGGCACGGGCCTTGGCCTGATCGCCGGGTATTCGAACAAGGCGGGCAGCCAAGCGATCATGCGGCTGGCGGACGTGATCATGTCCTTCCCGTCGCTTCTGCTGGCCGTGATCGTGCTGTACATGCTGGAGCCCGCGGTCGGGAACCTGATCATCGTGCTGGCGATCACCCGCATCCCGATCTACCTGCGGACCTGCCGCGCCGAGGTGCTGGAGATCCGCGAGCGGATGTTCGTACAGGCGGCGCAGGTCATGGGCGCCTCGACCAACCGGATCGTGTTCCGCCACATCCTGCCTGTCGTGTTCCCGACGCTGGTGACCATCGCCACGCTGGACTTCGCCTTCGTGATGCTGGCGGAAAGCTCGCTGTCCTTCCTGGGCATCGGCATCCAGCCGCCGGAAATCACTTGGGGCCTGATGGTTGCGCAAGGGCGGTCCTATCTGACCACCGCGTGGTGGCTGTCGTTCTGGCCGGGTCTTGCCATCGTTCTGACGACGCTGTCGCTGAACCTTCTCAGCAACTGGATGCGCACCGCGCTTGATCCCGTCCAGCGGTGGCGGCTGGAAATCGCAAGGAAGAAGAAATGAGCCATCTTCTGGAAGTTAAGAACCTGACGGTCGACTTTCACACGGCGCAGGGCACGGTGCACGCGGTGCGTGACGTGTCCTGGCACCTCGACCGGGGCGAGACGTTGGCCATCCTGGGCGAAAGCGGCTCGGGCAAGTCGGTGTCCGCCTCGGCGATCATGAACCTGATCGACACGCCCCCGGGCGAGATCGTGTCGGGCGAGATCCTGTTCGAGGGGCGCGACATCCTGAAAATGTCCGATCAAGAGCGGCGCAACCTGAATGGCCAACGTATCGCGATGATCTTTCAGGATCCGCTAAGCCACCTGAACCCGGTCTATACCGTCGGCTTCCAGATTGCCGAGATGATGACCGCCCACGGGACGCCCAAGGCGAAGGCGCGCGAACGCACGCTCGAGCTGCTGAAGCGGGTCGGTATCCCGGACTACGAGAACAAGGTCGACACCTATCCGCACCAGTTCTCGGGCGGGCAGCGTCAGCGCCTGATGATCGCGATGGCGCTGGCGATGAAGCCGGACATCCTGATCGCGGACGAACCCACGACCGCGCTGGACGTGACGGTGCAGGCGCAGATCCTCGCACTGCTGGAGGAATTGCAGGAAGAAACCGGGATGGGTCTTCTGCTGATCACCCACGATCTTGGCGTGGTGGCAGAGGTCGCCGACCGGGTCGTCGTGATGAACAAGGGCGAGATCGTCGAAAGCGGCACCGCCACGCAGGTCTACAAGGCGCCTGTGCATCCCTATACCAAGAAGCTGATCGCCGCCGTTCCGGGCGAGGGCGAGATGGCGCAGCCCGTGGGCGGTGAAGAGCCGATCCTGAAGATCGAGGGGCTGTCCAAAGCCTATGGCGCCTTCACCGCGCTGGACAGCGCCACGCTGACGGTGCTCCCGCGTGAGACGGTGGCGATCGTGGGCGAAAGCGGCTCGGGCAAGTCCACGCTTGCCAAGACAATTCTCCGGCTCGAGGACGCCACGGGCGGCGCCGCCTTCTACGAGGGGCGCGACCTTGTGACGATGGCGCCCGCCGATCTGTTCGACCTGCGCCGCGAGATCCAGATGGTGTTCCAGGACCCGACGCAGTCCCTGAACCCGAGGATGTCGGTGTTCGACATCATTGCGGAAGCCTTCGTCATCCACCCCGAGATCCTCCCGAAGTCGGAGTGGAAGGCGAAGGTCAGGGAGCTTCTGGACCACGTCGGCCTGGACGCCAGCCACATGCACCGCTACCCGCACCAGTTTTCGGGCGGGCAGCGGCAGCGGATCGCCATCGCCCGCGCGCTGGCGCTGGCGCCGCGCCTGATCATCTGCGACGAAGCCGTGTCGGCGCTGGACGTGTCGATTCAGGCTCAGGTGATCCAGCTGCTGAAACGGCTGCAGGAAGAGCTTGGGCTCAGCTATCTGTTCATTGCCCACGACCTGCCGCTGGTGCGCGACTTCGCGCACCGGGTGGTGGTGATGCAGGGCGGGCGCATCGTCGAACAGGGCCCCGTGCGCGAGATCTTCGAGAACCCGAAGGAACAGTACACCAAGGACCTGCTGGCCGCGTCCCCGCATCCCGACCCCGAGGTGCAGGCCGAGCGCCGCAAAGCCCGAATGCAATTGGAGAAGACCGCATGACCAAGCGCGAGCTGCTGGTCGTCTACCCGACATTGCCGCCGCAGATGGCGCAGCTGGAAGAAACCTACACGCTGCACCGTTACGACCAGGCCGAGGACAAGGCGGCCTTCATCGCCGAGCACGGGCCGAAGTGCGAGGGCGTGGTGATCAACGGCCACGCCTCGTTCCGGCGCGAGCACCTTCAGCAAATGCCGAACCTTAGAATCGTTGCCTGTTCTTCTGCCGGGTTCGAGGACATCGACGTCGACGCGCTGACCGAGAAGGGCGTGCATTTCACCAACACCTCGGACGCGCTGTTCGACGACGTGGCCGATTGCGCGCTGATGCTGACGCTGGCGTGCCGCCGTCACCTTGTGGCGGGGCATGACTATGTGAAGGCGGGTGCTTGGGGGCGGCAGGGGATGTATCCGCTGACCTCGGCGTTGCGCGGCAAGAAGGCGGGCATCGCCGGTCTTGGCACCATCGGCAAGGCCATCGCCCGCCGGTTCGAACCGCTGGGGCTGGAACTGGGGTATATGGCGCGGTCGAAGAAGGACGTGCCCTATACCTATCACCCCGACATCGTGTCCTTGGCAGAGTGGTCGGACATCCTGATCGTCATCGTGCCCGGAGGGCCCGAGACCGAGGGCATGATCAACGCCGACGTCTGCAAGGCGCTGGGCCCCAAGGGCACGCTGATCAACGTGGCGCGCGGGTCCGTGGTGGTCGAGACCGACCTGATCGCCGCGCTGAAGGACGGGTCGCTGGGCGACGCGGGGCTGGACGTTTACCTGAACGAACCGAACCCGAACCCGGAGCTGACCGGCTTGCCGAACGTCACGCTGTACCCGCACCATGCCTCGGGCACGGTCGAGACGCGCGACGCGATGGCGCAGCTGGTGGTGGACAACCTTGCCGCCTGCTTTGCGGGCAAGCCGCTGCTGACCCCGGTCAACGACGTCAAGCAAGGCGCGGCAAGCGCATGATCCAAGACATAGGCGGCCGGGGCAGGGCCCTGCCGACAGGAAAGGCGGGCTAAGCATGGCTGTCCTACTGACCACCTCGCCTTCCTTCGCGCGGGCGGGGGACATCGCGGACCGCGCCGAAGCCGCCGGCCATACCATTCTGCGCGTCATCGAAGACGGCCCCGAGATGCAGGCGGCGCTGGCGCGGGCCGAGTATCTTGTCGCCGGGCTTCCCCGCATCGACGGGCCGGTGATGGACGCGGCGCCGAACCTCAAGGCGGTGCTGAAGCACGGCGTCGGCGTCGACAGTATCGACATTCCCGCCGCGACGGCGCGCGGCATCGTCGTGACAAGCTGCCCCGGCGCGAACGCGCTGTCGGTGGCGGAATTGGCGATCGGCGCCGTCTTCGCCCTGTCGCGCAACCTTCTGTGGAACCACGACAGCGTCGCCTCTGGCCGGTTCGAGCGCCAGCGCGGGCGCGAGGTGACGGGCGCCACCCTTGGCCTGCTTGGGCTGGGCCAGATCGGCGGGCGCGTGGCGCGGATGGCGCTGGGCGTCGGCATGACCGTGGTCGGGTACGACCCGGACGAGGCCGCAAGCGCCGAGGCGCTGGCGATGGGCGTCGAACTGGCGGACCCGGACGAGGTGATCGCCCGCGCCGACACGCTTAGCCTGCACGTCACCGGGGTCGAGGCGAACCGCGACCTGATCGGCGCGCCCGAGATCGCGCGGATGAAACCGGGCGCGTTCCTTGTGAACTATGCGCGCGGGCTTGTGGTGGACGAAGATGCGCTGGCCGCCGCGCTGGTCAGCGGCCAGCTTGCGGGCGCTGCGGTCGATGCCTTCCGGACCGAACCGCCTGACCCGGCCTCGGCGCTGATGCAGGCGCCCAACGTCCTGTACTCGCCGCATACCGGGGCCGACACGCAAGGCGCGGTGATCCGCACCGGAGAAATGGTGCTGGACGACATCGCCGAGATCGAAACCGGCGCCGTTCCGGCACGCGCGCTGAACGGCAAGGAGCTGAACCGATGACCGAACCCCGCTACGATATGGCCGCCCTGACCCGCTGGGCGCAGGACGTGTTCACCGCGGCCGGACTGGGCCGCGCGCAGGCAGAGGCGGTAGGGCGCTACCTTGTCGACGCCGACGCGATGGGACACGACACGCATGGGCTGGGCCTTGCGACGTGGTACCTGGACCTGATCGAGAACGGCACCGTCACCAAGGACGGCACGCCCAAGGTGGTGTCCGACCGCGGCGCGGCGGTCTGCTGGGACGGCCTGCGTCTGCCCGGCGCTTGGCTGACGGACGAGGCGATGACGCTGGCGGTCGAGCGCGCCGCCGAGCATGGCACCTGCACCGTCGCGGTCGGCAACGCGCACCACATCGGCGCCCACGCGGTGTACCTGCAAAAGGCGACCGACGCGGGCATGATGGTCATGCTGGCGTCGTCCGCCCCCTCGGCGGCGACGGTGGCCCCCTTCGGCGGGATCACCCCGGTCTATTCGCCGGACCCGGTGGCCTATGGCATCCCGACCGACGGCGATCCGATCCTGATCGACATCTCGGCGTCGATCACCACCAACAACATGGCCAAGCGGCTGGTGGCCGAGGGCCGCGACTATTCGCACGAATGGCTGATGGATGCCGAGGGCACCCCCAGCCGCGACCCCAACGTAGTGTTCAACGGCGGCACCGTTCTGCCCACCGGCGGGCTGGATCACGGGCAGAAGGGCTATGGCCTTGCCTTGACCGTCGAAGCCGTCACGCAGGGCTTGTCCGGGATCGGGCGCGCCGATGCGCTGCCGGGGATGAACTGTTCCTTCACCGTGCAGGTGATGGACCCCGAGGCGTTCGGCGGCCGCGAGGCGTTCCTGCGGCAGACCGGCTGGCTGACCGCCGCCTGCCATGCCTCGACCCCGCGTCCGGGCGTGGAACGCGTGCGCCTTCCGGGCGAGGCGGCGCTGAAGCGGCGGGCGCAGGCTGAATCCGGCGGGGTGCGGCTGTACCCCGGCATCATGGAGGGCCTCGCCCCCCGGGCCGAGGCGCTGGGCGTGGCGCCGCTGGACGCGATCTGACGATCCGATCGGCGCGCGCGGTCTTGCTGTGCGCGCCGCTGCCGTTTCCTGTGCGTCACCGCAGGCCCCGCCGTCCATTGGGTTTCCGGCTGGCATTGCCTATGTTGCAGGAAACATGACGACAGCAGGGATATTTCCGCATGACCGACACCTACACCCCGCCCAAGGTCTGGACCTGGGACAAGGAGAACGGCGGCACCTTCGCCTCGACCAACCGGCCCATCGCCGGACCCACCCATGACAAGGAACTGCCGGTCGGAAAGCACCCGATCCAGCTGTATTCGATGGGAACGCCGAACGGTGTGAAGGTCACCGTGATGCTCGAAGAGCTGCTGGCCGCGGGCTACAAGGGCGCCGAATACGACGCGTGGCTGATCCGGATCGGCGACGGCGACCAGTTCGGGTCGGGCTTCGTCGACGTGAACCCCAACTCGAAGATCCCGGCGCTGGTCGACACCTCGGAAGATCCGATCGTGAAGGTGTTCGAAAGCGGGTCGATCCTTGTCTACCTTGCCGAGAAGTTCGACGCCTTCCTGCCGAAGGACATCCACAAACGCACCGAGACGATGAACTGGCTGTTCTGGCAGATGGGCAGCGCGCCCTATCTTGGCGGCGGCTTCGGCCATTTCTACGCCTACGCGCCCGAGAAATGGCAGTACCCGATCGACCGTTTCTCGATGGAGGTGAAGCGCCAGCTTGACGTGCTGGACCGCCACCTTGCCGACCACGAGTGGATGGCCGCGAACGAATACACCATCGCCGACATGGCGATCTGGCCTTGGTACGGCGGGTTGGTGATGGGCTGGCAGTACAACGCGGCAGAGTTCCTTGACGTGAAAAGCTACACCAACGTGGTGCGCTGGGCCGAGAAGATCTACGACCGCCCGACCGCCAAGCGGGGCCGCATGGTCAACCGCACGGCAGGCGACCCGTCGACCCAGCTGCCCGAGCGGCACGACGCCTCGGACTTCGAGACGAAGACGGCCGACAAGCTCGGCAAGGCCTGAGAATACCCCCGGTCCGGCGGTTCGCCGCCGGTCCGGCCCCCGGTTTGCGCTGGGGCAGCATTCCGGGTTTGACGGAATCACGCGCCGGGCGCAGCCTGTGGCCATGACCTATAAACCCGAAGGCTACACCGACCTTGCCGCCTATCTGATGGTGCCCGACCCAGAGGCCGTGCTGGCCTTTTGCGAAACCTGTTTCGGCGCGGAACGTCTGCGCGTCATCCCCGACGGCGACCGCATCATGCACGCCGAATGCCGGATCGGCGACACCGTCCTGATGATGGGCGGGGCAGAGGGCCCCCCGGCGATGCTGCATATCTATGTCGCCGATCCCGACGCGGTGCAGGCGAAGGCGCTGGAACTGGGCGCGGAAGAGCTGCAGCCGGTGATGGAAAAGGGCGACGGCGACCGGCGCGGCGGCTTCCGCACGCCCTGCGGCACAAGCTGGTACGTCGCGCGGCAGGTCTGACACGCGACATCCGCAGGAACCGGATTGACCGTGATCGCCCCGGTGCGGATGGATGGCGGCATGAAAACCGATGAACAGCGCGCAGGACTTGCGACCCCGGTCGGCCCCGTCTGGGTCGAGGCCGTGGACGGCGCCATCACCCGCGCGGGCTGGGGAACGGATCGGGACAGCACGGTCGGCCCCGACGCGCCGCTTCTGGCAGAGACCATCGCCGAACTGCGCGCCTATTTCGACGGCCGCCTGACCCGCTTCACCGTACCGTTGAATCCCGGCGTGACCGGCCTGTCGGCCCGCGTGCTGGACGCGATGCTGGCGATCCCGATCGGCGAGACGCGCACCTACGGCGACCTTGCCCGCGACCTGAACGCCCCGGCGCAGGCCATCGGGCAGGCCTGTGGCGCGAACCCGATCCCGATCCTGATCCCGTGCCACCGCATCCTGTCCTCGACCGGGCTGGGCGGCTATTCCGGCGCGGGCGGGGTCGAGACCAAGGTCGCGCTGCTGAAACTGGAAGGCGCGGCCTCGCTGCTGATCTGAACCCGGCCCACGCGGATTGACAGGCGGGGTCCGCCCCGCCACCGTGGCTAGGGGTGAAATGGAAAGGCAGGTTCGGCAATGCCGGTGTCCTTCGACTTCCTCGATCTTGCCGCCAGTGCGGTCACCTACTCGGGCTCTGGCGCGCCACGGGCCGACAATGTCGCCGACGGCGTCACCTTTACCGTCACCGGGTCCATCGCGGGCGGCAGCCAGCTTGTCCGCTTCGGCAACGGTGATTTTCCCGACGCGCCGCTTCTGGTCAGCGACGGCGGCGACGACAACGACGGTTTCGGCCTGTTCTTCGCCCCGACGGCCAGCCCCAGCTTCCACGCAATGACCGGCACAGCCGGCGCGCCGGTGGTGTTCAGCTGGGGCGACGTGACGGGCACATGGGTGGTTCGGATGACCGACACCTTCGGCAGCTTCCTGACCACGACCACGATCACCGCGCTGGACGCCAACGGCGCGCTTAGCTGGAACGACCCGTCACGCCCGGTCGATTATGTCAGCTTCCGCAGCACTGGGCCGGGGCCGGACACCATCGTCTTCAACGGTCTCAGCGGCAACGGCCTGATCTTCGTCCTGTGCTTCTGCGAAGGCACCCGGATCGACACGCCCACCGGTCCCGTCGCCGTCGAGGCGCTGCGCCCCGGCGACCGTGTGCTGACCGCCGACGGTGCGGAAACGCGTGTTCGCTGGCTGGGCCGCCGCAGGGTGGACCCCCGAACACAGCCCGGCACCGCGCCCGTTCGCATCCGCGCCGGTGCGCTGGGCGGCGGTCTGCCCCGGCGCGACCTGCGCCTGTCGCAGGACCACGCTCTGGCGCTGGACGGCTGCCTTGTGACCGCCGGTGCGCTGATAGATGGCCGTGGCGTCGTGCGCGAACCGGCGGGTGATGCGTTCACCTACTACCATGTCGAAACGGACCGCCACGAACTGATCCTCGCCGAAGGCGCCGCCGCCGAAACCTATCTTGACCAGCGCGCGGCGGACGGGTTCGACAACGCCGCCGAACGTGAGCCGCGCGTCGTGGCCGAGATGGATCTGCCGCGCGTCAGCGCACCGCGACTTGCCGCAACGGTGCGCCGCGTCGCTTGATTGTGGCTAAAACTCGCCCGGACGGGGAAGGGTGCCTAGCGGCGGGCGGGAACGATCTGCTGCACGATCCCGGCGAACACGAGGTACAGCGAGGTCACGATCAGCCCCCAGTGCGCCCAGCTTTGCGGGTCGAAATTGACCCACGCCGCCCAGCCCGCGAAGAAGGTCCACGCCAAGGCCATCGGCAGCGACACGGACCGCCAGCGGTCGGTCCGGACCGGGTGGATGAATTTCAGCGGCAGGAACATCGCGATCGTCAGCACCACAACGATGAACAGGATCGCCCATTCGCTGGGGTGCAGGCCGAACAGCACGACGACCACCATGTTCCAGCAGCCGGGGAAGCCCGAGAAGGAATTGTCCTTCGTTTTCATGCGGGTATCGGCGAAGTAGACGACACTGGCAAAGGTGATCAGGATGATCGCCAGCCAGCCGGTCCAGCCCGGCAAAAGGTGCGACTTGAACAGCGCATAGGCGGGGATGAACACGTAGGTCAGATAGTCGATAATCAGGTCCATCAGGACACCGTCATAGATCGGCGCGTTCTTCTTCACGTCATAGCGCCGCGCCAGCGGCCCGTCGATCCCGTCGACGGCGAAGGCCACGACCAGCCACAGGTACATCAGGCCCCACTGCTCGTCGACAGCGGCAAGCATCGCCAGCATGGCAAAGACCGCGCCGGTGGCGGTCAGCATATGTACCAGAATGGCCTTGATCCGTAGCGTCATCAGCCCCTCATGTCGTATCGCGCGAGCCAGCGCAAACAGTTATGGCGCGGCGGCGCCTGACGGCGGTTCCGGCCGGTCCCGCCACAGCGTTACCGCCGGTGCGCCGTCGAAGTCGATCTCCCGCGGGTCGGCGAAGCCCAGCTTGCCCGCCACCCGCATCGACGCGGCATGGGCCGGATCGAACAAGGCGAAGGTCCGGGGAAACCGCGCGTCGACCCAGCTTAGCGCGGCGGTCATCGCCTCGACCGCCAGTCCCTGCCCGTGGGCGTGCGAGGCCAGCACCCAGCCCGCCTCGGGGATGCCGGTAACATCCACCGACAGCGCGCGGCGATAGTCGGCGAACCCGACCTCGCCCATGAACCGGCCATCGTCCTTCGCCGCGACCACCCAATAGCCATAGCCCACCATCGCCCAGTGCCCGGCATAGCGCAGGAACCTCTGCCAGCTTTGCTCGGCGGTCTGCGGCGTGCCTTGAATGAACCGCACCACCGCCGGGTCGGCCCACATCGCGGCCGACGCGTCGAAATCGTCGGGCCGGTGGCCGCGAAGCACAAGACGAGAGGTTTCAAGAACGGGGATCATCGCGGTGCGGTCTCGGAACGGACAGGCTTGGAACGGACAGGCTTAAAACAGGTGGGCTCAGGCCTTGGGATGTGTCTTGTCGTAGACATCCATCAGCCGGGCCTGATCGACGGCGGTATAGGCCTGCGTCGTGGACAGCGAGGCATGACCCAAAAGCTCTTGGATCGCGCGCAGGTCGCCGCCCGCGGACAAAAGGTGCGTGGCAAAGCTGTGTCGCAGCGCGTGGGGCGTGACGGACGCGGGCAGGCCAAGCTGCATCCGCGCCTGCTGCATCGCCTTGCGGATCAGCCGCGCGTTCACCGGTCCGCCCCGCGCGCCGCGAAACAGCGGCGCCTCCGGCTCGACCGGGAAGGGGCAGGCCCGCAGATAGGCATCGACGGCACGGCGCGCGGCTGGGATCACCGGCACCAGCCGCTCCTTGCCGCCCTTGCCGCGGATGCGCAGCACCTCGGGCAGCGGTGCCTCGGCGCCGGTCAGGCCCAGCCCTTCCGAAATCCGCAGCCCGCAGCCGTACAGCAGCGTCACGATCGCCACGTCGCGGGCGGCGACCCAGTCCTTCTGCGCCTGCAATTCGACGGTGTCGATCATGTCGCGCGCGGCGTCCGGGGTCAGGGGGCGCGGCAGCCTGCGCTGGTACTTCGGCGTGCGCGCCGACAGGATCGCCGTGGCGTCGAAGCCTTCGCGCTCTGCCGCCCATGCGGTAAAGGTCTTCACCGCCGACAGCGCCCGCGCCAGCGACCGCGCGGCCAGCCCATCCGCCCGTTCGCGCGCCATCCACGCCCGCATGTCGGACACGGTGACCTCGGCCAGCGCGCCGGTCCCCATCGCGCCGCCGCGATGGTGGGCGAGGAACGCAAGGAACCCGCGCACGTCGCGCCCGTAGGCGGTGATCGTGTTGTCCGAGGCGTCGTCCAGCGCCTTCAGCTGCTCCAGCCACCGGGCCAGCGCCTCGCGCAGGGCCGGTGACAGGGCAAGGGTGTCTTCCGTCGCGGTTCCGCTCACGCCAGCCAGCGGCGCATGGCGCGCTCGAACACGCCCGCGAAGAAGGTCAGCAGGTCGGTGCCCTGCGTCGGCTTGAACTGGTGCGGATCTTCCGCCCCCAGCACCAGCATCCCCGGCAGGCGGCCCTTGCCGAAATCAAGCCGCAGGCAGGCCTCGGACCGGATCCAGTCCGACCGCTCGCCATAGATCGTGTCGCTTTCGGGCTGCACCTGCCGCAGCGTGACCTGCCGCACCGGCACGTTGCGGCCTTGGGTCAGGTAGGCCTCGACAAAGCCCGGATCGACCACCAGCAGCGTGTCGCCAAGCCCGCGCGCGGCGGGATCCTCGTTGGCCACCGGCGATTCCAGCACCAGCCGCAGCGCGTCCAGCCGCAGGATGTCGGAAATCTCGGTGGTAAGGTTCTTCAGGAAATCGTCGAACCCGGTCGGGTCCAGCATCTTCAGAACCGCGCGGTGGATCATGTTGGTCCCCGCAAGGTTCTCGTACGCCGCCGCGATGACGTGGCGGTGGGTTTCTTCCAGCCGCTCCAACCGCGACTCGAGCCGCTCCATCGCGATGCCGCGAAGGTCCACGATGTTGCCACCCATGATCTTCTCGTTCGCGGCAATCAGCGCGCGCATCAGATCGCGGTCTTCCAGGATGACTTCGGGCTCGGAAATGATCTTGGTCCGCAGATCCCCGGGGATCGCGGCGTTTTCGCTCGACATGCCTGCCTCGTCTCTGCTCCCGGCGCCTTCGAGGGTGCCGGATGGTTTTTCTGGTAAGGATTTTGCCCCCTCGCGGATGCACCCGTCCAGATATTTCCCCGCCGAACCCGGCTTCCGCCGCCGGGGTGGCCGCCGGGACACAGGCGCAAAAACCCCCGACAGCACCGGCGAACCTGCTTCTTCTCTTTGAAAATACCTCGGGGGAGCCGCGCAGCGGCGGGGGCAGAGCCCCCTTTGCGCAGCCCCGCCAAGGGCCGCGAAAACGTGCGTCAGGCCGCCAGCGCCCGGTTCCGCCCGTCCCACAGCGCCCGCGCCGCCGCGTCCGCCCCGGCCACGCCCAGCGTGTCCAGCGCCAGCGCGGCGGTGCCCACGACGATCGCCTCCGAGAACGGGTCGTCCAACCGCCCCTCCCACAGCGCGACCAGCCGCGCCGGGTCGGTCTCGCCGTCGTTCAGCCGCCGCGTCTCGTCGATCATCTCGGGCCAGCTTTGCTCCCATGCGGTGCCGCCGCGCAGCCCGTAGCCCGCGACGGCCTTCGCCGGATTCCGCTCGAACTCGCCGCCGCCGCCCTTAATCACCGTCAGCGCGGGCAGGCCCAGCAGTGCACCGGCATCCTGCTGCAACTCGCGATAGGGCGGGTGGAACACGCCCTGCACCGAGGCCGTCGCGCCGCCGGGGTTCAGCACGCGCAGCACCGTGTTGATGCAAGACCGCAGCCCAAGGTGGTCGCGCAGCCGCAAAAGCTCCAGCATCCTTGGCGAGAACGCCTCTAGCGGCATGTATCCGATGCCGGTGCCGTCCAGCGCGGACACGACCGTCTCTGCCGTTGGCGCGACGGGGATGCCAAGCAGCGGAAGCGCATCGCGAACCGAGGCATGGTCCGACTGGTGCGAGTTCCACCCGTGCATCAGCACCGGGTAGCCGGCCGAGGCGACAAGCCGCGCCGACAGCAGGAACCACGGCAGACCTCGTGTCCGTCCGGCGGCATAGCTGGGCCAGTCCAGCGCGGGGACGGGCAGGGACGGCAGCGCCGCGCGGGCCGCGTCCGCGAAGCCCGCGATCTCTTCGGGAACCTCGCCCTTCATCCGCATCAGCATCAGCATCGCGCCGACCGCTTCGGGGGCGGCCTCGCCGGTCAGGACCAGCGACAGCGCCTCGAACGCCTCTTGCCGTGTCAGCGACCGGGACCGGCCGGGACCCCGGCCAAGGATGCGGACGTAGGGTGCGATGCTCATCAGGGCTTCATCGGCGGGATCACTCCGCGGCTTTGGGGGGCAGGGCTGCCTTCCGCAGTAGCGTGGCGATTTCCGGCCGGCAAGAGCCGCAGTTCGTCCCCGCCTGAAGCGCGGCGCCGACGGCTTCGACCGTGCACAGGCCCTGCTGTTCGATCGCGGTCAGGATCGTGTTCACCCCGACGTTGAAGCACGAACACAGCACCGGGCCGGGGTCGGGCCGGTCGGCGGGCGCGCGCCCCGAGATCGCGCCGGGCGCATCGGTACCCGGCAGCCCGGCGACATAGTCGCGCATCAGCCCCACGGGTTCCGGTGCGATGAACAGCGCCGCGACCAGCCGGTCGCCCTCGTGGAAGGCCAGCCGGTGAATGCCCCGGCCCGCGTCGCTGACCGCCTGCACCGTGGCGTCGCTGCCGAACAGCTTGCGGGCCCATGCCTCCCAGTCCGCCGGTGCCTCGCGCCCCGCCAGTTCCGCGCGCCAGCCGTTGCGGGTGCGGGCGCGGGCCCAATAGTCGGCGTCGGGCGCCATGTCGCCTGCGCTGACCGCGAAGCCGTACCATGCGGCCTTGAACTTCTTCATCGCCACGACCGAGGCCTTGCTTTCCGGCTGTCCCGACACCGGGTCGGTGACGGCTGCCACCAGCGCGTCGATCCGGGCCGAGGGCGCGGTCTCGCCGGTCCAGTGCATCGGCGCGAAGACTTCACCCGGGCGGACCTTGTCGGTGACCACGACCCGAAGGATCGCGCGGCCCTGCGTGCTGGTCAGTTCGACCAGATCGGCAGGCGCCAGCCCCAGGTCGGCGGCGTCGTCCGGGTGGATCTCGCAGAACGGTTCCGGCAGGTGGGCGGACAGGCGCGGCGACTTCGCGGTGCGCGTCATCGTGTGCCACTGGTCCCGCACCCGGCCCGTGTTCAGGCGATAAGGGAAGCGGCGCCCGCGTTTGGATTCCGGCGGGCGGTAGTTCAGCGGCAGCATCCGCGCCTTGCCGTCGGGGGTATAGAACTGCCCGTCCGCGAAGAACCGTCCCCCCTGACGCGTGGCGGTCAGCGGCCAGCGGAACGGTTCCATCGCGTCATAGTCGATGTCGCGCATCCGCGTTGCCGCCGAGATGTCGAAGTCGCGCCCGAAGATCCCGGCCACTTGGCTGAGCCCGGCGTATTCGCGGAAGATCTCGACCGGCGTCGAATAATCGAAGGCCTGCCGCCAGCCCATGCGGCGCCCGACCTCGGCAAGGATGTCCCAGTCGGGCCGTGCCTGTCCCGGTACCGGCAGGATGGCGCGCTGGCGGCTGATGGTGCGGTCCGAGTTGGTGACGGTGCCGTCCTTCTCGCCCCACGCGGCGGCGGGCAGCAGCACATGCGCCAGCCGTGCCGTGTCGTTCTGCGCGGTGATGTCGCTGACCACCACGAAATCGCAGCCCTTGATCGCGTCGCGCACCGCGTCGGCGTCCGGCATCGACACGGCGGGGTTGGTGTGGATGATCCACAGCGCCTTGATGCGCCCGTCGCCCACGGCGCGGAACATGTCGACGGCCTTCAGCCCTGGCGCGGTCGCGATGGTCGGCGCGTTCCAGAAATCGCGCACCGCGCGGCGGTGGTCGGCGTTCTCGATTTCCAGATGGCAAGCCAGCATGTTGGCCAGCCCGCCGACCTCGCGCCCGCCCATCGCGTTGGGCTGGCCGGTGACGCTGAACGGTCCCATGCCGGGCTTGCCGATGCGGCCGGTGGCAAGGTGACAGTTCAAGATCGAGTTCACCTTGTCCGCGCCCGACGACGACTGGTTCACGCCCTGGCTGAAGATGGTCACGATCTTCTCTGTGCCGATCCACATGGAATAGAACCGGTCGATCAGCGCCTGCGGCAGCTTGGTGATCTCTGCCGGTCGCGCGGTCGAGGCGGCGGCAAGCGCGTCGTTGAAGCCCTCGACATGGCGCATATAGCCTTTGTCCAGCGCGCCCATCTGGTGAATGCGCGACAGAAGGCCGTTGAACAGTTCGACGTCGGTGCCGGATTCGAGCTGAAGATGGATGTCGGCGCTGTCGCAGGACGCGGTGCGGCGCGGGTCGACCACGGCGATCTTCATGTGCGGGCGCTGTTTTCGCGCCGCGATCACGCGTTGGTACAGCACCGGGTGGCACCACGCGAGGTTGGAGCCGACCAGTACGATCAGGTCCGCCTCCTCGATGTCGTCATAGGTGCCGGGCACGGTGTCGGTGCCGAAGGCGCGGCGCTGACCGGCGACGGTCGAGGCCATGCACAGCCGCGAGTTGGTGTCGATGTTGCCCGAGCCGATGAAGCCTTTCATCAGCTTGTTGGCGACGTAGTAATCCTCGGTCAGCAACTGGCCCGAGACGTAGAAGGCGACGCTGTCGGGGCCGTGCCGGGCGATGGTGTCGCTGAACCGGGTGGCGACAAGGTCCAGCGCGCTGTCCCAGTCGGTGTCCGCGCCGTTCACGCGCGGGACGAGCAGCCGGTCGTCAAGGCCGACCGTTTCGTCCAGCGCAAGACCCTTGGAACACAGACGCCCCCGGTTGGCGGGGTGGTCCGGATCGCCCTTGACGGTGATGCCGCCCTGTCCGTCCGGGGTCAGCAGCACGCCGCAGCCGACGCCGCAGTAGGCGCAGGTGGAGCGGACGGTGGTTTGGGGTGGGGTGGCTGCCCCCTCCCCCGACCCC
>NZVC01000040.1 GCA_002701395.1 Maritimibacter sp. | reverse complement strand
TGGATCTGGCGCTGCAGGAACGAACCGGTCGGAACCACGATGTCATAGCCCGAGCCACCGGCCAGCATCTTGGTTTCCAGAACCTCGTTCGAGTCGAACACGTCGTAGATCAGGTCGATTCCGGTTTCTTCCTCGAATTTCGTCAGCAGCTCTTCGTCGATGTAGTCGGACCAGTTATAGACCCGGACCTCGTCGGCGGTGGCGGCCGTGGCTGCCAGAGTGGCGGCGACCAGGGCGGCGATTTCCGTTTTCATAAGTGTACTCCCCAATTGTGGGAAAGAGTCGCAACTCCTTCGATTGGGCATTTGAACGGATAACCCGGTCCCCCGCAATGGGGATTGTCCAAGCGCGGGGGGCAATGTCAGGATCGCGAGAGGGCGTTCGCAATCAGGTCAAAAACCAAGCGCACCCTGCGGCTGGTGTTCAGTTCTCTGTGCGCTGTCAGCCAAAGAGGCACATCCAGCGGCGGCAGATCGACCGGAACGCGGCAAATTCCGGGATCGGTTGCGCCCAACGTTTCGGGGAACAGGCCGATGCCGGTTCCGGCGCGGACAAGGTGCCACTGACCCAGTTGGCTGGCGCAGGTCCCGGTGATGTTCGCGGGCGAAAGATCAAGGCCAAGCGCGTTCAGCGCCCGCAGAAGCGCGGGGCCGGTGTCGAAGCCGACGAACTCGGCCTTCGACAGGTGTTCGGGGCGCGTGGGATTGCCGATCCGCTTTAGATACTCTGGCGTGGCGTACAGCCACGCGTGGTCGTCGCGCAGCCTGCGGGCGACAAGATCCGGCTGCTCGGGGCGGAAGTTGCGCAGCGCGATATCGGCCTCGCGCCGGCGCAGGTCCGCCGCCGCGTTGGACGCGACGATCTCGACCTCGATGCCGGGGGCCTGCTGCCGCAGTTGGGCGACGATCGGCGGAAGCAGGTGCGCGGCGTACAGTTCAGAGGCCGAGATGCAGATCGTGCCCTCGATCTCTTGCGAACGCCCGCCTGCGGCCAGCGACATGCGTCCTGCCGCCTCTCCCATCGCGCGGACGTGGTCCAGCAGTTCCAGACCTGACGGGGTCAGCACCAGCCCGTGCGCCGCACGTTCGAACAGGGCAAGGCCCAGCTCTGCCTCCAGCGCGCTGACCTGTCGGCCAAGGGTCGGCTGCGCCATCCCCAGCGCCCGCGCGGCGGCGGACAAAGAGCCTTCTTCGGCGGTGACCAAGAAGGCCCGCGCGCGGTTCCAGTCAAATTTTACAGACCGCCAGTCCATGCAGATACGCATATCAGAGAGGCGATATTGGTCAATTATGCATACGGCATTGCATAGGTATCTGTTGTGGCAGATACAAAGGAGACACACCATGCAAGCTGCAACTCACCGCCGCTACGGCCCCGCCGACGTTCTTTCCATCGAAACGCTGCCCCGCCCCGACGCCGGGCCCGGCCAGATCCTTGTTCAGGTCGCCGCCTCTGGCGTCACCTCGGCCGACTGGCGCATCCGCGCGGCGGATTTCCCGGCCTTCAAGCTGCCCGCCCGCCTGATGTTCGGGCTGTTCCGCCCGCGCCACCCCGTCGGCGGGCATGACTTCGCCGGGCGGGTTGTCGGGCTTGGCACCGGGGTCACCCGGTTCCGTCTGGGCGACGCCGTGTTCGGAACCGCCAAGGGCGGCGCCCATGCCGAATACCTTGTGGTGGACGCCGACGGCGCCGTCGCCGCGATGCCCGAGGGGCTTGGCTTTGACGAGGCCGCCGCCGTGCCGTTCGGCGCCTTGGCCGCGCTGGGCTACCTGCGGGACATCGCGCACGTACAGCGCGGCGACCGCGTGCTGATCGCCGGGGCGACCGGCGGGGTCGGTGCCTATGCCGTGCAGATCGCCACCGCGATGGGGGCCGAGGTGACTGCGCTGGCCCGGTCGGACCTGCACGGGCTTGTCCGCGATCTAGGCGCCGCCCGCGCCATAGACTACCGCGACACCGACGTGACCCGGGGCAGCGACCGGTTCGACATGGTGCTGGACACGGCTGGCGTTCTGACATGGCGCGGGGTGCGGAAAATCCTGTCGCCGAACGGCCGGTTCGCCCCGCTGGAGTTCGGTCTGCGGGACGTGCTGCGTGGCCTGTTCACCAAGCGCATCCGCGTCGGCGTCACGTCCGAGACGCGCGAGTCCATGGCGCAGCTTGCCGACATGCTGGCCGATGGCTCGGTGCGGGCCGTCATCGACAGCCGGTTCGCGTTGGAACAGGTCGCCGATGCGCACCGTCGGGTCGAGACGCGGCACAAGACCGGCGCCGTGGTCCTGACGCTGGACAGCCGGATGACGCGTCCGGCCGCTGCGTAACGGGCGGACCGGTCCAATGCCCAGCGTTTCGGAGATTGACCGCGCCGCGCAGGATAATATCGTGCGCGGCGTACTCTATCCCGAGGTTCCCGACATGACCACGATCCAGAATCACCTGCCGACGGCAGAGCTGCAGGCGCTTGACGCCGCGCACCACATGCACCCCTTCACGCACGGCGACGCGCTGGCGAAGAAGGGGGCCCGTGTCATCACCAGCGCGAAGGGCGTTTTCCTGAAGGACAGCGACGGCGTCGAGATCCTTGATGGCATGTCCGGTCTGTGGTGCGTGAACCTCGGCTATGGCCGGTCGGAACTGGCCGAAGTGGCCGCGCGCCAGATGCGCGAACTGCCGTACTACAACACCTTCTTCCAGACCACGACCGTGCCCGCGCTGTCGTTGGCCGCCCGCATCGCCGAGCTTGCGCCGGAAGGGCTGGACCACGTCTTCTTCTCGTCCTCCGGGTCCGAGGCGAACGACACCAACATCCGCCTTGTCCGCCACTACTGGCACGCGATGGGCAAACCGTCGAAGAAGATCATCATCTCGCGCAAGAACGGCTATCACGGGTCCACGATGGGTGGCGCCAGCCTTGGCGGGATGTCGGCGATGCACGCGCAGGGGGGCCTGCCGATCCCGGACATCACCCACATCGACCAGCCGCACTGGTGGGCCGAAGGCGGCGACACCAGCCCCGAGGAATTCGGCCTCGCCCGTGCGCGCCAGCTGGAAGACAAGATCGCCGAACTGGGCGAAGACAACGTCGCGGCCTTCATCGCGGAACCGATCCAAGGGGCAGGGGGCGTGATCATCCCGCCGGAAACCTACTGGCCCGAGATCCAGCGTATTTGCGACGCGCATGATATCCTGCTGATCGCGGACGAGGTGATCTGCGGCTTCGGGCGCACCGGCGAATGGTTCGGCTGCCAAGCGATGAACATCCGGCCCGACATCATGACCTTCGCCAAGGGCGTCACCTCGGGTTACCAGCCGGTCGGCGGCTCGATCGTCCACAAGGATGTGGCGGCCGTTGTGAACGCGGCGGGCGACTTTAACCACGGCTATACCTACTCGGGTCACCCCGTCGCCTGTGCCGTCGCGCTTGAGAACGTGCGCCTGCTGGACGAGGAAGGCGTGCTGCAGCATGTCCGTGACATCGCCGCCCCCGCGCTGGCCGAGAAGTTCGCCACGCTGGGCGAGCACCCGATGGTCGCCGATCCGCGCACCTTCGGGATGTTGGGCGGTCTGCAGCTGTCGCCCGACAAAGACGCCCGCGCCAAATTCGAGGCCCCGGTCGGCACCATAGGTCTGCGCGTGCGCGAACGCTGTTTCGCCAACGGCGTCATCATGCGCCACGTCGGCGACCGGATGATCGTGTGCCCGCCGCTGGTGATTACCCCCGAAGAGATCGACGCGATGGTCGAACGGGCGTTGAAATCCATCGACGAAGCCTACGAAGGCGCGAAGGCCGACGGCCTGTTCAAATCGGCCTGATCCGGCACGGTACCGGCCCGAGCTTGCCACGCTTTAACCAAAATTGCGCGGTTATGTTCGGGCCGGGGAAACCGTCCTGGAGGGCACTATGCGCTACCTGCTGCTTTTCGGAATACTTATTGCTGCCTCGGTGACGCTGCCGTTCGTCACCCTGTCCGAAGAACCTGCGACCGCGCAGCCGGTCGAACCCGTCGATGTGGTGACATTGCCACCGATGGACGACACCGTGACGCTTGCGTCGGCCGAGGTGCCGTCAGGGTCGGCCGCCGCGTCGACACCCGAGGCGCTGCTGCCGGTCGACACCAAAGCCGAGATCGTCGCAGACGCCGGGAACACCCCGCGCGGGGCGATGCCGGGCATGGTCACGGGCAATATGGCGCTTGGCATGGTCAGTGCCGTGCCGTTCGGTCTGCTGCCGCACCTCTTCGACGACCGAGGGGTCGGCGTCCGGATGACCGGCGATGCTGCAAAGCCTGCCGAAGACGACGGTCTTGATCGTTTCGCCGCGCTGGGCATCTTCCCGGCGATGCCCGATGCGTCCGGCGAAGGCCCAGACGCACAGCCAGAGGCCGCGGAAATGCCGGAAGGTCAGGGCGACAGCCCCGAGACGGTGGTTTCCGAGGCGCCTGCCGATCCCGCCCCCGAAGTTGAAGCGCCCGGCGAAAGTCTTGCCAGCGTCGAAGCGCCCGACGACGACCGCTCGATCCCGCTGGCACCGGCGACCGAGGAAGTCGGCAGCCTTGTGATGAACGCGAACAGCGACCCGATCGTGATCGCGACCATTTCCGGCTATGCCGCTCCCGACGCCGAGCCCCAGCCCGAGCCCGAGGCCGCGCCCGAAGTGACAGAGGTTGCAGAGCCCGCTGACCCTGCCGTCGACGCCGAGCTGTTCAAGGTCACCGCCAACGCGCTGAACATGCGGGCTGGCCCGTCCAGCAGTCACGCGGTCGTAACCGGTCTTGCCAAGGGCGCCCTTGCCGAACGGATTGGCGACACGCGCAACGGCTGGGTTCCGGTCCGCGTCAAGGATGGCGAGACGACCGGCTGGGTCTTCGCCCGCTATCTGGCACGCGCCGAAGGGGCCTGAGCCCCACACGCAACCAGCCCCCACAGCTTCACTGCAAGGACCGCCCCGCCATCGGGGCGGTTTTCATTTGTAGGGATCCCCATCCCCCAAAGCCCTGTCGGTCCGTCTAACGGTCCAGTCGGGAAAGTTCGTTCAGAAGGTCCAGCAGCGTGCTGACCTTTTCATAGCCCATTTCACGCTCTAGCGCGTCATAGACCTTGTTGGCCTCTTCGACATGAGCGTCGATCAAGGCCCGCCCGGCATCGGTGATCGATACCAGCTGCTTGCGCCCATCGCTGGGGTGGGGCTGGCGAGAGGTCAGCCCTTTTTCTTCCAGACCCTGTAGAATGCGGGTCAGGCTTGGCATGAGAAGGCAGGCTTCGCCCGCGATCTCTGTTGCGTCCGTCGGTCCGATCTCGTTCAGCACGCGAAGAACGCGCCACTGCGCCTCCGTCACTTCGGCCTTGGCAAGAATGGAGCGGATGGGCTGCATGACACGTTCTCGCGCCCTGAGCAGCGCGATCGGCAAGGATCGTGTCGTAGCGCGCATGGGTGGAACATCTTTTCTGGCTGAAG
The DNA here is from genome assembly GCA_002701395.1 of Maritimibacter sp. Classification (GTDB taxonomy): domain Bacteria; phylum Pseudomonadota; class Alphaproteobacteria; order Rhodobacterales; family Rhodobacteraceae; genus Psychromarinibacter; species Psychromarinibacter halotolerans. Next base: position 92,389 of record NZVC01000040.1, on the reverse strand, counting down.
CTAGACTCATAACACTCGTTTACGTAAGGGCACTCGATGCTTCACAGTGAAAATTACCCATTGGATTCTGTCAAGGAAATCTGCTTCTATACGTGCATGCCATTAATTAACACGTTAATGGAAATGGGAGGGAGAGATGCCGCATATCATCGTGGAGTACTCCGCGAATTTGGAAGAGGACGTCGATCTGGCGGACCTCTGCGACGTGCTGCGCGCCAGCGCCGCAGCACAGGAGATCTTCCCCGAAACCGGTGTCCGCGTTCGCGCAATCCGTTGTGAAATCTACTCGATTGCCGATGGTGACCCCCGGAATGGGTTCATCGACATCTCTGTCCGGCTGCGCGAAGGCCGTCCGCTGGACAAGCGGAAGGCGGCGACGGCCGCGATCTTCGACGCTGCGAAGAATCACCTTGGCGATCTGGTCGATCGCCGCCCCGTCATGCTGTCGCTTGAGATGCGCGACATCGACGCAGAGCTCGCGCCGAAGCTGAACACAGTGCGCGATTTCATCGAAAGGAAGAAAAATGGCTGAGTTGCAGAACAACCTCGCGCGGCTGCAGGACTATCTTGCCCCGTACCGCGACGGGATGGTGACCAACCTGATCGACGGCAAGGCGGTCCCGGCGCAGTCCGGCGCCACGTTCCAAACCACGTCCCCGGTCGATGACAGCGTTATCGCCACCGTTGCCCGCAGCGGGGCAGAGGACGTGGACGCCGCCGCGAAGGCCGCGAAGGCCGCCTTTGCCGAATGGCGCGACGTGCCGCTGACCGAGCGCAAGAAAATCCTGCACCGCATCGCGGACGGCATCGTCGCGCGGGCCGAGGAAATCGCGTTCTGCGAATGCTGGGACACCGGGCAGGCGCTGCGCTTTATGTCGAAGGCGGCGCTGCGCGGGGCCGAGAACTTTCGCTTTTTCGCGGATCGTGCCCCCTCGGCGCGGGACGGGCAAAGCCTGCCGTCGCCCACGCTGATGAACGTCACCACCCGTGTGCCGATCGGCCCGGTGGGCGTGATCACCCCGTGGAACACCCCGTTCATGCTGTCGACGTGGAAGATCGCCCCGGCGCTCGCGGCGGGCTGCACCGTGGTTCACAAACCGGCCGAGTTCTCTCCGGTCACGGCGCGCATCCTAGCCGAGATCGCGCATGACGCCGGTCTGCCGCCGGGGGTCTGGAACGTCGTCAACGGGTTCGGCGAAGACGCGGGCCGTGCGCTGACCGAGCACCCGGACATCAAGGCCATCGCCTTCGTCGGGGAATCCAAGACCGGCAGCATGATCATGAAGCAGGGCGCCGACACGCTGAAGCGGGTGCATTTCGAACTGGGCGGCAAGAACCCCGTGGTGGTGTTCGACGATGCCGACCTCGACCGCGCGCTGGATGCGGCGATCTTCATGATCTACTCGCTGAACGGCGAACGTTGCACGTCGTCCTCGCGGCTGCTGGTGCAATCCTCGGTCGCGGCCGAGTTCAAGGAAAAGCTGATCGCGCGGGTGAACAACATCAAGGTCGGCCACCCGCTGGACCCGGCGACCGAGGTCGGGCCGCTGATCCACAAGGTGCATCTGGACAAGGTGACCTCGTATTTCGACATCGCGAAACAGGACGGCGCCACCATCGCCGCTGGGGGCGAAACGACGGGGGACGCGGGCTGTTACGTGAAGCCCACGCTGTTCACCGACGCCACGCCCACCATGCGGATCGCGCAAGAGGAAATCTTCGGCCCGGTGCTGACGATGATCGAATTCGATACCGAAGAGCAGGCGCTGGAGATCGCGAACGGCGTCGAATACGGCCTGACCGGCTATGTCTGGACCAACGATCTGACCCGCGCGCTGCGGTTCACCGACAAGCTTGAAGCCGGGATGATCTGGGTGAATTCAGAGAACGTGCGGCACCTGCCGACGCCCTTCGGCGGCGTCAAGGCCAGCGGCATCGGCCGCGACGGCGGGGACTGGTCGTTCGAATTCTACATGGAACAGAAGCACATCGGCTTTGCGCTGGGGGATCACAAGATCCAGCGGCTTGGCGCCTGAGCAGCCATTCGAAACAGGACCGGACGACCGGGAAACGCGCGAACGTTCCCTTTCAAGGAGGAGACCGATGGGGGAAATCGTACTTGCGGCCAAGATGACTCATGTTCCGACGATGATCATGTCGGAACAAGAGGGGCCGGTGCAGGGCAAGCGGCAGGCGGCGATCGACGGGCATGCCGAGATCGCGCGCCGGGCGAAAGCCCTTGGCGCGGAAACCGTGGTGATCTGCGACACCCACTGGGTGGTGAACGCCGGCTATCACATCAACGCCAACGACCACTTCGAGGGGCTGTTCACATCGAACGAGTTCCCGCAGTTCATCCAGAACCTGCCGTATCGCTATGAAGGCAACCCGGCGCTGGGCGACGCCATTGCGGCGAAGGCGCAAGCGAAGGACGTCTACACGCTGTCGCATCAGCTCGACTCGTTGGAACTGGAGTATGGAACGCTGGTGCCGATGCGCTTCATGAGCCGCGAACACGAGATGAAAGTCGTCTCGGTCGCGGCGTGGTGCACGGTGCACAGCTATGAAAGCTCTCGCAAGCTGGGTGAGGCGATCCGCGAGGCGGTGGAGGAAAGCGAGTCAAAGGTGCTTCTGGTCGCCTCCGGCTCGTTGTCGCACCGGATCTGGCCGAACGACGAATACGCCGCCAACAACGGCACCTTCACCATCTCGAAAGAGTTCAACCGACAGGTGGACCTGCACGTGCTGGAGCTTTGGAAGCGCGGCGAATGGGACACCTTCATCAAGATGGTGCCCGAATACGCCGACTTCTGCTGCGGCGAAGGCTCGATGCACGACACCGTCATGATGTTGGGGGCGCTCGGTTGGGACGCCTACACCGGCAAGGGCGAAGTGGTGACCGAGTATTTCCCGTCGTCCGGCACCGGCCAGACCAACGTAATCCTGCCTGTTCAATGAATTGCCCCGTCTCTGGGGCGAAGGAGGCCTGACATGCCCATTCCCGCACCGAACCTTTACCCGCCCTTCAACATCGTGCGCCTCAGCCACGTCGAACTGGTGGTCGCGGACCTTGCCAGGTCGCGCGCGTTCTATGTCGATACGCTGGGCCTGCAGGTGACCGACGAAACCGCCGACACGATCTGGCTGCGCGCGATGGAAGAGCGCGGCCACCACTGCATCGTGCTGAAGAAGGGCGACACCGCCAGCGCGCGCGATCTGTCCTTCAAGGTGTTCGACGACGACTGCCTTGACCGGGCCGAAAAGTTCTTTTCGGACAAGGGGCTGCCGGTGGACTGGGTCGAGCGCCCGTACCAGTCACGCACCTTCCGCACCCGCGATCCGCATGGAATCCCGCTGGAATTCTACGCCCGCATGGACCGGCTGCCGCCGATTCACCAGAAGTACGAATTGTACAGGGGCGTTAAGCCTTTGCGGATCGACCATTTCAACTGCTTCTCGCCCAACGTCGACGAAAGCGTCGCCTTCTACAACGAGCTGGGCTTCCGCGTGACCGAGTACACCGAGGACGAGGACAGCGGCCACCTGTGGGCGGCTTGGTGCCACCGCAAGGGCGGCGTGCACGACATGGCCTTCACCAACGGCACCGGCCCGCGCTTGCACCACACCGCGTTCTGGGTGCCGACGCCGCTGAACATCATCGACCTTCTCGACCTGATGGCGACCACCGGCTGGGTGTCGAATATCGAACGCGGACCGGGCCGCCACGGCATCTCGAACGCGTTCTTCCTGTACATCCGCGACCCCGACGGACACCGGATCGAGATCTATTGTTCCGACTACCAGACGGTCGATCCCGATCTTGAGCCGATCAAGTGGGATCTGAAGGACCCGCAGCGCCAGACCCTTTGGGGGGCGCCGGCGCCGAAGTCGTGGTTCGAAGAGGGCAGCGTGTTCGAAGGGGCCGAGGTGCGCCCGTCGCTTTTGAAGGCGCAGCCGATCGTTGCGCCGTGAGGGCGGGACATTGACTTTCTTGCCTCCGGCGGAGGTATTTTCGAAGAGAAGAAGGAGGGGGCGGTAATGAAGTTCTCGACGGTACGCGCGGGCGGGGCGATCCTGTACGGCGCGGTGACGGAAACCGGATTTTCGGCGGTGAACGATCTGTTCCCGGACTGGCCGACATTGCGCGAGGTCGTAGAGGTGGGCGGGTTCGACGCGCTGGCCGCCGAAGCCGACGCGCGCGGCGACACCCACGCATTGTCAGAGGTGAAGTTCCTGCCGCCGGTGCCGGCGCCAGAGAAGATCATCTGTGTCGGGGTGAACTTCCCGGACAGGAATGCCGAGTACAAGGACGGGCAAGAGGCGCCGCCCAACATGTCGTTGTTCCCGCGCTTTCCGCGGTCGTTCACCGGCCACGGGCAGCCGCTGGTCCGGCCTCCGGAGTCGCCGCAACTGGATTACGAGGGCGAGATCGCCATCGTGATCGGCAAGGGCGGACGGCGCATTCCCGAGGCTGAGGCTTATGACCACATCGCGGCGGTGACGCTGTGCAACGAGGGGACGATCCGCGACTGGGTGCGGCATGCGAAGTTCAACGTCACGCAGGGCAAGAACTGGGACGGGTCGGGTGCGATGGGGCCGTGGCTGGTGCCGTTCACCGACCGGGCGCAGCTTGCGGACGTCGAGATCGTGACGAAGGTGAACGGCGAGGTCCGCCAGCAGGATCGCACCGGCCGGATGCTGTTCCCGATCCCGCGGCAGATCGCCTATATCTCGACCTTCACGACGCTGGTGCCGGGCGACATCATCGTCACCGGTACGCCGACGGGGGCGGGGGCGCGGTTCGACCCGCCGCGTTTTCTGGTGCCCGGCGACGAAATCGAGGTGTCGGTCGAAGGGATCGGCACGCTGGTGAACGGGGTGGTGGACGAATGACACCGGATGAGATCGAAGCCGCCGGCGCGGCGCTGTTCGAGGCAGAGCAAACGGGTCGCCAGATCGGGCTGTTGACCGTGGCCCATCCCGACATCGACATGGATGACGCCTATGCCGTTCAGGCGGCGTTTTGCGAACGAAAGCGCGCGGCCGGGGCGATCGTGACGGGCTGGAAGATCGGCCTGACGTCGAAGGCGATGCAGCAGGCGTTGCAGATCGATACGCCCGACAGCGGCATCCTGTTCGACGACATGCATTTCGACACCGGCGCGACCGTTCCCGCCGGACGGTTCATCCAGCCCCGGATCGAAGCCGAGATCGCTTTCGTGATGAAATCCGATCTGTCGGGCGACATCTCGCGCGACGATGTGCTGGCGGCGACCGAGTATGTGGCGCCGAGCCTTGAGATCCTCGATACACGTATCCTGCGAAAAGACCCGGATTCGGGGGCGCCAAGGCGGATTTGCGATACCATTTCCGACAATGCGGCCAATGCGGGTCTTGTGCTGGGCCGGGAACGCCACCCGGTCGATGCGTTCGATTTGCGCTGGACCGGGGCCATCGTCGCCCGCGATGGCGAGGTCGAGGAAACCGGGCTGGGCGCCGGGGTGCTGAACGATCCGGCGATGGGAATCGTCTGGCTGGTGCGGCGGCTTGCGCAGTACGGGCAGGGGATCTCGGCTGGGCAGGTCGTGCTGTCGGGCAGTTTCATCCGGCCGATCGAGGCGCCGTCGGGCTGCCATGTCTTCGCGGATTTCGGGACCTTCGGATCGGTGGACATCTCGTTCGGCTGATCGGGTCGGCTGGTCTGACCGGATCGCGCGGGCCGTGGACAGGCCCGCGCGCAGGCCATAGAATTGCCTGACGCCGCGCGAAGGGAAGGGCCATGCCGAAGCTGCTGATCTATTATGCCCACCCCGGTCAGCGGTTCTCGCGTGCGAATGCCGCGATGTGGGCGCGGGCCAAGACGGTGGACGGCGCGATCTGCGTCGATCTTTACGCCGAATATCCGCGCTTTGACATCGACGTCGACCGCGAGCAGCGGCGCCTGCTGGAGCACGACGTCATCGTGTTCCAGTTCCCGGTGTTCTGGTATTCCACCCCGTCGCTTCTGAAAGAATGGCAAGACCTCGTGCTGGAGCATGGCTTCGCCTACGGCCACGAGGGCACGCGACTGGCGGGCAAGGCGGTGCAGCTGGCGGTGACCACGGCCGGGCCGGAAAGCGCCTATGCCGCCACGGGGCACAACCGCTATCCGATCCGCGATTATCTGCGCCCGCTGGAGCAGACGACGCGGCTGTGCAATATGACTTTTCTTGCACCGCTGGTGTTGTTTGGTGCGCTAAAGGCCGAAAACGCTACAGAAATCGAACAAAATGCCGAATGCTACGGGCAGCTTCTGGCGGGGCTTTCCACGGGGCGCGTGCCAGTGGAAGAGGCCGCATCAGATGCGGTGCTGACCTTCGAGACCGTTGGGGAAAAGGTCTGATATGGATTTCCTGACGCTTGCCTTCCTGTTCCTTGTCGCCGGGATGATCGCGGTACCGCTGGCGTCGAAGTTCGGCCTTGGGTCGGTGCTGGGCTATTTGATCGCGGGGATCGCGTTAAGCCCGATCCTGTCGGCGTTCCGGGTCGACGTTGTGTCGCTTCAGCACTTCGCCGAGTTCGGGGTGGTGATGATGCTGTTCCTCGTCGGGCTGGAACTGAAGCCGTCGATGCTGTGGGAGATGAAGGGGCGGCTTCTGGGTCTGGGCGGGCTGCAGGTCGGCGTCACGACAGCGGCGGTGACGGGGCTGGCGATGGCGGTGGGGCTGGAATGGTCGATTGCGCTGGGCCTTGGGCTGATCTTCGCGCTGAGTTCGACGGCCATCGTGTTGCAGACGCTGGGTGAGAAGGGGCTGATGCGGTCGGACGGGGGGCAGGCAAGCTTCTCGGTGCTGTTGTTTCAGGACATCGCGGTGATCCCGATGCTGGCCCTGATCCCGCTGCTGGCCGCGCCCGCGCTGATGGACAGCTATGCGGCGCCGGTCGAACCGGTGGAAACGCATGTGGAGGCCCCCGAGATCCCGATCGAGGACGGAGCCCACGCCGATGCCGCGGAAGGTGTCGATGACCATGCGGGCGAAGAGCACGGGCCCGCCGCGCCCGGCTGGATCGACACGATCCCGGGCTGGAAACGGGCGCTTTTGACGGTAGGGGCGATGGCGCTGGTGGTGGTCGGGGGCTCTTGGCTGACGCCGCGCCTGTTCCGATACATCGCGCTGGCGCGATTGCGCGAACTGTTCGTCGCGACGGCGCTGTGCATGGTGGTCGGCATCGCGCTTTTGATGAACCTTGTGGGGCTGTCGCCGGCGCTGGGGACCTTTCTGGCCGGGGTGGTGCTGGCCAACAGCGAATACCGGCACGAACTGGAATCCGACATCGACCCGTTCCGGGGCATGTTGCTGGGCCTGTTCTTCATGACGGTTGGGGCGGGCATCGACTTTGGCCTGTTGTGGGACCGATTGTTCACCATCGTCGGCCTGACGGTGGGGCTGATCGCGCTGAAGGCGGCGGTCCTGCTGGCGCTGTCCTATCCGTTCCGCGTGGGCGGCGCGAACCGCTGGCTGTTCGCGCTGGGGCTGGCGCAGGCAGGCGAGTTCGGCTTCGTTCTGCTGAGTTTCACCACGGCGGTGCAGGTCGTGCCGCCGTCCATCGCGGATGTGGCGCTGTTGGTGGTGGCGCTGTCGATGCTGCTGACGCCGGGCCTGTTCATCCTGTACGACCGGTTGATCGCGCCGCGGTTCTCGGTCGCGGGCGAGACCACGCCCGACGAGATCGACGAAGAAGCGCCGGTGATCATCGCGGGTCACGGGCGCTGGGGCGGCATCGTGAACCGGCTGCTGCTGGGCGCGGGTTATCGGACGGTGGTGCTGGACCACAGCTCGGCCCAGTTGGAGATGCTGCGCGCTTTCGGGATCAAGGTGTTCTTCGGCGACGCCTCGCGGCCTGACCTGCTGGTCGCGGCCGGTATCGAGAACGCGAAGATGCTGGTGGTCGCCATCGACGACCGGGCGCAGGCGACCGAGATCGTGCGACATGTTCGCAAGCACCATCCGCATGTCTACATCATCGCCCGCGCGCGTGACCGCAACCACGTCTACGAACTGTGGGGCGCGGGGTGCCGCGACATCATCCGCGAGACCTTCGACAGTGGTGTGCGGGCCGGACGGTCGGCGCTGGAGGCGCTGGGCGTCCACCCGTTCGACGCCGAGCGGATGGCGCGCGGGTTTGTCGACATCGACCGGCGCACGATGCGGGAACTGGCGGACCTGTACGACCCCGAGATCCCGATCCACCAGAACGGCCCTTACATCGAGCGCTCGCGGGCGCTGCGGGCCGAGACCGAGGCGGCGATGACCGGCGGCGGGACGGCCTATGATGCGCGGCTGGAACGCGGCTGGGCGCCGCCTGTGGGGCGCGATGATCTGGAGGACGACCCCGCCCGTGGGATCGAATAGGCTGCGGGCCGGGGACGGGGGCGCTGCCCCCGCCGCGCGGGACGCGCGGCTCCCCCGAGGTACTTGGCAAGAGAAGAAGATATCTGCGTTTGCCGGGTCGGGCGGCTTTGACTAGAAGGACCGTCATGCCGCAGCCTTTTCCCACGCTCGCCGATTTCTACGCTCATGGGTACGACACCGTGATCGACGTCCGCTCGCCCGCCGAGTTCGCCGAGGACCATGTCCCCGGCGCCATGTCGCTTCCGGCCATGTCGAACGAGGAGCGGGCCGTCGTGGGCACCATGTACCTGCAGGAAAGCCCGTTCCGCGCGCGCAAGATCGGTGCGGCGATCGTGGCGCGCAACGTGGCGTCGCATCTTGAAGGACCGCTGGCCGACAAGGACGGGGGCTGGCGACCGCTGGTTTATTGCTGGCGGGGCGGGCAACGGTCGGGCTCGGTCGCGTCGATCCTCAGCCAGATCGGTTGGCGCGCGCAGACGGTCGAGGGCGGCTATCGCAGCTATCGCAGGCTGGTGGCGGGGATGCTGCACGACACGCCGTTGCCGCATCGGCTGATCCTGCTGGATGGCAACACGGGGACGGCGAAGACCGCGCTGTTGCACCGGCTGGCCGCGCGCGGGGTGCAGGTGGTGGACTTGGAGGGGCTGGCGGCGCATCGCGGGTCGCTGTTCGGTGCGGTCGAGCGGCCGCAGCCGGCGCAGAAGGCGTTCGAGTCGCTGCTGGCGAAGGACTTCACACAGCTGGACCCGGCGCGTCCGGTGGTGGTGGAGGCGGAATCGTCGAAGATCGGCGACCTGCTGGTGCCGCCCTCGGTCTGGACGGCGATGCGCGCGGCACAGCGGATCCGGGTGGCGGCGCCATTGGACGCGCGGGCGCGGTATCTGGCCCGGGCCTATGCCGACCTGACCGCCGCGCCCGAGGCGCTGGCAGACACCATTCGCCAGTTGGTGCCCTATCAGGGCCGCGAGCAGGTGGACGCATGGTTGAAACTGGCGGCCGACGGGGCATTTGCGCCGCTGGCGGGTGACCTGATGCGGCAGCACTATGACCCGCGCTATGCCAAATGGCGCAGTCGACACGATCATGACGAGATGGCGGTGATCGAGGCGGAGGATCTGAAGGACGACGACCTTGATCGCGCGGCCGACCGGATCGCCGCAGTCGTCGAGCGGGGCTGACGCGTCAGGTCACGGTGACGAAGGGCGCGCCGGGGACCATGCGCCCGATCCGCGCTGCGGGATGGCCAGCGTCGCGAAGGCGGTGCAGCACATCGTCAGCCGTGTCGGCGGGGATGGCGGCCAGCAGCCCGCCCGCTGTCTGCGGGTCGAACAGCAATTCCCCCTTGGCCCCCCACGGCACCGAAATGCGGTCTGCCAGCGCCCGGTTGCCGGGGTAAAGGGTCGAACGGATGCCGGCCTCGGCCAGTTCCACCGCGCCGGGCAGCAGCGGGATCGCATCGAGGTCGAGCTCGGCCGCGTGGTTCGAGGCGTCGCAGATCGCCAGCAGGTGTCCGGCCAGCCCGAACCCGGTCACGTCGGTCATCGCGTGGGCGCCGGCCAGCACCGCCGCCGCGTCGGCCTGCGGTCTGGCCATCTGGTCCAGCGTCGCCATCACCCAGCGGCCCTGCGCCTTCATCTGCATCTCGCCGGCCAGAACGGTGCCCGAGCCGATGGGTTTGGTCAGCACCAGCGCGTCGCCCGCCCGCGCCCCGGCCAGCGTGATCGGTGCGCGGTCGCACAGGCCGGTGACGGTGAAGCCCACGGTCAGCTCGGTCCCCAGCGAGGTGTGGCCGCCCACGATCTCGGCCCCGGCTTCGGCAAAGACCGACCCGGCGGCGGCCATGACCTCGGCCAGCCAGTGATCCTGTAGCGCCGGGGCCATGCGGGGCAGGATGATCTGCGCCAGCGCCGCCTGTGGTTTCGCACCCATCGCCCACGCGTCGCCCAAAGCGTGGACGGCGGCGATCCGGGTTTGCAGGTACGGGTCCTCGGTGAAGGCGCGCAGGTGGTCGGTGGTGATCACCTGCCGGGTGCCGCCGATCGCCAAAACCGCCGCGTCGTCGCCCGGCTGCGTCTCGACATCCGGGCGTCCGGTGGTGGGAAGCTGCGCCAAAACCCTTGCCAGGGTGGTGCCGCTGACCTTGGCGCCGCAGCCGCCGCAAGCGGGCTTGTCGCCGAGCGCCTCTGCCATGCCCGCCGCGTGCTCTGCCGGAAGCGGAGGCGGCGGCATCGCGGGCAAGTCGTGGAACTTGCGCATGAACCGGCGGTCGATGCGGTCTTTCCAGCGCCAAAGCCAGCGGCCGGACAGGGACAGCCCGTGCTTGTCGAGCAGCGCCGCGCGGTCGCCCAGCGAGATTAGTTTCATATAGTCGCGCTGGGGGCGGTAGGTCTTGGGCGGGGGATGTCCGGCCAGCACCGCGCGAAGGTTGCGGTACAGGATCGGCGCCTCGCGCACCGCGAAGACCCCGGCCTTGGGGCGCGGCGCATGGGACAGGTGGGCGCAGTCGCCCGTGGCGAAAACGCCCGGGGTGTTCACCGATTGCAGGTCCGGCCCGACGGTGACGTAGCCGTCGGTCAGGTCAAGCCCGGTGTCGGCCAGCCACGCCTGCGGGCGTGCGCCTGCCGCACCGACGGTCAGGGCCGAGGGCAGGGCGTTGCCGTCCGACAGGGTCACCGTGTCGGCGGTGACGTTGCCCACGCTTGCGCCTTCGCGGCAGTCGACGCCAAGCTTGGACAGGCGCGCGCGAAGCGTGGCCCGCGCCCGGTCGCCGATGCCGGGCAGGATGTGGTCGCGTTCCAGCAGCGTAACGCGTTGCGTGTGGCCCGCCTGCGTCAGGGCGTGGGCCATCGCCATCGCAAGTTCCACACCGCCGACGCCGCCGCCGATCACCGTGACCGGGCCACCGCCGTCGGCAAGGAACGCGCGCCAGCGGTCGGCGTAGGGGCCCAGAGGCTTGGCGGGGACGCCATGCTCGGCGAAGCCGTCCAGCGTCAGCGGCGCCGAAGAGATGCCGATGTCGATCCCAAGCGCGTCATAGGGGACCGGCGGGCGCCCGGGGACGTGAACCAGACGGGCGTCGCGGTCGAGTGCGCTGGCCCCGCCAAGGATCAGGCGGGCGCCGGCAAAGCGGGCGAGCTTCACAAGGTCGATTTCCAGCGCGTCCAGCGCGTAGTGGCCCGCGATGTGCCCCGGCAGCATGCCGGTGTAGGGGGCCGAGGGGTTCGGGTCGATCACAGTGACGCGGACCCCCGGCAGCGGGTTCATGCCCCACATCCGCAGCACCAGCGCGTGGGCATGGCCGCCGCCGATCAGGACAAGCTCTTGGGTCAGGGGCAGGGGGGCAGGCTGCATCGCGGTCTCCTTCGGACCGTCAAGCTAGCGCAGGCTGCCGGGATTGGCGATGCGGCGGTTCAGTCCACCGGCAGGCCGCTGGGCACCGCGTCGGGCCGGCCCAGCGGGCGGTCTGCGGCCGTCCGCCCCGTGAGGCATTCAAGGAAGGCGACGAGTTCGGCGATTTCCGTATCGGTCAGCGTCGGCACGTCGACATCGACCCGCGCGAGCATCCGAGCGTCCTCCAGCCTGTCCTCGCGCATCACGAAATCCGCGTTCGACAGCCACGGCACATCCGGCAGGCCTGCCAGTTCGGGCGTCCACGCGGCAAGGCTGGCGGCGGGGTCGACGTGGTGCCGGATCATCGCTTCCAGTGTCGGCATCGACCCGTTGTGCCCATACGGCGCGGTCAGCGCTACGTTGCGCAGGGACGGGGTGCGGAAGCGGTAGGCGTCGGCAAGGTCGTCGGTCTTCAGCATCCGCCCGATATCGCGCGGCACAGGGTCCCACGGACGGGTCTTGCCGGGGCCGAAATGCGGCAGGGCAAGCGCATGGAACTGCTGGTCGGTGAACAGCGGGCCCGAGTGGCAAGAAGAACACTGCGCTTCGCCGAAGAACAGGTTCATCCCGCGCAGTTCGGGCGCTTCCAGCGCGTCGGGTTCTCCGGCGAGGTAGGCATCGAAATCGCTGTCGTGGCTGCGCCATTCCTGCGCCTCGAAGGCGGCGATGGCATTTGCGATCTCAACGATCGTGATGTCCTCGGCGCTGTCGACATGATCGTAAGCGGCGGTGAACATGCGGACATAGGCGGGGATTTCCCGGATCCGGGCAGCGATCACCGGCCAGCCGCCGTCCAGCCGGGGCACCACGGCATCGGCGATGTCGTTCTCGCCCGGGTTGCCTGCCATCTCGTCCTGGCTGGTGATCGGGAACAGCGCCTGCACCGCGAGGATCGAGGTCAGGCCCTCGGGCAGCCAGTCTTCCGCCGGTGAATCGAACCCGTTGCCCCAACGGTCGCCCAGTTGCAGCCGCCCATCGTGGAACACCGAAGAGATGCCCTTGTGCCCAAGGTTCCAGATCGGCGGGGCGCTGCGCGGGATTCGGGCGTGGATGCGCATGGTCTCGTAGCCCGGAGACCTGTCGCGGCCGATGCCTTCGCCGCCTTCGCCGATGCCCAGCGACAGGCCGTCGGCACCGCTCAGGTCGTGATGGTGGCAGGTGCCGCAGCTGATGTTGCGGTTGCCGGACAGCACCTTGTCGTAGAACAGCAGGCGGCCGATGGCGGCAAGTTCGGGGTCGGTCTGGATAAAGTCGGCGTCGTCGATCGGATCGGGCAGGTCGAAGGCAAGGGCGGGGGTGACGGCTGCGGTCAGCAACAGAACGGTGGGAATAAGTTTGCGGAACATGTTTTGCCCTTTCGGAGGACTTACAACAGGGGCGAAGTTGGGGGCACTGCGACGGGCACGGCGTCCCGTTGGCAGGGGGCGTGCGGTGTCTTTGGCTGCGGGCGGCTGAGATGTCGCATGCCGGGGCCTGATAAAATGGTTCTGCGGTTCGGATCGCTCCGGACCGGCAATCAACAATGGTTCTTCAATCGAAAGGCAGTTTGGCGGGCGCTGTTACGCTAAGTCAAGCGCAGGTCCGGGCGATGCTTGCACAGACGGAACATGGCAGCGAAAAAATTTGGGCTGCGGGCCGGGGTAAGCAGGTTCGGGGCAAGTGGGGCGGGGCCGCGACTGGGCCTGCAAACGAAAACGGCGGACCCGAAGGCCCGCCGTCTGAAATCTTGATGCCACCGCCGATCAGCGGTTTTCGACATCCACGTAGTCGCGGAACGTCGCGCCGGTGTACAGCTGACGCGGGCGGCCGATTTTGTGCGCCGGATCCGACAGCTGTTCTTTCCACTGCGAAATCCAGCCCACGGTCCGCGCCAGCGCGAAGATCGGGGTGAACATCGAGGTCGGGAAGCCCATCGCGTCAAGGATGATGCCCGAGTAGAAGTCGACGTTCGGGTACAGCTTCTTGTCCTTGAAGTACGGATCTTCCAGCGCGATGCGCTCCAGTTCCTTGGCGGTCTGCAGGGTCGGGTTGTTCTCGACACCCAGCAGGTCCAGCACTTCGTCGGCGGATTGCTTCATCACCTTCGCGCGCGGGTCGAAGTTCTTGTAGACCCGGTGGCCGAAGCCCATCAGGCGGAACGGATCGTTCTTGTCCTTCGCCTTTTCGATGTACTCGGGGATGCGGTCCGGCGTGCCGATTTCGCGCAGCATTTCCAGGCAGGCCTGGTTGGCGCCGCCGTGGGCAGGACCCCACAGGCAGGCGATACCGGCGGCGATGCAGGCGAACGGGTTGGCGCCCGAGGACGAGGCAAGACGCACCGTCGAGGTGGACGCGTTCTGCTCGTGGTCGGCGTGCAGGGTGAAGATCCGGTCCATCGCGCGGCTCAGGATCGGGTTCACCTCGTATTCCTCGGCCGGGACCGAGAAGCACATGCGCAGGAAGTTCGACGCATAGTCGAGATCGTTGCGCGGATACACGAAGGGCTGACCGATGTGGTACTTGTAGGCCCACGCCGCGATGGTCGGCATCTTGGCGATCAGGCGGATCGAGGCGACCTCGCGCTGCCACGGATCGCTGATGTCGGTCGAGTCGTGGTAGAAGGCCGACATCGCGCCCACAACGCCGACCATGATGGCCATCGGGTGCGCGTCGCGGCGGAAACCGCGATAGAAATAGGTCATCTGCTCGTGCAGCATCGTGTGGTTGGTCACACGGCTTTCGAAGTCTTCCAGCTGGTCGGCGGTCGGCAGTTCGCCGTACAGCAGCAGGTAGCAGACTTCGAGGAAGTGCGATTTTTCGGCCAGCTGGTCGATCGGATAGCCGCGGTGCAGCAGCTCGCCCTTCTCGCCGTCGATGAAGGTGATGGTCGACGCGCACGAGGCGGTCGAGGTGAAACCGGGGTCGAACGTGAACACGTCGCCCTGTGCGTAGAGCTTGCCGATGTCGATGACATCCGGACCGGCGGTGGGCGAGTGCATCGGCAACTCGAGTTCCTTGCCGTCGATTTTCAGCGTCGCCGTCTTGTTGCTGTCTGCCATCTCATCCCTCTCTGAAAGGTACACCCCGGACGGGGCTACTCTGTGCAGGCACGGTGATCACCGTGCCCGGATCAAGCGGTTACATCGCCCAGGCGCGCGAGCGTTTCGTCACGGCCAAGGACCAGCATCATATCAAAAACGCTGGGAGACACCGAACGCCCGGCCAAGGCTGCCCTTAATGGCTGCGCCACCTTGCCAAGCTTGGTGTCATTCGCCTCGGCCACGTGCGTCACGACCTCTTCCAGCGCGTCGCGGTTCCAGCTAGCATTTTGCAACTGCGGCGTCAATTGAGCCAGTATACCACGGGATACATCGTCCAGCGCCTTGGCCGATTTCTCGTCCATTTCAAGCGGCCGGTCGGCCAGGGCGAAATACGCCTTTTCAATAAGTTGCGGGAATGTCTTCGCGCGATCTTTCAGGCAGAACATCGCGCCGCGCAAGGCCTGTGCATCTGCATCCGACAGGGTCGGCTCTTTTGCAGCCGCAAGGTAAGCCTGGATCTCTGGAACCAGCGCGTCATCGTCCGCCGCAGCGATGTGCTGACCGGAAAGGTGTTCGAGTTTCTTCATGTCGAAGCGGGCCGCCGACTTGCCGATTCCATCAAGGTCGAACCACTCTTTTGCCTGCTCATCCGTGAAGAATTCGTCATCGCCGTGCGACCAGCCAAGCCGGGCCAGATAGTTGCGCATGGCGGCGGCGGGGAAGCCCATCGCCTGATATTCCTCGACCCCCAGCGCGCCGTGGCGCTTTGACAGTTTCTTGCCGTCGGGGCCATGGATCAGCGGGATGTGCGCCCAGACCGGAACGTCCCATCCCATCGCGTCGTAAACCAGCATCTGCCGTGCGGCGTTGTTCAGGTGGTCGTCGCCCCGGATCGCGTGGGTTACGCCCATGTCGTGATCGTCGACCACGACGGCCAGCATATAGGTCGGCGTGCCGTCCGACCGCAGCAGGATCATATCGTCCAGCTGGTCGTTCTTCACCTTGACGTCGCCCTGCACCTGATCGCGGATCACGGTGACGCCGTCCAGCGGCGCCTTGACCCGGATCACGAAGGGCAGGTCGGGGTGGGTCGACGGATCGGCATCGCGCCACGGCGAGCGGAACAGGGTCGACTTGCCCTCGGCCTTCGCGGCCTCGCGGAAGGCGGCGATTTCCTCTTGCGTCGAGAAACACTTGTAGGCCGTGCCCTCGGCCAGCATCTGGTTCGCCACCTCGGCATGGCGGTCGGCGCGTTCGAACTGGCTGACGGCATCGCCATCCCAGTCGAGCCCCAGCCATTTCATGCCGCGAAAGATCGCTTCGGTCGCCTCGGGGGTCGACCGGGCGCGGTCTGTGTCCTCGATCCGCAGCAGGAACTTGCCGCCCCGGCCCCGTGCATAGAGCCAGTTGAACAGCGCCGTCCGGGCGGTGCCGATGTGCATGTAGCCGGTGGGAGACGGCGCGATCCGGGTGACGACGGGGGCGTCGGTCATGGGCAACATTTACCTTTTGGAAAGGGTGCGGAACTAGGCTTGCCAGCGGTCTAGTCAATCGGGGTCAGGAGGACAAGAGTGGCACCCCTTCGCTGGATCGCCGACGTGATAGAGGCTCAGCGCGGGCACCTGTTTCCGTGGGCGCCGGTGGCGTTGGGCCTTGGGATCGCGGTGTATTTTGCGCTGACGGCGGAACCGGGGTCCGCCCTGCTGGCGGGCTGTGGCGCGGCGTGTTTGTCCGCCTGCGTCGCCGCGTGGTGGCTGGGCCCGCGCTGGTCGCCGTTTCTGCTGGTTTCGGCGTTGGTACTGGCGGGCCTGTGTCTTGGCGCGCTGCGGGCGCATGTCGTGGCGGGACCGGTGCTGGGCTTTCGCTATTACGGCGCGGTCGAGGGGCGGATCGTCAATATCGACCGGTCGGCATCCGACGCCGTACGACTGACGCTGGACCGGGTGGTTCTGGAACGCACCGCGCCGGACCGGACGCCGCATCGGGTGCGGGTATCGCTGCACGGCACCCAGGGTTGGATCGACCCGGTGCCGGGGCTGCGCGTGATGATGACGGCGCACCTGTCGCCACCCTCGGGCCCCACCGAACCGGGCGGTTTCGACTTTCGCCGCATGGCATGGTTCGACCGGCTGGGCGCGGTGGGCTACACCCGGACGCCGGTGCTGGCCGTCGCCCCCGCGCGTGAAGGCGCCGCCGGGCTGCGGGTGCACCGTCTGCGCATGGCGATGTCGACCGCGGTGCAGGCCGCCTTGCCCGGTGAGGCGGGTGCCTTCGCCGCCGCCCTGACCACGGGCGACCGATCCGGCATGAGCCGCGACACGCTGGAGGCATTGCGCGCGTCCAACCTTGCGCACCTGCTGGCGATTTCCGGGCTGCACATGGGGCTGCTGACGGGCTTTGTCTTCGCCGCCCTACGGCTGGCGATGGCACTGGCGCCCTATGTTGCGCTGCGCTGGCCGGTGAAGAAGCTCGCGGCGGCGGGCGCGCTGGCGGCGGGCGTGTTCTACTACCTTCTGTCCGGCGGCAACGTGGCGACAGAGCGGGCGCTGATCATGATCTCGGTCATGCTGGCGGCGGTGATGCTGGACCGGCGGGCGATCACCCTGCGTTCGGTCGCCATAGCGGCGCTGATCGTGTTGTGCCTGCGCCCTGAAACGCTGCTGGAACCGGGGTTCCAGATGTCCTTTGCCGCGACGACGGCGCTGGTCGCGGTGTTCGGGGCGCTGCGCGAGATGCGCCGCTGGACGCCGCCCCGGTGGGCGAGACCGGCACTGGCGGTTTTCGTCTCGTCCGCGGTGGCGGGGCTGGCGACGGCGCCGGTGGCGGCGGCCCATTTCAACCGGCTGTCGGATTACGGTCTGATCGCGAACCTGCTGGCGGTGCCGGTGATGGGTACGCTGGTCATGCCCGTGGCGGTGCTGGCGGCGGTATGCTGGCCGCTGGGGCTGGCGCCGCTGGCGCTGCGGCTGATGCAGCCCGGGCTGGACTGGATTCTTGGCGTGGCGCATCGGGTGTCGGACTGGCCGGGGGCGACGACCCCGGTGGTGTCGCCCGGGCCGTGGGTGCTGCCGGTGCTGGCGCTTGGGGCGCTGTGGCTGATCCTGTGGCAGGGGCGGGCGCGGCTGGCGGGGCTGGTGCCGATGGCGGTGGCCTTCATCCTGTGGTCGCAGGCAGAGCGGCCGCCGCTGCTGATTTCGGACACCGGCGGGCTGGTCGGGGTGATGACGGACACCGGTCGCGCCTTATCCAAGCCAAGGGGCGAAGGTTTCGTCGCCCTTAGTTGGCTGGAAAACGACGGCGACGCGGCGGCGCAGGAAGACGCCTTTGCCCGCCCCGCGATGGAGGCCGGATTGTTCGATCTGGACGGCCGCACCGTGTTGCACGTCACCGGGCGCGATGCCGCCGCGCGCGCGGACGCTGGATGCCGGACGGCCTCGCTTGTGATCCTGTCGACCGAGGACGAGGTGGCGGGCCCCTGCATCCTGATCAACGAAAAAAGGCTCCGGGAAACCGGAGCCTTGGCCGTCTATCCCGACGGCGGCGTTCTAAGGCTGGTCGGCGCGCAGGACGGTGCGCGCCGCCTGTGGTCTCAGTAGGTGCGGATCAGTCCGACAAGGCGGCCCTGCACCTTCACCTGATCCTCGCGGAACACGCGGGTCTCATAGGCCGGGTTCGCGGCTTCCAGCGCGACGGCAGAGCCCTTGCGGCGGAACCGCTTCAGCGTGGCCTCGTGCCCTTCGACCAGCGCGACGACGATGTCGCCGTTGTCGGCGGCGTTGGTTTCGCGGATCACCACGATGTCGCCGTCGTTGATGCCGACGTCGATCATCGAATCCCCTTTGACCTCAAGCGCATAGTGGTGCGCTGGCCCGGTGACCATGCCGCCGGGGACGGACACGTTGTGTTCGACGTGGGAAATCGCCTCGATCGGGACACCGGCGGCGATGCGGCCCATCAGGGGCACATCCAGCGCGCCGCCGCTTTCGACCGGCATGGACGAGGCCGGTGGTTCCGACCGGCTGCCTTCGATGACGCGGGGGGTGAACCCGTTCTTTTCCAGCGCCTCGGGCAGCTTCACGATCTCGATCGCGCGGGCCCGGTGGGCAAGGCGGCGGATGAAGCCGCGTTCTTCCAGCGCGGTGATCAGGCGGTGGATGCCGGATTTCGAGCGCAGGTCCAGCGCATCCTTCATCTCGTCGAAGGACGGCGGCACGCCATCGCGCTGCATCCGGCGGTTAATGAACTCCAGTAGTTCCAGCTGCTTCTTGGTCAGCATTGTCTCACCCCATTCGAAATGCACGCGCCGAAGCGGTCTGCTGCGGGCCATGCGTTCATTAAATGTTCTATGCGCGTTCCCGCTATGTGTCAACGGTCATGCGAATCACTCGCACGGCGGGATCAGAGAGGGATGTAGTCGACCATTTCGCCCGCGCGGCGCGGGCCGTCATGCGGCGGGCGCACCAAAAGCGCGTCGGCAGCGGCCAGCACGGTCAGCAGCGAACTGTCCTGACGGTCATAGGGCGCGATGCCCCCGGCGCTGAGTTTCGCGCGCATGTAGTGTTCGCGCGGGCCATTCTGGCCGATGTCCGCATCCAGCGGCCGTTGCAGGCGCGGGGCGGGGCCGGTGCCAAGGCCCAGCATCGCGCGCAGGACCGGCAGCAGGAAGACCTGTCCGCAGACCATCGAAGACACCGGGTTGCCCGGCAGCCCGATCAGGGTGGACCCACCCATGTGCCCGGCCATCAACGGTTTACCCGGCCGCATCGCGACTTTGTAGAAGCTGCGGTCCAGCCCCATCTCTTCGGCCGCCGGGGCGACAAGGTCGTGGTCGCCGACCGACGCGCCACCGATGGTGACGATCAGGTCCGCGTCCGCCGCCAGCGTGAAGGCGGTGCGCAGCGACGGCAGGTTGTCGCGCGCGATGGGCAGCAGGCGGGCCTCTGCGCCCGCGGCGTCCAGCATGGCCTTCAGCCCGAACGAGTTGGACGCGATGATCTGGTCGCGCGACGGGGTTTCACCGGGCATCACCAGCTCGTCCCCGGTGGCGATCAACGCGACGACGGGACGTCGGCGGACGGGGACGTCGGCGATGTTCATCGCCGCAAGCAACGCCACATCCTGCGGACCAAGGCGGCGGGGCGCCTGAACGACCGAACCGGCGCGGAAGTCGCCGCCTGCGGGGCGCACGTAGACCTGCGGATCAAGATCGTCCCGCAACACGATGGTATCGCCGTCGCGCGCGGTATCTTCCTGAATCACCACGCGGTCGGCGCCCTCGGGCACCGGTGCGCCGGTAAAGATGCGGACAGCCTCGCCGGCCCCGACATTGCCGTCATAGCCATGCCCGGCAGCGGATTCTCCGACCACGCGGAACGTCGCGCCGGGGCGCACCTCGTCGGCCTTTACCGCATAGCCGTCCATCGCCGAGGCGGGAAACGGCGGCTGGTCGCGCAGGGCGGTGACGGCGGTCGCCAGCACCCGACCGGCGGCGCAGTCAAGTGGAACCGTCTCGGTCTTTGCGACAGTGACCAGCGCGAAGAGTTCGGCCAAAGCCTCGTCGACGGTGATCATGGGGCCTCGTAACGTCCCGATTTGCCGCCTTCTTTCAGCAGCAGGCGGATGTGCGAGATCACCATGTCCTTCTGCGCCGCCTTCACCATGTCGTACACGGTCAGGCAGGCGGTGCTGACGGCGGTCAGCGCCTCCATCTCGACGCCGGTCTGGCCGGTCGTCTTGACGGTGGCCTGCACGCGCAGTCCGGGCAGGCTGTCATCCGGGGTGACGTCGACCGACACCTTGGTGACGGGCAGGGGATGGCACAGCGGGATCAGGTCAGAGGTGCGCTTTGCCCCCATGATCCCGGCCAGCCGTGCGACGCCAGCGACGTCGCCCTTCTTGGCGCGCCCCTCGGTGATCAGGGCCAGCGTCTCGGGCGACATGATCACGCAACCTTCGGCCACGGCCGTGCGCGAGGTGACGGCCTTTTCGGACACGTCCACCATGTGCGCGTCGCCCTTGGCGTCGAAATGGGTCAGTTCGGCCATCAGGCGGGCACCGGATCGGCCAGCAACGCGCCGGTGGCGGCGGCCACGTCGTCCTGCCGCATCAGGCTTTCACCGATCAGGAACGCCCGCGCGCCGTACTGCGCCATGTCGGCAAGGTCAGCGGGGGTGAACAGGCCCGATTCCGAGATCAGGAACCGGTCGTCCGGCACTCGTTTCGACAGCTCGCGCGTGGTGTCGAGCGTCGTCTCGAAGGTCTTGAGGTTGCGGTTGTTGATGCCCAGCAGCGGCGACTTCAGCGCCAGCGCGCGGTCCAGTTCCTCGCCGTCGTGGACCTCGATCAGGACATCCATGCCCCAGCCGAAGGCCGCATCCTCAAGCTCGGCGGCTTGTGCGTCGGACACGCTGGCAAGGATGATCAGGATGCAGTCGGCGTGCAGCGCGCGGGCCTCGGCCACCTGATAGGTGTCGTACATGAAGTCCTTGCGCAGCGCCGGCAGCGACACCGCCGACCGCGCGGCGGTCAGAAAGTCGTCGGCGCCCTGAAAGCTGGGGCCGTCGGTCAGCACCGACAGGCAGGTCGCGCCGCCCGCCTCGTAGGCGCGGGCCAGCGCGGGCGGATCGAAATCGGGGCGGATCAAGCCCTTGGAGGGGCTCGCCTTCTTGATTTCGGCGATCAGGCCATAGCCCGTCGTCGCCGCGTCGCGCAGGCGGTCGGCAAAGCCGCGCACCGGCGGCGCGGCGCGGGCCGCGTCCTCGACATCCGCCAGCGGGCGGGCGGCTTTGCAGGCCGCGATATGGTCAAGCTTGTAGGCCTTGATCCGGTCCAGAACGTTGCCGCTCATGCTGCCTCCGTCGTGGCTTTCGCCAGTGCTTCCACTTTCGCGCGGGCGGCGCCGCTGTCGATGCTTTCCGCCGCCATGTCCGCGCCTTCCTTCAGGTCGCCCGCCTTCTCGGCCATCAGCAGGGCCGCGGCAGAGTTCAGCAACACCGCGTCGCGGTAGGCCGACGTCGTGCCGTTCAGCAAATCGCGGAACGCGGCTGCGTTCTCGGCGGGCGTGCCGCCGATAATGTCCTCGAAGGGATGCACGGGCAGGCCGGCATCCTCGGGCGAGACTTCGAATTCGGTGACGTCGCCGTCCTTCAGCGCGGCGACCCATGACACGCCCGCAATCGACAGCTCGTCAGTGCCGTCGGACCCGTGAACCAGCCACGCGGCATCGGAGCCAAGCGTCTTCAGCGTCTCGGCCATCGGGCGAATGATCTCGCGCGAGAATGCGCCGGTCAGCTGGCGCTTTACCCCGGCGGGGTTGGTCAGCGGCCCGAGGATGTTGAAGATCGTGCGCGTCCCCAGCTCGGCGCGGGTGGGGCCGACATGGGCCATCGCCGGGTGGTGCATCGGGGCCATCATGAAACCGATACCGGTTTCGGCCATCGCCTTTTCCACCGCCTCGGCGGGCAGCATGACCTGCACGCCCATCTGGCTTAGCGCATCGGCGGAGCCGGACTTGGACGATAGGTTGCGGTTACCGTGCTTGGCGACGGGAACCCCCGCGCCGGCCACCACGAAGGCGGTCGCGGTCGAGATGTTCAGCGTGCCCTTGCCGTCGCCGCCGGTGCCGACGATGTCGATGGCCCCTTCGGGCGCGGTCACCTTGTGGCACTTGGCGCGCATCACGGCGGCGGCGGCGGCGAATTCCTCGACCGTCTCGCCGCGCGTTCGCAGCGCCATCAGCAGGCCGCCGATCTGGCTGGGCGTCGCCTCGCCCGCGAACAGGATCTGGAAGGCTTTCTCGGCCTCGTCGCGGGTCAGCGGACGCTCGGCGGCGGCGCCGATCAGCGGTTTCAGGGCGTCGCTCATGCCGCCTCCGGCACGCGGTTCAGGAAGTTCTGCATCAGCTTGTGGCCATGCTCCGTAGCAATCGATTCCGGGTGGAACTGGACGCCCTCGATGGGCAGCTCGCGGTGGCGCAGGCCCATGATCACGCCGTCCTCCAGCCACGCCGTGATTTCCAGTTCAGGGGGCAGGCTGTCGCGTTCCACCACCAGCGAGTGATAGCGCGTCGCCTTGAAGGGCGAGGGGAGGCCTTCGAACACGCCGGTGTCGTTGTGCAGCACCGTGCCCATCTTGCCGTGCACGATCTCGTGGCAGCGTACCACCTTGCCGCCAAAGGCCTGACCGATGGTCTGGTGGCCAAGGCAGACGCCCATCAGCGGCGTCCGCGTCTCGGCGGCGGCGGCGGTCAGGGCAAGACAGATGCCCGCGTCGTCCGGCGTGGCGGGGCCGGGGGACAGCAGGATGCCGTCCGGCTTCATCGCCATCGCGTCCTGCACGTTCAGGGCGTCGTTTCGGCGCACGACCACGTCGGCGCCAAGTTCGCCCAGATAGTGCGCGAGATTGTAGGTGAAACTGTCGTAGTTATCGATCAGCAGGATCATGTGCGGCCCGGCCTGTTACGGCTTCCGTTAGGGGGTGCCCCCGGTTTTTCATCGCGCTATACATGCTCAGAGGCCGGGCCGAGGGTCAAGGTGCCCGGCGCAATAACAATGAGGCGCGAGGGGGCGTGGGCACGTGCGTAGATTTCTGACGGGCGCTGTCGTTGGGGCCGTGGTCTCGGGGGCAGGGCTTGCACCGGTATCCTATTTCGGCGGCGTGGTGACGCTGGACGATCCGGCGCCGTCGACCGGCGCGGTCGAAGGTCCGGGCGACATCGTGTCCGGTCCTGCGGTGCCCGATGCCGAGCCGCTGCCGCCGGAACCCTCCGACACGCCCGATGTCAGCGCGCCCGAGGTGAGCGAGGCCCCGGAACCAGACGCTTCGCCGGAGATTGCGCCAGAACCCGAGCCTGAGCCCGAGCCAGAAAGCGTCGAGGCCGCGCCGCCCGAGGTCGATTCTGCGTCGGTGCCTGAGATCGCGGCGCCTGAAGAACCTGCAACAACGGTCGAGACGCCGGAGGCTCCTGACACCCCAGATGGCACCCTGGGCACCGAGGAAACGGTGATGCCCGCGCCCGAGGCGGAGATGCCCACAGCGCCCGATATCGACGCGCCGGCCGCGCCTGACATGCCTGCCGCGCCGGTTGCGGATACACCGCCCGCGCCCGACACGCCGGCAGAAGAGGTCACCGCCACGCCCGAGGCCGTGGTGGACACGCTGCCCGAGGTGGAAGAGACGCCCGAAGTCGCGACAGAGCGTCCCGCACCCGTGGAACCGGAACCGGCCGATGTCGTGGCGGACGCCCCCGAGGAACCCGTCGCGCCGTCCGAGGATGCGCCCGCCGAGGTGCCCGAGGTCGCCGAGGACATGCCGCCCGATGACGCCGAGACGCCGATGATCGCAGCGCCGGAAAGCGCGCCGGACACGCCAGAGGCCAGTGCGCCGCCGGTGATCGCGGAGGTTCCAACCCCGCCCGCCGCACCGGAAGAGGACGCAGCGGGCGAAGCTCCGGTCGTCGCCGAAGCGGCACCGCCCGCGACCGACGCGCCCGCCATCGCAGAGCCGGACGCCACGCCGGATGTCCCGGCCAGTGTCGAGCCGCCAGAGGTTACCGACGCCCCCGCTGCGCCTATGCCGCCGGAGGACGAGACGTCTGATGGTGGCGTCGAGATCGCCACTGCCGAACAGGCCCCCGCGACCGAGCCGTTGCCGCCCGCGATTGTGCAGCCTGATGCCGCGCCGGACGCGCCCGAGGTGTCCGACACGCCCGCCGAGCCGCCCGCGCCGGCGGTCGAGGCCGAGGACGATTCCCCCGGCTTCGGCAATCTTGCCCCCGGGATCACCACCGACCGCCTGCCGCGCATCGGCGCCGGCGCGCCCGAGCCGGAACCGGAACAGCCCGAGGCAGGACCGCAGCCGGCGCTGGACGCCTTTGCCGTTCCGTTCGAGGCTGTGCCGGGCAACCCGCTGATGTCGCTTGTGCTTCTCGATCCCGGCCCGTCGCGGCCCGATCCTGCCGCCCTCGCCGGACTGCCGGTGCCCTTGACCGTGGTGGTCGACCCGATGCAGCCGGGCGCGGCCGATGCGATGCGTGCCTATCGCGCCGCCGGTGTAGAGGTGGCCGTGCTGGCCCCGCTTCCCGAAGGCGCCACGCCCGCCGATGTCGAGGTGGCGTTTCAGGAATACCTCGACACCGTGCCACAGTCGGTTGCGGTGATGGACACGCCCGACGCCCGGATGCAGGCGAACCGCCCGCGCGCTGCGCAGGTGGCCGAGATCGCCGCTGCGACGGGGCGGGGGATCATCACCTACGAACGGGGCCTGAACTCGGCGCTTCAGGTCGCCGACACGATGGACGTGCCCGCGCTGGCGGTGTTCCGGTCCTTCGATGACGGCAGCGAAAGCGTCGCGGCGATGAAGCGGGTGCTGGATGTGGGGGCGTTCCGCGCCGGGCAGCAGGGCAGCGTTCTGCTGGTGGGCCACATGCGGCCCGACACGATCGCGGCGATCACCGAATGGGCGCTGGGGCAGCGGGCGACCAGCGTCACGCTGGCCCCGGCGTCTGCGTTGTTGAAGGCGCAGTAGGACCTAGCGGTTGCCCTTGCCCACGAAGCGCCCGGCGTCCTGCGCCGCGGCGCGGATCGCTTTGGATTTGTTGACGGTTTCCTGAAACTCGGCCTCGGGGTCGCTGTCATAGACGACACCGCCGCCAGCCTGGATATACAGGTCGGTGCCCTTCAGAACGGCGGTGCGCAGCGCGATACACATATCCATGTCGCCGCCCGCGCTGAAATAGCCGACGCCGCCGCCGTAAACGCCGCGTTTCTCGGGCTCTAGTTCGTCGATGATCTCCATCGCGCGAACCTTGGGCGCGCCGGACACGGTGCCAGCAGGCAAACCCGCCAGAAGCGCGGACAGCGCGTCGTGTTCGTCCGACAGTTCGCCCACCACGTTCGACACGATGTGCATGACGTGGCTGTAGCGTTCGACGATGAACTTCTCGGTCGGGCGGACGGTGCCGATCTTTGCGACCCGGCCTACGTCGTTGCGGCCAAGGTCCAGCAGCATCAGGTGCTCGGCGCANTCCTTCTCGTCGCCCATCAGGTCGGCCTCGTAGGCGCGGTCCTCTTCCGGCGTGGCGCCNCGGGGGCGGGTGCCGGCGATGGGGCGGATCGTGACCTCGTTGTCGAACACGCGGACAAGGATCTCGGGGCTGGCGCCGATGACCTGAAAGCCGCCGAAGTTGAAGAAGAACATGAACGGCGACGGGTTGGTACGGCGCAAGCTGCGGTACAGCGCGAAGGGGGGCAGGGTGAATTCCTGCCGCCACCGCTGCGACGGCACCACCTGAAAGATGTCGCCCGCGCGGATGTATTCCTTGGCCTTCTCGACAGCCTCAAGATAGGCGTCATGGCTGAAGTTCGACGTCATCTCGCCGATCTGGGCCGCCTCGCCAAGGTCGCGGCTGGTGTCGGACGGCACACGCTCAAGATCGCGCACCGCGTCCATCACCCGTTCGGCTGCCTGCGCATAGGCAGCCTTGGCCGACAGACCAGAGGTCGTCCACGCCGGGGACACGACCGTTACTTCGCCCTTCACGCCATCCAGAACCGCGATCACCGACGGGCGCATCATCACGGCGTCGGGAAGGTCCAGCGGGTCGGGGTTCACGTCCGGCAGCGTTTCGACCAGCCGGATCATGTCATAGCCAAGATAGCCGAACAGCCCCGCGCTGGCGCCGGGCAGGTCGTCGGGCAGGTCGATCCGGCTTTCGGCGATCACCGCCCGCAGGGTGTCCAGCGGATGCCCGTCCAGCGGTTCGAACGCCTCGGCATCGAACCGGGCGGACCGGTTCAGTGCAGAGGTCTCGCCGTTGCAGCGCCAGACAAGGTCCGGCTTCATCCCGATGATCGAGTAGCGCCCGCGCACCTCGCCGCCGGTCACCGATTCCAGCATGAAGCTGTCCTTGCGGGCCTCGGTGAGCTTGAGCATCAGCGAGACGGGCGTGTCGAGGTCGGCCGCAAGGCGGGCATAGACGACTTGGTTCTCGCCCTTGTCATACCCTTCGGCAAAGGCTTCGAAGGCGGGAGTAAGCTGGGCCATGTGGTGTTACGGGAACTGCGCGTGGACGGCGTTGATCGCCGTCTGGTTAAGGGAAATGCCCGCCTCGGACTGNACGGTCGCGGCATAGGCGCCAAGGATGTCCTGCCCCAGCGACGACGCGAGTTGATCGCGCAGTTGGGCGGCCGCATCGGCATAGGCGGGATCGGACAGGTCGGGTTCGTTGATCGCGTCCAGCCGGACGAGGTAGGCGGCATTGGCGCCTTCGATCACCTGCATGTCGCCGGGCTCCATCTCGAAGATGGCGGCAACGAAATCGGTCGGCGTGTCGGGGATAAAGCCGTCGCGGCCGATGCCGGTTTCGGTCACGTACTGGATGCCAGCCGGTTCCTCGATGATCGGGAAGTCCAACTCGGTGACCGCTTCGTCGGTCTCTGCCTCGGCGTCCGGCGTGTCGGTGGCGGTCGCGTCGCCCTCGGTCTCCGTCGCGGTATCTTCTTCCGTCGCGGGCTCCTCTTCAGACGCATCCGTCACCGGCTCTTCCGCAGGGGTGTCGTCCGAAGCGGTTTCCATGCCGGCCTCGGCCAGCGCGCGCGCCTGTTCGGCCAGTGCGGCCACGGTGTTCACCCGCCGCCATTCCGCTTCGACGTCATCGCGGGCCTCTTCGAAGGGTTCCACGCGGGGCTCGATCACCTCGTTGACGCGCAGGGCGAACAGCGCACCGTCGCTGGTTTCGATGATCTCGGGGAAATCGCCGACCTCTGCTTCCAGCGCGGCCTGACGGAACTCTAGGTACGCGGCGACGCCGTCGGTCGCACCCTCGGTCCAGTCGATCTGGCCGGTTTCCATCTCGGTTTCCTCGCCGACCTCTTCCAGCGTGGCACCGCCAGCCAGAAGGTCGTCGATGCCGTCGATCATATCCGCCACGGCGCGCCGGGCGGCGTCGGTGCGGTATTCGACCAGCAGCTGTTCACGGGCCTCTTCGAAGGGCGTTTCCTGCGCTTCGAGCACGGCGTTCATGCGGAACAGGGCCGGGCCGAAATCGGTGTCGATGGGGCCGACGACGCCGGGTTCTTCCAGCGCGAAGACGGGTTCACCGGCGGCGCCAAGTTCGTCCTGCGCGACGTCGCCCATGTCGACATCCACAAGGTCCAGCCCGCGTTCAGCCACCAGATCCTCGAACGTGGTCTCGCCAGTGGCAAGCGCGTCGGCGGCGGTCTGGGCGGCGGCGGGGTCGGTGTAGATCAGCCGTTCCACAAGACGGCGCTCGGGCTGGCGGAACTCGTCGATGCGCTCGTCGTAGAGGCGCTGAAGCGCCTCGTCGTCGCCTTCGATGGTGCCTGCGACCATCTCGGGGGTGATCAGCGCATAGGTGATGTCACGGGTCTCGGGCAGCATGAAGCTGTCGGGGTTCTCTTCCCAGAAGGCGCGTAGGTCGTCTTCGGACGGATCGGCGATCGGGGTGTCCAGATCCTCGGCGGTCAGCACCGTCCAAGTGAAATCGCGGGTTTCCTCGGCATAGCTCAGAAGCGCGTCGACATAGGCGTCGGGCATCGCCGCCGCGCCCGACACGGCTTCTTGCATCAGCGTGCGGGCGAGGTCCATGCGCAGACCTTCCTCGAACTCGCTTTCGCTGAGGCCGGCGTTCTGCAGCGCAAAGCGATAGCCTTCGCGGTCGAACTCGCCGTCGACACCTTGGAAGGCGGTGATGTTCAGGACCTGCTCTCCGACCCGCTGGTCGCCGACGGACAGGCCGATGCGCTCGGCCTCGTTCTCCAGCGCGGTGGTGGACAGGATGCGTTGCAGCACCGCTTGGTCGATGCCGAACATCTGCGCCTGTTGCAGGGTCAGGTTGGTGCCGAATTGCTGGGACAGGCTGGCCAGTTCGTTCTGAAGCTCGCGCGCGTAGCGGTCGACCGAGATGTCGCGATTGCCGACGGATCCGACCGAGTTCACCGTGCCGCCGAAGTTGGTGGCGCCGAAACCGGCAAGGCCGACAATCAGCAGAAGCAGGATCACCCAGACTACTGCGTTGTACGCGGATTTCTTCTTAGCCATCGCCCGGTGTCCCCTGGTTCCCTCTGAGCCTGTCTGGGCTGTCTAAAGGGGCGAGGGCAGGGGGGCAAGGGGCCGCGGAACGCCTTGTGCGCAGGCTTGCGGCGTCGTGATCGGTCTGTCGATCAATCGCTGCCGCGATAGGGCTTCACGTATTGCATCGCCATGTCCCACGGGAAGAAGATCCAGGTGTCCTGGCTGACGCCGGTGATGAAGGTGTCGACCATCGGCTCGCCCTGCGGTTTGGCGTAGACGGTGGCGAAGTGGGCCTGCGGATACATCCGGCGGACCAGTTCCAGCGTCTTGCCGGTGTCCACAAGGTCGTCGACGATCAGGATGCCGGTGCCGTCGCCCATCATCTCGGCGTTGGGCGCTTTCAGGACCTTGGCGTCGGCTTGGCTTTGGTTGTCGTAGCTTTTGACGCTGATCGTATCGACCGTGCGGATGTCGAGTTCGCGGCTGACGATCATCGCGGGGGCCATGCCGCCCCGGGTGATGGCCACGACGGCGCGCCATGCGCCGTTGTCCGGGCCCTTGCCGTCAAGGCGCCACGCCAGCGCACGGCTGTCGCGATGGATCTGGTCCCAGCTGACGTGAAACCCCTTTTCGTGCGGCAGTCGATCACTCATCGCGGCTGGTCCTCCCGGGTTGGCTGTGCGCGGTCAGTTCTTTTCGATGTCGGGCGCGTCGACGGCCTTCATGCCCACGACGTGATAGCCCGAGTCGACATGATGCGTTTCACCCGTGACGCCCGCGCCGAGATCGGACAGCAGGTACAGGGCGGAATTGCCGACCTGATCGATGGTCACGTTGCGGCGCAGGGGCGAGTTGAATTCGTTCCACTTCAGGATGTAGCGGAAGTCGCCGATGCCGCTGGCGGCCAGCGTCTTGATCGGGCCCGCGCTGATCGAGTTCACGCGAATACCGTCCTTGCCAAGGTCCTCGGCAAGATAGCGCACCGAAGCCTCCAGCGCGGCTTTCGCGATGCCCATTACGTTATAGTGGGGCATCACGCGCTCGGCGCCGTAGTAGGTCATCGTCAGCATCGCGCCGCCGTCCGGCATCATCGCCGCCGCGCGCTTGGCCACGGCGGTGAACGAGAACACCGAGATGTCCATCGTCATCATGAAGTTGGCGCGGCTGGTGTCAACGTAGCGGCCGCGCAGCTCGTTCTTGTCGGAAAAGCCGATGGCGTGGACCACGAAGTCTAGCTTGCCCCATTTTTCCTGCAGCGCGTCGAACAGCGCGTCGATGCTGGCCTCGTCCCCGACGTCGCAGGGCAGGACCACGTCCGACCCAAGGCTGGACGCCAGCGGTTCGACCCGCTTTTTCAGCGCATCGCCTTGATAGGAAAAGGCAAGTTCGGCTCCGGCGTTGGACAGCGCCTTGGCGATGCCCCACGCGATGGATTTGTCGTTGGCCAGCCCCATGATCAGGCCGCGTTTTCCCGCCATCAAGTCTTGTGCCATGGGTCGCCTCTGAAACCTAAGATTGTTGCCTGCTTTAGGATAACCGGCCGTGCGCTTCAAGAGCCGGGCCCGAGAGTGGCGTAGCGGCAAGTGTCCGAGGACAGGGCTTGCTCCATGTGTGTCAGGGGTTTACCCCTAGCGGGCGATTTCACGGGAGACACTTATGAGCGGATCCGCGCCCGTCAGCAGAAGCGGTATCTTCGCCGGCGACGACCCTTTCGAGATCGTTCGCGCTTGGCAGGCAGAGGCCAAAGAGACCGAGATCAACGATCCCGACGCCATTGCGCTGGCGACGGTGGGCGCCGACGGTCTTCCGAACGCGCGCATGGTGCTTCTGCGCGAGACCGAGGCAGACGCCTTTGTGTTCTACACGAACTACGAGTCCGCGAAGGGCACCGAACTTCTGGCCAGCGGCAAGGCGGCCTTCGTGATGCATTGGAAGTCTTTGCGGCGCCAAATCCGCGTTCGCGGCATCGTTGAACAGGAAAACGGGGCCGGGGCGGATAATTATTTTGCCAATCGTCCATTGCAAAGTAGGATCGGCGCGTGGGCATCTGACCAGTCGCGCCCACTCAAGAGCCGTGCCGAACTGATGGCGCGGGTTGCGAAGGCCGGCGTCACTCATGGCCCTAGCCCGAAACGGCCGCCCTACTGGGGTGGGTTCCGCATTCGGCCGCTTGAAATCGAATTCTGGGCAGACGGGGACTTCCGGCTGCACGACCGCTTCCGCTGGACGCGGAGCGACATTTCCTCGGCGTGGGACGTCGATAGGTTGTATCCTTGAGGCGCTGACCAAGTATTTGGCGCCAAACTGTTATTAGTAACCAGTTTCTTCTGGACTTTCGCCGCGAGGGGCGGTGAGTAAGTATAACGACGCAACTGTCCGGTGTTAAATTCAAAAACCGGACNCCGTAGGTGGGCGATGACCGACGGAAATCACAGTTTCGCCTCTGTCGAAGGGCAGGTGAAGTGGTTCGATCCCGTGAAAGGGTTCGGCTTTGTCGTGCCTGACGGCGGCGGCCGTGACATCCTGCTGCATGCGAACGTGTTGCGCAATTTCGGCCAGAACTCTGTCGCCGACGGGTCGTTGATCACGCTGACCGTGCAAGAGACCCCGCGCGGCATTCAGGCGGTGCAGGTTCTTAGCATCCAACCGCCGGGCGGAGAGACGGCGCCGCCGCTGGACGAACTTGCGTCCGACGACGAGGATCTCGACCTTGCCGCGGTGCCGGCGGAACCGGCGCGCGTGAAGTGGTTCGACAAGGGCAAGGGCTTTGGCTTTGCCAACGTGTTCGGCCGGCCCGAAGACATCTTCATTCACATAGAAGTGTTGCGCCGGTCGGGCTTTGCCGACCTGCAGCCCGGCGAGGCGGTTGTCCTGCGCGTCGTGGACGGGCATCGTGGACGCATGGCCGCCCAGGTGGTCGCGTGGGATACGGTGTTGAGGTCGAAAGAGTGATGTTGCGTGTTATCGGGGCGGCCGGGATCGCCCTGCTTCAGGCCGGGGCCGCGCAGGCCGCCTGTTCCGAGAATTCCGTCGTCTTCCGCACGGATCGAGGTCAGACCCAGTTCACGGTCGAGATCGCGGACGACCGCGAAGAGATCACCCGCGGGCTGATGCACCGCGAGTCGATGCCGGCGAAAGCGGGGATGCTGTTCGTCTATCCGCGTCCGGCGCCGGTGGCGTTCTGGATGCGCAACACGCTGATTCCGCTGGATATGATCTTCATCGGGTCGGATGGTGTCGTCCGCAAGGTGCACGAGAACGCCGTCCCGTTGGACGAAACCCCGATCCCCGGCGGCAATGACATCCAGTACGTGCTGGAGATCAACGGCGGCATGGCCGCGCTGCTGGGCATCGAGGCAGGGGCAGAGATGCGGCATCCCGCTGTCGATCCCGCACAGGCCGCGTGGCCCTGTACCGAGTGATCGCTCGCTTTTCTTGACCTGATGCGGGCTGTCAGCCCTTCACGGGGCGGCTGTCCGGAAGGTTGATCCGTGCGACCTGTTCCGCGATCGGGTCGGTCGACAAGGGGTGCGTGGCCGCGGAATGATCCTCGGGGTCGCCAAGGTCCTGCCAGCGGCCGTCTTTATAGACCTCAAGCGCCGAAAAGTTGGCCTTGTACCCCATCTTCGGGCTGCCGGGCACCCAGTAGCCAAGGTAGACATAGGGCAAGCCCGCCTCGCGCGCGATGCGGATATGATCGAGGATCACGTAGGTCCCAAGGCTCAGCTTGGCGCGTTCCGGATCGTAGAAACTGTAGACCATCGACAGGCCGTCATCGAGCACGTCGGTCAGGCAGACCGCCGCCAGCGACGGGCGCCCGTCTGGGCCTTGCGCGGTGTATTCAATCACCCGACTGCGCACCGGGGTTTCCTCGATCATCGCGGCGAACTCGAAAATGTCCATGTCGGCCATGCCGCCGTCGGCGTGCCGGGTGTCGAGGTATTCGCGGAACAGCGCATACTGATCCTCGGTCGCCCAAGGCGAGGTCGCTTCGCGGTGCAGGTCGGAGTTGCGCTTGTCGGCGCGGCGCTGGCTTTTCGACGGTTTGAAATCGGCAACCCGGACACGGGCTGACAAGCAGGCCGAACATTCCGCGCAAGAGGGGCGATAAAGCACGTTCTGGCTACGACGGAAGCCTTGCTTTGACAAAGAGTCGTTCAGCTTTTCGGCATATTCACCCTGCAACGCCGTAAACAGTTTCCGCTCCATCCTGCCCTCTAGATAAGGGCAAGGTTGCGGAGCCGTCACGTAAAACTGTGGCGCAATGGGTAGGGTGTGGCGCATTCTGCAGACATTCCGGAACTGTAATGAAACGTAACCCGGACTTGCCCGTCCGCCAAGGGCAAACAACCTCGCTTTTTACGGGGAGGCAGACAGCAGATCGCCGGCCCCGCTAAGGGCCGGCTGCAACTCCGTCTTTCCGATCCGCAGGGGCAGTCGGATCAGATGGTGACGGGGTCGTCGTTTTTGGGCTCGGGGTCCGAGCGCCGGGCGCGTTCGTCCATGAACTGGTCGAACTCTGCCTTGTCCTTTGCCTCGCGCAGCCGCTGCAGGAAGGATTCGAAAGCATCCTGTTCCTCTTCCAGCCGGCGCAGCGTTTCGGCCTTGTAGCTGTCGAAGGCCTGGTTGCCGGTCGGGCGAAGCCCATGACCCATGTGCCGGAAATTGGCGTCACGTTTTTTGCAGCTGCCGTTGAACATACGTTTGCTCCAGATCATGTAGGCCAGCAATGCCAAGCCCACGGGCCAGAAGAAAATGAAGCCGAGGATCATAGCGACGATCCAGGCGCCTTTTCCGCGCGCATCGAGCCAGTTTTCGGCCTGCGAAGGCCAGGTTGCGACGGAACTCATTCGGTCCTTCCTTTCGGTTCGTGTGTATGTGAATGTCTTTCACATCCCCAAGATCGGGATTGTCGCCCTTTCAATCAAGTCCTCATGTGAATGTTTTTTACATTTACTTTTTAAACCGTTTAGAAACAGTGACTTGCTTGATGCTCGCGGCACAAATTTCTTCAGTCTGACAGGGCGGCAGGCGCGCTTTCGTCCAAGAATGCGGGGAATTCGCGGTCCGAAACGGTCGACTCGCGGACCAGTTGGTCGAAGTGATCCAAGATCGTCTGGACCCGTCCAGTGTCGCGGAACGCAAGGTAGTGTCGCCCGACATAGATCACCGCCAGCAACGGGCCGAACACCGTGATCGGCGACGAATACAGACGCCGGGCATCGAACAGGTAGATCCGCAGACGGGGATACAGACGGCGATACAGCACACGCATATGCTCGACCTGTGCAAGCCGCGTTTCCAGCGGCAGCCCGCGATAATAGCTTTCGGCGTTCAGAAACGACTCGATCTCGTGCAGGGGCAGGGCGATCTCATAGTCCGACTTCGACGTCAGCATCAGGTTCAGCCGGTCCTCGGACGCACCGATGGCCTGTTCCGTGGTGCGGCCAAGGTGGGGGCTGTATTCCCATTCCAGCATCGCAGGCGTCTTCAGCAGATCGGGCATCCCGGCCGGAACGTGACGGATCTTGTAGCCCGCCGCCTCGCGGTGCCAGTCAAAGATCTGCTCGTCCACCAGCGCCCTTGGGGCCTGCGTCACCGCCAGCGCGTTGGCGACGACGTCGTCGGCGCTTTCCGGGCGCTCGCTCAGGCCCAGCAGCCAGTCCGCCGATACGCCAAGAGAGGCGGCGCATTCCCCGACCACCTGCGCGTTGGGCAACCGCGCGCCTTCACCGGACAGCAGTTGCGACACCGTCGAGCGGTCGACGGATATCGCGCGGGCCAGCGCGCTTTGGGTGGTGTCGTTGATCCGCATCGCGTGCAGAAGCCGTCGGCGGAACAACTCGGCACGATCGCGTTTGTCGAATTTTGTCATGATTGATGGTTTTTATAAACAAGTGCGGGATTTCGTTAATCATATACGGAATTCGCCTTGGCTGTCATCCAGAGTACGCCTTGCTGGCAATCGGCAAGGGATTCAAAGACATGATGGAAACGCGGCGCAGAACCGTGGTGAAGGCTGTCCTGTGGGCGGCGCTGGGATGGGTGACGATGGGGCTTGTCGGCCTTGCGTTCACCGGATCGCTGGCCGCGGGCGGCACGATGGCCTCGGTCAACACGGTCGTGGGTCTAGTGTGCTACGTGATCTACGAACGCATCTGGGCGGCGGTCCAATGGGGGCGGTGGGGATGAATCACCGCGACCGGATCGCCTGACCGCCATCGTCCCCGCCGCGCTTTCCCGTCTGGCGGGGCCGCGGCCCGCATGCCATAGCGCGGCATGGATATCTGGATCATCGCCACCCTGTTTGCCGCCGCCGTGCAAACGATGCGGTTCATGCTGCAAAAGCAGGTGAAGGCCGCGGGTCTGTCGACCGGCGGCGCCACCGTTTCGCGCTTTTTGTTCGCGGTCCCGCTTGCGGCGCTGGCCGCTGTGGCGCTGGCGCAGATGTATGCCGAACCGTGGCCGAGCTTTACCCCGATCTTCTGGATCTACGCGGCCGTCGGCGGGCTTGGGCAGATCGTTGGCACCTACTGCACCGTGACCCTGTTCAGCCTGCGGAACTTTGCCGTGGGCATCGCCTTCACCAAGACCGAGACCGTGCAGGTCGCGTTGTTCTCGCTGGTTTTTCTGGGCGAGGCGGTCACCGGCATGGGCCTTCTGGCTATCTTCGTGGGGCTTGCGGGGGTGATCCTGATCTCTCTGAAACCCGCGGGCACCGAGGGCGGCGTCGGCAGCCGCGCTGTGGCGCTGGGGCTGCTGGGGGGCGCCATGTTCGGGATCTCGGCCATCGGCTATCGCGGCGCGACGCTAGAGGTGGGCGACGGAAATTACCTGTTCCGCGCCGCGCTGACCCTGTCGGTGGTGACGCTCCTGCAATCGGTCGCGATGTCGGTCTGGCTTCGCCTGCGGGAACCCGGAGAACTGACAAAGGTTCTGCGCTCGTGGCGCTCGACCTTGCCGGTTGGCGTCACCGGGTTGCTGGGGTCGTTCGGCTGGTTCACCGCCTTCACCCTGCAGAACGCGGCCTATGTCCGGGCGCTGGGGCAGGTCGAACTGATCTTCGGCTTTGCGGTCACCGTGCTGGTGTTCCGCGAGCGTCTGTCCGCGCGCGAGATCGGCGGCGGCCTTCTGCTGGGCCTAAGCGTCGCGATGCTGGTCTTGTTTCTCTAGGCCTTCGCGCCCAACGCCTGCATCGGTCCCACACCACCCAACCGGCGGAACAGGCTTTCCTCGGCCCCGTTGTCGAAGAACGGCACCGTTTCGGGCGGGTCGAGCGAGGGCAGGGCGGCCGCGACCTCGGCCAGCACCACTTCGGTCACGAAGGGCAGGTGAAAGTCGCGCACCTTCTCAAGCGGGATCCATTGCAGGTGGCTCAGTTCGTCCGAGGCGCGCGAGAAATCGTCGATGTCGCCCAAAAGCGCGTCGGCATCGGCGACGAAGAACCGCGCATCGAAACGGCGCGGGCGGCCTTTCGGCGTGATCGCGCGGAACACGAACGACAGGCGCTCGGCGGCGGGAACGCAGCCCGGCGCAGCGAAGGCCTGCCAGTCTTCGGGCGGCTCGCCGGGCCAGACGCCGGGCATGGCCAGACGCAGGCCGGTTTCCTCCCACAATTCCCGGATCGCGGTGGCAGCCAGCGCGCGCCCTAGGCCGGGGGTGCTGCGGTCATCCATCCGGGACAGGCAACGCGGGCTTAGGTCGGACCCGAAGGGAACGTGGTGGTCGCCGGGGTCCATCGCGCCGCCGGGAAAGACGAACCGGCTTGGCATGAAGGCGGCGGTTTCGCCCCGCTGGCCCATCAGCACACTGGGCGAACCGCCGGGGTCGCGCACAAGGATAACCGTCGCCGCGTCGCGAAGCGCCGTCTTGTCCATGCAGTCGTCCCTCCCCACGATACCGCCGGACCGCACATGGCGGGGATCAGCGGACGCCGCCGAACCCGTGCATCCGCTTGGCCCATTGCAGGCCGACGATCATGCCTTTCAGCCTTGGCAGAAGATACAGCGAAAGCGCCACGCACCCAACAGAGAACACGACCGCCAGCACCAGCGGCTCGGGGCGCCAGTGCGTGTAGACGGCAAGGATCAGCGGCGCCAGCAGGTGCCCGACGATCAAAATCGTCAGATAGGCCGGGCCGTCATCGGCGCGGTGGTGGTGCAGTTCCTCTCCGCACACGGGGCACTCGTCGCGCACCTTGAGATAGGAACGCATCATCGAGCCGGACCCGCAGCTTGGGCAACGGCGGCGCCAGCCGCGCATCATCGCCGGCTTCACCGGGCGCTCTGCAAGCGGATCGGCGTCTTCGAATGTCGCGGTGTCTCTCATGGCGTACCTGGGATGCGGGCAGAGGGATGTCGGGGACACTCGAAAGATACGACTTTTTTGCGTGTATTGAACCCGGCGGGTTGTCCTTGCGGCGGTCTGTCGCGCAATGGGCCGGAATCCTTGCATTGTTAAGACATTGTGGGCCGCACGGCGGGACGATCCCCGGCCGATGGTGCGGATTTCAGCCGATCCCGACGGGGAGGCGCCGAAAATTTTTTGGGTGCCGCGCGACGGAAACCCAGCGGCCCCCCGTTTCAGGTTCAGAACGCGCGGCAATGATGCCCACGGCGTTCAAGCAGACAGATACTGCGAGGAGAGTAGACGATGAAACGCACAACGCTTCTGGCCGCCACCGCCATGATCGGGATCGCGTCGACCGGCGTGATCGCAACCGCGCAAGGCACCCCGACGCCTCCGCCCGCACAGGCCGAGGCCGACGCACCCGCCCGTGGCCCGATGATGGGCATGATCGCCCAGTTCGATACCAACGGCGACGGCGAGATCACTCAAGCCGAGGTCGACGCGGTCCGCGCGGATCGCGTGGCAGAGGTCGACACCGATGGCGACGGTCTTCTGAACGCCGAAGAGCTTGCCGCCTTCTGGGAGGCGCGCCGCGCCGAACGACAGGCCGCCCGACAGCAGGCGATGATCGACCGGCTGGATACCGATGGCGACGGCCTGCTGAGCGCCGAGGAACTGGCCGAGATGGGCCGTGGCGACTTTTTCGCGCGGCTCGACGCCGACGGTGACGGCACGATCACCACGGCGGAACTGTCGGACATGCGTGGCCGGTTCGGCCCGCGCGGCGACGGCGAAGGCCGTGGCCGGGGCGAGGGACGCGGCGAGGGCCGGTTCCACGGGCAGGGCGAGCACCGTGACGGCGACCGCATGGGCTTTAGCAAGCGTGGTCACGGAGATGGGCGCGGAAACGGCATGATGCAGGGGATGCCGATGATGCAGGGCTACATGATGGTGCCCGTCTATCCGATGCAGATGTACGGCTATGGCCCGATGAACGGACCCAATGGCGATCACCCGATGATGCAGCCTGCACCGAACCCGACGGAACAGCCTGACGGCTGACCCTCGGCGGCGGCGCGCCTCTCTGTCCCTGAGACCGCGCCGCCAATTGCCCGACGGGCGCAAAAGGACTACGCCGCCGGTTCATGGTCATGGCACTCGACGCACTTTCCGATGTGCCCGACGAGGCATTGCTGATCGCCTACGGTAACGGCGACCGCGATGCGGCGCGGGCCCTGACCCTGCGGCTGACGCCGCGGGTTCTGGGCTATGCCGCGCGTGTGCTTAGCGACCGGGCCGAGGCGGAGGACGTCGCGCAAGAGGCGATGCTGCGCCTTTGGCGGCAGGCGCCGAAGTGGCGGCAGGGGGAAGCGAAGGTGACGACGTGGCTGTATCGCGTCGTGGCCAACCTGTGCACCGACCGGCTGCGGAAGGCGCGCGGACAGGATCTTGAAAGCGTACCGGAGCCGGAAGACGACGCACCGGGCGCAGAGGCAGGGTTGCAGCAGGCCGCGCGGGCGCAGGCGCTGGAAGACGCGCTGCGGGCGCTGCCTGACCGGCAGCGGCAGGCCGTGATCCTGCGGCATCTAGAGGGGTTTACGAACCCCGAGATCGCCGAGGTCATGGACATCGGTGTCGAGGCGGTCGAGAGTCTGACCGCTCGGGGAAAGCGCGCGCTGGCCGCCAGTTTGGGCGGGCGGCGCGCAGAACTGGGGTACGAAGATGGCTGACAAGGCTGAAATGACACCGCTGGGCGAGGACGATCTCGACGCCCTGTTCAACGCGGCGCGGGCGCGACCGGCAGAGCCGTCCGTCGCGCTGTACGAACGCGTGCTGGCGGACGCCGAGGCGGCGATGCCCGCACCGGCGGCGCGCCCCGCGCACCGGCGCGGTCTTGCGGCGCGCCTGCTGTCGCAGGTCGGCGGCTGGCCCGCGGCGACCGGGCTGGCTGCGGCTGCGGCGATCGGCGTCTACATCGGCATGGCGGCGCCATCGGCGGTCGAAACGATGTCCGGCGGCTATGTCGCCAGCACAAGCGGCTACGGCATGGAGGACCTGATGGTCTCGTATGCCGGGCTGATGGGAAGCGGGGGCTGAGCATGGCCAGCGAAACCGAAACGCCGAAACGCAAGTGGAGCGTTGGCCGGATCGTGCTGATCCTGTCGCTGGCGCTTAACCTGCTGGTCGTGGGTCTTGTGGCCGGCGCGCTGCTGCACCG
This sequence comes from Maritimibacter sp., assembly GCA_002701395.1. Lineage (GTDB taxonomy): Bacteria > Pseudomonadota > Alphaproteobacteria > Rhodobacterales > Rhodobacteraceae > Psychromarinibacter > Psychromarinibacter halotolerans. The sequence continues at coordinate 52,988 of NZVC01000040.1, read as the reverse complement.
GCACCAACTGCCGGACCGCCCGCCGCGCATCGCCGACCTTGGGTTCGGCCCATATGTGCGGTCGCTTTCGCGCGAAGATCGCGAGGCGCTGGGAACCGCGTTCAAGGCCGAAGAAGGCAACTTCCGCGAACGGCGCGAGACGCTGCGCCGACAGTTCGAAGAGCTTCTGACGGCGCTTCGCGCAACGCCCTATAACCATGACGCGGTGCAGGCGATCATCACCTCGCAACAGGAAGAGGCGCTGGCCTCGCAGCGGGTGGGCAGCCGGCTGTTCCTTGACCATCTTGCCGGGATGTCGGACGCGCAGCGCGCGGCCTATGCCGACAAGCTGGAAAGCGATGTGAAACGCTGGCGCCGGGACGGCCCCGGCAAAAGGGACGACGACTGAAGGCGGGCAGGGGCCACGCGGTTCAGGCCGCGTGAGAGCTGACCGTTACCTGATTGCGACCGTCGGCTTTCGCTGCGTACAGCGCCCGATCCGCTTGCGCGATCAGCGCCACGGGATCGGGCCGCTCGGTGGCGGATTGGCCGCTGATTGCGACGCCGATGCTGATCGTGACCGTGATCTCGGTTCCGTCCGGCAATGGCACCGGAGTGCCGGACACCGCCTCGCGCAGACGGTCGGCGGCGCCGGTCGCCTGATCCAGTTCGCACCCGAAGATCACCGCCATGAACTCTTCGCCGCCCATCCGCGCCAACAGGTCGCCTTGCCGCAACGCGCCCTCCATGCGCCGCGCGACGGTGGCCAGCACGGCGTCGCCCGCCGGGTGCCCGTAGGTGTCGTTGATGCTTTTGAACCTGTCGAGATCCAGCGCCAGCACCGCGAAGGCGCCCGCGCCGGTGCGGCTGCGCTCGGCGATCTGCCGCAGGCGGTCCATTGCAAAGCGCCGGTTGGCCAGCCCGGTCAGCGGATCGGTCACCGCAAGCCGCGCCCCGTCCCGCAGCGCCGCCCGGCAACGGTCTTCGTAGGCCTTGCGCGCCAGCGCGTGCCGGACGCGCAGCGCAACCTCTTCGGGGTCGAACCCGGTCTCGATAAGGTCATCGACGCCGACGTCCAGCGCCATGACCGCGCGGTCCCAGCCCGGTTCGGACTGCACCAGCAGGATCGCCGACCGCATCGTCGCGCTGCGGCAGCGCAGTTCCGACACCAGCCGCAGCGCCATCTCGGGAACCGCCGGATTCTCGACCACGACGACGGCGTCGGGCGGATCGCCAAGCCAAAGCTCGGTCAGGGCCGTGCCGTCAGAGTAGACGCGCACCGGCCCGCGCACCCGTGTCTGCAGTCCGATCTGCCACCGCATGTCGGTCGTCCCCGCCGGAATGATCAGCGCGACGCGCCCGGTGTGCGGCACAAGGTCGATCTGATCTGCCAGACCCGGCGTGCGCACCACCTCGTCCAGTTCGGCACCCGACGCGACCCTGCGCATCAGGCTGCGGATGCGCGCCGCCACGATGGAAGGCGCGGTGTCGGCATCCATCACCGCATCCGCCCCGGCAGCCAATGCCCGAAGCCGGCCGCCGCGTTCTCCGGCATGGACCCGCAGGATCAGGGGCAGGCGGCTGGTGTCGGGATTGGCGCGAAGGCTGCGGCACAGGTCGATGCCGCAGCCGCCGTCCAGCGTTTCGGACAGCAGGATGACATCCGGCGGGTTGCCGCGGGTGTGGTCCAGAACCGCCTTGGCGGACGAGGCAAGAAGGACGTCGTAGGCATGCGAGGCCAGCGTTGCCCGAAGCAGGATGCGCTCGGCCGGCACGGCCGCGGCAATCAGAATGCGTCCAGACATCATTTCCTCGCAATTTGATGCAAATCGCCCTTTCAGGCTTATGGTCTCGTTCAAATTGGTTAAGAAAAGCTTTCACCTTGATGGACGGTCGCAACGAAGGGCAGGGCGATGAAGCAGGAACAAGCAGAAACCCTTGCGGTGCAGGCACTTGGCTGGATTGCCGCGTCTGATGATCTGATGCCGGTGTTCATGGGCGCGACGGGAATCTCGATCGACGATATCCGCGCCCGTGCCAGCGAGCCCGAGTTTCTCGCCTCGGTGCTCGACTTCCTGTTAATGGACGACGCGTGGATTACCGGCTTTTGCGACACGGCCGGTCAGCCGTATGACGCGGTCATGCGCGCGCGCGCGGCACTGCCCGGCGGGCAGCAGATGCACTGGACCTGACCTACAAGTCGATCTCGACCACGCCATCCGGGTCTGCGGCGCGGCTGCGGCACAGGATCATCCGGCTTTCGCGTTGCTTCGCCGACAGCACGAAATCGCGGTGTTCCACCGCGCCCCCGACGACGCCGCACTGGCAGACGCCGCACAGCCCGTCCGAACATTTCACGTCCACCGCAACGCCAGACCGCAGCAGCGCGTCGCTGGCCGTTTCTTCCGCCGACACGGCGATCTCGCGCCCCGACGACGCCAGCTTCAGCGTGAACGGATGGTTCACATAGTCCGGCTCTTCGGGGACCGAGAAATATTCAAGGTGCCGCTGGTCTTCGGCGAAACCGTTCGCCTCGGCTGCCGCCATCACCGCGCCCATGTAGGCGTCGCCGCCACAGGTGTAGACATGCGCGCCCGCGCGCCACGCCAGAACCTGCGCGAAATCCGCGCGGCTGCCCTCGTCGCTGAAATGCAGATGAACCCGGTTGCCCCAAGGAACGTCGCGCAGGTCCTCAAGGAACCCGGCATCTGCACGGCGCGAACAGGAATAGTGCAGCGCGAACTCTGCCCCCAGCGCGTGCAACCGGTGCGCCATCGCGATCATCGGCGTCACCCCGATGCCGCCGCCCATCAGGTAGGTAAAGGACGCATCCTCGTCCAAGGGAAAGTGGTTGATCGGGTGCGAAATGAAGACCCGCCGCCCCGGCGTGAAGATCCGGTGCATCAGCTTCGACCCGCCGCGCCCCGCATCCTCGCGCAGCACCGCGATCTGGTACTTCGTCCGGTCTGCCGGGTCGCCGGACAGCGAATACTGCCGGAAGAACTCGGGCGCGACGACCACGTCGATATGCGCCCCGGCCGTGAACGCGGGCAGGTCGGACCCGTCAGGTCGCGAGAATTCGTACTTGGTCACGCCATCGGCCATTTGCTCGGCCTTCGACACCACCACTTGCAGCACCGGGCTTTCGCCGGTCCCGGCGCTATGGACGTGTTCGGGCGGTTGGCCCGCAGCGCGGCGGCGGCGGTGTTCGGCGGCGGGGATCATCTTGCGGTAGGCGGCGATCCCGGCCTCGCGGTCCATCGGGAAGGGCCACGGATAGGGCGGCGGCGCCAGCGGGGCGGGATAGACCGCCAGCGTCTGGTCCTCGTACTTCAGGTCGATCCCGCGGTTCAGCCCGCGTTCGTTGGGCGGCTCGGACGGCGGGCCATAGGGCCCCTCGTCGGTCATCTCGAGGTCCCACCACCATTTCTTGACCGGGTTGATGTCGCCGTTGCCGACGATGTCGTCGAACTTTGCCAGCATCGGCGCGGTGCCGGGCAGGGTCATCGCCGCCCAGCGGAACGGGCTTTCGGCCAGCACGCCTTCAAGGTTCCACGGGCAGGTCTTCATGCACCGCCCGCACATCGCGCCGTTCTTCTGGCTGACGCGGTAGGTGGTGCATTTCTGGCTGTCGGACTTCCAGATCTCATAGCCGTTGAACATCAGCTTCGGTCCGGCAGTGATCGCGCCGGACGGACATTCGCGGGCGCACTTGTTGCACGCCTCGCAGAACCGCTGCAGGCCAAAGTCGATGGGCTTGTCATGCGCCACCGGCATGTCGGTGGTCACGACGCCCGACTTCAGACGCGGGCCGAGGTACGGGTTCAGGATGACCTCGCCGATGCGGCTGACCTCGCCCAGCCCGGACAGCAGCAGCAGGGGCGGGTGCAGCACCTCGTCGTCCATCACCGTGTGCGTCCGCGCGGGGTGGCCAAGGTCGCGCAGGTGCTGCGCCAGCACGCCGCCCACAAGGCTGAACCGCAGATAGGCGCGCATCGACTGGGCGCAGCTGATCCAGTCGTCGCCGGACGCGCCCTCCATCGTTTCGTGGCCCTGATCGACGATCATGCTGATCGCCTGACTGTGGTAGGGCGTGATCGGCTTGCCCGCCGCGTCGTGGCTGTACCACGCCCAATCCGGACATTCGCTAAGGCCCACCGCGTCCTGTCCCAGCCAGTACAACGCACCCTTGATGTTGTCGGCGTTGCGCTTCGGATCGGCGGTCGAGGGATGCACGTCCTTCGTTTCGCCGTCCTGCAACAGGATCAGCGCCCCCAGCGAAGGCCGGAAGGCGAAGGCAGAGGCCGCCTTGCGCACATAGTTGCCGTTCTTCGCGCCTTCCTGCGCCGCCTTGCCCAGATCGCCGAACAGCGAGCGGGCGAACATGTTGGCGCGTTTCGGCACGCGGGCGACGTTGGCGCGGTCGATATAAGTGGTGGGTTCGTCCACCCGCTTCAGCCGCTCGAACGGATGCGCGCCGTCCTTGAAGTCGCGCTGTGCGAACGGGTCGGCGGTACGCGCTGTCTTCGCCTGCCGTCCAAGGCCGGCGGAATAGGCCAAGCCGGGGGGCTGGCCGGGCAGGATCGGTTTGTCCGGCGCCATATCCATCGTGGTGGTGATCACCGCAAGGCCATAGCGGGCGCCGACAAAGGGATTCACCGCCCGACCGTCCTCGACCGCGGCAAGCCCGGCGGCGACGGCAAGCTGCGTCAGGTCCACGTCGGATTGGGCGGCGGAATGGGCGCGCGCTTCGAAGCCCAGCAGGCGGATATAGTTCGCCAGCGTGACGGCGGTTTCCATCGTCCGCAGGCAGGCACGGTGATCCTGTGCGTCGTTTATCCAGTCGGTGCCAGGCTCGTCCTTGCGCGGGTCGCGCGGATGCTCGCACAGGAACACCAGCGCGTGGGTGTGGTGGCGGATATCGCCGGGGGGTGTGGCCAGCGATTCCCGCAGGCCCGCCATGATGACGTCGATCCCGGCAGCCAGCGTCTTGGGCTGCATGGTGCGGATCTTCTCGGCCAGCCGGTCCACGTCGGGGTTGGCAATCGGCGCGTCCAGCCAAGCGCCTGTCGGGATCTCGCAGGTGCCGACCATTCCGCTATCAAGGTAATAGCCGAACGCTTTCAGGTGGTTGGCCCGCTCGACCGGGTCGTTCGGGATCTCGGCGCGGGCGCGCACGGTGCCGTCGCGGGTCGCGTCCAGCATCGCCTGATATTCCTGCATCGCGTTCACGATGGACAGCGGATCGTCCGGGCGGCGGAACGACAGGCCCTGCATCGGCGGCAGACGGTCCAGCCCCTCGATCCGGTCGGTGCGCTTCAGGCGCTCCGAAGGATAGGGGCCAAGGTGGACGGGGCGGTTGCGGTAGGAAAACAGCTTGCCCATGCGGGACCTCAGAACTTGGACGGACGTGAATCGTCGTCGGTGATCAGCTTGGACAGCAACCGCGCCAGCAGTTCCCGCTCCCCCTCGGACAGGCGGTCGGCGATCAGTTCGGCGTTGGCCTGCGCAAGCGGGGTCGCGTCCGCTAGCGTGCGCTGCCCAGTCTCGGTCAGGGCGACATGCCGGGTGCGGCCATCGCCCTTGCCGTCGTTGCGGTCGATCAGTCCGGCCTCTTCCATCCGGCGCAGGGCGCGGGACACCGCGGTGCGGTCGACGCCGACGTGGTCGGCGATGTCGGACGGCTGGCGCAGATCCTCGTACCCCACGGCGACAAGGATCACCCAGTCCAGCCGGGACAGCCCAAGGGGGCGCAGCTTTTCTTCCAGTCGCCGCTGTTGAACGCGGGACGCGATGGTAAGGCGATAGCCGAGGGAGTCGCGGAGACGGTACATGATTGGCATTGTCAACTAAACTGATTGTCCGTGTCAACTACCAGAGTTCCGCCTGTCGGACGCCACGTGGCTGTGGCAAGGAATGTCGACCGCTAGGAGGGATCAGATGGCGAAAATACAGGGGCTTTTGTTCGACAAGGACGGCACGCTGTTCGACTTCGAAGCGACGTGGAATGCGTGGGCCGCAGCGACGTTGACCGACTTCGCGCAGGGTGACATCGAACGGGCATCGGAACTGGGCGCGCGGATCGGTTTCGACTTCGCGGCGGGCCGGTTCGATCCGGGAAGCCCGGTGATCGCGGGCACGCCGGACGACATCGTGCTGCTGCTGGGGCCGGGCGTGCCCGAGTTGTCAGGCGAAGAGATCGTCGCCCGCCTGAATACCAACGCCGCCAAGGCGACGCAGGTCGAGGCGGTGCCGCTGGTTCCCCTGTTCACCGGCTTTCGCAATGCGGGCCTGAAGCTGGGTATCGCCACGAACGACGCCGAGGTCCCCGCCCGCGCGCATATCGAGGCGGCGGGGCTGTCCGGCATGTTCGACTTTATCGCTGGCTACGATTCCGGGCATGGCGGCAAACCGGATCCCGGTATGTGCCTTGCCTTTGCCGAAGCCGTCGGTCTGGCTCCGGGCGCCATCGCGATGATCGGCGATTCCACCCATGACCTAGAGGCCGGGCGCGCGGCTGGTATGCACTGCGTCGCCGTGCTGACGGGCATGGCCGACGCCGACACGCTGGCCCCGCACGCGGATATCGTGCTGCGCGACATCGGCGAAATCGACGATTGGCTTGCCGTACAAACCGAACATTAAACGCAAATTATTGCGAACTATCACGGCTTGAATTTCACATATCAGATAGTTTGACGATCGTTAATCGGTCGCCGTCCTCCCCCGTGTCACGATCCCGCTTCCCGCTGGGCGGGGACTCTTTTACGGTTGGCGCACCGACCAAGGCAGGGGACCAATGACGACCTACCGGCGCAGGCATCATCGGACGGAACCGCGCAGTTGGTTCAGCCTGTTCCTGCGCTTTGGCGGCTGGGCGGCAATCGTGCTGGCGGTCGCGCTGCTGGCGACCACGCTGTTCAGCGCGGGCGCGCTGTTTCTTGCGGACCGGATCGACCGGGACGGGGCGCTGGCCTATGCCACCGTCACCGACAAGCGGGCCGAGGGCGAAACGCGGTTCGTGACCTTCACCTTCAAGGCGCGCGGCGGCGGTGGGCGGACAGAGACGGTGACTGTCGAACCCTCGTATTACGATGCACTGGCCGAGGGCGATGAACGCCCGGTACGTTACGATCCCGACACGCCGGGCATGGTCGAGACCGATCTGGGCTTCTACGCCCGCATCGGCGCCCGCCTGCGCTGGGGTGCGCTTGTGCTGGGGCTGCTGGGCCTAGCCGCCCTGTGGGCCGTCGGCCAGCGGGCGAACCGCGCCATCAAGGTCCGCCGCGACGGCGACCGTCGCATGGCGGACGTCATGGGCGTGCGCGACCTGCGGCTGCGGATCGGGGGCGCCCAGCAGGGCCGCCTGACATGGCGCGAGCCGGATGGCCGGACCGGAGAAAGCTTTCCCCACGACGCAGACTGGCTGCGCAAGACCTACGGGCCCGGCGACCAGATCGTGGTTTTCCGCCTTGGCCGCCACGCCTGCTGGGAGGGGGACGTGGGGCCGTCCCGGCAAGACACGGAATCTGCGTGATCTTCCGGTTCGCGGGGGCTGGACACCGGGGCGCGAACGGCTAGGCTCCCCGGCAAACGGCCACGCATCAGGGAGCGCAGCATGGAGAAGTTCGGGAAAAGCCAGTCGGTCAAGCGGGTAGAGGACCTGCGTCTGCTGACCGGCCACGGCCGTTACGTCGAGGATATCGCGCCGGAAGGCTCGCTGGTGGCGTATTTCGTCCGCTCGACCGTCGCACATGCGGTCATCAAGGGCATCGACACCGCCGAAGCGAAAGACGTGGATGGCGTGCACGCCGTGCTGACGGCGCAGGACCTGATCGACGCGGGCGTCGACATGAACATCGAGTTCAGCCAAGTCCCGAACCGCGATGGGTCCGAAGGCTGCGCCGCGCCGCGCCCGGTTCTGGCGACGGATCGCGTGCGCTATGTCGGCGAAGCCTATGCCTGCGTGATCGCCGAAACGATGGCGCAAGCCAAGGACGCGGCAGAGCTGATCGAATTCGACTATGACGAACTGCCCGCCAAGATCGACCCGGTGCCGGGGGGCGAGGAACTGCACCCCGACCACACCAAGGACAACATCGTTTACGACTTCTGCGACGGGGACGAGGCGGCGACCAAGAAGGTCTTCGACGAGGCCCACAAGGTCATCGAACTGGAAGTCGTGGACAACCGGATCATCGTGAACTCGATGGAACCCCGCGGCGCCTATGCCGAGTGGGACGGAGACAAGCTGCACCTGTGCTTCAACGGGCAGGGCGTCTGGGGTATGAAATCCCATCTCGCGAAAAGCTTCGGCATGGACGAGGAAAAGGTCCGCGTGACCCATCCCGACGTCGGCGGCGGCTTTGGCATGAAGGCCCCGCCGTACCCCGAATATTTCGTCATCGCCGAAGCGTCCAAGCGCGCTGGAAAGCCGGTGCTGTGGATGTCCGACCGGACCGAGGCGATGCTGACCGACAACGGCGGCCGCGCGCTGGTTTCGACCACCAAGATGGCCTTCGATGCCGACAACAAGCTGATCGGCTACTGGGTTCAGACCATGTCCGATATGGGCGCCTACAGCTCGAACTTCGGCCAGTTCATCCAAAGCTTCCTGTTCGCCCGCGTTCTGATGGGCGTCTACGACGTGCAGCACGCGCTGCTAGAGGTGAAGGGCATCTTCACCAACACCGTCCCCACCGACGCCTATCGCGGCGCCGGCCGGCCCGAGGCGATCTTTGCGCTGGAACGTTCGATGGACAACGCCGCCCGCGTGCTGGGCGTCGACCCGCTGGAACTGCGGCGCAAGAACTTCATCCCGGTCGACAAGTTCCCGTACAAGACCGTCACGGGCGAGAACTATGACGTGGGCGATTTCAACAAGGTGCTGAACCGCGCCGAGGCCGAGGCCGACCTTGCGGGCTTCGCGGCGCGCAAGGCCAAGTCGGCCGAGGCGGGCAAGCTGCGCGGGCTTGGCCTGTGCTATTACATTGAATCGATCCTCGGCGATCCGTCCGAGCACACGCAGGTCGATTTCAACGAGGACGGCACCGCCACGATCTACGTCGGCACCCAGTCGAACGGGCAGGGGCACGAGACCGTGTTCGCCCAGTTCCTCAGCGACCAGACCGGGATTCCGGTGGACAAGATCAGCTTCGTTCAGGGCGACAGCGACCGCATTGCCATCGGTGGCGGCACGGGCGGCTCGCGCTCTGTCACGACGCAGAACAACGCCGTGCTGTACACGGTCGAGGTGATGACCAAGGCCTTCACCAAGTTCCTTGCGGAAGAAAACGGCGTGGACGAAAGCGACGTGAGCTTTGACGACGAACGGTTCCGGATCGAAGGCTCGAACGCCACGCCCAGCTTCCTTGAGGTGGCCGCGATGGCGCGCGAGAAGAACCGCACCGACCTACTGTCGTTCCGCGAAAAGGCGAAGATCCCCGGCCGGTCCTACCCGAACGGCGCGCATTTCGCAGAGGTCGAGATCGACCCCGACACCGGCGAAACGACGGTGGTCAAGTACACCGTGGTCGACGACCTCGGGAACCTGATCAACCCGATGCTGGCCGAAGGGCAGGTCCACGGCGGCGTTGCGCAGGGCATCGGACAGGCGATCAACGAACGCGTGGTCTATGACGAGGACGGCCAGCTTCTGACCGCGACCTTCATGGATTATTCAATGCCGCGCGCCTATGACACGCCGTGGATCATGTTCAACTCGGAACCCGTGCCCTCGACCGCCAACATCATGGGCATGAAGGGCTGTGGCGAGGCGGGGACCGTCGGCGCACTGGCCGCCGTGACCAATGCGGTGCAGGACGCCGTGTGGGACCGCGGTATCCAGAACGTCGCGATGCCCTTCACGCCCATGCGGGTCTGGGAGCTGCTGAACGCCGCGTGAAAGGCGTGACGGCAGGAGGAAACTAACATGCGCTGGCGCGACCGCCTTCTAGGCTGGCTGCGCCTGCGCCCGCGGGCCGAAACGACGCCCGCGCCGGTGCGCGGTGCGGTCGATCACGTCATCATCCTGGACGGCACGCTGTCCTCGCTGGACGCGGGACGCGAGACCAACGCCGGTTTGCTGTACAAGCTGCTGCAAGAGGTCGCGCGATCCTCGAACGGGACCGGCCGACGGCTGTCGGTGCGCTATGAATCCGGCATCCAGTGGACCGGGTGGCGCAGTTCCCGCGATGTGATCGAGGGACGCGGCATCAACCGGCAGATCCGCCGGGTCTATGGCTTTCTGTCCTCGCGCTATCATCCGGGCGATCGCATCTGGCTGTTCGGCTATTCGCGCGGCGGCTACGCGGTCCGGTCACTGGCCGGGCTGATCGACCGGGTGGGTCTGCTGCTTCCGGAACACGCGACGGAACGCAACATCCGGCTGGCGTACCGGTATTACGAACGCAACGGCGACAGCCCCGGCGCCTCGATCTTCCGCGAGCGGCGCTGTCATCCGCTGGTCGAGGTCGAGATGGTCGGCGTCTGGGACACGGTGAAGGCGCTGGGCCTGCGCCTGCCCATCGTCTGGCAGTGGACCGAACGCCCGCACCTGTTCCACAACCACGAGCTTGGGCCGCATATCCGCCACGGCTTTCAGGCGCTGGCGCTTCACGAAACGAGAGAGGCGTTCTCGCCCGTTCTCTGGAAGACGCGGCCCGGCCACAGCGGCACGGTGGAACAGATGTGGTTCCGAGGCTCGCACGGGGACATCGGCGGCCAGTTGTCGGGGTTCGAAGCGGCGCGCCCGCTGGCGAACATCCCGCTGGTCTGGATGCTAGAAAAATCCGAAACGCTGGGCCTGCCGCTGCCAGACGACTGGCGCGACAGATTTCCGTGCGACCCGTTGGCGCCGTCGGTGGGCACCTTTCGGGGGTGGGGCAAGGTGTTCCTGCTGCGCAAGCGACGGGTCGTGGGCGCGGACGCATCCGAGGCGGTGCATCCCTCGGCCCGGGACCGGCAGTCTGCTTAAAGCGGGCGCTGCCCGCGTTACATCCCCAGCCGGTCGCGCAAGGCGAACCACGACATCGCCAAAGCCACCAGCGTGCCGCGCGCCGGACCCAGCGGGGGCAGGGCGGGCGGACGGGCCTTGGCCATCACGTCGAACCGGCTCATGTCCCCGTGCATCGCCTGCGCAAGGATCTTGCCCGCCAGCGTCGCCATCGCGACGCCGTGGCCGGAATAGCCCGAGGCGGACCAGATGCCGGGCCGGGGCCGGGCAAAGTCGGGCATCCGCGACCGGGTGATCGCCAGCGTGCCGCCCCACGCATGGTCGATCTTCACGTCGGCCAGTTGCGGGTAGATTTCTAGCATCGGTTTGCGCGCGACGGCGGCAAGGTCCTTCGGAAAGCGGTAGCCATAGTTCTCGCCACCGCCGAACAGCAGCCGCCCGTCATGCGACAGCCGCCAGTAATTCACCACGAACTTGGTGTCGGCGACGGCGATGTCTTCGGCCAGAACCTCGCGCGCGCGGTCGCCAAGGGGCTCGGTCGCGACGATGAAGTTGTTGATCGGCATGATCCGCGCCGCGACCTTGCGCTCCAGCCCGCCGAGATAGCCATTGCAGGCCAGAACGACCTGATCGGCCCGGATGGTGCCCGACGCGGTGCGCACGATGCCGGTTTTCACCGACTGCGCCTCGGTCCGCTCGTAGATGCGCACGCCGGCCTCGACCGCCGCCTTCGCCAGCCCGAACGCATACCGCAGCGGGTGCAGGTGACCCGAGGCGCGTTCGATCATGCCGCCGTGAAACGCCTCGGACCCGATCAGCGCGCGGATGCCGTCACGGTCCAGCGCCTGCGCCGAGGCAAGGCCATAGTCGTCGCGCAGCTTGGCGGCATATTCGGCGGCGTGGGCCGCGTCCTCGGTCGACCACGCAGCGTCAGCCACGCCTGTCCGCCATTCCGCGTCGATGCCGTGGTCCGCGATCAGCGATTTGACGAGTTCGACCGATTCCCAGCCGATGTCCCAAAGCTTGCGTGCGTCGTCCTTGCCGAAGGTCTGTTCCAACCAGACCTGATCCTTGCGCTGGCCCACCAGCACTTGCCCGCCGTTGCGGCCCGACGCGCCGAAGCCGACGCGGTGCGCTTCGATCACCGCGACGTCATAGCCAAGGCGAGCGGCGTGCAGCGCGGTCGACAGGCCGGTGAAACCGCCGCCGACGATGACGATGTCGGCGCGCGTGTCGCCGTCCAGCGCGGGGAAGGGCGGCAGCGGGTCGGCACTGGCGGCGTACCAGCTGCCGGGATACGTGCCGGGCCGGTCGTTGGCGTGAAGAAGGTTCATGGCCTCAGACGTTCAGTAGAAGGTGCTCGCGTTCCCACGGGCTGATCACCTGCAGGAACTCCTGATACTCGACCTGTTTCACCGCCTCGTAGATGCGGCTGAACTCCGGGTGCAGGACCTTGCGGATCGCCTCGGCGCCCGCGAACTGGTCCAGCGCGACGCCAAGCCCGTCGGGCAGCGCGGGTTCAAGGTCATAGGCGTTGCCAGCGAAGGCCGGGCGCGGTTCGATCTGTTCGACAAGCCCCAGATAGCCGCACGCCAGCGAGGCCGCGATGCCAAGGTAGGGGTTGCAGTCCATCCCTGCGATCCGGTTCTCGACCCGGCGCGCCGTGGGCCCCGACACCGGCACCCGGATGCCCGTGGTGCGGTTGTCGCTGGCCCATTCAAGGTTGATCGGTGCCGCATGGTCGCGGACGTACCGGCGATAGCTGTTCACGTAAGGCGCCATCACCGCGATGACCGAGGGCAGGTGCCGCTGCATCCCGCCGATAAAGTGGCGGAAGGCCGGGGTCTCGCTGCCGTCAGGGTTCGAGAAGATGTTCTGGCCCGTCTTCGCGTCGACCACCGAATGGTGGATGTGCATCGCCGAGCCCGGTTCGTCCTGAATCGGCTTGGCCATGAAGGTCGCGAAGCAGTCGTGCCGCAACGCGGCCTCGCGGATCAGGCGCTTGAAATAGAAGATCTCGTCGGCCAGCTTCACCGGATCGCCGTGCCGCAGGTTCATCTCGATCTGCCCGGCGCCGCCTTCTTGCAGGATGCCGTCGATCTCGAAGCCCTGCGCCTCGGCGAAGTCGTAGATGTCGTCGATGACGGTGCCGTATTCGTCGACAGCCGACATGGAATAGGCCTGACGCGCGGCGGCCCGGCGGCCCGAGCGCCCCATCGGCGGTTCGACCGGCTGGTTCGGGTCGATGTTGCGCGCGACAAGGAAGAATTCCATCTCGGGCGCGACGATCGGCTCCCATCCGCGGTCGTTGTACAGTTGTACGACGCGTTTAAGCACGTTGCGCGGGGCAACGGGCATCGGGTTGCCGTCCCGATCTTCGATGTCGTGGATCACCTGCAGCGTCCAGTCGGCCGTCCACGGCGCGGCGGTCGCGGTCTCGAAATCCGGGCGCAGGATCATATCCGGCTCGGTAAAGTCCGACCCGTCATCGACCCAGTCTCCGGTGATCGTCTGCAGGAAGATCGAGTTGGGAAGGTAGAAATACGGCTGCTTGGCGAATTTGGCGGCGGGCATCGCCTTGCCGCGCGCGACGCCGGCAAGGTCGGCGACGATGCACTCGACCTCGTCCAGCCGTCGACCTTCCAGCCACGCTTGGGCGGCATCGGGCAGGGCAGAGTTCCAGTCAGACATGGCGGCGCTCCTTGAAGAACCTTGCGATCATTTCCGCGGTCACGGGGCGGTCCACCGTTTCGTCCAGCTGGGTGCGGGCGGCCTCGATCAGGTCGACGGGCACCACACCGGGGGCGCGTTTGTCCAGCAGCCCTTCGACATAGGGGGCCTCGAACTCGGGGTGGGGTTGAAGGGTAAAGGCGTGGCGTCCGTACAGCAGCCCGGCGTTTGGGCTGTGCGGGCCGGTGGCGATGACCTCGGCGCCGTCCGGGCGTTCCGTCACTTGGTCCTGATGCCAAGCGTTCACGAACACGTCGCCGACCCCGTCGAAGTGATAGCACTGACGCCCGACGGTCCAGCCGCCGGAATATTTCTCGACCTTGCCCCCCAGCGCCTGCGCGACGATCTGATGGCCGAAGCAGATGCCGACCAGCGGGATGTCGGCGGCATGGGCGTCGCGGATGAACTGTTCCAGCGGCGGGATCCACGGATGATCCTCGTAGGCGCCGTGGCGCGAGCCGGTGATCAGCCAGCCATCGGCGGCGTGGATCGAACCGGGCAGCACCATTTCAAGCACCGGATAGGTCTCGAACTCGAAACCCTGTCCCGCAAGCAGGTTCTGGAACATGGTTGGATAGTCTGGGAACTCGGACTGAAGCGCGTCGGGCAGGTGCCCGGTCTGGAGTATTCCGATTTTCATGAAACACCGTGTTGCGAGTTTCGCGGACAGTAGCCTTGCCCCGTTTCCGCGACAAGGGGCGCGGCGTGGCGACAAGGTCCGGCACGGATGATCCGTGGCGGCAAGTGGCACGTATCCCCTTCAGCTTTGATTGCAACCGCAACGGCGGGCACTAGGTGCTGGCCGGACGATGACGCAAGGGGATGCATCATGAACGTCTTCACTAAAATGGGCGACAGCCTTGACCGCGCCGACGCCGAACGCGCTCTCGACGTGCTGCGCCGCTGGGCCGGAACCGCCGCGCCGGAAGAGATCCGCGACGTCGACCCGGCGCTGACCCGGCTGCTGGCGCGGCCCGGTCCCGCCGACTATCCGGCGCTGGCCCGCGCCTATCCCGAGGATTTCGAGGCCGGGCCGAACTATCGCGCCACGCTGCCCGATTTGCAGAACGGGCCCGAAAGCCTGATCCGCGGCGCAAAGCGCGCGATCCAGCATGTGGGGATTTCGAACTTCCGCCTGCCGATCCGGTATCGCACCCGCGACAACGGCGACCTGACGCTTGAGACCTCGGTCACCGGCACCGTCAGCCTCGACGCCGGGAAGAAGGGCATCAACATGTCCCGCATCATGCGGTCGTTCTACAAGCACGCCGAAGAGACGTTCAGCTTCGAGGTGATCGCAGCCGCGCTAGAGGACTACAAGTCCGACCTCGAAAGCTTCGACGCGCGGATCATGATGCGGTTCCGGTTCCCGATGAAGGTGGACAGCCTGCGGTCCGGCCTGTCGGGCTATCAGTATTACGACATCGCGCTGGAACTGGTCGAACAGGCGGGAGAACGGCGCAAGGTGATCCATCTGGATTACGTCTATTCGTCGACCTGTCCCTGTTCGCTGGAACTCAGCGAACACGCGCGGGCGCAGCGCGGTCAACTGGCCACGCCGCATTCGCAGCGGTCGGTGGCGCGGGTGTCGGTCGTGGTGGAAGAGGGGCAGGGCTGCCTGTGGTTCGAGGATCTTGTCGAGATGTGCCGCCGCGCGGTGCCGACCGAGACGCAGGTGATGGTCAAGCGCGAGGACGAGCAGGCCTTTGCGGAACTCAACGCAGCCAACCCGATTTTCGTCGAGGACGCGGCGCGTCTGTTCTCGGAGCAGCTGCAAACCGACCTGCACGTCGGCGATTTCCGTGTCGTCGCCAGCCATCAGGAAAGCCTGCACAGCCACGACGCGGTGTCGGTCCTGACCGAGGGCGACACCTTCGCGGCGGCCAGTCTTGACCCGCGGCTGTTCGAAAGCCTGTACCACGTCGGGTAGCGGGGCGTGATCGCCGGGGCCACAGCCCGGCGTCACGATCACCCGGCCGCTTGACAGCGCCGCGGTGCAGAGACAAGCCTGCCGGCCATGTTCGACCTTCGTCCCGTAGGATATGTGACCGGCCTTCTCATCGCCTTCATCGGGGTGACGATGGTCGTCCCGATGTTCGCGGACCTGCTGTATAGCAACGGCCATTGGCACATCTTCCTAGAGGCGGGGGTGCTGACCCTTGTCTGCGGCGGGTCCATCGCGATCGCCTGCGCCAATGGCGTCGCTGAGCGGCTGACGATCCAGCAGACCTTTCTTCTTGCCACCAGCGTCTGGCTGTTCATGCCGGTGTTCGGTGCGCTGCCCTTCATGCTTGGCCCGCCCGACGCCCGTATGGTCGACGCCTATTTCGAGGCGATGTCTGGCATGACCACCACGGGGGCCACGGTGTTCTCGGGGCTGGACGACCTGCCCGAGGGCATCCTTCTGTGGCGATCCATGCTGCAATGGTTCGGTGGCGTCGGGATCATCGTGGTCGCGATGGTGTTCCTGCCCGAGCTGCGCGTCGGCGGGATGCAGATCTTCCGGTCCGAGGCGTTCGACACCGGCGGCAAGGTGCTGCCCCGCGCGGCAGAGATCGCCAGCCGCATCTCGGTGATCTACCTGTTGCTGACGCTGGCGAACGTGATGGCCTATCTTGCCACCGGGATGGATGGGTTCGACGCGCTGAACCATGCGCTGACCACGATTTCGACGGGCGGCTTTTCCACCTACGACGCGTCCTTCGGCACCTTTCAGGGGCCGGCGGAATACGTTGCCTCGGTGTTCATGGTTCTGGCTAGCCTGCCGTTCGTTCGCTACGTGCAGATGATGGCCGGCACCGCGCAGCCGATCATGCGCGACAGCCAGATCCGCGCCTATCTTGGCACCATCGCGATCCTCGTGGGGGTGATGGCCGTGTACCGCGTCATCGCCAACGACGACCATGCCGAACACGCCCTGCGCGAAGGGCTGTTCAATGTCACCTCGATCATCTCGGGCACCGGTTTCGCCAGCGTCGATTATCAGCTGTGGGGCGGGTTCCCGGTGGTGGCGTTCTTCTTCATCGGCCTGATCGGCGGCTGCGCCGGATCGACCGCCTGTTCGGTCAAGATCTTCCGCTATCAGCTTTTGTTTGCGTCCATCCGCGCCCAAGTCGGCAAGATCCACGCCCCCCATGGCGTGTTCACCCCAAGGTACGAGGGCAGGCCGGTCGGCAAGGACGTGATGGATTCGGTCATCTCGTTCTTCGTGGCCTTCGTGGTGCTTCTGGGCCTGTTCTCGGTCCTGCTGGCCACGACGGGGCTGGACACAGTCACATCCGTGTCTGGCGCGGCGGCGACTTTGGCGAACATCGGCCCCGGTCTTGGTCCGATCATCGGGCCGTCGGGCAATTTCGCGCCGCTGCCCGATACCGCGAAATGGATCCTGTCGGCCGCGATGCTGATCGGGCGGCTCGAGGTGATGGTCGTGATCGTCCTGTTCACCACAAAGTTCTGGCGCGCCTGACCTCGCGGTTTCGTGACCGAACCGGGGACGCGGTCCCGTCGTTGGTTCCCGAAGGTCAACGACAGGAGGACGCAATGTCCGCACCCGACACGAACATCGAAAAACAGACCCGCTGGCACCGAGGCCCGCTGATCGGCATGGCGGTCGTCGTCGTATTCGCGCTTGGCTATGGCGCGTATTACTTGGGCAATCTTGCCGAAGAGGGAAACAATCCCGACAATCCAGACGTCATTATTGACGGTCGGACCGGCGAAGCGGAAGAAGTTCAATAAATTTTCCGCGCGTTCCGCGTCGAGACTGGCTGATCTTCCAGCCAGTCCGACCGGACCCTGCGCCGCTCGGGCCGTTTCAAAAGCGAAATGGCGCGGGACGCGCCGCAAACCCAAAAATTTAAGAGGTAAAAAACACTCTTTAACACTTTAAGTTGTAATGATTTCTTTACGATTTTCGCATAGCGGGTATGCCGCCCACGCCGGTCACATCGGCAATGACTTGCCGGCACGCTATTTCTCCCGGCGACTCCCCGCGCTCTTGGCATCTTCTTCGAACACCTTGCCTTGGAAATTCCGCATTTGCGTGTGACTCCCGAAGTGTCGGATGGGGACACTACAAATGTATCATGATGAATTTCCCGATGGGTTCTGGGAAGATTCGAAGTGGGTGTGCTGGGAGGATACCCGGACACACTCTGAACTTGGACAAGACGATGCTGGGCAAGATAAGCCCATGTCGCGTCGCGAGTTGGAAGCGTCACTTAGGTATCTTTGCCCAGAGGCAGATCTTTCCTTGGTGCCGTATTTCTACCAGCTGCTTTATCTCGCACGGGATTACCACCTCGATACGGGGCGGCACCTGAACGTCTATGCGCAGATCGGCGAACTGCACGGCGCGATCACCTATGGCATCAGCCTGGCCAAGCTGGGCGATGACCAGTGCGATTGCGACGACGGCTGCCTGAACGGCGAGTCGGTCAAGATCTGCACGATCACGCCTTTCAGCAAAGCAGACGAGATTTCGGTTGCGCTGGACGGGACGTTCCAGAAGCTTCTGGTGGTACGCATCGACCGCAACTTCCGGGTGTCGTCGCGGCTGGTCAGCCGCCGCTGCCTTGTCCGCCAAGAAGAGACGCGGGAGTCGACAAGCGTCGTGCGCGCGCGGTGGGACGACACCGCGAACATGTGTCTGCACTGAACGCGACAGCCGCCCCGTAGTAGGGCGGCTTTTGGCTTAACACACCTCGGCATTCCTGACATGGCCGTCGCCGCTGCCGGTCGGGCATGGGATCTCCGCCCGTGTTGCGTCTGTCCGCCCATCTGCCCTATTCAGGGCTGGGCCGCCTTCGGGCGCGCGTTTCTGGACAGGGATGGAACAACACATGGCGCGAGTGACGAAAGCCGGGCTTCAGGTCGACGGGCAACTGGCGGAGTTCATCGAGACGCAGGCGGTGCCGGGCACCGGCGTGTCGGTCGATGCGTTCTGGGACGGGCTGTCGGCCCTGATCCACGACCTTGGCCCGAAAAACCGCGCCCTGCTGGACAAGCGCGCCGCGTTGCAGGCGAAGCTGGACGCGTGGTTTTCTGACCGCAAGGGCGCCGCGCATGATCCGGAGGCACACGAAGCCTACCTGCGCGAGATCGGCTATCTGGTCGAGGAAGGCGAGGATTTCGCCATCGAGACGACCGGCATCGACCCCGAGTTCGCCACCATCGCCGGCCCGCAGCTTGTCGTGCCGATCACCAACGCGCGCTATGCGCTGAACGCCGCGAACGCGCGCTGGGGCTCGCTGTATGACGCACTGTACGGCACCGACGCGCTGGGCGACACGCCCTCGGGCAAGGGCTATGACGCCGAGCGTGGCGGCCGCGTGATCGCATGGGCCAAGGCGCATCTGGACAAGGTCGCGCCGCTGGCGGGCGGATCGTGGGCCGATGTGACGTCGCTGAAGGCCGAGGGCGGTACGCTGCTGGTCGAGAACGGCGCCGGAGAGACCGGGCTGGCCGATCCGATGCAGTTCGCGGGCCATTCCGCCGACCCGGCGGCGTTCTTGCTGCGCGTCAACGGGCTGCACATCCAGATCACCGTCGATCCCTCGACCCCGGTGGGCCAGCAGGACCCGGCCGGTATCTCGGACATCGCGCTGGAATCGGCGGTGTCGGCGATCATGGACTGCGAGGACTCGGTCGCTTGCGTCGATGGCGAGGACAAGACGCTGGCCTATGCCAACTGGCTGGGCCTGATGAAGGGCGATCTGACCGAAGAGGTGTCCAAGGGCGGCACCACCTTCACCCGCAAGCTGGAAGGCGACCGCACCTATGTCTCGCCCGATGGCGGCAAGCTGGTGCTGAAGGGCCGCGCCATGATGCTGGTGCGGAACGTGGGTCACCTGATGACCAACCCCGCGATCCTCGACCGCGACGGCAACGAGGTGTTCGAGGGGCTGATGGACGCCGCCATCACCACGCTGATCGCGATGCACGACCTGTCCAAGACGGACGGCCTGCGCAACTCGGTCGCCGGATCGGTCTATGTCGTGAAGCCCAAGATGCATGGCCCCGAAGAGGTCGCCTTCGCGGATGAGATTTTCACGCGGGTCGAGCAGATGCTGGGCCTTCCGGCCAATACCGTGAAACTGGGCATCATGGACGAGGAACGCCGCACCAGCGTGAACCTCAAGGAATGCATCCGCGCCGCGAAGAACCGGGTGGCCTTCATCAACACCGGCTTCCTCGACCGCACCGGGGACGAGATCCACACCGCGATGGAAGCGGGGCCGATGATCCGCAAGGGCGAGATGAAGAACGCCAAGTGGATCGCAAGCTACGAGGATCGCAACGTCGATATCGGGCTGGCCTGCGGGCTTCAGGGCAAGGCGCAGATCGGCAAGGGCATGTGGGCGATGCCGGACCTGATGGCCGACATGCTGAAGGCCAAGATCGGCCACCCGAAGGCGGGCGCGACCTGTGCTTGGGTGCCGTCGCCGACCGCCGCGACGCTGCACGCTACCCACTACCACGAGGTCGATGTGTTCGCGGTGCAGGATGGCATCGCCGCCGGCGGTCCGCGCGGTCCGCTGTCGGACCTGCTGACGGTGCCGGTGATGACGGGTCAGAACCCGTCCGACGAGGACATCGCCGCAGAAATCGAGAACAACGCCCAAGGCATCCTTGGCTATGTCGTGCGCTGGGTCGATCAGGGCGTCGGCTGTTCCAAGGTGCCCGACATCAACGACATCGGTCTGATGGAAGACCGCGCCACCTGCCGGATCTCCAGTCAGGCGCTGGCGAACTGGCTGCACCACGGTGTCGTCAGCCGCGAACAGGTGATGGCCGCGCTGAAGAAGATGGCCGCGGTCGTGGATCGTCAGAACGAAGGCGACGCGGCCTACCGCCCGATGGCGCCGGACTTCGACGGCATCGCGTTCCAGGCGGCCTGCGATCTGGTGTTCAAGGGGGTCGACCAGCCCTCGGGCTACACCGAGCCGGTGCTGCACGCCCGCCGCCTGCAATTGAAGGCCAAAGGGTAGGGCGCGCGATCCCCGCAGGCATGGGGGGTGCGGAGACCGCGCACCCTACGGGTTGGTTTGCCGCTTGGGTTGGGTGCGCGGAGACCGCGCACCCAACGGATTGCTCCGCCACATGCATCTGGTGCGCGGGGACCGCGCACCCTACGGATCGCCTTGGTTTCGCCGCCTCCGTGGATCACCGGCCGCCCGCGTAGGGTGCGCGGTCCCCGCGCACCGCACGCCGCCCGAGCACCGCGCGCCTCACTCTACAAAACCCTCACCGACTGCCCGTTTGGCAGGCATGTGCTGACGGGGCGGGCGACCTGTGCGCCTGTGCTCTCGACCATCAGCCGTTCAGGGCTTATGTATCGTCTGTCAGCGACACAGCGAGCAGGAAGACACATGGCACGGCCCATCGTCGGCATCATCGGCAACAGCCACCTGATCAATGACCGCTACCGGGTGCACGGGGCAGGGCTGCACTGCAGCCGAGCCGTGGCCAAGGTGTCGCAATGTACGCCGCTGATCGTTCCCACCGACCCGGACCTGGTGTCGGTCGAGGAACTGATGGACCAGTGCGACGGCTTCCTGTTCACCGGCGGCCGTCCCAATGTTCACCCGAACGAATACGGCCACGACGAAACCGAAGCGCACGGCACCTTCGACCGGGATCGCGACCGCATCGCGCTTCCGCTGGTGCGGGCCCTGACCGAACGCGGCCAGCCCTACCTTGGCGTCTGCCGCGGGTTCCAAGAGGTCGCGGTGGCCTACGGCTCGACCCTGCACCCCGAGATCCGCGAGCTTCCGGGCCGCATGAACCACCGGATGCCGCCCGACGGCACCGAGGAAGAGGTCTTCGCCCTGCGCCAGAAGGTGACGTTTCAGGACGGCGGCCCCTTCGCGGCGCTGATGGGCGACACGGTCGTGATGACCAACACCCTGCACGGGCAGGGCGTGGACGAGACCGGCGACCGGATCGTGATCGACGGTGTGGCTGACGACGGCACGCCCGAGGCGCTGTACGTCAAGGGCGCCTCTGGCTTCACGCTGTCGGTGCAATGGCACCCGGAATACAACGCCGAGAACGACCCGGTGTCGCAAAAGCTGTTCGGCGCCTTCGGCGACGCGGTTCGCGATTGGGCTGCGTGTGGCGCGCGTCCCAAGCTGAAAAGCGCCTGATCGCTCAAAGCAGACCCCGGCCGATCCCGCCGGATCGACTAAAAACCACTTAAATGCCTAGGCAAAAGCCGTATTCCTGCCCTTTTCCCTTCCCACTGTATCGGGAACGGAAACGACCGGGTGGGAACTGGGGCGGTGGTGGCACTCTCGAACGACACGACGCAGACCGCGGACACCCGCGTTCGCCTTGGCGCGGCGTTGATCCTTCTGGGTGCCGTCATGTCCATCGGCATCCGTTTTATGTGGAACACGCATCCCCCTGATCTTTCAGCGATTTACATGGCCGGCTGGCTGTTCGCGCACGACCGGTTCGACCTTGTCTATGCCGCGCCCGAAGGCTTCTTCGGCGGCACGCCCCCCGCATGGATGCCCGCGCTGCAAGAGATCGGCCTGTATGGCGGCGAGGTGCTGCCTTACGTTTACCCGCCCCTGTGGGCCGCGCTGATTTCGCCGCTGGCGGGCGCGCTGGAGCCGCAGACGTTCTTCCGTGCCGCCGACATCGTGCTGGTCTGCCTTCTGGCCGCCAGCAGCCTTGTCGCGTGGCGGATGGCGCGCGGCTGGGCCATGCCGCTGTGGGCATGGATCGCGGTCAGCGCCGTGGCGCTTTTGACATCGCTGACCAGCTTTATGGCGATGGTGCAATTGCAGCCGCATATCCTTGTGGTGTTCCTGACGCTGCTGGCCTTCGAACGCTACGGCGCCGGGCGGTCATGGCTGGGCGGCGCGCTGCTGGGCATCGCGGCGGCGCTGAAGCTTGGGCCCGCCGCGCTGATCCTGATCTTCCTTGCCGACCGTGATTGGCGCGCGCTGGGCGGGTTCGCGACGGCGGCGCTGGGCTGCGCGGCGCTGAGCCTTGTGCTGGCCGGCCCCGACCTGCACCACGCCTTCCTGGCCAGCGTAACGAACGCTGTGGCGGGCACGCAGATCACCGGCGTGACCTTTTCGGCCGAGGTCGTGCTGAACGGCATCGCGTCGGCGCTGGGCATGGCGGAGACCATCGACATGACCGCCCGCAACGTGCGGATCGGGGAAACGCCGCTGGTGTTCGGCCTGATGGGCAAACTGGCGATGCTGGCCGGTCTGCTGTGGGGTTACCACGTCACGGCGCCGCTGGACCGCCAGCAAAGGCTGGTGGCGCGGCTGTTCCTGCTGGGCCTGCTGATGGGGCTGTTCGGTCCGCTGGGCTGGGTATTCTACTTCCTGCCGCAAATCTTCCTGCTGCCCGCGCTGGTGGGGCTTCTGCCGCTGCGCCCGGCGCTGTACTGCCTTGGCGGCGGGCTGGTGTTCCTCAGCTGGCCGTTCTTCCTGCTGGTCGGCATGAACGTCGCGGGTGACTTCCCCCGCGCCGCGCTGGGGGCACTGGTGCTGCTGGCCCTGTTCGTCGGCGTGACCGCCAGCCTGTCCCGCACGACCGGACGCGAACGCCTCCCCGACGCGCTGGCAGCCTGACGCGAGAGTTTCAGCGCCCATGCCACAGCCCCCGGTTGTGGTCGCTGGCGCCGGGCGAACCGCTGCGTTGAAAACGCCCCCGTGCGGTCATCGCCATCCTGCCACACCCACCCGTTAATCCGGAGGGCCACATAAGGCAGTGCCTTGTATTGTCGTGGATTCTGGGGCTTGAGTGGAACAAAGGGGGCACGACCGATGCCATTGGCAATGAACCGCGAGGTCTTCATAACCTGCGCCGTGACCGGGTCTGGTGCGACGCAGGACCGGTCGCCGCATGTCCCGCGGTCACCGGCAGAGATCGCGTCCAGCGCCATCGACGCGGCCAAGGCCGGGGCGGCGGTCGTCCATTGCCACGTCCGCGACCCCGACACCTGGGCGCCGTCGCGCGATCCGGCGCTGTACCGCGAGGTGACCGACCGCATCCGATCCTCGGACGTCGATGTCGTGCTGAACCTCACCGCCGGGATGGGCGGCGATCTGGTGCTGGGCTCGACCGAGGCACCGCTGCCGCCGGGGGCAGGGACCGACATGATCGGCGCCGAGGCGCGTGTCGCCCACATCCGCGACTGCCTGCCCGAGATCTGCACCCTCGACTGCGGCACGATGAACTTCGCCGAAGCCGATTACGTGATGGTCAACACCCCCGGAATGCTGCGGGCGATGGGCGCGATCATGACCGAGCTTGGTGTGAAGCCCGAGATCGAGGCGTTCGACACCGGCCACCTGTGGTTCGCCAAGCAACTGGTGGACGAAGGCGTGCTGGACGACC
The DNA here is from genome assembly GCA_002701395.1 of Maritimibacter sp. GTDB lineage: Bacteria > Pseudomonadota > Alphaproteobacteria > Rhodobacterales > Rhodobacteraceae > Psychromarinibacter > Psychromarinibacter halotolerans. The sequence continues at coordinate 28,960 of NZVC01000040.1, read as the reverse complement.
CCGCGCTGGTGCAACTGTGCATGGGCGTGCCGTGGGGCGCTCCGGATGACCTGAACACCTTCATGGCGATGGTGAACGCGATCCCCGACGGCTGGACCTTCTCGGCCTTCGCGCTGGGGCGCCACCAGATGCCGTTCGTCGCCGCCTCGGTGCTGGCGGGGGGCAATGTGCGGGTCGGGCTGGAAGACAACCTGATGCTGGATCGCGGGGTGCTGGCCACCAACGCCCAGCTGGTCGAACGCGCGGTGGGCGTGATCGAGGGGATCGGCGCGACCGTGATCGGCCCCGAAGACGTGCGCCGCAAGCTGAACCTGAAGAAACGGTAGAAAGGTCCATCGAAGCCATGACGCCGCGTACTCTGATCCTTCTCGCGATGCTCGGTCTGACCGCCGCCTGCGGTCAGGTCGAACGGGTGTTCCCGTTCGGCGGGATGCGCGACACCGCGCCCGCTGCCGCCGCCGAGCCAGACAGCGAACTTCCCGATCCCGACATGCCGGGCGACGGTGAACCCGGCCCCGAAGTGCAGGCAGAGCCGCCGCCGCCCGAGGCGCCGCTGATGACACCTGCGCGGAACCCGGTGATCGACCCCTCGAACCTTGATGCGCTGGATAGCGAACGGGTGATCTGCGAGGAAAAGGGCGGCCGCTGGAGCCGCGCGGGCAATTCGTCGGCCTACGCCTGCGTGTTCCCGACACGGGACGCCAACAAGGCCTGCACCGCAGCGACGCAATGCGAAGGCTATTGCCTTGCCCGGTCGAAGACCTGCGCGCCGGTGAAGCCGCTGTTCGGCTGCAATGAAATCCTGTCGTCCTCCGGGGCGCTTCAGAACGTGTGCGTGAACTGATCATGGCCGGACATGTCGCGATTATCGGCGGAGGTGTGATCGGGGGCGGCTGGGCCGCTCGTTTCGCGCTGATGGGCTGGGAGGTCCGCGTGTTCGACCCCGCGCCCGAAGCCGCGCGCCGCGTGCAAGAGGTGGTTGCCGGCGCGCGCGAGGCGCTGCCCCGTGTGCTGGACGCGCCGCTGCCGCCCGAGGGCGAGGTGGTGTTCACCACCACCATGTCCGAGGCGGTGACCGGCGCCCGCTGGATTCAGGAAAGCGTGCCCGAGAGGCTGGAACTGAAGCAGACGATTTACCAGACGCTGCAAAGCCACGTCGACCCGGCGGCGGTGATCGCCTCGTCCACGTCGGGCTTTAAGCCGTCGGACCTGCAAGCCATGTCGCGGCGGCCCGAGCAGATCATCGTCGCGCACCCCTTCGTCCCGGTCTATCTGCTGCCCGCGGTCGAGATTGCCGGCTCCGACATTACGCCTCCCGAGGTTCTGGACACAGCGGAAGACTTCCTGACCGGCATCGGCATGTATCCCCTGCGGCTGGCGCAAGAGATCGACGCCCACATCGCCGACCGCCTGCTGGAAGCCGTCTGGCGAGAGGCGCTGTGGCTGGTCAAGGATGGCATCGCCACGACCGAACAGGTCGACGACGCGATCCGCATGGGGTTCGGCCTGCGCTGGGCGCAGATGGGCCTGTTCGAGACCTACCGCCTCGGCGGCGGCGAAGGCGGGATGCGGCAGTTCCTGCACCAGTTCGGCCCGGCACTACAGTGGCCGTGGACCAAGCTGACCGACGTTCCCGAGATGGACGACGAACTGGTCGAGACCATCGCCACCCAGTCCGACGCGCAATCCGGCGCTTACGAGATTCCCGAGTTGGAGAAGATCCGCGACGGCAACCTCGTGGCCCTGCTGAACGCGCTGAAGCAGCAGGACTGGGGCGCGGGCGCCGTGCTGAAGGGCGTCGAGGCGCGGTTGAAGTCGGGCGGTTAGGACCTTTCTGAAGGTACAGAGGGCGTGAGAGCTCTGTAATCGTCTGCACCACGCCTGCGGTCAGCCGACGAAATCCGCCTGAACCGCGCCGGTCAGACGCACCAGCAGGTCCGGCGCGATCGGGAACAGGTGCCGGGGCGTGCCCGCCGCCGCCCATACCACGTCGAAGTCAAGGAACCGGGGATCAAGCCACGCCCGGATGGGGTTCAGGTGCCCCACCGGCGACACGCCCCCGATGGCGAACCCGGTTTGCGCCCGGATCAGCGTTGCGTCCGCCTTGCCCAGCGGTTCCCCCGCCAGCGCGCTGGCCTTGTCGCCGTCGACCCGGTTGCCGCCCGCGGTCAGGAACAGGACAGCCGCGCCGCTGTCCTCGGCGCGGAAGATGATCGACTTGGCGATCTGGTCAAGGTGGCAGCCGACCGCCTCCGCCGCCTCGGCGGCGGTGCGGGCCTTGTCCACCTCGCGGATGTCGATCGGGGCGCCTGCCGCTTCCAGTGCGGCGCGGACCCGCTTCAGGCTTTTGCTCATTCCTGCCTCCGGTGCTTTGGCGGCGCACTTTACGCGCGACGCTCCGGGGTGCAACCTGCGGCTCATGACGGACACCGCCTTCTTCACCGACCTTGAAACCCGCGTCTGGCAGGCGCTTGTCGATGGCGACGCCGCTGCCGACGCCGCCTTGCTGGCCGACGATTTCCTTGGCGTCTACTCCACCGGCTTTTCCGGTCGCGACGGCCATGTCGATCAGCTGTCGAGCGGCCCGACCGTCGCCGACTTCGCGCTGTCGCAGGCGCGCACCGTGGCTTTGGGCGAGGGCAGGGTGCTGCTGGCCTACCGCGCCGACTATCGCCGCACCGGCGCGGCCGTGCCCGAGGCGATGTACGTCTCGTCGATCTGGGAACGGCGCGGCGACGCTTGGCTGAACACCTTCAGTCAGGACAGCAACGCCGCCGACCCGGCACCGGTCTAAGGGCGCCAAGCCGTCTTGACCCGGCCCGCGCCGCGCCTCAGGTATCGCACATGAGTTTCGCAAGCCGCCTGACCCGAACCCCGCGCCCCTTCGAGCCCGACCGCGCCCGCGAGGCCGAGGCGCTGCTGCCCGACCTTGCCCCCGAACTGAAGGCTTTGCTGGCCGGGACCGCTGGATGCAGCCCCTACCTTGGCGGCCTGATCGGCAAGGAACGCGCATGGCTGGAACAGGCCCTGTCCGGCAGCCCCGAAGACGCGCTGGCCGGGATCCTGTCCGATGCCGCCGCGCTGCCCGACGCCGAGGTCGGCCCCGGCCTGCGGCAGGGCAAGCGCCGCGTCGCCCTGTTGGCGGCGCTGGCCGATCTGGGCGGCGTCTGGCCGCTGGAACGGGTGACCGGCGCGCTGACCGACTATGCCGACCTTGCCACCGACCGCGCCCTGAAGGCCGCCGTCGCCCGGCAGATCGCCCGCAAGAAACTTCCCGGCGCGACCGAGGCCGACATCGCCACGGCGGGCGGCGTCGTCGCGCTGGCGATGGGCAAGATGGGCGCGCACGAGCTTAACTATTCCTCGGACATCGATCTCATCGTCCTTTTCGACGGCGACCGCTATGGCGACGCCGACTATCACGAGGCCCGCTCGGCGCTGGTGCGCGCCACCCGCGACATGGCGCAGACCCTGTCCGAGATCACCGCCGAGGGCTACGTGTTCCGCACCGACCTGCGGCTGCGCCCGGATGCCAGCGTGACGCCGGTCTGCCTGTCGATGGACGCGGCTGAAACCTACTACGAAAGCGTGGGCCGGACGTGGGAACGCGCGGCCTACGTCAAGGCGCGCCCCTGCGCCGGTGACATCGCGGCAGGCGACGCATTCCTTGGGCGGCTGACCCCCTTCGTCTGGCGCAAGCACCTCGACTTCGCGGCGATCCAGGACGCGCACGACATGCGCCTGCGTATCCGCGCGCATAAGGGGCTGCACGGGCCGATCACGCTGGAAGGCCACAACATGAAGCTCGGGCGCGGCGGCATCCGCGAGATCGAGTTTTTCACCCAGACCCGCCAGATCATCGCGGGCGGACGCGACCCGTCGCTGCGGGTGCGCGGCACGGTCGAGGGGCTGGCGCGGCTGACCGACAAGGGCTGGGTCCCCGAAGACGCGCGCGACACGCTGACCGACTGCTACCGCTTCCACCGCGAGGTCGAGCACCGGGTGCAGATGATCGCCGACGCGCAGACCCACAACCTGCCCGGCGACGCCGAGGGCTTCGACCGGCTCGCCGCCTTCATGGATCGCGACACCGCCGACCTGCGCGCTGAACTGCACGACCGCCTGTCCACCGTGCACGACCTGACCGAAGGCTTCTTCGCCCCGCAGGCGGCGGGCGACGCCCCCGACATGGGAGAGGGCGCACAAGAGATCGTCGACCGCTGGCGCAGCTACCCGGCGCTGCGGTCGGCCCGCGCGCAGGAAATTTTCGAGCGGCTGAAGCCCGACCTTCTGTCCGGCCTCTCCAAGGCAGACCGCCCGCGCGAGGCGCTGGAACAGTTCGACGGTTTCCTGCGCGGGCTGCCCGCCGGGGTGCAGGTCTTCGCCCTGTTCGAGGCGAACCCGCAGCTGATCGACCTGATCGTCGACATCGCCGCCACCGCGCCGGGGCTGGCGCACTATCTCGGGCGCAACGCGCAGGTGTTCGACGCGGTGATCGGCGGCGCCTTCTTCGCGGCATGGCCGGGGGTGGACGCGCTGACCGACGGGCTCGCGGCGGCGCTGGCGGCAGAGGACGACTATGAACGCAAGCTCGACGCGGCGCGGCGCTGGCAGAAGGAATGGCGCTTCCGCATCGGGGTGCACCACCTGCGCGGGGTGATCGACGCGGACGAGGCCGGCCACCAGTACGCCGACCTCGCCGAGGCGGTGCTGCGCGCGCTTCAGGGTCCGGTGACGGCGGAATTCGCGCACAAGCACGGGGCGGCGCCGGGCCGGGGCGCTGCGCTGGTGGGCATGGGCTCGCTGGGCGCGCGGCAGCTGTCGGTGACCTCCGATCTCGACGTGATCGTGATCTACGACCCGCTGGACCAGGACGCGTCCGACGGCCCGCGCCCCCTGAACGCGCCGACCTATTTCGCCCGGCTGACGCAGGCCTTCGTCACCGCCCTGACCGCCCCCACCGCCGAGGGGACGCTGTACGAGGTCGACATGCGCCTGCGCCCATCGGGGCGGCAGGGCCCGGTCGCGACGTCGCTCGAAGGGTTCCGCCGCTACCAGCAGACCGAGGCGTGGACATGGGAACACATGGCGCTGACCCGCGCCCGTGTCCTGTTGGGCAACGCCACCCTGCGGACCGAGATCGAGACATTCCGGACCGACCTGCTGGAAGAACAGCACCCGCCCGCGAAAGTGCTGGAAGACGTGGCCGAGATGCGCCGCCGTCTGGCCGAGGCACACCCCGCCGAAGGCCCCTTCGCCACCAAGCGCGGCCCCGGACGGATGCAGGACATCGACCTTCTGGCGCAGGCATCCGCGCTGTTGTCCGGCAGCCCGGCCCGCACCACGCTGGATCAGCTTGCCGCCGGGCCCGGGATCGGCTGGCTGACCCCTGGAGAGGTCGAGGTCCTGACCCGTGCCCACGGGCTGTTCTGGCGGGTGCAGGCCGCGTCGCGCCTGCTGACGGGCGCGCGGTTGAAGGTCGAGGAACTGGGCGAGGGCGCGCAGGGCTTCCTGCTGCGGCAGGCGGGGGCCGAAAGCATCGACGCCCTCGCAGCGGAACTCGCTGACTGCGCCGATGCGGCGGACCGGATCATCGGGGACGCCCTTGGACGCCTCCCGACCGGATCGGCGGAGCCCGCGCCATGACCGCGCCCGATCTCGATCCGGCCGGGCTGATCCGCGAATCCTACCGGATCGAGGGCATCACCGCCCCCCAATGCCGTGCGATCTTCATGGACTGGGCGCTCCGGCTGCCCGACGGCGCCGATATCGCGGGAGCGGCGGCCGAGATGCTGAAACGATACGGCGAACCCGGCCACCCGATGACCGCCATCCTGTCAGAGGCGCTCGGCCCCGGTCACAGTCCCGGTCATAGGCCCCGCCGCCGCGGCGGCGCCCTCGGCCGCCGGCGCTGACCGCGTCTTCTTCTCTTGCAAAATACCTCGGGGGAGCCGCGCAGCGGCGGGGGCAGCGCCCCCAATTCACCGCTTCCGCGTCCGCCGCGCCGCCAGCCATGCCCGGAAATCGGCGACGTCCACCGCCGCCACCGCGATGCCCAGCGGCAGCATCCACAACCCAAGGACCGGCAGGAAGGCGAACACGCCCCCGATCATCAGCAGCACGCCGACCACCAGCCGCATCCCCGGCGGCAGATGGCGGCGCGCCCACCGCTGGCCGCGCAGCACGATGGCCCGTGCCATGCGCAGCGCCCGCCTCAGTCTTTCGCGGATCATCTGTAGTCCTGCGGTTTCAGTCCTGTCTCGTCCGCAAGCTGGGTCTCGGCGCCGGGGACGATGTCGGTGTTCTGTGCGGTGACGCAACGCCAGCCCTCGGCGGTTCGTTGCATCACGAAGCAGATAATCGTGCTCCGCCGCCCGGCGGCGCCTCCGCCGGGGCGGCGTTGCCCGGTCAGCAGGAACCGGCAGTGCACCACCGCCACGTCCTCGCCCAGCCGCCGCAGTTTCACCCGCCCCGGCACCAGCCGGCTGTCCGCGAAGAACGATCCCAGCGCATAGCCGTGCGCCGCCTCGATGGCGGGGCGGTCTTCCCACCAGATGCCGACCACGTTGACGAAATCCGCGTCTTCGGCGAACAGCGCCGCCAGCGCAGCCGCGTCACGGGCCATCCACGCGCGGGCGAAGGCCGCCGGCATGTCCTCCGGCGACGTCAGGCTCACCTTGGTTTCACCATCTTGCCGGGGTTCAGGATGTTCAGCGGATCCATCGCCTGTTTCAGCGTGCCCATCACGTCCCACGCCTCGCCATGCTCCTCGGCCATGTAGTCCAGCTTGCCGGCCCCGATCCCGTGCTCTCCGGTCGAGGTGCCGCCCAGCCGCAGCGAGCGTTCCACCATGCGGTGTGCGATGGCCTTCGCCTCGGCGTGCTCTTTCGGATCGTCCTCCATGAACAGCAGGATGCAGTGAAAATTGCCGTCGCCGACGTGCCCCACGATGGGGCCGGGGATCGAGGCTGCGGCGACGTCGGCGCGGGTTTCTTCGACCGCTTCCGCCAGCTTCGAGATCGGCACGCAGATGTCGGTGACGATCGCGCGGGCGCCGGGACGCGAGGCAAGGCAGGCGAAATGCGCGTTGTGCCGCATCGTCCACAGCGCCTTGCGGTCCTCGGGCTGGGTCGCCCACTCAAAGCCGGTGGCGCCGAAGTCGTCGGCAATCTCGCGGAACCGCTCGGCATCCTCGGCCACGCCCTGTTCCGAGCCGTGGAATTCCACCATCAGGTGCGGCGTTTCTGGCAGGGTGGACCCGGCATAGGCGTTGAACGCCGCCGCGACGGCGGGATCGACGAACTCGATCCGTGCCATCGGGATGCCCATCTGGATCGTCGCGATCACCGCGTTCACCGCCGCTTCCATGTCGTCGAAGGAACAGACGGCCGAGGACACCGCCTCGGGCTGGCCGTGCAGCTTCACCGTCATCTCGGTGACCAGCCCCAGCGTGCCTTCCGAACCGACCATCAGCCCGGTCAGGTCGTAGCCCGCCGACGATTTCCGCGCCCGCGTTCCGGTGCGAACGATCCGGCCGTCGGCCAGCACGACCTCCATCGCCAGCACGTTGTCGCGCATCGTGCCATAGCGCACGGCGGTGGTGCCCGACGCACGGGTCATCGCCATGCCGCCCAGCGTCGCGTTGGCACCCGGATCGACCGAAAAGAACAGCCCCGTCGCGCGCAGTTCGACGTTCAGATCCTCGCGCGTGACACCGGGCTGAACGACCGCGTCCATGTCTTCCTGATTGACCTTCAGAACCTTGTTCATCCGGGCAAAATCGACCGACACCCCGCCGGTCAGCGCCAGCGCGTGGCCCTCCAGCGAGGTGCCGACGCCCCACGGCACCACCGGACAGCCGTGGCGGGCGCAGATCTTCACGATCTCGGCCACTTCCTCGGTCGTCTCGGGATAGGCCACCGCATCGGGCGGGGTCAGCGGGAAGTGCGACTCCGAGCGCCCGTGCAGGTCCAGATCGGACTTGGATCGGCTAAGCCGATTGCCTAGTAAGGTGGCCAACTCATCCACAGCCGCCGCGTTACGCATAGTAAATCCCCGGTCTCCCATTTGACCGGCCCTAGATAAAGGAAGTTGGACCGTTGCGGAACCGCTCAACGCCCCAAAATCCGCAGGGTTCGGCGGGCGGACGGGAAAGCGCCGAAGCCGAAGCCGACAGCGCGCCCTGGCTGGCGACGCGGCTTGCCGCGCTGCGCGACAGCCTCCGCGAGACGGGCCGGGTCCTGCGCGAGAAGGGGCCGGGGCAGGTTCAATTCTGGTTCATCGCGCTGGTTCTGGGCACCGCGGCCGGGTTGGTGGCGATGGTGTTCCGGCTGGCGATCACCGCGCTGCAATCGGCGCTGTACGGCACCGACGATACGCTGCACATCCACACCTTCGCCCAGACCCTGCCGTGGTACTGGATCGTCCTGATCCCGATTGCGGGCGGGCTTGTCGTCGGGCTGCTGCTGGACCGCTTCACCCGCGACGCCCGGGTCCGGTCGGTGTCCGACGTGATCCAGGGCGCGGCGCTGAACGACGGGCGGGTCGAGGTGAAAGAGGGGCTGGTTTCCGCCGTCGCCTCGTGGATCACGCTGTCGTCGGGCGGCTCGTCGGGCCGGGAAGGGCCGGTGGTCCACTTGGCCGGGGTACTGTCCACGTGGGTGTCGAACCGGATCGCGGCGGACGGTGTGACCGGACGCGACCTGCTGGGCTGTGCCGTCGCGGCGGCGGTCTCGGCCTCGTTCAACGCACCGATCGCCGGGGCGCTGTTCGCGATGGAGGTCATCCTGCGCCACTTCGCGGTGAACGCCTTCGCGCCGATCGTCATCGCCTCGGTCGCCGGAACGGTGGTCAGCCGACTGGCCTTCGGCGATGTCACGGAATTCAGCCTGTCCACCAACACCGCGCTGGAATTCTACGTCGAGCTTCCAGCCTACCTGATCCTCGGCCTGCTGTGCGGGCTGGTCGCGGTGACGCTGATGCGGACGATCTTCTGGGCCGATGGCTTCGGGACGGCGATCCAGCAGCGCATCCGCCTGCCGCGCGCCCTGCGCCCTGCGTTGGCGGGCGGGCTGCTGGGCGGCATCGCCTGCTTCTTCCCGCATATCATCGGCGTCGGGTACGAGACGACGACCGCCGCGCTGACCGGCCAGCTTCTTTTGTGGGAGGCGGTGGTCTTCGCGGTCATCAAGACGGCGGCTGTCGCGGTCACGATGGCGGGGCGGATGGGCGGCGGCATGTTCTCGCCCTCGCTGATGCTGGGGGCGCTGACCGGGCTGGCCTTCGGTCTGATCGCCACCGGGATTTTCCCGGACGTGTCAGGCTCGGAAACGGTCTATGCGCTGGCGGGGATGGGCGCTGTGGCGGCGGCGGTGCTGGGCGCGCCAATCTCGACCACGCTGATCGTGTTCGAACTGACGGGCGACTGGCAGACCGGCCTTGCGGTGATGGTCGCGGTGTCGATGTCCACCGCGCTGGCCAGCCGCATCGTGCAGCGGTCGTTCTTCCTGACCCAGTTGCACCGTCGGAACATCCACCTTGCCGCCGGCCCTCAAGCCTATCTTCTGTCGATGGTCCGGGTGGCCAGCCTGACCCGTGACACGACGGAAAAAGGCCCGGCGACGGAACAGGCGTGCTGGCAGTTGATCGAGCAGGGGATCTACGTCGACGGCGCCGCGACGCTGGCCAGCGCAATGCCGGTGTTCGACAAGGGCGGCGTCGCGTTCCTGCCGGTGGTCACGCTGTGGTCCGACGGCCGCCCGCCCGAGCTGTTGGGCGCGCTGCACCACCTTGATGCGCTGAAGGCTTACAACTCGGCGTTGGCCGCCACCGCCGCCGAGGAACACAGGTAGACCGCAAACGGCCAACCGCCCCCGCGGGATGGACCCACAGAGGCGGCAGACGCGATTGGCGGTGTCACGAAACGGGTCAGAACCCCGAGTAGTTCGCGGGCACGCTCATCTCGGCGCGGATCGCGCGGGCAAGGTGGTCGACGATGCGCACCTGCTGGGTGCGGCCCGTCGCCTCGGCATTCGCCGCATCCGCGCCCTTCAGCGAACGGAAGTTCAGCGATACGGGGTGCGGCGCCATCAGTTCGGCCCCGGTCCGGGCATCGCGCACCATCATGACCAACTCGATCTCGTGCCAGCCGCCGACGGTGTAATAGGTCTTGGGCGTTACGGCGTGGAACCGCTGAACCGCCACGTCGATCACGACGGCACGGCCACTGTTCATCGCGTGCGTGCCGGCGGCAAAGCCCGCCTTCACCACGGCGGCGACCTGTTCGTACCGGTCCCCCAGCGGGTCACCGTGCCAGACGATGTCGGCCACGGGCTTGTAGGTGTTCTTTTCACTGACCTTGAGCGAGCGCGGGACCTGCACGTTGATCTGCGCGATGTCGAACCGCGGCAGCGCGCTGGCGGCCACCGACGGCGGCTCGATCATGGTTTCGGACATCAGTCCGCGGGTCACGCTTTCCTGCGCGCAGGCAGACAGGCTTAACACGGCGCCAAGCGCCAGAACGATACGCGGGTTACGAAGTGCGGCGAGTATCATCTTCCACCTCCTTGGCCGGAATGGCCGTCCTCTGACGGGACCGGACATTGTTAACCAAGTGAGGCCAAAAAAAGAAAATCCCGGAGCCTTTCCGGGATTTGGGGACAACCATAGGGTGTATTTCATTAACGAAACCCGCTGGTTACGGGGCCGGCGGCAAGGAAGGTCAACGCCGCGGGCCCGTCGGGCCGCCGAAAGTCCGGCGACCTTGCATCATCCGTGGATCAGATGGTGCCGCGTTCGGTGCGCTTGAAGCCACCGCGAATCCAGCTGCCCATCTGGCGGAAGCCGCTGGCCATCGCCTGCGCTTGCATCCGGCGTGCTTCGCGTTCGATTTCCACGAAGTCGATGCGGCCCTGATCGTCGTACTTGCTCATCTTACCGTTTCCTGTGCTCGGTTTCGGGGCATTTCCGGCCGAATGCCGGGGCGGCCCCTGTTTTCCCTTGGTCCACAACCTAAGTCGCCCGACATTGAAGTTGCACAGACAATGCGGAATTTCCGCCATGCGCATGCTGCAACGCAGAATCGGCGGGCGTCAGGGGCGCCGCACGACGCGGCGCCAACCTTGTTAGCGGTAACAAGACCTGATAGCCTTTCGCCGAGCCCGGAACCGGCCGTGCCGCGCGGCCATAGACAGGACGAACCCAGCCATGCCCCTCGACGCAAGGATCGAAGCCGTCACAGAGCGCATCCGCGCCCGCAGCCGCGACAGCCGAAGCCGCTACACCGACCGGATGGCCGCGCTGGCCGAGGCCGGACCGCGCCGCGCGCACCTGGCTTGCGGCAACCAGGCCCACGCCTATGCCGCGATGGGCGAGGACAAGTCTTCGCTGGCCGAGGGCAGGGCGCCGAACCTTGGCATCGTGACCGCCTACAACGACATGCTGTCGGCGCATCAGCCGTTCGAAACCTATCCCGAGATCATCCGCGAAGCGGCCCGCGCCGCTGGCGCCACCGCGCAGGTGGCGGGCGGCGTTCCCGCGATGTGCGATGGCGTCACGCAGGGCCAGCCGGGGATGGAACTGTCGCTGTTCTCGCGCGATGTCATCGCGCTGGCGGCGGGGGTCGCGCTGTCGCACAACACCTTCGACGCGGCGCTCTATCTTGGCGTCTGCGACAAGATCGTGCCGGGCCTGATCATCGCCGCCGCCTCGTTCGGGCACCTGCCGGGCGTGTTCCTTCCGGCGGGGCCGATGACCAGCGGCCTGACCAACGACGAGAAGGCCCGCGTGCGCCAGCAGTTCGCCGCCGGAGAGATCGGGCGCGACAAGCTGATGGAAGCCGAGATGGCATCCTACCACGGCCCGGGCACCTGCACCTTCTACGGCACCGCGAACACCAACCAGATGCTGATGGAGTTCATGGGCCTGCACCTGCCCGGTGCGTCCTTCGTGAACCCCAACACGCCGCTGCGCGATGCGTTGACCACGGCGGGCGCCCAGCGGGCGCTGGCGATCACCGCGCTGGGCAACGAGTTCACGCCGGTGTCCGACGTGCTGGACGAGAAAGCCTTTGTGAACGGCATCGTCGGCCTGATGGCCACGGGCGGGTCCACCAACCTTGTGCTGCACCTGCCTGCGATGGCACGGGCGGCGGGGGTGATCCTTGATACCGAGGACTTCGACGAGATCAGCTCGGTCGTGCCGCTGATGGCCAAGGTCTATCCGAACGGTCTGGCCGACGTGAACCACTTCCACGCGGCGGGCGGGCTTGGCTACATGATCGGCGAACTGCTGGACGCGGGCCTTCTGCACCCCGATACCAAGACCGTCGCGGGCGAGGGGCTGGCCCGCTACACCGAAGAACCCGTGCTGCAGGACGGCACGCTGGCATGGCGCAAAGGCGCGGGCGAGACGCTGAACGACAAGGTCCTCCGCCCCGCGTCGGACCCGTTTCAGGCGACCGGCGGCCTGAAGGACCTGCAAGGCAACCTTGGCCGCGGCGTGATGAAGGTCTCGGCGGTCAAGCCCGAGCGCCACGTGATCGAGGCGAAAGCCCGGATCTTCCACGACCAGGCCGACGTGAAAAAGGCGTTTCAGGCGGGCGAGTTCATCGAGGACACCGTCGTCGTGGTCCGGTTCCAGGGCCCCAAGGCGAACGGGATGCCGGAACTGCACTCGCTGACCCCGGTGCTGGCGGTGCTGCAGGACCGCGGCCTGAAGGTCGCGCTGGTCACCGACGGCCGCATGTCTGGCGCGTCCGGCAAGGTTCCGGCCTGCATCCACGTCTGCCCCGAGGCGGCGAACGGCGGCCCCATCGCCCGCCTGCGCGACGGTGACATGGTGCGCGTGGACGCGACCAACGGCACGCTCGAGGCGGTCGATGTCGACCTGTCGTCCCGCCCGCTGGCGGAAGCCGACCTGACGGCCAACCAGTTCGGCCTTGGCCGCGACCTGTTCGAGGTGTTCCGCCAAACGGCTGGCGACGCCTCGGCGGGCGCGGGGGTCGTGGTTTGAACAAACGCCTCTTTGGTCCGGGAAATATCCCCGCCGGAGGCATTGAAAGTTGATGTCCCGCCAGAGTCTTCTTGCCTCCGGCGGGGATATTTAGAAGACCAAAGAAGCCTGCAGGGTTTCGGGGAGATGCGAGATGATGACACCGAAAGAGATGAGCGCGCAGACGCTCGAGATGTGCCGTCTGGCGCCGGTGATCCCGGTGTTGGTGGTCGATGACGCGGCCGTCGCGGTGCCGCTGGCCGAGGCGCTTGTCGCGGGCGGGCTTCCGGTGCTGGAAGTGACGCTGCGCACGCCGCAGGCGCTGGACGTGATCCGGGGCATGGCGGGCGTCGCGGGCGGCGTCGTCGGCGCGGGCACCGTGCTGACAGAGGCCGACGTGATCGCCGCGAAAGAGGCGGGCGCGCAATTCGCCGTGTCGCCCGGCGCAACGGACGCGCTGTGCGCGGCGTGCGAGAAACACGATCTGCCCCTGCTGCCCGGCGGGGCCACCGCGACCGAGGTCATGGGCCTGATCGAGCGCGGCTATACCACCGGCAAGTTCTTCCCGGCCGAAGCGGCGGGCGGCGCCAAGGCGCTGAAAGCGATCGGCGCGCCGCTGCCGCAGGTCACCTTCTGCCCCACCGGGGGCGTGTCGCCCTCGAACGCGGCGGATTACCTGTCGTTGTCCAACGTGGCCTGCGTCGGCGGCTCGTGGGTGGCGCCGGGCGACAAGGTGAAAACCGGCGACTGGGCCGGCATCGAGGCGCTGGCCCGCGACGCGGCGGCTTTGCCGCGGTAGTCCCGACCTTTCAGAAGACCGGGACGGCAGGATCTTCTGGAAGATCCTGCCGATAGAAAACGCGAAAGGCCGCCGTCACGCGGTCAGAAGGGCCGGTCCGGCCTCGGCCAGCGCAAGCGGGTCCAGTCGGAACAGGCCAAGCGCGCTGGTGATCTCTTCCTTGGTTTCCTGCGTTACCGACCGGGCGCGGTCGGTGCCGGCGCGCACCGCTTCCAGCACGTAGCCCGGGTCCTTCGCCAGTTCGGCGCGGCGCTTGCGGATCGGCGCCACCAGCGCCTGCAGAACGTCGTCCAGCCGCCGTTTCAGCACCGCGTCGCCCAGCCCGCCGAAGCGGTAGCGTTCCTTGAATTCGGCCACCAGATTGCGGTCGGGATCGAAGGCGTCGAGATAGGTGAAGACCACGTTGCCCTCGACCCGGCCGGGGTCCTCGACGCGCAGGTGGCCGGGATCGGTGTACATGGCGTTGACCGCCGCGTGGATCTCGTCGGGCGAGGCCGAAAGCGGAATCGCGTTGCCGCCAGATTTCGACATCTTGGCCTTGCCGTCGATGCCGGGCAGCCGGCCCGTGGCGGGGATCACGGCGGTCGCCTCGGGCAGCACGTCGCGCCCGGCGGTGGTGTTGATGCGGCGGACGATCTCGTTGGTCTGTTCGATCAGCGGTGCTTGGTCGGCGCCCACCGGCACGATGGTGGCGCGGAACGCGGTGATGTCGGCGGCCTGCGCCGCCGGGTAGCACAGGAAACCCGCCGGGATGTCGCGCCCGAACCCGCGGGCGCGGATCTCGTCCTTGATGGTCGGATTGCGTTCCAGCCGCGAAACGGTGACGAAGTTCAGGTACAGCATCGACAGTTCGGCCAACGCCGGAAGCTGCGATTGCAGGCAGATCGTGCTGCGGGCCGGGTCGATGCCCACGGCGAGATAGTCGGTGGCGACTTCCAGCACGTTGCGGCGGATGCGTCCGATGTCATGGGCGTTGTCGGTCAGCGCCTGCGTGTCGGCCAGCAGAAGGTACTGTCGGTGGCTGTCCTGCAGCGTGACGCGGCTTTTGAGCGAGCCGGCGTAGTGGCCAAGGTGCAGCGGCCCGGTGGTGCGGTCGCCGGTGAGGATCACGGGTTTCGGTGAAGCTGTCATGGGTCTGGTCCTTTTCGGGGTGATGGGACACCGCACGGGGGGAACGCAGAACCAAAAGAGCCGCCCATGCGGCGGCCCGGTAGATGATGCTGAAAGGTAATCGTCCGGCCGCCTTGTCAGAAGGCGCGCCACCAGAAATTGCGAAGGGTGATCGTCGGACGGGTCATGGGGATGTGCTAGCCCGGGCGGCGGCAGCGGTCAACAGGTTTGACGCGCCGGGTTGGGGGTGGTGGGGGCTCTGCCCCCGTCGCACCGGAGGTGCGCCTTGTCGGAGGGCGGAGGTGCGCCTTGTCGGAGGGCGGAGGGGGCTCTGCCCCCGTCGCGCCGTGCGCGACTCCCCCGAGGTATTTGGAAAGAGAAGAAGGGGAGGGGCGGTTGGGTGTGTCGTGGGCTCTTCCGCCGGGGGTCGCAAGTGGATAGGAGAGGCGCATGACCATGCCCACCATACGCCTCATGCCCAAAGCCGAGGCCCGTGCGATCCGTCACGGGTTTCCCTGGGTTTATTCGAACGAACTTGTCACCGACCGCCGTACCAAAGCCTTGGCGCCCGGGGCGCTGGCCGTGCTGGAAGACAGCGCGCGCACGCCGATGGGCGTGGTGGCGGTAAACCCGCAGTCGCGGATCATCGCGCGGATGCTGGATCGCGACCCCGAGGCGGTGATCGACCGCGATTGGCTGGCGGCGCGGCTGCGCGCGGCGCTGGCGCATCGCGAGACGCTGTACGACGCGCCGTTCTACCGGCTGGTCCATGCCGAGGCGGACGGGCTGCCCGGCGTGGTGATCGACCGGTTCGGCGATGCGGCGGTGATCCAGCCGAACGCGGCGTGGGCCGAGGTGCTGCTGGACGACCTCGCCGCGGCGCTGGCCGATGTGACCGGCGTCTCGACCATCGTGAAGAACGGCAGCGGCCGGGCGCGGGGGCTGGAAGGGCTGCCCGAAGAGACGCTGGTGATGACCGGCGCGCTGGACGGGCCGGTCCCGGTGGCGATGAACGGCGCGACCTACATGGCGGACCTGACGGGCGGCCAGAAGACCGGCCTGTTCTTCGACCAGCGCGACAACCACGCCTTCGTGCAGCGGTTGGTGAAGGGGCGGCGCGTGCTGGACGTGTTCAGCCATGTCGGGGGCTTTTCGCTGGCCGCGCTGGCGGGCGGCGCGTCGCAGGCGCTTGCGGTCGACAGTTCGGCGCCCGCGCTGGAACTGGCCGGGCAGGGCGCCGCCGCGATGGGCGCGGGCGACCGGTTCGCCACCCGCAAGGGCGACGCGTTCGATGTGATGACCGCGCTGGCCGAGGAAGGCGAGCGGTTCGACGTGGTGGTTTGCGATCCGCCGGCCTTCGCACCGAACCGGCAGGCGCTGGAGGCGGGCTTGCGCGCCTATGAACGGGTCGCGCGGCTGGCGGCGCCGCTGGTGGCCGAGGGCGGTTATCTTGGCCTGTGTTCGTGTTCCCACGCCGCCGACCTGACGAAGTTCCGCAACGCCTCGGCGCGCGGGATCGGCAGGGGCGGGCGGCGCGGCCAGATCATCTGGACCGGGTTCGCCGGGCCGGACCATCCGCAGCTGTCGCAGCTGGCCGAGTCGGGCTATCTCAAATCGCTGGTGTTCCGGCTGTCGGAATGAAGGTCCTGATCGACGCGAACGTGCTGTATCCGACGGTGATGCGGCAGGTCGTCCTTGGCGTCGCGAAGGCCGGGCTGTTCACGCCGCTGTGGTCGGCGCGCATCCTTGAGGAATGGGCGCGGGCCGCGCGCAAGCTGGGCCCCGAGGGCGAGGCGCAGGCGCGGTCCGAGGTGGCGCTGGTGCGGCGCGACTGGCCCGATGCCGAGGTGCCGGTGCGTGCGGGGCTGGAGGCACGGCTGTGGCTGCCCGATCCGGCGGACGTGCACGTTCTGGCGGCGGCGGTGACCGGCAGCGCCGACATCATCCTGACCGAGAACGCGCAGGACTTTCCGCGTGGTCTACTGGCGGAAGAGGGGGTGCGGCGCGAGGCCGTCGATCCGTTCCTGATGGGGCTGTACGCCGACCACCCGGAGGCGGTCGCAACGGCCGCCGAAGCGGTGCGGCAAGAAGCCGAACGCCTGTCGGGCGAGCCGTGGGAGATCCGCAAGCTATTGCGCAAGGCGCGGCTGCCGCGCCTTGGAAAGGCGCTGGCCGCGCGGGACGCCTAGCCGCCGGTGTGGCTCATGTGGCGGGTGACCTGCCCGTCGGCCCGCTGGCGGGAATAGTCGAAGTCGTGGCCTTCCGGCTTGCGCCCGATCGCCTTTTCGATGGCCGAGATCAGCGGCGCGTCGGTGTCGGGGAAGTTGCGCAGCGGGGTGCGCAGGTCGGCCATGTCTTCCTGCCCGAGGCACATGAACAGGTCGCCGGTGCAGGTCAGGCGCACGCGGTTGCAGCTTTCGCAGAAATTGTGGGTCAGCGGCGTGATGAAGCCGATCTTCTGGTCGGTCTCTTCCAGCCGGACATAGCGGGCCGGACCGCCGGTGCGTTCGGGCAGGTCGGTCAGCGTGAACCGCTCTGCCAGCCGGGCGCGCAGGTCCGACAGGGGCCAGTACTGGTCAAGGCGGTCGACCTCTCCCATGTCGCCCATCGGCATGACCTCGATGAAGGTCAGGTCCATGTTCTCGCGCGCGCACCAGTCGACCAGCGTGAACAGTTCGTCCTCGTTGAAGCCCTTCAGCGCGACGGTGTTGATCTTGATCCGCATGCCCGCCTTCTGTGCGGCCTCGATCCCCTTCATCACCTGCGGCAGGCGCCCCCAGCGCGTGATCTGCGCGAAGCGGTCGTCGTCCAGCGTGTCGAGCGAGATGTTCACCCGGCGCACGCCGGCGTCCCACAGTTCGTCCGCGAAGCGAGCAAGCTGGCTGCCGTTGGTGGTCAGGGTCAGTTCCTTCAGCGTGCCCGCGTCGAGATGGCGGGTCATCGACCGGAAGAAGGTCATGATGTCCCGGCGCACCAAGGGTTCGCCGCCGGTGATCCGCAGCTTCTCGACCCCGAGGCCGATGAAGCTGGAACACATCCGATCCAGCTCTTCCAGCGTCAGAAGTTCCTTCTTCGGCAGAAAGGTCATGTTCTCCGCCATGCAGTAGGTGCAGCGGAAGTCGCAGCGGTCGGTCACCGAGACCCGAAGGTAGGTGATCGCGCGTTGGAATGGGTCAATCAGGCGCGGTGTCATTCCCCACACCTAAGGGCAGCAGAACATTGCCGCAAGCCACAGCATCGTGTTGATCAACGGCGTTGTTCTGCCTAACCTGCAGACCATGAAAAAGATCACCCCCCTACTGACGCTCCTGCTGCTGGCCGCCTGTGCTGGCGAGGGGCCAGGCCCGCTTGGCGGCGAGACCACTCCGCCCGCTGCGGAAGCCGACGCAGACCCGGCGAATCCCACCGGACTGGATACCGAGGTCGACACCGTCGAGACCACGACGCTGGACGATCCGGCCGCCGGGAACGACACCGAGACGACGACGCCTGCGCCCGAAGCGCCGGCTGCGACGCCCGAGACCACTCCGGCCCCGACGCCCGAACCGGCGCCGGCCCCCGAGCCGGAACCGACGCCAGAGCCCGAACCGGCCCCCGCGCCGGCCCCGGATGCGGCGGGTGACGGACGGCTTGGCACCACGGTGGCGTCGATCGGCGCGGCGGACGAGCCCGGCTTCTGGATCCGCACCCCGCTGGTCAGCGAGCAGGCCTCGGGCCGGCTGTTCTATCCGGCGTCGGGCCGCACCGTGCAGGTCCAGCTGATCCCGTCGGGCGGCGGCGCATCGGGCGGCGGCAGCCAGGTCTCGCTGGCGGCGCTGCGTCTGCTGGATGCCCCGCTGGACGGACAGCCCGAGCTGGTTGTCTACCGCAACTGAGTCTGATCGGCCCAGAGATACGGGTCACGGGAATGCGCAGGGCTGAGCCTTGCGCGTTTTTCGTTTTGGTGGAGTGTGTTGTCGGGCGTTCTTGATGTGCCGCGCAAAGCCTAGCGGCCGCCCAGCCCGGCCTGCATGATCCGGCCCCGCAACGGCGTGTCGTGAACCAGACGAAGGCCGGCGCGGCGCAGGGCCTGGATCGGTGGTTCGCCCGAGCGGCAGACGCGGTTGTACAGGTCGATGACCTGTGCCCGGACCGCGATGTCGGTGTGGCGGCGGCGGGCGTAGGCATCCAGCTGGCCGGGGGTTCCCAGCGCATCGGGATCGTCCGCGGCAAGCCCGGCCAAAAGCGCGATGTCGTTCAGCGACGTGTTCAGTCCCTGCGCGCCGATGGGCGGCAGGACGTGCGCGGCCTCGGCCACCAGCGCCACGCGCTCGGCGGTCAGGCGGTCGGCGGTGCGGGTGATCACCGGCCACTGACCCATCGGGCTTGCGCGCTCCATCGGGCCAAGGATGCCGCAAGCGCGGTCGGTCATTTCCTGCGCGAAATCTGCGTCGTCCAGCGCGGCAAGGTTGGCGGCGCGGCGGCCGTCGTTCATCCACACGATGGCAGAGGCGGGCACGCCATCGATGTCCTGCACCGGCACGGTCGTGAACGCGCCGCCCTGATTGTAGACCTCGGTCGAGATGCCCGCGTGTGGCACGGGATGCGTCGCGGTGAAGGCGAAGGCGCGTTGGCCATAGCGCCGCGTCGTGGCGGTGATGCCCGCCGCTTCGCGCAGGGGTGAGTCGCGGCCATCGGCGGCCACGGCAAGCCGGGCAGCGACGACTCGGCCGTCGGTCAGGGTCACGCGCGCCTCGCCCGTCCGGGTCAGCAGCGCGCGAAAGCCGGTGCCCCACGCGATCTCGACCTCTGGCATTCGCGCAAGGGCGTCCATCATGTGATGGCGGGTCAGCGCGTTGGGCAGGTTCCACCCGAAGGTCTCGGCGCCAAGCTCGGCGGGTTCGAACAGGCGGGTCTCGCGGATCTCGGGCGGCCAGCCTTCGGTGTCCACGATGCGCAGGGCGTCCAGCCGGACGGCGTGGGGCGCAAGGGTGTCCCACAGGCCGATACGGTCGAGCAGGTCGCGCGACGGGCCAAGGAACGCGGTCGAGCGCAGGTCGCGCGTCGCGGCATCGGGGGCCGGGGGCGGGGCAGGATCGGCCAGCAGGACCGAGAACCCGGCCTGCCCGAAGGCAGCCGCGGCCGCAAGCCCGGCAAGGCCGCCGCCCGAGACGAACACATCGGCCCGGACCACGCTCATTTCAGTTGGCCCAGAAAACCCGACAGGTCGGCGGTGTGGTGATGGACGTGCTCTGGCGGGTCGGGCAGCGCCTCGGGCGCGACATGCACCGTCTTCATGCCAAGCGCGTGCGGCACCGCAAGGTTGCGCACGTCGTCCTCGAACATCGCGGCGGTCTTCGGATTCAGGTTCTCGGCGGCGAACACAAGGTCGAAGGCGGCGCGTTCGGGCTTGGGTCGCCAGTTCGCGTGTTCCACGCCATAGACCGCGTCGAACACCTTCGACAGCCCGCGCTGTTCCAGCACCCGCGCCGCGTATTCGCCGTCGCCGTTGGTATAGACGATGCGACGTCCGGGCAGGGCGCCGATCGCCTTGGCCAGCACCGGATCGGGGTCAAGATGGTCCAGCGTGATGTCGTGCACCTCGCGCAGGTAGGGCCACGGTTCGACCCCGTGGTGCAGCATCATACCCGCCAGCGTCGTGCCGTGGTCGCGCCAGTAGGCACCGCGCAGGCGGTTGGCCTCGGTCGCGTCCACGCCAAGCTCGCGCATGACGTAGTCGTTCATCTTCACCTCGATCTGATCGAAGAGGCGGGCGGCGGGGTCGTACAAGGTGTTGTCTAGGTCGAACACCCAGTGACGGACATGAGAGAACTGTTCGGCTACCATCGCGGGATATTTAGGTGCGGCAAGCGGGCGCGTCCACCGCGAAAGCTTGAACATTCCTGCGGGCAGGGCCTAACGTATCGAACCGACCCGGAAGGAATGACATGCCCGCCCCCAAGACCCCGCAAAAGGACGCCTATGCGCTGATCCTCGAAGCCATCGACGTTGGGCTGTACCGCCCCGGCGACCGGCTGGTCGAAAGCGAGCTTGCGGAACGGTTCGGTGTGTCGCGCACGCCGATCCGCGAGGCGCTGCAACGGCTGGAAACCCAGTCGCTGCTGACCCGCGACGGGCGGTCGCTGATCGTCGCGTCGCTGGATCACAACCAGCTGGCGGAACTGTACGTCGTGCGGACCGAACTGGAAGGTCTGGCTGCCCGCCTTGCCGCCAAGCATGCGACGCCGGAAGAGGTGCGGGTGCTGAACGAGATGGTGGCCGACGACCGTGCGCTGCTGAACGACCCCGCGGCGCTGAGTCAGGCGAACAAGCGGTTCCACAAGCAGATCCACCTTGCGTCGCACAACCGCTATCTGGTGCAGCAACTGGACCTCGTGCATCGCTCGATGGCGTTGCTTGCGACCACGTCGCTTGCGGTGGAGGGGCGCGGCGAAACGGCGCTCAGCGAACATCAGGCGATCGTGGATGCGATCGGGGCAGGGGACGGCGACGCGGCCTACGCCGCCCTGCGTGCCCATATCTCGAAGGCGTTCGAGACCCGGCTCAGGCGCGACGCCGACGGCGCATAAGGACGGTTCGGTCCTCGGCTTTCCTGCGTTCTCCGCCCGTCTCCGAAGCCCTGTCCGAAGCCCTGTCCGAAGCCTTGTCCGAAGGTGCCGACACCGTCTTCGCGGCATCCGCCCCCGGTTCGGTTTCCGGATATATCCCGTGTTCGGTCTTGTCCCAGTAGAACGGCCACGTCAGCAGCTCGAACAGGCCCTTGTACGCGGCCAGCGCGGCAAGCGGGAAATAGAAATGCAGCGTCAGAACCCACGGCAGCAGGTGCCGGTGGTCGGGCCCGCGCACCGCGACAAGCCCCACCGCGATCGAAATCGCCTCTGACAGCAGGAACGCGACCAGAAGCCCGCCCATGATGATGGGTCCGAAGGCGGGGGCGAAGGGATGCTGCATCCCGAACGGCAGCAGCCAGAACAGCCACAGGAACGGCGCCAGCAGGAACTGCGAGATCGTCCCGAGGAACAGCATCTGGAAGCCAAGGAACCGGCGTGGCCCCAGCTGCGCCATCAGCTTCAGCGGCCGCCGCATGTGCACCGCCCATGTCATCATGTACCCTTTCAGCCAGCGCGACCGCTGCCGGATCCACGGCAGCGCCCGGCAGTTGGCTTCTTCCGAGGTGACGGACAGGATGAACTCGGTCCGGTAGCCGTGCCGCGCCAGCCGGACGCCAAGATCGGCGTCCTCCGTTACGTTGTGGGCATCCCAGCCGCCCAGGTCCTCCAACACCTGTCGGCGGAAGAACAACGAGGTCCCGCCCAGCGGCGCCACCAGTCCCAGCCCGGTCAGCCCCGGCAGCACCACGCGGAACCACGCGGCGTATTCCACCGCGAAGCATCGGGCCAGCCAGTTCGACCGGCTGTTGTAGAAATCCAGCGTGGCCTGCACGCAGGCAAGGTCCGGCCCGCGCCTGTGGAACCTTTCGACCACGCGGTTCAGCTGGTCGGGGTCGGGCGCGTCTTCCGCATCGTAGACGCCGATGATGCTGCCGCGACAGAAATCCAGCGCATAGTTCAGCGCCCGCGGCTTCGTCTTCACGCTGCCCTCGGGCACCGTCACGCAGCGCATATGAGGCGGCAGGTCCAGTCCGGCCAGCGTGTCGCGCGTGACCCGGTCGTCGGCCTCGACCACCAGCAGGATGTCCAGCAGCTCGCGCGGGTAATCCAGCCGGTCCAGTCGGGCGATCAGCCGCCCGGCGATGCGCCGTTCGCGGAACAGCGGCACCAGCAGCGAGATTCGGGGCTGCCGCGCGACGATGGGCAGGTCGTCGTCGCGGGATGCGGCACGCAGGCGCACAAGGTGCCGTGCCAGCGCGGCGCCCTTCAGCAGGCTGTTGGCCAGCAGCGTCAGGATCGCCCAGAAGGTCAGGAACCGAAGCGCGGGCATCGGGTGGAAAAACACCAGCACGATGCACACGAACACCGCCGCCAGCGTCACCGGATGCGCCCGCGCCGGCGAGAAGGCCAGCGTGCGGCAGCTCTCCACCGCCGGCACCCGCGTCTCCGCCCGCGTCACCAGCTCTGCCGGGCGCAGCCGCCAGATCGCGTCGTGGATCTCAAGCTCGCCGGTGATCGCCATCCGCACCGGGCCGAACAGCTGTTCCAGCCGGGGGCGGTGCCGTTCGAACTCCTCCGGGCGGGCGCTGGCGATCTCGACATCGGACGCCGTGCGGCGCCACGGCAAAAGACCCAGCGACAGGCAGGTGTCGGCCCCCAGCATCGCAACCAGCACCGGGTCGGGCGGCTCTTCGGTCAGGTTGGCCAGCGCGGCGCCGAACTGCCCGGCGATCGCAGCGTGCAGCAGCGGACGGTCGATCGTGCCATCCGCCACAAGGATGTCGCCCAACCGGGCGTCGACCCGCGCCTGCCGCGCCAGCGCATCCTCGCGCGCGGCGGGGCTAAGCGCGCCCGCATCGATCAGGATCTGCCCCAGACGGGGGCGCTCGGTTTCTGGTAACGGCGTCCGCGGCGACAGGTCTCTGCCGCCCCGGACAGACCGAAGGCCGGATGGATTCTCCACGGCGAAGCCTCGTTCTGACTTCGCCGGAAGATCCGGGCGTTACGTTAAATTTGACTTAACCCGTATCGGTTTGCGGGCAGATCAGCGCCCTTCGATGGCCGCAACGAACCGTTCGAACAAGTAATAGCTGTCCTGCGGGCCCGGGCTCGCCTCGGGGTGGTACTGGACCGAGAACACCGGCCGGTCGCGATGGCGGATGCCGCAGTTCGACCCGTCGAACAGCGAGACATGGCTTTCGATCACGTCCGCGGGCAGCGTCTGGCTGTCCACGGTGAAGCCGTGGTTCATCGACGTGATCTCGACCTTGCCGGTCTCCAGATCCTTCACGGGATGGTTCGCGCCGTGGTGGCCGTGGTTCATCTTGACCGTGCTGGCGCCAAGGGCGCGGGCCAGCATCTGGTGGCCAAGGCAGATGCCGAACACGGGCATGTCGGACTTTTCCAGAACGTCGCGGATCATCGGCACGGCATATTCGCCGGTCGCCGCCGGGTCGCCGGGGCCGTTCGACAGGAACAGACCGGCCGGTTCGTGCGCCATGACCTCTTCCGCCGTGGCGGTCGCGGGCAGAACGGTCACGTCGCAGCCTGCCGAGGCAAGGCAGCGCAGGATGTTGCGCTTCGCGCCATAGTCGATGGCGATGACCTTGTGGCCCGGGGTGCTGCGGGTCGGGAAGCCGTCGGGCCATGCCCACCGCATCTGGTCCCAGCGGTACGACTGGGCGCAGGTCACGTCCTTGGCAAGGTCCAGCCCCACCAGCCCGCGGAAGTCCCGTGCGGCGGCGACCAGAGCCTCCAGGTCGAACTCGCCGTCCGGGCTGTGCGCCAGCGCGACATGCGGCGCGCCCTGCTGGCGGATCGCCCGCGTCAGCCGACGGGTGTCGATGCCGCCGATGGCGATGCGGCCGCGCTTGGCCAGCCAGTCGCCCAGCCGCTCGGTCGCGCGCCAGTTCGACGGCTCGGTCGGGTCCCACTTGACCACCATGCCCTCGGCCACCGGGTCCTGCGTTTCGTCGTCCTCGGGGTTCACCCCGACGTTGCCGATATGCGGGAAAGTAAAGGTGACGATCTGACCGGCATAGGACGGATCGGTCATGATCTCCTGATAGCCCGTCATGGCGGTGTTGAAGCACAGCTCTGCCGTGGTCTGGCCTGCGGCACCGAAGCCGCGTCCGTAGAACAGCGTGCCATCTGCGAGCGCAAGGCACGCGGTTGCATTGTCCGGTCCGCGCGAGAGGGGCATGTGCGACTCCTTGTTCGTGATCGCGCGGAACCTAAGGCCAGCGGTGGCGGGAATCAACCCATGATGGGATTCGCGTAATCTTGTAAAATCAATGACTTGCAATAAATGCCGCCAGTTGCGCGCCGCAGCGCGGCACTGTATGTTACGGTTTTGCGAAACCTCAAGGGGAGAGGACCCGCGCCTATGGATATGCGCACCAGGATCGGCTCTGCGCTGAAGGATGCGATGAAGAGCAAGGATGCCGCGCGCCTGTCGACGCTGCGCCTGATCAACGCCGCGATCAAGGACAAGGATATCGCTCTTCGGGGTGAGGGCGAGGACAACTCGGCCGGCGTGGGCGACGCCGACGTGCTGGGCATCCTCGGCAAGATGGTCAAACAGCGCCAGGAAAGCGCGCGCGCCTACGAGGAAGGCGGACGCCTCGACCTTGCAGAACGCGAACGGGACGAGATCATCGTGATCGAGGATTTCCTGCCCCGGCAGCTGACCGAAGACGAAGTCTCGGCCGCCGTCGACAAGGCGATCGTCCGGACCGACGCCAACTCGATCCGCGACATGGGCAAGGTGATGGGCGAACTGAAGTCGCAGTACACCGGCCGCATGGACTTCGGTCAGGTGGGCCCGATGGTGAAGGCGCGGCTGGCCTCCTGATCCCCGGCCGTACCGGCCCGACAAAACAGACCTCCGCCCGGCCCGGCGCCGCGGCGGAGGTTTTCGTTCTGCGGGGCCCTTCTTCTCTTTCCAAATACCTCGGGGGAGTCGCGCACAGCGCGACGGGGGCAGCGCCCCCTTCCTGCGCGCGGGTCTGGCGCCTGCTGACCGAACCTGATTAACCGGGTCCGAACTGGCCGGGGGGCGACGGGATGGATACGGACAGGACCGACTGGCGGCTGGTGCTGCTGATCTGGGCGGCCGGGCTGGGCGCCGCGGGGCAATACGGCAAGCTGAGCGTCGTGTTCGACCGACTGCCCGAAGCCTATCCGCAGGCGGGCACCTCGCTGGGCTTCGCGGTGTCGCTGGTGGGGTTCCTCGGCATTCTGCTGGGCGTCGTCGCGGGCGTGCTGGTGGCGCGGATCGGCTATCGCCGCGCTCTGCTGACCGCGCTGTGCACCGGCGCCCTGATGTCGGCCTTTCAGGCGACGTTCCCGCCCCTATGGCTGTTCCTGTCCAGTCGCGTGATCGAGGGGGCGGCGCATCTTGCCATCGTCGTCGCCGCGCCCACGATGATCGCGGAGGTCACGCGCGACCGCGACAGGCCGCTGGCGCTGACGCTCTGGAGCACCTTCTTCGCCGTCGCCTTCGCGATCCTTGCGTGGGCCGGCATCCCGGCGGCGGCGCGGTTCGGGTTGGGGGCACTGATCGGGGCGCACGCGGTCTACATGGCGGTGATGGCGGCGGTGCTGTGGCCGATCCTGCCCCGCGTGCGGAAGGGCGTCGCGACGCCGTTGCAGCGGGGCGAGCTTCTGGCCGCCCACGCCCGGATCTACCGCAGCCCCTTCATCGGCGCGGCGGCGTGGGGCTGGCTGTTCTACACCGCCTGTTTCGTCGCGGTGCTGACCGTGCTGGCACCCTTCCTTCCATCGGCGAACCGCGCGCTGGTGCTGGGCCTGATGCCGCTTGCCTCGCTGGCCACCTCGATGACGCTGGGCGTCTGGCTGCTGCGGCGGACGACGGCGGTCTCGGTCTCGGTCGCGGGCTTCGCCGCCTGCGCGGTGGTGGCGGCCGGGCTTTGGGCGATGCCGGGCAGCCCGGTGCTGTTCCTTGCGCTGGGGGCGACGCTGGGGCTGGTGCAGGGCTCGGGGTTCAGCGTGGTGCCGCAGCTGAACCAGACGCTGGACGACCGCGCGCTGGCCAACGGCGGCATGGCGCAGGCGGGCAACCTTGGCAACACGGTCGGTACACCGCTGATGGTCGGCGTGATCGCGGTCGCGGGCTATGGCGGGCTGATGATCATGCTCTGCCTCTTGTTTCTGGCCGGAGCGGGCGTACATCTGGCGTTGCAGCGCCGACGCGACGGGCATATCGCCTGACGGCTGCTGCCAATCCGGCAAGGAACCTGTGGATGTTCGCGCTATGTTCCAATTTTCGATTGGAGACTCGCGCGCCGTGGGTTAACTGTTAAGCGGCGTATAAGAGGTGTCCGATGGCGGATCTGAAGAAGATCGAAGTGCGCGGCGCGCGCGAGCACAATCTCAAAGGCATCGACGTGGACATTCCGCGCGACGAGCTGGTGGTGATCACCGGCCTGTCGGGCTCGGGCAAGTCGTCGCTGGCCTTCGATACGATCTATGCCGAGGGGCAGCGTCGTTACGTGGAATCGCTGTCGGCCTACGCGCGGCAGTTCCTCGACATGATGGAAAAGCCCGACGTCGATCATATCAGCGGCCTGTCCCCCGCGATCTCGATCGAGCAGAAGACGACATCGAAGAACCCGCGCTCGACCGTCGGCACGGTGACCGAGATCTACGACTACCTGCGCTTGCTGTTCGCCCGTGCCGGGACGCCCTATTCGCCCGCCACCAGCCAGCCGATCGAGGCGCAGCAGGTGCAGGACATGGTCGACCGGGTCATGGACATGGAAGAGGGCACGCGGGGCTATCTGCTGGCGCCGATCATTCGGGACCGCAAGGGCGAGTACAAGAAAGAGTTCGTCGAGCTTCGCAAGCAGGGCTTCCAGCGGGTGAAGGTGAACGGCGAATTCTACGAACTCGACGAACCGCCGACGCTGGACAAGAAGTTCCGCCATGACATCGACGTGGTGGTCGACCGCATCGTCGTGCGTGAAGGGCTGGAAACGCGGCTTGCCGACAGCTTCCGCACCGCGCTGGACCTTGCCGACGGCATCGCGATCCTCGAAACCGCCCCGAAAGAGGGCGAGCCCGAGCGGATCACCTTCTCCGAGAATTTTGCCTGTCCCGTCAGCGGCTTCACCATCCCCGAGATCGAGCCGCGCCTGTTCTCGTTCAACGCGCCTTTCGGCGCGTGCCCGTCCTGCGACGGCCTTGGGGTGGAACTGTTCTTCGACGAACGCCTTGTCGTGCCGGATCAGAACCTGACGATCTACAACGGTGCGCTGGCGCCGTGGCGGAAGGGCAAGTCGCCCTATTTCCTGCAAACGATCGAGGCGATCGCGAAGCATTACGATTTCGACAAGAACACCAAGTGGAAGGATCTGCCCGAAGCGGTCCAGAAGGTATTCCTGTACGGGTCCGGCAAGGAAGAGATCCAGTTCCGCTATGACGAGGGTGGCCGCGTCTATCAGGTGTCGCGCCCGTTCGAAGGGGTGATCCCCAACATGGAACGCCGCTACCGCGAAACCGATTCAAGCTGGGTGCGCGAAGAGTTCGAGCGGTATCAGAACAACCGCCCCTGCGGCGCCTGCGGCGGCTATCGCCTGCGGGACGAGGCGCTGGCCGTCAAAATCGGCCGCAAGGACAGCGACACGGCACCGCTGATGCACGTGGGGCAGGTCGTTGAGATGTCGATCAAGGAGGCCTTCGCGTGGTGCGACACGGTCCCCGACAGCCTGACCAAGCAGAAGAACGAGATTGCCCGCGCCATCCTGAAAGAGATCCGCGAACGGCTGGGGTTCCTGAACAACGTCGGGCTGGAATACCTGACGATGTCGCGCAACTCGGGCACCCTGTCGGGCGGTGAAAGCCAGCGGATCCGGCTTGCCAGCCAGATCGGCAGCGGTCTGACCGGCGTGTTGTACGTGCTGGACGAGCCGTCCATCGGTCTGCACCAGCGCGACAACGACCGTCTGCTGGGCACGCTGAAGAACCTGCGCGATCAGGGCAACACGGTGATCGTCGTGGAACACGACGAGGAAGCGATCCGCGAAGCCGACTATGTGCTGGACATCGGCCCCGGGGCCGGGGTCCACGGCGGCAACGTCGTCGCCTCCGGGACGCCCGCAGAGATCGCGGCGAACCCGGAGTCGATCACCGGGCAGTATCTGACCGGCGTGCGCGAGATCGCGGTGCCCGCGACCCGCCGCAAGGGCAACAAGAAGGCGGTGACGGTGGTCAAGGCCACCGGCAACAACCTCAAGGAAGTGACGGCCAAGTTCCCGCTGGGCAAGTTCGTCTGCGTGTCCGGCGTATCGGGCGGCGGCAAGTCGACCCTGACCATCGAGACGCTGTTCAAGACCGCGTCGATGCGGCTGAACGGCGCCCGCCAGACGCCCGCGCCTTGCGAAACCATCAAGGGGCTGGAACACCTCGACAAGGTCATCGACATCGACCA
>NZVC01000039.1 GCA_002701395.1 Maritimibacter sp. | reverse complement strand
CACGCTTCCCGCCAGCGTTCCCCCGTTCGAATTCATCGGCACGGCGTGGGACGACGGCGAAAACCACGTCCTTCTGGCGTCCGAGCGGCGCAGGACATGGCTGAACGATACCGCCTTTGCCGACATGCTGGTCGCGCAGATCGCACACCATGTCGAACGGCTGGGCATCCGCGAGGTCGTGTGCCTTGGGAACAGCATGGGCGGCTTCATGGCGCTTGCGCTGCCCCGCCTGACCCGCGTCGATTGCGTCATCGCCTTCTCGCCGCAGTACTCCGCCGACCCGTGCGAGGTGCCCGAGGAACAGCGTTGGTTGCGCTGGCGATCCGGCATCACGCACTTCCGGGTGCCGACCGTGCGCCCGCTGGACCCGACCGCGCGGGACCATTTCATCTTCCACGGCGACGCAATGAAAGAGCGTATCCATTGGCAGCGGTTCCCCAAGGACGCGCGCCTGCACCATTTCATCCTGCGCAAGCGGGGGCACAACATCGTGCAGGACATGAAGGACCGCGACATCCTGCGCGACGTGGTGCGGCTGGCGATTTCCCGAAAGCCGCGCAAGCTGCGCCTGCTGCTGGAACAGCATTTCGACGTCGCCCGGCGCGAGGCGCTGGCCCCCGCCGAAGCGCACCTGCCGCTACACGCCTAGGACGGATCGCGCCAGCGGTTCACGATCGGATAGCGGCGGTCCAGCCAGAAGCTGCGCTTGGTCAGCCGCGCCCCCGGGGCGGACTGGAACCGCTTGTATTCGCTGATGTAAATCAGGTGCTCGATCTTCTTCACCACGTCGCGCTCGAAGCCCATCGCGACGACCTCGGCCACCGACTTCTCGTCGTCGATCAGCGCCTCGAGGATGCGGTCGAGATCCTCGTAGGGCGGCAGGCTGTCCTCGTCCTTCTGGTCCTCGCGCAGCTCTGCCGAAGGCGGCTTGTCGATGACGCGGGGGGTGATCACCTCGCCCTTCGGGCCCATCATCCAGTCGCGGTGGTTTTCGTTGCGCCAGCGGCAGGTCTGGAAGACCCGCGTCTTGTACAGGTCTTTCAACGGGTTATAGCCGCCGGACATGTCGCCATAGATCGTGGCATAGCCCACCGCGACCTCGGACTTGTTGCCCGTGGTCAGAACCATCTCGCCGAACTTGTTCGACAGCGCCATCAACAGCAGGCCCCGCAGGCGGGACTGGATGTTTTCCTCGGTCACGTCGGGGGTCGTGCCTTCGAACAAGGGCGCCAGCGCCTCTGTCACCGCCGCACGCGCGCCGCTGATCGGGATATAGTCATAGCGGCAGCCCAGCGCCTTCGCGACGGTCTCGGCGTCCTCCAGCGAATGCTGGCTGGTATACTCGGACGGCAGCATCACGCAGCGCACGTTCTCGGACCCCAGCGCGTCCACCGCGATGGCAGCCACCAGCGCCGAATCGACGCCGCCCGACAGGCCCAGCACCGCCTTGCGGAACCCGGTCTTGCCGAAATAGTCGCGCGTGGCCTGCACCATCGCCCGATAATCCTGTTCCCATTCGTCCGGCTGCGGGGTTTCTCCGGCTGGCAGGATGCGCCAGCCGTCGTCGCCGCGTTCCAGCTCGATGGTGCGGATTTCCTCGTCGAAGGCGGGCATCAGCATCGCCAACTCGCCATGCGGGTTCAGCGCGAAGGACGCACCGTCGAAAATCTGGTCGTCCTGCGCGCCCACCATGTTCAGGTAGATCAGCGGCAGCCCGGTCTCGACCACGCGGCCCACCATGTGGTTCAGCCGCGTTTCCAGCTTGCCGCGATAGTAGGGCGACCCGTTCGGAACCAGCAGAAACTCGGCACCCGTTTCGGCCAGCGTCTCGGACACCTCGGGGTGCCACGCGTCTTCGCAGATCGGCGTGCCCACCCGCGTGTCGCCCACCGCGTAGGGGCCGCCAAGCGGGCCCGCATCGTACAGCCGCACCTCGTCGAAGACATGATCGTTGGGCAGGTTGTGCTTCAGCACCTTGCTGACGATCTTGCCGCCTTTCAGGATAAAATAGGCGTTGAAAAGTTCGCCGTCCTCGGCCCACGGACCGCCGATGCCCAGCGCGGGCCCGTCGGCGCAGGTCACCGCCAACGCCTCGACCGCCTGCATCGCGTGCTGGTGGAACGCGGGCTTCATCACAAGGTCCTGGGTCTGGTACCCTGTCACGAACATTTCGGGCAGCGCCACCATGTCTGCGCCGGCCTCTCGGCCCTTCAGCCAAGCCGCGTGCGCGGCGTCCGCATTGTCGGCAATCGCCCCAACGGTGGGGTTCAATTGTGCCAGGGTCAGACGAAACCTGTCGGCCATATCACTCTCCGCATCGTGAGTTGCGTCTAACCAGAACCCTCGGCCAAGGAAAGCCGATAGCGGCGAAAAGCGTTGCTAGCTCAAGGGCAAGCCTTTAGGTTTTGGTCATGGCGACACGATCGGGGATGTGAACCGTCCGATGGGAGGCAGGGTGCAGAATTACCGGGCTAAACGCGACCGGAACAATCGTTTTCATAATCTGGCGCTAAGCGGCGCGATCCTTCTGACGGCCAGTGCGGCCTTCGCGCAGGACGGCGACGTGCAGGTGAAACAGTACGAGGACGGCGGCGTCTACGAGGGTACGTTCCAAGACGGCAAGCAGCACGGCACCGGCACCTACCGGCTGCCGAACGGCTATGAATACACCGGCGCTTGGGTCGAGGGCGAGATCCGCGGACAAGGCATCGCGCGCTTCCCCAACGGGTCGGTCTACGAAGGCAACTTCGAGGCTGGCAAACCGTCGGGGCTGGGCAAGATCACCTTCGCCGACGGCGGCACCTACGAAGGCGATTGGGTCGACGGCAAGATCAACGGACAAGGCACGGCGGTCTACGCGAACGGCGTGACCTATACCGGCGGCTTCGTCGATGCGATGCACGACGGTCAGGGCCGGATGGAAAGCCCGAACGGCTATGTCTACGAAGGCGACTGGGTCGCCGGCGTGAAGCAGGGCGAAGGCACGATCACCTATCCCGACGGGTCGGTTTACACCGGCTCGCTGGTCGACGGCCAGCGCGAGGGCCAAGGACGGCTTGTCACCGCAGACAACCCCGACACCCCCGCCGATGAAAGCCTTACCTACGAGGGCGAGTGGTCCGCCGGTCAGATCAACGGCACCGGCACCCTGACCCAGCCCAATGGCGACGTCTACGAGGGCGACTTCGTCAACGGCGAGCGCGAGGGCAACGGCACCGTCACCTACGCCAACGGCGACATCTACGAAGGCCAGTTCCTGAACGACCGGCGTCACGGACAGGGCAGCTTCTACGGCACCGATGGCTACGCCTACCTTGGCGAATGGGTCGCTGGCCGGATCGAAGGCGAAGGCCAAGTCACCTATCCCGACGGTTCGATCTACGTGGGCGAGTTCCGCGACGACGTGGCCGCCGGTCAGGGCCGCATCATCTATCCCGACGGTTCGTCCTACGAGGGCGAGTGGCGCGGCGGTGTGATCGAAGGCGAAGGCCGCGCGGAATACGCCAATGGGCTGGTCTACGAGGGGTCGTTCCTGAACGCCCGCAACCACGGCACCGGCACCATGACCTACACCGACGGCTATACCTACGAAGGCGAATGGCAGGACGGTCAGCGTCACGGTCAGGGCACCGCGACCTATGCCGACGGCACCGTCTACGAAGGCGGCTTCGTCAACGGCCAGCGCGAGGGCATGGGGCGGATCGTCATTCCCGACGACCCCGAAACCGAGGAAGACGAAAGCTTCACCTACGAAGGCGAATGGGCCGGCGGCAAGATCGAGGGCACGGGCCGCGCGATCTACTACAACGGCGACGTCTACGAGGGCGAGTTCGAGGACGGCCGCCGCCAGGGCGAAGGCACGATCGAATACGCCTCGGGCGAGGTTGCGACGGGCATGTGGACCGATGGCGTTCTCGACCAAAGCACGGCCGAGATCAGCGGCACCGACGGCGCGACGGAATGAGCCATTGAGCCGGCCGGTCGTCTACCACATCCCGGTCTGCCCGTTCTCGCAACGGCTTGAAATCCTGCTTGCGCTGAAGGGTCTGCAGGACGCAGTCGAGTTTCGCGTCGTCGACATCACCAAGCCGCGCGACCCTGCCCTGCTGGAGCTTTCGCGCGGGACCACGGCCCTGCCGATCATGGATCTTGGCGACGGTCGCGTGCTGAAGGAAAGCCTTGTCATCCTGCGCTATGTCGAAGAGGCGCTTGGCGGCCCGAACGTGGCACGCTCGGACCCCTACGAACGCGGCATCGAACGGCTGATGATCACGCGGGAGGGGCCGTTCGGCATGGCCGGTTATCTTTATGTCCTGAACCGCGACCGCACCGCGTCCGAAACGAAGAAGGCCGCGCTGCTAGAGCATTACGCGTGGCTTTCGGATTTCCTTGACCATCACAACCCCGGCGGCCTGTTCCTGTTCGACGATTTCGGGCTGGCCGAGACGGTGTTCACGCCGCTGATGATGCGGTTCTGGTTCCTCGACTATTACGAAGGCTTCGAACTGCCCCCCGGCCCCGAATACGCCCGCGTCCGCGCGTGGCGCGAAGCCTGCCTTGCCCACCCGGCGGCTCAGCAGGTCAGCTACGATCACATCGTGAAGCTGTATTATGATTATGCTGTCGGCGCCGGGAACGGGGCCCTTCCCGAAGGGCGCGCGAAGTCCAGCTTTACCTTCGACCCGGACTGGCGCGACCGTCCCATGCCGCCGCGCGACAAGTACGACCGGGTCGCCAGCGACGCGGAACTTGGGCTGATCTAGGCCGCGCACCGGACGGCGCGACGTTCCGCCGGACATCGGCCCTCAGACTGGTTCCTCAAACGGGCGGGATCGCGCTTTGCTTCACGCAAAGTCACCCGGCAAATTCGCGCTTGGCGGGCGAATTTTGATCCGTCTCCCCGTGCACTTCCCCCGCGATCCCGGCTAGGTCTGCCGTCAAAATCCGCGCGCGACAGAATCGCGCGCCACGAATTGAGACAGAGCAGGAGCCGCGACAGGTGCGGAGACCAAGAACGACCAGCCGTCGCGCCGCCGCGACGGTGACGGCGCAGCCGTTCCAGATCCGGGGGCGGTTCATCACGGCCATCTCTTTAAGGCTCGACACCGACGCCTTCGACGCCGACTTCTTCGACGCGCTCGACGCCCATCTGGCCCGCGCACCGCAATTCCTGCTGGACGCGCCGCTTGTCATCGACCTTGGAACCGTCCAGCACCTTGTCGATCGCGCCACGCTGGACGCGCTGGTCGCCGAGCTTCGCGCCCGCAAGCTGCGGGTGTTCGGCGTACAGGACCCGGCGCCCGCGCAGGTCGAACTGGCCGAGGACATGGGCCTGATCGAGGTCGCCTTCGGACGCGAAACCGCGCCGGAAAAAATCGGCAACGGCACCACGCGCCGCGCCGACCGGCTGCTTCCGCCCGACAACAAGGTGATCACCCAGCCCGTGCGGTCGGGTCAGGTGATCGTCGCCGAACGCGGCGATCTGACGGTGATCGGCTCGGTCTCGTCCGGGGCCGAACTGGTCGCGTCGGGCAACATCCACGTCTACGGCACCCTTCGGGGCCGGGCCATCGCGGGGATGCACGGCGACGAAAGCACGCGGATCTTCTGCCTGAAGCAACAGGCCGAACTGCTGGCCATCGCGGGCCTGTACCGCACCAGCGAAAACATCGGGGACGACATGCGGCACCAGCCGCTGCAAGTCGTGCTCAAGGACGACAGACTAATACTGGAGCCGCTCACATGACGACGGATTTGAAGGAAAAGGCCCCGCTCGGGAAGATCATCGTGATCACCTCGGGCAAGGGCGGGGTGGGCAAGACCACCTCGGCGGCGGCGATCTCCGCCGGGCTGGCCAAGCTGGGCCACAAGACGGTCGTAATCGACTTCGACGTGGGCCTGCGCAACCTTGACATGATCATGGGCTGCGAACGCCGGGTCGTGTTCGACTTCATCAACGTGATCCAGGGCGACGCGAAGCTGAAGCAGGCGCTGATCAAGGACAAGCGGCTGGACACCCTGTACGTGCTGCCGACCTCGCAGACCCGCGACAAGGACGCCCTGACGACCGAGGGCGTCGAGGCGGTGCTGAACGAACTGCGCGAGGAATTCGACTACATCATCTGCGACAGCCCCGCCGGGATCGAGCGCGGCGCGCAGATGGCGATGTATTTCGCCGACGAGGCCGTCGTGGTCACCAACCCCGAAGTATCCTCGGTGCGCGACAGCGACCGGGTGCTGGGCCTGCTGGCGTCGAAGACGCGGCGTGCCGAAAGCAGCAACGACGAGCCGGTCAAGGCGCGCGTCCTGCTGACCCGTCACGACAAGGGCCGGATCGAGCGCGGCGAGATGATGACCGTCGACGACGTGCTAGAGATTCTCGCCGTGCCGCTTCTGGGCATCATCCCGGAAAGCCAGGCGGTGCTGAAGGCGTCGAACATCGGCACGCCGGTGATCCTGGACGAGCCGTCGAACGCCGGTCAGGCCTATGAAGACACCGTCGCGCGGCTGGTCGGCGAAGAGGTCGAGATGCGCCTGCCCGAGGACAAGCGCCCCGGCTTCATGCAGCGGCTGTTCGGACGGTCGGCATGAGCCTGTTCGGTTTCTCGCTCAGGCCCCGCCGCGCCGCCACGGCGCAAACCGCCAAGGACCGGCTGCAACTGCTTCTGGCGCACGAACGCGCCGATGGGGCGGCGCAGGCCGATTTCCTTCCGAAAATGCAGCAGGACATCCTAGAGGTGATCCGCCGCTACGTTAAGGTCGAGGATCAGGACGTCGACATCAAGGTGCAGCGCGACGACGCGGTGTCGAGCCTTGAGATCAACATCGAGATGCCCGCCACCTCGGTTAAGAACGCCCGCGATCGCGGCTGACTTTGCTGGGCGGTCCGGTTCACGATAACCGGGCCGCCCGCAACCACTCTGCCCCGCCTAACGGGCCGCCAGCGCCAGCCCGTCGACCACCGCCGTGAACGCTTCCGACCTCAGCACCGCCGCGTCGGGGCACAGGTCCGACACCTCGTCCGACACGAACCGCATCAGGCTCGACCCGCCGACAAGGATCACGCGCCCGATGTCGGACGGCGAGACCCCGGCCAGTGCCAGCGTTTCGGAGGCAGCGGCGCGCAGCGCGGCGCGGTTCTCGGTCAATGCTTCGTTCAGACTGTCGCCTGTGACCGCCACCGACAGACCCTGCTCGATAAACCCCATCGCGATGCGGCCCGCGCCGCCCTCGCCATTCGCACCAATCTTGCCGCGTTCCACGGCAAAGGCCAGTTCGTGGCCCAGCTCCAGATCCAGCACCTCGGCGAACCGTTCCATCGCCGGGCGGTCGACGGCAGTGCGCACCATGCCCGCCACCATGCGCCGGGTGTCGGCCGAGTACAGGAACGGGATCTTGGCCCACGTCGCAAGGTCCACATAGGGCGCGCGCGGCACCGGCAGCAGGCCCGATCCCATCTCGCGCCGCAGCTCTCCCCCCAGCCCCAGCACCGGCATCGCGTGGGTCATCGACACCGCGTGATCGAAATCCGTACCACCCAGCCGGATGCCGTGGCTGGCAAGGATCTCTGCCCCGCCTGCCCCGCCCCGGAACACGGTAAAGTCCGAGGTCCCGCCGCCGATGTCGACGATCAGCCCCAGCCCGGCGCCGCCGCCCATGCCATGACAGGCCACCGCCGCGGCCTCGGGTTCGGGCAGGAACGACACCTCGTCGAACCCAGCGGCGGCGTAACAGGCGCGCAGGTCCGCCTCGGCCTGTGCGTCCTTGTCCGGCGCCGCGGTGTGGAAATGCACGGGGCGTCCCGACAGCGCGCGGCGGAAGGTCAGACCCGTCGCCGTCTCGGCCCGCGTCTTCACCTCGGACAGGAACACCGTGATCACGTCGGCCAGCGTGCGCCGCACGCCGCCCAGCACGCGGGGTTCATGCAGAAGCGGCAGGCCCAGCACGCTTTTCAGCGCGCGCATGTACCGCCCCTCTTCGCCCGCGATCAGCGCGGCGCCGGCAGCCGACCCGATCCGCATCGCCCCCTGCACGGGAAAAAAGACGGCGGTCGGCAGTGTCTCGGCGCCCTGCTCGATGGGGATGCGGTAGACGCCATTGCCCGCAGCGACGGCGGCGGCAGAGTTAGAGGTGCCAAAGTCGATTGACAGAATATCCGTGGCCATGACGCGCGCCCTTTTTCGAAAGCGCCCCCGCTACTCAATCGCGCGCGCCCGCACAAGCCGATTCCCGTCTGCCAGCCCCGCAGCCGCTTGACCCGCGCGAAATTGCCGGTCATCTGAGCCCATGCTGATCTACAAGATTTTCCGCACCCCCGAATGGCAGGCGCTGCAGGCCGATGGCTCGACCCTTGGCGCGCCGATCGACCTGTCCGACGGCTACATCCACTTCTCGACCGCCGAACAGGCCGCCGAGACCGCCGCGAAGCATTTCGCCGGGGTCGAGGGGCTGTGGCTGGCCGCGGTCGAGGCCGACACGCTGGGCGACGACCTGAAATGGGAGCCGTCGCGCGGTGGCGCGCTGTTCCCGCATCTGTACCGCCCGCTGCGGCTGGAAGACGTGGTCTGGGCCTGGCCGCTGCCGCTGGAAGACGGCGCCCACGTTTTCCCGGCAGAGATGGTATGAGACTGCTTGAACGCATCGGCCTGCCGCTTCTGCGCACCGTCGACCCCGAGCGGGCGCACGGGCTGGCGCTGCAGGCGGTTCGGTCGGGTCTGGCGCCGCTGCCCGGTCCCGTCACCTCGGCCCGGCTGGCCACGACGGTTGCGGGGCTTGCGCTGCCAAACCCCGTCGGGCTGGCGGCGGGTTTCGACAAGAACGCGACCGCCACCGCCGGTCTGGCGCGCGCCGGTTTCGGCTTTCTGGAACTGGGCGCCGCGACGCCCCGGCCGCAGCCGGGCAACCCGAAGCCGCGCCTGTTCCGCCTGACCGAGGACCACGCCGCGATCAACCGCTTCGGGTTCAACAACGACGGGGCCGAGGCGATTGCCGCCCGCCTTGCCGCCACGCCGACCGGCATCCCGCGCGGCCTGAACCTTGGCGCGAACAAGGACAGCAGCGACCGCGCCCGCGACTTCGCCGAAGTGCTGCGCAGCGCCGGTCCGCATATCGACTTTGCCACGGTGAACGTGTCGTCGCCCAACACCGAGAAGCTGCGCGACCTGCAAGGTGCCGCCGCGCTGAAGGGTCTGCTGGCCGGGGTGATCGAGACCCGTGGCGCGCTGGACCGCCGCATCCCGGTGTTCCTGAAGATCGCGCCCGACCTGACCGACGCCGAGATCGCCGAAATTGCGGGCGTCGCGCAGGAGGCCGGGGTGGACGCGATCATCGCCACCAACACCACCCTGTCGCGCGACGGCCTTCGCAGCGCCCACAAGGGCGAGACCGGCGGCCTGTCCGGCGCGCCGCTGTTCGACCGCTCGACCCGCGTGCTGGCCCGGCTGTCCGCCGAGACCGCCGGGGTGCTGCCGCTGATCGGTGTCGGCGGGATCGCAAGCGCCGAACAGGCGCTGGCCAAGATCAAGGCGGGCGCCAGCGCCGTGCAGCTTTACACCGCGATGGTGTTCCACGGCCTGTCGCTGGCCCCGGACATCGCGCGCGGGCTTGACGCGCTGCTGGCGCGCGAGGGCTTCGCCTCGGTCGCCGAGGCGGTGGGAACAGGACGGAAGGACTGGCTATGACCAAGGTCACGATCTGGCACAACCCGCGCTGCACCAAGTCGCGCGAGACGCTGGCGTTGCTGCACGACAAGGGCTGCGACGTCACCGAGCGCCGGTATCTCGACGATGCGCCTTCGGCGGACGAGATCCGCGCGGCGCTGGACCTGCTGGGCGTACCCGCCATCATGCTGGTGCGCACCAAGGAGGCCGAGTTCAAGGCGCAGGGTCTGACCAAGGACGCCGACGACGCCACGCTGATCGCCGCGATGGCGGCGACGCCGAAACTGATCGAACGGCCCGTGGTGTTCGCGAAGGGCCGCGCCGCGCTTGGCCGCCCGCCCGAGGCTGTGCTGGAGATTCTTTAGATTTCTTGCCTCCGGCGGGGATATTTCAGGACCAAAGACGCCTGTCAGCCGGGAACCGGATCGGTCACGCCAGCTTCCTTGCGGTGATACTTGGCCCACAACGTCAGGCCGCGCGTGGCGTTCAGGATCATCAGCGCCAGCCATAGGCCGTGGTTGCCCATCAGCGGCAACAGCACCGCCAGCGCGACCACATAGACCGCCGCCGACTGCAGCGCGGCGATGCGCATTTCGCGGGTCCATGTGGCGCCGATATAGATCCCGTCCAGCATCCATGCGCCAATGCCGATCAGCGGCGCGGCGCAAAGCCAAGGCAGATAGGTTCGCGCCTCGGCCCGGACCGCTTCGGACGTGGTCATCAGGTCGATGATCGCGCCGCCGAAGATCCAGAACACCAGCCCCAGCAACACGGCACCCGCGACCCCCCATTGCGAGCTGATGATCGACGCACGGCTCAGCGCGGCGCGGTCGCGGGCGCCCACCGCCGCACCCACCAGCGCCTCGGCCGAGAAGGCGAAACCGTCAAGCGCGAAGGCGGTGATCTCGATGAACTGCACCAGCACCTGGTTCGCGGCGAGGGTGACATCGCCAAGGTCCGCCGCAAGGAACAGGAAGGTGGTGAAGGACACCGACAGGATCACCGAGCGGATCATGATGTCGGTGTTGACCGCCAGCATCCGTTTCAGCCGCACCCGGTCGAACACCCGCGCCCAATCGCGCCACTGGTCGCCCGCGAAGGCGTCGCGGCACAGCCACAGGCCCAGCGTCAGCCCGGTGTATTCCGCGATCAGCGTCGCCGTGGCCACACCTTGCACGCCCCAGCCAAGCCCCAGCACGAACCACAGGTCCAGCCCGATGTTCAGCCCGTTCATCCAAAGCTGCAGCGCCAGCACACCGCGCGTGCGCTCCATCCCGATCAGCCAGCCGGTCAGGGCATAGATCCCGATGGCGGCGGGCGCCCCCCAGATCCGGATCGACAGGTACTGCCGGGCCAGCGTCTCGACCTCTTCGGACGCGGGCGCCAACCGGAACGCGCCCCAGAACAGCAGGACCTGCGCCGCAACCAGCACCGCCCCCGCCGTGGCGCCGAACAGCAGCCCGCGCATCAGCAGCGCGCCGGTTTCCGAGGTGTCGCCCGCGCCCTTGGCCTGCGCCACCATGCCGGTGGTGCCCATCCGAAGGAAGCCGAACACCCAGTAGATCGTCGTCAGGATCACCGCCCCGATGCCCACGGCGCCGATCGGCGCAGCCGCGCCCATCTGGCCCACCACACCGGTGTCGACCGCGCCCAGAATGGGGATCGTGGCGTTCGACAGCACGATGGGCAGCGCGATGCGCAGGACGCGGCGATGCGTCAGGGCTCCGACCTCGGCGGTGCTCATGCGCGGGGCGACTGCGGCATCAGGAAATGCGCGGCGGCCTGCGCGATGGGACGCGCGCGGTTGTCCTGCCATGCCTCGACCTGAACGCTGGCATAGCGCCGGCCCGACCGCGTCACCCGCGCCCGGGCGTAAGCGTCGCGGGGCAGACCCGAGCGCAGATAATCCACCGTGAAATCAATGGTTTTCGGCAGGCGCGGCTGCACACCGGGCTGGATCGTCGTCGGGTCCAGCTTGCCGCTTTCGATGTCCTCCCAAAGGTAGGACCACGACAGTTCGACGATGGCGGTGAATTCAAGGAACGCGGCCGTCACCCCGCCATGCAGGGCGGGCAGCATCGGGTTGCCGATCAGCTTGTCGGAATAGGCCAGCAGGCCGGTCAATTCGTCGCCGTGGCGTTCGAAGGTGATCCCGAGGAACCGCATGTAGGGCACACCGTCAACCAGCGCCGCCAGCGCGGCGTCGCGGCGCTGTTTCACCACCTGCACGGGTTCGGGTCGTTGCCGGTTCATGTGCGCCGCTCCACGGTGAAGGCGCCCGTCGCGGTGGCGACCGGGTTGTCGCGGTCGTCGTCCATCGCCTGCGCCCGCACGAAGGCGACCGAGCGGGTAACGTGATAGCACTCGGCCCGCGCCACGATCTCCTGTCCCGGCTCGGCGCTGCGCATGTAGTCGATCCGCAGGTCCAGCGTCGCCGTCATCGCAGGCGCTTCGGGATGGCTCATCACCGCCGCGCCGCTGCAGGTGTCCATCAGGGCCGAAACCGCGCCGCCCGCGATCACCCCACGCGACGGATCGCCGATCAGCCGTTCGTCATAGGGCATCGCCACCTCGACGACGCCGGGCGCGATCGAAACCACACGCAGCCCCAGCGCCCGCGCATGTGGCAGCGCGCCGATGAACTGATCGATGATCCGGTCTTTCGCGTTCTGATCCATGATCCCGCCCCGCCTGATGGCTCTTTGGAATGGCCGACGCCGATTAATCGACCGTTGGCGTCCGGGCCGCAAGGGGGCAGATGCCCCGGCGCCTTGGTTGCAAGCGGCCCGCGTCACGAAGCCGTCCCGACGCAATCCGGGAAGATCACGACAATTTGTTTCCGCTAACACGGCCCGGTGCCAAAAATATATAACAACGTTAAGCAATACGCCTTCAATTGCCGCAAATTTGTCTGTTCGCGCCGTATCCCGACGCCAGTTTCGCGCTATGGTAGTATTGAGGGCGTCCCGATTGCGACTTAAACGGCTGATTTCCACCCCTGCCACCGCCCCAGAGGCCACACATTCGGCGCCAGTTACCCCTAGGGCGCGGAACGCAATTGATCCTTTGCGCCCGCGGCATTATCCTAGTCATGCAAGGGAGTTACCGATGTCCGAGCCCCGGCTGAACTTCAAAGAAATGTGCGCCAAGTTCGACGTGACGGCGCGCACTTTGCGGTATTACGAGTACATCGAACTGCTTTCGCCCGAAAAGGAGGGCCGCTCACGGTTCTACGGACCAAAAGAGATCGCGCGAATGACCCTGATCCTTCGCGGCCGCCGGTGGGGCTTCTCACTCGAAGAGATCCGCCAGTGGCTTGAAATTTACGAAAGATCGGGAACCCGCGCGCAGATGGAAGTGCTGGTAGAAATGGCTGACCGCCAACTTAAGGTACTGAAATCCCAGCGCGAGGATCTTGAGACAGCCATCGCCGAATTGCAGTCGTTGCGGGATGAAACCGCTTCCGATTTGGCGTAGCCAGCAATCTTCACAAATGACGTCACGTTACACCGGCCGTAGGGTCAACCGCGCTTGAAGCGCCTTTGATCTGCGGTCATGTGGGGCGTCTAAGATTACAAGAATGAGGCCAACATGACCGACGAAGTCATGACCATCCGAGAGATGTGCGACGCGTACGACGTGACCCCACGCACACTGCGGTTTTATGAATCCAAGGAGCTTCTCGCCCCGATCCGCCAAGGCAGCAAGCGGCTGTTCACGCGCCGCGATCGCGCCCGGCTGAAGCTGATCCTGCGCGGCAAGAAGTTCGGCTTCTCGCTTGAGGAAATCCGCCAGATCCTGGACCTGTACGAGTCCGACGGCGGCGAGCAGGCTCAACTTCAGCGTGCGCACGAAGCCGCGAAGGATCGCCTGTCTGAAATGGAGCGCCAGCGCGACGAACTGACCGGCACGATCGAAGAGCTCAAGTCCGAGATCGAGTGGAGCGCGAACGTGCTGACGTCCTACAATCAGCAGGCCGCCGCAGAATAAAATCCGGACACGACGGGAGGGAGGCCCGACATGCCCAGCTACACCGCGCCGCTCAAGGATCAGCAGTTTTTGCTGCACGAGGTCCTGAAAGTCTCTGACGCCGGGATTCCCGGTTACGACGAACTGGACCGGGATTTCACCGGCGCGGTTCTGGAAGAGGCCGGAAAGATCGCGTCCGAGGTGCTTCAGCCGCTGAACCCGGTGGGCGACCGCCAGGGGTGCACGCTGGAAAATGGTGTGGTCCGCACGCCGGACGGCTTCAAGGCCGCCTATGACCAGCTGCGTGAAGGCGGCTGGATGGGGCTGGACGCCGATCCGGACTACGGCGGTCAGGGCATGCCCTTCCTCCTGTCCTCTGCCGTGGGCGAGATGTTCGTGTCTGCGAACATGGCGTTCAACATGTACCAGGGGCTGACGCATGGCGCCTACTCGGCGATCCACACTCACGGATCGGACGAGCAGAAAGCGATGTACCTGCCCAACATGGTCGAGGGCCGCTGGTCCGGCACCATGAACCTGACGGAACCGCACTGCGGCACCGACCTTGGGCTGATCCGCACCAAGGCCGAACCGCAGGACGACGGCAGCTATTCCATCACCGGCTCGAAGATCTGGATCTCGGCCGGCGAACACGACCTGTCCGAGAACATCATCCACCTTGTGCTGGCCAAGGCCCCCGGCGGCGGCGAAGGCACCAAGGGGATCTCGCTGTTCATCGTGCCCAAGTTCATGGTGAACGACGACGGCTCGCTGGGCGAGCGCAACGCGGTGTCCTGCGGCGGCCTCGAAGAAAAGATGGGCATCCACGGCAACGCCACCTGCGTGATGAACTACGACGGCGCCAAGGGCTTCCTTGTGGGCGAGCTTCACAAGGGCATGCGCGCCATGTTCACCATGATGAACGAGGCCCGGCTGGGCGTCGGCGTACAGGGTCTGGCGCAGGGCTCGGTCGCCTACCAGAACGCGCTTGGCTTCGCGCGGGACCGTCTGCAAGGGCGCGACGTGACCGGGGTGAAGAACCCCGATGGCCCCGCCGACCCGATCATCGTGCACCCGGACGTGCGCCGCGGCCTGATGGATCAGAAAAGCTTCGTCGAGGGCGGTCGCGCCTTCATGTACTGGGGCGCCATGCTGATCGATCAGGCGCACCGGGCCGAGGACGCGGATGCCGAGGCGCTGATCTCGCTGCTGACCCCGGTCATCAAGGGCTTCCTGACCGACAAGGGCTTCGAGACCACCGTGCTGGCACAACAGACGCTGGGCGGCTCTGGCTTTACCCGCGAATGGGGGATCGAGCAGTTCGTGCGCGATGCCCGCATCACCATGATCTACGAGGGCACGAACGGCATCCAGTCGCTGGACCTCGTCGGCCGCAAGCTGGCGCAGAACGGCGGCAAGACGGTGATGGCCTTCTTCGACATGGTGAAGACCTTCATCAAGGAAAACGAGGACGACGCCGACCTGAAGGACGGCTTCCTCGATCCGCTCAAGGCGGCGTCCAAGGACCTGCAGGCGGCGGGCATGTTCTTCATGCAGAACGGCATGAAGAATCCGAACGCCGCGCTGGCCGGGTCCTATGACTTCATGCTGCTGTTCGGGCACGTCTGCCTTGGCCTGATGTGGGCCCGTATGGCGAAGGCCGCCCGCGCCGCGCTGGACGCCGAAACCAGTGACGCAGCGTTCTACGAATCGAAACTCGCCACGGGGCGCTACTATATGGCACGACAGTTGCCAGCGACCGCCACGCACCTCGCCCGGATCCAGTCCGGCGCGGACCCGGTGATGGCGCTGGACGCAAGCGGCTTTTAGGGCGCGGGGATCTCACCTCTCGCCCGGACGCACCGGGAGAGAGGA
This sequence comes from Maritimibacter sp., assembly GCA_002701395.1. Lineage (GTDB taxonomy): Bacteria > Pseudomonadota > Alphaproteobacteria > Rhodobacterales > Rhodobacteraceae > Psychromarinibacter > Psychromarinibacter halotolerans. Next base: position 170,568 of record NZVC01000039.1, on the reverse strand, counting down.
AAGATGCCGAAACGGTTCCGACTGACACGCCACTTTACCGTCGGCATGACGGAGGACGGCTATCGCCGGCTTCGGAAGTTCTCGCAAGAAGCGGGGCTGACCGAGGGCGAAGCGTTGTCCTTCCTGTTCGAACATTTCGACAGCGTGACGAACGAGGACAACCTCGTCGCGCGGCTGCGGCTGTTCAACTCGGAGCTCGACGCGCGCAAACGGTAACGGAGGGGAAGACAGGCATGCGGGCCAGCTGGAGGACGGACGAGCACGACATGCTCGCCGAGATGACGCGCAAGTTCATAACCGAGGAATGGAAGCCCCATTTCGCGCGCTGGCGCGAGCAGGGGGAAATGGACCGCTCGACCTGGGCGCAGGCGGGCGAGCTTGGCCTGCTGTGCCCATCGATTCCCGAGGAATACGGCGGCGTCGGCGGCGATTTCGGCCACGAGGCGGTGATCCTGATGGAACAGACCCGCGCCAATCTCGCCAGCTGGGGGCACGGCATCCATTCCGGCATCGTGGCGCACTACATCCTTGCCTACGGCACCGAGGACCAGAAACGCCGCTGGCTGCCCAAGATGGTGTCCGGCGAACTGGTCGGCGCGCTGGCGATGACCGAACCCGCCGCGGGCTCGGACGTGCAGGCGATCAAGACCAAGGCGGTCCGCGACGGCAACGCCTACCGCGTGTCGGGCCAGAAGGTGTTCATCACCAACGGACAGCACGCCAACCTCGTGATCGTCGCCGCCAAGACCGACCCCAAGGCGGGGGCGAAGGGCACGTCGCTGGTGGTGGTCGAAACCGACGGCGCGGCGGGGTTCACGCGCGGCCGCAACCTCGACAAGATCGGCTGCCACGCCTCGGACACGTCCGAGCTGTTCTTCGACAACGTCGAGGTCCCGCCCGAGAACCTGCTGGGCCAGGCCGAAGGGCAAGGCTTCTATCAGATGATGCAGCAACTGCCGCAGGAACGACTGATCATCGCCTGCACCGCGATGGGCGCCATCGACGGCGCGCTGGACCGCACCATGACCTATTGCCGCGAACGACAGGCCTTCGGCGGCCCGCTGATGCAGTTCCAGAACACCCGCTTCAAGCTGGCCGAATGCCAGACCAAGGCCGCCGTCAGCCGCGCGTTTCTGGACGAATGCATCCGCGAGCATCTTGATGGAAAGCTGTCGGTCGAAAAGGCCGCGATGGCCAAGCTGTGGCTGTCCGAGGCACAGGGCGAGATTCTCGACGAATGCGTCCAGCTGCACGGCGGTTACGGTTTCATGACCGAATACGAGGTCGGCGAGATGTGGACCGACGCCCGGATCCAGCGGATCTATGGCGGAACGAACGAGATCATGAAGGAACTGATCGCGCGCGGCTTCGCGGGGGAAAAACAATGAGCCTCGCGCACGCGGAAACCTCGGGACGCCTCCGGCGGAGGTATTTGGGAAGAGAAGAAGCAGGGTACGGAACCTGTCCGCCCCGCCGGCCCGCGCCCGGAAGCCGCGGAAACCGGCGAGGCTTCTCCTCTTGCGGTCATCGGCTCCTCAGCCTGTACCGCGCCACCGATCCTGCGCGCCCATCCTTAACAGTCCGTAAACGGGCCCCTTCTTCTCTTGGAAAATACCTCGCGGGGGTGTGGGGGTCCGACACCCCCACGCCGCCATTGGCCACAGGAACCAGACCATGACGATAAAGCTCTATTGCTTCGGCGAATCCGGACATTCCTACAAGGCGGCGCTGGCGCTGCAGGTTCACGGGCTCGACTGGGAGCCGGTGTACGTGGATTTCTTCAACGGCGAGACCCGATCCGATGCGTACCGCGCCGAGGTCAACGAGATGGGCGAGGTCCCCGTGCTGGTGGACGGCGACATGCGGCTGACGCAGTCGGGCGTGATCCAGCAGTACCTGAGCGACAAGACCGGCAAGCTGGGCGGCGACGGCGCCGATAAGTACGAGGTTCTGCGCTGGGTGCTGTGGGACAACCACAAGCTTTCGAGCTTTGCGGGCATCACGCGCTTCCTGATGAACTTCCTCCCCGAGGACAAGCGCCCCGCCGACACCATCGCCTTCCTGCAAGGCCGGCTGAGCGGCGCCTATGGCATCCTCGACAAGCATCTCGAGGGCCGCGACTGGCTGGTGGGTGACAGCGTCACCAACGCCGATCTGACCTGCTGCGGCTATCTCTACTATCCCGAGCCCTTCGGCTTCGACCGCGCAGCCTATCCCGCGATCGACCGCTGGCTGTCGAACATCCAGTCGCTGGACGGCTGGAAACACCCCTACGACCTGATGCCCGGCAACCCGTCGGACCGGGCCTGACGACAAGAAGGACGCTTCCCATGACAGAAGCCTATATCTACGACGCCGTCCGCTCTCCGCGTGGCAAGGGCCGCAAGGACGGCGCGCTGCACGAGGTGACCGCGGTCCGGCTGTCGGCCGACATCCTGAACGCGGTGAACGCGCGCAACGGTCTGGACGGCCGCGGCGTCGAGGACGTGATCTGGGGCAACGTCACCCAGGTGGGTGAACAGGGCGGCTGCCTTGCACGCACCGCCGTGCTGGCCTCGGACCTTGACGAGGTCGTGCCCGGCCTGTCGATCAACCGCTTCTGCGCCAGCGGGCTGGAAGCCGTGAACCTTGCGGCGAACCAGGTGCGCGGCGGGGCCGGACAGGCCTATATCGCCGGTGGCGTCGAGATGATGGGCCGCGTGCCGATGGGGTCGGACGGCGCCGCCGTCGCGGTCGACCCGTCGGTCGCGATGGCCCAGTACTTCGTGCCGCAGGGCATCTCGGCCGACATCATCGCCACCGAATACGGCTTCAGCCGCGACGATGCCGATGCCTTTGCCGTCCGCAGCCAGGCCCGCGCCGCCGAGGCGTGGGAGGACGAGCGGTTCGCCAAGTCCATCGTCGAGATCAAGGACATCAACGGCCTGCCGATCCTGTCGAAGGACGAGTACATGCGGCCCGGCACCGACATGCAGGCGCTTGGCGCGCTGAAGGCGTCGTTCAAGGACATGGGCGAGACGATGCCCGGCTTCGATCAGCTGGCGCTGATGAAGTACCCGCATCTCGAACGGATCAACCACATCCACCATGCGGGCAACTCGTCCGGGATCGTGGACGGCGCCGCTGCGCTGCTGATCGGATCGAAGGAATTCGGCGAGGCGCACGGCCTGACGCCCCGCGCCCGCATCCGCGCCAGCGCCAAGATCGGCACCGATCCGACCATCATGCTGACCGGCCCGGTTCCGGTCACCGAGAAGATCCTGGCTGAAACGGGCATGTCCATCGGCGACATCGACCTGTTCGAGGTGAACGAGGCGTTCTCGGCCGTGGTTCTGCGGTTCATGCAGGCGTTCGACGTCGATGCGGACAAGGTGAACGTCAACGGCGGCGCCATCGCGATGGGGCACCCGCTGGGCGCGACCGGGGCGATGATCCTTAGCACCCTGCTGGACGAGCTGGAGCGCACCGGCAAGGGCACCGGCCTTGCCACGCTGTGCGTCGCGTCGGGCATGGGCGCGGCCACCATCATCGAGCGCGTGTGAGGAGCAAGCGACATGACCGAATTTCACTATGAAACCGGCGCCGACGGCGTCGCCGTCATCACCTGGGACCTGCCCGGAAAGTCGATGAACGTGCTGACCTTCGAGGGGCTGCGCGAGCTGGACGCACATATCGACACCGCGCTGGCCGACGATGCCGTGAAGGGCGTCGTGATCACCTCGGGCAAGCCGGGCAGCTTCGCGGGCGGGATGGACCTGAACGTGCTGGCCGACCTGAAGAACGCCGCCGGGGACAACCCGGCCAAGGGGATCTTCGACGGCATCATGCAGATGCACGGCGTGCTGCGGAAAATCGAGCGCGCCGGGATGGATCCGAAGACGCTAAAGGGCGCCAAGCCCATCGCCTGCGCCCTGCCCGGCACCACAATGGGCATCGGCTATGAAATCGCGCTGGCCTGCCACCGCATCTTCGCCGCCGACAATCCGAAGGGAAAGATCGGCCTGCCCGAGATCATGGTCGGGCTGTTCCCCGGCGCCGGCGGCACGACGCGGCTGGTGCGGAAGATGGGGGCGATGGCGGCCTCTCCGTACCTGCTGGAGGGCAAAACGGTCGAACCGAAAAAGGCCAAGTCCGCCGGACTGGTCGACGAGGTGGTCGAGCCGGAAGACCTGCTTGAAAAAGCGAAGGAATGGGTGCTGTCGGCCAAGGACGCAGACTGCGTCAAGCCGTGGGATCAGAAGGGCTACAAGATGCCCGGCGGCGCGCCGTATCATCCGGCGGGCTTCATGACCTTCGTCGGGGCCTCGGCGATGGTGAACGGCAAGACCAAAGGTGTCTATCCCGCCGCCAAGGCGCTGTTGTCGGCCGTTTACGAAGGTGCGCTGGTGCCCTTCGACACCGCCCTGAAGATCGAGGCGCGGTGGTTCACCAACGTGATCCTGAACCCGTCTTCGGGCGCGATGATCCGGTCGCTGTTCCTGAACAAGGGCGCGCTGGAAAAGGGCGCGAACCGCCCCGATGCGCCGGACCAGACGGTGAAGAAAGTTGGCGTGCTGGGCGCTGGGATGATGGGCGCGGGCATCACGCTGGTCTCGGCGCAGGCCGGGATCGAGGTGGTGCTGCTGGACCAAAGCCAGGACGCAGCGGACAAGGGCAAGGCCTACACCGCGACCTACATGGACAAGGGCATTCAGCGGAAGAAGGCGACGCCCGAGAAGAAAGAGCAGGTCCTGTCGCTGATCACCGCGACCACCGACTATGCGGCGTTGGCGGGCTGTGACCTGATCATCGAAGCCGTGTTCGAGGATCCGGGCGTGAAGGCCGAGGTCACGCAGGCCGTCGAGGCGGTCATCGACGAAGATTGCATCTTCGCCACCAACACCTCGACGCTGCCGATCACGATGCTGTCCAAGGCCTCGAAGCGGCCCGAACAGTTCATCGGCATCCACTTCTTCTCGCCCGTGGAGAAAATGATGCTGGTCGAGATCATCAAGGGCAAGGCAACCGGCGACCGGGCCGTGGCCAAGGCGCTGGACTACGTCCGGCAGATCCGCAAGACGCCCATCGTCGTGAACGACGCGCGGTTCTTCTACGCCAACCGCTGCATCATCCCCTACATCAACGAAGGCATCCGGATGGTGGCCGAGGGGATCACCCCGCCGCTGGTGGAAAACGCCGCGAAGCTTGTGGGGATGCCGCTGGGGCCGCTTCAACTTGTGGACGAGACCTCGATCGACCTTGGCGTGAAGATCGCCAAGGCAACCAAGGCCGCGATGGGCGATGCCTATCCCGATGACGCGGTGGACGAGGTGCTGTTCTGGATGGCCGATCAGGGCCGTCTGGGCCGCAAGTCGAACGCGGGTTTCTATGCCTATGACGACAAGGGCAAGCGCACCGGAATTTGGGACGGGCTGTCGGCGCAGTTCCCGCTGGCCGACACCCAGCCCGAGGTGACCGAGGTGCAGCATCGCCTGCTGTTCGCGCAGGTTCTGGAAGCGGTGCGGGCACTGGACGAAGGCGTTCTGATCGACATCCGCGAAGGCGACGTGGGCGCGATCCTTGGCTGGGGCTTCGCGCCGTGGTCGGGCGGGCCGTTCTCGTGGCTGGACATGATCGGCGCGGCGAAGGCGGTCGAGATCTGCGACGGCCTGACCGAGCGCCACGGCCCCCGGTTCACCACCCCGCCCCTGCTGCGCGAAATGGCCGAGAAGGGCGACACGTTCTATGGCCGCTTCGGCCCACCGGCGCAGGCCGCCGCCTGACGCGGGCTGCAAGGCATATCAAAATCGAAAAGGGCGGCCCCAGGGCCGCCCTTTCCAGTTTCGCTCGGTGTTGTGAGTGTGAGGGAATTCCGAGTCGAAATGGGTAACGTCAGGCGAACAACGCCGAATAGGTCTGGCCGCCGTGCGGATCGTGCAGCACGCCGTCTTCGATGGCATCCGCCGTTTCAAGGCACTCGACTAGGTACAGCGCCTCGTCCGCATCAAGCTTGGTGTAGGTTCCGGGAGTTGCGTCGCCGGTCAGCAGGTCCTCGACGGACATCTCGCGAACCGAGCCGCAGAACACCAGCGCGCCGTCGTTCACGAAGACGACCTCGTCTTGGTCAAAGCACAGTCCGATGGATTCGATCGGGCCCTGCGGTTCCAGCCGCGCGATGCCGCGATAGCCTTCCAGCGTGAACGCGTCGATCAGCGCGAAAGGGTCGCCGTACAGGACTTCGGCGGCGTCGGATTCGATCATCACCGGCTGCGTGGGCTGAAGCATCAGGGGATGCGCGTTGCCCAACGCGTCCTTCGGGACGAACAGCGGCCATTCGGCCTGCGGGACGTTCTGGATGGCCGAGGTGCGCACCTTCGTCAGGCGGCGCAGCGGCTGAAGACCACGGTCGAAGGTAAGAACAAGATCGCCCTCGGTCAGCGACTCGACCGGGCACCAGCCCTTGGCGGTCGCGACCTTCGTGCCGGCCAGCATTCCGGGGACGACGGACGGCATCGCCTTGATCCGGTCGGCGCCCAGCCCTTCGCCCGTCTCCTGCCGGAGCGCGCGTGGATGTGTAGTGGACGCAGCCTTGCCGAGGCCGAACATGTTTGTGTCTCCGAATGGTTCGTGTCGCGTGTGCTTATGTTTGATCAACACTACGTTCGATTCGGACGACGCGAGTTCGGCACGATAACGGTAAGAATGTGTCACAGTTTCGATGTGGTTTTTAGTTAACCCGCGTTAACGCCGATCCTTTCCACCAGCGAAACGGATTTCTATCCGAACGTGTAGCCGAAGCGTCTACGATCGTGGCGACAAAGGGACCCGACAATTTCTGTCAGGTCCGTATCGTAGTAGGTCCGATAGTCCCGCGCGCGGTTGGACGCGTTGAAATAAGGCACGTCGAGGGCGAAACCCAGATGTGACTCGACGGGCACAAGATCGGTCTTCAGATGCTCCAGCCGCACGAAGGCGTCGCACCGCTCGCGCCCGGTGGCGTCGGTGACATAGCTGGCCGCGCTTGAGCTCGCAAAGGCCATCTGCGTCGTCGGGTGACGGACGAAATCCGGGAATGGCACGCGCTTGGCTAGACGGACGGCGGAATGGTCGAACTCTTGCGTCTGTAGCCAGTGGTAATAGCTGACCATCCGGTCCCACGGGTTCCGCACCAGCGTGAAGACGAACATGTCGGTCAGTTCTTGCGGCGACACCAGTCCGTCGATGTCCGCCAGCGTCGAGTGCTTCCACAAACGGCCGCGCGTCTCGACGCCCTTCAGCCGCCCGCGCCGTTGCTTCGCCTTCGGCGTGTCGCCGATCAGGATGTCGTCCTTCATCGCCCGTGCTTCCAGCGCCAGCGAAAGCGAGGTGCCGCCGGTCTTGGGAATGTGGACGAAAACGAAGCGCCGGCCGTGCGAGATGATCATGGTCGAAGGCTAGCAAACCGCGGCACGGCGCGGAACGACAAAGCCGCAGGTCCGGCATTCCCTCTGGGGCGGAAGGGCACTAACGTCAGCTTCGATCCGGCAGAGGGAGGAGATCGGAATGGGCTGGCTGGCAGACGAAAGCGGACTGGGCAAATGCGCCGCGAACCATGTGGCGCTGACACCGTTGTCGCACCTGAACCGCGCCGCCCGCCTGTTCCCGGACCGCGAGGCGCTGGTCTACGGCAAGGTCCGGCACACCTATGCCGCCTATCACGCGCGGGTGTCGCGGCTGGCCTCTGCCCTTGCGGGGGCCGGGATCGCGCCCGGCGACGTGGTGGCGACGATCCTGCCCAACATCCCTGCACAGGCCGAGGCGCATTTCGGCGTGCCGGCCTGCGCCGCGATCCTGAACACGATCAACGTGCGGCTGGACGTGCACACGGTGTCCTACATCCTTGACCACGGACAGGCGAAGCTGGTGTTGGTCGACACCCAGTTCCTGCCGCTGGCAGAGGCCGCGCTGGCGGCGATGGAAGGGCCGAAGCCGCAAATCGTCGAGGTCGCGGACCCCGACGCGGGGTTCCCCGCCACCGGCCGCTATCCCGAATACGAAGAGTTCATCGCAAGCAGCGATCCGGCCTTCGACTGGATCCTGCCGCAGGATGAATGGGAAAGCATCGCGCTGAACTATACCTCGGGCACCACCGGGCACCCCAAGGGCGTCGTCTATCACCATCGCGGCGCCTATTTGTCGACGATGGGACAGGTGGTGTCGTGGCGCATGGTGCTGCACCCGGTCTACCTGACCATCGTGCCGCTGTTCCACTGCAACGGCTGGTGCCACACATGGATGATGCCGCTGCTGGGCGGCACCGTGGTGTGCTGCCGTCACGTCGATGCGAAATCCATCTACGACGCCATCGCGGATGAGAACGTGACCCATTTCGGCGGCGCGCCCATCGTGCTGAACACGCTGATCCACGCGGACGACGCCGACCGGCGTGCCTTCGACCACACGGTCGAGGTGTTCACCGCCGGCGCCCCGCCCCCCGCCGCGACGCTGGCCGCGATCGAGCCGCTGGGCTTCAACGTCACGCAGGTTTACGGCCTGACCGAGGTCTACGGCCCCGGCACCGAGTGCCTTTGGAAAGACGACTGGGACGCGCTTCCGTCCAAGGAACGCTATGCGATCAAGGCCCGGACAGGCGTGGTGATGCCGATGCTGGAGGACTGCACCGTTCTGGATCCCGAAACCCGCGCGCAAATCGACACGGACGGCGCCGCGCAGGGCGAGATCATGTTCCGTGGCAACGCCGTAATGAAGGGGTATTACAAGAACCCCGAAGCCACCGAGAAGGCGTTCGAGGGCGGCTGGTTCCATTCCGGCGACATCGCGATCCAGCATCCCGACGGCTACATGAAGATCGTCGACCGCTCGAAGGACGTGATCATCTCGGGCGGCGAGAACGTGTCCTCGGTCGAGGTCGAGGACGTGCTGATGCACCACCCCGACGTTCTGCTGTGCGCGGTGGTGGCCAAGCCGGACAAGAAATGGGGCGAAGTGCCCTGCGCCTTCGTCGAACTGAAGCCGGGCCGACAGCTGACCGAGGCCGAGTTGATCGCCTTCGCGCGCAAGGAACTGGCCGGGTTCAAGACACCGAAAGCGGTGGTGTTTCAGGACCTGCCGAAGACCTCGACCGGGAAGATCCAGAAGTTCGAGCTGCGCAATCAGGTCAGGGGCGGCTAAGCGGCCCTAGCAGGTCGGCCAGTTCTTCGCCTCTTCCTTCAGGAACGAGGTGAAGGCCTGCACCTTCATCGTGCGATGCAGATCGACATGGGTGACAAGCCACAGCGGTGCGGCCCATTCGGTGCGGGAGGGCCAGACTTCGACCAGATCGGGGTCGGCCCTGCCCTCGCACAGCGCCATGTAACCGATGCCCGCCCCGGCGCGGATCGCCGATTTGGTCACCGACTGGTCGGTCGAGCGGAACACGATCCGGTCCAGCGGAACGGTGTTCCGAAGCCAGATGTCGAACGGCGCGCGCGGGACATCGACGTCGCTGCTGACAAAGTCGAACTTGTCCGCTTCTGTTTCGTCCTTCGGCAGGCCGTGCGCGTCGGCATAGCTGCGGGCGGCAAAGAACGTGCCCATCTCGCGGCCCAGCGACTGCACGACGTTGTCCGGCTCTTCCGGCGCGGCGCCGGCCCGGATGGCGACATGCGCCTCGCCGTATTCCAGCCGGAACAGGCGTTCGCCGGTAAGAAGCCGCACGATCAGGCCGGGATGTTCGGCGCGGAATTTCACCAGCACCGGCATGATCGCGGGAACCACCCCGGCCAGCGTGGTGATCAGCAACTCACCCGTGACCTCTTCGCCGCGGCCACGGATGCGGCTGGCAAGCTGGCCGAACTGGTCGTTGGTCGCCTGCGCCACCTGCAGAAGGTCGCGCCCCGCCTCGGTCGGGGTGTAGCCGCGCGCGTGGCGCTGGAACAGCTTGACGCCCAGCCGTTCTTCCAAAGCGTCGATATGGCGGATCACCGTGGCGTGGTGCACGCCTAGCACGCTGGCTGCGCCGCTGACGGTTCCCAACCGCGCCACCTGATAAGCGGTGCGGACTTCATCCCAGTTTCCTACGGCCATGTGACCTGTGCGCCCATAAACATCATGCGTTCGGATAACCGATGCCTGTTCGCTCGGGCAAGAGCAACCTTTGCGGTCATTGGATTGTCATATGCCGCGCTTCAGACGTCCCAGTCCGGCGGGCGACCGCCGACGGCGGCCCATTCCTGTTCCAAAGCAAGACGTTCCAGCCGAACCACCTGAGCCAGCGTTCGCACCCGGTCCGCGCCGGGCACGCGCAAATGGTCCAGCAGGCGATGGCTGTGCAGGATGGTGGGCATCACGTCCAAGGGCTCCCACGCGTCCAGCTTGGTGACCCGGCGCAGGTTGAACTCGGGCGGCAGCACCCAGAAGCGCAGATCGCTTTCCCAAAGCAAATCTTTCAGGATCACCTGATCGCGGTCGACCTGCGGTTCGGCATGAAACCGGGCCACCCATTCGCGCAGGAATGCCAGCATCGCGTCGGACCGCCGATACAGCAGCACGCCAGAGTTCAACTGCGGCACGGCGTAGGGTGTCTTGTGCCGCAACCCCTCTTGCACCAGCGCCGAGGCGCGTCGCACGTCGTGGGCCATCGCCATCTCGAACCTGTCGAGCACATCGAACAGATCGCCGAGCGGGCGCAGGACAAGGGTGTCGGCGTCAAGAAACAGGGTGCGGTCGAACCGGGTCAGCGGCAGGCAGTCCAGCTTGCTGCGGTCGTGGGGCTGCGTGATGCGGTGGACACGGTCGAACATCTCTAGCCCGGCGGCATCCGGCAAATCGGTGAACAGGTCTGCCGGCAAGCCGGGGTTGGTCTGGCGCAGGCTTTCCGCCGAGGCCCGCGCAAGGTCGAGATAATCCTCGCCCGTCGCCACGTAGATTACGCCAGTCTGCATCCCCGTCTCCTGCGTCAGCCGGTCGGTGCCGGCAGCCGCCACTCCATCATGAAGTGGTATGGCGCATGGTTATACGAAGCACGGGCCCGGTCCGGACCACCCGTGGCGCACGGTTCTTCGAAACAGGTCAGGGACAGGCCAAGATCCAGCAGGCAGGTCATGTACACCGACAGCGGTCGGTGCCAGTTGCGGATGCGGATGCCGCGCCATTCGTCCCAGCGGTCGTGTTCTTCTAGATAACGCGCCATCACCAGCCGCCGCGCCCCGCTGTCCAGCTTCTCGAAAAGGGCGCTGGCGGTGTTGTAGCCCTGCAGGTTGGCGATCAGCACCCGGCCACCCGGCGAAAGCACGCGAACGGCTTCGGTCAGGGCGGCGCGCATGTCCTCTATGTCGATAAGGGTCAGGTAGAACACGACCATGTCGAAACTGGCGTCCGCGACGTCCAGCCGCTCGGCCCGCCCGGCGCGGTAGTCGCCACCCGGATCGCGGCGGCGCGCCTCGGCCAGCAGCGCCTCGGCGGGGTCCACGCCGACACAGGCGAAGCCCGCCGATCCCAGCCAGCGGCAGAACCGCCCTTCGCCACAGCCCACATCCAGCACGCGGGCGGGCGCGGCGGCGCGCACCCGCGCCTGCATCGGCGCATCCAGAACATGGCGGCGGGAAAAATCGCCCGCGTCGCCCTGATCCGCGATCCACGCGTCCGCCGACGCGTCCCAACCGTTATCCATGCGCCATCCTCCGCCGACCCAGCGTCACCGGCGGAACCACCGCCCCGGCCCACGCGTTTCGCTCTTCGCATCGGTACGGCCCTCGTGGTAGAGGGCCCCGTTGCGATCGGCAATCAACGGAACCGGCGGAGCGCCTGATAAATGTTCGACCTGATCGCCGGCCACGAGGCCGTGATCGCGCTAGGACTGCTTGTCCTGCTTTTCGCAGCCTTCGTGGCAGAGATTTATCCCCCCGAAGTCACCGCCACCGCCGGTGCGGCGGTGTTCATCGCCATCGGCTTCGTGCCCGCGGCAGAGGTGTCCGCCGCCTTTTCGAACGGGGCGCCGCTGACCATCGCGGCGATGTTCGTGATCTCTGGCGCGCTGGTGCGGACCGGTCTTCTGGATGCGCTGGCGCAGATGATCGTCTCGCGGGCCGAAGACCGGCCGATCCAGACGCTTGCGCTGTTTTTCAGCGCGACGATGCTGGCGTCGGCCTTCGTCAACAACACGCCCGTCGTGCTGATCCTGATCCCCGTGGTCATCAAGCTGGCGCAGGCGCGGCAAAGCCCGTCGACCAAGTACCTTATACCGCTGAGCTATGCCGCGATCCTTGGCGGCACCTGCACCCTGATCGGCACCTCGACCAACCTTCTGGTCGACGGCGTGGCGCAGGATGCGGGGATGCAGGGCTTCGGCATCTTCGAGATCGCCCCCGTCGGGCTTGTGACGGCGGCCGCCGGAATGGGGTTCATGCTGGTGTTCGGACGCTTTCTGCTGCCCGCGCGCGATGACACCGGCCGGATCGACGAACGCTCCGAGGGCTGGCCCTTTCTGACCGAAGTCACCGTCGCCGAAGAGTCGCCCTACGAGGACGTGCCCTTGTCCGAGGTCGCGCCGCTGAACCGGCCGGGCATTCGCGTGACCGGTCTGCGCCGGGGGGGCCGGATCCGGCGGGGTGACCTGTCGGACGAGGTGCTGCAGGTCGGCGACACGCTGATCGTCGTCAGCCATGTGGCCGAGGTGCTGACCCTGCACGAGACGAAGGGCCTTCGCGTCGGTATGCGCCGGAACGCGCCGAACCAGGCCCGCCGGGCCGACGACACCAAGATGGTGCGGGTCGAGGCCATCGTGACCCCCGCCCGCGCGGCGGTGGGTGCACGCCTGTCCGAACTGGGGCTTGGGTCGCGCTATGGTATCCGGCTGCTGGGGGTGCACCGCCCGCACCACGTCGCGGGGGCCGATCTGAACTCTGTCCGACTGCGCGCCGCCGATCGGCTGCTGATGGAAGGCCCGCCCGAAAGCTTCGACCAGCTGGCCCAGCAGGGCGACGTGGTTGCGATCACCCGCCCCTCGGGCCGGGGCTATCGCCGCCGTCAGGCGCCGCTGGCGTTGCTGGCCTTGATCCTTGTGGTCGCCCTGTCCGCCATCGGCATGGCCGATATCCTGATCGCCGCCCTGCTTGCGGTTGCCGCCTTGCTGGTGCTGCGGTGCATCGACAACGACGAGGCGTGGGATTCCATCGACGCCGGCATCCTTGTGCTGATCTTCGCGATGCTGATCGTCGGCAAGGGACTGGAACTGACCGGCGCGGTCGAGCTGGTTGTGGGCGCCATCGCCCCGCTGCTGGAAACCATGCCGCCGTGGCTGGTGCTGGCCGTGGTCTATGCCACCGCGTCGGTGATGACCGAGACGGTGACGAACAACGCGGTCGCGGTGGTGCTGACCCCTGTGGTCATCGCGCTGGCGGGGCAGCTTGGCTATGACCCGCGCGCGCTGGTGATGACGGTGATGATGGGCGCCAGCGCCTCGTTCGCGACGCCGATCGGCTACCAGACCAACACGCTGGTCTACGGCGCGGGGAACTACCGTTTCGCGGACTTCCTGCGCGTCGGCGTGCCCATGAACATCGTGACCGGGATCGCCGCCGTGCTTGCGATCTCCGCGTTCTTCCCGCTGTCGCAGTAGACCTGCTGCGGCGGACTATTGCCTTGACTCCGGCACCCCCGCTGCCCTAAGGACCGCACGACTTTCCGGAAGTGCCAAAGCTTCCGGTCTTTGCCTTGTGCAAAGATCGCCCCCTGCCAGCGAGTTTCGCCCGCAGGGGCGCTTGGCGCATTCCGGATCGCTTCCTACGTGGGAAGCAACCGAAACAAGACGCAAAGGCCCGTGGCCCATGTTCGAGACCCTGTCAGACCGCCTCTCCGGCGTCTTCGACCGCCTCACCAAGCAGGGGGCGCTGTCGGAGGATGACGTCAAGACCGCCCTGCGCGAAGTGCGCGTGGCGCTTCTGGAGGCCGACGTCTCGCTGCCGGTGGCGCGCGATTTCGTCAAGGCGGTGCAGGACAAGGCGACCGGGCAGGCCGTTACCAAGTCGGTGACGCCAGGCCAGCAGGTCGTCAAGATCGTGCACGACGCCCTGATCGACGTGCTGGCGGGCGACAACGCGAACCCCGGCGAACTGAAGATCGACAACCCGCCCGCGCCGATCCTGATGGTCGGCCTGCAGGGCTCGGGCAAGACGACGACCACCGCCAAGCTGGCCCGCCGCCTGACCCAGACCAACGGCAAGCGCGTGCTGATGGCGTCGCTCGACACCAACCGCCCGGCGGCGATGGAACAGCTGGCGATCCTTGGCCAGCAGATCGGCGTCGACACCCTGCCCATCGTCAAGGGCGAGACCGCGCAGCAGATCGCCAAGCGTGCCAAGACGCAAGCCAGCCTTGGCGGCTATGACGTCTACATGCTGGACACCGCCGGCCGCCTGCACATCGACGAAGAGCTGATCCAGCAGGCCGCCGACGTCCGCGACATCACCAACCCGCGCGAAACCATCCTTGTCGTCGACGGTCTGACCGGTCAGGACGCGGTCAACGTGGCCGAAGCCTTCGACCGCGACATCGGCATCACCGGCGTCACCCTGACCCGGATGGACGGCGACGGACGCGGCGGCGCCGCGCTGTCGATGCGCGCCGTCACCGGCAAGCCGATCAAGTTCGTCGGCTTGGGCGAGAAGATGGACGCGCTCGAGGAATTCCACCCCGAGCGGATCGCGGGCCGCATCCTTGGCATGGGCGACATCGTCTCGCTGGTGGAAAAGGCTCAGCAGACCATCGAGGCCGAGCAGGCCGANCGCATGATGAAGCGCTTCCAGAAGGGTCAGTTCAACATGAACGACCTGAAGATGCAGCTTGAGCAGATGATGAAGATGGGCGGCATGGAAGGCATCATGTCGATGATGCCCGGCATGAAGAAGATGAAGGGCCAGATGGACGAGGCCGGAATGGACGATTCCGTACTGCGCCAGCAGATCGCCCTGATCAACTCGATGACCAAGAAGGAACGCGCCAACCCGCAGATCCTTCAGGCCAGCCGCAAAAAGCGCATCGCCGCCGGTGCCGGTATGGAAGTGTCCGACCTGAACCGCCTGCTGAAAATGCAGCGGCAGATGTCTGACATGATGAAGAAGATGGGCAAGATGAAGGGCGGCATGCTGAAACAGGCCATGAAGGGCATGTTCGGCAAGTCCGGAATGCCGTCCGAGGCCGAGATGGAAGCCGCCGCCAAGCAGATGGGCGCCGGTGGCGGCCTGCCCGGCGGCATGGCGGGCGGTCTGCCCAAAGGCTTCCCCGGAATGCCCGGTGCCGGGTCCGCCCTGCCGCCCGGCCTGTCGGGCTTCGGCAAGAAGAAATGACCGGCACCACGCTGCATATCCCCACGCTGGAAACCCAGCGTCTGGTCCTCCGCGCCCCGCGCTGGCAGGATTTCGAGGCCTATGCGGCGTTCCGTGGCGATGCCGAGCGCACCGCCTTCCTTGGTGGCCCGTTCACCCGCAACACCGCGTTCAGCCAGATGGCAGAGATCGTCGGCCATTGGCAGCTACGCGGCTTCGGCCGCTTCCTTGTCGCCGACCGCCACACCGACGAGCCGCTGGGCATTGTCGGGCCGTACTACCCCGAGGGCTGGCCCGAGCCGGAACTTGCGTGGTCGGTCTTCGCCAATGCCGAAGGCCGTGGCGTCGCGTTCGAGGCCGTCTCTGCCGCGCGCCGCTGGGCGTATGAGACTTTGGGCTGGACCACCGCGATCAGCCTGATCGCCACAAGCAACCTGCGGTCGGCACGGCTGGCAGAACGGCTTGGCGCTAAGAACACCGGCCAGCCCTTCGGCGACCCCGACAGCGGCAAGCCGGTCGAGATCTGGCGCCACCCGGTCGAGTTGCCCGCTGACGAGGTGGCGGCATGACTGTCGAGCTGACCGGAACCCCTGTGCTTCAGACCGAGCGTCTGACGCTGCGCGCGGTGCAGGCGTCGGACTGCGACCTGTTCGTGGACTTCCTGACCTCGGACCGCGGCGCGTTCGTCGGCGGCGGAACGGAACTTCCGCGCGGCAAGGCATGGCGCGCCTTCGCATCCCTGATCGGTCACTGGGCGATCCACGGCTGCGGTATCTTCGCCATCGTCGAGCGGTCCAGCGGCAAGACCGTCGGCGGCATCGGCCCGTGGTTCCCCGAGGGCTGGCCCGAACACGAAATGAGCTGGTCGATCTGGGCCCCCGAGGCCGAGGGCAAAGGCTATGCCGCCGAAGCCGCGCGCGCGGCGCTGGACTATGCGTTCGACACGCTGGGCTGGGACACCTGCGTCAGCTACATCGACGCCGACAATGCCCGGTCCATCGCCTTGGCCGAGCGGATGGGCGCCACGGTCGACCCGACCGCCGCGCAGCCCGACGACCATACTGATCTTCTTGTTTGTCGCCACGCCGGCCCCTCCGGCACCGACGCCGAGGGCGGCATGGAGGCCTACGCATGATGCACCCGCACGAATTCTCGCCGACCGGCGCCGCCGCCGCCCTTGCGGGCCGGATGCAGTCCTTGGTCCCTGTGCTGGGTACCGACCGCCTGCTGCTGCGTGCGCCGAAGATCGATGACTTCGACCTGTTCGCGGAAATCGCCGGGTCCGGCCGCGCCGCCGGTATCGGCGGTCCGATGTCCCGCGAAACCGCGTGGTCCGAGTTCATGCAGATTACCGGCACATGGTACCTGCGCGGCACCGGCTGCTGGACGGTGTGCTATGGCGGCCGCGCCATCGGGTTCGTGCAGATCGGCTTTGAGCCCGGCGACATGGAGCCCGAACTGGGCTTTCTGTTCGACGCAGCGTTCGAAGGCCGCGGCTTTGCCTTCGAGGCGGCCCGCGCCGTGATGACCCACGCCCACGAGACGCTGGGCATGACCACGCTGGTCAGCTACGTCGCCCGCGACAACGCGCGGTCGATCGCCCTTGCCCTGCGTCTTGGCGGCGCGCGCGACGCGGCGGCAGAGGACCTGCTGCCCGACCCCGACCGCCACGACACCAACGTCTACCGTTACGACCTGACCGGAGCCACCGCATGACCACCGACGCCGCCCGCGCCGCCGAAATTCTGGCCGACCATCGCGCCAGCATCGACCGCTTGGACGCGATCCTTGTCTATACGCTGGCCGAACGGTTCAAGCACACGCAGGAAGTGGGCGTCCTTAAGGCCACCCACGACCTGCCCCCCAGCGACCCCGCCCGCGAAGAGATCCAGATCGCGCGGCTGGAATCGCTGTCGAAATCAGCGGGTCTCGACCCCGAGTTCGCGAAGNCCTTCCTGAACTTCGTGATCGAGGAAGTGATCCGCCACCACAAGAAACACAAATCCTGACGGCGCATCACTCGCGCCAAACGACCGCCATTCAAAGGAGAACAACAATGGCAATGAAGATCCGACTGGCCCGCGGCGGCTCCAAGAAGCGCCCCCACTACTCGATCGTTGCGACCGACTCGCGCATGCCGCGCGATGGCCGCTTCATCGAAAAGCTGGGCACCTACAACCCGCTTCTGGCGAAAGACTCGGAAGACCGCGTCAAGATGGACATGGAGCGCGTGCAGCACTGGCTGGACAAAGGCGCGCAGCCGACCGACCGTATCCAGCGCATGCTGGAAGCCGCCGGCGTCCTGACCAAGAAGACCCGCAGCAACCCGAACAAGGCGAAGCCGGGCAAGAAAGCCGAAGAGCGCGCTGAAGAGAAAGCCGCGAAAGCTGCTGCCGCAGCCGAAGCTGCTGCCGCTCCGGCAGAAGAGCCCGCAGAGGAAAGCGCGGAGTAATCCGCGCGACCTGACTTGGCGGTCCGGACCTTCATCGGCGTGTCGCACGCCCGGCTTCCGCACGTTGCCCGCATCGCGGGCGGCGTCGCGGCGTGCCACGGGCGCCGTGCGCCGATGAAGGACCGTTCGCCACGCTGCCGGACCGCGATCCCCGATGACGTGACGCCAAAGGTGCGCCCATGACCGATAACCGTGTCTGTGTCGGCGCCCTTGCGGGGTCGTTCGGGGTCCGTGGCGAGGTGCGCCTGAAAAGCTTCTGCGCCGAGCCCGAGGCCATCGCCGACTATGGTCCCTTGTGGACCGAGGCGGGCGACCGCAGCTTTACCGTGTCGATCACCCAAGCCATCAAGACGGGCTTCGCCGCCCGCGTGTCGGGTATCGAGACCAAGGAACAGGCCGATACGCTGAAGGGCGTGCGCCTGTACGCCGACCGGGACGCCCTGCCCGTCCTGCCGGACGACGAATACTATCACGCCGACCTGATCGGGCTAGAGGTGCGCGACACCGGCGGCGCGCTTCTGGGGCGTGTGAAAGCGGTGCTGAACCACGGCGCCACCGACCTGCTNGAGATCACCGGCCCCGGCATCGCCGAACCGGTCCTGCTGCCCTTCACGATGCAGGCGGTGCCCACCGTCGACCTGACCAGCGGCCGGATCGTGGCCGACCCGCCCGACGGGCTGTTCCCCGAGACCTGAGCGTCAGCGCCCGAGGGCCATTGCCGATGACCGGCTGCGGCTCGGCCTAGCCGAACCAGACCTGCCACAGCCCGGCGGCATAGAACATGATCGCCAGCATGATGAAGATCAGCCCCAGCCCGTGCTTGTCGCGCAGCGCGAACACGATGGGGTCGTAGTCCTGCTTGCCCTGATAGCCCAGCCGCACCATGCGCCACAGCCACAGGAACAGCGGCACCATCGCCACCCACAGCAACCAGCGGGTCGGGTACAGGTCGTGCGCCTGCTCGGTGAAGGTGTACAGGAAGAACGTCAGCAGCGCCCCGAAGGTGCCCAGCCACGCCACGTTCAACAGGTCGCCCCGGTCGGGCCGGCCATAGCCGCGCCCCGGCAGGCGTTCGTCGTTCACGGCCAGCGTCACCTCTGTCAGCCGCTTGACGCAACCCAGCGTGACGAAGGTCGGGAAGATGAACACCAGCAGATAGCCGGACACGTAAACATTCACCGCCAGAGCGCCCGCGACGACGCGCAGGGTGTACAGCCCGGCCAGCGTAGCGATGTCCACCCAGCGCAGGCGCTTTAGCTTCAGCGAATAGCTCAGCGACAGCAGCATATACAGCAGCACGACCGCCAGGAAGCCCGCGCTGATCGCCAGCCCTATGCCCACCGCAAGCGCGGTCAGCACCGCCCACGCCGCCATGCCGACACGGATCGGCACGCGCCCGCTGGCGAAGGGGCGCCTGTGCTTGGTCGCGTGCAGCCGGTCGGCTTCGAGGTCGAGCAGGTCGTTGACGATATAGATCGAGGACGCCGCGAACGAGAAGGCCACGATCCCCATCATCACCGTGAACACCGTCGACCAGTCGAAATAGTGCGACGCGATCATCGGCACCATCAGCAGGATGTTCTTCACCCACTGATGCGGCCGCAGCGCCTTGAGCAGGCCGCGCGCGGTCCAGCCGTCGTCGATCCGGGTGACCTGTTTGCCCTTCGCTTCCAGCTCGGCGGCGATCTCGGGGTAGTCCCCCACGATCACCGCACCGTGGGCGCGGTCCCAGATCGCCTTGTCTACCGGCTCGTTGCCGGCATAGTCGAAGCCGCCTTCGCCATAGGCCTCGACCAGTGCGTCGGCTTTGGCCGCGCCCTTCAGGTTATGGCCTGGCTCGGACGCGAAAACCCGCCCCGACAGCCCATGCTCGCGCGCGACGGCCTGCACCAGCGCGCTGTCCGAGGCCGAGGCAAGCACCACCTCGCGCCCTTCGGCCTGCGCCTTCAGGGCAAGCTGGCGGACGTCTTCGTTCACCGGCAGCAGATCGGTGCGCGGCGACGCGATCTCGGCCATGCGCCGTTTCAGAACCGAACGGTCGTTGAAATGCGTGGCGGCGGTCTTGATCGTCTGGATCGGGTCGCGGCCAAGGCCGCCCCAGAAACATTCGTACAGCATGTCCGTGCGCAGGAACGTGCCATCCACGTCCAGCACCAGCGGCCTTTCTTCACTCATCGGCGGCAATCCTGTCCACGATACGCAACGCGCAGGGGTCGCTGACGAACATCGGCGGCGACTGGCACAGGCCCCGCGCCACCGTCCATGCCGCAAGCACCTTGGGCACATAGGCCCGCGTCTCGTCATAGGGCGGGACGCCGTTGTGCTTCCACACCGCGCCCTCGCCCGCGTTATAGCCCGCCAGCACCAGCAGCGGGTCCTCGCCAAACTCGCCCATCAGCCAGTCAAGATAGGCGACCCCGCCCCGGATGTTGTCCGCCGGGTCGGTGATGTCGGTGGTCC
This sequence comes from Maritimibacter sp., assembly GCA_002701395.1. Lineage (GTDB taxonomy): Bacteria > Pseudomonadota > Alphaproteobacteria > Rhodobacterales > Rhodobacteraceae > Psychromarinibacter > Psychromarinibacter halotolerans. The sequence continues at coordinate 150,375 of NZVC01000039.1, read as the reverse complement.
CGAACCGTTCAGCCGTGGCAGGCATCAGCTGCATCAGCCCGGTGGCGCCCTTGCCGCTGATCGCATCCACCCGGCCCGAGCTTTCGATGCCGATCACCGCCAGCACCAAAGCCGGCGACACCTTGGTGCCGATGGTGGCGGCAAGGATCTCGCGGCCATAAAGGTCGGCGATCTTCTGCATCGACGCCAGCCGTGGCGTGGGAACGCCGGGGCCGTTCACCAGCTCGTTCAGCGCGGTTTCAAGCCGACCGGGTCCGGCGGCTTCCAGCTCTGGCCGGACCTTCTCCCAGTACCACGCGAAGGCCCCGCTGACCGGCGGCGCGGCCACTTCGGCCTCGGGCTCCGGGTCGGGCGCCTTGGGCAGATCGGGCTGCGGTTCGATCTGGATATTGATGCGGGGCCCCGCGCCAGAGGGCGGCTTGACCCGCTTGAAGGTGAAATCCCGGAAAGCGGGCGGGTCTTGGGCGAACACACCGGCAGGCAACAGCGCCGCGGCGCCGGCAATTGCCAGTATCGGAATGATTTTCATCATGCGGGTGCGCCCTGCCCCGTAACTGCCCTGCTTCTGCATTGCAAAAGCCATGATGCAAGGCCAGTTCTTCACCCCGGAACACAGGGATTGAACCGCCGATGTGTCAAAATTGACATTCCGCGCCCCAACGGCACCGCGTTTGATGGAGATACGGGCGGAATAATGCCGGTTCCGGCTTCCCTTAAAATTCCATGTGGGCGGGCCGAAAATGTACGACGCCAGACACAGTGTCGCCCAAATCCAAAAGTGTAATGACACCATGCCAAGACGGGCAACGGGTTAAGAATTTTCCCGACGCTTGTGGCGGTAATCGAGACAAGCGTCTTAGCTTCTTTGGAGAGAGAGAAAACCATGAAACTGTTCAACCTGATCAATCGCTTCCGCGCCGACGAAGATGGCGCCGTGACCGTCGACTGGGTCGTGCTGACCGCTGCCATCGTTGGCCTCGGCATCGCCGTCCTGACCACCGTTGGTGGCGCCACCGACGACTACGGCCAGACCATCGGCTCGCACCTGTCCTCGCAGGGCATCAAGACGACCTACTGATCGTCTCAGCGATTACCGAAAAGGCCGCGTCCCACCGGGGGCGCGGCCTTCTTCTTGCTGACCTGAATTGTTGCCGCCGGAACACAAGTCTGGCCCGGCAGGTCGGCATTGTTCCCGAATTGCCCAATTCCCGCCGTATTTGGCGCGCCATGCTCGCGACCAGCCGCCCGATCAGAAGGGCGGAGCACAATATTGAGCAGAATTCGGAGCATGACATTATGAAGATCCTAAGCTTGATCCGCCGGTTCGACCGGGAAGAGGCCGGTGCCGTGACCGTTGACTGGGTCGTGCTGACCGCCGCCATCGTCGGCCTTGGCATCGCGGTCCTGACCACCGTCGGCGGCGCGACCGACGACTATGGCCAGACCATCGGGTCGCACCTGTCGTCGCAAGGCATCAAGACGACCTACTGATCCGGCANNCCGGATCGACCGGGTTGGCGCCGCATCCCGCCGACCCCTCTGCCCCCCGACCGGAACCGCGCGGTCCATTACGTCCAGGATCGCGCGACTGTTACCGGAGCGTGGCGAAATCACAGCTTCGCCGTGGCCCCTGCACGCTTTCGCCGCAATCAGAAAGCAACCTTTGTCGGATAGGGGAAAGTTACGTCCGCCGCGCCGTCGCGCGGTGTGCAAGTGCCTTTTGGGAAAGGGACCGGAATGAGAGCGATTTTCGGACTGGTACTGATCGCGGGTCTCGGACTTGCGAGCTTTGCCGTGTACATGGCCAAGGATTACCTGGAAAGCGAACGCGTCGCGCGCGATCAGATCGTGCCCACGGTCGACGTGGTCGTCGCGAACAAGCAGCTGAAATACGGCGAGCCGATTCAGGCCGACGACATCCGCGTGATCAGATGGCCGGCCTCGTCGATCCCCGAGGGGGCGTTCCCCTCGGTCGACGCCGTGTTCAGCAAGGGCCCCGAGGTATTCCGGGTCGCGCTGCGCACCATTGAAAAAGACGAACCGCTGATGGTGGTGAAGATCACCGAGCCCGGGCAGGACGCGGGCGTCAGCACCCGGCTGACCAAGGGCATGCGCGCCTTCGCCATCAAGGTCGACGTCGCATCCGGCGTGTCCGGCTTCCTGCGTCCGGGCGACCGGGTCGATGTTTACTGGACGGGCCGCCTGCCGGGCCGCGCTGGTGGCGGCGACCGCGACGTGACCAAGCTGATCATGTCCGGCGTGACCCTTGTTGCCGTGGACCAGACCGCCGACGGCGAACGCGCCGCGCCGACCATCGCACGCACCGTCACGGTCGAGGCATCGCCGGTCGAGGTTGCCGCGCTGGCACAGGCGCAAAGCTCGGGCCGCCTGTCGCTGTCCCTGCTTGGCGCCACCGACAACACCGTCATCGACAGCGAGGTAGAGGTTGACCAGAACCGTCTGCTGGGTATCGAAGAGATCATCGAAGAGGAACCCGAGCCCGAGGTGGCCGAGGTCATCGAAGTCCCCGAGGTCTGCACCATCCGCGTCAGCCGCGGCGGTCAGTACATCGAGACGCCGATCCCCTGCACGAACTGATACCAACACGATTCGAACATTCACGGGCCCCGCAATATGCGGGGCCCGTTGCGTTGGATATGTACAAATTAAGCGATTCTGTTGCGATATATCCACATAAGATTTGCTCTCCAAATACTTGATTATTGATTAAATTCTAAATTTCCTGCACCTTTCCCTTAATCCGGCGCAACGACCGGGACTTGAGTGATCATAGAGGCAGGTCACATGCACATTGCGAAATACCTTGGGATGGCCCTGTTGGGGCTGTCCGTCCTGAGCACATCCGTCCCGGAAGCATCGGCACAGAATCTTCGTGTGCTGCGAGGGGCTGCCTCTGGCAGTCTCAACGTTCCGATGAACAGGGCCGTGGTGGTGGAAAGCGACGTTCCCTTCGCGGAACTTTCGATCGCGAACCCCTCCATCGCGGATATCTCCACACTCTCCGACCGCACGATCTATGTGCTCGGCAAGGCACCGGGGCGCACCACGCTGACCCTGCTGGGTGTCGAAGGCGACCTGATCGCCAACGTCGAGGTGCAGGTCGCGCCCGACGTCGCCGAGTTCAAGGAGCGCCTGCAGCAGATCCTGCCCGGCGAGCAGATCGAGGTGCGCACCGCGAACGACGGCATCGTCCTGTCGGGCGTGGTGTCCAGCATCGAAAAGCTCGACCGCGCGCTGGACCTTGCCAACCGCTACGCCCCGGATCGCGTGTCGAACCTTATGGTCGTCGGCGGCACCCACCAGGTGATGCTGAAGGTCCGCTTCGCCGAAATGGAACGGTCGGTTTCGAAAAGCCTGTCGTCCTCGCTGGCGATCAACGGCGGCACCGACTTCGGCGTCGCCAGTGAAACCGGCACATGGCTGGACGGCGACAACGGCCTAGGCAACCCGATCGAAGTCACGGCCGGCACCAACGGCGCGCTCGCGCTGGGGTTCTCGGCCGGGTCGTTCGAATTCGGCATCCTTCTGGAAGCTCTGGAAAGCAAGGGCGTCGTCCGCACGCTTGCGGAACCGAACCTGACCGCCCTGTCCGGGCAAGAAGCCAGCTTCCTCGCCGGTGGCGAATACCCGATCCCGGTCGTCGACAACGACGGCTCGGTCACCATCGAGTACAAGCCCTTCGGCATCGAGCTTCAGTTCACCCCGCGCGTGGTGGACAAGGACCGCATCAACCTGCAGCTCAACGCCGCCGTCTCGGGCATCGACCCGTCGATCACGGTGGAACAGTCGGGCATCTCGGTGAACGCCTTCCGGCGCCGCGAAACCTCGACCGTGGTCGAGATGCGCGACGGGGAAAGCTTCGCCATCGCCGGCCTGCTGCAAGACGACTTCGAGGACCTGAACAGTCAGGTGCCGTGGCTGGGTGATGTGCCCGTGCTGGGCTCGCTGTTCCGCTCGGCCAGCTACCAGCGGTCGCAGAGCGAACTGGTGATCATCATCACCCCGCACCTTGTGACCCCGACGCGCGGCGACGCCTTGGCGCTTCCGACCGACCGCATCCGCCCGCCGACCGAATCCGAACTGTTTCTGTTCGGCAAGACCGTCGGCAACCCCAATGGCCCCACGCCCGGACCGGCCGGAGAAGTCTCGCAGCAGGACTTCGACGGATCCTACGGCTATGTGATGGAGTAAGGACGAATGGCACGCACCCGCACCAAGATCCTTCTCGCCGCGACCAGCCTTTTGGCCCTTGGCGCGTGCGGTGACCGCAAGGTCTTTTCCAGCTGGTACAACGAGGCCGGTGCCGAGATCGACGAAGGCGGCTTCGGCAACCCGACGATGAACAACGTCGGCATCCAGAACGGTGACCTGTCCTACGTCATGAACCTGAATGCCCGGTTCAACCGCGAGGTCCCGACCGTCGTCGAGTTCGCCTTCAACTCGGCGCAGATCGACAATGCCGCCCGGCTTGCGCTGGACGCACAGGCTCGCTGGATCGCGCAGTTCCCCGAGGTTCGCTTCCGCGTCTACGGCCACACCGACCTTGTCGGTTCGCAGGCCTACAACAAGTCGCTTGGCCTGCGCCGCGCCAACGCGGTGGTCAACTATCTTGTGAGCCGCGGAATCAGCCGTTCGCGTCTGGAGGCGATGGTGTCCTTCGGCGAGACGCAGCCGATCATCTACACCGAGCATCCCGAGATGCGGAACCGCCGCGCGGTGACCGAAGTGACCGGCTTCGTCAAGAACCATCCGCTGGTGCTGAACGGAAAATACGCCGAGGTCATCTTCCGCGAATACGTCGAAAGCGCGACAGAGATCCCGACCGGCGGCTCTGTGGAAGCGGACTTCTAAGACCCGGTCGAACAGACTTTTCCCCACCCTTCCGAAGGGTTGCGCCGCCAGGACGGCGCGGGGGCCATCGCCGACAACGGCGCAACAAGGGCCGAAAACGGCCGCAAGGGACAGCGAACTCGGGCCGCCTTTGTAAAAGGGCGGCCCGCCTTCCATCCGCGCCAGCCTGTTTCATCAGGTCAGGAACAATCCGCCGGTCTGGCCGGGTCCGTTCCAAAAGACCGAATAATGATGATTTTTTGGCCGCAATCTCGCCCACATTTCTCAGCAGATTAACACCATCGGAGCAGTGCTTTCGGCCCGAGGGGGGCCGAATTCCGGTGCAGCCGGGGTGCAGGAACGTGCGCCTATCCGGTCGCATCGGGCAGAAGGGATTTTGACGATGAGTTCAAACGCGGCCTTGCAGAGCGATCCGGAGCCGATCCTCGCGTGCACCGTCGCGCGTGACGTGCAGAAGTTCGATCTTCTCATCGAGGACATGGAAACCGAACTGGGCGAAGCCTGGGGTGACCTGTCATTCGACGACGCGCGGGTGTTTTTTACCCAGCCAGACGCTAAATTTATGGAATTCGTTGCGATTGCGATCGACGACCAGGACGAGACCAACCTTGCCGGTATCGCCGACCTGATCGAGACCGCGAACGCGAACGGGCTGAAGGTGATATTGATCGCCGAGAACGTCAGCCCCATCGCGCTGCACCAGCTGCTGCGACTAGGGGCGCGAGAATTTTGCCCCTATCCGCTGCCAGAGGGGACGCTGCACGACGCCATCGAACGGTTGCGCAAGCCGGAACCGACCGGCGGCGAGATCGCGAACCTGAACACGGCGCACCCCAGCAAACACGACCGCAACGGCGTTATCGTGACGGTCCACGGGCTTGCCGGCGGTGTCGGCGCGACCACCGTGGCGACCAACCTTGCGTGGGAATTGGCGAACGTCGACGACAAGAAGCCGCCCCGTGTCGCGATGCTGGATCTGGACCTGCAGTTCGGGTCGGTCTCGACCTACCTCGACCTGCCGCGCCGCGAAGCGGTGTACGAGCTTTTGTCCGACACCGCGTCGATGGACAGCGAGGCCTTCGTCCACGCGCTTGCGTCGTATCAGGACAAGATGCACGTCCTGACGGCCCCCGCCGATATCCTGCCGCTTGATTTCATCGGCCCCGAGGACATCGAGCGGTTGCTGGAGGTGGCGACGGCGAACTTCGATTACGTCGTGATCGACATGCCGACGACCGTGGTGAACTGGACAGAGACGGTGCTGAACGAAAGCCACGTCTACCTGACCGCGCTGGAACTGGACATGCGGTCGGCGCAGAACGCCTTGCGGATGCTGCGGGCGCTGAAGTCCGAGGATCTGCCGCACCAGAAGCTGCGCTATATCCTGAACCGGTCCCCGAAGTTCACCGACCTGACCGGCAAGAGCCGGGTCAAGCGGATGGCCGAAAGCCTGGACATCGACATCGAGATCCTGATGCCCGACGGCGGCAAGCAGGTGATGCAGTCCTGCGACCACGGCACCCCGCTTGCCGCGAGCGCCGCGAAGAACCCGCTGCGCAAAGAGATCGCGAAGCTCGCCGGGTCGATCCACCAGCACAATATCGAACAGGCCGCACTAGAGGCCGAGTAACCAGAACCCTTTCGGGAGAGCTGCCACGTGTTTGCCCGGTACAGCAAGAAAACGACCGAGACTGCCAAGCCCGTAAAGGCCGAAGCCACCGCCGAGGCGGCAGCAGCCGCGCCGGCGAAGGCGCCTCCGAAAGCTGCCCCGAAAGCGGCGGCTCCGAACCCCAAGCAGGCCGCGCGGCAAGCCCCCGCCGCGCCGTCTCCTGCCGACAAAGAGCGCAAGCGCAAAGAGCGGATCGGCGAGATCAAGGTCGAGCTGCACAAGCGCCTGCTCGACAACCTGAACCTTGCCGCGCTGGAACACGCGTCCGAGGCGGACCTGCGCCAAGAGATCGCCGCGATCTCTGCCGAGGCGCTGGAAGAACTGTCGATCGTTCTGAACAAGGACGAGCGCACGACGCTGATCAAGGACCTCTACAACGAGGTGACGGGCCTTGGCCCGCTAGAGGCGCTGCTGCAGGACGACAGCGTCAACGATATTCTGGTCAACGGGCCGCAGCAGATCTTCGTGGAACGCGCGGGCAAGCTGCAGCTGACCGACATCACCTTCAAGGACGAACGCCACCTGCTGCGGATCATCGACAAGATCGTGTCCGCCGTGGGTCGCCGCGTCGATGAATCGAACCCGTATGTTGACGCCCGTCTGTCCGACGGCTCGCGTTTCAACGCGATGGTTCCGCCGATCGCGGTCGACGGGTCGCTGGTGTCCATTCGTAAGTTCAAGAAGGACAAGCTGGGCATCCGCGATCTGGTGGGCTTCGGCGCCTTTTCCGAGGACATGGCGATGTACCTTGAGGCGGCGGTTGCCTGCCGTCTGAACGTCATCGTCTCGGGCGGTACGGGTTCCGGTAAAACGACCACGCTGAACGCCCTGTCGTCCTTCATCGACGACAGCGAGCGGATCCTGACGATCGAGGACACCGCGGAACTTCAGCTGCAACAGACCCACGTCGGCCGGATGGAAAGCCGCCCCGCCAACGTCGAAGGCAAGGGCGCCGTCACCCAGCGCGACTGTTTGCGCAACGCCCTGCGGATGCGTCCAGACCGGATCATCGTCGGCGAAACGCGTGGCGAGGAAGTCATCGACATGCTTCAGGCCATGAACACCGGCCACGACGGGTCGATGACCACGATCCACGCGAACAGCGCCCGCGACGGTGTTTCGCGTCTTGAAAACATGATCGCGATGGCCGGGATCGAGATGCCGCTGAAGGCAGTGCGCTCTCAGATCGCATCGGCCGTCAACTTGATCGTGCAGGCAAGCCGTCTGCAGGACGGCTCGCGCCGGATGGTCTCGATTACAGAGATCACCGGGATGGAAGGGGAAGTCATCTCGATGCAAGAGATCTTCCGGTACCAGCGCCTTGGCCTGGAACCGAACGGGAAGATCATCGGGCAATTCACAGCGACCGGCGTGCGGTCGCACTACTCGGAGCGTTTCCGGCAGTGGGGCTACGACCTGCCGCCGCAGATCTTCGAACCTTCTGTAGGACTGTAATTCATGGGCGTCCCCATAGAACTGATCATCTACGGCCTGATCTTCGTGGCCGTGCTGGTTCTTGTCGAAGGCATCTACCTGACCGTCTTCGGCAAATCGATCAGCCTGAACAGCCGGCTGAACCGCCGGATGGAAATGCTGGAAAAAGGCGTCGGCCGCGAACAGGTGCTGGAACAGCTCCGCAAGGAGATGTCGCAGCACCTGAAGTCTCGGACGATCCCGCTGTACGCGATCCTTGCCGAAAAGGCGCAAAAGGCGAACATCGCCTTCACCCCGGTGCAGCTGGTTATGGTGATGTTTCTGCTGTCGGCGGTGGCCTTCGTCGGCCTGACCATCGGCACCGGCGCCTCGATCCAGATCCGCCTTGGCGTGTCGGTGCTGATGGGCATCGGCGCGGTCTATGTCTGGATCAACAACAAGGCCACCAAGCGCATGAAGCTGCTGGAAGAACAGCTTCCCGACGCGGTGGAACTGATGGTCCGCAGCCTGCGCGTCGGCCACCCGTTCAGCTCGGCCCTGAACATCGTCGCCAAAGAGGTCCCCGACCCGCTTGGCACCGAGATGGGCATGATCGCCGACGAATCCGCCTATGGCCGGGACGTGGGCGAGGCGCTGAAGGCGATGGCCGAACGGCTGGACATGCAGGACCTTCGCTTCCTCGCGGTCGCGGTGACGATCCAGCAGACCTCGGGCGGTAACCTTGCCGAGATCCTCGAAGGTCTGGCGAAGGTGATCCGCTCGCGGTTCAAGCTGTTCCGCCGGGTGACCGCCATCACCGCCGAAGCGAAATGGTCGGGCAAGTTCCTGTCGGGCTTCCCGCTGCTGGCGCTGGTCGGCATCAACGTCGCGCAGCCGAACTACTATGATCAGGTGATGGGGACCCCGGTGTTCATTCCCGCCTGTCTTGTGGTCGCGGGCTTCCTGATCGCCAACGTCTTCGTCATGAAGATGCTGGTCAACATCAAGGTCTGAGGAGCAACGGCAATGAGCTTTCTCACCGAAACATTCGGCCCTCTCGGCCCGCTTCTGGCCGCTGGCTTCCTTGGCATCCTGCTGATCCTGATCGCCCTGCCCGTCTTTCTGCGGAAACAGAAGGACCCGCTGGACCGGCTGAAGGAACAGGCGCAGACGCCGAATGCGCGCCCCGAGGCACAGCTTCGCGCGCAGACCAAGAAGGACAAGCTGGAGAAATACTCCGACTTCCTCGAACCGAAGGACGCCGAGGAATACTCGGCCATCCAGCTGAAGCTGCTTCGCGCCGGTTACCGGCAGAAGAACGCGGTGCGGATGTACCACTTTGCCCAGTTCGCCCTTGGCGCTGGCGGCCTTGTGCTTGGTACGGCCTACGCCCTGCTGCTGCAGATGACGCAGGACCCGACGACGCAGCAGATCATCCTGTCGATCCTGATCCCCGGCGCCGCGGGCTATATGGCCCCGAAGTACTGGGTCACCCGCCGCGTGGCGGCCCGCGAGGAAGAGATCATCAACGGCTTCCCGGATTCGCTGGACATGATGCTGGTCTGCGTCGAAGCGGGCCAGTCGCTTGATCAGGCGATCCTGCGCGTGGCGCGTGAGATCCGTGCAGGCTATCCGGCGCTGGCGGACGAGTTCGACACCGTCAGCCAAGAGATGAAAGCCGGTAAGGACCGCATTTCGGTCCTGCGCGATATGTCGGAACGCTGCGGCGTGTCCGACGTGGCCAGCTTCGTGACCGTGCTGATCCAATCCGCCAGCTTCGGTACCTCGATCGCCGAGGCGCTGCGGGTCTTCTCGGCCGAGATGCGTGACAAACGCGTGATGCGCGCCGAAGAGAAAGCCAACACCTTGCCCACCAAGATGACCCTTGCCACAATGATGCTTACGGTTCCGCCGCTTCTGGTGATCCTCGTGGGCCCCTCGGTCTACGGCATCTACCTGACGCTGACGGCGACGCAGACAGGTTACTAGGCAGGGCACTGCAATGTCATATCGCTGGCCGGGGATTATCCTGGTCATCTTCGCGCTGACCGCCTGTTCACCGGGCGGTCTTCGCGCACCCGGAGACGGGGACGGATTGTACGCGCCGTCCGTGGACGGCAGCGGCGAGGACGTCGACGGCTTGCTGGTGGGGCACCGCCTGATGGCGTCGGGCGAATACGAACTGGCCCTGCGCGCCTATTACCGCGCCGCCGCCGATCAGGGCCTGAACGTCGACGTCCTGTCGGCGATCGGCTCTGCCAACCTGCGGCTGGGGCGCCTGAATCAGGCCGAGCAGATCCTGCGCCGGGCGGTCGAAGAGGATCAGACCTTCGTCCCCGCATGGAACAACCTTGGCGTGGTGCTGATGGAACTGAACCAGATTCCCGAGGCCGAGCGTGTCTTTCATACCGCATTCGCGCTGGATAACGGCGAAAGCGCCGCTATTCGGGACAATTTGCGCTTAGCACTCGCAAAAATGGACAATCCGGACTACGATCAAGAAAACAATACCCAATTCGCCCTGGTCCGGCGGGGAGGCGGTGAATACCTGCTTCTCTCCACTCCAGAGGCGGAAAACGAGCAGTAAAAGGACGCCAAAGATGCGCAAGTTGGTTGGGGTGGTCTGCCTCGGCAGCGCCGTGCTGTTGTCGGCCTGTGGCGACAAGGCGGGCGATGCGGATGTCGAACGGGCGTTCGACACCGTGAATGTAATCGACGAGAGCAATCTCAACGACATCATGCTGACGGTCGCGGACCCGAACGAGGCGGTGAACTATTTCAGGCGTTCGCTGGCCGAACATCCGGACCGGATCGACCTGCTGCGCGGACACGCGCTGTCGCTGGTCCGCGCCAAGCGGAACACCGAGGGCGCGGTGGCATGGAAGGCCGTCGTCGAACATGCCGAGGTCACCAATGCCGACCGCGTCGAATACGCCGACGCCCTGATCCGCACCAGCGAATGGGACACGGCAGAGGCCGAGCTGGACAAGATCCCGCCGACCTACGAGACCTTCAAACGCTACAAGCTTGAGGCGATGATCGCCGACTCCAACCAAGAATGGAAGGATGCTGACGCGTTCTACGAGATCGCGGTCGGCCTGACGACCAAGCCCGGCAGCGTGCTGAACAACTGGGGTTATTCCAAGCTTTCGCGTGGCGAATACTCCGAGGCCGAGCGCCTGTTCGGCGAGGCGATCACCTACGACGACAGCCTGTTCACCGCGAAGAACAACCTTGCACTCGCCCGTGGCGCCCAGCGCGATTACGAACTGCCCGTCGTCCCGATGTCCCAGATCGAGCGCGCGCAGCTTCTGCACACGCTGGCGCTGTCGGCGATCAAGCAGGGCGACATCGAGATCGGCAAAGGTCTGCTGCGCGAGGCGATCGACACCCACCCGCAGCACTTCGAGGCCGCCGTGCGCTCGTTGCGCGCGCTGGAAGCGAACGTCACCAACTGATCCGGCGGGGCCTGCGGGCCCCGTCAGCCGCACGGACCTCGCGATGCTGACCCTGCCCGCAAGCCAAGCTCTCTGGTTCCTGCCCTTCGCGGTGCCGATCGGCATCTGGGTGGCTTGGAACGACGTGAAGTTCATGAAGATCCCGAACAAGGCGGTCTATGCGCTGACGCTTGTGTTCCTTGTCGTGGGGCTGGTGGCGGTTCCGCTGGCCGAATACCCGTGGCGTCTGCTGCAACTGGTCGTCGTGCTGGTGGTGGGCTTCCTGATGAACATGATCCGCATGATCGGCGCGGGCGACGCCAAGTTCGCCGCCGCGATGGCCCCGTTCATTCCACTGGCGGATGCCCGCACCTTCGCCTTTCTGTTCGGCGCGGTCCTGCTGGCGGCCTATGTCACGCACCGGGGCGCCCGGAAGATCCCCGCGTTACAGCGGGCAACCGATTGGAAGTCTTTCGAAATTCAGGATTTCCCGATGGGCCTCGCGCTGGGTCCGGCGCTGATCTTCTATCTCGTCCTCGGGCTGATCTCCTGAACAGAAAAAGCGCGCCGGGAGGGGCGCGCTTTTCCGGTCATGACCGTGACTGCCGCTACTTGTTCATGCGGTTCTCGATGAGGTCGTCCACCACCGAGGGATCCGCGAGCGTGGAGGTATCGCCCAGCGCGCCATAGTCGTTTTCGGCGATCTTGCGCAGGATGCGGCGCATGATCTTGCCGGACCGGGTTTTCGGCAGGCCGGGGGCCCACTGGATGTGATCGGGCTTTGCAATCGGGCCGATCTCGGTCCGGACCCATTTCTCAAGGTCCTTCTTCAGCTCGTCCGTCGGCTCGATCCCGTTCATCAGGGTCACGTAGCAGTAGATGCCCTGCCCCTTGATGTCGTGCGGGAAGCCCACCACCGCGGCTTCGGCCACGTCGGCATGCGCCACCAGCGCGCTTTCGACCTCGGCGGTGCCCATCCGGTGACCCGAGACGTTGATCACGTCGTCGACGCGGCCGGTGATCCAGAAGTAACCATCTTCGTCCCGACGACAGCCGTCGCCCGAGAAGTAATAGCCCTNGTATTGCTGGAAATACGTCGCCTCGAACCGTTCGTGATCGCCCCAGACGGTGCGCATCTGACCGGGCCAGCTGTCGGCGATGGCAAGCACNCCCTCCGCCGGGTTGCCTTCGATCTCGGTGCCCTTCTCGGCATCAAGGATCACGGGCTTCACGCCGAAGAACGGCAGCGTGGCCGAACCGGGCTTGGCCGGAACCGCGCCGGGGATCGGCGTGATCATGTGGCCGCCGGTCTCGGTCTGCCACCACGTATCGACGATGGGCAGTTTCCCCTTGCCGACCAGTTCGTTGTACCAGTTCCAGGCTTCCGGGTTGATCGGCTCGCCGACGGTGCCCAGCAGTTTCAGCGACGACAGGTCGTACTTTTCGACCCACTCGGGCCCCTGCCCCATCAGGGCGCGGATCGCGGTGGGGGCGGTGTAGAACTGGTTGACCTTGTGCTTCTCGCACACGGCCCAGAACCGGCCCGCATCCGGGTAGGTCGGCACGCCCTCGAACATCAGCGTGGTCGCGCCATTCGCAAGCGGCCCATAGACGATGTAGCTGTGGCCGGTGACCCAACCCACGTCCGCCGAGCACCAGAACACGTCGCCGTCGTGATAGTCGAAGGTGTATTCCTGCGTCATCGCCGCATAGACGAGATAGCCGCCCGAGGTGTGCACGACGCCCTTCGGTTTGCCCGTCGACCCCGAGGTGTACAGGATGAACAGCGGATCCTCGGCGCCCATCGGGCGTGGCGGGCAATCGGGCGCGGCGGTTTCCATCAGCGCCTTCACGTCCACATCGCGGCCGTCGATCCAGGTCGTCTGGTCGCCGGTGTGCTTCACCACAAGGCAGCGCACCTTGTCCGAGCAGTGCAGCAGCGCCGCGTCGGTGTTGGATTTCAGCGCGGTGACACGGCCGCCGCGCGGGGCGGTGTCGGCGGTGATCACCAGTTTGGCGCCACAGTCGTTGATCCGGTTCGCCAGCGCGTCAGGCGAGAACCCGGCGAACACGATGGAATGCACCGCGCCGATCCGGGCGCAGGCCAGCATCGCATAGGCGGCTTCCGGGATCATCGGCAGGTAGATCACCACGCGGTCGCCACGCATCACGCCCTGCGACAGAAGGACGTTCGCCATGCGGCAGACCTTCTCGTGCAGTTCCTTGTAGGTGATGTGCTGCGCTTCGGCGTTGGGGTCGTCCGGCTCGAAGATGATCGCGGTCTGGTCGCCGCGCGTCGCAAGGTGGCGGTCAACGCAGTTTGCGGCCACGTTCAGAACGCCGTCCTCGAACCACTTGATCGACACCTTGCCGAAGTCGAAGCAGGTGTTCTTGACCTTGGTATAGGGCTCGATCCAGTCCAGCCGCTTGCCGTGTTCGCCCCAGAACGTTTCAGCGTCTTCGACCGAAACGGTGTACATTTCCTTGTACTTGTCGGGGCCGATGTGCGCGTTTTGGATGAACTCCGCGCTCGGCTTATAGATGTTTTCCGGATTATCCAGCATCGCTATTCCTCCATCCCGTAAGGCGCCGCCCGCGTCGGCGGGCAAGGCGCTGTGCTGTGCAGGGCAGCCCCGTCGGGGCACCGGCGTCAGATAGCCAGATACTCTGCCCGAAGCTCTGCGTTGTCGAGAACCTCCTTCGCGGTGCCGTCAAACACAACCGTTCCGGTATCAAGGATAACCGCCCGGTCAGCAAGCATCAGCGCCCGAACGGCATTCTGTTCGACGATCACAGTCGTGATACCCTGCTGCTTAATGATGTTAAGCGTTTTCTCGATCTCGTCCACGATAACCGGCGCAAGACCTTCATAGGGTTCGTCCAGCAGCAACACCTTGATGTCCCGGGCCAAAGCGCGGGCGATGGCCAGCATCTGCTGTTCGCCACCCGACAGCGTCACGCCTTCCTGCTTGCGGCGTTCGCCAAGGCGCGGGAACAGGTCGTACAGACGGTCGATCGACCAGCCCACCGGCGGCGCGATCTGCGCCAGCTGCAGGTTTTCCTCGACCGTCAGGCCGGGGATGATGCGCCGGTCCTCGGGCACAAGCTGCAGCCCGTACGACGCCGCCTGATAGCTGGACATCTTGTGCAACGGCTGGTGGTCCAGCCAGATCTCGCCATGGGTCACCTGCGGATCGTCCAGCCGCGCCAGCGCCCGCAGGGTCGAGGTCTTGCCAGCCCCGTTGCGGCCCAGCAGGGCAAGGATCTCGCCCTCGTGGATGTTAAAGCTGACGCCCTGCACGATGTAGCTTTCGCCGTAATAGGCGTGCAGGTCATAGGCCGAGAAGAACGCGGGCGCGGTCGCGGCCTTGTTGGAATGGGACGAGAAATCCTTCGGTTCCCGCGTCGACAGCTGATCTTCGGTCAGGGTCATCAGTGGCTCTCCCCGAGGTAGGCTTCGCGGACCTTCGGATGGCCCTTGATGTTTTCCGGCGTGTCCTCGACCAGCGGCGTGCCCTGGGCCAGAACGGTGATCCGGTCTGCAAGCGAGAAGACGACGTGCATGTCGTGCTCGATGATCGCCATCGTGATGTCGCGCTTCTCGTGGATCTCTTTCAGCAGGTCGATCGTGTTGTTGGTGTCGGCCCGCGCCATGCCGGCGGTGGGTTCGTCCAGCAGCAGAAGCCGGGGGCGCTGGACAAGGCACATCGCCATTTCCAGCCGCCGCTTGTCGCCGCGCGACAGGGACGAGGCCAGCATGTGCCGTTTTTCCAGCATGTTGACGTCCGCAAGGATCGTTTCAGCCGTGTCGTTCAGCTCTGACTCGTTGGCCACCGTTTCGAAGGCGTGCATCCGGAACGCCCCGTCGCGCTTGGCGAAGCAGGGGATCAGGACGTTCTCCATCACCGTGAGATCGGCGAAGATCTCGGGGGTCTGGAACACCCGGCTGATGCCCATCTGGTTGATCTCGTGCGGCTTGCGGCCCAGCACCGACTGACCGTCGAACATGACCGATCCGGTATCGGGGATCAGGCGCCCGACAAGGCAGTTCAGCAGCGTCGACTTGCCGGCCCCGTTCGGCCCGATGATCGCGTGGACGCTCTGGTCCTTGACCGAGAGGTTCACGTCACCCAGTGCCTGCAGGCCGCCGAAGCGTTTGCCGACACCTTTGACTTCGAGGATTCCCATTGCTCCGTTCTCCTCTTACTCGGCCACGTGCGGGGCGGGTTTCGGGTGATGCTCGGGGTCGTTGCCCGAGCCTTTCTTACGGCTGCGCATCCACCGTGCGATCCGCTGGCCACCCTCGACAAGACCGCCGGGCAGGAAGATCACGACCAGCATGAACAGCAGGCCAAGGGTCAGGTGCCAGGATTTGCCGACGAAGAAGTGCGACACCCAGATCAGCGCATCCTCCATGCCGTCGGGCATCCAGCCGAACCACTGGTGCAGCATGTTGTCGTTGATCTTCGAGAAGATGTTCTCGAAGTACTTGATGAAGCCCGCGCCCAGCACCGGACCCAGAAGGGTGCCCGCGCCGCCGAGGATGGTCATCAGCACCACCTCGCCCGAGGCGGTCCACTGCATCCGCTCGGCACCGGCCAGCGGGTCCATCGAAGCCATCAGGCCACCGGCCAGACCGGCGTACATCCCCGAGATCACGAAGGCCGCCAGCGTGTAGGGCCGGGTGTTCAGGCCGGTATAGTTCATCCGGGTCTGGTTCGACTTGATCGCGCGCAGCATCAGGCCAAAGGGCGACCGGAAGATCCGCAGCGACAGGTAGAAGGCAAGGATCGCGACGACGGCGCAGAAGTAGTAGCCGATGTTGAAGGTGAACAGCCATCCGCCCACGTCGACCTGCACGCTGTCGCGCATCACCAGCCCGAACAGGTGCGGCGAGTTCGGCGCGCCCTCGCCCATCAGGATCTGCGGGTCGTTGCTATAGACCTGCAGGCCGGTCTCGCCGTTGGTCAGCGGGGTCAGCACCGAGTAGGCAAGGTTGAACGACATCTGCGCGAAGGCCAGCGTCAGGATCGAGAAGTAGATGCCCGTGCGGCGCAGCGAGATGTAGCCGATCGCCAGTGCGAAGATCCCCGAGGTGATCACGGCAAGCGCCAGTCCCGGCAGGATGTTGTAGCCCAGCAGCTTGTACATCCAGACCACCGAGTACGATCCGACACCCAGGAAGGCGGCGTGGCCGAAGGACAGGTAGCCGGTCAGACCGAACAGGATGTTGAAGCCGATGGCGAAGATGCCGAAGATCGCGAACCGCTGCATCAGGTCCGGGTATCCCGCGTTGAAGGTGGCCAGCGCCGAGCCTTCCGGGAAGGGTTGCAGGAAGATCGGGGTCAGCAGCGTCAGCGCGACGACGATCAGCAGGAACGAAGTGTCTTTTTTGGAAAGGCCGAACATTGGTCTTTACTCCTCCATCACGCCGCGCCGACCCATCAGGCCACGCGGCCGGGTCAGCAGGATGACGATGGCAATCAGGTAGATGATGATCTGGTCGATGCCGGGGATGATGTCCTTGATCCAGTTCATCGAAGCGAAGGCCTCGAGAATGCCCAGCATGAAGCCCGCCAGCACGGCGCCCGGAAGGCTGCCCATGCCGCCGACGACCACCACGACGAAGCTGAGGACAAGGAAGTCCATCCCCATGTGGTAGTTCGGAGAGTTGATCGGCGTGTACATCACGCCCGCCAGACCGGCGACGGCGGCTGCGATGCCGAACATGATGGTGAACTTGCGGTCGATGTTGATGCCCAGCAGGCCCACCGTCTCGCGGTCCGCCATGCCGGCGCGGACGACCATGCCGAAGGTGGTGAACTGCAGGAACCCGAAGACACCGGCGATCAGGATCAGCGCGAAGACAAAGTAGATCATCCGCCAGTAGGGATAGATGATAGCATTGGCCTGGAAGCCGATCAGCTGGCCGAAGTCGAACGATCCGCGGAACACGTCGGGCGCGGGGGTCGGGATCGGGTTGGCGCCGAAGAAATACTTGATCAGTTCCTGCAACACGATGGCAAGGCCGAAGGTCACAAGGATCTGGTCCGCGTGCGGGCGCTTGTAGAAGTGCTTGATCAGCCCGCGTTCCAGCGCGTAGCCGATCATCAGCATGACCGGGATCGCGAACAGGATCGACAGCGGCACCGACCAGTCAATGATCGACTGCCCCGTCTCGGGCCCGAACCACGATTCGACATACGGCACNTCGACCTTCAGCGGGTTGCCGAGAAAGTCGGTCTGGGTTTCGTCGATCACGGTATAGCTCAGCGACAGGATGCGCTGCAGCGTGACGGCGCAGAACGCGCCAAGCATGAAGATTGCCCCGTGGGCGAAGTTGACGACACCGAGCGTGCCGAAGATCAGCGTGAGCCCGAGCGCGATCAGCGCGTAGGCCGAGCCCTTGTCGAGCCCGTTCAGCACCTGAAGAATGACTGCGTCCATTGTCCCGACCCATTTTCTGGAAAGGATGCGCACGCCGACAGAAGCCGCGGCGGCGACTTGCATGGCAGGGCGGGGGTGTCCCCGCCCTGCGGCACTGTTGAGGTTTCAGGCGGTTACGCGCCCGGGTTGCACGACCCGAGGCTGCCACCCGAGAACATCGGGTGATCCGGCGCGTAGGTGACCTGATCGACCGGCGTGACCTCGACGACCTCGAGAAGGTCGAATTCCGAGGTGGGGTTCTCTTTCCCCTGCACGACCAGAACGTCTTTGAAGCACTGGTGGTCTTCGGCGCGATACAGCGTCGGGCCGTTGCCCATGCCGTCGAATTCGAACCCTTCCAGCGCCGCGGCGACGTCGCAGGGGTTGAACGACCCGGCGCGGGTCACGGCGTCGGCGTACAGCAGCGTCTGCACATAGCAGGTGTGCGCCGCCTGAGACGGCGGGAAGCCGTACTTGGTGCCGAAGGACTGCACGAAGGCCTTCGAACCCTCGTCCTGCAGCGACCAGTGCCAGTTGGTCGAGCCAAGGATGCCCTTGACGTTCTCGCCGGCGCCGCGGGCCATCAGGCGCGAATACAGCGGCACCACGATCTCGAAGTTCTTGCCGTTCACCTGCTTTTCACGCAGGCCGAACTGCACGGCGTTGGTCAGCGAGTTGACCATGTTGCCGCCATAGTGGTTCAGAACCAGCACGTCGGCGCCCGAGTTCAGGACCGGCGCGATGTACGACGAGAAGTCGGTCGCGGCGAGCGGGGTTTTCACGGCGTTGACCGTTTCCCAGCCCAGCGCCTCGGTCGAGGCTTTGATCGACTCTTCCTGGGTCCAGCCCCAGGTGTAGTCGGCGGTCAGGTGATAGGCCTTCCGGTCGCTGCCGTAGCGTGCGGCCAGCACCGGAGCCAGAGCGGCGCCCGACATGTAGGCGTTGAAGAAGTGGCGGAAGCCATTGGCCTTCTTGTCCTTGCCGGTGGTGTCGTTCGAGTGGGTCAGACCCGCCATGAAGATCACGCCGGCTTCCTGGCAGAGGCCCTGCACGGCAACGGCAACGCCCGAGGACGAGCCGCCGGTGATCATGATGGCACCGTCTTTTTCGATCATCGACTTCGCCGAGGCGCGCGCGGCGTCCGACTTGGTCTGCGTGTCGCCGGTGACATAGGCGACCTTGCGGCCCAGGATGCCGGTGCCGTCCAGTGCCTTCGACGAGAAGGTGTTCAGCAGTCCGCCGTCGCCGCCACCGTTCAGGTGCTCGACAGCAAGTTCGTAGGCGCGCAGTTCGTCGGCACCCTCGTCAGCGTAGGGCCCGGTCTGCGGCACGTTGAAGCCGAGCACGACCTCGCTGGAGCCGGGCTCGTTCGTGAACGCGCCTGCGCCAGAGGTAAAGATCGTCGGGACCGCAAGGCCCGCGCCGGTTACGGCGCCGGTCTTGAGCAGCCCGCGGCGAGTCAGAGTCGTTCTGGTCATGAAGTTCCTCCCGTTACGTCATTTGGCGCCGGACCGTTTCCTCCCTGATCCGGCAAGTCCCTTTTACAGGATGCTCAAATTTATGAGCCGATGCCGAAAACTTCGCAACAAGCACCTTTACTTAAAGGAAAAAGCTGTAAAGAATTACACAATGCGAACGCGGCATTTGTTAATTTTTTATCTGTGCGCCGCGGAAAGCCTGCAAGATCAGGGGGATGCGGGATGCCGGCCGGAACACTTACAGGCAGTCGGATTCGGGAACGACGCGTCGCGATGGGCCTAAAACAGTCAATGCTTGCGCAAACAGTTGGAATATCTGCGGCGTACTTGAATCTTATCGAGCATAACAAACGCAGAATCGCGGGGAAGTTGCTGGCCGACATCGCCCGCACGCTGGGCGTCGATCCCGCGGCGCTGGCCGAGGGCGCGGGTGCCGCTCTGGTGGGGCAGATGCGCGACGCCGCCGCGGCCTTCCCCGAGGCCGCCGCCGAAGAAACGCGGGCCGAGGAATTCGCAGGCCGCTTTCCCGGCTGGGCCCGGCTTGTGACGCTGCAACGGCGGCGCATCCGGCATCTGGAACGCGTGGCCGAAAGCCTGACCGACCGGCTGGGCCACGACCCGCACCTTGCCGCCTCGCTGCACGAACTGCTGTCCACCGTGACCGCGATCAACGCCACGTCGTCCATCCTTGTCGAACCCGGCGAGATCGAGTCCGAATGGCGCGACCGTTTCCACCGCAACATCCACGAAGACAGCGAACGGCTTGCCGACACCAGCCGCGCGCTGGTGTCCTATCTGGAAGCATCGGCAGAAGCCGCGCAGTCGACCGGTACCCCGCAGGAAGAGTTGGAAGCGTGGCTTGCGGCGCAGGGCTATCATCTTGCGGCGCTTGAAGGGGACGCCCCCGCCAACCCGCAGGACGTGGTTGCCGAGACGCCGGACCTGACAAGCGCCGCAGGCCGGTCGCTGGCCGTGGGCTGGGCCCGGCGCTATCGCGAGGATGCAACCGCCCTTCCCCTGCCCGCCTTTGCCGACGCAGCGCGCGAAACCGGCGGCGACCCCGCCGCGCTGGCCGCGCGGTTCGGTGTCGGCATGGGCGTGGTGCTGCGCCGTCTTGCGGCGATGCCCGAGGATGTCATCGGCGTCCCGACGGGGCTTGTGATCTGTGACGGCTCGGGCACGCTGACCGCGCGCAAACCGATCGACGGCTTTCCCCTGCCCCGCTTCGGCGCGGCCTGCCCGCTGTGGCCGCTGTACCAAGCCCTCAGCCGTCCGCTGTCGCCGGTCCGCAGCGTGGTCGAGACCGCGGGCCGCGACGCAGAGAGGTTCGTGGCCTATGCGGTGGCAGACCCCGTGGGCCCGGCCCGGTTCGACGCGCCGCCGGTGTTCGAATCCGTCATGCTGATCCTGCCCCACCCGCGATCCGGCGACACCGCCGCGCTGAAGGTCGGAACCAGTTGCCGGATCTGCCCGCAGGCCGACTGCCCGGCGCGACGCGAACCCTCGATCCTTGCGGAAGCAGCCTGAGCCTTGCGCCGGGCGGGACGGTGAATTGCATCTCAAATAGTTTGAGGTTCCATCTATCTGGGGTATATCCCGCCGATGACTGGAACACAGACAGATATGACGGCGCTGCGAACGCGCTTCGGATTTCGTTTCGTGACGCTTGCGCGCGTATGGCGCCGCGCTGTCGATCTTGAGCTGGTTGCGTCCGGGCTGACCGACGCGACATGGACCCCGCTGATCCACCTCAGCGAATCCGGCGACGCGATCACGCAAAAGGAACTGGCGCGGCGCGTGGGCATCGACGGCTCGACGCTGGTGCGCCTTGTCGACCTGCTGTCCGAGGCCGGGCTGGTCGAACGCAAACCCGACCCCGCCGACCGCCGCGCGAAACGCGTTGTCCTGACGGAAGCGGGCCATGCCGAGGTCAGCCGCATCCGCGCACGGATCGCGGAAGCCGAGGAACAGTTCCTTGCCGACCTCGACGAGGACACCATCGCCACCATGACCCGCGCCTTCGCGCTGATCGAACAGCGGGTCGAAGGCGTGCTGGCGGATCACGGCGACGGGAAGCGCGCATCATGACACTTGCGGGACTTGGCTTCGATCCGGCGCGCCTGCGCTTTGGACTGCGCACGGCACTGGCGGCCTGCCTTGCCGTATTGATCGCGTGGCTGGCGGGGCTGGAGCATCCGCAGTGGGCCGGCATGTCGGTCTGGGCCGCATCGCAACCGCTGCGGGGGCAGCTGATCGAAAAGGCGTTCTTCCGCTTTACGGGCACCATCGTCGGCTCGGCCGTCGGTGTCATGCTGGTGCTGGCGTCAGGCGTTCATCCGTGGCTTCTGGTGGCCGGCCTTGCGCTGTGGGTCGCCCTGTGCACGTGGGCCGGGAACATTCTGCGGGGCTTCGTGGCCTACGGCACAGTGCTGGCCGGGTATACGGCGGCAATGGTGTCGCTGCTGGACAGCGGTCATGGCGGCGTGCTGGCGCTTGGGCTGGACCGTATGGCGACGGTCCTGACCGGGGTCGCCACGGCCACCGTCATCGGACTGCTGTTCGCGGGCGCCACCAACGGCGGCGGGCTGCAACACCGGCTGCGGGTGGTGCTGGCGGACCTGCTGGACCACATCGCCGACGCGAAAGGCAATCCCGGAACCGATGGCGCGCTGTTGTCCCGCTTCGCCGCGCTGGACGAGGAACTGGAAGCGCATGCGGCCGGCTCGCTTCGGTCGCGTCGCGCGGTCCGGGCGGTGCGGTCGATGCTGCTGGCGGCGATCTCGCTGGTGTTCTGGCGCCGCGACGGCGAACCGGTTGCCGAAACCAGCCTTGCCCTGAACCGTGCCGCCACCGCGCTGCGCGACGATGCCCTCGACCGGGCTGTCGCGGAGCTGGATCGGGCGCGCGAGGCCCTGCCGGACGGCCACGACCTTGCCGCGGTGCTGGGCCGGTTGCGGGTGACGCTGGACCGCTGGTCGCGGGCGGAAGCCCCCGGCTATGACGCGGATCATCCGGTCGTGCTGCACCGCGACCGCACGGGCGCGACCGAGGCCGCCCAGCGCGCCGGCGGCACGCTGCTGCTGTTCGGGGCGCTGTGGCTGATCACCGGATGGGAGGCTGGGAACTACCTTCTGCTCGGCCTGTCCGTCATGATCTCTTTGTTTTCGACCTTCGAGAACCCGGTGCTGCAAATGCGCAATGTCTGGCTGGGACAGGTTGCAAGCGTGCTGGGCGCGCTGGCCTGCCGCTGGCTGGTTTGGCCGATGGCGGGAAGCGAAGCCGAGATGCTAGCGCTGCTGGTGCCCTTCGTCCTGCTGGGCCCGCTGCTGATGGCGCACCGCCGGTCGCAGGCGATGAGCTTCGACTACAACATGGTGCTGCTGCTGATGCTTCAGCCGCATTTCCCGCTGACCGGCAGCTTCGCCGGGTCGGTGTCCGCCGGGCTTGCGGTCGCCGCCGCCCCGCCTGCCGCGATGGCCGCGTATCGCTGGATCTACCCGGTGACCCGCAGGCGGCGCACCGACGCGCTGCTGGCCGCCATGCTGAACGACGTCGCGGCGCTGGCCGGGCATCCCGAGGCGCTGGACGCGCCGCTGTTGTGGCGGGCGCGGCTGTACCACCGCACGCTGCGGCTGGTGCGGATGACCGAAGGCGCGCCCCGCGCGCAGGCAGAGGCGATGGAAGCCGCGGGCGGGCTGTTCGACCTTGGCCGCGGGGTGATGGCCTGCCACGCGTTGCTGGCCGACGCATCGACCCCCGCCCCGGTGCGCCGCGCGGCACAGGCCGCCCTGTCCCGCACCCGCGCGTTGTCGGGACGCCCGGATCGCGCAGGCGGCGCCTTCGAACGGCTGGCCGGGCGTTTGGCCGGAACCGACCGCCTCCGCATGACCCGCGCCGCGCAGGGCGCCCGGATCTGCTGACCCCACCGCTGCTGGCCCCACCACTGCTGACGACGGCGCCGTTGACCGCGCCCTGACCGCTCGTCCCGTTCCGCCTGTGCCCTTCCGGTGCCCTTGCGTCGGAATTCGGCACCCCTTCCCCGCAACGGTTTTGACACCCTGCGCGCGTTCCCCGATAGTCTGCGGAACGCGCGGAGTATCCGGCACGGGCCAGGGGAGGGGTTCGGAGTATGGAAAAACGTGTTCTGCTTATCGAAGACGAGCCGAACATCATTCAGGCCATCAGCTTCATCCTGTCCCGCGACGGGTGGGCGGTGGATACCCATGCCGATGGAAGGACCGCGATGGACGAGATCGCCCGACGCGCGCCCGACTTGGTGATCCTTGACGTGATGCTGCCCAACCGCAGCGGCTTCGAGATCCTCGCCGATCTGCGGGCCGCGCCCGAAACAGCCGCATTGCCGGTTCTCATGCTGACGGCCCGTGGCCGCGCCAAGGACCGCGAGCAGGCCGAGCGCATGGGCGCCAGCCGTTTCATGACCAAGCCGTTCTCCAACGCCGAAGTGCTAGAGGCGGTGCGGGACCTCGTGCTGCAATAGGGCCCGCCGCATGACCCGCCGCCCCGTCTTTCTGGAACGTCGCAGCTATCGCCGCAGGCGGGTGATGGACGGCGCGCGACTGTTGCCGGTGATCGGCGCGTTCCTGTTGCTGATGCCGCTGGTCTGGGGGGTGACGCCCGGTCGTCTGCTGGGCACGGCCGGAAGCGGCATCTACCTGTTCGCGGTGTGGGCTGGCCTGATCGTCGTGGCGCTGATCTTCTCGCGCATCCTGCTGCGCCCGGACGAGGAACGCCCGCCGAAGGATCGGGACGAATGATCGGCTTTAACCTGCTGGTCGTGGTGTGCCTGCTGTACGTGGTGCTGCTGTTCGTCGTCGCCTTCGCCGCCGAACGCCGGGCAGAGCTGGGTATGATCGGCTGGCTGCGCTCGCCGTGGGTCTACACGCTGTCGCTGTCGATCTATTGCACTGCGTGGACCTTTTACGGCGCTGTGGGCTACGCGGTGAACTCGGGGCTGGAGTTCGTGACCATCTACCTTGGGCCGACGCTGGTGCTGGTCGGCTGGTGGTCGGTGCTGCGCAAGCTGGTGCGCATCGGGCGGTCGCAAAGGATCACCTCGGTCGCCGACCTCGTGTCCAGCCGTTATGGCAAATCGAACCTGCTGGGCGTGTTCGTCACGCTGCTGGCGGTGATCGGAACCACGCCCTACATCGCGTTGCAGCTTCAGTCGGTCACGCTGTCCTTCTCGGTCTTCTCGGGCAACGGGTCGGGCGACGCGCCGACCTTCGAACAGCTGGACACCACCGCGCTGGCCGTCGCGGCGGGCCTGACCGTGTTCACCATCCTGTTCGGCACCCGCACGCTGGACGCCAACGAACGCCACCACGGCGTCGTCACCGCCATCGCGCTGGAAGCCGTCGTGAAGCTGTTCGCGCTGCTGGCGGTGGGGGTGTTCGTGGTCTGGGGCGTCGCCGACGGTCCGGCCGACATCGCGCAGCGCATCAGGACATCGGCGCTGGCAGAGTGGTCCCCGGCGCCGGGACGCTGGGCCGGGCTGATCTTCCTGTCGGCAGCCGCCTTCCTGTGCCTGCCGCGAATGTTTCAGGTCATGGTGGTCGAGAACCCCGAGGAACGGCACCTTGCCGTCGCAAGCTGGGCCTTCCCCTTGTACCTGTTCCTGATGAGCCTGTTCGTGATCCCGATCGCGGTGGTGGGGCTTAGCGTCCTGCCGAACGGCAATCCCGACCTTTACGTTCTGACCGTACCGCTGTCGCAGGGCCGCGACGGGCTGGCGATGCTGTCGTTCCTTGGCGGCTTCTCCAGCGCCACCTCGATGGTGATCGTCGCCGCCATCGCGCTTTCGACGATGGTGTCGAACCACATCGTCATGCCGATCTGGCTGTCCGTCCGCCGCGATACCGCGACGGTTTCGGGGGACGTCCGCGACGTGGTGATCACCGCGCGCCGCATCTCGATCGCGGCGGTGCTTTTGCTGGGATACCTGTACTTTCACCTGTCCGGCGGCAGCACCGCGCTGGCGGCGATCGGCCTGATCTCGTTCGCGGGCGTGGCGCAGGTGCTGCCGGCGATGCTGGGCGGCCTGTTCTGGCGCGGCGCGTCCCGCAACGGCGCGGCGGTGGGGCTGGCGCTCGGGTTCACCACATGGGCCTACACGCTGTTCATTCCCAGTTTCGGCGAAAGCTTCGTCATGCCCGCGCGCCTTCTGGCCGAGGGACCGTTCGGCCTTGGCTGGCTGCGGCCGCAGGCGCTGTTCGGCCTTGGCGGGCTGGACCCGGTGGTGCATTCCGTCTTCTGGTCGATGCTGCTGAACACCGGCGCGTTCGTCGTCGTGTCGCTGCTGAGCTTCCCGCGTCCGCTGGAACGGCTGCAGGGCGCGCAGTTCGTCAACGTCTACGAGCATTCAAGCAACGCGCGCGGCTGGTCTTCCAGTTCAGCCGAAGCCGAGGACCTGCTGATGATGTCGCAACGCATCCTTGGCCCCGACGACGCGCAGGCGCTGTTCCGCGCCGAGGCCGCGCGGCAGGGCACCGGCGGCTACCTGCCCGACACCACGCCCGACTTCATCGAAACGCTGGAACGCCAGCTGGCCGGATCGGTCGGCGCGGCGACGGCGCACGCGATGGTCGGTCAGATCACCGGCGGCATCGCCGTCTCGGTCGAGGACCTGATGGCGGTGGCGGACGAGACCGCGCAGATCATGGAACACACCACCCAGCTAGAGGCGCAGCGCGAAGAGCTTTCGCGCACCGCCCGGCAGCTGCGCGAGGCGAACGAAAAGCTGACCCAGCTGTCGATCCAGAAGGACGCGTTTCTCAGCCAGATCAGCCACGAGCTGCGCACGCCGATGACCTCGATCCGCGCATTTTCCGAGATCCTTATGTCCGGCGGACCGATGGCGGCGGAAGAACAGGAACGCTTTGCCACCATCATCCACGACGAGACGATCCGCCTGACCCGGCTGCTGGACGACCTGCTGGACCTGAGCGTGCTGGAAAACGGGCAGGTTTCGCTGAACTGGCAGGAGGCCGAGCTTGGTCAGGTGATCGACCGCGCCGTCGCCGCGACCTCGGCCCGCGAGGGGCCGGAACTGCGGATTCGCCGCGATCCGGCCGCCGAGCGGCTAGAGGTCGTGACCGACAGCGACCGATTGGCGCAGGTGTTCATCAACCTGATCGCCAATGCGCGGAAATACTGTGACGCCGACGCGCCGGACCTGCGGATCCGGGTGTCCCGCCACGACGGAGAGGTCCGGGTCGATTTCATCGACAACGGCAGCGGCATCCCAAAGGCAAGTCAGGCGGTGATCTTCGAGAAATTCTCGCGTCTTACCGATCAGGGCCGCGCGGGCGGCGCCGGTCTGGGGCTGGCGATCTGCCGCGAGATCATGGAACGGCTGGGCGGCTCGGTGTCCTATCTGCCAGGTCAGGGCGGCACCGCCTTCCGGGTCACCCTGCCCCGGCTGAAGGCCCGCGCCACCGCGTGACCACGTAAATCCTAACGCTTTGGTAACTTGGATCTGGCAAGTCCGGGGGTGTCACGGCGTGAACACTCCCTTGCAGGCAGACGGAATGGCGGAAACTGCCGAAACACCTGTTCTAAGACGTATGCTGGGCGCAAGGCGCGCGGCGCTTGGCCTGTCTGAAATGACGCCGGCCAAGGCGATGCGGCTGTCGCTGGCCAAGACCGGCGACCGCACGCTGGGGGTGCCGATCGTCCTGAAGGACCTTGGCCGCAAGTCGCTGATGCCCGACGACCTTGCCGCTGCATTGCCCGACCCGGCGCTGATCCTGCGGCTGGACGGCCCCGGTGGTGCGGTCGGGCTGGCGGTGATGTGCCCGCAGGCCGTCGCCGCCGCGATCGAGGCGCAGACGCTGGGCAAGGTCCTGCCCTGCGCCGCCCCCGACCGCAAGCCGACGGCAACCGACGCCCTGCTGATGCGCGACCTTGTCGAGATGACGCTTGAAAGCTTCGCGTCCCTCGCCGCCGATTGCACCGGACTGCCCGCGATGGAAGGATACGGCTTCGCGGGTCGGATGCCCGACGCCCGCGTGTCCGCGATGGCGCTGCAGGACGCCGCGCACCTGCACCTGATCGCCGAGCTTGATTTCGCCGGTGGCGTCAAGACGGGGCAATTGCACTTCGTCCTGCCCAACCGCACCCGCGCCGCGATGCCCGGCACCGCCGAAGAGCCGGGCGAGTGGCCCGACCTGATGGAAAAGGCGGTGATGGCCAGCCCCGTATCGCTGGAAGCACGGCTGTGCCGGCTGCGCCTGCCGTTGTCAGAGGTGTCGCGCCTGCACGTCGATCAGGTTCTTCCGTTGGAACAGGCCACGTTGGACGGGGTCGAACTGCGGGGGATGGACGGGCGCAAGCTGATGGGGGCGCGGCTTGGGCGATCCGGCGCGATGCGCGCCGTGCGCCTGCGGTCCGGCGATGCGCCACCCCCGCAACCGGCGTTGTCTGCCGGCCTCGGGCCGATGTCGGCAGCCCCGGCGATGCCCGCGGCGACTGGACCGGCCGCGCCCGGCCTTGCNCCCGCCGATCTCGCAGCACCCGACTTCGGGGCCCCCGCCCCGCTCGATGCTACCCCGCTCGACCCTGCGCCGCTTGATCCCGGGGGACTTGACCCAGAACCATCCATGCCGGATTTCCCCGCGCCGGACCCGATGGCGCTGGACGACATCCCGGCGCTTGATCCGGTGCCGATGCCGGGCATCGACCTGCCGGACTAGCATCGCCCGCGCGGAACGCCGACCGCCCAGCGCGCCAGTCCGTGCGCGGTCACGTCAGCGAGCGAAGAGCGCCTTGAACGCACGGGTCGACAGGTAAACCGATGCCGGCAAGTAGGTCAGCACGAAACGTCCGTTCCGTTTGACCGGGGCGAACGGCAGAAGCGCTTGGGCAGTTACGACAGTCATATCTCAATCCTTTCTTTCAAACGGGCGCAGATGCCTGCGCGTCGGACCTTAGGTAAGTTCGGGCCATCCTTTTGTCAATACTTTGTATATACATCTTCACTACCCGCCCGCCCCTTGCGCCTGCCCGCCTGCTCGCCCANACTCGCCCGGCTGGACAGAGGAGGATTAGATGAACGGCGCCGAAACCCTTGTGAAAACCCTTCTGGCCAGCGGCGTCGATACCGTCTTTGCCAACCCCGGCACGTCCGAGATGCACTTTGTCGCCGCGCTAGACGGCCACCCCGAAATGAACTGCGTCCTGTGCCTGTTCGAGGGTGGAACGTCGGGCGCCGCCGACAGCTATTTCCGCATGAAGCGCGATGTCTCGGCGACCCTGCTGCACCTTGCGCCGGGGCTCGCCAACGGGTTCGCGAACCTGCACAACGCGCGCAAGGCCAATTCGGGCGTGCTGAACGTGGTCGGCGATCACGCGACCTATCACCTAGCCTACGAGTCACCGCTGAAGGGCAACCTCGACGGCGTGGCGCAGTCGATCAGCCACTGGACCCGCCGGGCCGAGGACGCGGTGTCGGTCGCGGGCGACGGGGCCGCCGCCATCCGGGCCGCGCGCGCCAACAACGGCCAGATCTCGACGCTGATCCTGCCCGCCGACACGGCGTGGAACGAGGCCGAGGCAGCAACCGTGGCCACCGCGCCCGCAGATCTGGTGCGCCCTTGGCCCGCGGAAATCACCGCCGCCGCCGCGCGCCTGTCGGCGCCGGGGGCGGTGCTGATCGTCAGCGGCGACGCGCTGTTCGGCGAGGGGCTGGAACTGGCCGGGAAGATCGCCGCCAAGACCGGCGCGCGGCTGTTCTCGGACACGTCGCTGCCGCGGCTGCGGACCGGGGCAGGCGCGCCGGTGGTCACGCAACTGCCCTACCCCGTGCCGCCGAAGATCGCCGCGCTGGAGGGCACAAGCTCGATCACGCTGGTGGGCGTCGGACGTCCGGTGACGTTCTTCGCCTATCCCGGCAAACCCAGCCTGCCCGAGCCGCCCGAGGCCGGGGTGTTCCCGCTGTGCCGCCCCGAGATGGATATCCTGTGGACCCTGCGCGCGCTGGTGGACGAACTGGACGCCGACAGTGTGGACCCCGACCGCTGCGCGGGCAGCCGCCCCGATGCGCCGACTGGCGCCGTGACCGCCGACAAGGTCGGCGTAGCGCTGGCCGCCCTGCTGCCCGACAACGCGATCTTCCTGAACGAGGCGGTGTCCAACGGCCGCAACTATTCCCAGATGCTGCGCGAGGCCGCGCCGATCGACGTGCTGGGCAGCACCGGCGGGTCCATCGGGTGGTGCCTGCCGGGCGCCGTGGGTGCGGCGACGGCCTGCCCCGACCGCAAGGTGGTTGCGGTGACGGGCGACGGCTCGGGCATGTACACGGCTCAGTCTTTGTGGACGATGGCACGACAAGGGCTGGACGTGACGGTCATCGTGCTGGCCAACCGGGGCTATCAGATCCTGCGCAACGAGATGGGCAACGTCGGCGTCACAAGCTACGGCGCGAACGCGCAGGCGATGCTGGACGTGGACGGCCCACAACTGGACTGGGTCGCACTGGCCAAGGGCCACGGCGTACCGGGCACCCGCGCCGAAGACATGGAGACCTTCGCCGCCGCCCTGCGGGCCGGGGTCGCGGCTGACGGACCGTCGCTGATTGAGCTGGTTCTGGGCTGACGTATCCGCTGAACCGATCCAAAAGTGACCCAAGGTAAGGATTACCGAACCTGACAGACCCGGCGGCCCTGTTAGGGTGGCACGTATCGGCCCCGCGCCTTTATTTGCCACCCATTTCAGGAAGCCATTCCGGTGCCTTTTCCCGTCTCTCCCCTTCTTGTCGAGGTCATCGGGCTGGTCGGATTCTTCGTCTACGTCGTCAACTACATCCTGCTTAGCGTGCACCGGATCGACAGCCACGACTGGCGGCATTTCGCGCTGAACTTCCTTGCCGCGGCGCTCGTGCTGATCGGCCTGTCGAACAGCTTCAATCTGGCCTCGGCCCTGACGCAGGTGTTCTGGATGGCGATTTCTGTCCTCGCCATGCACGCGCGGCTGCGCCCGCGCCACGGTGCCGCCCCGACCGAGACGGACACGGCGCTGATGGACGCCACCGCCATGCCGGTTGCGGTCCCGTTGCAGGACGAAGACCCAGAGCAGAAGCCCCTGATCCTATACTGATCGCGTATCGGAAAAAGAAAACGCCCCCGCAGGGTCGCGGGGGCGTGTCCGATGTTTCGTTTGCCGAAGCGGAGTGCGCTTAGTTCAGCGCCTCGTCGGTGATCGCGTGGGTCCACGCGCCTTCGCCGGGCTCTTCGGTGATCGCCGGATTGTCGGGCGACACGGCGGACAGCAGCGTCGCGACGGTCTGATCGAAATCGGCCGGATCAAGCGCACCGTTCGAACCGGCGGTCAGCTTGGCGACCTCGCCCATCATGTAGATCTGATGTTCAAGCGTCTGCGCGCCGGTTTCGTCCGAATCCACCACGATTTCGGCGGCTTCCTCGGGGTTCTCTTCGGCGTATTTCCAGCCCTTCATCGAGGCCCGCACGAAGCGCACCATCTTGTCCGCGAACTCGGGGTCTTCAAGGTTCTCTTCAAGAACGTACAGGCCGTCCTCCATCATCCCGACGCCTTCGTCGAGGTAGTTGAAGGTCACCAGTTCGTCTTCCGAGATGCCCGCGTCCAGCACCTGACCATACTCGTTGTAGGTCATGACCGAGATGCAGTCGGCCTGCTTGTTCAGCAGCGGGTCGACGTTGAACGCCTGCTTCAGCACCTCGACGCCTTCTTCGCTGCCGTCGGTGGGCACGCCCAACTTGGCCATCCACGCGTAGAACGGATACTCGTTGCCGAAGAACCAGACACCCAGCGTGCGACCGGGGAAGTCCTCGGGGCTTTCGACACCGGATTCCTTCAGGCAGGTCAGCTGCAGGCCGCCCGACTTGAACGGCTGCGCGATGTTCACCAGCGGCAGGCCCCGTTCACGCGCAGCCAGCGCGGCAGCCATCCACGTGGTGATGACGTCGGCGCCGCCACCGGCGATGACCTGCTCGGGCGCGATGTCCGGGCCGCCCGGCTTGATCGTGACGTCCAGGTCTTCTTCTTCGTAAAAGCCCTTTTCCAGCGCGACGTAGTAGCCTGCGAACTGGGCCTGCGTGACCCACTTCAACTGCAGCGTCACCTCGTCCGCCGCCTGCGCGGCCCCGGCCCCCAAGCCCAGCGCCAGTGCGCCGATCAGTAGTTTTTTCATCGTTACCTCCTTGTTGTCATTCGCTGTTTTCTCAGCTTCGCTGTGACGGGTGCCAGAAGGTCACCCCCCGTTCGATAAGCGCCACCAGCCCGTAAAAGACCGAGCCCGCGATGGCTGCCACCGTGATTTCCGCCCAGACCATATCGAGGCCAAGCCGGCCTACCTCGGTCGAGATGCGGAACCCCATGCCGCGCGTGGGCGAGCCGAAGTATTCGGCCACGATTGCCCCGATAAGCGCCAGAGTTGTCGAGATTTTCAGCCCGTTGAAGATGAACGGCATCGCCGCCGGCAGTCGCAGTTTGAACAGCGATTGCCAGTACCCGGCCGAGTAGGTCTTCATCAGGTCGCGCTGCATCGCCGTGGTGTCGGCCAGCCCCTGCACGGTGTTCACCAGCATCGGGAAGAACACCATGACCACGACCACCGCCGCCTTGGACTGCCAGTCGAACCCGAACCACCCGACAAGGATCGGCGCGATGCCGACGATCGGAAGCGCGGCGACGAAGTTGCCGATCGGCAGCAGCCCGCGTTGCAGGAACGGCACGCGATCGATGGCCAGCGCCGCCACGAAGGCCGCGCTGCAGCCGATCAGATAGCCGGACACGCCACCCTTCAACGCGGTCTGCAGGAAGTCCCCCCACAGTGTCGGGGTTGACCGCGCGAAGGTCGCCGCGATTACCGAGGGCGCCGGCAGGATGACCTGACTGACGTTCAGCCCCTTCACCAGAAGTTCCCACATCACCAGCAGCATGATGCCGAACACCACCGGCACGGCGATCCGCGCCGGCAAGGTATCGTGTCCGGGCGACCGCGAGATCTGCACCGCGACGAAGGTCCCCGCCGCCCAGACGACAAGGGCCAAGATCACAGAGTCCATGTAGCGGCCTCCGTTCCGTCGTATCCGGTCGGTCGCATCGGTCGTGTCATCGTGCGAACCCCATCCGTTTCATGGCCGCCGTCTGCATCAGCGACACCACCGTCACCAGCACCCCGGCCAGAACGGCGGCGGCGATCAGCGCCGACCAGATCATCATCGGGTTGCCGAACTGGTCGCCGATCAGAATTCGCGCGCCCAGACCCCGGACGGCCCCGGTCGGCAGTTCTCCGACGATGGTGCCGACCAGCGCCGCGGCGATGCCGACCTTGAGCGAGGTGAACAGGTACGGGACCGAAGACGGGAAGCGCAGCCGCCAGAAGCTTTGCCAGCCGGTCGCGGACCACGTCTTCATCAGATCCAGTTGCATCGCATCGGGCGACTTCAGACCCTTCACCATGCCCACAAGGACCGGGAAATAGCACAGGTATGCGCTGATGATCGCCTTCGGCACCGCGCGGCCATCGACCCCGAGCGAGGCGAGCACGACGATGATCATCGGGGCCAGCGCCACGATGGGGATCGTCTGGCTGATGATCGCCCACGGCATCAGGCTCATCGACACCGGGCGGCTATAGACGATGCCGACGGCCATCAAGATGCCGGTCAGCGTGCCCAGCGCGAAGCCGGCGAGCGTCGAGGACAGGGTGATCCAGCCGTGGAACACGAGGCTGCGCTTTGACGTGACCTTGGTGTCGAACACGGTCTTGCGGAACTCTGCCCAGACCTGATGCGGCGCGGGCAGGCGCGGTCGGTCCTGGCTCATGGTGTCGGTAACGATCTCGGAGAACGTCAGCGGGCCGTCGGCGCGGTCCAGCGTCCAAGCGCTGTTCATCCAGATCGCGGCGGCGTACCAGATGCCGACGATCACCAGCAGCACGGTAAGAACGGGCAGCACGTTACGCATCGCGGTTCTCCCTGCGGGCGCGAATCCGACGCTGGATCAGGCCGAAGATCTCGTTGGCCAGCAGCAAGGGCAGCAACAGAAGGCCGAGGCTGAGAAGATCCCAGCCACCGTCGGTTTCGGCGGTGCCGCCACGAAGAACCCACAGGATCAGCAGGACCAGCCACAGGACGGCGCCGATGATCAGAAGCCAGCGTCGCGCGGTCATCGCCCCCCCTCCGACGCCTTCGGCGCCACCTCCCCCCGCCGGGGGGAGGACTGTCGCTCTGCGAGCGACGGGTTGCGCACGACATCCGCGATCGGCCCCTCCTCCCCCTGCAAGGGGGAGGCCGGGAGGGGGTCCGAAGCCCCAAGCACGATGGCCTCATTCATCATAGGCATGCCCCGCCCGCAGCCCTTCGCGCACCCGGTGCGCGATCTCGAGGAACTCCTTGCTATCGCGGATATCCAGCGGCCGATCCTTCGGCAGCGGGCTGTCGATCACGTCCGTGATCCGCCCCGGACGCGGGCTCATCACGACGATCTTGGTCGACAGGTACACCGCCTCGGGGATCGAGTGCGTGACGAACGCAATGGTCTTCTCCGTCCGGGCCCATAGCGACAGCAGCTGTTCGTTCAGGTGGTCGCGCACGATCTCGTCCAGCGCGCCGAACGGTTCGTCCATCAGCAGGATGTCCGCGTCGAACGCCAGCGCCCGCGCAATCGAGGCGCGCTGCTGCATCCCGCCGGACAACTGCCACGGGTACTTCTTCTCGAATCCCGAAAGCTCGACCAACTCCAGCACGCGCGCGACACGATCCGACAATTCCGCCTTCGGATAGCCCATGATCTCGAGCGGAAGGCGTACATTTCCCGCAATCGTCCGCCACGGGTACAGCCCCGCCGCCTGGAAGACATAGCCATAGGCCCGGCTGCGCCGCGCCTCGTCGGCGGTCATGCCGTTGACCGACAGAGTGCCGCCGGTCGGCGTTTCCAGCCCGGCGATGCAGCGCAGGAACGTCGTCTTGCCACAACCCGACGGGCCGATGAACGACACGAAGTCGCCCTTCGCGATCTCTAGGTTCACATCGGCCAGCGCATGGACCGGGCCGTCGTTGGTCTGGAATGTCAGTTCCAGCTTCTTCGCTTCGATGACGCTCACGTCTCGTCTTCTTTCTTCTCAAGTCCCCAGCCGCGCACGGCCCACACCACCGCGCCCGACACCGCGCCGCCGGCCAGCAGCACCGCAAGAAACGGCAGGCTGGTGAACACGCCGTCGATCATCGACACGCCCATCATCCCGCGCAGGACCACCAGCGTGACGATGGGCAGCGGCGCCATCGCGACCACGTAGGGGCCAAGCGTCGTAAGGTTCCACTGGTTCAGGAAGAACACCACGACAGCCCCCAGCGCGATCGACAGCGCACCGACCGGCACCATCAGCTGGAACGGGACCCGGAGGATCTCGACGATCCCCGCGCCGGTCGGCAGCGCCGACACCAGCACGATGAACCACGTCCCGGCGACGTAGCCGGCGATCAGGCCGGCCAGCGTATGTACGGGCCATTTCAACATGCGGGTGCCAGCCCCGGTCCCGGACGGCCGGGCATCACACGCCGCTGGCGGGGATGCCCGTACGCTCGACCTTGCGGGGCGCGGTCAGTTCCTTCCACGTCGACAGCGCCTTGTTCACCGGGTTCACCGGCTCGCGCTTGACGAACTTGCCGTGGCCCGGTTCGGCCTTCAGTTCGCCGTCCATCACGGCAACCTTGCCGCGGGTCAGGACGAAGCGCGGCAGGCCCTTCACCTCTTTGCCCTCGAACACGTTGTAGTCGATGGCGGACACCTGCGACGCGGCGGTGATCGTCTTCGACTTTTCCGGGTCCAGCACCACAAGGTCGGCGTCCGCGCCCACAAGGATCGCACCCTTCTGCGGATAGCAGTTCAGGATCTTCGCGATGTTGGTCGAGGTCACGGCCACGAACTCGTTCGGCGTGATCCGGCCCGTGGACACGCCATAGGTCCACAGCATCGGCAGCCGGTCTTCCAGCCCGCCGGTCCCGTTCGGGATCTTGGTGAAGTCGCCGACGCCATAGCGTTTCTGGTCGGTCGTGAAGGCGCAGTGATCGGTGGCGACGCAGGACAGCGTGCCGCTGGCAAGGCCAGCCCACAGGCTGTCCTGATGCTGCTTGTTTCGGAACGGAGGCGACATCACCCGGCGCGCGGCGTGGTCCCAGTCCTTGTCGAAATACTCGCTTTCATCCAGCGTCAGGTGCTGGATCAGCGGCTCGCCCCAGACGCGCTTGCCCTGCATCTTGGCCCGGCGGATCGCTTCGTGGCTTTCCTCGCAGCTGACATGCACGACGTACAACGGCACGCCCGCCATGTCGGCGATCATGATCGCGCGGTTGGTCGCCTCGCCCTCGACCGCCGGGGGGCGGGAATAGGCGTGCGCCTCGGGACCGTTGTTGCCCTCGGCCAGCAGCTTGGCCTGAAGGTCGGCCACCACGTCGCCGTTCTCGGCATGGACAAGCGGCAGCGCGCCCAGTTCGGCGCAACGCTGGAACGAGGCGAACATCTCGTCATCGTTCACCATCAGCGCGCCCTTGTAGGCCATGAAGTGCTTGAAGGTGGTGATCCCGTGGTCCTTCACCACGGTTTCCATGTCGTTGAAGACCTGCTCGCCCCACCACGTGATCGCCATGTGGAAGGAATAGTCGCAGGCGGCAAGGCCCGACTTGTTGTCCCACCGCTTGATCGCATCGACCAGCCCCTGCCCCGGATCGGGCAGGCAGAAGTCGACGGTCATCGTGGTGCCGCCCGCCAGCGCGGCCTGCGTGCCGCTTTCGAAATCGTCCGAGCTGTAGGTGCCCATGAACGGCATTTCCAGGTGGGTGTGCGGGTCGATCCCGCCCGGCATCACATAGCAGCCGGACGCGTCGAGGATCTCGTCGCCCGACAGGTCGGGGCCGATCTCGATGATCTTGCCGCCGTCGACCTTTACGTCCGCCTTATAGGTCAGGTCGGCCGTGACGACGGTGCCGTTCTTGATGACTGTGGTCATGTAGTGCTCCCTGTCTTCTGCCCGGTCCGTCCCCGCGCCGGTCTTCTGCCGGCAGCGTTCAGGGGATCAGGCGGGTCATGTCTTTCCAATTCGGATTGTTGTGTGGGATTGGCCGGACTTTCCAGCCCCGCCATCCCCGTTTCAGGCTGCGTCCGTGTCGCGGCGCAGGTTGAAAGGTGTTGGACCGCCCCTTGCGGGCGCACGCCCGACCGATGTGCAAGCGGCCGCCGGGCCGGGAAACCCGGCCTTGGCGTGGGACGCATATGCGTATCGACCGCGATCACGCAGCCCCCGCGGTCCGGAACAGCGATGCCATCCGGGCGTATTCCTCTGGCACCCCGTCGACCATCGCGATGACCGTGCCGCCGATCGCGACATGCCGCAGCACCGGCGCCGCCGCCCCGGCCGAGGCAAGCTGTTCCGCCGCCGGCCTTGCGTCGGGGCCGTGCGAGGCCTCTGGCAGCACGTCCGCCATGCCCGGCAGGACCGCGCCCAGCATCAGGGCGCTTGCCATCTTCGCGCGCCGCGCGTCGGCTGCGGTGATCTGCACTTCTTCGAATTCCGGTTCGTCGCTCACTCGACAATCTCCGCCGTCTCGACAACCGCGTGGAACAGGACGTCCGCGCCCGCGCGGGCCCATTCCGGGCTGATCGCTTCAGCCTCGTTATGCGACAGCCCGTCCACGCAGGGGCACATGACCATTGCCGTCGGGGCGACGCGGTTGATCCAGCAGGCATCGTGCCCGGCGCCGGAAATGATGTTTCTGTGCGAGTATCCAAGGCGCTCTGCCGCATTCCGGATCGCCGACACGCAGGTTTCGTCAAACGCGACCGGATCGAACCCGCCGGATTTCTCGAACTCGATCTCCAGCTCCATCTCGTCGCAGATCTTCTGCGCCCCGGCCTTCATCCGGGCTTCCATGTCCTCGATCACCGACAGGTCGGGGGACCGGAAGTCGACCGTGAAGACCACCTTGCCGGGGATCACGTTGCGGCTGTTGGGGTAGACGTCGATGTGACCGGCGGCGCCGACCGCGTCGGGCTTGTGCGACCACGCGATCTCGTCGACCAGTTGCAACACCCGCGCCATGCCTAGACCCGCGTTGCGCCGCATCGGCATCGGGGTCGAGCCGGTGTGCGACTCTTTCCCGGTGATCGTCACCTGCGTCCACGACAGCCCCTGCCCGTGCGTGACGACGCCGATGTCCTTGCCCTCGGCTTCCAGGATCGGGCCCTGTTCGATGTGCAGCTCGAAGAACGCGTGCATCTTTCGCGCGCCGACCTCTTCTTCACCCTTCCAGCCGATCCGGTCCAGTTCCGCGCCGAAGGTCTTGCCCTTGGCATCCTCGCGTTCGTAGGCCCAGTCCTGTTCGTGGACACCGGCGAACACGCCCGACGCCAGCATCGCCGGCGCAAAACGGGTGCCTTCCTCGTTCGACCAGTTGGTGACCACGATCGGGTGCTTCGTCTTGATGTCGAGGTCGTTCAGCGTGCGCACGATCTCAAGCCCGCCCAGAACGCCAAGCACACCGTCGTATTTGCCGCCGGTGGGCTGGGTGTCGAGGTGGCTGCCGACATAGACCGGCAGAGCATCCGAATCCGTGCCCTCGCGCCGGAAGAACATGTTGCCCATCGTGTCGACGCCCATCGTCATGCCGGCGGCCTCGCACCATGTCTGGAACAGCGCGCGCCCCGCGGCATCCTCGTCGGTCAGGGTCTGACGATTGTTGCCGCCCGCAATGCCCGGACCGATCTTCGCCATGTCCATCAGGCTGTCCCAAAGCCGTTCGCCGTTGATGCGAAGGTTTTCTCCTGGTGCCGCCATGATTGTGTCCTTACTTCAAGCCTGCTGACGTCTTGGCGCAAGACTGCGCCGATATTGTTCGTTTTGATCCATCACCGTTTGCAGCACACCGCCCCTGCGGATGCGCGGACGACACGGTTCGCAGACGTCAGTGCCGCGCCCCGCTTGCGGATCTGCCGAAGACCGTGCTTAACCAAATCGGCCTCCATCCGCTTAGACCCGCGCCGCGCGGCCGGGCCGGAACGGCGGGGCAACGAGTGTTTCGGCGGTGGGGTCAGGCGCCACGGCAAAGCTCCGGAACTGGCTGCAAAAGGTTTGACCAATTGGTCAGGAAGACGCTACCACGGCCCAATGGGACGTCAAGAACATTGCGGTGCGGCACCTTGCCGTCGCAAACCTGCCCGGAAAAAAGGATAAAAATGGACGGAAAAGCGCCCCGGACACGCATCCAGGAAAAGAACACCGCGGCGATCCTCGAGGCGGCGCTGGAAGTCTTCTCTCAGGCCGGGTTCCGTGGCGCGACGCTGGACCAGATCGCGAAAACCGCCGGGCTTTCCAAGCCGAACCTGCTTTACTATTTTCCGTCCAAGGAAGCCATTCACGTCACCCTGCTGTCCGGGATGCTGGACCTGTGGCTGGACCCGCTGCGCGCCATCGACGCAAGCGGCGATCCGGTCGGCACGATCCTTGGATACGTCCAAAGCAAACTGCAGATGGCGCAGGAATTTCCCCGCGAAAGCAGGCTGTTCGCGAACGAGATCGTGCAGGGCGCGCCCCGGGTTCTGGGCATCATCGAAGGCCCCCTGAAAGAACTGGTCGACGAAAAGGCCGTGCTGATCCGCGGCTGGATCGACGCCGGGCGTCTGGCGCCGGTCGACCCGCATCACCTGATCTTCTCGATCTGGGCGACCACCCAGCACTATGCCGATTTCGACGTGCAGGTGCAGGGCATCCTTGGGCCATCCGAACAGCGGTTCGACGATGCGGCCACGTTCTTGGACCACCTGTACCGCAGCGCGCTTACACCTCGTTAACCGTCCTGTGAAATTCATCTATGTCTTAACGATTTCCGGCAGCCGGACGTCGTATGCTGATCGCTGATCACAGTCCTATTGCAGGAGCATCAAGATGGGTGAATTTGCCCCGATTAACGCGCTGGGCGGGGGCTTCATTCCGATCCGCGCGCATCACGCGGTGAACGCCAACGCGCTCGCCCCCGTGGAATCCTCGTCGGGTGGACGCGGGGCGCAGGCCCGGATGGACGCCGATCCGCAGTCCGTCCGCCTTGCCGGTCGCGGTGGCAGCCGGGAGCAGGCGGAAACCGAAAGCGGCCCGGCCTATCGCGAACGGCCCGAGATCGACGACTTTACGCTGATCGGCCCGTCGCCCGCCTTTCAGGCCAACGTGCTGGAACTGGAACGCGACCTTCGCCGCGCGATCGAGCGGCTGGAAAGCGAACGCAGCCGCGCCGAGGCGGAAGCCGCGTTGAAGATCGAAAGGGCCGAAGCGCAGGTCGAAGCGGCCGAGGACGCTAAAGCCTCTGCCGAGATCGCGACGCCCGCGCCAGCGCCTGCCCCGGACGTTCCGAAAGCGACCGAGCCGCAG
This sequence comes from Maritimibacter sp., assembly GCA_002701395.1. GTDB lineage: Bacteria > Pseudomonadota > Alphaproteobacteria > Rhodobacterales > Rhodobacteraceae > Psychromarinibacter > Psychromarinibacter halotolerans. Next base: position 110,667 of record NZVC01000039.1, on the reverse strand, counting down.
GTCGCCGCACCGACAGAGGCCGAGACGCCGGAACCGCCCGAAACGACGGACGCCTGACGCCAAGCTGACCGCCCGCACCACGCCGGGTCAGGGCCAATTGGGCCGGATCGCCCGCGCGCCGGATAGCGCGCCGATGCGCTGCACGCCCCCGCAAGGACGAAGCCCGTTTTCACGACGGGACCCAATTTCGACTGCTTTGCATTGACGATGGGGCCGAACGAACGTCGGCCCAGGATCACGACAGGCCGAAAATAATGCCGGCCCTCGCACAACACCCCCGCCCACATCCGCCCGCGACGGCGGACGGCGGTGAGTCTCTCGCCTATCGCCAGATCCCGAAGCGCGTGCGCACATGATCCACGGCGCGCCGGTTCGCTTCGGCCCGGCGAACACCCCCGACCTCGGTCCGGCACAGCGGGTCTTCGACCTCGGCCCCGGTGTCGGTGGGGTCGCGATACCCGCCCTGCACCCAGATCGGCACGCCCGTCTTCGCCACGCAGGCCGACAGCCATACATCATCCACGGCCCAAGCCGCATCGGGGACGTCGAACACCTCGGGGCCGAAGAAACCCGGCCGCACCAATACGCCCCCGCGCCCCTCGAACACGTCGGCATACCCCGACCGTTTCACCACGCGGCGGCCCGGTGCGGGCAGGTCACGGCCCTTGGTCAGATCCTGCCACAGGTAGCGCACCTGAAACTCGGCATCGGTGATCCGCCAGCGCCGCTGCATCCGGGGCTGAAGCGGGCGGGACGCCTGCGCGTCGTCGTCCACCTGCATTCCCAGCATCGCGATGGCCGTATCGGGCCGCGCATCGGACAGCCGCAGAAACCGCGACGCCCAGTCGGGCGCATAGTATTGGTCGTCGTCACAGAACAGGATGCGCGCGTCGGCGTCCCGCCATGCCGCCAGCGCGCCCAGCAGTTTGGTCGCGGGGCCCCAATCCTCGGCCGTCCGCCGGATCGTCACGCCCTCGGGCACATCGGGAAGGGTCCCGTCCCAGTCGGGGAAGCGGCGGTACGCATGGGGGATCTGCAATTCGACCCGATCCGCCCCCTGCACCACCAAGGACCGCAGCGTCGCACCGATCTTGCCGAAGCGTGGCGGGACAGAGGAAAGCGAGACGACCAGCATCGGATCAGGGCCAGATCCCGTAAGTGTCGCGCAGGTAGGCGACGCACCGTTTGTTGGCCTCGTCGCGGTCGGCGCCTTCGATCTCGGCCATGTACAGCGCGTCCGAGATACCGGCAGGCGTATGCTGCGTGTCGTGCTGACCGGCGATGATCCAGATCGGCACGTTCATGCGGGCCAGATGACCGGACAGCCAGACGTCGTCCACGGTCCAGACCACCGGCGGAATGTCGAACGCTTCGTCGTCGAAGAACTCGGGGCGCACCATCGCGCCCGCGAAGCCTTCGAAACAGTCGACATAGCCGGATTGCCGGAACAGCCGGCGGGTCGGTTCGCGCAGGTATTTCCGTTCGACCGGCGGGAACAGGAATTCCCACGCCATCTTCAGCTGGAACCCCCAGTCCATGCCCCGGCTGCGGCGTTTGGCGCGCGGCTGGATGCGGTTCTTCATCTGCGACTGGCCGTACCGGTCGGCCTCGAACCCGGCGATCGCCAGACAACAGTCGGGGTGGTCGCGGCGCGCGTCGATGTAGGTCTGCGCCCAATGCGGTTTATAGCGCCGGTCGTCATCGCACAGGATGATGTCCACGTCCTGCCCCCGGAGGGCCTGCGCGGCGAACAGAACCTTGGTCGCGGGGCCAAGGTCTTCTTCCACCCGCACGATCTCGACGCCCTTCGGGACGGCGGGCAAGACCCCGTCCCAATCGGGAAAGCGGCGATATTTCCAGGGAATATGCAGCTGGATCGCGTCGATCTGCGCGTTCTGACGCAACAGGCAGGTCAGCGTCGGCTCTAGTTTGTCGAACCGGCTGGGGATCGAGGACAGCGAAATGATGGTCACGGGCGATCCCTTAAATGCAAGATGCAGGCGCCCCCGTGCACGTCAGGCCGGCCCTTGACCGCGCCCCCGCGCCTCGGGCTGCTGCGGCTTTTGCTTGTCATTGGCCCGGTCCGCGATGTCAAGCCGACCTGTCTTGCCAAGCGGAAACGGACTTTTATGTCGCGAGTCGCTGTCCTATAAGGCGCCAGCACCGCGCATGTCACTCACCTGCGCGGTCATGGGATTCCGAGGCGAGTAAAATGGCGAAACCGACGAACGATGATGATGTGGCCTTTGTTCAGGCAATGGCCGAAATCCTGCGCAGCAACGACCTTGCGGAACTTGAGGTCGAGCGCGGAACCAAGGACACCGGCAAGCTGACCCTGCGCCTGAGCCGCGTGGCGCGCACGGCGCCTGCGCCGATGGTGCAGCAGGCCAGCGCCGCGCCCGCCGCGGCCCCTGCCCCGGCGGCCTCCGCCCCCGAGGCGTCCGACGCCCTCGCACCCAGCGGCGATCCGGCCAGCCTGCCCGGCGCGGTGACGTCGCCGATGGTGGGCACCGCCTATCTGTCGCCCGAACCCGGCGCCGCGGCCTTCGTGAAGGTCGGTGACACCGTGTCCGAGGGCCAGACCCTTCTGATCGTCGAGGCGATGAAGACGATGAACCAGATCCCGTCGCCGAAGTCCGGCACGGTCAAGCGTATCCTCGTCGAGGACGCGTCGCCGGTCGAATACGGCGCCCCCCTGATGGTCATCGAGTAGTTATGTTCGACAAGATCCTGATCGCCAACCGGGGCGAGATCGCCCTGCGCGTCGTCCGCGCCTGCCGCGAGATGGGGATTGCCAGCGTCGCGGTGCATTCGACCGCCGACAGCGATGCCATGCATGTGCGCATGGCGGACGAGGCGATCTGCATCGGCCCGCCTTCGGCATCGCAATCCTACCTGTCGATCCCGTCGATCATCGCCGCGTGCGAGATTTCGGGCGCGCAGGCCATCCATCCCGGCTATGGTTTCCTGTCCGAGAACGCGGCCTTCGTGCAGATCGTCGAGGACCACGAGATCACGTTCATCGGCCCCTCAGCGGAACACATCCGCCTGATGGGCGACAAGATCACCGCCAAGGACACGATGCGGAAGCTGGGCGTGCCCTGCGTCCCCGGGTCCGACGGCGGCGTGGCGGACGTGGATGCGGCGAAGGCCATCGGTGCCGAGTTCGGCTATCCGGTGATCGTCAAGGCCACCGCCGGCGGCGGCGGGCGCGGCATGAAGCTCGCGCGGTCCGAGGCCGAGATGGAAACCGCGTTCCGCACCGCGCGGTCCGAGGCGAAAGCCGCGTTCGGCAACGACGAGGTGTACATCGAGAAATACCTCGGCAACCCGCGCCATATCGAGATTCAGGTCTTCGGGGACGGCAAGGGCAATGCGGTGCATCTGGGCGAACGCGACTGTTCGCTGCAGCGGCGCCACCAGAAGGTGTTCGAAGAGGCCCCCGGCCCCGCGATCGACGCCGAGACCCGCGCCCGCATCGGCAAGGTCTGTGCCGACGCCGTGGCCGAGATCGGCTATTCCGGCGCGGGGACGATCGAGTTCCTGTACGAAGATGGCGAGTTCTATTTCATCGAGATGAACACCCGCCTTCAGGTGGAACACCCGGTCACCGAGGCGGTGTTCGGCGTGGACCTTGTCCGCGAACAGATCCGGGTGGCCGCAGGCCAACCGCTGTCCTTCGCACAGGACGACCTGCAGGTGAACGGCCACGCCATCGAGGTGCGGATCAACGCCGAGAAGCTGCCGAACTTCGCCCCCTCGCCGGGGCGCATCACGCAGTACCATGCCCCTGGGGGGCTGGGTGTGCGGATGGATTCGGGCCTGTACGACGGCTATTCGATCCCGCCCTACTACGACAGCCTGATCGGCAAGCTGATCGTGCACGCACAGGACCGGCCCGCCGCGCTGGCACGGCTGCATCGCGCGCTGGGCGAACTGATCGTGGACGGTGTAGACACCACGGTGCCGCTGTTCCACGCGCTGCTGGAAGATCCGGCGGTGCAGACGGGCGACTATTCCATCCACTGGCTGGAAAAGTGGCTGGCCGAGAACCTGGGCTGAGGGTTTCGCCGCGCTGACGCGCGGCGACCCGCGGGGGCTCTGCCCCCGCCGCCTTCGGCGGCCCCCCCGAGGTATTTCCAAAGAGAAGAAACAGGCGTCGCGGCAGGACTGGACTTGGCCTCCGCGAGCGCTCATTTTCTGCCCATGCACCCGCAAACGCCCACGATCACACCGGAAACCCTGCTGCGCGCCTATGGCGCCGGGATTTTTCCGATGGCCGAAACGGCGGAATCGGACGAGATCTTCTGGGTCGATCCCCGTCGGCGCGGGGTGTTTCCGCTGGACGGGTTCCACGTGTCGCGGTCGCTGGCGCGGTCGATCCGCCGCTGCGACTACGAGGTGTCGCTGGACCGTGATTTCGAAGGCGTCGTGCGCGCCTGCGCGGACCGGGACGAGACCTGGATCAACGGGACGATCTTTTCACTGTACATGGCGCTGTTCAAACGCGGCAACGCCCATTCCATCGAGGTGTGGCGCGACGGTGCGCTGATCGGCGGGGTCTATGGCGTGACGCTGGGCGGGGCGTTCTTCGGGGAAAGCATGTTCTCGCGCGCGACGGGCGGGTCGAAGATCGCGCTGGCCTACCTTGTGGCGCACCTGTCGCGGTGTGGCTTCGTGCTGTTCGACACGCAGTTTCTGACGCCGCACCTTGCGTCGCTGGGCGCGGTCGAGATCAGCCGACGCGCCTATCACCAACGGTTGCAGGCGGCGTTGGACACGCAGGCGGATTTCGGCAAGTTCGCGTCAGCGCCGCGCGCTCAGGACATATTGCAGCGCAGGACCCAGACGTCGTAGCGGGGATGATCCAGCGCGTTGAGCGCCGGGGACGACGCGACCATCCAGCCTTCGAACACCGGCACTTCCTCTCCGGCCTCGCGGATCACGAGATAGGCGAAGGCGTCGCCGGACGGGTTGTCCTCGGGGTAGCGGCAGCCCCCCAGCGTGACCTGCAGCTTGCCAAGACCCTGCGTGTCGCCGTTGGCCATGTCGATATCGACGACCTGGTTGGCGGTGCGGTCCAGAACCCGCACAACGCCGCCCGAGGCGCTGACCGCGCGCACCGGGGGCGCCACGGGTTCGACATCGTCGGGAATGAATTCAAGGTCGAGGTCCGGTTCCAGCAGCGAACCGTCGTCCATACGTTCCAGCACGGTGCCGTCCTGCAGGCGCTGTCCCGGTGGGATCAGGGTGCCGTCCTGTTCCGGCGGAACGATGAGGACGCCGTTGTCCTGCTGCGCCGCGGCCGACACGGCCGTCAGTGCGAGCCCGGAGGCCAGCGCAAGCGTGCGGATCATTCGGGGGCCCCGCCCGCGCTGTCGCCCCCACCGCCGACGAATTTCAGCAGCAGGCTGATCAGGCTGACCGAGCTTTGCGTATCGTAGATCTCGTCCCCGGGTTCGTATTCTTCGAGCATGCCGCCCGGCACGATTTCTAGGAAGTTGCCGCCCAGAAGTCCTTCGGAGCTGATCGCCACGGCGGTGTCCTGCGGCAGGCGGATGCTGTCGTCGACAGTAAAGACGGTTTCGGCGCGGAAGGTGGTTGGGTCAAGCTGAAGCCCGGTCACGGTGCCGACCTTGACGCCGGCCATGCGCACGTCGGTGCCGACCGACACGCCTTCGACGGAGCGGAACGAGGCGTTGTATTCCGCCAGCGCGCCGCCGCCGCCCGTCACGCCCGAGACCTGCCCCGCGTAGACGAGGAAGGCCGCGGCCACGGCGAGCACGGCCCCTCCGACGATGACTTCGGTTGCGCGTTCAGCCATCGATCACTCCGGCTGCCAAGCCTCGTAGTCGGACCGCTCCACCGGGTCGGGCCTGCGGATCGAGCCCGGGGGGGCGTAGGCCAGCATCGTGCCGGTCAGGTTTTCCTGATGCGGCTTTTCCCACGACTTGTGCTTCAGCGGCGCCTTGGTCGGCGGCGCGTCATAGGTGTGGTGCAGCCATCCGTGCCATTCGGCGCCGACGCGGCTTGCCTCGGCCTCGCCATTGTAGATGACCCAGCGGCGTTTGCCGTCCTTGGACTGGTAGAAGACGTTGCCTTCCGCGTCCTCGCCAACCCTGGTGCCGTTGCGCCAGGTCCAGAACTGGGTGTTCAGCGTCTGGCCGTTCCACCAGGTCGCGGCCCGCAGCAGCGTGTTCAGAATGCCCATCGGCACCTCCGGAAATTGCTGGCCCCGGTATGACCCATGCGCGCGCGGAGGTCCAGTGACAAGGCCGCGCGGCACGGCGTGGACCGGGCCCCTGCTATCAGAAAAAGGTGAACCGGGCCTTGCGCCGGATGCGCCGCAATAGGTTCCGTGATTGTGCGCGGGGATGACCCGTCGCAGTCCGGCGGCCCGGGGGTCAGCTTGGTTGTCAGCTGCCGCAGACGTGCAAGCGGATGGCTCAGGCGTCTGGCGGTGCAAGCACCATCAGTTCGATCTCGATCTTCATGGAAGGATCGAGCAAGCCCGAAACAATCATGGTCGCGACCGGCGGATTGTCGCCGAATCTTTCGCGCAGAAGCGGCCAGCACGGTTCGAAGTCGTCCGGATTCGGCAGAATGTACCGGACCCGGACCGCGTCTTCGAATCTTGCGCCGACCTCTGCCAGGGCCGAACCGATCCGGTCCAGCGCGTTGCGGCATTGGGCGACGACATCCTCCGGCATGTCCCCGGTTTCAAGGTCCGCGCCGGTGGTGCCCGCTACATGCACAAAGCCGCCCGCGAGGACGGCTCTGCAGTATCCGATTCGTGCCTCGTAAGGCGTGCCGGAAAAGACGCGCTTCACCGGGCTCAGCCCGCGTTCGCGCCTTCCTTCTTGGTCTCGGCGTAGATCATCAGCGGTGCGCTGTCCGAAGCGGTCACCGCCTCTTCGTTGACGACCACTTCCTCGACCGAGTCCATGCCGGGAAGATCGAACATGGTGTTCAGCAGGATGTCTTCCATGATCGACCGCAGGCCCCGCGCGCCGGTCTTGCGTTCGATCGCACGCTTGGCGATCGCGACAAGCGCGTCGTCGGTGAAGGTCAGCGCGACATCCTCAAGCTCGAACAGGCGCTGGTACTGTTTGACCAGAGCGTTCTTCGGCTCTGTCAGGATGGTGACAAGCGCCTCTTCGTCGAGATCCTGCAGCGTCGCGATGACGGGCAGACGACCGACGAATTCCGGGATCAGGCCGAACTTCAGAAGGTCTTCCGGCTCCAGCTCGGTGAACATGTCACCGATGGTGCGGGATTCCTCGTCCTTCACGTCGGCCCCGAAGCCCATCGCCGAGCCGCGACCGCGCTGGCTGATGATTTTCTCCAGCCCGGCAAAGGCGCCGCCGCAGATAAACAGGATGTTCGTCGTATCCACCTGCAGGAATTCCTGCTGCGGATGCTTGCGCCCGCCCTGCGGCGGAACGGAAGCGACGGTGCCTTCCATGATCTTCAGAAGCGCCTGCTGCACCCCCTCGCCCGACACGTCGCGGGTGATCGAGGGGTTGTCGGACTTGCGGGTGATCTTGTCGACCTCGTCGATGTACACGATACCGCGCTGCGCACGTTCAACGTTGTATTCCGACGCCTGAAGCAACTTCAGGATGATATTCTCGACATCCTCGCCCACGTAACCGGCTTCGGTCAGCGTGGTCGCGTCCGCCATCGTGAACGGAACATCCAGAATCCGTGCCAGCGTTTGCGCTAGCAGGGTCTTGCCGCAGCCCGTGGGGCCGATCAGCAGGATGTTCGACTTTGCCAGTTCGATGTCGGATTTGCCCGCGTGGTTCAGCCGCTTGTAGTGGTTGTGAACCGCCACCGACAGCACCCGCTTCGCGTGGAACTGGCCGATCACGTAATCGTCCAGAACCTCGCAGATCTCTTTCGGCGTCGGCACACCGTCCGACGACTTCAGACCGGAGGATTTCGTCTCCTCCCGGATGATGTCCATGCACAGCTCGACGCACTCGTCGCAGATGAACACCGTGGGCCCTGCGATCAGCTTGCGCACCTCGTGCTGGCTCTTTCCGCAGAAGGAGCAGTAGAGGGTGTTCTTGCTGTCGCCCGATGAATTGTTCGCCATTATCTCAAACCTCTGAGCCCGATAGCCCCGCGGCCGGTTGGCCGCGCCGAACCTCAATGTACCTGCTTGTCCTAAAGCCTAGGACAGACCCCAAAGGGGTACAACGCAAAACTTGTCACGCGCAGGTCACGAATTCCGTGCTCATTTTTCTCCTTCGGGCTGGACGCGGCTTTCGACGATCTCGTCGAGATGGCCCCATTCCAGCGCTTCTTGCGGCGACATGAAGTTGTCGCGCTCCAGCGCCGCCTCGACCGCCTCGACCGGCTGGCCGGAGTGCTTCGAGTAGATTTCGTTCAGGCGCTGCTTCAGTTTCTGCGTCTCGTTGGCGTGGATCATGATGTCCGTCGCCTGACCCTGGTACCCGCCGGACGGCTGGTGAACCATGATCCGCGAATTGGGCAGCGCGAACCGCATCCCGGCGGCGCCGGAACAGGCCAGCAGCGAGCCCATCGAGGCTGCCTGCCCCACGATCAGCGTCGACACCGGCGGGCGGACGTACTGCATCGTGTCGTAGATCGACAGACCCGAGGTGACGACCCCACCCGGGCTGTTGATGTACATCGAGATTTCCTTTTTCGGGTTCTCGGATTCCAGGAACAGCAGCTGCGCCACGATCAGCGACGCCATGCCGTCATGGACAGGCCCGTTAAGGAAGATGATCCGCTCCTTCAGGAGGCGCGAGAAGATGTCATACGCACGCTCGCCACGGCTGGTCTGTTCGACCACCATCGGGACGAGGTTGCTGGTAAAATCGTTGAACTGGTCGATCGGGTCTCTCATCGTGCCTGCCTTTTCCCTGCACCGGTCTACCCGGTGATGCGTCAACAGAGTCTTATTCACGCCTGCGGAGGCCTGCAAGGGCACCCCGGGCGGGTTGGTAACCGAATCTAGGCTAACATGCGCTTGACACAAGTGTAAGTCTGTACTTACGGTAAGTCATGTCTTACGAAGTCGCTCTTTCCGCACTGGCCGATCCGACCCGGCGCCACCTTGTCGAGCGGCTGCGCGACGGCCCGCTTGCCGTCAGCGCGCTGGCCCGTGACCTGCCGATCAGCCGGCCCGCCGTGTCGCAGCACCTGAAGGTTCTGTCGGATGCCGGGTTGCTGCTGGTGGAACCGGCGGGCACGCGCCGCCTGTACCGGCTGGCGCCCGAGGGGCTGAACGACCTTCGCGCTTGGCTCGACCGGCTGTGGGGTGACGCGCTGGACAGCTTCGCCGCCCGCGCCAAGGAGATCGCCCGCGACCTTGCCGACGACGCTGGCCTCGACTCTGGCCCCGGCGTTGGCCCCGACACCGCTCGAAAGGAGCCCCCCAGATGACTGCCTCTGCCAAGACAGCCCCGACCCCGCTTGCCCCCATCGTCAAGACGGTCACAGTCCCGCTGGACCCGAAGCGCGCGTTCCGGCTGTTCACCGAAGAAATGTCCGACTGGTGGCCGCTGGACAGCCACTCGCTGTCGGCACAGGACGGCACACCGGCCCGCAGCGTGACGGTGACGCCCACCAAGGGCGGTCCGGTCTTCGAGACAAAGCCGGACGGCACCACCGCGCCGTGGGGCCGCGTCACCGAATGGAGCCCGGGCAAACGGTTCGCCATGTCATGGCACGTCGGCCAGCCCGAGCAGAACGCAAGCCACGTCAGCGTCAGCTTCGACGTGGTCGCCGACGGCACGAAGGTGACCCTTGTGCACGACAACTGGGACGCCCACGGGGAAACAGCCGCAGCACGCCACGCCGGGTATGTCACGGGCTGGCAGATGGTGCTTGCCGCCCGGTACGGCGCGGCGGCCGGGATGCTTGTGACGGCCTGACCGGTATCGGGGCGCCCCTGCCCCAAGCCCCCCACCCCAAGCCTCCTGTCGTTCCGACTTGTCCCGTGATGTCCCGTTCTGGCCGGCCACGGGCCTGTCCACATCTTGTCATCGACACCGCCGCATGCGACTTTCGCTGCCGACAACAGCGCGAACGGAGGAGCCGCGGTGAAACAGTCCACCATCCGCGAAGTCGGCCGTGACGACACGGACGCGCACCTGCCGCAGGTCCACGAAGCCCGCAACCCGGGCATGGCGCTGGACCTCGATTGGGTGATGTCGGCCCGTGCCAACACTTCCGCCATCGAGCGCCGCGCCGCGACCCTCCCGGGACGCCGCTCGGTCAAGAAGGACTATCAGGCGGCGTGGCTGCTGAAAGCCATCACGCTTATCGACCTGACCACGCTGGCCGGCGACGACACGGCGGGCCGCGTCCGGCGCCTGTGCGCCAAGGCCCGCCAGCCCGTGCGTCAGGACCTGCTGGACGCGATGGGCATGGGGCCGATCCACACCGGCGCCGTCTGCGTGTATCACGATATGGTCCCCACCGCCGTGGCGGCTTTGGACGGCACCGGCATCCCGGTCGCCGCCGTGTCCACCGGTTTTCCGGCGGGCCTGTCGCCCCTGCCGCTGCGCCTTGCCGAGATCGGCGAAAGCGTGAAAGCGGGCGCCCGCGAGATCGACATCGTGATTTCGCGCCGCCATGTCCTGACCGGCAATTGGCAAGCGCTGTACGACGAGATGAAGGCGATGCGCGAAGCCTGCGGCGACGCACACGTGAAGGCGATCCTTGCCACCGGCGAACTGGGGTCGCTGCGCAACGTGGCACGCGCCTCGCTGGTCTGCATGATGGCGGGGGCGGATTTCATCAAGACCTCGACCGGCAAGGAAAGCGTCAACGCCACCCTGCCGGTGTCGCTGGTGATGATCCGCGCGCTGCGGGATTACTTCGACGAGACCGGCTATCGCATCGGCTACAAGCCCGCGGGCGGGATCTCCAAGGCGAAGGACGCGCTGACCTATCTTGCGCTGATCAAGGATGAATTGGGCAACCGCTGGCTTCAGCCGGACCTGTTCCGCTTCGGCGCCTCGTCGCTGCTGGGCGACATCGAACGGCAGTTGGAACATCACGTCACCGGCCGCTACTCGGCCAGCTATCGCCACGCGATGGCATGAGGCAGGCATCTGCCATTCTGATCTCGCAGATGTTCGTAACAACATGTTACGCGCAGGGTGCAACCTCGGCCTTCCCGGACGAAGTCCTCGGCATCTCGAGCTCAAACATCTGGCATTCCAATGTCGGAATTCAGAGTGCGGATCTGGCTGCTAATGGTTGGGCTCTGATTGCGGCCACCACAGTTGGAGTCGATCAGGGACAGTACCTTGTCACGTTTTGGCGCAGCCAGACTGGGTCGACAGCGCGATGTCTCGACGAGACCAATGAGGGCGGCTTTCTAGATCGCTACGATTATTGCCAGTTTCCGGGCACGAAATAACAGAGGTCGGACAAAATGAACGTACCCGAGATCTTCGACAGCATGGACTACGGCCCCGCCCCCGAAAGCGCCGCCGAGGCGCTGGCGTGGCTGGTCGACGGCGGTGACCGGTTCGGCCATTTCATCGACGGCGCGATGACCGACGCGGGCGACGGTTTCCCGTCGAAGAACCCCGCGACCGGAGAGGTGCTTGCCACGATCACCCAAGCCACGCAGGCCGACGTCGATGCCGCCGTCGCCGCCGCCCGGAAGGCACAGCCCAAATGGGCAAAGCTGCCGGGGCACGCGCGGGCAAAATACCTATATGCCCTCGCCCGTCTGGTGCAGAAACATTCCCGCCTTCTGGCGGTGCTGGAGACGCTCGACAACGGCAAGCCGATCCGTGAAAGCCGCGACATCGACGTGCCGCTCGTCGCGCGCCATTTCTACTATCACGCGGGCATGGCCCAGCTGATGGAGGCCGAGCTGCCCGACCGCGAGGCGCTTGGCGTCTGCGGCCAGATCATCCCGTGGAATTTCCCGTTGCTGATGCTGGCATGGAAAGTCGCGCCCGCCATCGCGATGGGCAACACGGTGGTGCTGAAACCGGCGGAATACACCTCGCTGACCGCGCTGCTGTTCGCCGACCTGTGCCGCGAGGCGGGGCTGCCCAAGGGCGTGGTCAACATCGTTACCGGCGACGGCGCGGTGGGCGAGATGATCGTCGGCCACGACGACATCGACAAGATCGCCTTCACCGGCTCGACCGAGGTGGGCCGCGCGATCCGCAAGGCAACCGCCGGGTCGGGCAAGGCCCTGACGCTCGAACTGGGCGGCAAGTCGCCCTACATCGTGTTCGACGACGCGGACATGGACAGCGCCATCGAAGGGCTGGTGGACGCCATCTGGTTCAACGGCGGACAGGTCTGCTGCGCGGGTTCGCGCCTGCTGGTGCACGAAGGCATCGCCGACCGCTTCCACGACAAGCTGAAACGACGGATGGACGGGCTGCGGCTGGGCGATCCGCTGGACAAATGCATCGACGTCGGTGCGATCGTCGACCCGGCGCAGCTGGACCGGATCAACGCGATGGTGAAGACCACGGCGGGCGACGTCCACCACGCCGCCTGCGCTATGCCGTCGGGCGGATGCTTCTACCCGCCGACGCTGATCTCGGGGCTCGAGCCCGCCGACCCGCTGATGCAGGAAGAGATCTTCGGCCCGGTTCTGGTGTCGACCACCTTCCGCACCCCGGCCGAGGCGGCGCAGCTGGCGAACAACACCCGCTACGGGCTGGCCGCGTCGGTCTGGTCCGAGAACGTGAACCTCGCGCTGGACGTGGCGCCCAAGCTGGTGGCCGGCGTGGTCTGGGTGAACGGCACCAACATGTTCGACGCTGCGGCGGGCTTCGGCGGCGTGCGCGAAAGCGGCTTCGGGCGCGAGGGCGGCTGGGAAGGCCTTGCCGCCTATACCCGCCCGGCGACCGAGACGAAGGCGCTGAAACCGGTCGCTGCCGTCGCCGCACCGAAAGACGCGGACGTGGACGGGCTGGACCGCACCGCCAAACTGTACATCGGCGGCAAACAGGCGCGGCCCGACGGCGGCTATTCCCGCCCGGTCTGGTCGCCCAAGGGCAAATTGCTGGGTCACGCCCCCATCGGCAACCGCAAGGACCTGCGCAACGCGGTCGAGGCCGCGCGGGGCGCTGCGGGCTGGTCGAAATCCACCGGCCACCTGCGCGCGCAAATCCTGTACTACCTTGCCGAGAACCTTTCGGCCCGCGCCGACGAATTCGCCGGGCGGCTGCACGACATGACCGGCGCAGGGGCAAAGGCGGCCGACGCCGAGGTCGCGGCCTCGGTCTCGCGCCTGTTCTCCAGCGCCGCGTGGGCGGACAAGTACGACGGCGCCGCAAAAGGCGTGCCGCTGCGCGGCCTCGCTGTGGCGGTGAACGAGCCGGTCGGCGTGATCGGCGCCTTCTGCGCCGACGACGCGCCGCTGCTGGGGCTGGTGTCCGTGCTAGGGGCGGCGCTTGCGATGGGCAACCGACTGGTCGCCGTGGCATCCGAACCCTACCCGCTGGCCGCCACCGACTTCTACCAACTGCTCGAAACCTCCGACGTCCCCTCCGGCGTGGCCAACATCGTCACCGGCAGCCACGAGGAACTGGCCCCGCAACTGGCCGGCCATATGGACGTGGACGCGGTCTGGAGCTTCTCGTCCTCGGACATCTCCGGCGTGATCGAGCGCGAGGCGGCGGGCAACCTGAAACGCACGTGGGTCAACAACGGCCGCACCACGGACTGGAGCGCCGCCGAGGGCCGCACATGGCTGGCCGCGGCAACCGAGGTCAAGACGGTCTGGGTCCCCTACGGCGAATAGCCCCGGCATGTGACGAGGGGCTGGCCCCTCGCTTCCGCATCTGTCGTCACCCGATACGGAAGACCTTGTCGCGCGAAGTCTGGCCGCGCACGAGCTCCAGCCGCGATTTCGGGACGCCCAGCGCCTTTGCCAGCAGTTTCTGCACCGCCGCGTTGGCTTTGCCGCCTTCGGGCACCGTGGTCACGTAGACGCGGATCTGATCGGCGTCCTGCACGACGGCGTTGCGCGAGGCCTTCGGCGTGACGCGGACGGCGATCTCGGCGCCGGGGTCTGCAAGGTGCGACAGGTCGATCATCGGGTTGGACCCTCCCCCCCGCCGTTCTAGTGTCCCGCCGACGGAACCGACAGTACCGACTTGGGGGACGCGATGCGCCGCACGGGATTTTTCTGGGATGAAAGCTGTTTCTGGCATTCGGGCGGGAATTACGCCCTGACCTTCCCGGTGGGCGGGCTGGTGCAGCCGCTGGCCGCGGGCGGTCTGCCCGAAAGCCCCGAGACCAAGCGCCGCCTGAAAAACCTGCTGGACGTCACCGGTCTGATCCGCGACCTGCACCCGCAGTCCGCCGCGCCCGCCACGCGCGCCGATCTTGAACGGGTGCACCCCGCCGACTTCCTCGACCGGTTCAAGGACACCTCCGACGCGGGCGGCGGCGAGCTTGGCCTGCGCACGCCGTTCGGCAAGGGCGGCTACGAGATCGCGGCGCAATCCGCAGGGCTCGCCGTCGGCGCGTTGCAGACGGTGCTGAAGGGAGAGCTGGACAACGCCTATGCCCTTTCGCGCCCGCCCGGGCATCACTGTCTGCCCGACTGGCCGAACGGGTTCTGCCTGCTGGCCAACATCGGTATCGCCATCGAGGCCGCGCGCGCCGCGGGTCTGGCCAACAGAGTCGCCGTGGTCGACTGGGACGTGCACCACGGCAACGGGACCGAGGCGATTTTCCTGTCCGATCCCGACGTGCTGACGATCTCGATCCATCAGGAACACAACTATCCGCTGGATACCGGCGATATCGAGGACACCGGCGAAGGCGCCGGCAAGGGCGCGAACATGAACATCCCGCTGCCGCCCGGCGCGGGGCATCACACCTATCTCGAAGCGATGGAGCGGCTGATCCTTCCGAAGCTCGACGCGTTCGAGCCCGAGGTGATCATCGTGGCCTGCGGGTTCGACGCTTCGGCCTTTGACCCGCTGGCGCGGATGATGTGCACCTCGGACACGTTCCGCCAGATGACGCGCCTGCTGATGTCCGCCGCCGACCGCATGTGCGACGGCCGGGTTCTGATGGTGCACGAGGGCGGCTATTCCGAAGCGCATGTGCCGTTCTGCGGGCACGCCGTTCTGCAAGAGATGTCGGGCAGCGCCATCGATGCGCCCGACCCCTTGGCGAATGCGCTGGAGATCCGGCAGCCGAACGCGCGGATGCGGGCGCATTATTCGGATTACCTTACCGAACTTGTCGGCTACTTTGGCCTGACTTGACGACGGGCCCAACCGCCCCGACATCCCATCCGACAACGACGGAGACACTATGCCCGCCCCAAATCAGGCCGCCCTCGACTTTCTGCTGACGCGCCGGTCACGCCCGGCCAAGACCCTGACCGGCCCGGTGCCGGACCGTGACGCGTTGCTGCCGCTGCTGACCGCCGCCGCCCGGACGCCCGACCACGGCAAGCTGGAGCCGTGGCGCTTCATCGTGCTGGAAAAGGCCGCGCTGACCCGGCTGGCAGGTCTGGTGCCGCAGCATGGCGAAAAGCTGGGCCAGCCCGAGGACAAGATCGCGAAAAGCCAGGCGCAGTTCGCCGACGCCGATCTGGCGGTCGCGGTGATCAGCAGCCCGAAGCCGTCCGAGAAGATCCCCGAGATCGAGCAGGTCTATTCCGCCGGGGCCGTCTGTCTTGCGCTGCTGAACGCCGCGCTGGCCGCGGGCTGGGGCGCGAACTGGCTGTCCGGCTGGCCGTCGCACGACCGGGGCTTCGTATCCGAAGGCCTTGGCCTGTTCGAGAACGAGACCGTGGCGGGCTTCATCCACATCGGCACCGAGACCAGCGCCCCGCCCGATCGCCCGCGCCCGGATCTGGACGCGATCACCACCTGGGTCTCCGCGTGATCCTGTCCGATTTTCTGAAGGCGGTGGGCCAGCTGGGCGACAGGCGGTTCCGCCGCGTGCTTTGGCTGGGCCTCGCGCTGACCTTGGCGCTGCTGTTCGGGTTCTACGCGGTGTTCCTGTACGGCATCCAGTGGGTCACCCCCGACACTGTGACGATCCCCTTCGTCGGAGAAGTCACCTGGGTCGACGACCTGCTGTCGTGGGGCTCGATCCTGCTAATGCTGGTGCTCAGCTTTTTCCTGATGGTGCCGGTCGCCTCGGCCTTCACGGGCCTGTTCCTTGAAGACGTGGCGCAGGCGGTCGAAGACCGGCATTATCCGGCGCTGCCCCCGGCGCGGAACATCCCGTGGACAGAGGCGCTGACCGATACACTGAACTTCTTGGTTCTGCTGATCGTGGTGAACGTCGTGGCGTTCGTGGTGGCGCTGTTCTTCGCCCCTTTCGCGCCGTTCATCTTCTACGGCGTGAACGGCTTTCTGCTGGGGCGGGAATATTTTCAGGTCGCGGCGATGCGGCGCATCGGGCGGCAGGGCGCGCGCGCGGCGTTCCGCGCCAATGTCGGGCAGATCTGGCTGGCGGGCGGGCTGATGGCGGTGCCGCTATCGGTGCCGTTGCTGAACCTGATCGTGCCGATCCTTGGCGCGGCGACGTTTACGCACCTCTTCCATCGGGTACAGGGCAGTTCCCGCGCCCGAACCAGTCCAGATCACAGATAGAGATGATCCCCGACAGGATGATCGCGGCGATGATCGCCCACAGCACGACAGAGACGATGGTGACGATCACGAACTTCCGCTTCAGGTGATGTTCCTCGGGAGAGCCGGGCATGGTGCCCGGCACGATCTCTCCGGTGTCGCCTTGGGTTTTCAGGCGGATGGGAAGCGCGATCAGCAAGGTCATGAACCAGATGACCGCGAAAAGTACGATTGCGGACGTGATGCCCATCAGACCTGCTCCAGTTCTATCAGGCTGCCGTTAAAATCCTTGGGATGCAGGAACAGCACCGGCTTGCCGTGCGCGCCGATCTTGGGTTCGCCATCGCCCAGCACCCGGGCGCCTGCGGCCTTCAGGTGATCGCGCGCGGCGATGATGTCGTCCACCTCGTAGCAGATGTGGTGGATGCCGCCGGACGGGTTCTTTTCAAGAAACCCACGGATCGGGCTGGCGTCCCCCAGCGGGTACAGAAGCTCGATCTTTGTGTTCGGAAGCTCGATGAACACCACCGTGACCCCGTGGTCCGGTTCGTCCTGCGGTGCGCCGACCTTGGCGCCCAGCGTATCGCGATACTGCGCCGACGCGGCCTTTAGGTCCGGCACGGCGATGGCGACGTGATTCAGGCGGCCGATCATTGTGGTCTCCTTCCCTGCAACGCCTCTGCAATGCCAAAGCCGGGCGGAAATTGCCAGCGCCGCAAGGTCGCATCCCTCGAAACCGAAAGCGGGTTCGCCCTTTGCGCGGGAAAGTCGCCTGTCCGCCGCGCCGTTCCCGGTATCGGCGTCTTTCTTAACCGTGGATTCATCCTTCCCGACCTAGGCTGAACGGGCCAGTTGAAAGGATAGACACATGCCTTCGACCCTCGCCTACCCCGCCTATATGCCCGCCGCCAGCGCGGATCGCCCCCTTGCCGGGCTGACCGTCCTGATGATCGAGGACAGCAGATTCGCCTCGGAAGCGGTGCGCCTTTTGTGCTTGAAAAGCGGCGCGCGCATCCGACGGGCCGACAGCCTGATGGCGGCGCAGCGGCACCTGACCGTCTATCTGCCCAGCGTGGTCATCGTCGACCTTGGCCTGCCGGACGGGTCCGGGCTGGACCTGATCCGAAGCCTGTCTGCGGCGTCGCAGCGGATTCCGGTCATCCTTGCAACATCGGGGGACGATTCCCTGTTGAAGGACGCCACCGATGCCGGGGCGGACGGGCTGCTGTCGAAGCCGATCGAAAGTCTGGCGGTATTCCAGAAGGCGGTGCTTGACCGGCTGCCCCCGGCCCAGCGCCTTGACGGCCCGCGCATCGTCCCCTCGGAAATCGTCGCGCCGGATCCCGTGGCCTATCACGACGACCTCGCTCATATCGCCGAGGTGCTGAACGGGTCCGAGGATGAACCGACGCTGGATTATGCCGCGCGCTTCCTTGCCGGGGTGGCCCGGTCGGCGCATGACGACGTGCTGGAACAGGCGGCGGAGCGGCTTGCGCTTAGCCGGGAAACCGGACGAAGCTTTGGGCCGGATCTTGCCCGCCTTGCCGGGCTGTTGCAGGAACGGCTGGAAAGCCGCGCGGTGATCTAGCGGCGAATGGACCGGTGCGGTCGCGGCGCTACCTTTGCGTCAACGCAAGTTAGCTGGAGCGACCCAATGCCGGACATCTATACCGCCATCAAGGAAGACCACGACAAACACCGCGATATGATCGAGCGGATCAAGGCCACGCAGGGCGACAGCGCCGAGCGGCGTCAGGCGTGGTTCGAGTTCTATCACGAGGTCAAATCCCACGCCGCCGCCGAGGAAGAGACGTTCTATTCCAAGCTGATCTCGAAAACATGGGGTCAGGACGCGGCGCGCCATTCGGTGCACGAGCACAAAGAGCTCGACGACCTGATGGACGAACTGAACGAGATGGACATGTCCAGCCCCGGCTGGCTGAACAAGTTCCACACGCTGGAACATGATTACCTGCACCACATCGACGAGGAAGAAGAAGAGGTCTTCGGCCGCGCCAAGCAAGAGATTGACGATGCCGAGATCGAGGATTTCGGCGCCCGCTTCCTTCGGCGGAAAACGAAGGAGCGGGAACTGGTCGACCAGAAGCTGCAGGACCATCTGGAAGATTGATCGCAACAGACGGCCCCGGAATGACCGGGGCCGCGACGCCCTTTCGGTCTGACCCTAGGCCGTGTCCCGAAGCAGCGGGTCGGACGCCACGCGCACCGGGGCGGTCAGGTCGGACAGGCTTTGCCGCTGGCGTCCGTCCGCGTCGAAGTTGTCCGGCGACAGCCATGTTTCGAACGCCGCCTTCAGCGCGGGCCATTCCTTGTCGATACAGGCAAACCACGCGGTGTCGCGGTTCTTCCCCTTCACGACGGCCGCCTGCCGGAACACGCCCTCATAGCTGAACCCCAGCCGCTGCGCCGCCCGGCGCGAGCCCAAGTTCAGCGCGTTGCACTTCCATTCGTACCGCCGATAGCCCGCCTCGAAGCACCAGCGCATCAGCAGGTACATCGCCTCGGTCGCGGCGCGGGTGCGCTGCAGACGCGGGGCGAAGTTGATGTGCCCGACCTCGATCGACCCGGCGGCGGGCGCAATCCGCATCAGGCTGGCCACCCCGCCCCAGTCGCCGTGTTCCTTGTCGAAGATGACATGAAAGCGCGGATCGGGGCCGTCGGCGACGCTGTCCACCCAGTCGGCATAGGCGGATTCGGACGCGAAGGGGCCGTAGGGCATCCAGTTCCAGATCGCGTCATCCGCGAGGTTGGCGGCGTGCAGCGACGGCGCATGGTCGCGCGACAAAAGCGCTAGCCGAACGTATCGCCCGTCGAAAGAGCTTTGGTCCGGCCAGCGTGGCGGCTGCCAGTTACCAAGGTTCTCTTCGCATTCCACAGATTGTTGCACCGCTTTCACCTTAATCGCGCCAGATTCGAACCGCAGCCTGCACTTAGGGGAAACGAAGACCAATAGGGGATGTCGAACACATGAAGGGTCAGACTGCTGTTGCCGCCCGCGTCGAATCGACGATGGACTGGACCATTTTCGCCGTCGGCGTCCTTAGCCTTGGGATCGCCGTCGCAGCGACCGTTGCCGTGAAGGTGCACGACCGCTTCGCCGAGCGCCCGGTCGAGATCACCGAGCAGGCCCCCACCATCGGCTGACCCGTCGCGCTAGACCGTTTCGTCCAGCGACACCCCTGCGCCCGCCGCGATCGTCGGCGGCGCCGCATTCAGCGCCTCTTTCGCAAAGCCCGCAGCGGACTGATACGCCTTCATGAACGCCGCGCGTTCTTCGGGCGGGATCACATCGTCGATGCTGTCGAATTCGCCGCCGCAGCGGTCGTCGACCATGTTCAACAGCCCGAACGGCCCCGCCCCGCGGTTGCGCAGGATCACTTCCGAGATCGGGCCGCACAGCTTCGCGTCGAAGGCCGCCAGCGCATCGGGACGGACCCCGTGGTCCAGCAGGCAGGCCCCCAGCACACGCGCATCGATCACCGCTTGGCTCGCGCCGTTCGACCCCGTGGGATACATCGCGTGCGCCGCGTCGCCCATCAGCACGATGGGACCGTCCTGCCACGTCGACACGGGATCGCGGTCGATCATCGGGTTCTCATAGGCGACCTCGGCCCCACGGATCAGCTGCGGGACGTTCAGCCAATCCCATTCCCAGCCGTCGAAATGATGGGCGAAATCGTCGATCTCGACCTGCCGGAACCAGCCGCTGTCGCGGGCGGCGGGGTCGTCATAGGTCACTTCGGCGATCCAGTTGACCTGCGCCAGCCCCGTGTCCGGGTCGGGGTGCGAGATCGGATAGATCACCATCCGCTGCCGGTGCGTGCCCAGCCCCACAAAGCTTGAACCCGTGCGGATCGGCTTTGCCTGCGTCGTGCCGCGCCACATCACCGCGCCGCCCCAGTGGATCGGCGGCTGATCGGGGTGCATCTGCGCCCGCACCGCCGAATGGATGCCGTCCGAACCGACCAGCAGCGTGCCCGTCTGTTCCGTGGTGCTGCCGTCCGCCCGCTCGATCAGCGCGGTGACGCTGCCGTCGTCGTTCTTGCGATAGCCGGTCACCCGGTGCCCCAGCCGCACCGCGTCCGCGCCTGCACGGGCGACGAAGGTGTCGTGCAGCAGCATATGCAGCTTGCCCCGGTGCACCGCGTATTGCGGCCAGTCGTAACCGGCCAGCTCTCCGCGCGGTTCGGAATAGATGTCGTTGCCGTTCAGGCCGACCAGCGCCCATTCCTTCGCGGGCACCCCGACACCGTCCAGCGCATACGCGCCGATGCCAAGGTCGTACAGCTCGCGCACCGCGTTGGGCTGCAGGTTGATCCCCACGCCCAGCGGCTTCAGATCGCGCACCGCCTCGAACACCACGCAGGGTACACCGATCTGCTGCAACGTCAGCGCGACCGACAGGCCGCCGATGCCGCCGCCCGCAATCATGACCAAGGGTTTCGTCATCCCGCATCCTTCCACCAAGGTCCGAAGGTCTTACCAAGCTTGGCCGGTGTTTCAATCTTAGAATCGCCACCGTCCCCGGCAGGCCTGTGCCTGCGCCGCACAGGAATTGGGCATATGGCGTAAGATACATCGCCCACGCACGGAATCTCATGACACGGCGGGTCCGGCCCGCGATTGATGGCCGCCGAGTAGAAGCGGCGGACCGGGGCCTGACCCGATCCTGATCATTGCTCATCTGACCCACGCCACGGCCCCGAAACGGGCCGCAAGCAACCACAGATGAACCGAATGACCGACCTCGCCTTCCTGATCGTCAACATCCGGCACGGCCTGACCGGCGACGCGGCCGGCACCCGGCTTCCGCCGGCGATCCGGGTGCGCGACGGGCTGATCGCCGAGATGGGCACGCTGGACCCCGAGCCGGACGAGCACGTCATCGACGCCACCGGCTGCGCGGTGACGCCGGGGCTGGTCAACACGCATCACCACCTGTTCCAGTCGATCCTGAAGGGGCTGGCGCTGAACGACTGGCTGGACGACTGGCTGCGCGAGGTGCCCTATACGTGGTGGCCGCTGCTGGACGAGACGGCGCTGCGGATTTCCGCGACCGTCGGGCTGGCGGAACTGGCGCTGACCGGCACCACCACGGTGGCCGATCATCACTATGTCTTCTCGGACCGCTACGACTATGACCCGGCCGAGGTGCTGTTCGACGCCGCCCGCTGTTTTGGCCTGCGGTTCATGCTGGCGCGCGGCGGCGGCACGCGGGGGCGCGTATTCGACGACCCGTCGATCCCGCCGTCGCCGGTAGAGCCGCTGGACAGGTTCCTGC
This sequence comes from Maritimibacter sp., assembly GCA_002701395.1. Taxonomy (GTDB): domain Bacteria; phylum Pseudomonadota; class Alphaproteobacteria; order Rhodobacterales; family Rhodobacteraceae; genus Psychromarinibacter; species Psychromarinibacter halotolerans. The sequence goes on along the minus strand of NZVC01000039.1, from coordinate 88,794 downwards.
AAGGGGTCGAGGCCGCCGCCGACCGCTGGCACGACCCGCAGCCCTTCGCGATGACCCGTGTCGCCGTCGCGCCGACGACGCCCACCTTCAACCTTGCCCCGGTCGAACTGGCAGAGGTGGCGCAGACCGCCCGCGCCAAAGGGCTGCGCCTGCATTCGCACCTGTCCGAGAACCGCGCTTATGCCCGGTTCACGATGGAGAAATATTCCAAGCGTCCGGTGGAATGGCTGGCCGAACATGGATGGCTGGGGCGCGATGTGTGGTTCGCGCACCTTGTCGATTGCGACCCGGCAGAGGTGTCTTTGCTGGCCGAAACCGGCACCGGCATGGCGCATTGCCCGCAGGCGAACGCCCGTCTGGGGTCCGGCATCGCGCCCGCCGACGAACTGCACGCCGAGGGCGGCGCCGTGTCGCTGGCCGTCGATGGCGCCGGTGCGAACGAGGCCGCCGACATGGGCGCTGCGATGTATTCGGCCTTTGCGCTGCACCGCGCCTCGAAGGGCGTCGCGGCGCTTCGGCCCGAGACGGTGCTGCACTGGGCGACCGAGGGCGGCGCGAAGGTGCTGGGCTGGAACGGCATCGGCAGGCTGGCGCCGGGCATGGCGGCCGACATCGCGATGTTCGACATCACGACGCCCCGCGCGCTTGGCCTGCACGACCCCGCGCTGGCCCCGGTGCTGACCGGCGGCGCGCCGGTGCGGCACAGCTTTGTCGGGGGACGGCCGTTGGTTGTCGACGGCTGCATCCCGGGGCTGGAACTGGAAGACTTGGCCGAGAACGCCCTGCGCACGACCGAACGGATCGCGCGCAGAAAGCAGGAGGCGGCCGCCGCGCGGCCGGGCCGGGCATGACCCGCCCCGTTGCGCAGACGTCAGGCGGCGCCGGGAAGGGCCGCGGTGACCTCGATCTCGACCACGAACTCGGGGCGGGTGAAGCCGGACACGATCACAAGGGTCGAGGCGGGAAGATGCGTGACATCCCGCAGCCACGCATCCCGCGCGGCCATGTACCCCGCCATATGCGCGCGGTCGGTGACGTAGGCGTTGATCCGCATGACGTGTTCGCGGTCGGTCCCGCCCTCGGCGAGGATCGCGTCGATGTTGGCAAGGATCATCGTGGCCTGCGCCTCGGCGCCCTCGGGCACGGTGCCGTCGGGGGCCAGCGCAAGCTGGCCAGAAGTGACGACAACGCCCGCCCCGGCAACCCCGTGGGCATAGCGGGCGAACGGCGGGGCGATGGTCGCGGGGACAAGACTTTTCAGCATGGAACGGGCCTCCTGTTTCGCCTCTCTGTTGCCGCGCGCACGGGCGGGCGCAACAGGGAAAGCGCGACGACACTGGCGGGTTTCCGCATCGCCCATCTTTCGGGCGCACACGCCCGCGAAACAGGCATCTGCCCGAAACGACGGCACGACACTATCGGCACCTTCTGTCCTTCGCCGCGGCAGAAGCCGATGCTTCACGACAAAAGACCCAACAAGGAGAGACCAATGAAACGCACCTACCTTCTGGCGTCCGCCGCGACGCTGCTGATCGCCGGCGCCGCCAATGCGCAGGACCTGACCGAAGTGTCCTTCGGCACCAACTGGCTGGCTCAGGCCGAGCACGGCGGTTTCTATCAGGCCGTGGCAGACGGCACCTATGAAGCTTGCGGTCTGGACGTCACCATCGTTCCCGGCGGCCCGCAGGTGAACAACCGCGCGCTGATGCTGGCGGGCCGGATCGACTATCACATGGGCGGCGACCTGCTGCAGGCGTTCAACGCCGTGAAAGAAGGTGTTCCGGTCGTGTCCGTCGCCGCGATCTTCCAGAAGCACCCGCAGGTGATCATCACCCATCCCGGCGCGGCTGACAGTTTCGAGGGCCTGAAAGACCTGACGCTGCTGATCGGCGACAACGGCTATCAGTCCTATTACCAGTGGATGATCGCGGAATACGGCTTCACCGCCGAGCAGCGCGAGCCCTACACCTTCAACCCGGCGCCGTTCCTGGCCGACGACACGATGGGGATGCAGGGCTATCTGTCGTCCGAACCCTATCTGGTTGAAAAGGAAGGCGGCTTTGCGCCCGACATCTACCTGATCGCGGACGCGGGCTATTCCACCTACGCCACCACGATCGAGACGATGGCCGACACCATCGCCAACAAGCCCGAGGAAGTGACCTGCTTCGTCGAGGGCTCGATCAAGGGCTGGTACACCTACCTGTACGGCGACCACTCGGCCGCGGACGAGATGATCATGGCCGACAACCCCGAGATGACGCAGGACAAGATCGACTTCGCCATCGAGAAGATGCTGTCCGAAGGCATCGTGGATTCGGGCGAGGCCGAGGAAATGGGCATCGGCGTGATGACCGAAACCAAGGTCGAAGACTTCTACACCAAGATGGTCGACTCGGGCGTGATCGACGCCGATCTCGACTGGCAGGCCGCCTTCACCACCGAGTTCGTGGGCAACGGCGTCGGCATGGACATCAAGCAGTAAGACCAAACCACCGGGCGGGGCCGCCACAGGCCCCGCCCCTTTCGCCGGCACACGAACAAGATCAACACAACCCGACCGGAGATACCTATGCCAACGTCCCGCGCCCCCCTCGGTCAGCGCCCCGCGCTCCTGAAGATGAGCCACGTCGAAAAGACGTTCCGCGGCGACGTGGTCGCGCTCAAGGACATGAACCTGACGGTGAACGAGGGCGATTTCATCTCGCTGCTCGGCCCCTCGGGCTGCGGCAAATCCACCGCGCTGCGGCTGATCGCCGGGCTGATGAAGCCCACGACGGGCCGTATCGAATGGACCGGCGGCCAGAACGCGGGCGACCTTGGCGTCGTGTTTCAGGAACCGACGCTGATGCCGTGGGCCCGGGTGCAGGACAACGTCTGGCTGCCCTTCCGCCTGCGCGGCAAGTCCTACAGCGAGGTGAAGGACGACGTGCTTGAGGCGCTGAAGCTGGTGGGCCTCGAGAAATTCCAGCGCGCCTTCCCGCGCGAACTGTCGGGCGGGATGAAGATGCGCGTGTCCATCGCCCGCGCGCTGGTGACCAAGCCGCGCCTGATCCTGATGGACGAACCCTTTGCCGCACTGGACGAGATCACGCGCCACAAGCTGAACCAGGACCTGCTGGCCCTGCGCGAGGCGATCGGCTGCACCGTCATATTCGTCACCCACTCGGTGTTCGAATCCGTTTTTCTGTCGGACCGCATCGTGGTCATGGCCGCCCGCCCNGGCCGCGTGATCCGCGANCTGGAAGTCGACGCCCCCTACCCCCGNACCGAGGAATTCCGCACCTCGGCCGAATACGCAGCCTATTGCCGCAACGCGTCCGACGCGCTGCACGAAGCCATGGGAGAACCGGCATGACCCTCGCCGACACCGCCCCCGCCACCCATGTCGACGCCGAGGAACTGGCGCAGGCCCGGCGCGAGAAGCTGATGAAGATCGCCCGCTGGTTCCTGCCCTCGCTGGTGCTGGTTCTGGCCGTCGTCGCCTGGCACCTGTACGTCACCATCGGCGAGGTGCCGCACTATATCCTGCCCGGCCCGGTGCTGATCGCGCAGAAGATGGTCGAGGACTGGGCGATCCTCTGGCCCGCGATCCTGATCACCGGACGCCTGACGATCCTTGCGCTGATCATGGCGGTGATCGGAGGCGTCACGCTTGCGGTCGCCTTCACCCAGTCGAAATGGATCGAGATGTCGTTCTTCCCCTACGCCGTCATCCTTCAGGTGACGCCGGTGGTGGCGGTGGCGCCGCTGATCAAGATCTACGTCGACAGCGCCTTCATGTCCGCGCTGCTGTGCGCATGGATCGTGGCCTTCTTCCCGATCCTGTCGAACACGACGATCGGGCTGAAGTCGGCAGACCACAACCTTGAAGACCTGTACTCGATCTACGGCGCCTCGCGCTGGCAGAAGCTGCGATATCTTTATGCGCCCTCGGCGCTGCCCTTCTTCCTGGGCGGGCTGAAGATCGCCGGCGGTCTCGCCCTGATCGGCGCGGTGGTGGCGGAATTCGTGATCGGTCGGTCCGGCACCGGCCTCGGGCTTGCCTCGACCCTGCTCGAGGCATCGTACCGCTTCAACTTCGGACGGCTGTTCGCCGCCCTCATCCTGATCTCGCTCATGGGCGTGGTGATCTTCGCCATCATGAGCACGATAAGCTACCTCGCGCTGCACAAGTGGCACGAAAGCGCGATAAAACGAGAACGATAATGGACTTCAAGACACTCCCCGAGGGTCGCTTCACCCTGCGTGACGTGACGGTTCCCGCCTGCCTTGTCGGGCAGCCCGGTCACCTTGTGCGAACCGACATCGGCATCGACGGCGGGCTGATCGCCACGCCCGGCGGCGCCGACGTCGCGATGGGCGGGGCGATGGTGCTGCCCTGCTTCACCGACATGCACACGCATCTGGACAAGGGGCACATCTGGCCTCGCGCCTCGAACCCCGACGGCACCTTCGCGGGCGCGCTGTCGACCGTGCGAGAGGACCACGCCAACTGGACGCCCGACGACGTGCGCGCACGGATGGATTTCTCGCTGCGCTGCGCCTACGCCCACGGCACCAAGGCGATCCGCACCCACCTTGACGCCGCCAACGGCCAGTTCCGCCGCAGCTGGCCGGTCTTCGCCGAAATGCGGGAAGAATGGGCCGGGAAGATCGACTTGCAGGCCTCCAGCCTTGCCGCCTGCGATACCTTCACCCCGGACGGAGACTTCGCCGAGCTCGCCGACACGGTCGCCGCGCACAAGGGCACGCTGGGGCTGGTGACCTATCCGGTCGACGGGCTGGCCGACATCCTGCGCCAGTTCTTCGACATGGCCGCCAAACGCGGGCTGAACGTCGATTTCCACGTCGACGAGACGATGGACGCCAGTTCCGAAACCCTGCGCACCATCGCCGAGGTGGTGATGGAAACCGGCTTTGACGCCCCCGTCGTGGTGGGCCACTGCTGTTCGCTGTCGACGCAGGACGTCAGCCGCGCGATGGACACGCTGGACCTTGTCGCCAAGGCGGGCCTGAACGTGGTCAGCCTGCCGATGTGCAACCTGTACCTGCAAGACCGCGAACCCAACCGCACCCCGCGCGGCCGCGGCGTCACGCTGGTGCACGAGATGAAGGCGCGCGGCATCGCGGTGTCCTTCGCCAGCGACAACACGCGCGATCCGTTCTACGCCTACGGCGATCTCGACATGCTCGAGGTGCTGCGGCAGGCCACCCGCATCGCGCATCTCGACCACTCCGACACCGACTGGGTGCAGTCCTGCCTCGCGACGCCCGCCGCCTCGTGCGGCTTCGCGGTGCCGACCCTGAGCCCCGGCGCCCCCGCCGACCTGACCGTTTTCCGCGCCCGCGAATGGACCGAGCTGTTCGCGCGCCCGCAATCCGACCGCATCGTCCTGCGCGGTGGCTTGGCCATCGACCGCACCCTGCCGGACTATGCCGAACTCGACGACCTGATGAGGACCTGATGAAAGACAACGTCGCCGCCGCGAAAGCCGCCCTTGCCCACCTCGACATCGAGGAACGCGAGGCCGCCATCAAGACCGCCTCCCGCGACTTCTTCTGGTACTCGCCGGTGCTGAAGACGCGGCTGGACCACGTCCTTGCCGATTTCGTCGTGCGCCCGCGCAACGAGGCCGAAGTGATCGAGATCCTCAAGACCTGCTATGCCTACGACGTGCCCGTCACCACCCGCGGCGCGGGCACCGGCAACTACGGCCAGGCGATGCCGCTGGCCGGCGGCTGCGTCATGCACCTGCGCCACATGGACAAGGTCAAGGAGATCGGCCCGGGCCGGGTGATCTGCGAACCGGGCATCCTGCTGAAGGATCTCGACGCGCAGACCAAGGAAGCCTCGGGGCAGGAACTGCGCATGTTCTCGTCGACATGGGCCACCGCGACCATCGGCGGCTTCATCGCCGGCGGCTCGGGCGGTGTGGGGTCCGTCCACTGGGGGTCGTTGCGCGATCTCGGCAACATCATCCGCCTGCGCGTCGTGACGATGGAGGAAGAGCCCCGCGTGCTGGAATTCCGCGGCGAGGAACTGGCCCGCGTTAGCCACGCCTACGGCACAAACGGCATCATCACCGAACTGGAACTGCCGCTGGCCCCGGCCTACGACTGGACCGGCCTGTTCGTCGCCTTCGACGATTTCGGCGACGCGATGGGGTTCGCCGACGATCTCGCGAACGAGGACGGCATCCTGCTGAAGATCGCCTCCGTCTACGAAGCGCCCACGGCACACGCCTATTTCCAGCGGGTCAAGCCCCATGTCGACGAGGGCACGCACCTTGTCGGCCTGATGGTCGCGCCGCAGTCGATGGACGGTTTCCTGACCTTCCTCGGCCGCCGCCCCAAGGCAAAGCTGATCTACCGCTCGGACGACAACGACTGGCCCCGCGATCCCGGCCCGATCTTCGAATACGGCTGGAACCACACCACGCTGCGGGCGCTGAAGGTCGACCCGTCGATCACATACCTGCAGGTGCGCTATGCCTTCCCCAAGCACCGCGAACTGGTCGAAAAGATGCGGACCGAGTTCTCGCCCGAGGTCCTGCAACACCTCGAAGCGATCCGCATGAACGGCAAGATCGCCTTCGCGGGGCTGTCGATGGTGAAGTTCACCACCGAGGACCGGCTGGACGAGATCATCCGCCTGCACGAGGAAGCCGGTGCGCTGATCTTCAACCCGCACCGCTACACGCTGGAAGAAGGCGGCCGTCAGCACACCGACGACACGCAGCTGTCCTTCAAGCGCGAGGCGGACCCCAAGGGCCTGTTGAACCCCGGCAAGATGATCTCGTGGGACGACCCGGACTGGAGTTACGACCGCATGTACGCCTACCCGCACCTTCAGGCCGCGGAATGAGGCGCGGCGCATGACCCGGGCCCTCGTCCTCTATGCCCACCCGGTGCCGGAAAGCTTCAACGCGGCGGTTCANACCACCGTGGTCGACACGCTGACCGCCCGCGGGTGGGAGGTCGACGACTGCGACCTGAACGCCGAGGGCTTCTTCCCCGTCCTGACCGAACTGGAACGCCGCGGCTACCATGACCAGCCCGCCAACATCGAACCGGTGAAGGACTATGTCGACCGTGTCCGCGCCTGCGACGCGCTGGTCATGGTCTTCCCGGTCTGGAACTTCGGCTACCCGGCGATCCTCAAGGGGTTTCTCGACCGCGTCTTCCTGCCCGGCGTCAGCTTCAAGCTGCAGGACGGCGGCGTCCGCCCCGGCCTGACCAACATCAAGAAGCTTGCCGCCTGCACCACCTACGGCGGCACCCGCTTCCGCGCCAGGATGAACGGCGACCCGCCCCGGAAATGCGTCACCCGCGCGGTCTGGTACGCCTGCGGCATGCCCAAGAAACGATATGTCGCGCTCTACGACATGAACAACAACACCGACACACAACTGACCGCCCACCTCGCCCGGGTAAAGCGCGAGATGGAACGCCTCTGATGCCCGCCTCTTCTTCTCTTTCCAAATACCTCGGGGGAGCCGCGCGCCAGCGCGGCGGGGGCAGAGCCCCCACCGCACCCTTCCACGCGCACCTTCGGTGCGACGGGGGCAGAACCCCCACCGCACCCTTCCACGCGCACCTTCGGTGCGACGGGGGCAGAGCCCCCAGATCAAGCCCCCCAAGTTCCCGTCCGAGACCCTGACCCCATGCGCGCACTCGTCATCTACTGCCACCCCCGCGAGGGAAGCTTCACCGCCGCCGTCCGCGACAAGGTGCTGGAACGCCTGCACAACGACGGCGCCGAGGTGCGGCTGCACGACCTCTACGCCGAAGGGTTCAACCCCGTCATGTCGGCGCACGAGCACGAGATCTACCTCGACGAGACGCAGAACCAGATCGGGCACGAGGCCTACATCGCCGACCTGCAATGGTGCGACACGCTGATCTTCGTCTACCCGACGTGGTGGTACGGTCTGCCCGCGATGCTGAAGGGCTGGCTGGACCGGGTACTGGTGCCCGGCATCGCCTTTTTGATGCCGCAGGCCGAGAACGAGACGATCCGCCCCGGCATGACCAACATCACCCGGCTGGGCGTGTTCACCACCTGCGGCGCAAGCTGGTGGCTGACGCGCTTCGTCGGGGCGCCGGGCCGGCGCACGATCCTGCGCGGGCTGCGGCTGATCTGCGCGAAACGCTGCAAGACGGCCTTCGCGGCGCATTACCTGATGGACAGCTCCAGCGATGCCAGCCGGGCCGTTCACCTTGCGAAGGTGCACAAGCAGATGGACCGCTTTCTGCGCGGCAAGACAGTCAACGAGGAGACGACAGCATGATCCCGGTGCTCGATTGGTCGACCTACGCGACCGACCCCGAAGGTTTCACCGCCAAGCTCGGCCACGCCTGCCGCGACACAGGCTTTTTCCTGCTGAAGGGCCACGGCGTTCCCGACGACCTGATCGCGGGCGTTTTCGCGCAGGCCGACACCTTTTTCGCGAAACCGGACGCCGAAAAGCAGCCGCTGTCGATTTCGAAGAACCCGCACAACCGGGGCTGGGCGCGGATCGGGTCCGAAAGTCTTGACGACACCTCGGGCCAGATCGACAGCAAAGAGGCGTTCAACGTCGGCCTCGACCTTGCCGAAGACGACCCCCGCGTTCTGGCGGGCGAGCCGTTTCGCGGCGTGAACGTCTGGCCCGACCAGCCCGGATTCCGCGACACGATGCTGGCCTATTACAACGCCGTCTGGCGCCTTGGGACCGACCTGCACCACGCCATCGCCACCGACCTCGGCCTGCCTGCCGACTATTTCGCCGAACATTTCGACGCCCCGCTCGCCATCCTGCGCATCCTTGCCTACCCCGAGGCGAAGGGCACCGAAGGCGAGATCGGCGCGGGCGCGCATACCGACTATGGCTCGGTCACGCTGCTATTGACCGACGGCGAGGCCGGTCTGCAGGTCAAACCGCGCGGCGGCGACTGGACCGACGTGCCGCATGTGCCGGGCGCCTATGTCGTCAACATCGGCGACTGCCTGATGCGGTGGTCCAACGACATCTACGTCTCGACCCCGCACCGGGTGCTGCCGCCGAAACGGCGCCGCCGCTCGATTGCGTTCTTCCTCGACCCGAACCCCGACAGCGTCATCCGCGCGCTGCCCGGCACGGGCGAGGCGAAATATCCCCCCGTCACCGGCGCCGACTATCTGCGGTCGCGCCTTGACGCCACATACACACCGGATCCCGTGGAATGACCGACAGATACGATTGGGCCCAGCGCCGCGCCCCCGAATTCACCGACATCGACCCGCAGACGGCCATCGCCATCCTGCCCACCGCCGCGATCGAACAGCACGGGCCGCACCTGCCGGTCGGCACCGACACGATGATCGCGGGCGGGATGCTGGACCAGTTCCGCGCCACCTGCCCCGACGATCTGAACGTCGCGATCCTGCCTGTCATGGCGGTGGGCAAGTCGAACGAGCATCTGTGGGCCAAGGGCACGCTTACCCTGTCCGCGCCCACCGCGCTGGCGGCATGGACAGAGATCGGGCTGTCGGTCGCGCGCGCGGGCTACCGCAAGATCGTCATCGTGAACTCGCACGGCGGCAACCTCGACCTTGTGTCGATCCTGTCGCGCGAGTTGCGGGTCGAGGCCGGGATGCTGGCGGTGAAATGCCAGTGGGGCAACTTCGGCGCGCCCGAGGGCATGTATACCGATCACGAACGGCAGTACGGCATCCACGGCGGCGACGTCGAAACGTCGCTCATGCTGAATTTCCATCCCGATTGCGTGGACATGTCCAAGGCCATCGACTTCCGCAGCGCGGCCNAGACCGACCCCGTGCCGCCCACCGGCCCGATCAGCCGGGGCTGGATCGCGGCGGACATGAACCCGGACGGCACGGTCGGCAACGCGTCGATCGCCACCGCCGAGAAGGGTGCGGCCACCTGCGCCCATCAGGTCGCCGGGTTCATCGAACTGTTGCGGCAGGTGCGCGACATGCCCCTGCCCTCGGTCGACGCGCGCCCCTTCGACTAGGGTGACCGGCCGCGCTCGGCCCTTGCATCGCGGCGCGCCGCGTGGTCCCTGCGCGGCAACCACACGGAGCGCCGCATGAACACGCCAGCCCACATGGCCCTGTCCCTTGCCGCCCTCGGACGGCGGGCGCGCAAGGGTGACATCTGGTGGATCCTCGGCGGCGCGTTGCTGCCCGACCTGTTCCTGTACGCCGAGCATTTCCTGGGGCGCGGAACGGCGGGCCTTTTGGTGGAGGTGTTCAACTCTGTCCCGGTCTACGCCGTGCTGCTGATCGGGGCGCTGGCCACCAACCGGCGGCGGCTGGTGCTGTTGGCGGCGTCCGCGCTTTTGCACATCGCGTTCGACCTGCCGTTCCACGCCGGGGACGCCCACGCGCATTTCTGGCCGATCACCAGCCAGCCGTGGCAAAGCCCTGTGTCGTTCTGGGATGCAGACCACCACGGCCGTCTGTTCGGGCTGTTAGAGGCCGTTCTGACGGCCGTCTGCCTGTGGGTGCTGTGGTCGCGCAAGAAGGTCCAGCGCGTGGCGGCGGTGGTGCTTGGCATCCTCTACCTGAACGCCTTCGTCCACTTCGTCGGCCACGCCTTTGCGGGCAGTCACTGGGCCTTGTGGTAGCGGCGGGCGCCTAGCCCCTGCGGCCGTCGAACAGCCTGTCGCGGGACCCGATCAGGTGCCTGCGCATCAGGTCGCGCGCGCGGTCGGCATCGCGGTTGCCGATGGCGTCGGCGATGGCGCTGTGTTCCGCGTAGACATGCGCCAGCCCGTCCGGGGTGATCTTCAGCGACGCGCCGTGAAACTGCATCCCGACCGCGATATGGTCTTCCAGCGCCTCCATCGCGGTGGCGAAGTACCCGTTGTCCGACGCCTTGGCGATCGACAGGTGGAAGGCAAAGTCGGCGTCCTCGCGGTGCCGGTTTCGGTCGGTCGCCTCGCGCATTTCGCGCAGCGCGGTCATGATCCCGTCCATGCCCGCATCGTCGTGGCGACGCGCGGCGGCGGCGGCGGCCTCGGGTTCCAGCGTGATGCGGAACTCGTAGCAGCGTTCAAGGTCAGAGATGCTGGCGACGTGACCGAAGCCCAGCGGCTCTTTCAGGCCGGACTGCCGCACGAAGCTGCCCGCGCCGCGGCGGGAGTAGATAAGGCCATGTTCGCGCAGGCGGCGCAGGGCCTCGCGGACCACCGGGCGCGAGACCTGAAACTCGGCGGCAAGGTCGTGTTCCGTCGGCAGGCGTTCGTCCGCGCCGTAAGCCCCGGACTTGATCGCCCGGTTCAACCTGTCGAACACGCCGTCCGCCAGACTTCTGCGCTGCGCTACGCTCTTTTCCGCATCCTGAGCCATCGTTTAACCTTCCGCCCCGATCGCCGCCGGTGCGAGGCGGAGTAATGCGTCTTCGGTACCAAAGCCACCGGATTTCGTCACGATGACACGGCCTTGTGCGCGGCAAAGCGGCAAGCCCGGCATCGCCTCTCCTGCCACGCGCAGGCAGTCGATGCCCGCCGCGTCCAGCACCGCCTCTGCCGTGGCGCCGCCCGTCAGCAACGCGCCCTTCGCCGCCGCAAGATAGGGGCGAGCGCCGTCGGCCAGCGCGGCGGCCACCGCCGTTGGTCGGGATTCGTCCCCGGGTTCCGCCATGATCACCGTGATCCCCGACCGTAACTCGCCTTGGGGCACCTTCCCGCCGGGCGCGGCGACGACATGCACGTCGCTGCGGCCGTTACACAGGGCTGCGACCTGCGCCCGCGTGATCGGGTCGGTCGAGCCGACCACCAAGCAGGCGGGTGCGGGCAGACCGCCCGCCGCGACCGGCGCCAGCCCCCAGCGCGCGGCAAGCGCCTGCGCCAGACCGCGCGCGCCAACCAGCGCGCCCTCGTTCGTTGTTGCGTCCTCAGCTGCGGCCAACGCGGCCTCCATGTCGGCGTCCGTCGCGACGTCCGGCACCGTGGCGCGTGCCGCCGCCGCACCCAGCGCCGCGCCCACCGAAATCGGCGTTTCGACCCCGAACCCCTGCAAGCGGCCGCCCTTCACAACGCGACCGAACTCGGGGATCGCGGGCAGAACCGTCAGCCGACCCTTCAGCGGGTCCAGCTCGGCCTCGAGATGGCCTTTCAGGCGGGAATCGATCTTCTTGAAGATCCGCACGCTAGGCCCGAAGGCGGCCAGCGCCGCCGCGACGCGGCCCCGCGCCTCGGCGGCCGGAATCTCGCGCGAGCGGGTCGAGACCGCAACGACGCCGCCCCCGGCCTCAAGCGCGGCCGGAAGCGCCATCAGATGCGTCGCCACGACCACTCCGCCGTCGATCCCGGCGAAGGGCGCGGCGCTGTCCAAAGCGCCCGTAAGATCGTCTGCAATGATCGCCAGCCGCGGCACCACCATCTCCCATCCTCCCTGGAAGTTGTTAGAGCTAATACCACAGACCCTTTACAGTCAACGCATTCGTGGGACTTACAAGTTTACATTAAGTCAGTTCATATAGGTGCCGCCATTGGCGTTCACCGTCTCTCCGGTGATGAAATCCGACCCCGGACCAGCAAGGAAAACGACGGTTTCGGCAATCTGCTCGGGCGTTCCCAGCCTGCCGATGGGCACCCCGGCCAGCACCCGCTGACGATAGTCGTCGTCCCACTGGGCGGTCATGTCGCTTTCCACCGGGCCGGGGCAGACGGCGTTCACGAAGATGCCATGCGGCGCCATTTCCCGCGCAAGGTGCTGGGTCAGATAGTTCACCGCCGCTTTCGACGCGCCATAGGCCGGCGCAGCATTCTTGTGCGGCGTCTTCGCGGTGGTGGACGACACGTTGACGATCTTGCCGCCACCCTGCGCGATCATGCCCGGCAGGACCGCGCGGCAGAAATGCAGCGTGCCGTTCAGGTTCACGTCTATCACCCGCTGCCAGTCGTCCAGCGCCATGTCCAGCGTCGAGGACCGGGTGTTGATGCCCGCGTTGCAGACAAGGATATCGACACCGCCGAATGCCTCTGTCGCCTGTGCGACCGCGTCCCGCGCCGTCTGCTCTTGCGCCACGTCCCCGGCAATCCACGCGGACCGCACGCCCAGCTCGGCGATCTCTGCCGCCAGCTCCTGCAGCAACTCTGCGCGGGTGCCGTGCACCATCACGTCCGCGCCCGCCCGCGCCAGTTGCAGGGCGATGGCCCGACCGATGCCCCGGCTTGCGCCACTGACGATTGCTCTCTTCTCCGCAAGCATACCTGCCTCCCGTTTTGCGTCCTGCTTCCGTTGCCAAATCGAACGCCTGCTGTGCAAGGCTTTCCTTCAGCGCCGGTGACGCTCGCGAAGCTGTCCGGGGTTTCCCCGTTGGGGGTTGCAGCGGACCCGGCGGGGCCGTAAGACCGCGCCAATTTTGCGCGCGACTCTGCTCGTCACGCGCCCGCTGTCATGCCCGGGGAAAAGCCATGCCGAAAAGAACAGACATCCAGTCCATCATGATCATCGGCGCGGGACCCATCATCATCGGTCAGGCGTGCGAATTCGACTATTCCGGCGCCCAAGCCTGCAAGGCGCTGCGCGAGGAAGGCTACCGCGTCATCCTCGTGAACTCGAACCCCGCGACGATCATGACCGACCCCGGTCTTGCCGACGCCACCTACATCGAGCCGATCACCCCCGAGGTCGTCGCCAAGATCATCGAGAAAGAGCGCCCCGACGCGCTGTTGCCGACGATGGGCGGCCAGACCGGCCTGAACACCTCGCTGGCACTGGAAGAGATGGGTGTGCTGGACAAGTTCGGCGTCGAGATGATCGGCGCCAAGCGCGACGCCATCGAGATGGCCGAGGACCGCAAGCTGTTCCGCGACGCGATGGACCGGATCGGGCTTGAAAACCCGAAGGCGACGATCGTGACGTCTCCGAAGATGGAGAACGGCAAGCGCGACATCGCGGCGGGCATGAAAGACGCGCTTGCGGCGCTGGAACACATCGGCCTGCCCGCGATCATCCGCCCCGCCTTTACCCTTGGCGGCACCGGCGGCGGCGTGGCGTACAACCGCGAAGACTACGAGCTGTACTGCCGGTCCGGCATGGAAGCCTCCCCGGTGGGGCAGATCCTTGTGGATGAAAGCCTGCTGGGCTGGAAGGAATTCGAGATGGAGGTCGTCCGCGACAAGGCGGACAACGCGATCATCGTCTGCGCCATCGAAAACGTGGACCCGATGGGCGTGCACACCGGCGATTCCATCACCGTGGCCCCGGCGCTGACGCTGACCGACAAGGAATACCAGATCATGCGCAACGGCTCGATCGCCGTGCTGCGCGAGATCGGCGTGGAAACCGGCGGCTCGAACGTGCAATGGGCCGTGAACCCCGAAGACGGCCGCATGGTCGTGATCGAGATGAACCCGCGCGTGTCGCGGTCGTCGGCGCTGGCTTCGAAGGCCACCGGCTTCCCGATCGCCAAGATCGCCGCGAAGCTGGCCGTCGGCTATACGCTGGACGAGCTGGACAACGACATCACCAAGGTCACGCCCGCCTCGTTCGAGCCGACCATCGACTATGTCGTCACCAAGATCCCGCGCTTCGCCTTCGAGAAGTTCCCGGGTTCGAAACCCGAACTGACCACCGCGATGAAGTCGGTCGGCGAGGCGATGGCCATCGGCCGCACGATCCACGAATCCTTGCAAAAGGCTCTGGCGTCGCTAGAGACCGGGCTGACCGGCTTCGACGAGATCACCATCCCCGGCACCGACGGCACCCCCGACGAGGCCGCGATCATCAAGGCGCTGTCGGCTCAGACCCCCGACCGCCTGCGGATGATCGCACAGGCGATGCGGCACGGTCTGGACAACGACACGATCCAGCACGTCACCAAGTTCGACCCGTGGTTCCTTGACCGCATCCGCGAGATCGTCGAGGCCGAAGCCGCCGTGCGCGAAAACGGCCTGCCGCAGGACGAAACCGGCGTGCGCAAGCTGAAGATGATGGGCTTCACCGATGCCCGGCTGGCCAAGCTGACCGGCCGGACCGAAGCCAGCATCCGCGCCGCACGTCTGGCACAGGGTGTAACCGCCGTGTTCAAGCGCATCGACACCTGCGCCGCCGAGTTCGAGGCGCAAACGCCCTACATGTACTCGACCTACGAAAGCCCGGTGATGGGCGAGGTCGAGGACGAAGCGCGTCCGTCGGACAAGAAAAAGGTCGTGATCCTTGGCGGCGGTCCGAACCGGATCGGGCAAGGCATCGAGTTCGACTATTGCTGTTGTCACGCCTGCTTCGCGCTCAGCGATCAGGGCTACGAGACGATCATGATCAACTGCAACCCNGANACGGTGTCGACCGACTATGACACNTCGGACCGGTTGTATTTCGAACCGCTGACCTTCGAACACGTCATGGAGATCCTGCGCGTCGAACAGGAAGCGGGCACGCTGCATGGCGTTATCGTACAATTCGGCGGGCAGACGCCGCTGAAACTGGCCAACGCGCTGCACGAATCCGGCATTCCGATCCTTGGCACCACGCCCGACGCGATCGACCTTGCCGAAGACCGCGAGCGGTTCCAGGCGCTGCTGTACAAGCTGGACCTCAAGCAGCCGACCAACGCGATCGCCTCGACCGACGCCGAGGCGCTGGCCGCCGCCGAGAAGATCGGCTTCCCGCTGGTGATCCGCCCGTCCTACGTTCTGGGTGGCCGCGCGATGGAGATCGTCCGCGACATGGCGCATCTGGAACGCTACATCGCCGAGGCGGTCGTGGTGTCGGGTGACAGCCCGGTCCTGCTGGACAGCTACCTGTCGGGCGCGACCGAGGTCGACGTCGACTGCCTGTCCGACGGCGAGAACGTCCATATCGCGGGCGTCATGCAGCACATCGAAGAGGCCGGCGTCCACTCGGGCGACAGTGCCTGCTCGCTGCCGCCGCACACCCTGTCGCGCGAGATCGTCGAGGAACTGGAACGTCAGGCCGTCGCTCTGGCCCGTGCGCTGAACGTCGTCGGCCTGATGAACGTGCAGTTCGCGGTCAAGGATGGCGAGGTCTACCTGATCGAGGTGAACCCGCGTGCCTCGCGCACCGTGCCCTTCGTCGCGAAGGCCACCGACTCGGCCATCGCGTCCATCGCCGCGCGGCTGATGGCGGGCGAGCCGCTGTCGACCTTCCCGACCCGCGCGCCCTACACGCCCGACGCCAGCCCCGACGACCCGCTGCCGCTGGCCGACCCGATGACGCTGGCCGACCCGAACATGCCGTGGTTCTCGGTCAAGGAAGCCGTGATGCCCTTCGCCCGTTTCCCGGGCGTCGACACGCTGCTTGGCCCGGAAATGCGGTCCACCGGCGAGGTGATGGGCTGGGACCGGTCCTTCCCGCAGGCGTTCTACAAGGCCCAGCTGGGCGCAGGCACCGTCCTGCCCGAAGACGGCACCGCGTTCCTGTCGATCAAGGACCAGGACAAGTCGCCCGAACTGATCGAGACGGCGCAGATCCTGACCGACCTTGGTTTCAAGATCCTCGCCACCCGCGGCACCGCGTCTTTCCTGAAAGAACAGGGCATCGAGGCCGAGGTGGTGAAGAAGGCCTATGAAGGCCGTCCGAACATCGTCGACGTGATGAAGGACGGCGGCGTGTCGCTGGTGATGAACTCCACCGAGGGCGCGCAGGCGGTCGAGGATTCGCGGTCCATGCGCAACGTCGCGCTGATGGACAAGATCCCGTACTTCACCACGCTTGCGGGCAGCCACGCCGCGGCGCTGGCGATGAAAGCCCATCAGGAAGGCGAAATCGGCGTCCGCTCGCTTCAGTAGCGGGCGGCGTCTTGCCTTCCCGCAAGGCCTGACCCACACTCGGCCCTGTCCAGACAGGAGCCCCACATGCCCAACCGCCGCCAATTCGCCGCCGGACTGACTGCGCTTGTCTCGCTTGCCGCTTTCCCCGCCCTCGCACAGGGAGGCGGTCAGGGCGGAGGGCAGGGAACCGCGGGCGGGTCCGCCCTGCGCGGGGTCGCCGGCACCTACGAACTGCGCGGCCTCAACTTCGACGGGACGGAATACTACGGTCAGGCGCGGCTGGAACAGCAGGGCGCGACCGTCCGCGTGTTCTGGCGTGTCGGCCGCGAGACCTATACCGGCGAAGGCAGAATCGACGGCCGCGTGCTGACCGTCGACTGGGGCGCCGAGGACCCGATCGTCTATGTCCTGATGCCCGACGGCGAGCTGCACGGCACATGGGCCGATGGCCGCGCGCTAGAGAAACTTTCGCCCAACTGAGGGATCCGATGAAAGACCTGCAAGACCTTCAGGTGGGGTACGACATCCCCGCCGAACCCGGCATGGCGGCCGCCGACATCCAGACGCCCGCGCTGGTGCTGGACCTCGACGCGCTGGAACGCAACATCCGCAAGCTGGGCGACCACGCCCGGGCGCATGGCATTCGGCATCGCGCCCACGGCAAGATGCACCGGTCCGTCGACGTCGCGAAGCTTCAGATGGAGCTGGGCGGCGCGGTCGGGGTCTGCTGCCAGAAGGTGGCCGAGGCGGAAACCTTCGTGCGCGGCGGCGTGACCGACGTGCTGATCACCAACCAGGTCGTCGACCCGGTGAAAATCGACCGCATGATGCGGCTGCCCTCGCTGGGCGGCACCGTGTCCGTCTGCGTCGACGACGCAGGCAACGTGGCGGACCTGTCGGCGGCGGCGGTGCGGCACGGGGTGACGGTGGATTGCCTTGTCGAGCTCGACTGCGGGATGCGGCGCTGCGGTATCAGCACCGCGGACGAGGCGCTGGCGCTGGCCCGCGCGATCGACGATGCACCCGGCCTGCGGTTCGCGGGCATCCAAGCGTATCACGGCACCCTGCAACATGTCCCGACCCACGCCGAGCGCGCCGAGATCTTCGCGGCGCTGCACAGATTGCTGTCGGGTGTTCTGGACACGCTGAAGGCGGCCGGCCTTCCCGCCGAGACGGTCACCGGCGCGGGCACCGGCAGTTTCGAATTCGAAACCGCGTCGGGCCTGTACACCGAACTGCAGTGCGGCTCCTACGCCTTCATGGACGGCGACTATGGCCGCGTGCTGGACAAGGACGGACGGCGGCTGGACGACGGCACGTGGGAGAACGCGCTGTTCGTCCTGTCGCAGATCCTAAGCACCGCCCAGCCCGGGCGCGCGGTCTGCGACGCGGGGCTGAAATCGACCACCTTCGAATGCGGCGTGCCGCATGTGTTCGGCCGCACCGACGTGACCTACATCCAGCCCTCCGACGAGCACGGCACGCTGGAGGATCCGGCCAACGTGCTGAAATCCGGCGAGAAGCTGAAACTGGTGCCCAGCCACTGCGACCCGACCTGCAACCTGCACGACTGGTACGTGGGGGTCCGGAACGGCGTGGTCGAGGTGCTCTGGCCGGTATCCGCCCGCGGCCGCAGCTACTAGGCTCTGCGACATCGGTCCGGCGAAGGGGGCTCTGCCCCCGTCACGCTGCCGCGTGACTCCCCCGAGGTATTGGTCAAGAGAAGAAGCAGCATCTTCCGGGCCCTTCTTCTCTTTCAAAATACCTTGGGGAGCGCGAGGGGCTGGCCCCTCGCCCCGGCCCCCGCGTCACGCGATGACCCGCGCGTCCACTTCACGCAGCCAGTCGTTGACCAGCGCGCGTTCGTCCGGCGACAGCGTCTGGTGCCGGGGATAGACCGGCATGGCGCGGTCGTCGCGGATCGGCGCGTCCCAGCCGCCGGTGGTGTGGAAGAAGCGCGCCACGCCCGCCTCGCCGAACTCGCGCAGATAGCCCTGCACCACCACGTCGAGATAGCTAAGCAGCACGGGGTGCGAGTCGTCCGGGACGCCGTGCTTGCCGTTCGGGATGGAATAGACCTGAACCTCGATCGGCCGGGGCACGGCGTGGCCGACCCGGTCGGTCACCACCGACCTGTCATAGGCCGCCTCGCGTTCGTCCAGCGCGACCCAGTCGTCGCCCGGAACGTGGGCCACCAGACCCTCGATCTCGACGCCCTCGGCGGGTTCGGCGGTCAGGAACGCCACGGGGCGCAGCCGGGTGTGCCGCCAGACCCGGCGCCAGCCGGTCAGCGTGGCGGGGTGGGCATCCGAGAAGACATGCGTGGCCCGGTTCACAAGCGATCCGTAGCCGAAAAAGAAGGGGTCGGTCATGGCCCGACTGGTCGCCCGTCCCTGCCCGGAATACAACCCCTTGCCGCACCGCGGCACATCGCGTAGCGTTGCCACACCGACCCAGGGAGAACCGGTTCAGACCGGTGCCGAAGGAGCAACCGCCCCGGTAAACTCTCAGGCAACAGGACCTGCTGGTCGGTCACAAACTCTGGAGAGAGGCGCAATGGGCGTCCGCCGAAGGGATAACGATCTCAGGCGAAAGGACAGAGGGGGCATCGTGCGCGGAGCGACCGCGTTTTTCGGTGCCGGCATCGTTTTCCGGCGAGCTATGAAAGGGGCGGCATGGCCGAGCTGAAACGGACCTGTCTGTACGATCTGCACGTAGGGCTTGGCGCCAAGATGGTGCCCTTCGCCGGTTATGACATGCCGGTGCAGTATCCGCTGGGCGTGATGAAGGAACACCTGCACTGCCGCGCCGCCGCCGGGCTGTTCGACGTCAGCCACATGGGACAGGTTCTGCTGACCCCGCTGGACGGCGATGTCGCAAGCGCCGCCGCCGCGCTTGAAACGCTGGTGCCGCAGGCGATCCTCGGGCTGAAGCCGGGCCGTCAACGGTATGCGCTGTTCACCGACGACGCGGGCGGCATTCTGGACGACCTGATGGTCGCGAACCGGGGCGATCACCTGTTTCTGGTGGTGAACGCCGCCTGCAAGGACGCCGACATCGCCCACCTGCGGGCGGCCCTGTCCGACCGCTGCCGGATCGAAGAGATCACCGACCGTGCGTTGCTGGCGCTTCAAGGCCCCGCGGCCGAGGCGGCGCTGTCGTCGCTGGTTCCCGCTGCGGCGGAGATGAGGTTCATGGACGTTCTGGTGACGGATAGCGACTGGGGCGAGTTGTGGATCTCGCGCTCGGGCTACACCGGCGAGGACGGATACGAGATTTCCGTGCCCGAGGCGCAGGCCGAGACCTTCGCGCGCAAGCTGCTGGCCGATGACGCGGTCGAGCCGATCGGTCTTGGCGCCCGCGACTCGCTGCGGCTGGAGGCGGGGCTGTGCCTGTACGGCAACGACATCGACACCACCACCAGCCCGGTCGAGGGCGCGCTGGAATGGGCGATCCAGAAGGCCCGCCGCACCGGCGGCGACCGCGCCGGCGGCTTTCCCGGCGCCGCGCGCATTCTGAACGAGCTGGAAACCGGCGCCACCTGCCGCCGCGTGGGCCTGCTGCCCGATGGCCGCGCGCCGATGCGGGCGGGGACCGAGATTTACGCAAGCGCCGAGGGCGGCGCGCCGATCGGCGCGGTCACATCGGGCGCGTTCGGCCCGTCGATCGAGGGCCCGATGTCGATGGGATATGTCGACATCGCCCATGCCGCAGACGGCACCGAGCTGTTCGGAGAAGTCAGGGGCAAGCGCCTGCCCGCGCGGGTCGTGCCGATGCCGTTCCGTCCTTCAACCTACAAAAGATGACCAACAGGAGACCCAGATGAAATTCACCGAAGAACATGAATGGCTGCGGCCCGAAGGCGACCTGATCGTCGTGGGTATCACCGAACACGCCAGCGAGCAGCTGGGCGACGTGGTGTTCGTGGAACTGCCCGAGGCAGACACCACCGTGTCNAAGGATGACGAGGTCGCGGTGATCGAGTCGGTCAAGGCCGCGTCCGACATCCTTGCACCGCTGGATGGCGAGATCGTCGAGGTCAACGAAGCCATCGTCGCCAACCCCGGCCTTGTGAACGAGGACCCGATGGGCGACGCGTGGTTTTTCAAGATGAAGATCGAGGATGCCAGCGCGCTGGACGATTTCATGGACGAAGCCGCGTACAAGGATTTCGTCGGCTAGGCCCCTGCCTGCATGCCCTTCCGGAGCCCCCCTGCCCGGGGGGCTCGTTCCGCGCTTCCGCCATTAAGGACACCCGATGCCTTTCACGCCCGACGACTACAATCCGCACGATTTCGCCAACCGCCGCCACATCGGCCCTTCGCCGGCCGAAATGGAGGAGATGCTGTCGGTGATCGGCTGCGACAGCCTTGACGCGCTGATCGACGAGACCGTCCCCGGTTCGATCCGGCAGGCGGATCCGCTGTCTTTCGGCCCGCCGAAGTCAGAGCGTGAACTGATCTGGTACATGCGGGAGATCGCCAAGCAGAACAGCGTGTTGGTGACGATGATCGGCCAAGGCTATTACGGCACCGTCACCCCCCCGGCGATCCAGCGGTACATTCTGGAGAACCCCGCGTGGTACACGGCCTATACGCCCTATCAGCCCGAGATCAGCCAAGGCCGGTTAGAGGCGCTGTTGAATTACCAGACCATGATCTGCGACCTGACGGGGCTGGATGTCGCGAACGCCTCTCTGCTGGATGAATCCACCGCCGCGGCCGAGGCGATGGCGATGGCGCAGCGGGTGGCCAAAACCAAGGCGATGGGGTTCTTCATCGACGAGAATTGCCACCCGCAGAACATCGCGGTGATGAAGACACGCGCCGAGCCCTTGGGGTTCGAGGTGATCGTCGGCGCGCCCGACGACATGCCGTCCGAGGGGCTGTTCGGCGCAATCTTCCAGTATCCCGGCACCTATGGCCACGCGCGCGACTTCACCGGCCAGATGGCCGCGCTGCACGATCAGAAGGCGCTTGGCATCGTCATCGCCGATCCGCTGGCGCTGACCGTGCTGAAGGAACCGGGGCAGATGGATGCCGACATCGCAGTGGGCTCGACCCAGCGGTTCGGCGTTCCGATGGGCTTCGGCGGGCCGCACGCCGCCTACATGGCGTGCCGTGACGCCCACAAGCGGGCTATGCCCGGCCGCATCGTCGGCGTGTCTGTCGATGCGCGCGGCAACAAGGCCTACCGCCTGTCGCTACAGACGCGCGAGCAGCACATCCGCCGCGAAAAGGCGACTTCGAACGTCTGTACCGCGCAGGCTCTGCTGGCGGTGATGGCGTCGTTCTATGCCGTGTTCCACGGGCCCGTCGGGCTGAAGGCCATCGCGCAAGAGGTGCACCGCAAAACGGTACGCGTGGCCGAGGTGCTGAAGGCGGCGGGCTATGTCGTGGAACCGGATGCCTTCTTCGACACCATCACGGTCGAGGTCGGCGCCTTGCAGGGCGCCATCCTGAAAGCCGCCGCGGCCGAGGGCATCAACCTGCGCCGGGTCGGCGGCACGAAGCTGGGCCTGTCGATCGACGAGACCACCCGCCCCGCCTCTGTCGAGGCGCTGTGGCGGGCGTTCGGTGTCGAAGAAACCTATGGCGCGAAGTCGGCCAATATCTGCGTGCCCGACGCGCTGATCCGCACGACCGAATACCTGACGCACCCGGTGTTCCAGATGAACCGCGCCGAGACCGAGATGATGCGTTACATGCGCCGTCTTGCGGACCGCGACCTTGCGCTGGACCGGGCGATGATCCCGCTGGGGTCCTGCACGATGAAGCTGAACGCCGCGGCCGAGATGATGCCGATCACNTGGCCCGAATTCTCGAACATCCACCCCTATGCGCCTGCGGACCAGACGCAGGGTTATGCCGCGCTGGTCAAGGACCTGTCGGCCAAGCTGTGCGAGATCACCGGCTATGACGCGATGTCGCTTCAGCCGAACTCTGGCGCGCAGGGTGAATATGCCGGGTTGTTGACCATCGCCGCCTATCACCGTGCGAACGGTGACACCCAGCGGTCGGTCTGCCTGATCCCGACCTCGGCACATGGCACCAACCCCGCCTCGGCCCAGATGTGCGGCATGAAGGTCGTCGTGGTGAAGTCGGCGGCGAACGGCGACATTGACCTGGACGATTTTCGCGCCAAGGCGGAAGCGGCGGGCGACACGCTGGCCGCCTGCATGATCACCTATCCCTCGACCCACGGCGTGTTCGAGGAAACGGTGCGCGAGGTCTGCGACATCACCCACCAGTACGGCGGGCAGGNGTACCTTGATGGCGCGAACATGAACGCGATGGTCGGGCTGTCGAAACCGGGCGAGCTTGGGTCGGACGTGTCGCACCTGAACCTGCACAAGACCTTCGCCATCCCGCACGGTGGCGGGGGCCCCGGCATGGGGCCGATCGGCGTCAAGGCGCACCTTGCCCCTTACCTGCCCGGGCACCCGGCGACCGGGGGCGACGAAGGGCCGGTGTCCGCCGCGCCGTTTGGGTCCGGGATGATCCTGCCGATCTCGTGGGCCTACATCCTGATGATGGGCGGCGACGGGCTGACGCAGGCCACCAAGGTGGCGATCCTGAACGCCAACTACATCGCGAAACGGCTAGAGGGCGCCTATGATGTGCTGTTCAAGGGCAAGACCGGGCACGTCGCGCACGAGTGCATCCTTGAAACGCGGCCGTTCGAGAAATCGGCGGGCGTCACCGTGGACGACATCGCCAAGCGCCTGATGGACAACGGGTTCCACGCGCCGACGATGTCCTTCCCGGTGGCGGGCACGCTGATGGTGGAACCGACCGAGTCGGAAACGAAGGCCGAGCTGGACCGGTTCTGCACCGCGATGCTGGCGATCCGCGACGAGATCGCGGAGATCGAAGCCGGGAAGATCGACGCCGCGAACAACCCGCTGAAACACGCGCCGCACACGGTCGAGGACCTGATCGGGGAATGGGACCGCCCCTATTCGCGCGAGCAGGGCTGTTACCCGCCGGGGGCGTTCCGGGTGGACAAGTACTGGCCGCCGGTCAATCGCGTCGACAACGTTTACGGCGACCG
Organism: Maritimibacter sp.; assembly: GCA_002701395.1. Lineage (GTDB taxonomy): Bacteria > Pseudomonadota > Alphaproteobacteria > Rhodobacterales > Rhodobacteraceae > Psychromarinibacter > Psychromarinibacter halotolerans. The sequence continues at coordinate 65,010 of NZVC01000039.1, read as the reverse complement.
GCACCTGATCTGCACCTGCCCGCCGCTAGAGGCCTACGCGGAAGCCGCCGAATAGCAGCGCCAGCCTTGCTGTCGAAGAAAGAAAAGCCTGCGGAGCGATCCCCGCAGGCTTTTTTGTCAGCTGTCGCGCCGCTTGGGCCGAGCGTCACCGCCGAACGGCTTCTTGCCGCCCTTCGGGCCCGCCTTGAAGCCACCTTTGCCGCCCGGTTTGCCACTTGGCTTACCACCGGGCTTACCGGGCTTGCCGCCAGCGCGGTGCGGCGGCTCGAAGCGTTTCGACGTGTCGGACGCCCGTGCGCGGTCGCCGCCCTTCGGCTTGCCCTTGAACGCGGGCTTGTCGCCATCACGTCCGCGCGGCTTGTCGTCGTCCCAGCGCTTGGGTCTGTCGTCGTCGCGGCGCTTGGGCTTGTCGCCGTCGCGGTNGCGCGGCTTGCCCTCGCCGTCGCCGAACCGTCCTTTCGGACCCGCAGGCTTGCCGCCGAAGGATTTCTTCGGTCCCGGCTTGCCCTTGTCGCCAGAACGGCGGTCCGTCGTTTCGCGCGGTTTGCGGGGGCGGTGCACCTCGTCGTCACGACGGGGGCGCGGCGCGTCGGCGCGGGGCGCGTCGGTCTGCGGCGCGTCTGCGGCGTGCGACGCCGGGGCGTCTTCGCGCGCGGGTTTGCGCGGCGGGCGGCTGTCCGAGCGGTCGGTGTCGCGCGGACGCGGCGGGCGCTTGTCACGGTTCGGCGGCGGGCCACGGCGGTCGTCCTCGGGCGGGCCATCGGCAGCGCGGGCCTTCACGCCCCGTTCCAGTTCTCCGCCGGCGTTCAGGCCATCAAGGAAGCCTTGCAGCGCGGGTGCCGAGATTTCCACGAAGGTCTCGGACGGGCGGATGCGGATCGCGCCGATCTGGTCCTTGTCCAGCCCACCGGCACGGCACAGCATCGGCAGCAGCCAGCGCGGCTCGGCCCGGTCGTCGCGGCCAACGGACAGGCTGATCCACGCGGACGGACCGAAGGGCGCACGCTCGCGCGGGGCGGAACGCGTATCGGGATCCGACAGTTCCTCGGGCGCGGAATGATGCGACCGGAACAGCCGCAGATAGGCGGCCGCGATCTGCTCGGGCGACTGGGCTTCCAGCAGGCGGGCGGCGAACTCGGCCTCGTTCTCGGTGATCGGCTCGGACCATGCGGGATCGGACAGCAGCCGTTCCTCGTCGCGGCGCAGGATCTCTTCGGCGGTGGGCGCGGTCGTCCATTCGGCGGTGATCTTGGCGAATTTCAGCAGGCGCTCGGCCTTCTTGACGAACTTCGGCGGCACCACCAGCGCCGACGTCCCCTTGCGCCCGGCCCGACCGGTCCGGCCCGAACGGTGCAGCAGGGTTTCCGAGTTCGACGGCAGTTCGGCGTGGATCACCAGTTCAAGGTTCGGCAGGTCGATGCCGCGCGCCGCGACGTCGGTGGCGACGCAAACCCGCGCGCGCCCGTCCCGCATCGCCTGAAGCGCATGGCTGCGCTCGGTCTGGCTAAGCTCGCCCGACAGCGACACGACCGAGAAGCCCCGGTTCGCGAAACGCGCGGTCAGACGGCTGACGGTGGCGCGGGTGTTGGCGAAGACGATGGCGTTCTGCGCCTCGTGATAGCGCAGCACGTTGATGATCGCGTGTTCTGCATCGGAATCCGCGACGCGCAGCGCCTGATAGGTGATGTCGGCGTGCTGGCGGGCTTCGCCCAGCGTCGTGACGCGCACGGCGTCGCGCTGGAACTGCTGCGCCAGCTTGGCGATCATCGGCGGCACAGTGGCCGAGAACAGAAGCGTGCGCCGTTCCGACGGCGCCTCGCCCAGCATGAATTCAAGGTCTTCCCGGAAGCCGAGGTCCAGCATCTCGTCCGCTTCGTCCAGCACCACGGCGCGGATATCGCCCAGTTCCAGCGAGCCGCGCTTGATGTGGTCGACCAGACGGCCGGGCGTGCCGACGACGATATGCGCGCCACGTTCCAGCGCGCGGCGTTCGTCGCGCATGTCCATGCCGCCCACGCAGGTCGAGACCCGCGCGCCCGCACCGGCATATAGCCAGCCCAGTTCGCGGCTGACCTGAAACGCCAGTTCGCGGGTCGGCGCCACGATCAGCGCCAGCGGCGCCGCCGCCGGACCAAGCGTGCCGTCGTCTTCCAGAAGCGTGGGCCCGATCGCCAGACCGAACCCCACCGTCTTGCCGGACCCCGTTTGTGCGGACACCAGAAGGTCTGCGCCCTCCAGTTCGGGGTTCGTCACGGCTTCCTGTACGGGGGTCAGCTTGTCGTAGCCGCGCTCGGCGAGCGCATTGGCGAGGGTCTGGATCATCCGGGGTTCGTTCTGCATCTGGGACGCGCGGTCGCGTCGTGATCTGCCGTTGCGGCAGGGGGAAAGCGGCACGCTCTAACGTATATCCGCGACCGTGTACACAGCGCATATCGAATGCCCGGCATTATCCGGACGCAGGACTGGCAGGGGTCAGGACCTGCGGATCACCTTCGGCTCGGGTTCTTCCTCGCGGCTGAACCCGCCCCATCCTTCGACCGCGGCGTGCAGCCGCTTCAGGTCATGTTCACGGGACATCGCATCCTCTGCCGCCGCCAGCGCGTACTTGGCAAGCTCGCGTGCCGCGGCCGACAGTTCCGCATCGCGGCTGCGGGCAAGACGCCGCAACGTGCCCAGCAGACGCGTCGAGACCTCGACCATCGCCGCTCCGTCGCGGGCGATCATGGTGTACGCCTCGTCGATCAAGTCGGCCTCGGGCAACCGCCGCACACGGATGTTGTCATAGTCGGGTTCTTCCGCAACGACCTTGTCCGGGGAATACCGCGACAAAAGCCGCTCCATCCGGGCCAGCACCTCGATGGCGGTGCCGGGGTCGTTCACCCCGGGCGACAGCGCCCGTTCCGCGACTTCGGCGATCACGAAAAGACCGAACCGCGGGTCTTGGTCGAAGTTCCGCAGGGGCGAAAAGACATAGGCGTCGCGCACGGCCTCTGCGGCAGGTTCGCTGGCGTGGTCCAGATAGGCCAGCGCCTCGCCCTCGCCGACCCAGTCGCCCGGGATCGCGTGCAGCCAGACGCGGCAGTCGGCTTTCTCGACTCTGGACTGAAGGGCTGCCACGTCGATGTGGCGCACGTAACCGCCCTCGCTCGCCGGGACCGGCACCGCGCCGGTCGGGATCTTCTCGTCCGTGTCGTAGCATTTCGCGCCCAGACCCGGCCACTTGCGGTGGTTTTCCATCGTCCGCCGCACGCGGTTTTCCAGCATCTGCATCGTCTCGTCCATGCTGCCCAGCCGGGACAGGTGGGCGATCCAGCGCAGGATGGCGATGACCACCAAGGCGATCACCAGCACCGTAAAGGTGAAGATCACGACCGAGGCATGGCCGCCGTAGAACCCGGCGCGGAACAGCACCAGCGCCAGCAGCGCGAAGATGAAAGCGCCAAGAAAGGTCGCAAGAACCGTCTGCGTCGTCGTGTCTTCCAGAAGCAGGCGATGCGCGCGCGGCGTGACTTGGCTGGACGCGGCCTGAAAGGACGACACCATGACCGACAACGAGAATGTCACGACCGCCAGCATGGAACTGGCCAGCACGTTCAACACCGGCAGCACCGCCTCTGCCCCAAGGCGGTCGGCGATCTCGTCGGGGATCAGGCGGCCCAGCGGGGACGAGGCCGCGACGGCAATCACCGCCAGCAGCGCGATCAGCGTGACGCGGACCCAGATCTTTCGGGACAGCTGCAGCAGTTTCCAGAGACGTTTCGACAGCATCGCGCCCTCCGAGCTTGTGCCGGACACATAGCACGAAGACCGCGCGGGGCTATCACGCCGGGTGCAGAACCTGCCCGATGAAACTGTCCAGCGCCGCCGCACCGTCCAGCGGCAGGACCGTCGCGACATGCTGATCGGGGCGGACCAGAACCATGCAGCCCTGCCCCCGGTCGATGCCGCGCATGTCGAAGATGTCTCCCGCCTTCGGATCGACGCAGAACACCTTTTCGTAGTCGGTCATGCCGTATTTGCCCTTCGCGGGCCGCAGCGCCGGGTGCATCGCGCCGTAGTCCAGCGCGCGGTGCGTCTGCTGCATGACGGCGCGCAGGTCGATGACACCGTCCACTTCGACGCCGTCGGGGGTGTACCGCGCGATCACCGGCGCNACCGCATCGCAGGCCCGCCACAGCGCACCGTCCGGATCTGTCGGGTCGCCGGCGTCGGCGAAAACGTACAGCCGCCAGACCCCGTCGGCCTTGGCCGCATGGCCAAGGTGCATGGGTTTGGCATCGCCCAGCCGGATCACCGGGGCGGAGTGGAAGCGTTCGCCCGTGACCAGCCCGCGCGCCAGCGACTGGTGCGTGCCGTCGCCGGTCAGGACCGAGGGCGCATAGCGGATTGCGGTGCCCGCCGTGAACCGCCCTTGCTTCTGGAAATACCGCTGGAACTCTGCCGGGTCGACACCGTCGGCGTGGTCCGCGGACTTGGGCCGGCGGCTGAACATCGCGGCCAGNTCGCGGTCGAAGTCGATCAGTTCCTGCGCCACCGCCTGCCGCTCGGCGGAATAGGTCAACAGCAGCTTCGGGTCGGCGCGCCCGCGCAGCACCGCCGCCAGTTTCCAGCCAAGGTTGAAGGTATCGCGCATCGACACGTTCATCCCCTGCCCCGCCTTGGGGCTGTGGGTGTGGCAGGCATCGCCCGCGATGAACACGCGCGGCGGGCGGCCATCACCGGGTTCGACGTCGTCGAACCGGTCGCACAGGCGCTGGCCGATCTCGTAGACGGACCACCACGCGACCTCTTTCACGTCCAGCGTATAGGGCGCGAAGATCCGCTGCGCCGCCTTGATGATGTAGTCGACGTCGATGTTGCGGCTGGCGACGCGCTCGTTCTCGGCCAGCTTGTCCAACTCGATGTACAGCCGCACCAGATACCCGCCCTCGCGCGGGATCAGCACCGCGTTGCCCGCGTCCGAATGGATCGCGCATTTCAGGCGCATGTCGGGGAAGTCGGTGACGGCAAGGATGTCCATCACCCCCCACGCCTGGTTCGCGCTGTCGCCCTTCAGGCTACGGCCGATGGACCGGCGCACGGTGCTGCGGGCGCCGTCGCAGCCGACCACGTATTTCGCACGCACCGTCTCTGTCCGGTCACCGTGAGACAGGGTGACCGTGACGGGCCCGTCGCCATCGCCGACGGCCAGATCCGTGATCTCGCGCCCGTAATAGGGTTCCATCCGCGACGGGCTGTTGCGCATCACGTCAAGATAGAACTGGTGCACGCGGGCCTGATTGAGAATGACATGTGGAAACTCGGACAACCCCTCTTCCACGTCCTGAATCCGGCCGCTGCGGAAGATGCCGCCGGGGGTCTTGGGGTCGGGTTTCCAGAAGGCGACCTCGTTCACCCAATAGGCTTCGCGGGTCAGACGTTCGGCGAAACCGAAGGCGTTGAACATCTCCATCGAGCGGCAGGCCACGCCGTCGGCCTGACCAAGATCGAGCGGGCCGTCCTTGCGCTCGACAATGGCGGTGCGGATGTCGGGGAAGGCGGCCATCTGAGCGGCAAGCGTCAGCCCGGCGGGACCGCAGCCGACGATCAGGACGTCGACCTCGTCCGGCACCGTATCGCGGCGCCCGGCGTCCGGCAGCGGCTGTGCGACATCCGGGTCACCGGGGCGAAATCCGTTCTGGTAAAACTGCATGATCGACCTCCTCCGTCAGCGCGGTACGGGCGTGTCCTCCGACGCCCGACGCTGAGGAAAGTGCTACCTCAAGTTCGGCCTTTCGCCAAATATAATTTATGCGTAAACTATTAAGATGGCGTAAGTCATTGAATTAGCTATCCAGCATCCAGTCTGCGCCGCAGACTTACCAGCCACCTCATGCCGCTAAGACACCGCCGGTGCGGACCGAATCCACGTCGGGACCCTCAGACCCCGGTAGCTGCGGCGTCGTCGGATGCTCAGCCGCCCTGCGTCCGCCAGCCGGGACCCAGCACCCGGTCGGCATGGGCCGCGACCTGCGCCACGTGGTCCCGGTCCAGCGGGCTGTCCGCCGCATCGGCGTGATCTGCCAGCTTCTCGATCCGCGTCAGCGCGACGCCGTCCTTCTCGACATGGGTGCGGAACACCGGCGTGACCGACAGCCGTTCCAGATAGGTCCGGGTCTCGCCCCCCACCCGGCCCTTCGCCAGCGTCATGTTCAGCACCGTGCTCAGCACGATATGCGGCGCGGTGAAGCCCCAGGTCAGGCTGCCCAGCGAATAGGCGATCACCGCCACCCGGTCCGGGTCGCGCGCGGTGCGATAGGTCTCGACCGGCTGGATCACGTGCGGATGGTGCGACACGATGCTGTCGGCGCCGTACTCGGCCAGTTCCCGTGCCGCCGCCACCTGACCCGCCCGCGGGAACATCTCGAACTCCCAGCCCCAATGCACCGTCGCGAGGATGAAATCGCAGCCCTTCGCCCGGCAGTCGTCGATCTGTCGCTTCAACGAGGATAGGTCTGGGGCGCCGCGCTTGGGAGACAGGGCCGAGACGTTGATGCGCCAGCCCTCGCCCGCAGGCAGCTTGTGGCCGTTCAGCCCGAAGGTGTCCGACACTAGCCCGATGCGAAGGCCGTCACGCTCGATCACCCAGCCGCAGCCCTGCTGTGCGGGGCTGGCATTGGTGCCGATTTCAAGGATGCCCTCCTCGGCCAGCACGCGGCTGGTCGTCTCGATCCCCTCCAGCCCCATGTCGAAGCGGTGGTTGTTGGCGGTGTTCAGCACGTCGAACCGGCGCCCGCCGTGCCCCTTGAGGATGTCGAACTTGGCCCGGTCGCAGCATTCCAGCGGCGGCCCCTTGTCGCCGATCACCTCCTCGACAAGCGGCTGGGTGGTGATGGGCGACTCGAAGTTGGCGATCGACAGGTCGGCGTCGAACAGCAGGTCCGCGATGCGCGCGAAAAGCCAAGACGGTGCTCCCCTTTACGACGCCGGTTTCAGCCCCGCGTCCGGCCCGGTGCGGAACGACGACTGGTCCGGCACCTCCAGCCCCTGTAGCGGAGGCGCCGTCGGATGCTCGACCGCGCGGATCGCGGCCTTGGCCAGAAAGTCGCCCGCGCGCACGACATCCTCGCTTAGGGAAAGCATCTGCGGGCGGAACAGGGTCAGGAAGTTCACCGCCTCTTTGGCGATCACGTCCACATCGACGCCCAGCACCCGCCCGCGCGCTTCGAGCGTCGCGACCACCGCCATCGCCGCCGTCGTGGACGCACAGAGGATGCCGTCGATCGTCGGGTCGCGGTCCAGCATCGCCGACAGCGTGGCGGCGATCCGGTCGGTGCTGTCATCGCTGGTGACGTCCTTGGCGATGCGCGCCGCGATCCCTGCGTTCTTCGCGGCGCGGGCGGTGCCAATCGCGATGTCCTGTGCGTAGTTCTGTTCAATCGGCGGCGCGACGACCACGACATTCCGACGCCCCCGAGCCGCCAGCCGCGTGACAGCGAGGTCGGCGAACGCCTCGTTGTCATAGTCGAAGTAAGCGTGCCCCTCGCGCCAGTTCGAGCGGCCGTGCGTGGCGAACGGAAATTCCTCGTCCAGCAGATAGCGCACGCGGGGATCCTCGGGGCGGACTTGGTTCAGGATCACCGCGTCGGCTGAACGGTTCTCGACCACATAGCGGACGGGGACCATCGGGTCGTCCTTGGGGAAGTACGGCGTCACGTTCAGATGGTACCGGGTCCCGCTAAGCCCGCCGGCGATGGCCGAGATCATCCGCGCCGTGTGGTTCAGGATCTCATGCTCGGTCGACAGGATCAGGGCGATGACGTTCGTCTTGCCGGTCTTCAGGCGCACGCCGGCGCGATTCGGCACATAGCCGATCTCGGCGGCGATCCGGCGGACCTTTTGCTTGGTCTCGGCGCCGATGTCGGGGGCGTCATGCAGCGCACGGCTGACGGTCGGGACGGCCAGACCGGCCAGTTCCGAGATCGTCTTCAATGTCGGTTTCTTGCGATCCCGTGCAGCCATCTTGTTGTTTTCCCACCCTCTCCGCGGTGCGGCATGAACGGCCGGACACTGGCTTTCCAATCGCGCCACAGGCAAGGAATTGCAAGTTGTTTAATGTCGCATGTCAACGCTTGATCCAAAAATCTAAAACGTTATAGGCTCCACGTAAACGATTTAGCCAAAGGGAGGATTCGATGAGAATACTGGCTAGTCTGTTTGCGGCAACCGCGCTGACAAGTGTCAGCGCACAGGCCGCAGACCTGGAAGTCACGCATTGGTGGACCAGCGGAGGGGAGGCCGCAGCCGTCGCCAAATTCGCCGAGGCGTTCAACGCCTCGACGGACAACACATGGGTCGACGGCGCCATCGCCGGGTCCGGCGGCACCGCCCGCCCGATCATCGTCAGCCGCATCATCGGCGGCGATCCGATGGGCGCGTTCCAGTTCAACCACGGCCGTCAGGCCGAGGAACTGATCGAAGCCGGGCTGCTGCGCGACATGACCGCCGTGGCCGAGGCCGAGGGCTGGACCGACATCGTCAACCCGCCGTCGCTGCTGGACGCCTGCACGGTGGACGGCAAGATCTACTGCGCCCCGGTCAACATCCACTCGTGGCAGTGGCTGTGGCTGTCCAACGGCGCGTTCGAGAAAGCCGGGCTTGAGGTTCCCTCGACGTGGGACGAATTCGTGGCCGCCGGCCCTGCCCTGCGCGAAGCGGGAATTCAGCCGCTGGCCCTTGGCGGGCAGCCGTGGCAAAGCGCCGGGCTGTTCAACGTGCTGATCGTGGCGCTGGCCGGACCTGACGTATTCCAAGCGGTCTACGGCGACCACGACACCGACCTCGCCGCGGGCGATGTNATGGCGCGGGTGTTCAACGCCGCGGCCGATGCCCGCGAGATGGCGGACGGCAGCGCGGTTCAGGACTGGAACCAGGCCACCAACATGGTGATCACCGATGCGGCTGGCGGGCAGGTCATGGGCGACTGGGCCCAAGGCGAATTCGCAGTCGCCGGCGAGACGGCAGGCACGGACTATTCCTGTCTTCCCGGCCTTGGCGTGAACGAGGTCATATCGACCGGCGGCGACGCGTTCTATTTCCCGGTGGTCGACGACCCCGAGATCACCGCGGCGCAGGACGAGCTTGCGAAGGTGCTGCTGTCGCCCGAGACGCAGGTGTCGTTCAACCTTGCCAAGGGCTCGCTTCCGATCCGGGGCGACGTGGACCTTGCCACCGCGAACGACTGCATGAAGAAGGGTCTGGAGATCCTTGCGGCGGGCAACACCCTGCCGGACGTGAACATGCTGAACACCGAGGACACGAACAACCAGCTGAACGACCTGTTCGTGGAGTTCTTCAACGACAAGAGCATTACCCCGGAAGCCGCGCAGGAACGGTTCGTCTCGATCATCGAGAACGCCGACTGACGCAGCACCCTACGGTGTGATCAGATCCGCCGGCGCCCTGTTCCGGGCGCCGGCTCCCTTCACGCAACTGCAAGGACCCGGGGACCGCATGGACACCACCGGACGCCCGAACCCGCTGTTCAGGAACCTCAGCGCCAAGATCGCGGCCATCCCGATGATCGTGACCGCGCTGGTGGTTTTCGTCGGCGGCACGATATGGACCGTCATCTATTCCTTCACCAGTTCGAAGCTGCTGCCGCGCAAGCTGTTCGAATGGACCGACCTGTTCAGCATCGGGGACTGGTCGCTGTCCGTCCCCACCGGCATCGTCTGGAAAAGCTTCGTCGGCCTGCAGCAATACGAACGGCTGTGGGGCACGAACCGCTGGATCGTGTCGATCGAGAACCTGTTGATCTACGGCCTGTGCTCGCTGGTGCTGTCCTTCGTCATCGGCTTCATCCTTGCCGCGTTGCTGGACCAGAAGATCCGGTTCGAGAACACGTTCCGCACCATCATCCTGTATCCCTTCGCGCTGTCTTTCATCGTCACCGGCCTTGTCTGGCAGTGGCTGCTGAACCCCGACTTCGGCATCCAGTCCGTGATCCGCGGCATGGGCTGGGTCGGGTTCACCTTCGACCCGCTCTACAACGCCAGCATCGTGATCTACGGCGTGCTGATCGCCGGGCTGTGGCAGGGCACCGGCCTGATCATGGTGCTGATGCTGGCCGGCCTGCGCGGCATCGACCAAGAGATCTGGAAAGCCGCCCGCGTCGACGGCATCCCGGCGTGGAAGACCTATCTGTTCATCGTGATCCCGATGATGCGGCCCGTGTTCATCACCACGCTGGTGATCATCGCCTCGGGCATCGTGCGGATCTACGACCTGATCGTGGCGCAGACCTCGGGCGGGCCCGGCATCTCGTCCGAGGTGCCCGCGAAATACGTCTACGACTACATGTTCCAGGGGCAGAACCTTGGGCAGGGCTTCGCCGCGTCGACGATGATGCTGCTGGCCGTGGCCATCGTGATCATCCCTTGGGCGTACCTTGAATTCGGGAGCCGGAAACGTGGCTGATCCGACCACCCTGTCCACCGCCATCGCCGGCGCCGATGCCGTCGCATCCCACCTTGAGGGGCCGCAGGGCCCGAAGCCGCGCAAACGGTTCTCGCGCCGCAACATCTTCATCTACGGCACGCTGGGGCTTGTGGCGCTGTACTATGCGCTGCCGCTGTACGTGATGATCGTGACCTCGCTGAAGGGGATGCCCGAGATCCGGCTGGGCAACATCTTCGCCCCGCCGGTCGAGATCACCTTTCAGCCGTGGGTGAAGGCGTGGTCCGAGGCCTGTACCGGGCTGAACTGCGAGGGGCTGTCGCGCGGGTTCTGGAATTCGGTCAGGATCACCGTGCCATCGGTGTTCCTGTCGATCGCGATCGCCAGCGTGAACGGCTACGCGCTGGCCAACTGGAAGTTCAAGGGCGCCGAGGCGTTCTTCACCATCCTGATCTTCGGCGCTTTCATCCCTTATCAGGTGATGCTTTACCCGATCGTGATCATCCTGCGCGAGATCGGCCTGTACGGGTCGCTGTGGGGTCTGGTCATCGTGCACTCGATCTTCGGAATGCCGATCCTGACGCTGCTGTTCCGGAACTATTTCAGCTCGCTGCCCGAAGAACTGTTCAAGGCGGCGCGGGTGGACGGGGCCCGGTTCTGGGGGATCTATTTCCAGATCATGCTGCCGATGTCGCTGCCGATCTTCGTGGTCGCGATGATCATTCAGGTCACCGGCATCTGGAACGACTTCCTGTTCGGCGTGGTCTACACCAAGCCCGACACCTACCCGATGACGGTTCAGCTGAACAACATCGTCAACTCGGTGCAGGGGGTGAAGGAATACAACGTCAACATGGCGGCGACGATCCTGACCGGGCTGGTGCCGCTGACGATCTATTTCGTGTCGGGCAAGCTGTTCGTCCGCGGCATCGCCGCCGGGGCCGTGAAGGGATGAGCCGGGGGATCGCGGCGGCACGGGTCGGGGGCTCTGCCCCCACCGCCTGCGGCGGTTCCCCCGAGGTATTTCAGAAGAGAAGAAGCCGGGGACGGGGTTGCCCCGGTGCAGGGGGGAGGGGCTGGTGACAGCAAATTCGGTAGAGATCCGCGGGCTGGATCTGGCATTCGGCGCGGTGGAGGTCCTGAAGGACCTGACGCTGGAGATCCCAGAGGGCGAGTTCCTTGTGCTTCTGGGCGCGTCGGGCTGCGGCAAGTCCACGCTGCTGAACTGCATCGCGGGGCTCTTGGACATCACGGGCGGGCAGATTTTCATCAAGGACCGGAACGTGACATGGGCCGAGCCCAGCCAGCGCGGCATCGGCATGGTGTTCCAAAGCTATGCCCTGTACCCGCAGATGACGGTGAAGGGGAACCTGTCCTTCGGGCTGAAGAACGCGCGCATCCCGAAGGCCGAGATCGAAGAGCGCGTCGCCCGCGCCGCCGGCATCCTTCAGATCGAGCCGCTTCTGGACCGCAAGCCCGCCGCCCTGTCCGGCGGCCAGCGCCAGCGCGTCGCCATCGGGCGGGCGCTGGTGCGGGACGTCGACGTTTTCCTGTTCGACGAGCCATTGTCGAACCTCGACGCCAAGCTGCGCGCCGATCTGCGGGTCGAGATCAAGCGGCTGCACCAGAAACTGCGGAACACGATGATCTACGTCACCCACGACCAGATCGAGGCGATGACGCTGGCGGATCGGATCGCCATCATGCGCAGCGGCGCGATCCAGCAGCTTGGCTCGCCCGACGAGATCTATAACCGGCCGCGCACCAAGTACGTGGCCGAGTTCATCGGGTCTCCGGCGATGAATTTCCTGGACGGCACGGTCACCGAGCGCGGATTTATCGCGGCCGACACCACCATCCCGCTGGACGGCTATGGCTGGGCCGAGGGTGTGCGGTGGGGGCCCGCGTGGCTGGGCATCCGGCCCGAGCACGTCGTGTCCGGCGAGCTGGCCGCGGGCAAATCGTTCCGGCAGGAGATCACCGTCGAACTGTTCGAGCCGATGGGCGCCGACACGCTGGTCTGGACCACGCTTGCGGGGCAGCCGTTCCATTTCAACCTTGATGGACAGCACAAGGTGGCCACCGGCGACCGCATGACCATCGGCTTCGACGCGGCGCGCGGATCGCTGTTTGGCAAGGACACCGAACTGCGGCTGTAGCGCGCGCGCCGGACGCAGCGATTTAGACAACGGCCGGACGTCGTCGTCCGGTCTTCAAGAAAGGACAGCACCATGACCGATTTTTCCTATCAGCTGTATTCGTCACGACATCACCCCCTGTCCGACACGCTGAAGATGCTTGGCGAGCTGGGCTATACGCAGGTGGAGGGCTACGGCGGGCTGTTCGCCGAGGCCGATGTCGGAGACCTGAAGGCCGAGCTTGACGGCAACGGCCTGACCATGCCCACCGGCCATTTCAGCCTTGAGATGGTGCGGGACGAGCCCAGCCGGGTGCTGGAGATCGCGACCGTGCTGGGGATGAAGGGGGTCTTCGTGCCGGCGGTCGGCCCGGAGGAGCGTGTGAAGGACGCCGCCGGGTGGGCAGAGCTGGGCCGCGTGCTGGCCCGGATCGGCAAGCCGGTGCAGGACGCCGGGCTGACCTTCGGCTGGCACAACCACGCTTTCGAGTTCGCCGAGATCGACAGCGCCGAGACGCCGTTGGACCTGATCCTGCAGGGCGGCCCGCTGGCGCTTGAATTCGATGTGGCGTGGGCGGTCGTGGGCGGACAGGACCCGCTGGACTGGATCGAGAAATACGGCGACCGGCTGTATGCCGCGCACATCAAGGACATCGCCCCGGATGGCGAATGCGAGGACGAGGACGGCTGGGCGGACGTGGGTCACGGGACGATGGACTGGCCCACGATTATGACCGCGCTGCGCCGGACGCCCTGCCAGTACTTCGTGATGGAACACGACAACCCCAGCGACCCGGCGCGCTTCGCCCGCCGCTCGCTGGCCGCCGCGAAGACACTTTAGGGGTCACGACACATGAGCAAGCTTGGCATCGGCATCGTCGGGTGCGGCAACATCTCGACCGCCTACCTGAAGCTGTCCCCGCTGTTCCACGCGCTGGAGGTTCGCGCGGTGGCCGACATCAACATGGAGGCCGCACGCAAACGTGCCGACGAATTCGGCGTCAAGGCGCTGTCGGTCGAGGATCTGTTCGGCTCGGACGAGATCGACGTGGTCGTCAACCTCACCATCCCCGAGGCGCATTACGCGATCTCGAAACAGGCGTTGCAGGCGGGCAAGCACGTCTATTCGGAAAAGCCCTTCGTGCTGACGCTGGACGAGGGCGAGGACCTGCGCGCCATCGCCGGCACGGCCGGGCTGCGGGTGGGTTCGGCGCCCGACACTTTCCTTGGCGGGGCGCATCAGCTGGCCCGCGCGCGGCTGGACGAGGGGCTGGTCGGAGAGATCACCGCCGGGTCCGCCGCCGTGATGAGCCACGGGATGGAGCATTGGCATCCGAACCCCGATTTCTTCTTCCAGCCCGGTGCCGGGCCAGTGCTGGACGTCGGCCCCTATTACATCACGAACCTTGTCCAGCTTCTGGGGCCGGTGAAGCGGGTGGCGTCGCTGGCCACGTCGGCCACGCCGACGCGCACCATCCTGACCGAGGGTCCGCGACGGGGCGAGGAGATCCCGGTGGCGACGCCGACCAACATCCACGCGCTGCTGGATTTCGCGTCCCGCGCGACGATCACCTTCTCGGCCAGTTGGGATGTCTGGGCCCACCGGCACCAGCCGATGGAGCTGTACGGCACCGAGGGCTCGCTGTTCCTGCCCGATCCGAACTTTTTCGGCGGCACGGTCGAACACGCGGGGCGCGACGGGGCAATCGCGCCGCTTGCGCCTTGGGATCACCCGTTCGGGCGACCGAACCAAGAGCACCCCAGCCACGGCCCGCTGGCGAATTACCGGGCGTCGGGGCTTGCCGACATGGCCGAGGCCATTATGGATGGACGCGACCACCGCTGTTCGCTGGATCTTTCGCTGCACGCGGTGGACGTCATGACCTCTATCCTTCGCGCGGGCGAGACCGGCCAGTGGGTCGATCTGACCACAACCTGCGCTCGCCCCGACGCGCTGGGACCGGAGGCCGCCGCAAAACTGCTGAAGGACTGATCCCATGAGCTACCGCCCCTCCGAGACCCGTTATGACCGGATGGTCTATCGCCGCTGCGGCGCATCCGGCCTGAAATTGCCAGCGATCTCGCTGGGGCTGTGGCACAACTTTGGCCACGACACGCCGCACCAGACCAAGCGCGACATCTGCCGCACCGCGTTCGACAACGGGATCACCCATTTCGACCTTGCCAACAACTACGGCCCGCCCCCCGGCAGCGCCGAAGAGGCGTTCGGCGACATTCTGAAGACCGACTTCGCGGGATACCGGGACGAACTGATCATCTCGTCGAAGGCGGGCTATCTGATGTGGGACGGCCCCTATGGCGAGTGGGGCTCGCGCAAGTACGTGATGGCGTCCTGTGACCAGTCGCTGAAACGGATGGGGGTCGATTACGTCGACATCTTCTATTCGCACCGTTTCGACCCGGACACGCCGCTGGAGGAAACGATGGGTGCGCTGGACGCCATCGTGCGCGCCGGCAAGGCGTTGTATGTCGGCATCTCGTCCTACAACGCCCAGCGCACCCGTGAAGCGGCGGCGATCCTGAAGGATCTGGGCACGCCCTGCCTTCTCCACCAGCCCAGCTACAACATGCTGAACCGCTGGGTGGAACGCGACGGGCTGAAGGACACGCTGACCGAGCTTGGCATCGGGTCCATCGCGTTCACCCCGCTGGCGCAGGGGATGCTGACGAAGAAGTATCTTGGTGGCATCCCCGAAGGGTCGCGCGCCACGCAGGGCAAGTCGCTGAACCCGAACATGCTGTCGGAACACGCGGTCGAGAACATCCGCAAGCTGAACGAAATCGCCGAGGCACGCGGGCAGACGCTGGCGCAGATGGCGATCGCGTGGGTGCTTCGCGGCGGTGGCATCACCTCGGCCCTGATCGGCGCGTCGAAGCCCAGCCAGGTGGAAGACTGCGTTGGCGCGGTCGGCAACCTCGAGTTCACGGAAAGCGAGCTGAAACTGATCGACGACTATGCCGACGAGGAGAAGATCAACCTTTGGGCGAAGTCGTCGGAAACCACCGAAGGGGCTGCGGAGCGGTAGGAGGCCGCGACGCAACAGAATTTTCCAGAAAATTCTGCGCGGCACGATTTGTTAGTAGATCGTGCCGCCCCCAGCCGGTCACACGCGAGAGGAGGCGCGCATGATCCCCAACCCGATCCTGCCGGGGTTCAACCCCGATCCGTCGATCTGCCGGGTGGGCGACGACTATTACATCGCGACCTCGACCTTCGAATGGTATCCGGGCGTGCAGATCCATCATTCGCGCGACCTTGTGAACTGGACGCTGGTCGCCCGCCCGCTGAACCGCGCGGGCCTCTTGGACATGCGCGGCAATCCCGACAGCTGCGGCATCTGGGCGCCCTGCCTGTCCTATTCCGACGGACGCTTCTGGCTCGTGTACACCGACGTGAAACGCTACGACGGGTCGTTCAAGGACGCGCCCAACTACATCACCACCTGCGAGACGATCGACGGCGACTGGACCGATCCTTGGTTCGTCTGCAACCACGGCTTCGACCCGTCGTTGTTTCACGATGCGGACGGTACGACGTATTTCATGGTGCTGCAGTGGAACCACCGGGGCCGGGGCACCGGCGGCAACCCGAAACACGCCAGCTTTGACGGCATCCTGTTGCAGGAATGGACGCCCGACGGCGGCCTGACGGGGCCGATGCGCAAGATCTATGACGGCACCGACCGGGGCCTGACCGAGGGTCCGCACATCTTCAAACGCGGCGACTGGTACTATCTGACCGTGGCCGAGGGCGGCACGGGCTATGATCACGCGGTGACGATGGCGCGCAGCCGCGACATCTGGGGCCCATACGAAACGCATCCGCAGAAACACCTGATCTCGACCCGCGACGCACCCGACCACCCGATCCAGCGCACCGGGCATGGGCAGTATGTCGAGACGCCCGATGGACAGGGATACCACACCTTCCTGATGGGCCGCCCGATTGCCGGGCCCGACGGGTCGGGGCGGTTCTGCCCGCTGGGCCGCGAGACCGGGATCGAACGGGTGGTCTGGCGCGACGACTGGCTGTGGCTGGAGGACGGCGGGATGTTGCCCCGCACCGAGCTGCCCGGCCCCACCGATGCCAGCGCCCCGTCGCCCGCGCCGTCGAAGACGCACTTCGCCGGCTCTGCCCTTCCGCCCGAATTCCAGTGGCTGCGGACCCCCGCCACCGACCGGATCTTTCGACTGGACGATGGGCTGGTCCTGATCGGACGGGAAAGCCCCGGGTCGTGGTTCGAGCAGGCGCTGGTCGCCCGCCGGCAGGAACATTTCGCCTATACCGCCGAGACAGAGGTGGATTTCGACCCGCTGACCTATCAACAGAACGCCGGGCTGACGACCTATTACAACCGCTACAAGTTCCACGCCCTGCTGGTCACGCAAGACCCCGACGCGGGCCGCGCGCTGGTTGTCATGTCCTGTCCCGGCAACTTCCCCGACGGCGGGATTGAGATGGTCGGCGATCCGGTGCCGGTGGAAGACGGACCGGTCGAGATGCGGGTGACGATCGATCATGCCGAACAGCAGTTCGCATGGCGACAGGGGGGTGACTGGCACAAGATCGGGCCGGTGCTGGACGCCGCGGTGATCTCGGACGAAGGCGGTCGGGGCGAGCATGGCTCGTTCACCGGGGCGTTCGTGGGGATGATGGCCTTCGACATCAGCGGGCTGGGGCGCGAGGCACGATTCGCGCATTTCTCCTACACCCCGAAGGCGCCAAGCTAAGGCCATCTTCCCGTCACACCCGAAATCGCCAAAACGGCGCGCATAGGCGGATTGTTGCGCACATTCTGCAACTAGGTAGGTGATTTACCGCCTACGAGTTGCAAGTCTTGCAACACGCGGGCGCCGCCGCTTATCGCAGGGTCATGCAACACGATTGGCTTGAAGACGTAGTGGCAGTGCTGGATACCGGCTCCTTCTCGGGGGCGGCGGACCGGCGTTGCGTGAACAGGTCCACCTTCACCCGGCGCATCGCCGCCATCGAGGACCTGCTTGGTGTGGAGCTTTTTGACCGGGGCTCCAAACCCGTTGCCCTGCGGCGCGCGCTGCGCGAGCAGGAGACCCAGATGCGCCGTCTCATGGCAGAGATGCGCTGTCTGCGCGAAACGTTGACGCGGCCCGTGGTTTCGAACACGCGGGCGATTACGGTGGCCTGCCAGACCGATCTGGCGGCCAGTATTGCGCCGCAACTGACCAAGGATCTGGGCAAGCGCGGCTTCGGCCCGGTGCGCCTGATTGCCTGCGACCGCGACGGCGGCCTGCTGGATCTGCTGTCGCAGAAGGCGGACCTGCTGGTGGCCTATGATCAGGCCGGGGCGGATGCCCGCGCTGGGTTCCTTGCGCGTACCATCGGGCAGGAAACCTTCGCCCCCGTCTGCACCCCCAGTCACCTGACCCGCCCCGGGTCGCCGCGGGTGATCGAGTACGCGCCGGACACCTTCCTTGCGGGCGCCTTGTACCGCAGCGGCGAACGGCCGAAATCGGTCCCCGTCGCCGAAACCGCCGACGTCCAGACGGCATACTGCCTTGCCACGCAGGGCATGGGCGTCGCGTGGCTGCCGCTGTCGATGGTCGAGACCGACCTGCGCGCCGGACGCCTTGTGCAGCACGCGGGCGCGGGCCCGCTGATGGAGTTGGACATCCGGCTTTTGCGCCTGAAGGACACCGCCGACCGGGTCGTTCCCGGCGCGTGGGAGGCGCTGGCCGGATAGCCCCCCGCCAGCCCCGATCAGCGCGGTGCGCAAGGGGGGCAGAAACGGTTTGACGCCCCTGCCCCGCCGCGTCAGGCTTCGCGCGGGAGGACGTCACGGCACACCACCGAAGGGATCGGTGAAAGCGCCGCCTCCTGCAGGATTCTGAGGAGGACCCCGAACGTGACCACCGGATTTTTCGGGGACGCCGCGCCCCTGACCTACGCCCCCGACGCGACCGGACTGGCCTATCGCCACTATGACCCGGACGAGGTCGTGATGGGCAAGCGGCTGGAGGATCACCTGCGGTTCGCTGTCGCCTACTGGCACAGTTTCGCGTGGCCCGGTGGCGACCCGTTCGGCGGCCAGACGTTCGACCGGCCGTGGTTTCCGGACACGATGGAAGGCGCGCGGCTGAAGGCCGAAGCGGCGTTTGAGATGTTCGATCTGCTGGGCGTGCCGTTCTTCTGTTTCCACGACGCCGACATCCGCCCCGAAGGCGCCAGCTTTGCCGAAAGCCGGAAGAACTTCGAAGAGATCATCGGCATCTTCGAACGCAAGATGGCGACGTCCAAGACGAAGCTTCTTTGGGGCACGGCGAACCTGTTCTCGCACCGCCGCTTCATGTCCGGCGCCGCCA
Source organism: Maritimibacter sp. (assembly GCA_002701395.1). Classification (GTDB taxonomy): domain Bacteria; phylum Pseudomonadota; class Alphaproteobacteria; order Rhodobacterales; family Rhodobacteraceae; genus Psychromarinibacter; species Psychromarinibacter halotolerans. The sequence continues at coordinate 46,076 of NZVC01000039.1, read as the reverse complement.
CCAACCCCGACCCGGATGTGTTCGCGTGGTCGGCGGCGACGGTGAAAAACTGCATGGATGCGACGCACCGGCTGGGCGGGCAGAACTATGTGCTGTGGGGCGGGCGCGAGGGGTACGAGACCCTGCTGAACTCCGACCTGAAGGCCGAGATGGACCATATGGCCCGCTTCCTGTCGATGGTCGTCGACTACAAGCACAAGATCGGCTTCAAGGGCACCATCCTGATCGAGCCGAAGCCGTAAGAGCCGACCAAGCACCAGTACGACTATGACGTGGCGACGGTGTTCGGCTTCCTGCAACGGTATGGGCTGGAGACCGAGGTCAAGCTGAACATCGAGCAGGGCCACGCCATCCTTGCCGGGCACAGCTTCGAGCACGAGATCGCACTGGCCAACGCGCTGGGGGTGTTCGGGTCGATCGACATGAACCGCAACGACTATCAGTCCGGCTGGGACACCGATCAGTTCCCGAACAACGTCCCCGAGGTCGCGCTGGCCTATTACGAGATCCTGCGCGGCGGCGGGTTCAAGACCGGCGGCACCAACTTCGACGCCAAGCTGCGGCGCCAGTCGCTGGACCCCGAGGACCTGCTGGCCGCCCATGCCGGCGCGATGGACGTTTGCGCCCGTGGCCTGAAGGCGGCGGCGCGGATGCTGGAGGACGGCGCGCTGGAGACGATGCGCCGCGAGCGCTATGCCGGATGGAAAACGCCCGCCTCGACCGAGCTTTTGTCGTCCGATCTTGCCACCATCGCCGCGAAGGTCGAGGCAGAGGGCATCGATCCGCAGCCGCGTTCGGGCAAGCAGGAAATCCTTGAGAACATCGTCAACCGCTATGTCTGACGGTTAGTCCGCGCCACCCTGCAGCTGGACCGACGCGGTGATACCCATGTGGTTCGACCCGTAACCGCTCCATGTGGCGTAGTCGGTGATCGCGACGCCCTCGCTGGCCAGCACATGGTCGATCGGAAGCCCTGCGGCCCCCAGCTTGACCGGCCACGTCGGTTCGGGCCACCGCCAGTGGCGCAGGTCGTGGCGGTCCTGCATCCGGCGCAACCGCGCGCTCCACGGGGCGGCGTTCAGGTCCCCGACAAGGATGTAAGGTACCTGATCGCGGCGCAGGATGGCACGCCAGATGCTGGTTTCGTCGCGCAGGCTCATCGCGACGATCCACGGCTTGATCATGTGTGCCGCGATGATGTCGATCGGTCCCTCGGGGGTTTCGACCCGGATACGGGCCAGCCTCTCGGGGCCCATCGACAGGGGCGCCAGATCGGCGTTGTCCAGCGGCACCTTCGACAGGATCATCAGGTTGCAATCCTCGGGATCGACCCCGTCGCACCCAAGGCGGTGCGGGTAGACATCCGCGACAAGCGGCGGCAGGTCCATCGCCGGTTCCGCCTCGGCCAAGATCACCAGATCGGCACCGCTGGCCCGCAACCCGTCGGCGAAGCCGGGCACGTCCAGCGCGTTGAATTTAAAGACGTTGTGCCACAATACCGTCAGGTCGGCCCGCTCGCCCACCGGGGCGACCCGGGCGCGGTAGTCCACGACGATCAGCACCAGCCCAAGCGCAGCCGCCAACGCGACCCCGGCCGCGATCCAGCGCACCCGCAGCAGGGCAAGCCCCAAGGCAAGCAGCACCGACAGGCCAAGCAGGTGGACGCGCGCGCTGTCGGTCATCCGCGCCAGCGTGCCCAGCAGCGGATCGGCCGAGGGGAAGACATGGCTGAACAGGCCCAGCGCCAGCACGGCGGCGGTGCCGGCCAGCCAGACGCCGATCAGCCTTTCCTTCCAGATCCTTGCCTTGGTCATGCTGCGCGTCCCGTCGGTTTCCGCCTGCACAATTCCAGATTGCCCGGCCCCGCGACAGCCCCGATTTGCGCAACCACCGTGCGCTGGCTTCGGGGCAAATTAACGATGCCTGAACACACTTAGTCCCCGCACCGACGCTGCACGACATTCACCCCCGGTCGAGGGGACAACGCGGGAAACACCAAGCATGGGCCAGCTGAACCCCAACGATCCAAGCCAGATTGCCTATTACCCCTCTACGGTTCCGTTCGCGCGGCTGTCCGTCTACATCGCCGGGACCGACACGCTGGCGCAGCTGTTTCGCGACGCGGACCTGACGGCAATGCTGTCAAACCCGCTGCGGGCCGATGACACCGGCACGTTCGAGCGATGCTTTCTGGTCGACGGCGACTATCGCGTGGTCATCCAGACGCGGAAGGGCGACCCGATCCTGCAGACCGGAGACATCGCGATCCGCAGCGACAGCGGCGACGTCGTGCGCAGCTTCCGGCGTTTGTCCGATCTGCTGGCCGACCGTTCTTTGGCATACGACAAGGGCACCGGACGGCAGAAGATCAGTGCAGGCGATCTGGTCGAGGTGAAAGAAGGCGGGTTCGTCTTCGAAGTGACCGACAGCGGCGCGCCAGACCCCGACTGCGCGACGCAGGGCGGCATCGGCCTGCAGGCTGCGGCGGACGGGGCCAGCCGGATCTCGGTCGCGCAGTTCGGCCCGGCGGCGGACGGCGTGACCGACGACAGCGCGGCGGTGCAGAAGGCCATCGACCGTGCGGCGGCGTCCGGCGGCGGGCTTGTGCTGTTGCCACCCGGGTCGATGGTGGTGGGCGACCTTACCGTGCCAGACGACGTCTGGATCGACGGAACGCTGTATTCCTTTTACGAGAACGTCACCGACAACGGGCGCACGCGGCTGATCCGCAGGGCCGACGCCGACACGATATTTACCGTTGGCGACCGGGTCCGGCTGACCAATTTCGACATGGACGGCAACGGGGCCACCGATGCCGAGGCCGGCAACGGGATCGAGGCCGAGGGGTCCAGCCGGCTGGAACTGCAAGGCGTCAAGCTGCTGGATTTCCACTATGGCATCAACGGCGGTGTCGGGTCGCCGCTGGGCGGGCTCGACATGCGGTTCTGCGTGGTCCGCAACAACAATTGGGGCCTGCGGAACTGCAAGGACAGCTTCCTGCTGCGGTCGACCTTCTCGGCCAACCGCAACCGCGCGCTGTACCTGAACGGCGGGCAGGTCACGGTGCAGACCTGCTTTATCGAATTCCAGCGGTCCGGTCCCGATCTGGATGAGGCCGCCACCGGCATCTACCTTGGCCGCAACGCCAACGAGATCCTGATCGCCAACTGCACCTTCGACCGGAACGCAGGGAACGACATCTATTTCGAGCGGTCGGGCACGGACAAGCCGCGCCACATCAACGTGTGCGGCAACATCTTCAAGGGTGCCGGTTGGGGCGCCGACCTGACACCCGACGCCCGCCGGTCGATCAACATGCTGGGGTCCACCTGTTCCAGCTTGACCAACAACGTGTTCCAGACCCGGTCGTCAAAGCCGTCGCCGTCGAAGGGGGCCCCGTCCCCACTGATCGCGGCTCATTGCGAGCAGCACGACGGCCTTGTCTGGCAAGGCAACAACGCGACCGGCCTGCTGCCCGTCATGGACCTGCGCGAGCCCGATTTCGCGGACATTTACGAATGGGAACCGTCGGCAAGCGGCACGGACGAATACTATCTGCGCGACAACAACGACTATGGCGACGGGCCCGAGCCCTATATCGACGGGCCCGACGGTGTGTTGCACGACGCGGCGGACCTTGCGGCGGGCACGCTTGGGTCGCTTGCCACCGGGCAGTGGGGTTTCGGCGACAACGACGGGCTGGGGTTCCAGACCGTCTATGTCCGCCTGCCGTCCGGCACGCCGACGATGGCGACTGATTTGCGGCTGTACTACAACAAGGACAGCGTGCGGTTCGACAACGCCGGCGACGTCGCGACCGATGCCTACCGCAGCGCCCTTGCCCGCGAGACCCTGAGCGCCGGACAGACCAAGACATTCGCCCTGAACCTGCGCGACGCGGCGATGCATTCCAGCACCTACCTTCGGTCGCACGTCAAGCTGGCGCTGAGCCTGCGGCAGGCCACGACGAACGCGGACGCCTATGTCGAGGTGCCAATCCTTTTGCGGCGCGACGGCGGGGCGGCGACGTCGGCCACGATCGGCACCGTGACCACGCATGATGCAGGGCTGACGGTGGGGACCAGCGGAACGGATTTCGTGCTGACCGTCACCGATGTGGCGCCCTTCGGGGACGCCCTGACGCTGTCGGTCGAAAACACCGGCGGACATTCCGTGAAGCTTGTGGGTGGGCTGCTGTGGTAACCCGCGCGACCGGGTCACGGTAACGCTTTCTTAAGCATTGCGAACGACAATTTAACGGGAAACTCGCTGCGCCGTCGTTATTTCAGCATGACTTGAAATGGCAGGGCGCCGCCGCCGTTCGCGAAAGGCCGCGCCCGTGCACACACGGCACCTGCTTCGTACCACGCTGATTGCGGGCCTGCTGAAGCTGGCCGGCATCTTCCTGGCTTTCGTGTTCCTGTTGGTCGCTGCGCGGGCATCGACGGATGCCGAGTACGGCGTATTCGCCGCCGCATTCTCGCTTGCGACAATCCTTGGCTTTGCCTTCACGGGGGGGCAGCACCTTGCCGTGCTTCGGTTCTGGCCTGCGCTGGACGAGGCTCAGGGGCGCGGGGCCGCCGATGCCGCGCTGCGCTGGTCGCTGCGCCGCACGGCGCTGGCCTGCGGTCTGGGCGGCGGCGCCCTTGCGCTGATTTGCCTTGCGGCCGCAGGGCTAGAACGCCCGGCCCCGGCCATCATGCAGGCCCCGCTGGCGCTTGGTGCCATGACCGTCGCCTTCGCCCTGAGCGAGGTCGCCCAAGCCGCACTGCGGGCGCGGGGGTCTGTCGTGCTGGCGCTGTCCGGGCGCGAGATCGGATGGCGGGTGCTGGCGATCGCCGGAATCCTCGGTTTGGGCACACTTACGGGCGCGACGCTGTTGTGGCTGGCCGCGGCGACGCTGGCGGTGGTTTCGACCGCGCAGCTGGCCGGCCTCGTCTGGACGCTAGCGCCGGACCGGGCGCTGCCCCCCGAAGACCGGCAATCGATGGCGCGGACGTCTGGCTGGCTGTGGGCGGGCGCCACGGCAGGACCGCTGGGCAGTCACTGCGGGACGGTCGTGGTCGCGTTGACCCTTGGACCGGCTGCGGCGGGCGCCTACTTTGCCGCCGACCGGATCGCCAAGCTGCTGTCCATCGCCCTGATCGCGGTAAATCAGGCGATGGCGCCCGTCCTCTCTCGCGAGTTCCACGCCGGTCGCATCGAGGCGGTCGGACGGCTGATGACGCTGGGCGCCGTGATGGCGGGCGGGATCGCGATCTGCGGCGGCCTTGTCCTTGCGGCGGCGGGGCCGTTCGCGCTTGGCCTGTTCTCGGACAGCTACCGCGCCGCCTTTCCCGCGTTGGCGTTCCTGATCCTCGGGCAGGTCGTGAACACGCTGTGCGGGCCCAACGCGATGCTGCTGAACATGGCGGGGCTTGAGAAACAGGGGACGCTGGTGCTGGGCGCGTGGAGCGTGGCGGCGCCTGCCCTTGTCGGGCTGGGGGCCACGACGGGCGGGCTGACCGGCGCGGCGGCAGCGGCGGCGGTGGCGATGGCGGGCTGGAACCTGAACGTGCTTTGGATCTGCCATGCGCGGCTGGGCATCCTGCCGTGGTCGACGCGGCGACTGCGGGCGGGCTGAACAATGGATGCTGTCGCCCGCAAGATGCTGCCGCAACAGGTCCGGAACCTGATCCGGCCCGAGGTTTATCTTGCCCGTCGCGGCGTCCAGAAGCTGCGGCAGCTGACGGGGCAGTCCGGCCGACTGCCGGACTTTCTGCTGCTGGGCGCACAGAAGGCGGGGACGACCACCCTGTACGACCTGATCATGCGCCACCCCGGCACCGCCCCGGCGCGCACCAAGGAAATCTCGTATTTCGACAGGTTCCATCACTGGGGCGCCGACTGGTACAGGTCCAATTTCCCAAGCGGTCCCGGCCTGACCGGCGAGGCGACGCCGTGCTATCTTTTCGTGCCCGAGGCGGCGCGGCGCATCGCGGACACCCTGCCCCAAACGACACGGTTCGTCGTCCTGCTGCGCAACCCGGTGGACCGCGCGATCTCGCACTATTTCCACGAGCGCCGCCTTGGCTACGAACGGCTGCCGCTGGCCGAGGCGCTGGAGGCCGAGCCCGCCCGCACCGGACAGGAGGCCGCTGTCCTGCTGGGCCGCCGACACGAACACCGGACGCAGGGCCAAAGCTTTGCCTACGTCGGGCGGGGCCGATATGCCGAGCAGCTGGAGCGGTACTTCGCCCTGTTCCCGCGCGAGAATTTCCTGATCGAGACTAGCGACAGGTTCTTCGCCGCGCCGCGCGCGGTGCTGGCCGAGGTTCATGCCTTCCTCGGCCTCGCCGACCACGCCCCGCCGCCGGTCCGGCCGCGCAACGTGGGTGTTTATGCGGGCCGCGTGGCGCCAGAGATCACCGCGCAACTGGCCGAGACGTTTCGCGACGACAACGCCCGCCTTGCGGACCTTCTGAACAGGCCGCTGCCGTGGTAAGCATCCGCGCCGGAACGCTGGCCTACGGGGCCGTCACGCTGTTGACCTTCCTGCCGCGCACCGCGCTGAGCTATCCCGCCTACAGCCTTGCGCCGCTGGCGCTGGTTCGGGCGCGCGACTGGGTTCCGGTGCAGATTCCGCTGCTGCTGTTCCTGACCTGCGCCTTCGCCGTCAACACGCTGACCGCCAATGTCTCGGGGACGGTGGCTGTGCTGGAATACGCGCTGTGCCTTGCCTTCCTGATCGGCGCCTTCGGGGCCGGGCCAGACCGGCGGTGGATCGACCCGACGACGCTGATCCGACTGTTCCAACTGGTGATCGCGGCCACCAGCCTTGTCAGCCTGATCCGCATGGGCTTTCCCTTCAGGCTGCCCTACGTGCATTTCCTGCCCGACTATTACTATGCCACCTTCGGCCTCGGCGGCGCGCGGATCGTCACGCTATTCGGCTTTGCGGGCCTTGTGTGCGAGTTGCGGCAGCGCGGTCTTGGCAGGCGAATGCGGCGCGGATTTCTACTGCTTGCGGCGATCAACTTTCTGATGCCGAACTACCTGATCGGCATCCTTGCCGGGATCGCCGGTCTGTCCTGCTATGCCCTGCGCCGCCCCGTGAAGGCCGCCGTGGTGCTGGCCCTGCTTCTGGCGCTGATCGGGTTCTACCTGTCGTTCCGTCTTCAGACGGTGTCGACCACCTTCGCCCAGCTGTTCGGGCTGCATCCCAAGGTCTACCAGTTCGTGCTGATCGCCCGCATGTTCGACGACGCGCCCCTGACGCTGTGGATCGGCGGCGGCATCGGGCAGTACGGCGGGCAGGCCGCGCTTTGGACAAGCCACCTGACGGCCGAGCTGTCGTCGTTCTCGGTGCCGCAGCTGCCGGGGATGTTCACGCCCGAATATCACGAACGCTATTTGCAGGCAGTGATGGCCACTTTCCTGCAGGACATCTGGGCGATCAGTTCCAGTTCCAACAAGCCGTATTCCAGCATCACCGTCCTGTTGGCAGAGTTCGGGCTGCCGTTCACCGCGCTGGTCCTTGGGATGATCACATACCGTTTCGTCATCGCGCCGCGCGACCTGCCGATGGCGGCATTCGGGTTGTTCGCGCTGACGCTGATGCTGGTGGACCGGGTCCACGACCTGCCGTGGTTCGGGCTGCTGTTGATCGCCGTGAACGGGCTGGCACGTCCGCAGGCGCGGGCCCTGCCGCGAACGTGGCCCGCGTCCGTCCCGGCCTGAGGCACGGACGCGCGGCTTAGGCCGCCAGCCGGACCCGCGCGCGGGGCTTTGCCATTGGCCGTTCGACCAGCACCACGACCAGCGCGGCCAGCGCCATGACGACCGGCAGGGCGATCACCGAGTAGATCCGTTCGCGGTCGGGCCCGATCCCGCCCGCGCCGCCGCACAGCGCGGTCACAAGGACCAGCACCGGCCAGTGCAGCAGGAAGATCGGATAGGACAGGTCGCCACAGAACCCGGCCAGACGGGCGGCGCGGCGGTCCCGCGCGCCCGGCCCTGGAACGGGGGCCAGCGACAGCATCAGGGACAGCGCGGCGAAGGGAACGATCAGCAGCACCAGCCAGAAGGCATCCACGATCCACAACCGGGCCTGCACCTCTGCCAGCGGCAAGCCGCGCACGGCGTACAGGTACAGCCCGATCGGCTCTGGCCAGAAGACGAAGACCGCGAAGACGGCAAGGCTGGCGGCAAAGCCGGGCGCGGCCGGCACGGACCGAAGCCGACGGAACAGTGCGGTCCGGTGGTGGTACAGCATCGCGCCGGTCGCGAAGCTGATCGACGGGCTGATGAACGAGAAATAGTCCCGGTCGATGTCGCCCAGCACGCCATAGCCCATCGCCACCGCCAGCGACGCCCACCACCATGCGGTGCAGATCACCAATGACCGGCCCAGAAGCCCCGCGATCAGCAGGTAGTAGACAAGTTCGACATTCAGGCTCCATGTCACGGGGACGAACAGCGCGTCGGCCTTGCCTGAGGGCGTCAGCGCGCCGAAGATCGCCACCTGCGGCAGCCAGCCCTGCAGGCTGTCCGGCAGGTGCATGTAGGGCGAGATCCGCGCCGCCACATCCGGCGCCTGCAGGATCACCGCGACAGAAAACACCGAGGCCGCGAGATAGGCGGGATAGATCCGCAGCACCCGGTTCAGCAGGAACGCGGCGAAGCCCCGCAGCCCATCCGAATAACGGCCGCAGGTCACGGCCGTTATCAGGTATCCCGACACAAGGTAGAAGCTGAACACGGCGTATTTGCCCGTGTTGCCGATGTTCGGGAAATAATGCGCATAGACGACCAGCAACGCCAGAAACAGACGGAACCAGCCCTGGTACATGCCCTATGTCCCGCGCGAGCCGGTTTGGGTCAGAAGCCGCCAGGCGCTGACCGTGTTGGTGACCAGATAGCGGCGCATCAGCCGGTTGGGTTCCTGCGCCAGCCGGAAAAGCCATTCCAGCCCGGTCCGCTGCATCCACAGCGGCGCACGGGCGGCATCGCCCGTCAGGTAGGAATACAGCCCGCCACAGGTCTTGATGCAGCCGACGCCGTGCAGGCGTCCGCGGTTCGCGTGGCTCCATGTTTCCTGAAGCGGCTTGCCAAGCCCGACCCACAACACATCCGTCCCCGCCGCGACGATGGATCGGCAGACCTCAGCGTCCTCGTCCCGGCCAAAGTATCCGTTGCGCCGCCCGACGATCCGCAGGTCGGGATACAGCGCCAGCATCGCGTGGACGGCGCGGCGGTTCTGATCCTCGGTCCCGCCCAGCACGTAGAAGTTCAGCCCATGCGCCACCGCGTCCCGCGCCACGTCGTGAAACAGGTCCGTCGTCGCGGACCTTTCCCGGATCGCCTGCGGGGCCAGAAGGCGGGACGCCATCACGACGGACATTCCGTCGGCATGCACCACGTCCGCCGCGCGCATCGCGCGGTCGAAGTCTGGGTTCCGCCCGCGCAGCGCGATGCCCTGCCCGTTGGATGAAAAGACCATGGCCGGCGGGGCCGCCGCCGTTCGTCGTTCAAGACATTGTCCGGTGATCCATGCGGAAAGTTCCTTGCGATCCGCCGTAACGGTTTCATAGCCGCCAACATTGATGCGATCCACTGTCAGTTCCTCGAAACAAGTCACCCCTGACTCCGTCAGCGACCCCAGTTTCGAAGATGAACACTTAATGGCAGGTTAAGTTTTTACCTTAATTTCAATGTTTTACGTTAATACTTGCTAACGAAATCTAAACGGGTGAATGCGTCCTCGTGGGCCTGCCGTTTGGCGCAGGCTGGGCTAGGCGCCGGCGTCGTAATACGCCTTGCCATAGCCGGAATACGCGCCGTGGCGGCTGCCGTATCCGTACCGTCGCATCCCTTTCGGATCGACCTGTGACAGGACCAGTCCCGTGATCCGCAGATGCACCGACGACAGCATCCGAAGGCCCGCTGTCACCTGCTCTTTCGAGGTCCTGTCCCACTGCACCGAATAGACGATGGCGTCGGCATACCGGCCCAGAACCCGCGCGTCCGGCACCACCAGAACGGGCGGCGTGTCGATGACGACGTAGTCATAGGCATTGCGCGCCGACAGGATGAACCGCCGGAAACTGTCGGACGAAAACATGTCCGCCGCGTTGACCGACGACCGGTCGCCCATCAGCACGTCAATCTCCAGCGCCGGGTCAGAGACCACGGCCTCTGCCAGCGTCAGCGTGCCGGACACCACCTGCACAAGGCTGCCCGGCGCGTCGGCATCAAGATACTGCGCGAAGGTACGGCGGCGGATGTCGCCCTCGACCAGCAGCACCTTCTGGCCAAGGCCCGCAAGGTTCTGTGCCAGCGCGATGGACTGTGTCGTCTTGCCTTCGCCCGGGATCGAAGAGGTCGACATGATCACCCGGGGCGGCGTGTCGACGTCGGACAGCAGGACCGAGGTTCGCAGGTTGCGGATCGCCTCTGCCGCGGCAGAGGTCGGCTTGCGCCGCAGGTAGTCCAGCACGCCGCGCCGCCGCCGCAACGGCATCCTCGGGATCTGGCCAAGAACGGTATAACCGGTCGCCTGTTCCAGATCGTCGGCGGTGCGAAACCCCCGGTTCAGGTACTGCCGCAGCAGGATGATCCCGACGCCCAGAACGACGCCCAGCAGGGCCGCGACCGCAACGATCATCGCGCGGCGCGGCGCGACCTCTTCGCCGGGCACGGCAGCGGACAACACCCGGCTGTCGGCCTGCTGAAGCCCGATCTGGATCGAGGTTTCCTTCAGCCGCGCAAGAAAGGTCTGGTACAGCACCCGCGTCGCGTCGGCATCCCGAATGCGCTGCGTCAGCTCCTGTCGCTGCGCATCCTCGGCCTCGATCCGGGCGGTCAGCCTGTCGTGCTCTGCCCGCGCGGCGGCCACGGCTTCGGCCGCGTCGGCATCCGCCTGGCGCAACCGCTCCAGCGCCGCGCGCAGGCGGTCCAGCGCGCCGGTGGTGTCGCCGATGTCCAGCAGGGCGAACACCTCCGGGTCGCGGGCGAGTTCTGCCGCTGAACGCAGGTCCCCGTCCGCCAGCCGGGCAGACAACCCATCCGCCGCCTCTTGCGCCACAAGGGCCGCCGTTTCCAGTTCGGCAAGCCGGTCGTAAGCCTCGCGCGCGCGGGCCTTCAGCGCCTCAAGCGAGGCCTCTGGCATCAGAAGCGAGACCGAGCTGAGTTCCAGCACCGCCTCTTCCTTCTGTTTCAGTTCAAGCTCAAGCTCGGTCACCCGCTGCGACAGCCAGTCGACGGCGTATTCCGTGGCCGAGAACTTGGTCGAGATCTGCTGGTCAAGGTAGATCGCCGCCAGCCGGTTCGCGATCAGCGCGGATTTGTGCGGGTCGCCGGTCTTGGCGCGGATGCTGAACACATAGGAATAAGGCTCGATCCGGACGAAGACGACTTCGGCCAGCGCATCGACCGTGTCCAACAGCACCTCTTGCTCGGTGCGGGGTTCTGCATCCAGCGACGGCAGGCCAAGCCAGCCGCGCACCCGGTCCACCACGCCGATCGCGGACAGCGCCGGTGCGGGTTCCAGCCGCGTGTTGAATTCCGGGTCGGCGGTCAGGTCTAGATCGCGGACCAGCGTTTCCAGCAAGGTGCGCGAGGTCATCACCGACATCTCGGTGTTCAGCGACGCCTCATCCGTACCGCGCCCCGAGATCACGCTTTCAAGGTCGACGACGTTCTGATCCCGCGCTTCCATGACGATGCGGGCCTCGGCGGTGTACTTCGGCACCGCCACGTCCAGAACATACCACGTTGCCAGTCCGACAGTCAGCGCCACGCTGGCCGCGATCAGCCACAGGCCCCGCCACAGGGCCGAGGCAAGGTGGCCAAGGTCCACCATCGTATCGGCCGTCGCGCCGCTGGCAGGAACGATGCCGGGCGACAGGGGACGGACCACCGTGTCCTGCCCCGGCCGTGCCCCCGGCTGACTGACCAATCCGATATCCGCCATCCCTGCCCCGCCACCTGCGAAAAGCCCGGTTGGAAAGCGTTTTCCGCCACGGGCACCTTGGGCCAGAGGACAGGTTAAGGGTTAAATATTGATTAAAAACCGACGGATCGGGTTTACCGACGTCGGGCTTCGGTCAGGGATAGAACTGGCACCACGCCGTATAGATCCAACCCCGGAACCGCGCCTCTTGCCCGCCGATCGCGCCGTTTTCGACATAGCACCAGCGCCCCTCGCACTTGCGCAGATAGGCGGCGTCGCCGTTGTGAAGGCTTCCGATCTGGGCATAGTTCGTGCCGGGTCCGGCCCGCAGCGCAAGGAACCCGTCGCCGTTGGGGTCAAGCCCCTGCACCAGACAGCCGCTGTCGTTGCTGTAGGGCCCGGGCGGGACATAGATCTGCTGGGCATTCACGGCGGTCGCGAACAGGGCAAGCGCCACGGCGGTCAGTAATCTTGGCATAAAAAGAACCTTCTGCAACTGCGCGGGCCGACACTGGCCGCGCCTGACCGGAAGCCTAACAAGAGAACGACCCGGCGTCATTGCCGGATCGGCATGATCCCTTCCACGCCTGCACACCCCGCCCGGATGGCGGCAACGGAGGACAGGCGTATGGCATCTTCGCCGGTCATGGTGCCATAGTCGCCGGACGTACCGGTGCAGACGCCACGGTATCCGGTCTGTCAGGGAGGCAGCACAGACATGACCTTCATCCGTGTCGAGCACGAGGTGGCCCTGCCCGACGACCTTCGGGTCGCGCGGGCGGAAAGCGCGCCGCACCTTGGGCCGCGCATCCTGTTCTTCAGCGGCGGCAGCGCGCTGAACGGGATTTCGCGGCGGCTGAAGCACTATACCTTCAACTCGATGCACCTGATCACCCCGTTCGACAGCGGCGGCAGTTCGCAGGTTTTGCGCCGGGCGTTCGACATCCCGGCCGTGGGCGACCTGCGTTCGCGCTTGATGGCGCTTGCGGATGAGACGGTGCTTGGTCAGCCCGACGTGTACGATCTGTTCAGCCACCGCCTGCCGAAGGACGCCGACAACGCCGCGCTGCGGGACGAGGTCGCGCAGATGGTCGATGGCAAGCACCCGCTTCTGACCGCCATCGCCAAGCCGATGCGGCAACTGATCCGCACCCAGCTGGCCCGGTTCGCCGAAGAGGTCACCGACGACTTCGACTACCGGGGCGCCAGCATCGGCAACCTGATCCTTGCCGGCGGCTATCTTGGCAATGGCCGCGCGCTGGAACCGGTGCTGTTCCTGATGTCGAAGATGGTCGACGTGCGCGGCACCGTCCGCGCCGTCGTGGACGAGAACCTGCAGCTTGGCGTCGACCTGCGGGACGGGCGCAGGATCATCGGCCAGCGCCACATCAGCGGCAAAGAGACGGCGGCGATCGACAGCCCGATCGCCCGCCTGTTCCTGAGCGACGGCGAAACGGAACTGTCCCCCGATGCGGTGCCGCTGCCGGACCGGAACCGCAGCCTGATCGAGCAGGCAGAGGTGATCTGCTATCCGCCCGGCAGCCTGTATTCCAGCGTGGTGGCCAACCTGCTGCCCGCAGGCGTCGGCCGGGCTGTGGCGAAACAGAGGGTGCCGAAGGTGTACCTGCCCAGCCTTGGGCGCGACCCCGAGGCTTTGGGACACGACCTGACCGACCAGATCGCCGCGATCCTTGCGCCGATGCTGCACGACGCAGGCCCGAAGACCGCGCCGCGCGACCTTGTAAGCCATGTCTTGTGCGACACGTCCTTGCCCGCCGAGGACTGTGCGCGGGTCGAGCAGACCCACGGCATCCCCTGTGTGCGCCTGCCGCTCGCCGAGAACGGAAAGGAACGGTACGACGTGGACCGTGTTGCCCGCGTGCTGGTGTCGCTGTGCTGAGCCGAAAGACGGATCGGCCCGCAACGAAAAACGCGGCCGCCGGGGGCGACCGCGTCATAGCGTAAACGGGGGCGTGCCTTAGGCTTCGCGCACCGGCAGGCTTTCCATGTAGGCGGCGACCTCGTCGGTCGGGATCACGTCCGCATACTTGCAGTTCAGGTCGAACAGGTTGATCGCGTGGCTTGCTTCGAACCGGTCGAACGCGGTCTCTTCCGGGATCACGACCTTGAAGTTCAGCGAATACGCATCGACCGTGGTCGCGCGCAGGCAGCCCGAGGTGGTGCAGCCGGTCATGATCAGCGTGTCCACGTCAAGGAAGTTCAGGTGGCTCATGAAGATCGTGCCGAAGAAGGCCGACGGCTTGCGCTTGCCGATCAGGATGTCCTGCGGCTGCGGCGACAGCGGGGCGACGGTCTGGGTCGCGTGGCTGCCCTCGGTCGAGGTCTTCTCGTGCCCGCGGTGGCTTTTACCGACCTGCACGCCGCTGTCGATCATGTCGGGGCGACGCTCGGACACGGTGTAGAACACCGGCAGGTTCTTCTCGCGGGCGATCTTCAGGAGGCGTTCGATGTGGGGCACGGCCTTCCAGCCGGCTTCACCGCAGTGGGTGCGGTACTTTTTGACGCCTTCTTCCTGATCCTCGCCCGGCTCGTCGCCGGTGAAGTTGTACTGGACGTCGATGATGAACAGCGCCGGGCGCGTGCCGAACCCGCCGCGTTTGCCATAGCCGGCCAACTGGAAGATTCGCTTGTCCTTGTCGGTCAGGAACTTGTCCCAGATACGTTCGCTCATGTGTCTCTCTTTCTTGGTCGGACGGGCTTAGTTGGCCCGGAACAGGTACTTGCCGGCGGGCGCGGCATCGACGCCTTCGGCCAGCGCGCCATTCTCGGACAGAAGCATCCCGCGCAGGACCGTGTGGGTCACCGCGCCGCGGAACGTCATGCCTTCGTAGGGCGAGTAATCGGAGTGCGACGGATAGTCGGTGTGCCGCACGGTGGTTTCGCCGTCGGGGTCGACGATCGCGAAGTCGGCGTCATAGCCGGGCGCGATGCGGCCCTTGCCGGACAGATTGTACAGCTTGGCCACGTTACGGCTGGTGGCGGCCGACAGCGTCTCGATCGGGATGCCGCGTTTGTGGAAGCCTTCGGACACCAGCACCGGCCAGATCTGCGCCAGACCGGGGAACCCGGCCGAGGCCTGCCAGATGTCGGGGCCCTTGGTTGCCCTCTTGCGCGCGACGTGGTCGGACCCGATGGTCTGCACCGCGCCGTCGCGCACGCCTTCCCACAGGGTATCGGCGTCGGACTGCGACCGCAGCGGCGGGTTCACCTTGCCCAGATCCCCGATGTCGCTGTCGCGGGTCAGCGCAAGGTAGTGGATGCAGGTTTCCACGTTGATCGCGGGGCGGTCGGGGCGGCGCATCTTGCGCACAAGGTCAAGGCTTTCGCCCGCCGACATGTGCACGATGTTCACCGGGCAACCCGCCTTTTCGCCGAAGTAGGCGACGCGGAACACGTTCTCGGTTTCAAGGAAGCCGGGGCTTTGGTCGTCCCACGCGCCAAGGTCCATGCGGCCCGACGCCTTCACGGGTTCGCGGAACACCGGGATCACTTCGGTGTTCTCGCAATGCACGCCCACGACACCGCCCTTGACGGTCGCCGCCGCCTGCAGCGCCTGAAACAGCAGGGCGTCGTCCACCTCGGTGAAGCCCTTCGCGCGGCCTGTTTCGCCCTTGTACATCAGGTAGACCTTCAGCGAGGTCACGCCGTACTTGGCGGCCAGCTTCGGAAAGTCCTCGACATGGCGCCGCGCGGTGACGCCGAAGTGGAAGCCAAAGTCGATCACCGACCGCGCCTCGCCCGCGTCGCGCCATTCCGGCGTGGTCTTGTCCAGATCCTCGGACCGCCAGAAGGTCATCAGACCGGTCACGCCCTGCATCGCGGCAGTGCGCGTCTCGGTCGTCCAGTCGTCTTCCTTGGCGCCGAAACCGACGTGGGTGTGCGGGTCGATGGCGCCGGGCAGAATCCAGCGGTCGGTGCAGTCGATCACGCGCGTGGCCTCGGCGGTTTCGCCGGGTTGCAGGATCGCGGCGATCTTGCCGCCCTTCACCGCGACCGAACCGCGGGCGACGCCCTCGCCCGGAAAAACGATCTCGCCGTTCTTCAGTATAAGATCGTAGCTCACTCGCTCGTTCCCTTCTTCATCTCCAGCAATCTCTCGCCGGTATCGTTCCAGACCTCCTGCCGCACGATCAGGCCGTCCCGCATCTCGAACCAGTCGATGAAGCGGATTCCGTCGAACGACCTGCCGTCCAGCCATTTGCCGTAAAGCGTTCCGGTGATCATCACCCGTTCGGCGCCTTCGTGTTCCCACGCGTGACAGTCGAGGATATGTTTCTTCACAATCTCATAACGCCCGGCAGAGTTGCTGCGGATGTCTTCCAGCCGAGAGAACCGGCGCCCCCCGGGGAAGACCAGCGTCAGGCCGGTGTCGGCGACGTAGCGCCGGGCAAGGTCAAGATCCCTGTCCTGCATCGCCGCCAGATAGGCAACGGCACGGTCGATGGCAGAGCCACGGGTGTTCATGCCGATTGCCTTTCCTGCTTGGCGCCAAGGGCGGCCTTCATGATTTCGCCGAAGATGCCGCCTTCGCGCAGCAGGTCGGTTTCGTGCTTGCTGGCGACGTCAAGGCGCACGTCGAACGCCGTCACCGTTCCGTCGGTGCCTTCGGCCCGGACCGAGACGGGCGCGCCATCGTTGACGGCCGCGTGCAGACCGGTGAAGCGGAAGCGTTCGAACCCGGTCAGACCAAGGCTTTCGACACTGTCCCCCGGCTGGAACACCAGCGGAACGATGCCCATGCCGATCAGGTTGGCGCGGTGGATACGTTCGAAGCTTTCGGCCAGCACCGCAGCGACGCCCAGAAGCTTCGGACCCTTCGCGGCCCAGTCGCGGCTGGAGCCCATGCCATAGTCCTTGCCCGCCAGAACCACCGGCAACTGCCCCTCGGCGCGCATCGATTGCGCGGCGTCGAAGATCGTCTGCACCTCGCCGTCGGGGGCGCGGCGGGTGAACCCGCCCTCGATCCCGCCGGCAAGACGGTTCTTCATCCGCTGGTTGGCAAAGGTCACGCGGGCCATGAATTCATGGTTGCCGCGCCGCTGCGTCACCGCGTTGAAGTCGGCAGGCTTCACGCCCGCGTCGATCAGGTATTGCCCGGCCTGCGTGTCCGGCAGGATTTCACCGGACGGAGTCACGAAGTCGGTGGTCAGCGAGTCCCCGGCCACGACCAGCGCGCGGGCGTCGTCCAGCGCGTCCGGCATCCCGTCGCTGCCCAGTTCGATGAACGGCGGGCGCTTGATGTAGGTCGATGAAGGATCCCACGCAAAGACCGGCCCGCGCGGGTTGTCCAGTTCGTCCCAAAGCGTCGCGCCATCGAACAGCGTGCGATAGACCTTGCGGAACCGGCCCGGCGTCTGGCTGTCGCGTTCCAGCGCGGCGACCTCGTCGCGGTCGGGCCAGATATCGGACAGCATCACCGGGCGGCCATCCGCATCCGTGCCAAGCGGTTCCGTGGCAAAGTCGATGTCGACGCGGCCCGCCAGTGCGAAAGCCACGACCAGCGGCGGCGACGCCAGATAGGACGCACGGGCCGATTTGTGGATGCGGCCTTCGAAGTTGCGGTTGCCCGACAGCACCGCCGCGCAGACAAGATCGTTTTCCGCAACGGCCTCGGAAATTCCCGGCGCCAGCGGCCCGGACTTGCCGGAGCAGGTGGTGCAGCCGATGCCGACGACGTGGAAGCCCAGTTGTTCCAGCGGCGCCATCAGACCGGCGTCGGCCAGATAGTCCTCGACCAGCCGGGACCCCGGCGCAAGCGAGGTCTTGACCTGCGGCGGCACGTCCAGCCCCCGCGCGACGGCGTTGCGGGCCAGAAGACCGGCCGCCAGCATCACCGTCGGGTTCGAGGTGTTGGTGCACGACGTGATCGCGGCGATGGTCAGGCTGCCGTGGCGCAGCGTGACCGGCGCGCCGTCGACCGTGACTTGCGCCTCGGCGGACAGGGCATCGTCGGACAGGCCGAATCCGCCCGGACCCACCGGCGCGGTCAGAGCGTCTCGGAAGGCGGGGGCGACGCGGTCCAGCGGCACCCGGTCCTGCGGGCGCTTGGGACCGGCGACGCTGGGCACGATGGCGGACAGGTCGATTTCGACCATCTCTGTCACTTCGGGCAGCGGATCGTCGGGCTCGGCCCACATGCCGCTGGCGCGGGCATAAGCCTCGACCCCGGCCACGTGATCGGCGTCGCGCCCCGAGGCGGACAGGTAATCGATGGTCCGCGCGTCGATCGGGAAGAACGCACAGGTCGCGCCGTACTCGGGCGCCATGTTGGCGATCGTCGCCCGGTCCGGCACGGACAGGCTGGCGGCGCCCGGGCCGCAGAATTCGACGAAGGCGCCGACGACGCCCACTTGCCGCAGGCGTTCGGTCACCGTCAGAACCAAGTCGGTCGTGGTCGAACCGGCCGGCATTTCCCCGGTCAGTTGCACGCCCACGACGCGGGGAATGCGCACTTGGTACGGCAGGCCAAGCGCGGCGGCCTCGCCGTCGATCCCGCCGACGCCCCACGCCATCATCCCGATCCCACCGACCATCGTCGTGTGGCTGTCGCAGCCCAGCACGAACTCGGTCGTGGTCACCGGCCCATCGGCCAGCGGCCGCTCTGCCGCGACTTGCGCGATGCTTTCAAGGTGGACCTGATGAATGATGCCGGATCCGGGCGGGACGACTTTCAGACGGTCGAACGCTTGTTCGGCCCACTTGAAAAATGCGTACCGTTCGGCGTTGCGGCGGTATTCGCTGGCGATGTTGCGGGCGCGGGCATTCGGGTGCCCGGCAACGTCCACGATCAGCGAGTGGTCGATCACCAGCGTCACCGGCACCGCAGGTTCGACGCCGCCCGGGTCCATCCCGCGTTCCACCAGCGCGTCCCGCGCGGCGGCAAGATCCATCAACGCCGGCAGGCCGGAACTGTCGGGCAGCATCACCCGCGACACCGCCAGCGGCACCGCGATCTCTGCCGTTTGCGCGGACCAGTCGCACAGCGCAGCGATCTCGGACGCGACATCGCGGCCGTCCAGCGACTGATAGGCAAGGTTCTCTAGCACCACGCGCAACGATTTCGGCAAGGGCCGATCCCGGTGCGAAAGCAAAGAGGACGCGTCGATGAAGCGGCCCCCCGGGGCCCCGTTCACCCGAAGATCGGTCAGACCGATCACTGCGGAATCTTTAGGCTGCGTGTGCTGCATGTGATCTGGATAGGCGGCGAACCAAAAAGTGTCAACAGTATTGCCTCTCGAACCTTGTGTCGAGCGATCTTCTCGTTTACTTTCGCGTTGAACACGGTAAGTTTCCCAAAAGTGTTGACAGAATGGGGAAGGAATGACCGGCCAACAGCGCACGCGCGTCGACACTGTATTCGATGCCATCTTCCAGTTGATCCTAAGCGGTGAGATCCCGCTTGGGGGCGTCGTGAACGAGGCGTCTCTAGCTGACCGTTTCGGCGTCAGCCGCGGCCCCGTGCGCGAGGCCGTCAAGGCGCTTCAGGGGCGCGGCCTTGTCACCAAGGAACCGTACTTCAAAGCGCGAGTCGTCGATCTGTCTGTCCACGACATGATAGAGATCTTTCAGCTTCGCGAAAGCGTTGAGGGCATGAGCGTCAAGCTGGCCACGCGCGCGATGAGCGACGATTCAATGCAGCGGCTGCTGGACGATTTCGAACAGGCGGGCGGCAACGGCCGTGTGCTGGACCTGCACGTCCGCATCGCCGAGGAAAGCGGTAACAGCCGCATCCAGTCGCTTCTGTGCGACGAACTTTATTACCTGCTGCGCCTGTATCGCGCCCGCTCGGGCTCGACACCGGGGCGGCACGACAACGCCTCGGCAGAACACTGGCAGATCCTGCGCGCCATGAAAGCGCGCGATGCCGAACTGGCCGAGTCGCTCATGCGGGCGCACATCGCCCGCGCCACCGAGGCGCTGCAGCGCCTTCTGGATACAGAACCCGCCCAGCCCCCGACAAAGGGCGCCACGGGGCGGCGAAGAAAGGACACCCACGCGTGAAACCCACCAAGCGCATTCGCGAACTTCTTGCCGGAGACGACATCCTTGTCTCGCCCGGCGTCTACGACGGCTACAGCGTGCGCCTTGTCGAGAAGATGGGCTTCAAGACGGCCTGCACCACCGGCGCGGGGCTTGCCAACTCGCGCATGGGGATGGAAGACGTCGGCATCATGGGCCTGACCGACAACCTCGACGCCTGCCGCATGATCGCGGACAGCGTGTCGATCCCGGTCATGGCCGATGCCGATACCGGCTATGGCAACCCCGCCACCGTGTGGCACGCCACCCGCCGGTTCGAGGACACCGGCGTCGCCGGCATCAACATCGAGGACCAGGTATCGCCGAAGCGATGCGGTCACATGGCGGGCAAGGACGTCATCGACATGCGCGAGATGGCGCGCAAGATCGAGGCCGCCTGCGACGCGCGCCGTGACGACGACTTTGTCATCCTCGCCCGCACCGACGCGATCGCGCTGGAAGGGCTGGAAGGCGCCATCAAGCGCGCCAAGCTGTACGAGAAGGCGGGCGCCGACCTGATCTTCGCCGACGCCATCAAGGGCGAGGACCAGATCAAGGCGCTGGTCGACGCGGTGGACATCCCAGTGTCGGTCAACATGGGCTTCGGCCTGCGGTCGCGCCCCACGACGCCGCTGATCCCGATCGCGCGGATGAAGGAACTGGGCGTGCGCCGGGTCACCCTGCCCCGGATGCTGCCCGCCGCCGCGCTGAAGGCGATGGAAACGGTGCTGGCCACCCTGAAGGAAGCGATCCCCACCGGCGAGGTGGTCGACCGCCCCGACCTGATGGCGTCGATCGACGACATCTGGGGCCTGATGGGCTTCAACGAATTCCGCGATCTGGAAGCGCGCTTCAACGATCTGGACGGCGTGGAAATTCCGGCGGACTAAGGTCCGCCACGCACACCACTCACGGTGAAACGAAGGGGCACGCGGATTGACCGGGTGCCCCTTTTTCGTGGAACGGAACTGTGGTCGGGCGGTCGAACCGCCGTCAGGGGCCGCTGTATCCGCTGCCCTCGATCTCGCGCTTGTTGCGTTTCAAGCCGGACAGGAACCGCGTCGGCTGGTCGGACCCGCCGACGACACCCATCACGGCGGTGCCGGTGAAACGCACGCCGGGGACCGGGATGCCTTCGTCCGGGCTGTAGGACACGGTCCCGCCGCACCCGGCAAGGGCCACGGTCAACCCGATCAAGACCGATGAAAGACGAAGCATCGCATTCTTCCCTGTTCTGGCGTCACGCAAAGCGGTCGGCTTCGGCGCGATGCGGTGTTGGCCGGGCGCATCGCCCAAGGCCGGATCGTACCGCACGCCCGGAATCCGCCCCATCGACCGCGTTTTGTCAAGCTTCGCGGCCCGTGCCCCCTGCCCTCTGGGAACCGAAACGCACACGAAAAAAGGGGCGGACATTGCTGTCCGCCCCCTCGGCCGTCTACGCGGGAAGAGAAACGCGCGGGCCGATTACTCGATGTTCAGCGTCGGCAGAAGGTCCGCGAAGAACGCGTCTTCGGCCTTAAGAACCTCGGTGAACTCGGCCGAGTCGGCATAGTCGACAGCGGTCAGACCGCTGGTGGTGAAGGTGGTGAAGCTTTCGCTGGACGCGGCAACCTCGACAGCGGCCGACAGCGTGGCGATCACGTCTTCGGGAGTGCCGGCCGGCGCCCACAGGCCCGTGTTGGGCGGCAGGGCCAGTTCGACGCCACCTTCGATCAGGGTCGGCGTGTCGGGCGCGACGGCGGTACGCTCTTCGCTCAGCTGGGCCAGCGCGACAAGGTTGCCGCCTTCGGCCTGCGGCAGGATCGCCGAGGCAAAGCCAAGAACCAGATCCACGTCACCGGCAACGGTCGAAGCGACCGCAGGTGTCACGCCGTCGAAGGGAATGTGGAACAGCTCGATCCCGGCGGCGCGGGCAAAGGCTTCGGCCGCGATGTGGGTCGCGCCGCCGGTGCCGGCGGAACCGTAGCTGACCGCGCCCGGGTTTTCCTTGGCGTAGGCCACCAGTTCTTCGATCGTCGAGAACGGCGCGCCGTTGCGGGCGGCCATCATGTTCGGGCCGACAGCAACCCGCGCCACCGGCGCCAGATCGTCGAAGCCGTAGGGCAGGTCACGCTGGTGCGGCGCAACGGTCTGAACCGACGAAACCGCGAACAGCAGGGTGTAGCCATCGGCATCGGCATTCGCGACAGCAGCGCCGCCAACGGTGCCACCGGCGCCGGGACGGGTCTCGACCACGACGGGCTGGCCCAGTTCCTGCGACATGCTTTCGGCCAGCGTGCGGGCCATGGTGTCGGTCGAACCCGGCGAATAAGGCACGATGATCGTGATCGCGCGCGTCGGATAGTCCTGCGCAGCGGCCGCGGTCACGCCCAGCGCCAGCGCGGCGCCGGCGAGAAGGCCGGTAAGTTTGGTGTTCATGTCGTTACTCCTTGTTGAACTTTAAGGTTCGGTTCGCCGTCCGGCACAGCGGCGTCCGCCACCGCGCTTCGTCCGGCTATAAGCCCGAGCCCGAGCGCCGAAAGCAGCCCGTTGCCCGAAACATACCCATTGCCGCCATCGCGGCCGCTTATCCCCGTGGCTGCACCACCCCCGGCATACAGACCGGGGATCGGTGCCCCGTCCGCGCCGATCACCCGGGCGTCCCGGTCCACGGCAAGGCCGCCTTGGGTGTGGAACAGCGCCGGGGTGATCCGCGTCGCCCGGTACGGCGCCTGCAGCGCGCCAAGACCCCACGCCGTCCGCCCGAAGGCATCGGCCTGCCCGGCGGCGTCGGCCGCGGCGTCGATGGTCGCGGCCAGCGCATCGCCCGGCACGCCGATGGCCTGTGCCAGTTCGCCCGCCGTTGTCCCGGCCACCGCATCGCCCATGCGCGCGATCTCGGCGAACTCGGGCTGACCGGCGGCCACGTCGGCCTCGATCCTTGCATCATATACCATGAAAAGCGGCCCGGTGGCGGCAAGCTCGACCCCGGCGAAGGCGGAATAGCCCAGCGTCTCGTCCCCGATGCGCTGACCGCTTGCGTCGACGACGAAGCCGCCACGCTCGACCACGGTCCACGTCACCAGCACGCCGCTGCGCGCGGCCAGTCCGGCGTGGCCTTGATACGCCCCAAGATTTCCGGTGCGGGCGCCCAGCGCCCTGCCCCACCGCAGCGCCTCGCCGGTCGAGCCGGTCGCACCCGCATAGGTCGCCGCCTGCGCGCCGGGGCACAGCTCTGCCACCAGATCGCGCGCGCCGCCGAATCCGTTCGTCGCAAGGATCACCGCCTTGGCGCCGATCCGGCTTTCGCGGCCATCGGGGTCGCGGGCAATCGCGCCGGTCACACGGCCGTCGGCGACGGTCAATTCGACCACGGGCTGGCCGGGTGCGACGGGGATGCCGCGACGCTCGGCCTCTGCCTCGAGATCCGCCATCAGGTCCGCGCCCGTGCGCGAGAGCGGCGCGTGCAGACGCGTGACGGAATGTCCGACGTGTTTGTATCCGGCGACGAGCGTCAGGCCGACATGAGCCTCGTCGATCAGCCATTCGACAAGCTCTGCCGAAAGTCCGGCCAGCCGCTCGGTCAGGTGGTCTGCATCATGGGGTCCGCTGACGCGCATCAGGTCGTCGCGAAACACGTCCGGCCCGTCCGTGACACCGGCAGCGGCCTGAAGCCGCGTGCCCGCACCGGGGATCGAACCGCTGGACAGCGCCGTGTTCCCGGCCAGCCGGGACTGCTTTTCCAGCACCGCGACCGAGGCCCCCGCCGCATCGGCTGCAATCGCGGCGACCAGACCGCAGCCACCGCCGCCGACGACAAGAACGTCGACCTCGATATCAGGGGTTTCCGGCGTCGCAGCGGTCGTCAGGGTCACGGTCATACCTTTTCAAAGTGTCAACACTATGCGAAGAGTCGCGCCGGAGGTCAACGCCTTCTGTGAAGGACGGTGCATTTGGCCCTCGCGCACTGGTTTCCGCGCAATTGCAGTGCATTTTCGCACGATAACG
The DNA here is from genome assembly GCA_002701395.1 of Maritimibacter sp. Lineage (GTDB taxonomy): Bacteria > Pseudomonadota > Alphaproteobacteria > Rhodobacterales > Rhodobacteraceae > Psychromarinibacter > Psychromarinibacter halotolerans. The sequence continues at coordinate 22,117 of NZVC01000039.1, read as the reverse complement.
AAAGAAAATCGCTATCCATTCCGACAACTTCCCCCCGACCCGACGGGCACCTGACGCTCATACTGTTGACAGTTGCGCCCGGTCTTGCCATTCCAGAGACAACTGTAACGACTGGTGCCCATGCCCTCGCAACGTCCGTTTCCTTCCCCGTGCAACCGTCGCATCCGGTTCAACCCGTGAGCGGTTCCGCCCCCCTTGCCGTGGTGACCGGCGTTGCGTCGGGCATTGGCCGCGCGGTGGCACATCGGCTTGCCTCTGACGGCTGGTCCGTCCTTGGCGTCGACATTTCCGAGCCCCCCGCCGACACGCCCCTGACCGGCTGCGTCCGCGCCGATCTTGCCACCGTCGCAGGGATCGAAGACGCGGTGACGCAACTGGCCGGCACCACCGCCCATGCTTTCGTTCACGCCGCAGGCATCATGCGCGCCGACAACGCGCAGACCGACGCCGACGCGGGCACCGCGCTGTGGACCCTGCACGTCGGCGCGGCGCACCGGCTGTCGCGGACGCTGATCCCGGACATGCCCGACGGGCGCGGCCGCGTCGTGCTGCTGTCGTCCCGCGCCGCCCAAGGCAGGCCCGGACGCGGATACTATTCCGCGAGCAAGGCGGCGCTGGACGGGCTTGCACGTTCGCTTGCGGCAGAGCATGTGGCGCGCGGCATCACCGTCAACGTGGTGGCCCCCGCCGCCACGGACACACCGCAGCTTCGCGACCCCGCCCGTGCCGACGCGCCGGTGCGCCCGCTTCCCTTCGGCCGCGTGATCCGCCCCGAAGAGGTCGCGGCAACGGTCGCTTTCCTGACCTCGGTGGACGCGGGCGCGATCACCGGGCAGACCATAACCCAGTGCGGCGGAGCCTCGCTCGTCGCGTCCCAGTCAGAGAGGTCGCCGACATGAAGCGCCCCGAACACAACCGGCAGGAAATCGCGGCAGCCCTTGTCTGGGCCGTCATCGGACTTGCCGCCATCGTCATCGCCGGGAACTACGCCTTCGGCACGATCGTCCGCATGGGCCCCGGCTTTGTCCCCATCGCGCTTGGCGTGATGCTGGTGCTGCTGGGCCTGATCGCGGCGTGGCAAGGGAGGCTGGCCGACAAGGTCACTTTGGACCTGCGGTTCCGGCCCTTCGCGCTGATCATGGGCGCCATCGTCATCTGGGTGCTGCTGATCGACCGCGTGGGCTTTGTCGTCTCGACCTTCGCGCTGGTCGCCATCGCGGCCCAGTCCGAGCGCGAGATCACACTGCTGGAAACCGTGCTGCTCGCCGCTGGCGTCACGCTGGTCGGCTATCTCATCTTTATTCGTGGCATCGGCATCCCGATCGCCGTCTTCGGGAGCTGACACATGGATCTTTTGTCCGGTATCGCCCTTGGGCTTGATGTCGCCATCACCGGCGAGGCCCTGCTGTTCTGCCTGATCGGCGTGTCCGTCGGCATGTTCATCGGCGTCCTGCCCGGCATCGGCCCGCTGGCCGCCGTCGCGATGACCCTGCCGATCACGTACCACCTTGAGCCGATGAGCGCGCTGATCATGCTTGCCGGTATCTTCTACGGCGCCCAGTACGGCGGCTCGACCGCGTCGATCCTGCTGAACCTGCCCGGCACCTCGACCACCGCCGTCACCGCGCTGGACGGCTATCCGATGGCCAAGCAGGGCCGCGCCGGTGTCGCGCTGTTCATCACGACGATCACCTCGTTCGTCGGCGGTTGCTTTGCCATCGTGCTGGTCATGAGCTTCGCCCCGGCCCTTGGGCAGATGGCGCTGAAGTTTTCGTCGGCCGAGTATTTCTCGATCATGCTCTTGGGTCTGGTCGCCGCCGCGACAATGTCGCTGGGTTCGCCCGCGAAGGGTCTGATCAGCGTGGTCGCGGGGCTTTTGCTGTCCACGGTCGGGATGGACCCGACATCGGGCGCGATCCGCTACACCTTTGGCATCCTAGAACTGCAGGACGGCCTAAGCCTTGTTGCGATGGCGATGGGCCTGTTCGGCGTGGCCGAGATCCTGAAGAACGCGGGCAAGCCGCGCGATCTTGCGCCGCAGAAGGTGCGTCTGCGGGAACTGATGCCCACCAAGAAGGACATGAAGGAAACGTGGAAGCCCACGGTGCGCGGGTCGATCATCGGGTCGTTCGTCGGCATCCTGCCCGGCGCAGGTCCGACGCTGGCCGCCTTCCTTGCCTATGCCTTCGAAAAGCGCGTCTCGCGCACGCCCGAGAAATTCGGCCAAGGCGCGGTCGAAGGCATCTCGGCCCCAGAGGCCGCCAACAACGCGTCCACGCAGGCCGCGTTCATTCCGACGCTGTCGCTGGGCATTCCGGGCGACGCGGGCATGGCGGTGCTGCTGGGTGCGATGATGATCCACGGGATCACCCCGCGCCCCGAGTTCTTCACCACCAACGCCGACCTGTTCTGGGGTCTTGTCGTCAGCTTCTGGATCGGGAACCTGATGCTGCTGATCCTGAACATCCCGCTGATCGGCTTCTGGGTCCGCATCCTGACCGTGCCGCAGCGCCTGCTGTTCCCGGCGATCCTGTTCTTCATCTGCATCGGGGTCTACTCGGTCGCCAACAGCCCGTTCGACGTGATGACGGTGATCGTGTTCGGCATCGTCGGCTACCTGATGAACGCCTATGGCTATCCGCCCGCGCCGATGCTGATGGGCTTCATCCTTGGGCCGATGCTGGAACAGCATTTCCGCCGCGCGCTGCTGTTCTCTCGCGGGGACATCACCACCTTCATCGACCGTCCGATCTCGGCCGCGTTCCTTGTGCTGACGCTGCTGCTGGTGGCCAGCATCGCGATCCCCGGCTACATCGCCCGCCGCCGGGCGCGGCTGGCCGAGGACTGAAACGAACCTGCCAGACCGCTTAGGCGGTCTGGCTTTCGGTCTCGCGCTTGCGACGGCGCGCCAGAACGACCGCCGAGGTGATCACCATCGCCCAGATCCCAAGCGTCGCAACCCCCAGCACCGCCGCCACCGGACGCCCGAAGAAGGCCAGCAGATCACCGCGCGCGATCATCATCGACGTGGTGAAATTGGTTTCCAGCAATGGCCCCAGCACGATGCCAAGAATGATGGGCGCGACCGCGAAGCCGTGCGCCTCGAGCAGGTAGGCGACTAGACCCAGCACGATCATCACCCAGACGCCGAACATCGAATTGTTGATGGCGTAGGACCCCACGATACAGAACAGCAGGATCGCGGCGTTGAGATAGGCGCGCGGCACGCTGAACACATAGCGCGACGCCTTGGCCGCCGCGAAGCCGAACGGCAGCAGCAGCAGGTTCGCAAGGAAGAACACCAACAGCACGGCGTAGAAGTTCTGCGGGTTCAGCGTCAGCAGTTGCGGGCCGGGGTCCATCCCCTTCATCACCAGAACGCCGACCGCGATGGCGGTCACGGCGTCGCCGGGGATGCCGAAGACCATCGCGGGAATCCACGCGGAACTGAGCGCGGCGTTGTTGGTTGCGCCCGCCTCGACCAGACCCTCGGGGTGGCCGGTGCCGAATTTCTCTGGTGTCTTGGACGTCCGCTTGGCCAGCGCATAGGTGACCCACGCGGCAAGGTCGCCGCCGACGCCCGGCAACGCGCCGATGACGGCACCGATACCAGCGCCGCGAAACAGGTTCTTGCGGAACTTGAACAGGACGCCGCCGACGCCCTTGAACGGGTTCCCGACGCGCGCCTGATCCTTGAACGTGGCGCCAGAGCGGCCGTTACGCAGGATCTCGGCCAGCGCGAACATCCCGATCATCGCGGGGATGAAGCTGATGCCGCCTGCCAGTTCGGACGACCCGAAGGTGAACCGCGGCTGGGCCATCAACGGGTCCAGCCCGACCTGCGCGATGAACAGGCCCAGAAGCAGCGACAACAGGCCCTTCGCCACCCCGCCGCCGGATACCAGCGCGGCGCAGCTGAGGCCCAGAAGCGCCAGCCAGAAGTATTCGAAGCTCGAAAAGCCCAGCGCGAATTTCGCAAGGAACGGCGCTGCGAACAGGATCAGCAGCGACCCGACAAGGCCGCCGATGGTCGCCGAAGTGATGCCGACACCGATGGCAAGGCTGGCCTTGCCGCGCTTGGTCATGCCGTAGGCGTCCTCGACATAGGCGGCAGAGGCCGGCGTGCCGGGGATGCGCAGCAGCGTGCCCGGCAAATCGCCCGCCGTGATCGCCATCGCGGTACACGAGATGATCGCGGCGATGGCGGGGACCGGGTCCATGTAGAAGGTGATCGGCACAAGGATCGCCGCGGCCATCGTCGCGGTCAGTCCCGGCATCGACCCCACGAACAGCCCGAAGGCCGAGGCCAGCAGGATCACCAGCAGCGTGTCTGCGGTGAACACCAGTGCGGCGGCGGAAAGAAGCGATTCGATCATCGTCTAAACTCCCAGCAGTCCGCCCAGCACACCGCGCGGAAGCTGAACGCCGAGGCCGTGAACGAAAACGGCGTATAGTGCGACCGTCATGCCGATGCCGAACAGCGCGCTGCCAATCCAGCCCGCGCCGCCCAACCGGCACACAAGCGCCGTGAAGACGATGCCGCCCAGCAGAAAGCCGACCGACGGCAGGATCGCGGTCAGTACGATCAGGCCGAGGAAGACGATGATGGAATAGCCCGAAAGCGCAATGCCGGGGCCGCCGCTGTCCGACCGCGATCCGCTGTCGCGCAGCAAGCCGCGGGCGGCGGTCGCCGCCAGCATCAGCCCGAACAGAACCATGAGCACGCCGGTGATCTTCGGGAACAGCCCCGATCCGACGGCCATGCCTGGCATCGAGCGTAATCCGGCGGCGTGGATGTAGATACCCACGCCGCCGAGGGCAAAGGCCAACCCGATGACGAGTTCGCCGTATGAATTGGCCTTTGTCATGCTATCACCCGTTATCCGGACTTACTGGTTGTCCAGACCGGCAGACGAGATGGCATCGCCGAAGGCTTTGCCGCGCTGCGCGAGGTACTCCATGAAGTCGTCGCCGCCTTCCCAGACAACGCCGTAGTTCAGATTGCCCATCGCTTCGTTGAACGAGTCCGACTGAACGATGCCGTCCAGCGCCTCGACGAGGGTGGCGGTGATGTCGTCGGGCAGACCGGCAGGACCGGCAAGACCACGCCAGCCGGCGATGGCAAAGTCGACGCCCAGCGCGTCATTGACCGTCGGTACGTCCGGGAAGCCTTCGTTGGGCTCGCTGCCCAGATAGGCCAGCGGACGGATTTCGCCCGCCTCGATCAGCGCCTTGGCTTCGGGGAACTGCGCGACCACCACGTCGATTGCGCCCGAGACCAGCAGTTGCAGCGACGGTGCGCCGCCGTCGGTCGGCACCCAGTTCACCGCGCTTGCCTCGCCGCCGAGACCTTGCACAAGGCTGATCCACGACAGGTGGTTCAGGCCGCCGAAGTTCGCGCCGCTGGTGCTAAGCGCGCTGACGTCCGCCTTGATAGCTTCGGCCAGATCCTCGACCGTTTCGAATTCCGAGTCCGCCTTGACGAAGATCGCCGAGGGGTCGGCGTTGTACAGGCCGACAAGGCTGTAGTCTTCGTAGGTCAGCTCGGCCGAGCCGACGGCGCTGTACATCGACAGTTCGGTGGTGATGATGCCCAGCGTGTAGCCGTCCGGCTCTGCCTCGGCCAGCGCGGTATGGCCGACGATGCCGCCGCCGCCCGTGCGGTTCACGACGTTGACCGGCTGGCCCAGCGTCTCTTCCAGCTGGCCAGCGATCAGGCGGCCCGTTGCGTCGGTGCCGCCACCGGCGGACCACGGCACGATCAGGGTGATCGGGCTTTCGGGGTATTCGGCCCAAGCGGCGCCCGCTCCGGCGACGACGGTTGCTGCGGCGAGAGCCGCGTTCTTCAAGATTCCCATGAGTTCCTCCCTAAGGGTCGATCCGGCGCCTCCACGCCATTCCGTATTCCGGGATTAACATCCCATATTTTTACTTTCAACCGGCAAAAGTTAATTCGTTACCGCGCAGAAAGTTTAGAATGACGATGCCACATCGCCATTTGACAAGTCGAGCTAGCCCTCCTATTCCTGAATTCCAGATCTGCATTCCGCATACCGGGATGAAAGTTCGAATTTTGAATTAGCACCGTGCATCGGCGCCGGCTGGCCAACCCAGCCCGCGCCACCCCCAAAGGAGGAGATGGAACATGCCGAACGAAGTAGCTCTTTCGGTCCGAAACACACTGACGGGCATTCTGCCGCCGCTGGCGATGCCCTTCGACGACGACAGCAAACTGGTGGCCGACGCCATCGGTCCGCAGATCGACATGATGGTCGGCGCGGGCGTGCGCGGTGTCGTCGCCGGCGGCTCGACCGGCGAGGGGCACACCCTGTCGCACAGCGAATTCGTCACCGCGATGACCGAAGCCCACAGCGCCACCGCCGGCCGCGTGCCGTTCGTCGCGGGCCTGATCGTGAACTCGACCCGTGACGCGATCGAGCGCGTCGAAATGCTGGGCGACATCAAGATCGACGCGCTGCAGGTCACCCCGGTCTATTACCTGTTCAAGACCAGCCTGAAGGCCACGATCAAGCACTTCCGCGAGATCTGGGAAGCCACGCAGATCCCGATCCTGATCTACAACGTGATCCCGTGGAACTATCTCAGCGTCGACGACATGATCACCATTATGGACGAAGTTCCCGGCGTGGTCGGCATGAAGCAAAGCTCGGGCGACCTGAAATCCGTCACCGACCTGCTGCTGCGCGCCAAGCCCGAGAACCTTGTTCTTAGCGGCATCGACGCCCTGCTGTACCCGGCGTTTTCGATGGGCGCGCACGGTGCGATCAGCGCGCTGACCTGCGCCGTTCCCGGCACCACCGTCACGATGTTCGACGCGGTTCAGCGTGGCGATGACGCCGTGGCGCGCGATCTGCACTTCAAGCTGAACGCCCTGTGGAACGCGATGCCGCACGACCAGCTGCCGGCCTGCGTGAAATACGTTCAGTCGCGGCAGGGTCTGCCCCTGTTCCACCCGCGCGCGCCGATGGAAAAGGTCGACGCCGACCGGCAGCGCCTGATCGACGCGGCGCTGGACCCGGTTCTGGAAGCGACGGAAGCCGCCCGCGCGGCCTGATCCGGCGCATAACGTCACGGCGCGGCGCGGGGCTTTCGACCCGCGCCCGCCAGCCGCGCATTGCCGCACGGCGTGTCGGACGGGTATACGGGGAAAGGACAGGCCCCCCGCGCCCTGCCGAGGAAAGGAAACGAGACAGCCCGCATGGACAGCCCCGCGCAATCCGCCAGACCGCCCCGCAAGTCGGGAGAGGACAGCCTGAAGTCGCTGAACAAGGTTGCGAAGATCCTGGATTGCTTCGACCTGAACCGACGCTCGCTGTCGCTGGCCGAGATCTGCGAGATCACCGGCTTTCCCCGCTCGACCACCCACAGGCTGGCCGCCTCGATGCGCGAGGTCGGGTTTCTGGAGCAGGAACACGAGCGCGACGCCTACCGGCTGGGGCTGCGCCTGTTCGAACTGGGCTCGACGGTTCTGGCGAACCTTGAACTGCACCGCGAGGGCAGCGCGATCGTCAACGCGCTGCACCAACTGACGAACCGCACCGTCCACCTTGCGGTGTTCGACGGCCAGCGCGCGGTGGTGATCCAGCGGACCGAATCCGGCAAGGACGGGATGACCCCCAGCAGCTTTGTCGAGAATTCGCCCGCCTATTGCACCAGCGTCGGCAAGGCGATCCTTGCGCACCAGGACGAAGAGACCGTCGACCGGGTGATCGCGCTGGGACTGAAACCGTTGACCGACACCACGCTGACCGACCCGGACGCGCTGCGCGCCGATCTGGTCGCCACGCGAGAGCGGGGGTATTCCCTTGACGATGGCGAACACCAGCCGTCGCTGCGCTGCGTCGGGGCGCCGATCCGCAACGCCTCGGGCCGCGTCTTCGCCGCGATCAGCGTCAGCGCCCCGGTCTGGGAACTGGGCAGCACGCGGATCGAAGACTTTAGCCAAGTGGTCACCTACCACGCCAACCTGATCTCGCAGCGGTTGGGCTACAACCGCTGACGACACCGGGGCGTGGCAGGAAACGACCATCGGATCAGGCCGGCCAGACGGCTTGCAGCTTTTCACCCGCAAGGATCCGGTCACGGGCGGACGCCTCGTCCCGGCCCAGCGCGTCAGCCTGATCGGCGACAGCCACCAGATGCGCGCGCGGAATGCACACGACGCCATCGACATCCCCGAAGATCAAATCGCCCGGAGACACGGTGGTGCCGCCAAGGGTGACGGGCACCTGGCTTTTCATCGGTTCCTTCTTGCCGGTCACGCCGACCGGGCTGGGCGCGGTGCCGAACAGCGGATAGCCAAGCGCCCGCACCTGCGCGAGATCGCGGACCGTGCTGTTGACGATGGTCGCCGCCGCGCCCGCGGTCTTGGCGCCGGTGCTCATCAGCTCGCCCGAGCACGACCCCGGCGCACAGGACGCGTCGACCACCATGATGCCGCCCGGCGGCACGTTGTCGATCGCGTTGTGATACACGTCCTGCGGCTCGCCCTTGCGGTCGGACGGTTCGAACAGGACGGTGACGGCGGGCCCGCAGACCACGTCGCCGTCGGCAAGCGATCCCAGCAACGAGATCCCCTCAAGATGTCCCCACAGGCCCAGCGCCTCCATGCTGTCGTGGATGTCGCCCGAGTACCACTTGGACAGGCGCGTCATCGCGTCCTTCTCTGCGGGCGAATAGTCGTAGTCGAACATCAGTCTTCCTTTTGCTGTGCTTTCGCGATGGCAACGCGAAGATAGTCCGCGCTGCGGTCGATCTGGGCCCGCATCAGGGCCTGCGCCCCCGCTTCGTCGCGGTCTCGGATGCAGGCGAAAATCTCGGCGTGTTCGGCATAGGCTTCGTCCAGCGACTTGGTCGGCACCCGGCTGGACAGCTGGATCATCTCGCCGATCAGGTTGGCGAAATTGTCGTACATGATCGCAAGGATGCGGTTGCCGGAGGAGTGCACCAGCGCAAGGTGAAAGGCCGCGTCGGCCACCACGAAGCCGGTGAAATCGCCCTCGTCCCGCGCGATGCGCATCCGGTCCAGCGCCGCCTCGACATCCGGCGTCACGCTGGGCTCGCGGGTCATCAGCAGTTCGATCGTCTCGGTCTCGATCATCCGCCGTGCCTGCATCAGCTGCTCCAGATACCCCGGATCGGCGGCAAGCTGCTGGCGGACGGTGACGGCAAGCGTGTCGATGAACTCGTGCACGTCCTCGCGCACGACGGTGGTGCGGCCCCCGTGGCGTCGGCGGACTAGGCCCTTGGTTTCGAGCGTCTGGATCGCTTCGCGGACAGAGCGGGTCGAAACGCCGAATTCGTCCGCGATGGCGCTTTCCGAACCCAGCTTGTCGCCGACCTTCAGTTCCCCCCCGAGGATTCGATCCTCGAGTGCCGACGACACGGTCGTGTGCAGTTTGCCCCTGCTGACGCTCATCGCTCCCCCCTTTGCGGCCGTCCGGCGGTGCGTCCTGCTGTTGACGCTCCGGCGGCCCGTGGTTATTCCTACTCTTGACATAAGTCATATGTCAACACTTGCCGCGACCAGCGAAGCGCGCGCCGCCCGACCGCCGGGCCGCCCTTCGCGGAATGGAATGATCAGGGAGGAACCACGCGCATGCAGGACTTTTTCAATATCGAAGGACGGGTCGCGATCGTGACGGGCGGGCTGGGACAGCTTGGGACGCAATTCACCAAGCAGCTTGCCGAAAACGGCGCGAAGGTCGCGATCTTCGCCCGCCGCACCCGCACGAAAGAGGAAATCGAAGAGCAGTTTCCCGGCCTGTCCGACAACGTCCGCGTCTACAAGGCCGACGTAAAGGACAAGGACAGCCTGATCGCCGCGACGGATCAGGTGACCGCCGACTGGGGCGTGCCGCATGTGCTGGTGAACAACGCCGGGATCGACAGCAAACCGGACGGCGACGCGGATCAGAACAGCCCGTTCGAGGTTTACCCGAAGAAATACTGGGACGACGTGATCGAAACGAACCTGACCGGCTGCATGCTGTGCAGCCAGGTGATCGGTAGCCGCATGGCCGAGGCCGGGCGCGGGTCGATCATCATGGTCGGGTCGATGTACGGCATGGTGTCGCCCAATCAGGCGCTATACGCCTACCGCGAGGAACGCGACGGCGAGCCCTTCGTCAAGGCGATCAGCTATGCCGCGTCGAAGTCGGGGCTGCTGAACATGACCCGCTATCTTGCGACCTACTGGGCGAAGAAGGGCGTGCGCACGAACCTTGTCACCTTCGGGGGCGTAAAGACCGGATCGTTCGACAAGGAATTCATCGACGCTTTCCTGCAGCGCGTCCCGATGGGCCGTCAGGCCGAGATCGAGGAATTCGGCCCCATCGTGCAGTTCCTTGCCTCGGACGCCTCGTCCTACATGACCGGCGCCAACCTTGTGCTGGACGGTGGCTTCACCGCTTGGTGAGCCACGGCGGCGAAACATCGGCGCGGCCCCCGGACCCGGGCGCCGCGCCTTTTCGTTTGGGGCCTAGGCGCTGTCGCCCGGCAGTGTCGGCCCAAGCGACAGCATCAGCCGGTTCGCCCAGTTGAAGAACGAGATCGCGTAGATCGCGTCGGCAATCGCCTGATCGTCCATCCCGGTGGCGCGCAGCGCCTCGACATGTTCGGGCCCGAAGGTCATCGGGATCGAGGTCAAAGCGACCGCCGCGTCGGTGATCGCATCCCAGCGCGGGTCGATCCGGGCGCTGACGCCCTCGTCCAGCAAGGTCTGGACCTCGTCCTTGCGCTTGGAATGCTGGGTGGCGAAGCGCGAATGCACCGAGGCGCAATAGATGCAGCCGTTGTAGCGCGAGGTCGCGGCGGCGGCCATCTCGCGGTCGGCGCGCGGCAGGCCCGCATCCGGGTTATAGAAGATGTCCATGTCGGTGCGCGTCCGGTATTCCAGAATATCCGGATCACGGGCCAGCAGCATGAAATAGGGCATCTTGGACCGGCCCTTCTGGACCAGCGCCTCCCAGTGGCGGTCGGTCAGGTCGGCCTCTGCCATCGGCGGCAGCCACGGCTCCCAGCCCAGCATGTCCTGCGTGAAGACGTTCGGTTCGTCTGGGTTGTCGTGGGTCAGCACGGTCTCGGTCATCGGCGCGGCTCCGGTCAGCGGGTGGCCGCCAGAACACGCAAGCCGGCACCGGCGCGGATCTGGAAGCTGAGGAAGGAAATCAACTGCGACAACGTCACGATGTCGGTGGCGTTCCACCCGGCCTCGGTCAGCGCCACGATGGCATCGCGACCCGCGTCACGCGGATGGAACACCAGCAGATGCGCGTGATCGAACGCGGCGGCCAGCCGCGCACCAAGCGCGTCGGCATCGGCCGTGAAGGTCATGCCGGGCGTGTCTTCGACACTCAGCGGGCCTTCGGGGAACGCGCCATAGGGGCCTTCGGTGCGCCCAGCCTTGACGGCTGCGGCGATGGCATCCGACAGGCCCGCCGTATCGCTGTCGGCCAGCAAGCCCGCGTACATCTCCATCGCCGGGGCGTCGCCGTGAAGCCCGGCCACGAAACAGGCCACCGCCAGCCGTTCGCCGACCGGCATCAGCCCGTCGCGCACGGTCACGAACAGCGCCTCGTGGCTTTTCTGCGCGTATTCCCGCGCCGTGGGCCGCGCCGCGCGCAGGTCCGCATCCGACGGAAGGCCCGCCAGCATGTCGATCACGTCCGTCATGTCATCCTCAATATCTATCAACCGTCCACGGCAGCCGCAGCGGGCGCAAAACGCGCCGTGGCCGGGTCGCCGACATATCGTTCCGCGACACCAGAGGCGGTGCGGGCAAGCTCTGCCACCGCCGCGATCACGCGATCGGCCTGCTCGTCGCTGAACAGGTAGCTGAAATTCAGCCGCACCCAGCCCGGCCTGTCCAGTTCGCACCCGGCGTCAAGCTGCGCCGTGACCGCCTGCGAGGCAGGCTGATCAAGGTCCAGCAGCCGGTGCGCATAGGGGCCAGCACAGGCGCAGCCGCCGCGCACCTGAATGCCGTACATGTCGCTGAGCATCCGGGTGAACAGCTGGTGATGCACCAGCCCGCCTTTGCCGTCGCGCACCCGGAACGAGAACACCGGCAGCGCCCGCGCCCCGGCCCGCTGGCCGAGGATTTCGATCTCGGGCACCTTCGACCACGCCTCTAGCGCGCGCAGGCGGAAGGCCTCGTCCCGCTCGGCGATCCGGTCGCAGCCCACTGCGTCCTTCACCAGCAGCGCCAGCGCCGCGCGAATGTCGCCGACCACGTTCGGCGTGCCCGCTTCTTCGCGCGCCTCGATGCGGGTCGAGTACAGGTGATCCCACGGCGACACGAAGCGAACCGATCCGCCACCGGGCGCGGTCGGCGTCTCGCGCCAGCCGATGCCATCGCGCAGCACAAGGATGCCGGTCGCCCCGGGCCCGCCGGGAAACTTGTGAGGCGAAAAGACGATGGCGTCCTTCGCCGTGTCCCCGCTGCTCATGTCGATGGGGATATAGGGGGCGGCAGCGGCATAGTCCCAAACCGCCACGGCACCTGCGGCCTTCAGAATCCGCGTTACGGCGTCGGTGTCGGTCAGGATGCCGGTCACGTTGGACGCCGCCGCGAAGGTGCCGATGACAAGATCGTATCCGCCAACGCGCGCCAGTGCATCTTGCAGCGCCGCCATGTCCGGGCCGCCTGTCGCGGCTTCGGGGATTTCGATCACCTCGACGCCGCTTTCGCGCCACGGCAGGATGTTGGAGTGGTGTTCGTAAGGCCCGGTCAGCACGGCCACGCGTTCGCCCCGCGCGGCCCGCGCAGCAAGATCCAGCCCGGCCACGATCCGGTTCAGCCCCCCGGTGGCCCCCGAGCCGGTGAAGATGACGTGACAGTCAGGCCCCGCGCCGGTCAGACGCGCCACCTCGGCCCGCCCTGCTTCGCGCAGGCGGGTCATCACACCGCCGCAGAACGAGGCCTCGGTGTGGGTGTTGGCATAGAATGGCAGCACCTGCTCTGCCATGAAGCTTTCGACCTGCCGCAGGGCGCGACCCGATGCGGTGTAGTCGGCATACAGAAGGGACTGCGGGCCGAATCCGGCGTCGAACAGGACGCCGTCGCCGATCACGCCGGCGCGCAGGTCCGGGATCGGGTCGGGATGGTCCGCGACCGACTTAAGGAAACGCGGCAGGCTGGGCAGGTCGGCGAGCTGCGCCGTGGGTGTGGTGTGATTTTGCGTCATTTCCGGTAATCTCGACATACTCGATACATCCTAGCCGGATATTGGCGAAAATTTTTTGCGTACTTGGGCTCCATACCGGAATTTTCAGGCGCGCATACCCACATGTCGCACGCGGCTTCGAAATTCGTTTCGCGCAACAATCGGTTCGGGACACTGCCGCGCAGATGTCTACGGCGTCCGGCGGTGCAATATGGTTGCCAAAAGCTGTCGCTTCGTTCTTAGATTTGTTGCGTTGTTCCAAGAAACTCGGGCAACGGCACCGTTCGAATGGCGAAACTGCGGAGGCAGTGATGGCAAAATCCAGTTTGGCAATCCGCGGCCTGTGCGCCCTGCCGTTGCTTGTGTCCCTTGCCACCCCGACCTTCGCGCAATCGCTGCAGTTCGTCCTGTCGCGCACCGCGATTGCCTGTATCGCCGAGAACGTCAGCGCCTACGAGGCGGCGAAAGTCTATGACTTCACGGTGATCCGCCCGGCGGAGTGCCCAGAGGTTCCGGACGTGTCCGACGGTCTTGTCGGCAACGAATTCGTCAACGTGCCGGACCAAGATCCGAATGCGCAACCCGAAGCGATCCTTGTGCCCGTCCGCATGTTGCCGTGCCTGCAGCAGATCGCGTCTGAAACCGTAGGCACAGAGGCCGAGGCCCTGATCTCGATCGACCTTGAATCCTGCACCTTCGCACGGTGAGCCCGCATGAGTGACGCGGAACGCCCGGCTGGCAGGATCGACACGTGGTCCAAGATCGCGACGGTGTTCGTCGCCGTCTTTGCGGCAGCTCAGTATTCCATCGACATTTACCGAAGCAAGACCGACAGCCGCCGGCTGGAGGCGATCAGCTATATCGAACGCTATGCCGAGGACGAGATGCTGAACGCCCGCATGGACCTGCTTCAGTTCTGGCGCGAGCGCGGAGAGTTCGCCGAGCTTGTGTCGTCCGGCGCGGTCTCTGCCGAGAACTACGGTTATTTCCTTTTAGATCAGCTGGATCAGGACGAACCCGCGCGCGCCGCAGCGATGCGGATCGGCTATTTTCTGGACGAGCTTTATTTCTGTTACCTGTCCCGAACCTGTGACCGGTCGATGATCCTAGAGTATTTCTGCCCGCAAGCCATCGGGCAGGAACGCGGGTATTTCCGGTATCTCAGAGAGCATGACGCACGTCTGATCGGTCGGGATCTTTACACCGGAGCCAAGGAGCTTTCGTCGATATGCGTGGACTTGGAAAACTCTTCCTCGGCGTCCTGATAATGGCCTTGCCTGCGTCGGCGCAGGCACAGGCCGACATTGATCCGGTCGGGTCGGATCAGGCATTTCAGGCGTGTTTCGACGCGCTGGAACGCGCGGTCGTGCCGGACGTGGTGCCGGAAGAGCTGGAGAAAATCAGCGCCTGCGGCGACATTCTCGACAAGTTCTGGGAATGGAAGCCGCCCCTGACCTCTGAAGGATTGTCGGCGGACTGGAAAACGCTGCAAGCCGACATCGTCGGCTCTGGCGAGTGCTTCCGCAAGGCGCGCCAGATGGGGGACCCCGAACGCGCCGCACAGATGGTGGCGTTTTTTCGGACGACTTGGCGGGACCTCATGAACGAGGCTGCCGCCGGCGAGATGGCTAGTTTTGCATGGCGGGTCAGGGCTTTTGCCGGGGCCGTGAACCAAGCGCGCATGGGCTACGACCGGTGGGAGCCGGAGTCGGAACCCGCGATCTACTGGAACTCTCGCTGTGCCGGGTTCTTCGGCACGGACCGCGTTTCAGCCAACGCCGAAGCGCCGCGCGGGCTGGAAACCGTGCTTGACGGCGCGCAGGGCACGATGACTATCTCGGGCGTCATCGAGCCCGGGTTCACCGACCAGCTCAGCGCGGCGTTGGACAGCAACCAGTTCCTGAAGCGGCTTCAACTGGGCTCGGTCGGCGGGACCGACTTCCGCGAAGCCATCAAGGCCGGTCGGATGCTGCGCGAGCGCGGCGTCTTCACCACCGCCCTTGGCAACTGTGAATCCGCCTGCGCGCTGATGTTCATCGGTGGCCAGCTTCGCATCGTGGGCGACAATGCCATCGGCCGGCTTGGGTTCCACCGGCTTTCCTTCATGGGGATGGCCGTCCCGGAAGATTCCGAGCTGTACGACGAAGTCCGAACCTACCTTGAGGACATGCACGCGAACGTCGACATGGTCATGGGCTTCATGACGGCTGCCGATGGGTTGGACTTCACCTACCCCACGCTTGAAGAACTGTGCCTTGCCGACGCCATCGGCAACGCGCTTCCACGCGAAACAACCGAAAACCCGGCGCAGATGCGGATCACGAAAATGATGCTGGAACGATCTGGCGGCAGCTTCTGCATGCAGATGCGCTTTCTGGATCGTTACGACAATCGGCTGTCCGTGCCCGACAACTAAAGGCATCGCGCATAAAAAAGGGCGCTCCCGCAGTGCGGAAGCGCCCCAAGGCCCAAGGCCATTGTCAGATCGTCAGAACCGCGAAGTTACTTCGCGCCGCTGAAGACCGGGAAGGCGCTGGCGTCACCGTAGTCGCTGGCGTTGATCGCCTTCAGCGCATCCATGTCCTCGGCCGAGATCTCGAAATCGACGTCGGCGTTGGTCTTCATGTGCTCGGGGTTGGCGGTCTTCGGAAGCGCCAGCAGGTCGAGCTGCAGGATGTAGCGGATGCACAGCTGCGGAATGCTCACGCCGTATTTCTTCGCCATTTCGCCGATCTCTTCGTTCTGAAGGATCGAGCCGTGGCCGATGGGCGAATAGGCCTCGACCAGCATGCCGTTGCTTTTCGAATAGTCGATCAGCTCGAACGGCGTGTTGCCGACGTGGGCCAGCACCTGGTTGATCATCGGCTTGGTCGTGGCGTTCTGCAGCAGGTTATCAAGGTCCTGCTTCTGGAAGTTCGACACGCCGATGGCGCGGATCTTGCCAGCGTCCAGCGCCTCTTCCATCGCTTTCCACGCGGCAAGGTTGCCTTCGAAGAAGCGGTCTTCGCCGCCGAAGTCTTCCCACGGGGTCGGGCTGTGGATGATCAGCAGGTCGATGTAATCAAGGCCCATCGTCTCGAGCGACCCTTCGATGGCGGCCTTGGCGGAGTCGTAGTCTTTCGCCTCGGCTGCAAGCTTGGTCTGCACGAACAGCTCTTCGCGGGCGACGCCGCTGTTGCGAATGCCTTCGCCGACGCCGCGTTCGTTGCCATAGGCCTGCGCGGTGTCGATGTGGCGATAGCCCAGCTTGATCGCGGCAACGACGGCTTCGCCGACCTTGTCATCGTCGATCATCCAGGTGCCAAGGGCAATTTTCGGAACGGCCACGCCGTTCGGCAGGGTCTGAGTCTCTTGAAGGATCATAACGTTCGTCCTTTCTTTGCTGGCTTTTCGAAGCCGGGTTACAGGTGGGAACGAGCAGTGCCGTTCATCTGACCTGCTAGATAGGCGCGCGGACCGGCTGCGATAATCGCCGGAAAATCACTCTCACCCATGATCGGTACTCATCAATGAGACTCGGCCACGCGCGCCCCGATCTTACAGGAACTGACCGTTGTCGACCTGAATGACCTGCCCGGTGACCGCGCGCCCCATATCGGAGGCAAGGTAAAGCGCGGCATAGGCCTGATCGATCGGCTCGGTCGAGGGTACGGTGGTGTTGGTGTACTTGTCCGAGAATTCCAGCATCTCGCCACCGCCCTCTTGTTCGCCGGGGGCCCACGCACGCGCGGCGTCCGTGTCGGTCACGCCGGGCGCGATGGCGTTGCAGCGGATGTTGGTGCCGGACAGGCGGATCGCGATGTTCAGCGTCATCGTGTTGATGCCGCCCTTCGTCGTCGTATAGGCCACGCCGCAAATCGGCTTGGTCCCGTTGACCGACGACACGTTGATGATGCGGCCCTCGTTGCGCGGCATCATGTGGTTGATCGCCTCGCGGCAGTACCGGAACGGACCGGCAAGGTTGATCTGCATGATGTCGTCGAAGTGGTCGTCGGTCGTCTTCTCGACCGCGTACATTTCGCCGACGCCCGCGTTGTTCACCATGATGTCGACCTGCCCGAAGGCGTCGATCGCTTGCTTGAAGACCTTGGCAGGTGCGTCGCGGTCGGCACTGTCGGCCACGACACCGATCGCCTTGCCGCCCTTGGCTTCGATCGCGTCGACAGCCTTGTCGAGCCCGTCCTTGCCGCGGGCCGTCAGGACGACATTCGCTCCTTCTTCCGAGAAGAGTTCGGCAATGGCGAAGCCGATGCCCTTGCTGGCCCCGGTGATCACCGCGGTTTTTCCGCTTAGCAGCTGTTTCATTGGTTTTTCCTTCTGATCCAGATCGTTGCGTCTGGTTTCGCAACGTGCGGCACGGCGTTCGCACCGCTCTGACCACAGATAGCCACGGCCCCGGGCGTGACTACGGCGCCGCGCTGCACGTCATTCATGACGCAATTTCATCAAAGCACGGGGGGGCGCGGCCGCTGCACCGCGTGTCGGGGCGCAGGACGAAAAAGGGCGGGCGCGTTTCCGCGTCCGCCCCGTCCAACGACGACGTGTCGCCGCCGGAAGGATCTTTGGGATCAGCCGTTGTAGTCTTCGTCGGCGACCTTTTCCATCCACGTCACCGGGCTGCCGTCGATGCTTTCCTGAATCGCGATGTGGCTCATCGCGTTCTCGGGCGCGGCGCCATGCCAGTGCTTTTCACCGGCGGGGAAGAACACCACGTCACCGGACGTCACCTCTTCCACCGGGCCGCCTTCGCGCTGAACGCGGCCGCGACCGAAGGTGATGATGATGGTCTGCCCTGCCGGGTGGGTGTGCCACGCGGTGCGCGCGCCGGGTTCGAACGTGACATGCGCGCCCGAGGTGCGGCCGGGCTCGTCAGCTTGGAACATCGGGTCCAGACGCACGGTGCCGGTGAAGTAGTCTTCGGGGCCTTGCGAAGAGGGATTGCTGCCTGCACGGATGATTTTCATTGGATTTCTCCTTTTGTTGTGCGCCTTAGCGCAGTTTCTCGAAGCGATAGGTCCACGACGCGGGCCCCGGCTGGACATAGGCAAGCTCGACCGTCGCCATGGCGAAGGGCTCGATGTAACGGGCATTGCGCAGCCCGCCTGTGTCCTGTGGCTCGAAACCGACGTCGCGGATCAGGGAAAAGGCGACGTCCTTGGCATCGTCGTCATCGCCATAGGCCATGACGTGGGGCGGCGTTGGCTGCCCCTTGCGGTCGAAGACGGGAAAGAAGCTTTCCGACGGCGTGGTCGAGAAGCACCCGACCCAGCGGGCATCGGGGCGCATCTTTTCCAGTTCCTCGGCGCCCGACGTGGTCAGGCCCAGCACCAGTTCGCTGTCAGTGTCGTTCAGCGGGATGCAGCAGTTCAGCACGACCGTGCCCGCCAGATCGCCCGCTTGGTCCAGCACGTCGCCGACCTTCGACCAGTGGACCGCCAGAAGCACGGCATCGGCGTCCTTTACCGCGTCGGCAACGCTGCCATAGCGTGCACCCGCCTCTTCCGCGAGCCGGGATAGCTTTTGCTCGGACCGGGCGAAAGAAAAGGTGATGTCATGGCCCGACTTGGCCCAAAGCGTACCAAGCTTGCCGCCCATCAGTCCGGAACCGAGGATGCCGATTTTCATGTGGGTCTCCTTTTTCAAGGGCCGACGCGCTGGAAGCCGCATTCGCGATGCTTCGACCGTCGCCGGTCATGTGTCAGATGTGGGTTTGGGCCTGACCGGGTAAATGATAATTTAAAACACCCCAGTCATGAACCAAACTCATCAGTCCCACATTAGCGGACGACGCCGCGCGGGCGCGACACCACAAGCATGGCCAGCACGCCAAGGACGCTGAACGCGGTGCTGGCAATGACAGCCGCGTGCCAAGCGTCAAAGAAATCGGGCCCGGCACCGGATTTCTGCGCGATCAGGACGGAAATCAGCGCGATACCAAGGGCAGAGCCAAGATAGCGTGCCGTGTTGTTGGCGGCAGAGCCCATCGCGGCGCGTTCGGGTGGCACGGTTTGCACCGCCTCGTGTCCCAGCGACGCGTTCAGGATCCCGTTCGACACGCCCGCGATCAGCAGGCCCGGCAGGACCACCGCCCAGCTTGACCCAGTGCCCGCGGCCAGCATCAGGGCTTGTCCCACCCCGCAGCCCGCGATGGCACCGATGACGCGCTGGCGCGGTGTCAGGCGTTCGGGCAAACGGCCAGACGCCAGCGCGGCCACCACGGTGACGCCCGACCACGCCAGCAGGATCACCGCGGCGCTCATCGGGCTTTGGCCCATACCCCGGACAAGCGCCGTGGGCACCATCGACATCAGCGCCAGCACGCCCGCGCCAGAGGCGAAGGCCGCAAGCGTGGCGCCGGAGAAATCGGGATAGCGAAACAGCTCAAGCGCAAGGATTGGGTTCCCAGTCCTGCGCTCGGTGCGCCAGAACAGGCCAAGCAGGACAACGGCCCCGATCAGCAGCGCGGTGACAAGGCCTGTCGAGCCGACACGGACCTCGATCAATGCTGACATCAGGCAGGCCGGCCCGGCGATCAGCAGAACGCTGCCCCCCACGTCGACCCGGTCGCCGGTCCGGTCGCTTTCGGGAAGTCGCGACGTCGCCATGACCGCCAACGCGGCAGAGACCGCCGCGACCACCCAGTGCGTTGCGGTCCAGCCGGACGCTACCAAAAGGCCAGAGGCGATCAGCGGCCCCACCGCCACCCCCGCGCCCAGCGCAGCGGCCCAGACCGCAGCGGCCCGCCGCCGGGCCTGTCCATCGTAGACCTGCCCCAGAAGACCCAGCCCGCAGGCCATGATCCCCGCGCTGCCCAGTCCCTGCACCACCCGCATCACGATCAGCATGAGGCCGTTCACGGACAGCGCCGCGGCGACCGACGACGCCGCCGTCAGCCAAAGCCCGGCCACGAAGGTCCGGCGCCGTCCCAGCGTGTCCCCCAGCGCGCCAGCGGTCAGCAGCCCGCACGCCGCGCCAAGGGGCATTCCGCTCATGATCCATGCCTGCGCGCCGGGGCTTAGCCCTAGCGCGTCCGTCATGGCGTCCAATGTCGTGAGGGGGGCGGTGAAGACCACCAGAGCGAGGCAGGTCGCGATCGCCACGATGATCAGCGGAAGATCGGTCGGGGTCGCGGGGCGTGGGTCAGCCATCTGGGGTCTCTGAGTATCTTTTAAAGCCGGCCAGCCAGCGGTGCGGCGGGGGATGATCCCCCGCCGCACTGTCTTGTCCGGTGCGGTTGTCCGCCCGATTACTCGGCGCGCGACTCGAACACCTCTTTCGCGACCGGCATGGCCGAGAAGACGCGCGGCCAGCCCGCATAGAACGCAAGGTGCGACAGCATCGCGCCTGCTTCTTCCTGCGTCAGGCCGTTGTCCATCGCGCGGTTCAGGTGGAACGTCATCTGCTCGGGCTGGCCCGCCGCGATCAGGGCGGCCACGGTGACGAGCGAACGGTCGCGCGGCTCGAGATCGGGGCGCAGCCACAGGTCGAGGAACAGGATCTCGCGCGTGGTATCGACCACGCCCGGCGAGACGTTAGCATAGTTGCTTTGCACGTTCGATTCACGCGCGGCTTCGGCTTCTTCGTTCAGCGGCAGAAGCTCGGGGTCAACGGGGGGCAGATCGTCGGCGGTGATGCCGCGAGCTTCGAACACCGGGGCGGTCGCCTCGGCGGCGGCGATGGCGTTGCCCATGCCGGTGTAGAAGGCGAGGTGCGTGATGGTTTCCGAGATCTCGCCCGGGGTCACACCGGCGTCCAGCGCCAGCGCGACGTGGCTTTCGATGTTGTTCACCTCGTGCCGGGTCATCAGAGCCGCGAAGGTCACCAGCGCGCGGTCGCGCATCGACAGGGCTTCGTCGTTCCAGACGCCGTCGAAGATGTCCTCGTTCAAGTGGTTCTGCAGGGCCGGGGCCACCGCGCCAACCGAAGAGGGGATGGTGGTTTCAAGGTCTTGGGCCACTGCGCCCGAGGCGAGAAGGGCGAAGGCGGATGCGGCGGGACGGGTCTTCATGGGGTGCTCCCTGTTGCGTGTCATCTGCCTTAGGATCTAGGCCCTGCGCCCCGCCGGTTAATGCCGACCCCCGCCAATCCAGCTATGACTCCCCCTCATCAATGCCCCGTCAGTCCTTGTGGCGAAGCGCGTCCAGGACGACCTGAAAGGCCGAGGACGGGCGCTGGCGGCTGGGATAGTACAGGTGGAACCCCGGAAACGCTGGCGAGTAATCCTCGAGACAGGGGCGCAACCGCCCCGCCGCGATCTCGGGCGCGGCCAGCCGGTCGGGAACAAGCGCCAGCCCGTGCCCGTCCACTGCCGCCCGCATCACGGGATGGATGGTGTTGAAGCACGCCTGCCCCTGCACCTTCACGTTGATCTCGTTGCCATCCGGGTCCTCGAACTCCCACGCGTACAGCGCGCCGTGCGTCGACAGGCGAAGGTTGATGCAGCGATGGTCGGTCAGGTCCTGCGGCGCCTGCGGAACGCCTGCGACGTCGAAATAGTCGGGTGCGCCAACGCAGATCATCCGCTCGTCCGGCCCGATCCGCATCGAGATCATGCCGTCGCTGACCTGATCGCCGTACCGCACCCCGGCATCGCACTGCGACGACGCAAGGTCTGTATAGCCGTAGTCCATCACCAGTTCGATATTCACGCTGGGATACTGCTTCAGCACCGGCGACAGCTTGGGCCACAGGATTGTCTCGATCGCGTATTCCACCCCGACGATCCGCACCGTGCCCGTGGGCTGGTCCTGCGAATCGTTCAGCGCCTGAAGCCGCGCCTCGATCTTTTCGAAGCAGGGATTCAGCGTGGCCAGCAGGTCTTCGCCTTCCAGCTGTCTAACGTCAGCGCCTGTGGGACAGTTTTGAGGTTTTCGTAACGGAGGATTTTTGGTTCATCGCAGCCATCAAGGAGCGAAGATGAACCAGAAATC
>NZVC01000038.1 GCA_002701395.1 Maritimibacter sp. | reverse complement strand
CAAGGCCGAAGGTCAGCATGTTGATCTTGTCGGGATTGATCCCCATCGATGCGGCCATGCGCGGGTTCTGGGTCACGGCCCGCACCTCTAGCCCCACGCGCGTCCTGTTCATGATGAACAGGAACACGCCAAGAAAGATCAGCGCCAGCACGAAGATCGCCACCCGGATATAGCTGATCGAGACCACGTCGTTGAACACCAACGCGCCGCCCAGCCAGTCGGGCGAGGTCAGCGGACGCGCCTGCGTGCCGAAGATGTTCTTGGCCAGCTGTTGCAGCGCGATCGAGATGCCGAAGGTCGCCAGCAGGGTTTCCAGCGGGCGGTGGTACAGCCAGCGGATCACCAGCCGTTCCATCGCCACACCGGCAGAGAAGGTCACAAGGAACGCCAGCGGAATAGCGACGGCGATGGACGCGGTGTAGTTCGGGATGAACTGCTGCACGACATAGCCGGTGTAGGCGCCCATCATGATGAACTCGCCATGGGCCATGTTGATCACCCGCATGACGCCGAAGGTGATGGCAAGGCCGATGGCGGCAAGGAAGTAGATCGACGCCAGCGACAGCGCGTCCAGCGTCAGGTCAAGGAACTGGTGGATCGCGACCGTCCGGTCGATGGCCCGCAGCGCGCCCAGCGCGGCGGCGACGACCTCGGGCGAGGTCGCGGTGTAGACCTCGTAGAAGGCATAGCCCTCGATGATCTCGTCGATCTCGTCCTCGGTGGCGGCGGCTTCGACCGCGCCCTGCCGGACCAGTTCCGCATAGGCCAGATCGCGGGCGTCGTCGGTGTTCAGATCGGCGACCTGAATGCCGGCCACCTGCCCGTCGGCGATATTCGCCACCAGCGCGGCCTTCTGGTCGTCGC
This sequence comes from Maritimibacter sp., assembly GCA_002701395.1. Taxonomy (GTDB): domain Bacteria; phylum Pseudomonadota; class Alphaproteobacteria; order Rhodobacterales; family Rhodobacteraceae; genus Psychromarinibacter; species Psychromarinibacter halotolerans. The sequence continues at coordinate 28,132 of NZVC01000038.1, read as the reverse complement.
CGCTGATCAGCGGCGGGGCAAGCTCGTCCTCGACCAGCAGCGCATAGGCGTCGGCCTTGCTCAGCGCCTCGGAGCCGGGGCGCAGCACGCGGGCCACCTGTTCGCCTTCCGGCGCGGCGCCTTCGGCCACTTCCAACCGGGTCTGCACCAGCGGGTTCAGCGTTGCCCGTACGTCCAGCGACAGGTCGCCGGCAAAGCTTTCGATCGCCTCGATCCGTTCGGCGTCGCTTTCGGCGAACTGGATGGTCAGAAGGCGGCTCAGACGGTCCATACGCTGACGGATCGCGGCGTTCTCTTCCTGCTCGATCGCGTCACGCATAACGGCAAGGTGCGACTCTTCGGGGCTGCGGGCGATGGCGTCCAGCGCCTCGGTCCGGACGATCACGCTGGGGTCGGTCAACTGAAAGCGGACCAGCGCCGCAGCCATCATCCGCTGGATGCCGCTGTTGGGGCGCAGTTGGTCCATGTCGTCTTCAAGCGCGGTGCCCACGTCGTCCCCGGTCGCGATGTCGATCAGGGTCAGCAGGTCCTCGCCATCGGCGTCCTCGCCGGCGTCCTCGGTAAAGAAGAACAGGCCGTCGTCGGTGCGCTGCCACAGCTCGCGCGCCTGCCAGCGTTCCAGCACGTCCTGCGCCGCCGGAATGCCACTGGCCGCGATGGCGTCGATGGCCGGGCCGATGGTGCGGCGCGAACTGTCTTCGATGATCTCGCGGTGTTCCTGCAGAAGGGCCTGGATCTCGCTGAGCTCTTCGGTCTCCTGCGCCATGACGGCGGCGGGAAGCAGCAGGGTCAGCAGACATGCGGCAAGAAGTCGGTGGAGGCGGTTCATGCGCGGTCCCGGACGTTGTGCGGCTTCGCGGTGCCGCAGACTTCTAGAGATGCAGGCGGGGGGCCACGGTCGGCCCCCCACCCTTTGGTCGGGTCAGATCAGTAGTTGGATTCGATCTGCACGCAGGTCTCGGTCTCGGTGTTGTACATACCGCACTCGAGATCTTTCCAATCCGACTTCAGGACAGCCGATTCCGGAAGGAAGTCGGTCCATGCGTCGCCCGGAACCGGATCGGTTTCCGAGATGATGTCGAACTGACCGTCGGCAAGGATCTCGCCGATCAGCACCGGCTTGGACAGGTGGTGGTTCACGCCCATCACGGCGGTGCCGCCGGTCAGGTTCGGGAACTCTTGGCCCCACATCGCTTCGCGCACGGCGTCGACGTCGGTGGTGCCGGCCTCGGTGACCGCGTTCACCCACATGTTGAAGCCGATGTAGTGGGCTTCCATCGGGTCGTTGGTCACGCGCGCCTCGTCACCGATGAACTCGTGCCATGCGGCGATGAATTCCGCGTTGGCGTCGGTGTCGGCGGACATGAAGTAGTTCCACGCGGCCAGGTGGCCGACCAAATCCGAGGTGTCGAGACCCGACAGTTCCTCTTCGCCCACCGAGAAGGCGACGACGGGGATGTCGGCGGCATCGATGCCAGCTGCGGCCAGTTCCTTGTAGAAGCCGACGTTGGCGTCGCCGTTGATGGTCGAGATCACGCCGACCTGGCTGCCGTCGGCGGCCAGTTCACGCACGTCGGCGACGATGGTCGCCCAGTCCGAGTGGCCGAAGGGCGTGTAGTTGACGAAGATGTCCTCGGCGGCGATGCCCTTGTCCTGCAGGTAGGACTCGAGAATGTTGTTCGTGGTGCGCGGGTAGACATAGTCGGTGCCCAGCAGCGCGAACTTCTCGACGCCCAGTTCCTCAAGGAAATAGTCGACAGCCGGGATCGCCTGCTGGTTCGGGGCGGCGCCGGTGTAGAAGACGTTCTTGGACGACTCTTCACCTTCGTACTGCACCGGGTAGAACAGCAGGCCGTTCAGTTCTTCGATCACCGGCAGGACGGATTTCCGCGACACCGAGGTCCAGTTGCCGAACATCACGTCAACTTCGTGCACCGTCAGCAGCTCGCGCGCTTTTTCAGCGAACAGCGGCCAGTCCGACGCCGGGTCGACCACGACAGCTTCCAGTTCGCAGCCCAGAACGCCACCCTTTTCGTTCTGCTGCTCGACGAGCATCAGCATGGTGTCTTTCAGCGTGGTCTCGGAAATCGCCATCGTACCGGACAGCGAGTGCAGCACGCCGACCTTGATCGGGCAGGCCACATCCTGCGCAGAGGCGTGGCTTGCGAACGCGGCAACAGCAGTCGCGCCAAGCAGGGCCTTGGTGAATTTAGACATGTATCCATCCCTTCGGATTCTGGCGTGAAGATCGTTGCAGGCAGACCAAGCGGAACCTCTCCCGTGACACCAAGTCTGCCGGCGACTCCCCCGCCGTTCTTGTTGCACCCATGCCGGGGGTCGCGGACAGCCATGAACGCGGCACCGGCACTTCCGAAAGCCCCGATTGGATTCGGAACTTCCGAGCGCGTTGATACGGCGGCGATGACGCTGGGCGGAGCGTCAGCGTCGGTTTTGGCAATGCAGCATCCCACAGGTCCGTGGGTTTCGCCCAATTATTGGGCGCTAAAGGTGCATGTGGTCACTTTTTAGGCAGTGCGATATGCGAACGGCACATGGCACGGTTCATCCGGTGAAAACCGGGGGCCGGTGCGGCATTTGACGCTTCCGCTGCGACAGCAGGGATTTGCAACCCGCCGCCGGGCGCTACATGCTTGGCGCATGTACGCTTCTCACGGTTTCCTGCGCTCCGACATCGGGGACGTCGACGTCGTCTATCACGACGGCGAATATCACCTCTTCCACCTTGTTCTTCCGAACCACGATTTCATCGCCCACGCGGTCAGCCGCGACGGCATGACGTGGCGCCGGGTCCAGAACGCGCTGTTCGTCGACGATCCCGGCGCATGGGACGACGACATGCTGTGGACGATGCACGTCACGGCTGACCCGGACGCGCCCGGCCGCTGGCGCATGTTCTACACCGGCCTCAGCCGCCACGAATACGGACGCGTGCAGCGCGTCGGGCTGGCGGTGTCGGACGACCTTTATACGTGGACCCGGTCCGAAGACCCGGCCTACCCGCTGGAAGTGTCCGGCCAGTGGTACGAATGCAGCTCGGACGAGGGCCGTAACTGGGTCTCGTTCCGGGACCCGTTCTTCTACCACGACCCCGAGACAGGCGACCGCCTGCTTCTGGCGGCGGCGCGGGTGAACGAGGGGCCGGTGATCCGGCGCGGCTGTGTCAGCGTCGCGCGCGAGACCGCCGCCAACGACTGGCAGTTCGAACCGCCGCTGTACCGCCCCGGCCTGTACGACGACGTCGAGGTGCCGAACCTGTTCCGGCTGGACGACAAGGTCTATCTGATCGGGTCGATCCGCGAGGATACCAAGATCCACTACTGGTACGCCGACGACATCGGCGGGCCGTTCATGAACTTTGCCGATAACGTGCTGCTGCCAAAGGGCAACTACGCCGCGCGGGTCTGCAAGGTCGGCGACCGCTGGCTGCTGTTCAACTTCTTCCAGCGCAAGGAAATCATCTATGGCCGCGAGGTCATCGCCCGGATGCTGCCGCCGCCGAAGGAACTGATCACCGACCGGCGCGGGCGCCTGCTGCTCAAGTCCTTCTCGGGCTTCGACGCGCTGGCGCACCGCCCGGTGCAGATCACCCGCTCGTCCGAGATGAGCCAGCTGTACGGCAACCCCAACGCGACCATGACCTGCGGCGAGAACGCCGTCTCCATGTCCTGCCCCTCGGGGTTCGAGGCCTTCCTGCTGCCCGGCCAGCACGAGGATTTCCGCCTGCGCGCCCGCATCACGCTGGACGGTCACGGCAAATGCGGTCTGGTGCTGCGGGTCAGCGAGGAAGGCGACGGCTATTACCTCGCGCTCGACCTGTGGAAGGGCTACGCCCAACTGCGCCGCTGGGGTGCGAACCCGCGGCCCGAGTTCGAACACGCCTTCCGGTACGAGACGCTTCAGGCGGGCAACTTCGTCCCGCTTTTCCAAGCCACAGACATCGACGTCGAGGTCGTCACCCACGGTTCGTACATCGAGTTCTCGTTGAACGGTCAGGTCACGCTGTGCGTCGTCGACGACGGCTATTGCGACGGCCATATCGGGTTCTACACCGAAAGCGCGACGCTGAAGGCCGAGGACATCTTCCTCGAAAAGCTGGACCGTCGCACCGCCGAGGAAGAACCGGTCTACACCGCCACCCGGCACAACCCGCCGGACCCGCAGTTCCACCTGATCGATGTGCAGCCGCAACTGGAGCCCCCATCGGACACCTGACCCAGCCCCCCGCCCGCCCCTGGCTTTTGGTCAGCGACATCGACGATACCCTGACCGGCGACGATGCCGCGATGCAGGCGCTTGGGGCCGCGATCGACGCGGATCGCGACCGGCTGTGGTTCGCGGTGAACTCCAGCCGCCCCGCAGGCAGCGTGGCCGAAACGCTGTCCTCCGTCTTCCCGCCCCAGCTGCGCCCCGACGGGGTGATCACCGCGCTGGGGACGGAAATCGCGTGGCAGGGCGCGCCGCTTGACGGCTGGGAACAGCGGTTCGAGGGCTGGCCCCACGCCCGGATCTTCGACACGCTCGATCGCCTTGGCCATCGCCCGCACGACCCCGCCTTTCAGACCCAGCGCAAGGTCAGCTTCGCCATTCCACCGTCCGACCAGCCCGCCGCGCGACAGGCGCTGTCGGGCTTCGACTGCACGATCATCGCGTCCGGCAGCGACGATTTCGACGTGATCCCGACCGCCGGAGGCAAAGACAAGGCCGCGCTTTTTCTGGCGGAATATCTGGGGCTTGGCCCCGGGAAACTGATTGTCGCCGGGGACAGCGGGAACGATCTGGCGATGTTCGGCGTTACCTCGATGGGGATCGCCGTGCAAAACGCGCGCTCCGAATTGCTGGACGCGCTGACCCCCGGAGCCTTCCATCACGCCAAGGCAGCCCATGCCGCCGGTGTGCTTGAGGGGCTTCGGCACTACGGCGCGCTTCCCCACGAGACAGAGAAATAATGAAAATCCAATGATCGGACCAGGATACACGATGCCACGCGATACCGCGCCACGCGACACTTCCGCCTCTATGGGCTCTCTCATGATGATCTCGCTGCACGGCTATGTGGCCGGGTCGCCGGAACTCGGGAAGCCTGACACCGGCGGACAGGTGGTGTTCGTGATGGAACTGGCCAAGCGGTTCGCCCGCCTCGGGTACAAGGTCGACGTGATCACCCGCCGGTTCGAGGACCAGCCCGAAGAGGATCGCATCAACGACAATCTGCGGGTCTGGCGCATCCCGTTCGGCGGGCGCGATTTCATCCGCAAGGAAGACATGCACGACTGGTACGGCGACTTNGTGTCGAACCTGCTCGCCGCGATCCGCGCCAACCACCTGAAGTACGATGTCGTCAACTCGCACTATTGGGACGCGGGCGTGTCCGGCCAGAAGGTCGCCGAGGAACTTCAGATCCCGCACGTCCACACGCCGCACAGCCTTGGCTGGTGGAAGCAGAAGGACATGAAGTCCCTGGGCAAGGACGATGGCGAAGGCAACTATCGCTTCAAGGAACGGATTCAGAAAGAATTCGTGCTGTACCGCGCCTGCGACCACGTCATCGCCACCACGGAACAGCAGGCCCAGCTGATCGAGGATCACTACGACCTGCCCTCGGACCACATCACGATGATCCCGCCCGGCATCGACGAACAGCGATTCACTGCCGTGACGCCAAGCCAGTTGTCCGACGTGCGCCAGCGGCTGGGCATGTCGGCCAAGGACGTCTACGTCGTCGGTCGCGCCGCCACCAACAAGGGCTACGACCTGATCCTGAAGTCGATGCCCTACCTTGCCGAACTTCAGCCCGACGCGCGGCTGGTGCTGGCCGCCGGGGCGAACTCTGCCAAGGACAAGGAACTGCTGGCCTCGTGGCAAAAGCTTGCCGGAGAGCTTGAGATCGGCGACCGCATCGACTGGCGCGGCTATGTCGCCGACGACGACCTTGCCGACTATTACCGCGCGCCCGGCGTCTTCGCCCTGCCCTCGCGCTATGAACCGTTCGGCATGACCGCGGTCGAGGCGATGGCCTGCGGCACCCCAACCGTGCTGACCACGCGCGGCGGGTTGTTCGAACAGGTGACCTTCGGCGAACACGCCCTGATCGCGGACCCGACCCGCCCGATCGAATTCGCCGCGATGGTGAACATGCCGATGCAGCACGACTGGCTGCGTCACAAGCTGAACGTGGAAGGCGCGCGCTTCGCCCGCCGCACCTTCGGCTGGACCGGCATCGCGCGGCGCACCGTGGCGCTGTTCGAGCAGTACCGGGGCAAGTACCTGACCCCCGACATGATGGCCGAGGCCTAAGCGGCCGGGGCCCACGCGCGCGGACCGGGCGATTGCCGCAACGGCGTCGCCCGGATAGAACGTGGCCATGGACAGCAAGATCATCGACATCGCCGACCTGCCCGGCGTGATCCGGGCGAACGACGGCGCAACCCGCACCCTGACCGCCATCGCCGGCCCGCCCGGCGCGGGCAAGTCGACCGTGGCCGACCGGCTGGCCGAGATGCTGAACGCGGACCAGCCCGACAGCGCGGCGGTCTTCCCGATGGACGGCTTCCACTACGACGACATGATCCTGAACGCCCGTGGCTGGCGTCCGCGCAAGGGCGCTCCGCATACCTTCGACGTGGCGGGCTTCGCGCATATGCTGGCCCGACTGCGCGCCAATGCCGAACCCGAGATCGCCGTCCCCGTGTTCGACCGCGCGATCGAGACGTCGCGCAACGCCGCCCGCATCATCCCGCAGTCGGTGCGCCACATCGTCGTCGAAGGGAACTACCTGCTGCTGCAAGACCCACCGTGGGACGCGCTGGCATCGCAGTTCGACACCACCGTGTTCCTGGATGTGCCCTATGACACGCTGAAGGCCCGGCTGACCGACCGCTGGAAGGCGCTGGCCCCGGACGACTTCGAGACGAAGATGGAAGGCAACGACCTTCCGAACGCCCGTCTCGTGCTGGACCGAAGCCGCGACGCGGACTACCGGATACTCAACGCCTAGCCGGTGACACGCGACAGAAAGGCCGCGCTGCGCTCGTGCGCGACGGCGGTGGCCTCGGGGTCGTGGACCTGTGGGCGCTCTTCGTTGGCAAAGGCGTGGCCCGCCGGATAAAGAAAGACCTCAAGCTCTGGCCATTCCGCCTGCGCCGCTTCCAACACGTCGGCGGGGGTGTGATCGTCGCTTTCGCCGAAATGCCCCTGCACCGGCGCCCGCACGGGCGTTCCGAAATACGCGGGCAGCCGCGTGCCGTAGAACACCACCGCACCGGCCACGTCCAGTTCCTGCGCCGCGCGCACGGCAAGCCCGCCACCCCAGCAAAAGCCCATCACGGCCACCCGAAGCGCGGGCCCCTTGCCCTGATCTGCCAGCGCCGAGACGGCCGCGTCGATGTCCAGCATCGCCTTGGCGGTGTCGGCGCCCTGCATCAGGCTGCGCGCGGTGGCGATATCGTCGAACGCGACGACCGCGCCGGTCCGCTGCCGGTCGAACAGCGCCGGGATCGCAACCTCGAACCCCAACGCGGCATAGCGGCGCGCGACGCTTTTCAGCTGCTCGGTCACGCCAAAAATTTCTTGAAGGATCACCAGCCCGCCACGGGGCGTCCCCTCGGCCGGTTGGAACCAGCACTCAAGCGTATGGCCGTCGCTGGCCGTAATCGTCTTCATCATATCACCCGTCCCCTCCGCTTCAGGCGTAAACAGCTTGATGCCTGCAATACATAACGCGTGCAATGCGGTTCAGTTCAACAGCGCACCGATCAAGGCAAGTAAAGCCATCACGACGACCAACGCGATCACAGCATCATTCACGACCGAAAGAAGCAGGTTGAACAGACGCCGCCCGCGCGTACCACATTGGGGACACGTTCCTGCCTGATCCGCAGGAGAGTGCTCGCAGTTCCGACAGCCGCCGCGCATTCGGGTTCCCGGTATTTCTCAGACCTTTGCGGGACCGTAGCAGGACAATGCGGAATTACTTGGATACGCGCCGGACAATTTAGCGGTCGCCCGCGCGCACAACAAGGCGCGCCGTGGCGGCGTCACGGTCCAACCGAAAGGGGAATGAAGTGGTGCGGGTGAAGGGACTCGAACCCCCACGCCAAAGGCGCCAGAACCTAAATCTGGTGCGTCTACCAGTTCCGCCACACCCGCACGGGCGCGCTTCTAGCAAAGCGCGGGCGGCTTGGTAAGAGGGAATCAGGCCTCTAGTTCGGCATCCCAGTAGAGAAAGTCGATCCAGGTGTCGTGCAGGTGGTTGGGCGGGAACCGGCGGCCCATGTTGCGCAGCTCTTCCGCACCGGGCTGGCGCGGCGTCTTGCGCAGGTTCATGCTGACCTGACGCAGGCTTTTCGAGCCCTTCTTCAGGTTACAGGGCGAACAGGCCGCGACCACGTTTTCCCAACTGGTCACCCCGCCCCGCGCCCTTGGCACGACGTGGTCGAAGGTCAGATCGCCGCGCGAGCCGCAGTACTGGCAGCTGAATTCGTCCCTCAAGAAAAGATTAAAGCGCGTGAAGGCCACGCGCTTTTGGGGTTTTACGTAATCTTTCAGCACAACCACCGACGGTATTCGGATCTCGGTCGACGGGCTGCGAACCACTTGGTCGTACTCCGCCACGATATCCACCCGGTCAAGGAAGGCCGCCTTCACCGCCTCTTGCCACGGCCACAGCGAGAGGGGGTAGTAAGAAAGCGGACGATAGTCCGCGTTAAGCACCAACGCCGGATGGTGCCTGAGGGAGTTCGGCTCCCTTACGAAACTCGTCCTGAAATCCGCGTGCATTCTGCGACTCCGTCTCCGCCCGGTCTGCCCATTATCGTGGCCCCAGAGCGGGGAAGCCGCCCCAGCTACACGTTGACTATATATGGCGTTACCGACCTGGCAAGTCCCGCTAGATGCAGTACCGCTGAAGGCTGGTTAATTCGCCTAAGCGACAGGGATATGACATTTCGAACCTTGGCGTCGCCCATGAAACGGGCAATGCGAAAACGGGCGCATCCATGATGCGCCCGCTTCGGTGAAATGCAGCAATGTCAGGACGGTATCGCCCGGCGGCCTAGAACAGCTTTTCCCAGAACCGCCCGGCATCCAGCGCGACGTTCACGCCGACCGAATAGCGCACCTCGTCNTGCGCGATCATCGTGCCGACGCCGTAGTTGCCGATCGTGTTGGTCGCCTGCGCCTCGAAGCTGATCGAACTGTCCGGGACGTGATAGCGCGCGCCAAGCGACCACGTCGGATCGTCGCCGCCGGACATCGGGGTCACCTCGGCGATGACCTCCAGCCCGCGCCACAGCTCGTAATTGGCCCCCAGCCCCAGCCCGACAAGGCGCTCGTCGCTGAAGCCCGCCGCTTTCGGCTCGGCAGTCACGACCAGCCCGTTGGCGAACTTGTAGGACATCGGAAGGCTTGCGTAGAACACGCCGAAACGGGTCACGAACTCGCGCCCCGCCTGCACGTTGGCCGACATCGAGAACGGGCTGCCGTTGTTCTGGTCCATGAACCGCAGCTTGCCGACGGCCATGTACCGCTCCTCGCGCTCGCGGCCCACGGTGCGGTCGCCGCTGCGGCTGCCGTCGTCCGACAGACGCTCGACGTAGTACCCGATCTCCATGTCGTAGGTCGGCGCAAAGACGCCGCCGAAGCTGGCGTGATCGTCGGTGCCATAAGCGCCGGTCAGCAGCACCATGCCCGGATCAAGCGTATCGGCCGACGCCAGCGTCAGGCCGCGGAACTGCAAGTGCTGCTCGCGCTCGGTCAGCGGGCGGATGCCGCGATAGTTCGACCGGTAGTTCGGCGAATGACCGGGGGTATAGGTCATCTGGAACCCCAGTACCGGCTCTTCCCCGTCGGGGATGAACGCCTGGATCTCGGTCAGCGGCGTGGTCCCGAACCCGTTGGTCAGGTACACGTCCAGCGCCACCTGCGGCGACACAAGATACCGTCCGCCGACGGTCCAGATCGGCACGTTGTCGACCGATCCGTCCGACATAACCGTGTTGCCCGAGTCGCCGAACGGCATGTTCACGCTGCCGTAGAACGCCAGCCGGTCCGACGCCCGGAAGGTCGCGCCCGCGCCAAGGCTGGGCACGACGCCGTAGAACTCCCTGCCCTTCAACTCGTCCGGGTAGACGGTGACGCCGGGCGTCAGGTGGAACGTCAGGCGCGGCGAAATCTCATAGCTGACCGGCAGATGGAACGACGCGGCCCATTGGTCGTGGCCGTCGGTGTTGGTGTCGTAGTAGTCCGACGAAAAGTAGAAATACCCGCCCGCGGCCCGCGCCGAGACGGTGAACCCGTTGAACTCGGCGATCTTGTACTTGCCGTGGAAGCTAAGCGCCTGAAACTTCAGGCTGCCCTCGACCCCGGCGATGACCGCCGGATCGGCGTGGCGGGTGTNCTCGACGCCGAACTGAAGCCGGTCGCTCGTCGCCACGTCGATGCCGTAGAAATACAGCTGTTTCCCGGTCCCGCCCGCGTTGCCGCGATCCGCCATCAACTGACCGATGTGGCCCTGCCACGTCCCCTTGGGCATGGTGTCGGCGACCGCGATGCCGGGCACTTCGTAGATGTCGCCTTCCAGCGGGGCATAGCCCGGCTCGAACGGCTGGGCCTGCGCCGCGCCGGTCAGGCCGGTGCTCAGCGCCAGAAAGGCCACCCCGCGGCGGAGGAAACTGGTAAGATCACGACGCATGACTGCTCCTCATGCGATTGCATTGTTTTCAGGACATTATGCAGCACCGGCGCCCCCGGACAAAGCTGTGTCGGGCACGGGGCGCGGGTGACGTGCGCAAATTGCCACAGAGGCGGCACCCCTGTTCGGGCCGCCTTAGCCCGGCAGGCGATCCCGCATGAAGGCCAGCGCCACCGACAGCCCGTCCGGCGCGATGCCGTGGCCGGTCCCCTTCGAGACATGCGCGTACACCTCGAACCCGGCGGCCTGCAGCGCGTTGCCCGCTTCGTTCAGCGATTGCGGCGGCACCACCTCGTCCTGATCGCCGTGGATCAACAGAACCGGCATCTTCGATTTCAGCTCGGCCTCCAGCGTCTCGGGCTGCAACAGCCGCCCCGAGAACCCGACCACGCCGGCGAACGCCTCGTCCCGGCGCGGCGCGACGTGCAGGCTCATCATCGTCCCCTGCGAGAACCCAAGCAGCAAAAGCTGCGCGGGCGAGATGCCCTCGTCCGCGATCACCTTGTCCAGATAGGCGTTCAGATCCTCGGCCGACTGCGCCATCGACGCGGCCGCTGCCGCCTCGGACGACCCGTCAAGCCACGGGATCGGGAACCACTGGTATCCCATCGGGTTATTCACACATTTCTCGGGCGCATCCGGCGCGACGAAGACCGTGTCCGGCATGTGCTCTGCCAGCGGATCGGCCAGCCCCAGCAGGTCGTTTCCGTCCGCGCCATAGCCGTGCAGGAACACCACCACCGATTTCGTCTGCCCCGAGGCCGCCGCGCGGCGCCCGCTGTTGAGTTCGCGCATTACCGGATACCTTCCCTGTCTTTCGCCACATGGTAGTAGGCCCACAGCAGCCGTGCCGCAACCGCGCGCCACGGCGCCCACGGCTCCGCCATCTGCCGAAGCTGCTTCTCGGTCGGCCGGGCGTCGGTTTCGAACAGAATCCGGGCAGATTCCTGAAGCGCAAGGTCCGCAGGCGCGAACACGTCCGCCCGCCCCAACGAGAACATGGCGTAAATCTCTGCCGTCCAGCGCCCGACACCGGGAACCTCGACCAGCCGGGCCACGACGTCTTCGTCAGGAACGCCGCGCAAGTCCTTGAAATTGATCCGCGCCTCGGCCAGCGCACGGGCATAGCGGATCTTCTGCCGCGACAGCCCGCAGGCACGCAGCTCGTCGTCGGTGGCCCACAGGATCTTGCGCGGGCCGGTCAGCTTTGCGTCTCGCAGCCGCCGCCAGATCGCGTTCGCCGCCGCCACGCTGACCTGCTGGCTGACGATGGCCGACAGCAACGGCTCGAAACCGTCCTTCTTGCGCCGCAGCGGCAGCGGCCCGGTCTGTTCCAGCGCCGCCGCGAACCGGGGCTCGATCCGGGCAAGGTACTCTGCCCCCTCGGCCACGCAGTCCGGTGTCTCGATGATGCGTCCGATCATGCCGCCAGCCTCCTGACCCATTCCAGCGCTTCGGCCTCGGTCTCGAACCGGGTCGCGGCGGGCTGCGCGGGCCGGTTCAGCAAGGCAACCGGCAGCCCAAGCTCTCGCGCCGCGTCCAGCTTGGACCGGCTGGCCGCCCCGCCCGAGTTCTTCACCACCAGCCAGTCGACGCCCAGCTTCGTGAACAGCGCCACCTCCTCGGCCACGCTGAACGGGGGACGCCCCTGCAGGAACCGCCCGCCGGGGAACGGGAACGGCGCATCCGGCGTCTCGATCCGGCGGCAGATCACCTCGCGCCCGCTCAGGTTCGCGAACCGCTCCAGCCCCTTGGTGCCGGTCCCAAGGAACACGGTCGCCCCGTCCGGCACAAGGTCGGCCACCTGTTCCTCGCGGTCGACAAAGGTCCAGCGGTCGCCCGCTCCCGGTGTCCAGCCGGGGCGCAGCACCTGCGCATAGGGCAGCCCCAGATCGGCGCAGACCTCGGCCGTGCGCCGCGTCATGTCGATGGCGAAGGGATGCGTCGCGTCCAGCACCGCGCCGATGCCCTGCGCTCCAAGATAGTCCGCGAACGCCTGCCGCCCGCCGAACCCGCCAGACCGCACCGGCACGCCCAGCCTCGCGGGCACACGGGTGCCGCCTGCCAGCGAGGCGACCGCCTCGACCCCGGCGATTGCGGGCAATGCCTCGGCAATGCGCCGCGCCTCGCCCGTTCCGGCCAGCAGCAACAGCTTCATGCCGCACGTCCCATCTTGCCGTCTCCTCCGTCCGCACCCGGCGCGAATGCCGCCGGGACTATAGGCCCGCCCCGCCGCCGCGCCAATCCACGCTTTCCCGAACCGCTTAGCCACGGCATAACAAGGACATGACCGACTCGCCGCCCCTTCCATCCTTCGACTGGCCCGAGCTGAAGCCCGGCTGGGTCTGGCTGTGCGGCGCCGGTCCGGGCGATCCCGGGCTGGTCACCCTGCACACGCTGAACGCCATGAAGCAAGCCGACGTGATCGTCTACGACGCCCTTGTCGAACCGGCGATCCTTGACTGGGCCCCGCAGGCCGAAGCGGTCTATGCGGGCAAGCGCGGCGGCAAGCCCTCGGCGAAACAGCGTGACATCTCTCTGCACCTCGTGGAACTGGCACGGGCGGGCAAGCGGGTGCTGCGGCTGAAGGGCGGCGATCCCTTCGTGTTCGGGCGCGGCGGCGAAGAGGCGCAGACGCTGATCCAGCACGGCGTGCCGGTGCGGATCATCCCCGGCATCAGCGCCGGGATCGGCGGGCTGGCCTATGCTGGCATCCCCGTCACCCACCGCGACGTGAACCAGTCGGTCACCTTCGTCACCGGCCACGACCAATCGGGCGAGACACCCACCAGCCTTGACTGGCAGGCGATCTCGAAAGGATCGCAGGTGCTGGTGATCTACATGGGCATGAAGCACATCGCCCGGATCGCTGGCGCACTGCTGGACGCGGGCCGCCCCGCGTCGGAACCCTGCGCCGTCGTCACCTCGGCCACCACCGACGCCCAGCAGGTGCTGGAAACGACGCTGGGCACGATGGAGGCCGACATCGCCGCATCCGGCATGGAGCCTCCGGCGATCATCTGCGTCGGGCGATCCGTGCTGATGCGGCAGGTGCTGGACTGGCAGGCGCTCGAGGCCGGGGCTGCGCCCCGCAACCTTGACCCGCTGGACCGCGGACTGCCCGCGGAAACCGCCTGAGCCTTGATGCGCAGCGCGTTGTTCCCGAAAGACATTCCTTGCTCGGCCTGATCCTGTCCGCCCCCGCGTCGGGAAGCGGCAAGACCACGCTGACCCTTGGCCTTCTGCGCGCGCTGCACCGGCGCGGCACCCCGGTGCGCGGCGCGAAATCCGGCCCCGACTATATCGACCCCGCGTTTCACGAGGCCGCCTGCGGCGCGCCCTCTATGACGCTGGACGCGTGGTCGATGACGCCGGACCGCGTGCGCGCGCTGGCGCAGGGCGACGGCCTGCTGATCGTCGAAGGCGCGATGGGCCTGTTCGACGGCGCCCCGCCCGACGGCACCGGCGCCACCGCCGACCTCGCCCGGATGCTGAACCTGCCGGTGGTGCTGGTCGTCGACGCGGGCCGCATGTCGCACTCGGTGGGGCCGCTGGCGGCAGGCTTCGCTCATGCCGATCCGAACGTCCGGGTCGCCGGGGTGATCCTGAACCGCGTCGGCAGCGACCGGCATCTCGGGATGCTGTCCCACGGGCTTGAAAAAGCTGGCATTCCTCTGCTCGGCGCGCTGATGCGCGATCCGGAACTGGCGCTGCCGGAACGCCACCTTGGGCTGGTGCAGGCCCGCGAACACCCTGCGCTCGACGCGTTCCTCGATCACGCCGCCGACGCGGTGGCCAAGGGCATCGACCTCGACGTGCTCACCGCGCTGGCCCGGCCGCTTCCGGAAGCCCCTGCGCTGGCATCCGCGCCAGCCCCGCGCCGGATCGCCATCGCCCGCGATGCCGCCTTCACCTTCATTTACCCCCACCTGCTGCGCGACTGGTCCGCCGCCGGGTCCAGGATCACCTTCTTCTCACCCCTCGCCAACGACCCGGTTCCAGACGCCGACCGCGTCTACCTCCCGGGCGGCTACCCGGAACTGCACGCCGCGCAGATCGCGAATGCGTCGGTTTTTATCGACAGCCTGAGGAACGCCGCGCAACATACCGATATCTATGGCGAATGCGGCGGCTATATGGTGATGGGCGACCACCTGACCGACGCCAGCGGCACCACGCACCGGATGGCCGGCCTTCTGCGCCTCCACACCAGCTTTGCCCAGCGCAAGCGCCACCTCGGCTACCGCCAGCTGACCGCGCGGGGCGGATGCCTGTCCGGCGCGTTCCGGGGGCACGAGTTCCACTATGCCACCACCGTGTCCGCCACCGGCACCCCCCTGTTCGACGCATGGGACGCCGAGGGCAACGCGCTTGCGCCGATGGGCCTGATCGAGGGCCGTGCCTGCGGCTCCTTCGCGCACCTTGTCGCGGCGGTCTAAGGCTTCCCATTCCCCTGCGGCGGGTCTACTGGATCACGTATGACAGATCTTGCCCCGCCCCCCACCAGCGCAGAGGACTGGCGCACAAAGCGCAACGTGATCATCCTTGTCGCGGCGCAGGCGTTCCTTGGCGCGCAGATGCCGATGATCTTCGTGGTGGGCGGGCTAGCGGGCCAGTCTCTGGCCTCGAACGCATGTTTCGCGACACTGCCGATCTCGCTGATCGTGCTGTTCTCGATGCTGTCGGCCACGCCGATGTCGGCGATCATGCAACGCTTCGGTCGCCGCACAGGCTTCTGGCTGGGCACGACCTGCGGCTTCATCGGCGGCAGTATCTGCTCGCTGGCGCTGCTGAACCAAAGTTTCGGGCTGTTCCTTGTCGGCTCTGCCTTCACTGGCGTCTACATGTCGGCGCAAGGCTTCTACCGCTTCGCCGCCACCGACACCGCGTCCGACTCTTTCCGCCCCAAGGCGATCTCGTTTGTGCTGGCGGGCGGCCTGCTGAGTGGGATCATAGGCCCGCAGGTGGTCAAGGCGACCAGTTCCGCGATGGTGGTGCCGTTCCTTGGCACCTACCTTGTTGTCATCGCGGTGAATGTCATCGGCTCTGTCCTGTTCCTGTTCCTCGACATCCCGCGCCCGCCCGCGCCCGCCGCCGACGCCCCGAAAGGCCGCAGCCGGTGGGAACTGCTGACCACCCCGCGCATCGCCGTCGCGATCATCTGCGCGATGGTGTCCTACGCGCTGATGAACCTTGTGATGACCTCGACGCCGCTGGCCGTGGTCGGCTGCGGCTTCGAACAGGACGACGCCGCCGACGTGGTCCTTGGCCACGTCCTTGCAATGTTCGCCCCCAGCTTTTTCACCGGCCACCTGATTGCCCGGTTCGGGGTCGAGAAGATCGTCGCGACCGGCCTGATGATCCTTGCCGCCGCTGGCGGCGTGGGTCTTGCCGGGGTGGATCTGGGCAACTTCTTCGTCGCGCTGGTGCTGCTGGGGATCGGCTGGAACTTCGGCTTCATCGGCGCAACCGCGATGCTGTCCGGCGCCCACACCCCCGAGGAACGTGGCCGCGTGCAGGGCATGAACGACATGATCGTGTTCGGCTGCGTGACGCTGGCCTCGCTGGCGTCGGGTGGGCTGATGAACTGCTCGGGCGGTACGCCGCAGGATGGCTGGGCGGCGGTCAACATTGCGATGGCGCCGTTCTTGGTGCTGGCGGGCGGCGCGCTGATCTGGCTGGCGCTGCGCCCGAAGGACGCCTAAGGGCTAGCCGCCAAAGGTCTTCCACATCAGGGAAATCCGCTTGCGGAACTCGGATTCGGGCAACGCGCCTGCCGCGACCCGGCCCGGATCCGCCACCGCGCGCGTCAGAACGCCCTTCGCCCGCCACGCCGCCAGCACCGCTGGCCGCGCCCCGCGCGACACCCGGCCTTCGCCCAGCCGCCGCAGCCCCTCTTGGGCCCAGCGCCGCACCGCCTCGGGCCGCCCGTCCGGCAACGGCATCCGGCCCCGCGCTTCCAGCTCGGGCACCGCAAGAAACCAGTTCGCCAGCCCCGCAGCCCAGCCCCGCGCCGCCACCGCCGCCGCGTCCGCGTCAGGGTCCAGCGCCCGTGCGGCGACCCGGAACAGGTTAGCCGAACTCGCCTCGATATGCCGCGCAAAGGCCGCGTCGTCCTCGAACGGCTCGGTGTAGATGTCCCAGCGCCGCGCCTCGATCAGGTCGTCCAACAGCGCGGCCCCCTCGGCGTCCAGCACCGGAACCAGCGCGTCCACCACCTCGTGCCGCCGCACGGCACCGCCCGCGCGGATCTCTTCCAGCACGTCGCGCCACCATTGCAGCCGCATCTCGGCGATCATCGATTCCGAGGTCAGCCACGGCGCGCGCGACACCTCGACGTTGAAGGCATACAGCGGAAACAGCACCCGGCGCGCGGCAGGCGGCGCCGCCATCGCGGCCAGAAACCGGTCGGGGTCGCCCTTCCGCACAAGGTCTGCAGAGGCCTGAAGGCTCATACGGGGCGCACCACGCTCAGCAGGTATCCCGTCTCCGCGCGCACATGCTCCCACGCCGCGATCTCGGTCTCGGCCGCATCCAGCGCCAGCGCCAGCACCGGGTCCGCGTTCCGGCGAAGCGCCGCGACCCGCTCCGCCAGCGGCCCGTAATAGGCCGCCCACGCCGCGTCGGACACCCGCCGCGTCGCCAGCACCTCATAGTCGGCATCGGCCACCTGCCGCGCGATGCCCCCGGCATCGGTCAGCCGTTCGTACCCGCCCCAAAAGGCCAGCGTCGCCTCGGACGGCGTATCGGTGAACAGGCACGGCTCGGAAAACGCCACCGCCCCGCCCTTGGCCAGCACCGGCCGCCACGCGCGCAACACCTTGGTCACACCGTGGAAATAGACCGCGCCCGCCGACCAGATGAAATCGTAGGGCCCCTTCAGCTTGGCCATGTCGCCCGCATAGGCGTTCACGCGCGTGCCGAACCGCGCCAGCACCTCGTCGACGAACAGCTTCGCATCGTCCACCGCCGTGATCGCCCCGACCGGCGCCACCGTCATCAGCGCCGGAATGTCCGCGCCGGTGCCGCAGCCCGCGTCGCAGATCCGCGCGTCGGGCGGCACGTCGGCCACATGGGCCGCCCACGCCACATCCTCCGGCGCGCCCGGTCCCAACCGCTCCAGCCCCTGATGCAACGTCAGGATCGGGTCGCTCATACAGCTCCGCCTTGGATCAGCTTCCAGTTGATCGCATCCAACAGCGCCCCGAAACTCGCGTCAACGATGTTCGCTGACACGCCCACCGTGGACCAGTCGCGGCCCGCGTCGTCCTGAAAGTCGATGATGACCCGCGTCACGGCCTCGGTGCCGCCATTGGTGATCCGCACCTGAAAGTCGGTCAGCCGCATGTCCGCGACCCCGTCCTGGAACGGCCCCAGATCCGACTTCAGCGCCTGCCACAAGGCGTTGACCGGGCCGTCGTCCATCATGTCGCTGGCATGGTCGTTCTTGTAATAGCTGGTGCGCGCGCCCTCGCGGGTCGAGATGGTGACGACCGCCTCGGACTCCACCACGATCTGCCCCTTGGCGTTGCGCCGCCGCTCCGAGATCACCCGGTAGCGTTCGACGTCGAACAGCTTGGGCGCCAGCCCCAGTTCCCGGCGCGCCAGCAGCTCGAAGCTCGCCTGCGCGCTGTCATAGGAATAGCCCTCGCCTTCCTTGCGCTTCACTTCGTCAAGGATCGCGGCCAGCGCCGGATCGCCCTTTTCGACCTCCAGCCCCATGTCGGACAGGCGCGCGCGCAGGTTCGACTGCCCGGCCTGGTTCGACATCGGCACAATGCGCGCGTTGCCCACCGACGCGGGGTCGATGTGTTCATAGGTGGTCGGGTCCTTCAGGATCGCACTGGCATGCAGCCCCGCCTTGTGAGCAAAGGCGCTGGCCCCGACATAGGGCGCGCTGCGCAAAGGCACCCGGTTCAGGATATCGTCCAGCGCCCGCGACGCCCGGGTCAGCCCCGGCAGCTTCGCGGCACTCACCCCGGTTTCATACAGGCTGGCATAGGGCTCTTTCAGCAGCAGCGTCGGGATCAGCGTGACAAGGTTCGCGTTGCCGCACCGCTCGCCCAGCCCGTTCAGCGTGCCCTGGATCTGCCGCGCGCCCGCATCGACGGCGGCCAGTGTGTTGGCCACCGCGTTGCCGGTGTCGTCATGGGTGTGGATGCCCAGATGGTCGCCGGGAAGACCCGCCGCGATCACCTCGCCCACGATCTTCGCCACCTCGCCCGGCAGCGTGCCGCCGTTGGTGTCGCACAGCACGATCCACCGCGCGCCCGCGTCATGGGCCGCCTTCAGGCACTCCAGCGCGTAAGGCGCGTTCGCCTTGTAGCCGTCGAAGAAATGCTCGGCATCGAACAGCGCCTCGCGTCCCAGCGCCACCAGATGCGCGACCGAGGCGCGGATGTTCTCGACATTCTCGTCAAGCGTGATCCCAAGCGCGGTGGTGACGTGAAAGTCATGCGTCTTACCGACCAGACACACCGCCGGCGTGTCCGCGTTGATGACGCCCGCCAGCACGTCGTCGTTCTCCGCCGACCGCCCCGCCCGCTTGGTCATGCCAAAGGCGGTGAAGGTCGCACGCGTCTTCGGCCGCTCGGCGAAGAAACTGCTGTCGGTCGGGTTCGCCCCGGGCCAGCCGCCCTCGATATAATCGATGCCAAGGTCGTCCAGCGTCCGCGCAATCGCCACCTTGTCGGGAAACGAGAACTGCACCCCATGGGTCTGCTGCCCGTCGCGCAGCGTGGTATCGAACAGATAGAGCCGCTCTTTGGTCATGCCCCGGCTCCTTCTTCTGTCTGCAAATATCCTCGGGGGGGCTTGCCGCAGGCAAGCGGGGGGCAGACAGCCCCCCTCCCGGTATCGAAACGTCCAGCGCCCAAGGCGAAACTCCCGCCCGGCAGCGCCGGGCAGCGCCCGACCCGCGCCCCAGGGCGGGCGCCGCCCTTGGTCTCATACACAGCGATCATTTCAACGCCTCCAGCTTGGCCGCGTCGAAATCGGGGCCCATCTCCCATTCCGCGCCCTGCGGCGTGTCCTTCACGATCAGCCCGGCGGCGGCAAACCCGTCGCGCAGGGCATCGGCCCGCGAAAAATCCTTCGCCTTCCGCGCCTCGGACCGGTCGGTCAGCAACGCCTCGATCAGCGCCGCCACGTCGTCGCCAACCTCCGCCGCCGCGTCCCAGCCGCCCAGTTCATCGGTCAGCAGGCCCATCAGTTGCGCCGAGGCCAGGAAAGCCGCCTTCGCCGCCTCGTCCGACGCGGATTTCGCCAAGGCGTGCAGCCGCGTGATCGCACCCGCCGTGTTCAGGTCGTCGGCCAGCAGGGTCAGAACCTCGACGTCCGGCGCGCCTGGCGCCACGCCCTCGCTCAGCGCCCGCCAGTCGCGCAGCACCGCCTCCGCCTCGCCCCGCTTCTTCTCCGTCCAGTCCATCGGTCGCCGATAATGCGTCCCCAAAAACACGAACCGGATCACCTCGCCCGGCACACCCTGTTCCAGCAGGTCATGCACGGTGAAGAAGTTGCCAAGCGATTTCGACATCTTCTTCCCCTCGATCTGCAGCATCTCGTTGTGCAGCCAGACCTTGGCGAACCCGCCTTCGGGGTGGGCGCAGCAGCTTTGCGCGATCTCGTTCTCGTGGTGCGGGAACATCAGGTCGTTGCCGCCGCCGTGGATGTCGAAGCTTTCGCCCAGCAGGTCATAGGACATGGCCGAGCACTCGATATGCCAGCCCGGACGCCCCCGGCCCCACGGGCTGTCCCAGCCGGGCAGCTCGTCGGTGGACGGCTTCCACAGCACGAAGTCCATCGGGTCTTCCTTATAGGGCGCGACCTCGACCCGCGCACCGGCGATCATGTCGTCGACCGACCGGCCCGACAGCGCACCATACGCCTGATAGGACCGGACCCGGAACAGGACGTGCCCCTCGGCGGCATAGGCATGGCCGCTTTCGATCAGCCCCTCGATCATCTCGATCATCTGGGGAATGAACCCCGTCGCGCGCGGCATGTCGGTCGGCTCCATCGCCCCCAGCGCCGCCATGTCCGACAGGTACCAGCCGATGGTTTCCTCGGTCCGCTCGCGGATCAGGTCCTCCAGCGAGCCGTCGGCCCCCGCCTCTTTCCGCGCCAGCGCGGTGGCGTTGATCTTGTCGTCCACGTCGGTGAAGTTGCGCACGTAGCGGACGTGATCCGCGCCGTAGACGTGGCGCAGCAGGCGGTACAGCACGTCGAACACCACCACGGGCCGCGCGTTGCCAAGGTGGGCGCGGTCATAGACGGTCGGCCCGCAGACATACATCCGCACGTTTTCACGGTCGATGGGCGCGAAACGCTCCTTCTTCCGTGTCCGGGTGTTGTGGAGCCAGATCTCGGTCATGTCGTTTCCTTCGGGCACACGCACTCAGCCGCGGCGGGCTTAGGCGATTTCGAGGATGAGAGGAAACGAAAAGACCGGCCCGCCTGACGATGTCAGCGGATAATGCAGCAGTTGATGATGCAGACGGTCTTGGTCATGCGAAGATGTCTAACGGGGCGCGGCGCGGTTGCCAAGACGTTTCGGGGGGACGGCGGCACGTGGGGGCGGAAGATGGGGGCGGATGATGGGGTAAAACCCCATCCTACATGCTCCGTGGGGTTCCACCCCATCTTCCCACAACACCCCCCGCGACAACCGCCCCGCCCCGTGCTACCCTCCCCCGAATGACCCGCGACGACATGAACGCGATCTGCGCCGCCCTGCCCGGCGCCGAGGTCTCCGACCCGTGGGGCGGTGGCCATGACGCGTGGAAAGTCGGCGGCAAGATGTTCGCCTGCATCGGCACGGTCTCACCCGGCATCGCGGTCAAGACCGACGGGATCGACACCGCCGAGATGCTGATCGAAACCGGCGTTGCAACGAAGGCCCCGTACTTCCACCGCTCGTGGGTGCTGCTGCCGTGGGACGCCACCCCGGACGAGGCGCGGCACCGGATCGAAACGTCGTACCGCCTGATCCGCGACAAACTGCCGAAGAAGACCCAAGCAAGCCTTGGCGCTTAGACCGGCGACAACTGACGCATTAAAAGGCATCGCGAACATTATTGGCATCGCCTCATGTCAAGATGAAGTTTCCCTAAAATTTGAGGCCCTTCCGGTTGACAACACCAGCCCCGAGGCCGTCGTTAAGGGCATGCGACTTTCAAAACGGATCACGAACCTCACCGGCGGGGGCAGCGACGGTTGGGACGTCTTCAGACGCGCACGCGCGATGGAAGATGCCGGCAAACCCGTTATCAACCTCACCCTCGGCGACCATGACATTCCAACCGACCCGGACATCCTGCACGCGATGCACGAGGCGGCGCTCGACGGTAACACCGGCTATCCGCTGGTGCCCGGCGCCGACGAACTGCGCGACGCGATCGCCGAACGGGTCACCGAACGCACCGGCGTTCCCACGGGGCGCAACAACGTCGTGGTGATGCCCGGCGGACAGGGCGCGCTGTTCGCGGCCCATGCCGCCACCTGCGATCACGGCGACACCGCCCTGTTCGTCGAACCCTATTACGCGACCTACCCCGGCTCGGTCCGTGGCATCGGCGCAATCCCCAAGACGGTCCCGGCCCGGCCCGAATTCGATTTCCAGCCGCAGCCGCAGGACATCATCGACGCCATCGACATGCGGACGCGGTCGCTTCTGATCAACACGCCGCACAACCCCACCGGCGTGGTCTACAGCCGCGAGACGCTGGAAGGCATCGCGAAGGTGATCATCGACCGGAACATGTGGCTGATCTCGGACGAAGTCTACGACACGCAGGTCTGGGAAGGCGAACACCTCAGCCCGCGCGCCCTGCCGGGCATGGCGGACCGCACGCTGGTGATCGGCTCGCTGTCGAAAAGCCACGCGATGACCGGCAGCCGCGTCGGCTGGATCGTCGGCCCCGAAGAGGCCATCGACCACCTGATCAACCTGTCGACCCACACCACCTACGGCCTGCCCGCCTACATCCAGGACGCGGCGATCTACGCGCTGGAGGAAGGCGGCGAGATCGAGGACGACATCGCGGAACGGTTCCGCCAGCGGCGCGAGACGGCGCTGAGCATCCTTGAGAAATCCAACGACTTCGTCACCGTGCCCAGTCAGGGCGCCATGTACCTGATGCTGGACATCCGCAACACCGGCATGACCGGCGAAGCCTTCGCCAACGCGCTGCTCGACTCCGAGCTTGTGGGCGTGATGCCGGGCGAAAGCTTCGGCGAATCCGCGGCCGGTCACGTCCGCATCGCGCTGACCGTGGACGAGGACCAGCTGCGCGAGGCGTTGACCCGCCTTGTGCGTTTCGCCGAAGCGGAGGCGCGCGCAGCCTGATGGGCGCGCCGTCCGATCCGGGCGCGGTCTTCCGCGCGCTGCACCGGCCCGGCGATCCGTTCATCTTGGGCAATGCGTGGGACGCGGGCAGCGCCCGGATGCTGGCCGCCCTCGGCGCGCCCGCAATCGCCACCTCCTCGGCGGCCCATGCCTTCACGCTGGGCCGCCCTGACGGCGGCACCGTCACCCGCGACGAAGCCCTTGCGCACGCGCAGGATCTTGTTGCCGCCGTGCCGGTCCCGGTCTCGGGCGATTTCGAAAACGGCTATGGCGACGATCCCGACACCTGCGCCGAAACCGTGCGGCTGGCGGCAGAGGCCGGGTTGGCCGGTATCTCGATCGAGGACACCGCCTTTGTCTCGGGCGGGCACTATGACCGCGCGCTGGCGACCGAACGTATCCGCGCCGCGTCCGCCGCCGCCCGTGCCCTGCCCCGCGACTTCGTTCTCGTGGCCCGCGCCGACGGGGTGATGACCGGCACCTACGACATGGCCGAGGCGCTGGCCCGCGTCCGCGCCTTCGACGAGGCCGGTGCCGACTGCCTGTACGTGCCCCTGCCGCCCAACATGGCCGCGCTGGCCGAGGTGGCGAAGGCCACGTCCAAGCCGGTCAACGCCCTTGCGGCGGGCCCCTTTGCGCAAGTCTCTCGGGCCGAGTATGCCGCGGCGGGGATCGCCCGCATCTCGTTGGGGTCGGCGCTGGCCCGCGTCACCCACGCCGCGATCCGCGACGCGGCGCAGGCGATGTTCGGCAACGGCGATTTCAGCCCGCTGACCAAGGTGATGCCCGGTTCCGACGTGGACGCCCTGCTGGCCCGGTTCGGCGACAACTGACGCGAAGCCGCGCGTCGGCGGGCCGCGGCGCCGCGATCCGACCTTTCACCGGTGGCACTTTATAGCGGCCAAGCTTGTCGCACACTCCGGCGCTGCCGCGTCCAACAGCCAAATCGCCGGGCCCGGGGGCGGCCCGTCGATGCGCGGCGGCCCTGCAGGCCGCTGTATCGCGCGCACTTAGCCCCGAACCGGTGCGGTCTGCTCGCACGTATCACCAAACTCACGCCCCAAACCCGCGCCTTATCGGGCCGCTGTCTTCTCCCCCTGCGACACCCTCCCGCTTGCCAAACCGCATGACGCGTGGACAACTGCGCGGCATGAATCACGACGATCTTAAAAACTGGTCAAAGCGCGCGGCCGATTGGACGCACGACTACCATTCCACCCTGCGCGACCGCCCGGTTCGCGCGCAGACGAAACCCGGCGAGATCGCCGCGAAGCTGCCCGCAGCCCCGCCCGAGACCGCCGAGCCGATGGAAGAGATCTTCGCCGATTTCGAACGCATCGTGCCCGACGGGATGACGCACTGGCAGCATCCAAGGTTCTTCGCCTACTTCCCAGCCAACGCCTCTCCCGCGTCGATGCTGGCCGAGCAACTGGCGAACTCCATCGCGTCGAACTGCATGATCTGGCAGGCCTCGCCCGCCGCGACCGAAATCGAGCAAGTCACAACCGACTGGCTGCGGCAGGC
Source organism: Maritimibacter sp. (assembly GCA_002701395.1). Lineage (GTDB taxonomy): Bacteria > Pseudomonadota > Alphaproteobacteria > Rhodobacterales > Rhodobacteraceae > Psychromarinibacter > Psychromarinibacter halotolerans. The sequence goes on along the minus strand of NZVC01000038.1, from coordinate 3,554 downwards.
GCTGGGTCTGCCCGACAGCTTCACCGGCACCATCCACGACAGCGCCACCGTGGCCACCCTGTCGGCGGTGATCACCATGCGCGACCGCGCGTCGGGCTGGCGCAGCGTCGACGAAGGGCTGACCGGCCAGCGTCTGCGGATCTATGCCTCGGCCCAGACCCACAGCTCGGTCGACAAGGCGGTGCGGCTGGCGGGCATCGGTCAGCGCAACCTTGTGAAGATCGACACCGACGCCGATTACCGCATGGACCCGGACAAGCTGGACGCCGCGATCCGCGACGACATCTTCAACGACCGCACGCCGGCGGGCGTGGTGCTGTGCACCGGCGGCACCTCGATCGGTGCGTTCGACCCGATCTCCGAATGCATCGAGGTCGCCCGCGCCCACCGGCTTTATACGCATGTCGACGCCGCATGGGCCGGGTCCGCGATGATCTGCCCCGAGTTCCGCACCCTGTGGCAGGGCGCCGAGGGCGCCGACAGCATCGTCTTCAACCCGCACAAATGGCTGGGCGCGCAGTTCGACTGCTCGGTCCAGTTCCTTGCCGACCCCGCGCCGCAGATCCGCTCGCTGGGGCTGCGGCCGGACTATCTGCAAACCCTCGGCGAAGAAGAGATCGTCAACTTCAACGAATGGACGGTGCCGTTGGGCCGCCGCTTCCGCGCGCTGAAGCTGTGGTTCGTGCTGCGCGCCTATGGGCTGGACAACCTGCGCACCCGCATCCGCAACCACGTCGCGTGGATCGAGGAGCTGACAGAGACGTTCCGCGCCACCCCGGGGTTCGAGATCACGACCGAGCCGCGCCTTGCGCTGTTCTCGTTCCGCTATGCGCCGGACGGCGGCGATGCCGACGCGCTGACCGAACGGCTGCTGGAAAAGGTGAACGCCGACGGGCGGATCTATCTGACCCAGACCCGGCATAAGGGCAAATTCGTGATCCGCGTCACGGCGGGCAGCTTCGACTGCACCCGCGACGACGTCATGGCGGTGCACGCGGTCGTCACCGAACTCGCCGCGACCCTCTAGACACAAAAAAGGCCGGAGCGGTTACCCGCCCCGGCCAATCACGGTCTGTCTGGGGAAAGATCAGAACCGGTAAGTCACACGACCCTGAAGCGTGGTGGCGCTTGCGTCCACGCCGGTGTCGTCGAAGTCGTCGAAGCCGTGGTACAGGGCTTCACCGGCGACCGAGACGTTCTCGTTCACGCGGTATTCGACACCACCGCCGGCGAACCAGCCCATGTCGCTGTAATCGGTGCCGCCGATGTCGGCGTCGGCGTGCGCTGCACCACCCACACCGTAGATCAGCCAGCTGCCAGCGTCGTAACCGGCGCGCAGACGCGCACGGGCAACCGAGTCGATGCTGCCTGCGTTGTTGTCGAACGCGATGTCCGCGGCATCGTAGTCAAGGCCGACACCCAGCACGTAGTTGCCAAGGTCCCAGTCGTAACCGGCGTGCACACCGCCGAGGATGCCGTCGCCGTCTTCCTCGGTCACGCCGTCATCGGCCGTGGCCGTGCCCCAGCCGAACTGGGCACCGCCGTAGAAGCCGGTCCAGTCGTAGGAAGCAACCGGCATCGGGGCCGGTGCGGGTGCGGGCACAACGGGTTCCGGCGCCGCGGGGGTCAGGCTGCCGGCGAACGCGGGGGCGGCAAGCGTTGCCGCGGCGGCCGATGCGATCAGAAGGGTTTTCATTTTTGCTACTCCAAGCTCGTTCCAAGTCGCCGCGGGTTGGTCCCACGGCTGCCTGTTCGACGGAAATGGCATATCCATTGGAAGTTTCCAGTGGCGGCGCGAAGCACGGCCATTGCCCGCCGATGACGTGCAGGTAGAACCAGCGAAAAGGCGCTTGGTTCCATATCGAACCGATCAAACCGGCGTGACTTGGCGTGAACTGGCCGACGGAACACGGGGCGTGCGCCGTTGGCCTCCGCCGTACCCTCGTCTTCCGCAGCGGTGACGCATGACATGGGCCGGGCCGAGTCCGGGACAAGGCCGGGGAACGCAAGGCCGTGCACCGCCAAGCCGCCACCGCGCAAAGAAAAAGCCGGAAGGGGACCCTTCCGGCTTTCTCTTCTGGATGTGGACCGCCCTAGTTCGGGATCAGGTCCGGGATGATGGTCACCACGCCCGGGAACAACCACAGCAACGCCAGCCCGACCACCTGGATCACGACGAACGGTGCCACGCCGCGATAGATGTGGCCGGTCGTCACCGTCGGCGGCGCCACCCCGCGCAGGTAGAACAGCGCGAAGCCGAAGGGTGGAGTGAGGAACGAGGTCTGGATGTTCAGACCGATCATCACGCCCAGCCAGACGGCGGTGATGTTCGCCTGCGGGTCGGCCAGCAGGATCGGCGCCACGATCGGCACCACGACCACGGCGATCTCGATGAAGTCGAGGAAGAAGCCGAGGATGAAGATCACCGCCATGACGATGACGAACTGGCTCCAGAAGCCGCCGGGGAGGGAGTTGAGGAACTCGCGTACCAGCTCCTCGCCCCCGAAGGCGCGGAAGGCGGCGGTGAGCATCGCGGCGCCCAGGAGGATGATGAAGACAAGAGACGTGGTCTTCGCCGTTTCGATCATCACCTCGTGCATGGTGTTCTCGATCTTCAGCACGCGCGCGCCCGACCAGATCAGCGAGATCAGCAGCAGCACGGTGGCCAGCGCGCCGATCCAGATGCCGGTCATGTCGGTGCCCATCGAGAGCACGGCCTTGACGTTCATGTTGTAGGTCGAAAGCGCGAAGGCGATCAGCCCCAGCGCCACGGCGCCAATGAGCGCCGGGATGAAGAGGCCGGGCGTGTCCTTGTCGGGCAGGCGGTAGCCGGCCATGATCAGCGCGCCGGCAGCACCGATGGCGCCGGCCTGGTTGACCGTGGCGATACCCGCGATGATCGAGCCCAGCACGAGGAAGATCAGCGCCAGCGGCGGCACCAGCGTGAGGAAGACCTGGCCCCAGAAGGCGGCGTCACGATGGCCCGTGTAGGGCACGGCCGGCGCCAGTTTCGGCCGCAGGATCGCGAAGATCAGGATGAAGGCCATGTAGATCAGCACCAGCACGATGCCGGGGACAAAGGCCCCAAGGAACATCTCTCCCGCCGAGGTCGAGGTCACGTCGAAGACGGACGGCATCGACAGCTCTCCGGTGGCTTCCTTGTGCAGCGCCTTGCGCATGGTCGAGGCCTGGTCGGTGGCCGAGGCCAGCTGGTCGGCCAGGATGATCAGCACGATCGACGGCGGGATGATCTGCCCCAGCGTGCCGGAGGCGGCGATGGTGCCGGTGGCCAGCGGCTGCGAGTAGTTGTTGCGCAGCATGGCGGGCAGCGAGATCAGGCCCATGGCGACGACGGTCGCGCCCACGATGCCCGTGGTGGCCGCCAGCAGCGCGCCCACGAAGACGACCGAGATGCCAAGGCCGCCCGGGACCGGCCCGAAGAGCTGCGCCATGGTGACCAGAAGGTCCTCGGCGATCTTCGAGCGCTGCAGCATGATGCCCATGAAGATGAAGAGCGGGATGGCGATCAGCGTATCCCTCTCGACCTCCCAGTA
>NZVC01000037.1 GCA_002701395.1 Maritimibacter sp. | reverse complement strand
ATCGCGCCGTCCATCTGGGCCGCACCGGTGATCATGTTCTTCACGTAGTCGGCGTGGCCGGGACAGTCGACGTGCGCGTAGTGACGCGCTTCGGTCTCGTATTCCACGTGCGCGGTCGAGATCGTGATGCCGCGGGCCTTTTCTTCCGGCGCGCCGTCGATCTGGTCGTACGCGCGGAAATCACCGAAGTACTTCGTGATGGCCGCCGTCAGCGTCGTTTTGCCGTGGTCAACGTGGCCAATCGTGCCGATGTTGACGTGCGGTTTGTTACGTTCAAACTTTTCCTTAGCCATCCTAGGGCGCCTCGTAGTCAATGGGGGCACCATAGCCCCGGTCCAATACGCGCGCTGATTTATGGGCTGGACACCGGAAAATCAAGCGCATCTTCGGTGGAAAGGCGGACGCGCCGCCTTATTCGTAGGGAGGCTGGAACCAGTCGGGGTTCTCTTCCAGCCATGTTTCGATCTGCTTGGCCGCCTGAGCGGACAGGATCTCGAGCAGACGTTCCTTCGTCGGGAAGGCGCCAGCGCCGTTGAATGCGGATATCACACTGATTTCGTGGGCTTCTTCGTTCAGCTTGCGGCCAAGCTGGTCATCCCACAGCGTCACGGTCATCAGCAGGATCGATTTCAGCGACGGCACCAGCGGCACGCCGGCGTCGAGCGAGGTCAGGAAGTAGCCGTCGACGCTCATGCCAAGGTGATACAGGCGGTCGCCTTCGTAGCGGCCGAAGCGGTCGTCGACGGCGCCTTCGATGGCGGCCTGCCATTCGGCCTCGGTCACTTTGATCGAGCCCGGCCCGACCGACGGTTTGCGCGCAACGACAAGGTTGTGGCCCAGCTTGAACGCGCCAAGATCGACCGGCTTTTCGTCCAGGTCGCTGCGCGGATCGCACCCGGCGAGAAACAGCGCCGCCGCAAGGAATGCGAGTGATTTCAAAGCCAGGTTCATGTGGACCCCTTCCGCCTGCGTTCCGACCGGATTATCCCAGCGCGCGACCCGGCGCAACGCTGGGGCAATCCGGACCGGCGCGCGGACGATCAAATCATGCGGATGACCTTGCGGTCGATCGCCAGCATGTAGCCCTTGCGCGAGATATTCTTCACCAGCATCTCGCTGACCATCTGGTTGCCCAGCGAATCCCGCAGCCGCTTGATCCGTGTCGCGCCCGACGCCTCGTCGCAGTCGGCTGCATCGCGCCCTGAGATCATCGCCTCGATCTCGGCGCCGGTCAGCATGTCCTGATCCATCCGCGCCTCGGCCAGCACGGCGAGCGTCTCGATCACGGCGCCGGTGAGGGTGAATTCGAGGTTGTCGTTCAGGTAGACCTTGTTCTCGTCCCGGCTGATCACCAGCGACGATACCTGCAGGCCGGACCGTTCGAACTGTGCGATGCGGCGGTTCAGCGTGGCGATGGTCACAAGAAACACCAGCGCGGCGATCAGCAGGGCGGTGGCGAAGATCAGCAGCACGAAGATGATCACCCGATAGCTGGCCAGCACCTCGGAAAAGGCGGCGCCGCTTTCGGCGAGGATGCCCAACAGAGTGGTCTCGGCGCTCGAATCGGGCGAGGTCAGGTCGTATTCAAGAAAGATGCGGTCGACGCGGTCCACGAAAGCGGTCGCGGTCGGCAGGTTCATGAAGAGAAGCACCGCGGCAATCGCCAGGATGCCCACGATGGCGGCAAGCCCGAAGGCAACCACCCGGCCGCCGGAGCGCCGGGTGGTCGAGATGTCCCGCCCGTTGTCTGAAAGGCTCATGACGCGAATCTACCCGCCGGGTGTAACCTTGACTATAGCCAAGAGCTGCATCCCCTGGCTGGCCAGGGCGCTTTCGACGATCGGCGTGGCGGCCCCGACGCTGCACGCGCTGTCGGGCACCGACATGCGGGTGTGAACGTACTGACTGCCCTTCTTCGCCTTGTACTCGACAGTGCAGGCCGCAGAGGCGGCGCTGCCGATCAAGGCCAGCGCGAAGGCAAGGAGGAGGGTGTGCTGTCTCATGGGCGGGGCTTTGCCCAGTGTGGCGCTGTTATTCAATATCCACAGGGGCTTCGCGGCGTTGTCATCGGATAACACGGCGGCGGAATGGCGCTGTCATCGCATAACCGGGGGCCGATATTGCCTGACCGGATCGGGGTGTGGCGTCGTGGTGCTGTCAGCGGGATCGCCGAACGCACCCGGCACCGCACACACCAGAAAGGACTGTCCGATGACCAAGAAGATTTTCGCCGCCGCGCTTGCCGCCAGCCTTGCCCTGACCGCCGCCACCGTGTCGCCGGCCAGCGCGCTGGATCGTGGCGAGACGACCCGCCTGATCCTGGGCGTGGGCACTCTGTTCGCACTGGGTCACGCGCTGAACCAGCACAACAAGGGCCGCACCAACGTGACCCGCAACACCCCGCCGCAGCGGTACGAGCCGCCGCGCTATCACAACCCGCCGCAGCGCCATAACCCGCCGCACCAGCGCAACAACGTGGTCCGCGTGCCCGCCCACTGCATTCACGGCCGCGGCAGCAACCGCTGGGTCGATTGGCAGTGCGCCCGTCGCGCCGGCTACTGATAAACACCGAAACCTTCGAGCAGTGGTCCGGAGCCCCTTTCGGACCATGAAGGGAGAGCGGGCGCCTTTGCGGGGCGTCCGCTCTTTCCGTTTAGGGGGGGCAGGCGCGTCCGGGGGCATTGCCCCTTGTCCGCCCCGGAACGATCGGTTTGATGGGCACATGCCCCGTGCCATCCCAGATTTCACCCGCGAAACCGCCGCGCTTGCCCGTGGTGCCCTTTGGATCTGCGGCATCGACGAGGTGGGCCGTGGCCCGCTTGCCGGTCCGGTCACCGCCGCCGCCGTGCGGCTGGACCCGGACCGCATCCCCGAAGGCCTGACCGATTCCAAGCAGCTGTCCGAGAAGGTGCGCACGCGCCTCGCGGCCGAGCTGGAGGACTGCGCCGATGTCAGCATCGCCCATGCCACGGTGGAAGAGATCGACGCGCTGAACATCTTCCACGCCTCGCAACTGGCGATGGTCCGCGCGGCCGAGGGGCTGGGGCGCAAGACCGACTTGGCGCTGGTGGACGGGAAATTCGTGCCCAAGGGCCTGACATGCCCGGCCGAGGCTATCGTGAAAGGAGACTGCAAATCTCTTTCGATTTCAGCGGCTTCGATTGTGGCAAAAGTTTGTCGAGATCGTGTCATGTGGGATTTGGCGCAACAGCATCCCGGATACGGCTGGGACCGAAACGCGGGCTACCCGACGAAAGAACATCTCGCCGCGCTCCGAAATCTGGGTGTGACCCCACACCATAGGCGTAGTTTCCGACCCGTGCACAATATCTTGTATCAAGAAAATTCTATAACCCCCTGATTCAATAAAGAATTTGACCGCGAATCGCCTTTGACTCAGACTTGTCCACAACAACATTCAGCGCCGTGGACAAGGTGCGGGGACAGAGGCAGCAATGGTCAAAACGATGAAGGGGGCAGCGATGGAGTTGCCGCTTAACCAGATAATTGCGGGTGACAGCATCGAAGTGATGCGGTCGTTGCCCGAGGCTTCGGTGGACCTGATCTTCGCCGATCCCCCTTATAACCTGCAGCTCAAGGCCGACCTGCACCGCCCGGACAACTCTCGTGTGGATGCGGTGGATGACGAGTGGGACCAGTTTTCCAGCTTCGCCGCCTACGATACCTTCACCCGCGAATGGCTGGCCGCCGCCAAGCGCCTGCTGAAGCCGCATGGCGCGATCTGGGTGATCGGGTCCTACCACAACGTGTTCCGTCTGGGCGCCGAGCTTCAGAACCAGGGCTTCTGGATCTTGAACGACGTGGTGTGGCGCAAGTCGAACCCGATGCCCAACTTCCGCGGCAAGCGCCTGACCAACGCGCACGAGACGCTGATCTGGGCGTCGAAGGAAGAGGCCAGCAAGTACACCTTCAACTATGAAGCCCTGAAGGCGCTGAACGAAGGCATCCAGATGCGGTCGGACTGGGTCCTGCCAATCTGCACCGGGCACGAGCGTCTGAAGGACGAGAACGGCGACAAGGCGCATCCGACGCAGAAGCCGGAAAGCCTGCTGCACCGGGTACTGGTCGGCACGACCAATCCGGGCGACGTGGTGCTTGACCCGTTCTTCGGCACCGGCACCACCGGCGCCGTGGCCAAGATGCTGGGCCGCGAGTTCATCGGGATCGAGCGTGAGGCGTCCTATCGTGCGGTCGCCGAGAAGCGCCTTGCCAAGGTGCGCAAGTACGACTCGACCGCGCTGGAAGTCAGCCGCGCCAAGCGCGCCGAGCCGCGCGTTCCCTTCGGCCAGCTGGTCGAACGCGGCATGCTGCGCCCGGGCGAGGTTCTGGTCAGCCAGAACGGCAAGACCGCCAAGGTGCGCGCTGACGGCACGCTGATCTCTGCCGAGGCGTCGGGCAGCATCCATCAGGTCGGGGCCGCGCTGGAAGGCGCGCCGTCCTGCAACGGCTGGACCTACTGGAACTTCCATCGCGAAGGGCAGGTCGTGCCCATCGACGTGCTGCGCCAGCAGATCCGGTCCGAGATGCGCTAAGCCAAAGAGCTTTCCGAACAACAGAATACAGGAACTACCGCCGGTGCCTGTGGCCCACCGCCACGGCACGACTGACCCCGCTGACCCTATGGTCAGCGGGGATTTTTTGTTTTGTGCGGGGAAGGGGGCGCTGCCCCCGTCGCACCAGAGGTGCGCTTGAGGAAGGGCGTAAGGTGGCGCTGCTCCCGTCGCACCAGAGGTGCGCTTGAGGAAGGGCGTAAGGTGGCGCTGCTCCCGTCGCACCGCAGGTGCGCTTGAGGAAGGGCGTAAGGGGGCTCTGCCCCCGTCGCACCAGAGGTGCGCAAAAGGCTGTGGCGTAAGGGGGCTCTGCCCCCGTCGCGCTGTGCGCGACTCCCCCGAGGTATTTTGAAAGAGAAGAAGCCGGATTGGCAGCGTCAGATCGGGGACGGGTTGGTGCCCTGTTTGTAGGGGGTCCAGTCGTCGATGTCCGGGTAGAAGCGTTTCCGCCACGCGCGGACCTTCGGGTTCATGACCCGGCGCCACAGGGGCGGCACCATCGCGACCATCGCCATCACGGGATAGCCGAACGGAAGCTGCGGGGCCTCTTGCTCGGAATAGGTCTGAAGCAGCGGAAACCGGCGCGACGGTTTGTAGTGGTGGTCCGAGTGGCGCTGAAGGTTGATCAGCAGCCAGTTCGACGCGCGGTGCGAGGCGTTCCAAGAATGGCGCGGCAGGACGTGTTCGTAGCGCCCGTCTCCAAGGTGTTTGCGCGTCAGGCCGTAGTGTTCGACGTAGTTGGTCAGCTCCAGCTGCCAGATCGCCGAGATCGCCTGTACCACGAACAGGCCGAGCCCGGCCCAGCCGCCGATCGCCAGCGCGAGGCCGAGGGCGGCGAGTTGCAGGATCGCGTAGCGCCAGAAGGGATTCGTGCGGTGAAAGGGGCCAAGGCCCCGGCGCGCCAGCATTCGGGTTTCCGCGCGCCATGCCGAGCCGGGGCATTCGGCCAGCACCCGGACGAAGAAGCGATGGAAGTCTTCGTTATACTTCGCGGTGACGGCGTCGGCGGGTGTGCCGACGTGGCGGTGGTGGACCAGAAGGTGTTCGGTGCGGAAGTGGCTGTACAGCACCGTGGCCAGCAGCAGGTCACCCAGCCAGCGTTCCAGCCGGTTCCTTTGGTGCAGCAGTTCGTGGGCATAGACGATGCCGACGGTGCCGGAGATGATGCCGACGTCGAAGAACAGAACCAGCTTTTCCCAAGTGTCCAAATGATCCGTCCGGGTCGCATAGAAGATCGCGCCGTAGATCACGATCGCCTGTACCGGGAGCCAGATCATGGTGATCAGGCGGTACCAGAACAGCTGGCCGTCCTCGGTTTCGGTATCGGGGTTGTCCTCGTTCAGGCCGATGACCACGTCGAGGATACCGTACAGCCACCACGTGCACAGCGGCGGCAGGATCAGCGCCCAGCCGCCCTGCGCCGCCGCGATGGCGATCAGCGGTACAAGCGCGAGCGACAGCCAGAAGGGCAGGGCGCTTCGCAAGTCGCCGATGGGGCGGGCGGAGGACATGCTGGACGGCTCCGGTTCGGGTTCCGGCGCAGCATATCCGGGGCGGAATTGCGGGGCAATCGGGGTGGCGGTGGGTGTTCCCCTCGTGTCCTTTCCCCGTTTGCGGGGGGAGGGAAAGCTTGGCGGGCCTACCCCGCGCCGGGGGCGGCGGGATCAGTCCAGAGCGGTGACGGCCAGATCGTATGCCTTGCGCATCACGGTGGGCAGGGCGGCGGGGCGGAACTCGGCGCGGGGGACGAAGGTGCCTCGGTCCGGGCGGGTACCTGCGGGCACATCGGCCACGCGCAGGGCAAGGCGCAGGTGGAAATGGGTGAAGGTGTGCCGCACCTCTGCCCCCACGTCCCGCCAGCGGGCGTCCAGCGGCGGCGTCTCGGCGGGGGCGTCGTTCCACTCGCTGCCGGGCCAGCCCAGCATGCCGCCCAGCAGCCCCCGGTCCGGCCGCCGTTCCAGCAGCCACGCGCCATCCGCGCGCCTTGCAAGATAGGCATAGCCCAGCCGCGTCGGCTTGGCCTTCTTCGGCGTCTTGCGGGGCAGGGCGGCCTGCACCCCTTCGGCGCGGGCGGTGCAGGGTTCCATCCACGGGCAGATGCCGCAGGCGGGGGATTTGGGCGTGCAGACCGTTGCGCCCAGATCCATCACCGCCTGAGCGTGGTCTCCGGGGCGGTCCTGCGGCGTCAGGCGCGCGGCCAACTCCGTCAGCTCGGATTTCGCGGCGGGCAGCGGCGTTTCGACAAGGAACAACCGCGACATCACCCGTTCGACATTGCCGTCCACCACCGTCGCCGGTTCGTCGAAGGCAATCGCGGCGACCGCAGACGCGGTGTAGGGACCGACGCCCGGCAAGGCGAGCAAACCCTCGCGGCTGTCCGGAAATTGCCCGCCGTGGTCCGCGACGACGGCGCGGGCGCATTTCAGCAGGTTGCGCGCCCGGGCGTAATAGCCAAGCCCCGCCCATTCCGCCATCACGTCGCCGTCCTCGGCGGCGGCAAGGTCGCCGACGGTGGGCCAGCGTGCCATGAAGCGGTGGAAATAGTCCCGCACGGCGGCCACGGTGGTCTGCTGCAGCATCACCTCGGACATCCACACGGAATAGGGGTCGGGCCGCACCCCCGCACGCCGGTCCGCGGGGCCGACCCGCCACGGCATCACGCGGGCATGCCGGTCGTACCACGCCAGAAGGTCGTGGCTGAGCTGTTCGTCACGCAATGTTTATGGCTCCCTGACAGGCTTTCGGCTGGCGCTGCGCGCTTCGCGCCCGTTAGGATAACGTCGTGACCGAGGAGTTCCAGCGATGACCACAGGACCGTCCGGAAAGGCGCCCCGCCGTAAGCGCGGGTTCGAGCGCGCCTCGGGCCTGTTGTCGACGCGCATCCGCGAGGTCGGGGAGAAACGCGGTTTTGCCGTGTCGCGCGTCCTGACCCACTGGGCCGAGATCGTGGGCGCCGATGTCGCCGCGATCTGCCGTCCGGTCAACGTCAGCTATGGGCGGGGCGGATTCGGCGCGACGCTGACGGTGCTGACCACCGGCGCGCAGGCGCCGATGCTTGAGATGCAGAAGGACCAGATCCGCGAGCGGGTGAATGCCTGCTATGGCTACACCGCGATCGCGCGGCTCAGGATCACCCAGACCGCGCCGACGGGCTTTGCCGAGGGGCAGGCAGCCTTCGCCCCGGCCCCCGCGACGCCCAAGCCGCAACCCGCCCCAGAAGTCCGCGAGCGTGCCGCCGAGGCAAGCGCCGCCGTGGCCGACGATTCACTGCGCCGTGCGCTTGAAGCACTTGGCGCCAACGTACTCTCCCGACAGAAAGACTGACCGAGGACCCTTATGAACAAGATCCTTCCCTTTGCCACCGCGCTGGTGCTGGCCGCAGGCGCAACCGTGTTCTGGCCGAACGGCAACTCCGGCTCTAGCCTGACCGCGCTGGGCGCAGCGCAGGCGCAGGAAGGCGAGGTCGACACCTCGATCGTGACCGAGATGGCGCTTGGCGATCCTGACGCGCCGGTGACGGTGATCGAATACGCGTCGGCAACTTGCCCGCACTGCAAGAACTTTCACCTGACCGTCTTCGATGAACTGAAAGAGAACTACGTCGACACCGGCAAGATCCGGTTCGTCTATCGCGAGGTCTATTTCGACCGCTTCGGCCTGTGGGCCGGGATGCTGGCTCGCTGCGGCGCGCCGCGCGGTGCGGATGCCGATCCGGCGCAGATCGAGGCATCGCAGCGTCGTTACTTCGCGATCATGGACATGGTGTTCGAACAGCAGTCCGACTGGCTGAACGCCGACACCCCCGCTGGCATCGCGGATAACCTGTCGCAGATCGGCCGCACCGCCGGGCTGTCCGCCGAGATGGTCGACGAATGCCTGCAGGATGCCGACATGGCGCAGGCGATGGTCACGCTGTGGGAAGAAAATCAGGCGGCCGACGACATTACCTCGACCCCGTCCTTCATCATCGATGGGCAGAAGTACTCGAACATGAACTACGCGGACTTCTCCGCGGCGCTGGACGAACGTCTGCCCGAGGAATGATCGCAAGATGACGGCACCGCTGGACGGCCTTCGGGTCGTCGAACTTGCCCGTATCCTGGCCGGCCCTTGGGCCGGCCAGTGCCTGTCGGACCTTGGCGCCGAGGTGATCAAGGTCGAAAGCCCCGAAGGCGACGACACCCGCCGCTGGGGCCCGCCGTTCGTCGAGCGGGAAGGCGACCGGACAGCCAGCTATTTCCACGGCTGCAATCGGGGCAAACAATCGATCGCCGTCGATTTCCGCACCCCCGAGGGGCAGGACACCGTGCGCGCGCTGGTGGCCGACGCGGACATCTTGATCGAAAACTTCAAGGTCGGCGGGCTGGTGAAATACGGGCTGGACTATGCCAGCCTGTCGGCGCTGAACCCCGGGCTGATCTATTGCTCGATCACCGGCTTCGGTCAGGACGGGCCGTATGCGCACCGGGCCGGCTATGACTACATCATCCAAGGCATGTCCGGGCTGATGTCGATCACCGGCGAGCCCGACGGCCAGCCGCAAAAGACCGGCGTGGCGATCACCGACGTGTTCACCGGCATGTACGCGGCGACTGCGATCCTTGCGGCGGTGCATCAGCGGCACGCGACGGGCCGGGGCCAGTGGATCGACATGGCGCTGATGGACGTCGCCGCCGCCGTCACCGCGAACCAGGCGATGAACTACCTGACCACCGGTGTCGCGCCAAAGCGGCTGGGCAACGCGCATCCGAACCTCGTGCCCTATCAGGTGTTCGACTGCGCCGACGGGTACATCATCATCGCCGTCGGCAACGACGCGCAATACGCGCGGCTGTGCGATTTGCTTGGCGTTCCGGCGCTGGCCCTTGAACCCTATGCCACCAACGCGGGGCGCGTCGGGAACCGCGAAGCCTTGGTGCCGCTTCTGACGGCCGAAACGGTGAAATGGACCAAGGCCGATCTGCTGGCGGGCTGCGAAACCAAGGGCATTCCCGCCGGGCCGATCAACGACATGGCCGAAGTCTTCGAAGACCCGCAGGTCAGGGCGCGGGGGCTGCAACTGTCGCTGGACGGCGTTCCCTCGGTGCGGCCGCCGTTCCGGTTCTCGGACGCAGAACCTCGGCTGGATGCGCCATCGCCCAAGTTGGACGAGCATGGCGAGGCGATCCGGGCCTCTCTGAAAAAGGGCTGAGGCTCAGACGCCGCCCCGGCTGATCTTGCCGCCGCCGACCGGGGCCGGCACGCCGGTGGTGCCCGGCGCGCTGGTCGGCAGGCCGCGCGCAACGCGGGCGGCAAGATAGGCGAAGGCCTGCGCCTCCAGCATGTCGCCGTCCAGCCCCGCCGCCTCGACCGGTTCGACCGGGCAGGGCAAGGCGCGGGCCAGCCCGGCCATCATCGCCCCGTTGAAACGCCCGCCGCCGGTGACCAGCAGCTGCGAGGGCGGCGCGGGGCAATGTTCCATTCCGCGCGCCACGGCGGCGACGGCGCAAGCGGCCAGCGTCGCGGCGGCGTCGGCGTCGGACAGGTCGGCCACCGCCCCGGCAAGGTCGGGAAAGTCGTTTCTGTCCAAGGATTTCGGCGGCATGCGCAGGAAATACCCTTTTTCGAGAAAGCGCGCGACGACGCCTTCGTCGATCTGGCCAGAGGCGGACAGCGCGCCGTCCTCGTCCCGGTCCAGCCCCAGACGGGACTGCATCAGGTCGTTCAGCGGGGCGTTGGCCGGGCCGGTGTCGAAGGCAAGACAGGCGCCCGGCACATCGGGGCCGGGCTGTGACGGGTCGACCCACGTCACGTTGCCGACGCCGCCAAGGTTCAGGAACGCCAGCGGGGCGCGCGCGCCGATGTGGCGGGCACAGGCGAAATGGTAGAACGGCGCCAGCGGCGCACCCTCGCCGCCCATCTCGACATCGGTGGACCGGAAATCCCAGATGACGGTCTTGCCCAGCACCTCGGCCAGCAGCGCCCCGTTCCCAGCCTGGTGCGTGCCGCGCCCACGCGGATCGTGCGCCAGCGTCTGGCCGTGAAAGGCGATCAAGTCCGCCTGCGGGAACTGCGACATCAGCTCGGCATGGGCGGTTTCGACCACCTCGGCGGCAGCCTCGACCTCGGGCGTGCCGGGCCAGTGGCCCAGCGCGGTGCGCAGCACGGCGCGTTCGGTGTCGGAATAGGGACGGTATCCGGTCTCTTCGAACCCTTCGATCCGCTGGCCGTCGGTCAGCACGATCGCCGCGTCCACACCATCCAGCGAGGTGCCCGACATCGTGCCAAGCACGCGGACCGGAGCGGTGATCTTCATGCCTTCCCCTTTGCCCCCTTGGCGCGTACAAGTGCGCCGCACATGAAACACTGGACCGAAACGCAATGACCTACCACCCGAAATCCGATTTCCTGGGTGTGATCATCGAGCGGGGCTTCCTCGCCGATTGCACCGATCTTCAAAGCCTCGACGAGGCCCTGATCTCGGGTACGGTCCCCGCGTATATCGGCTATGACGCCACGGCGCAGTCGCTGCACGTGGGCCACCTGCTGAACATCATGCTGCTGCGCTGGTTCCAGAAATGCGGCCACAAGCCGATCACCCTGATGGGCGGCGGCACCACCAAGGTCGGCGACCCGTCGTTCCGGTCGGACGAGCGTCCGCTGCTGACGCCCGACGCCATCGACGACAACATCGCCAGCATGAAGCAGGTGTTCGCCAAGTACCTCGACTATGGCGACAGCGACAGCGGCGCGCTGATGCTGAACAACGCCGAGTGGCTGGACGACCTGAACTACCTCGAATTCCTGCGCGACATCGGGCGGCACTTTTCGGTGAACCGGATGCTGTCGTTCGAAAGCGTGAAATCGCGGCTCGATCGCGAACAGTCGCTGTCGTTCCTCGAATTCAACTACATGATCCTGCAGGCGTATGACTTCCTCGAACTGAACCGCCGCTATGGCTGCCTGCTGCAGATGGGCGGCTCGGACCAGTGGGGCAACATCGTCAACGGCATCGACCTGACGCGCCGGGTGCTGGATCACGAGATCTACGGCCTGACCACGCCGCTGCTGACCACCTCGGACGGGCGCAAGATGGGCAAAAGCCAGGGCGGCGCGATGTGGCTGAACGCCGACATGCTGTCGCCCTACGAGTTCTGGCAGTTCTGGCGCAACACCACCGACGCCGACGTGGGCCGGTTCATGAAGCTGTACACCGAGATCCCGGTCGACGAATGCGATCGCCTTGCCGCGCTGGGCGGGTCCGAGATCAACGATGCCAAGATCGTGCTGGCCAATGCGGTGACCACCCTGTGCCACGGGGCCGAGGCCGCCGCCGCCGCCGAGGCGACCGCGCGCGAGGTGTTCGAAAAAGGCGGTGTGGGCGATGACCTTCCGACGCTGGCGCTGACCTCGGCAGAGGTCGGCGACGGCATCTCGATCGTGCAACTTATCGTCAAGTCGGGGCTGGCGAAATCCGGCAAGGAGGCCAAGCGCCTGATCGCCGACAACGGCGCCCGCATCGACGACGCGCCGCTGACCGACGCGGGCCTGATGCTGGACGCGGCGGCGCTGGCCTCGCCCGTCAAGCTGTCGGCCGGCAAGAAGCGCCACGCGCTGGTGAAACTGGGCGACTGACGCCCGCTTCTTCTCTTTTAAGATACCTCGGGGGAGTCGCCGCCAGGCGACGGGGGCAGAGCCCCCTGCCTCCCACGAGTATGCGCACCTTCGGTGCGACGGGGCCAGCGCCCCCTAACCCCGCGCCATACGCTGTTTCGCCTTGTGCTCGCGCCACAGGGCGAACAGCCCGGCACCGACGATGACGGCCGCGCCCAAGGCGGTCGACACCTCGATTGCCTCGCCGAAGACCAGCACACCCAGCGTCGATGCGAAGACCAACTGGAAATAGGCAAAGGGCTGCACGGCGGATGCCTCGGCGACCTCGTAGACGCGGATCAGCGTCCAGTGCCCGCCGGCGCCCGTGACGCACAGGATCGCCATCCACACCCAGTCGCCGCCGGTCATCGGTTCCCAGAACCAGATGCCGATGAAGCTCATGACAACCGCGCCGGACACGCCGGTCCAGAAGAACGAGGTCGCCGCGCTGTCCTTGCGGGCGACATAGCGCGTCAGCAGGCCGTACAGCGCGAACATCGAAGCGGAACACAGCGCGACAAGCGCCTGAGGTTCGAACACGCGCAGGCCGGGCTGAAGGACGATCAGCATCCCGACAAAGCCTGCCCCGATCGCCGCCCAGCGGCGCCAGCCGACCTTTTCGCCCAGCACCGGCCCCGACAGAGCGGCGACCAGAAGGGGATAACAGGCGAAGATCGCGTGGCTTTCGACCAGCCCCAGCAGGGTGAAGGCCAGCACCATCACGCAGACTTCCCCGGCCAGCAGCACCCCCCGGAACATCTGCACGACCGGCTGCGAGGTGGCGGCGGCCTTGCGGACGCCACCAGCGCCGCGCACGCCGATGGCGATGACGAAGGCGGCGAAGAACCAGTAGCGGATCATCACCACCATCAGGACATTGTAATTGTCCGCAAGGTGACGAGAGATCCCGTCCTGCACAGCGAAGATGAAGGTCGTCAGCACCATCAGCCAGATGCCAAGCCGGGTGTTCTGCGTGCTCATGCCAGCCGCGCCACGGTCATGTGCCGCTTGCGGCCAAAGCCCGGGCGGCGTTCCACCTCGAACCCGGCGTCGGCAAGGTTGCGGCGCACGAAGCCCGCGGCGGTATAGGTCGCGGCGGTGCCGCCGGGCGCGGTATGCCGGGCGACCTGCTGCATCAGCGGCGCCTCCCACAGTTCCGGGTTCTTGGCGGGCGAAAACCCGTCAAGGAACCACGCATCCGCCGCGCCATCCCACGCGGCCAGCGTCTGGCGCGCGTCGCCGAGGATCACCCCGGCCCGCAGGTCGGCGGTCTCGATCATCGTCTCGCCCCGGTCCCACGCGGCGATCAGCGGCGCCGCGAGGTCCGAGAGTTCCGGGAACGAGGCCAGCGCGCGCGACAGGTCGGCGGCGGGCAGCGGGAACGCCTCGAAGCTGGTGAACCGCATCTGGCCCTCGATTCCGGCCGCACGCCACGCCTGAAGCGCGGTCAGCATGTTCAGCCCGGTGCCGAAGCCCAGCTCGGCGATGTGAAACCCCTCGCGGAACCGAAACGGAAGGTCGTTGCCGTCCAGAAAGACATGGCGCGTCTCGGCCAGACCGTTATCCAGGGAATAATACGGGTCGTCGAAGCGGGCGGACACGGGCACCGCGCCGTCGCGCCACAGGGTTGCGGATGTGTCGGGGGTCTGCATTTGAAGGGCCTTGCGGATTCGGCGCGAGAATGGGGAAGGGACGGCACAATGGCAATGGCGGACGTGACGGTGATGGGGGCGGGCATTTTCGGCGTGTCCGTGGCCTATGCCTGTGCCCGGCGTGGCGCGAAGGTGCAGGTGATCGAGACCCGCTGCCTTGCCGCCGGAGCGTCGGGCGGGATCGTCGGCGCGCTGGCGCCGCATGTCCCCGAGAATTGGAACCCCAAGAAGCAATTCCAGCTGGAAAGCCTGCTGATGCAGCCCGCGTTCTGGGCGCGGGTGAAAGAGGAATCGAACGTCGCCACGGGCTATGCGCGGCTGGGCCGGCTTCAGCCGCTGGCCGACGACCGCGCGGTCGCATTGGCCCGCCAGCGCGAAGGAACGGCGGCCGAGCTGTGGGGCGACGCCGCCGAGTGGCGGGTGATCGACGCGGCCGAGGCTGGCGACTGGCGCCCCGACAGCCCCACCGGCCTGTACGTGTGGGACACGCTGACCGCCCGCGCCGCGCCCCGCGCCGCCTGCGCCAGCCTGTGGTGGGCCGCGAACAAGGCGTACAAGGCACAGCTAAGCTATGACCCGATGCCGCAGCGGGGCAAGGTCGTGTGGGCCACCGGCTATGAGGGGCTGGCCGAGTTGGGATTGGCGCTGGGTCGCAACGTCGGCACGGGCGTGAAAGGGCAGGCGGTCGAATTCCGGCTGGACGCCGCCGACCGGCCGCAGGTCTTTGCCGACGGGCTGCACATCGTGCCGCATTACGACGGGACCGTCGCCATCGGCTCGACCAGCGAGCGCGACTTCGACGATCCCGAGACGACCGACGACCAGTGCGACGCGCTGATCGAGAAGGCCTGCGCCGTGTTCCCGCCGCTGCGCGATGCGCCCGAGACGCGCCGCTGGGCCGGTGTACGTCCCCGCGCCCGGTCGCGCGCGCCGATGCTGGGCGCGTGGCCGGACCGCGACGGGCACTTCGTCGCCAATGGCGGTTTCAAGATCGGCTTCGGCATGGCCCCGAAGGTCGGAGAGGTCATGGCCGACCTCGTGCTGGAAGGCCGCGACGGAATTCCCGACGGCTTCAGGGTCGAGGATAGCCTTTAGGCTTCGGCCCCAAGGTCCAGCGGGATGTGCCAGTTCACGCGCGTGAACTCGAGATCCATCAAAAGCCGCCCGTCCCCCGTGCGCGCCAGCATTTTCCGTTCGCCGGTCAGGCAGAAGAATACCGTTTCGTCGACCGTCACCGGCGACCGGGCGCGGAAGCTGAAGGCGCTGAGAGGGCCAAGCAGATCTTCTGCTGCCAGCAGTCCGCATTGCGCCAGCAGCGGCCCGTGTACGACAAGGCCGGGATATCCTTCGACATCGCGGGCATAGTCGGCGTCGTAATGGATGCGGTGGCCGTTCAGCGTCAGCGCGGAATAGCGGAACAGCATCACGGGATCGAACCGCTGTTCCAGCGCAAGATACTCGCGGGCGTTGGCTTGGGGCGGCTGAACGGTTTTGCGCTGGTCCGGCGGGTCACGGTAGACAAGATCCTGCCGCTCGGTGACGCACAGCCTGCCATCCTGCATGATGTCATGCCTGAGCGTGACGAATCCCAGCCGCCCGGTCCGGCCCCCTTTCACCTCGGCGCGTTCGATGGTGCTGGTCTTTTCCGCCGGGTGCCCCAGCACCGGCGCGGTGTGGAATTCCAGCTGTCCTCCGGCCCACATCCGCATCGGCAGGCCAAGGTCCGGGATCAGGCCCGGTCCCGGCGCCGGATGCCCGTCCCGCCCCAGCGCGGCTGGACTTTGCGGGTCCCAGAAATAGATGTGATGCCAGAAGGCGGGCATCGGATCCCCCAGCCCCGGCGGCGCGCCGGGACGACCGAGCGCAAGATGCAGCGCGGTCGCGCGGGCCGGATCTAGGCCGCATATGAAGGTCTGGGTTCTGCCGACGCTGTCATCCATGTCGGTGAAAACCTACATGGCAGGGAAGGAAATTGACAATTGTCAGTTATCGCTTTGGATCATCTCGTCCTGACGGTCGAGGATATCGACAGGACCGTCGACTTTTATCGGGACGTGCTGGGGATGATGCCAGCCCCGTTCAACGATGCCGAGGGCGGAGAGCGTATGGCGCTGACGTTCGGCGAGCAGAAGATCAACCTGCATCAGGCCGGGGCCGAATACGAACCGCGCGCCATCAAGGCGGCTCCGGGCACGGCGGACCTGTGTTTCCTGACCGAGGTGCCGCTTGAAACGTGGGTCGAGCATTTCGATCGCCACGGTTTGTCGCTGGTCGATGGTCCGGTGGCGCGGTCCGGGGCGACGGGGCCGCTGACCTCGGTTTATATCCGCGACCCGGACGGCAACCTGATCGAGGTTTCGGTCCGCAGCTGACCCCGCGCCGAACGGCGTCCGCCCGCGCGGGCGGGGGCTATTGCTGAAGCGCGTCGGTGCCGACGGCGTGACGCGACATCGGTTGTCCGGCCATGCGGGCGGCGGCGGTGTCGTTCGCGGACGGGGCGGCATAGGCGGCACCGCCCAGCGGGCCGGGCCACGTCAGGACAAGCGGCGAGAAACTGGTCGAAACCTGCGGACCGCCGCTGTGATTGCCGCTTATGACAAGCGCGCCAAACGCGGCGATGGCGATGATTTCGCGAACAAGGGATAAGGGACCGGAACCGGCCTTGGTCGTCATGCCTTCGGTGCCTTTCAAGCCCGTGGGTACGGGCGCGCCGGTGCACGCCCACCTCACGAACGCGCGATCAGCCTGCCGGGTTCCTCCGCAGCATGTCGATTTCCGATTTCAGCGCCTGCATCAGGGTTTCGACCGACTTCGCATAGCGGTCGGACACAAGGCGACCGTCGGCGTCGAAGGCATTCGAGGAATCCGCCACGGCGATGAACGGCCCGGGCACGAAGCGCGGGCGGAACGGGGTCAGCGCGTGGCGCAGCATGTATTGCCCGACCTCGCCCCCGGCGCGGCCATCGTTCGCGGACATCACCGCGACCGGCTTGTTCGACCACGGCCCGCCCTTGGTGCGGCTGACCCAGTCCAGCGCGTTCTTGATGACGCCGGTGACCGCGCGGTTGTATTCCGGGCTGGAAATCACGACGCCATCCGCCGCGGCGATCTGGTCGGACAGGGTTTGCACCGCGTCCGGAATGCCGTCGGCGTCTTCAAGGTCGCCGTCGTACAGCGGCAGGCGCAGGTCCGCGATGGTGACCTCTGCCGGACCGAACAGGCGCATCGCCTCTGCCAGCAGCTTGCGGTTGGTGGAACCGGCGCGCAATGCGCCGGAAATGCTGAGAAGCTTATAGTCCGCCATGAAGGGTCCCCGCGAAGTCCATCCGTCTGCAACCGATGATAAGCCGCGCATAAGGCAGGGCAACTGCTTGCCGTTCCCGAGGGGCGGTGAAATGGTGGCCGCGCTACAGGACAGGAGGAACCTATGGGGCAGACGACACGGCATGGCGGGCGGATTCTGACGGACGCACTGGTGGCGCACGGCGTCAGCCGCGTGTTCTCGGTGCCGGGCGAAAGCTTTCTCGCGGCGCTGGACGGAATGGTCGACAGCGGCATCCAGAATATCGTCTGTCGGCACGAGGGCGGCGCCGCGATGATGGCGGACGCGATGGGCAAGATGACGGGGCAGCCCGGCATCGCCTTTGTCACCCGCGGACCGGGGGCGACGAACGCCTCGGCGGGGGTGCATATCGCGCAGCAGGACTCGACCCCGATGATCCTGTTCGTCGGCCAGATCGCCCGCAATCACCGTGATCGTGGCGCCTTCCAAGAGGTCGATTATCGCGCGATGTTCGGCACCGTCGCCAAGTGGGTGACCGAGATCGATCAGGTCGAGCGTATCCCCGAGTACGTGAACCGCGCCTTCCATGTCGCGATGTCCGGGCGACCCGGTCCCGTAGTGCTGGCGCTGCCCGAAGACATGCTGTCCTCGTTCGCCGACGTGCCCGATCTTGCGCCGACCGCGACGCCCGCGGCTGGCGTGTCCGACGCGCAGGTGCAGGCGCTGCTGGACTTCCTTGGCAAGGCGAAGAAGCCGCTGGTGATCGCCGGTGGCCCGGGCTGGTCCGAGCAGGCGGCCCGCGACCTGCGTACCTTCGGCGAGGCGCAGGGCGTGCCGGTGACGGTGGCTTTCCGGCGTCAGGATTTCATCGACAACCGCTCGCCGGTTTACGCGGGCGATCTTGGCGTCGGCGCCAACCCCAAGCTTCTGGCCCGCGCGAAAGAGGCGGATGCGCTTCTGGTGCTGGGCAGCCGGATCGGCGACTGCGTCACGCAGGGCTACGAGTTGTGGGATCCCGCCGGCCCGGTGCCGCCGATTGCGCATGTGCACCCCGATCCCGACACGCCGGGGGCCGTGTACCGCTGCGACCTTGCGGTGACGGCGCAGACCCGGGACGTTCTGGCCAAGCTGGCGCAGGCGCCGAAAGCCGGGGACTGGGCCGACTGGACCGCCGCCGCGCGCGCCGACTACGAGGCATGGCAGACCCCAAAGGAAACGCCCGGCGACGTAAAGCTGGAACAGGCGCTGCACTGGATGTCGACGAACCTGCCGGACGACGCGATGGTGACGAACGGGGCCGGCAACTATGCCGCATTCCTGCACCGCTACTATCGTTTCCGCAGCTATCCCACGCAGGTCGCGCCGACTTCGGGTTCGATGGGGTACGGCTTTCCGGCGGCGGTGGCGGCGTCGTTGCAGTACCCCGACCGGGTGGTGATCTGCATGGCGGGCGACGGCTGTTTCCAGATGACCCTGAACGAGATGTCGACCGCGATGCAGTACGGCGCGAAGCCCATCGTGGTGGTCGCGAACAACGGCAAGTACGGCACGATCCGGATGCATCAGGAAAAGACCTATCCCGGGCGCGTGTCGGGGACCGAATGCCACAGCCCGGACTTCGCGGCGCTGGCGCGGGCCTATGGCGGGTTCGGCGCGACGGTGGAACGGGATGCCGATTTCCCCGCCGCGATGGAAGCGGCGCGGGCGTCCGGCACGCTGGCGGTGATCGAGCTGAAGCTTGATCCCGAGATGCTGACCACCGGCCAGACCGTCAGCGAGGTGCGCGCCGCCGCGATGGCCTGACGGTCAGGGCAGCGGCCGCAGCAGAAAGGCCAGCACCAAGGCAGAAATCGCGGCAAGCCAGCTTGCCGCGATACGCCATCCGACGCGCAGCCAGTCGCGGGGCCAGCGGTCGAGCGAGGCGGACGCCACAGCGGCGACGACCGCAAAGGCGACATTTGCGCCAAGAAGCAGGCCCGCGTGAACGCCCAAGGGCAGTTCGAACAAGGCGTGCCCTTCGAACGCGGCCAGCGCCGAGACACCCCCAGTCAGCGCCGCCGCGGCCTGCGGCACAGGCGACCGGACCCCGGGTCTCAGTGCGGCAAGGACAGCCGTGACAAGCCCCAGCGCCAGCGCGACGGCGGCGATCTGTGGCGGGGCGATTGGGGCTATAAGCACGCCGATGGCCTGACCGCCAAGCAGCCAAGGCCACGCACCGCGCAATCCGACCCGGCGCGCGGTCCCGGCAAGGATGCCCAGCGGCAGCAGGCACAGCACGATCGAGGGGGTCGTCAGCGCGACGATGACGCCGTCGTTGAACTGGTCGTACAGCCCCGACGTGCCCTCGAACGTGTGAGCGTCGCCTTGGTCAGGAGACAGCGCGAACAGCACCAGAAGCGGCGCCGCGGTGCGCCTCATGCGACGCCGATAAGGAACGCTCCGCCAATGGCCGCGATCAGGGCGCCAGTGCCGCGCACAGCATAGCTGCCCCAGCGCGTCGCCGTCAGCGTTCCAAGGCCGATACCGCACAGGTGCAGCAGTCCGGTGCCGATCACGAAGCCTATGGCGTAGGAATAGGGGTTCGCGGCTTCGGGAAGCTCTGTGCCGTGGGCGTGGCCGTGGAAGATCGCGAAGGCGGCGACGATGGCCGCCGCGATCCAAAGCTCGGCCCTGACGGCGAAGGTGATCAGCAGCCCCAGAACGACGCCGGACAGGGCGATGCCCGTTTCGACCGCCGGAAGCGGGATGCCCAGCACCCCCATCGCGCCGCCAATCGCCATGACCAGCGGGAACACAACCGGCAGCAGCCAGATTGCCTGCGCACCAAGGAAGGCGCCCCAAAGACCAACCGCGACCATCGCGATCACGTGGTCCCAGCCCAACAGCGGGTGGGCAAAGCCGGACTGGAACCCGCCAGCCACGCCCTCGGCGGTATGGGCTGCCGCTGTGCTGGCCGTCAGGACCAACGCCAGCAGAAGACCGGTGGCGAACAGGGAAAGGGTGGGCAGGGTGCGCGGCATGGACGTCTCCGTATCGGGGCTGGCAAACCGCGTCTGTGTCCGTTCCGGTGCGCGCGGCCAAGGGTGCTAAAATCTGCCTTGCCTCCGGAGCAGGCCGGCGCTGGGTCCGGCAACCGTTAGCAGAGCAATGACCCGGGTGCTAGAACTCTACGCCGATCTGCGCCTTGATACCGGACCGGAACGGGTGCTTCACCAGTTCCATCTCGGTCACAATGTCCGCGATCTCGATCAATTCGTCCTTCGCGTTGCGGCCGGTCAGGACAACGTGGGTCATTTCGGGCTTCTCGTCCTGCAGGAACTGCACCACCTCGGCGATGTCGATGTAATCATAGCGCAGCGCGATGTTGATCTCGTCCAGCAGGACCATCCGGTTCGCCGGGTCGCGGATCAACTCTTTCGCTTTCGCCCACGCCGCTTGCGCCATCTCGATGTCGCGCGACCGGTCCTGCGTTTCCCAGGTAAAGCCCTCGCCCATCGTGTGGAACTGGCAGATGTCCGAGAACCGGCTTTCGATCAGGTCACGCTCGCCGGTGGACATGCCGCCCTTGATGAACTGCACCACGGCGCATTGCATGCCATGGGCGATGCAGCGGAAGATCATCCCGAAGGCGGCGGTCGACTTGCCCTTGCCTTTGCCGGTGTGGACGACGACCAATCCCTTTTCCTCGGTCTTGGTCGACATGATCTTGTCGCGGGCGGCCTTCTTCTTCGCCATCTTGGCGGCATGGCGTCCGTCGTCGGCGGGGGGCTGATCGGTCGGGGTGTCGTCGGTCATCTGGCCGGTACTTCTCGTTCCATCGTGATGCTTGTGGGGCGGTCGAAGCCCTCGTGGGATGTCGTGCCGGTTATGGCAAATCCCAGCGCGTTGAAAGTGGCGTGGTTTTCGGTAAGCTCGACCCGTGTCTGCAGCATGAGCACCGGCAGCGCCAGGTCCCGCGCGCGGGTTTCGGCCACGGCGACCAGCACGCGGGCCAAACCGCGCCCTCGGTGGGTGGCGGCGACCGCCAGCTTGCCGATGTACATCGCGTTCGGTTTGGGCGACAGGAAAACGCAGGCCACCGCACTTCCGTTGTCTTCGATCACCCAGACCTCGCCCAGCCGGGCCTGTTCGGCGATCAGCGCCTCGGTCAGGCCGTGCATCGACGAAGGCGGGTCGATCCGCCCCTGCATGTAAGCGAATTCATACTGGATCAGCGTCAGGATCGCGTGCCAGTCATAGGGATCCGTGGCGCGGAATGGAGTGCCCTCTGTCATGTAAACAGAGGACACCCGATTTTATCGTTCTTCAAGCCTAAAGAGGGGTTTGGCCTATTCCGCCGGCACCGCCATGCCGCCGCGCGGCTGGCCGAAGTGGCGCCGGTTCAGCCGGAACACCAGCCAGATCATCGCGACCTGGAAGGCCAGCGCGATGGCCGTCAGCGCCCAGTACCCGGTCGAGAACTTGGCCACGAGATCGTTGGCGACCAAGCCCTTGTTGATCCAGAACTGCAGCATGACGCTCATCGCGACGCCGGGGCAGACCAGCGCGTAGCTGCCCGCAGAGGTCTCGGTCCCGAACACGAAGGACGACAGGTAACCCTGCTTGTTCATCACCGCGAGGCCCAGCAGCAGGAAGACGACCTGAACCGACAGCATACGGGTCAGGAAGACCAACGTATCGGCGGCCTGCGCATGGGCGTCGAACGAGACGTGCAGGCCGTGGTCCTGCCGCAGCGCCATGATGCCCAGAACGGTCAGCAGCGGCACGATGATCATCAGCGTCGGGCCGGATTCGCGGGCGGTGCCATAGTGCAGCATCGCGTTGAAGCCGGTGATCGCGGCGACGACGGCATAGACGATGCCCGCCATGCCAAAGAAGGTCGACCCGACAAGGCTGATGCCCTGGACTAGCGGCGCTGTGCTCATCGCGGCGGGGGCGGCGAAGCCGACGGCGACCATCGTCAGCGCGAAGGCCGGCAGAAGCTGGGCGAAGCTGTTGTGCGCGGTCATGTCGAACAGGCCGCCCTTGGCCAGCACCCGGCCAAGGAAATCGCCGATCATCCGCAGCGCCAGCACGCCGATCGCAAGAAAGGCGATCATCGCGAAGGGGAACAGGTACTCGACCACGGTCCACAGCCCCGGCACGAAAACGAGCCCAAGGATGAACCCCGTGTTGACCCCCATCGCGAGCGCCAGCGGCATGGCCAGCAGTTGCGTCTCGGCGTTCGAGGTTTTGATTTTCCGGAACGCGTCGGTTTTCCGAAGGGCGCCATACTGGCGCAGGTTCCAGAACAACGATTTGAAGTGCAGCACCGCGAAAACGGCGATGCCCGCCATCGCCACCACGATCATGCCCTGCACCACCGGCGTGCCGGTCCGGAAGGCGGCGACGATATCCTCGAAGATCGGGACGGGGCGGCCGGGATGGGGCACCCAGAACATCAGGTACATGAAGAAGGTGACGGCAAGCCCGCCTGCGCCAAGGGCGGCAAGGAAATACAGCGGCGAATAGGTGTCGGCAGCGCGGGGTGTGGTGTTGGGCATCTGAGCCTCCATATTCACATTCGTGAATTTGAATATGGGGAGTCGCACCGCGGTTTCATTGATCTGCGTCAAACCGCCTCGTTCGCGGCGCTCTGGCGCTCCGGCTCTCCGGCTCCTCGGCGGTTAGGTCAGTCGCTTGCGGAAGAAGTGGCGGCTTTGCCCGTCCGGCGTGTCGTCAAGCGAGCCGAACTCTTCGAAGCCCATCTTGCGATAAAAGCCGGGCGCCTGGAACGAGTAGGTGTCCAGCCAGATCCCGGTGCCGTCGGCGGCGCGCACCTCGGCCTCGACGCGGGCAAGCAAGTCCTGCCCGATCCCGCGCCCGCGCGCGGCGTCCGACACCGCCAGCAACGTGACGTAGGCCCAGCCTTGGGTCATCCGTGCGGTGATGCCGCCGAGGAACGTGTCTTCGTCCCATGCCTCGAACGCCATGTCGCGGACCTCGAAGGGAAAGCCCTTGGCCAGAGAATCGGCGTTCAGGATGCCGTCGACCCTGTCGACGGTGTCCGAACGTGAAGCGGCGGTATCGCGGATCTCGATGCTCATTGGCGCAACCTTTCCAGAAGACCCCGGGCCGAGTTCGACCGGGGCGTCCACAGACCACGATCCACGGCTTCCTGCAACCGCTCGGCAATCTCGCGCAGGGCGGGGGCGTTGTGGTCGGCGATGAAGTCGCGGGTGTCCTCGTCTTCAAGGAAGGCGGCGTGCACCAGATCGAAATGATGGTCGCGCACGGCGCCGGTGGTGGCGGCGAAGGCGAACAGATAATCGACCGTGGCCGCGATCTCGAACGCGCCCTTGTAGCCGTGCCGCTTGACGCCCTCGATCCACTTGGGGTTCACGACACGGGACCGCACCACGCGACCGATCTCTTCGTCCAGCGTGCGGATCACCGGGCGTTCGGGGCGGGAATGGTCGTTGTGATAGACGGGCCGCGCCTGCCCCTGCAGGTGCTGTACGGCTGCTGCCGCGCCGCCCTCGAACTGGTAATAGTCGTCGCTGTCCAGTAGATCGTGTTCGCGGTTGTCCTGATTCTGGACGATGGCCTCGACCTGTCCCAGACGGCGTTCCAGCGCGTCGCGGGCGGGAGTCCCGTGGGTGTCTTCGCCATATGCGTAACTGCCCCACGTCAGGTAGGCGTCCGCCAAATCGGCGGTGTCGTTCCAGATGCGTTCGTCGATCAGCGCCTGCAACCCTGCGCCGTAGGCGCCGGGCTTCGAGCCGAACACCCGGTGGCGGCCCGCGTCGCCCTCGGTCCGGGCGCGGGCGGCGGCGGGGTTGGTGTCGTCGGGCTCGTCCAGCGCCATGACCGCGCGGGCGGCCTTGTCGAACAGGGCGATCTGGTGCGGAAAGGCGTCGCGGAAGAACCCCGACACACGCAGCGTGACGTCGACGCGGGGTCGGCCCAGCGCGGTGTGGGGGATGATTTCGAACCCGGTCACGCGGCGGCTGGCGGCGTCCCAGACGGGCTTAACCCCCATCAGCGCGAGGCCCTGCGCGATGTCGTCGCCGCCGGTGCGCATGTTCGCGGTGCCCCACGCGGTCAGCAGCATCGCGCGCGGCCAGTCGCCGTGGTCCTGCAGGTGGCGGTCGATCAGCAGGTTGGCGGATTTCCACCCCAGCGCCCACGCGGCCTGCGTGGGGACGGCGCGGCTGTCGACAGAGAAGAAATTTCGCCCGGTGGGCAGAACGTCGGGCCGTCCGCGTGTGGGCGCGCCGGAAGGTCCGGGCGCGACGAACTGCCCGGACAGGGCCGCGAGCAATGCCTTGCCTTCCGCCGGTCCGCAACCCGCAAGCGCGGGGCGCAGGCGGGTTTCGATCTCTTGCAGAACAAGGGCAGAGGCCGGTCCCGGGGCCCGTGGTCCGTCGTCCGCATCCCCCTCCCGCAGGAGCGTCTGGGCGAGCAGTTCCAGACGCTCCACGGTATCGCCGTTCGTGCGCCAAGGATCCGGTGACAGCCGAACCAGCGCGTCTGCCGTTTCGGCGACCGGGGCGGCCATGTCGCAATCGAGCGGGTCGAGGGTCAAGCCGAGATCCGACGACAACGCGCGCAGCAAAGACGCGTCTGTGCCTTTTCCGTCACCCCTTGGCGTGCGGGCCAGCGCGATGGCAAGATCGCGTTCCTGTTGCCCGGTCGGCGACTGGCCGAAGATGTGCAGCCCGTCTCGGATCTGCGCCTCTTTCAGGTCGCACAGGTAAGCGTCCAGTTTTGCAAGGTCGGTCTCTTCGTCCTCGCCCGTCATGCCGGCGTCGGCATCAAGCCCGGTGGCCGTCGTCAGCGTCAGGATCTCGCGCCGCAGGTGCGCGATGCGGCGCGGATCGACGCCCGCCGCCTCGAAATATTCGTCGACGAGGGCTTCGAGATCCTTGAGCGGGCCGTAGGTCTCGGCGCGGGTCAGCGGCGGGGTCAGGTGATCGACGATCACCGCCTGTGCGCGGCGCTTGGCCTGCGTGCCCTCGCCGGGATCGTTGACGATGAAAGGGTAGACATGGGGCACCGGACCCAGCACCGCTTCTGGCAGGCATTCGTCGGACAGCGCCAGCGCCTTGCCGGGCAGCCATTCGAGGTTGCCATGCTTGCCCATGTGAACGATCGCCTGCGCCCCCCAGTGATCGCGCAGCCAGATGTAGAAGGCGAGATAGTTGTGCGGCGGCACGAGATCCGGCGCGTGGTAGGTCTCGGTCGGGTCGACGTTGTAGCCGCGCGCGGGTTGCAGGCCGACCACCGCGTTGCCGAAGCGGTGGATCGACAGATGGAAGCCGCCTTCGGCGGCTCGCTGCGCGGCAGGTATTTCGGAAGAGAAGAAGGGGTCGTCTTCCGGTTTGCCCCACCGGGTTTCGATCCGGCTGCGGACGTCCCACGGAAGCTGTTTGTAGTGGTCGAGGTAAGTCGACAGCGGAAGACTCTCGCCGCCATCGCGGTCGGCGCGGTCGGTGAGCCAATTGGTCGGGCCGTCCATCAGGCGGCGCATCAGGGCGTCGCTGTCGGCGGGGATGCCGTCGAGGGTGTAGCCGTCTTCCGCCAGAAGGTTGAGCGCGTGGACCGTGCCTGCCGGGGTGTCGAGCCCGACACCGTTGGCAAGGCGGCCATCCTTGTTGGGATAGTTTGCGAGCACCAGTGCGACCTTGCGGTCCGGCGCCGGGGTGTGGCGCAGCGCGGCCCAGTTCGCGGCGAGGCGGGCGACGAAGTCGATGCGGTCGCCGCGCGCGCGATAGGTGGCGATCGGGCATTCGGTGGCGTCGTCGAAGAACGCCTCGCCCTTGAAGGACACCGCGCGGGACAGGATGCGGCCATCGACCTCGGGCAGGGCCACGTTCATCGCGATGTCGCGGGCGGTGAGGCCGGTCAGGCCCTCTTCCCACGCCTCTTCGGTCATCGCCGACAGCACGACCTGAAACACCGGCGCCGCGTTGGCGGACGGGGCGGCCAGCGGGTTGCCCGCGCCGCCGCCGTCGGGGGTGCCGGTGGCGAAGGCGGTGCAGTTCAGGATGACGTCGGGCGGGGCCTCGGTGAACAGGTGGTCCAGCGTGGCGACGGACACCGGGTCTTTCAGCGAGGCGACGAAGACCGGCATCGGGTTCAGGCCAGCGCGCAGCAAAGCCCGGGTCATCCGGTTGATCGGGTTCAGCCCCGCCCCCTGTACCAGCGCGCGGTAGAAGACTAGCGGCACGACCGGGGCGCCGGGGGTCCACGCCTCGCGCAGGGTGGCAATATCGGTAAGGCCGGCGCCGGGCCAGTACAGACCGGCGCGCAGCAGGGGTTTCGCGGGCGGCGGCGCCTCGGTCCCGTCCAGCATGTGCCGCGTGTGGGCCAGGAAGCTGGCGGCGTTCTCGGGCCCGCCCTCGACCATGTAGGACCAGAGCGCGTCGTAGTCCGCGTCCGAGACGGTGGACAGGCGGCGCAGGTCGGCGTCGGGCTTGTCGTCGCCGGGCAGCAGCGCCAGCGGCACCCCCGCGTCGTGGCAGTGGGCGGCGTACTGTTCCGCGCCATAGCGCCAGTAGCCCGTGCCGCCAAGGACGCGGGCGATCACAAGGCGGGACTTCGTGGCGCAGGCTTCGATGTGCAGATCGACGGACATCGGGTGGCGCAGGTGCAGGATGCTGGCCAGCCGCAGGGTGGGGGCGTCCGGCATCGACGCGCGCGCCTCGGACAGCGCCGCAAGTTCGGTGTCGGCCGCCGACAGAAACACGACGTCGGCGGGGGTCTGGTTCAGGTCGACGGGTTCGCCGTCGTCGACGGTGCCGGGCGTGGCGGCGAGAAGATGCATCGGGCGGGCCTTGCTTGCGGTGACGGGGCCGGGGCGCGAGAGGGCCCCGGATCCTTCGGAATGGGTGCGGCGGCGCGGCGGATCAGGCCAGCGGCTTTTCCATGAAGACGCTGGAGCTGTTGGCCTGATAGGCGCCGAACGGTCCGCAGGTTTCGAAGCCGTGCCGGGCATACAGCTTGTGCGCGGCGTGCAGCAGGTCGCCGGTTTCAAGCCGCAGCCACGGCAGCCCGGCGGCGCGGGCCTCGTCCTCGAGCATGCGCATCAGGGCGTCGGCGGTGCCGGTGCCGCGCGCGTCGGGCGAGACGAACATCGACTTGATCTCGCCGTAGCCGTCGCGCAGCGCCAGCGCGGCACAGCCGGTGATCGTTTCCCCGTTGCGGGCGGTGAAGAACCGGACGTCGGGACCGCACAGCTGGTCGACCGAAAGGAAGTGGTTTTCCTCTGGCTCGAACAGCTCTTGCATCAGGGCGTGGCTGGCCTGCAGCAGCGCCATCGCCTGCGGATGGCGCGGGTCGCCCGGTTCGACCGCGATCATGCGGGGGCCGTGTCCATCAGCCCGGCTTCGATCGCGGCGCGGTCCAGACCAGCCTGCCCGATGACGACCAGCCGCGTCTCGCGCGGTTCGCCGGCGGCAAGCGGACGGTCGAAGTAGGTGTCGACGCGGGGGCCGACGGCTTGCAGCGTCAGGCGCATCGGCTTGCCCGCGACCGCGGCGAAGCCCTTGAGCCGCAGGATGTCGTGGGCGCGGATCACGTCGGCCACCTGTTGCGCGAAGGCCTTGGGATCGGTGATCTCGGGGCGGGTGACGACGAAGCTGTCGAACTCGTCATGGCCGTGTTCGTGCGCGTGATCGTGGTGATCGTCGTCCTCATCGTCGTCGTGGTGGTGATGGTGGTGCACCTCGTGCCGCGCGGCGATGTCGTCTTCCGCCGCTTGGCCACGGCCCAGCAGAACGTCGACCGGCAATGCGCCCATNGAGGTTTTCACGACCTGCACGCCCGCGCGCGAGTCGGTGCCCAGCCGGGCGGCCAGCGCATCGGCGGCGGTGCTGTCCAGAAGGTCGGTCTTGTTCACCACGATCATGTCGGCGCAGGCGATCTGGTCTTCGAACAGTTCCGACAGCGGTGTCTCGTGGTCAAGGTTGTCGTCCATCGCGCGCTGGGCATCGACGGCGGCGACGTCGTGGGCAAAGCGCCCCTCGGTCACGGCTTTGCCATCCACCACGGTGACGACGCCGTCGACGGTGACGCGGGTGGAAATCTCGGGCCAGTTGAAGGCGCGGACCAGCGGCTGCGGCAGGGCAAGGCCCGAGGTCTCGATCACGATGTGGTCGGGGGGCGTGTCGCGGTCCAGCAGCTTTTGCAGGGTCGGCACGAAATCCTCGGCCACGGTGCAGCAGATGCAGCCGTTCGACAGTTCCATCACGTCGTCGTCGGTGCAGGTCTCGTCGCCGCAGCCTTTCAGGATGTCGCCGTCGACGCCAAGGTCGCCGAATTCGTTGATGATCAAAGCGATGCGGCGGCCGTTCGCGTTCTGCAGCATGTGGCGGATCAGCGTGGTCTTGCCGGACCCGAGGAAGCCGGTGACGACGGTGGCGGGGATCTTGGCGGGCATTGCGGTCTCCGTTATTGGGGTCCGATGGTCAGATTGACGATCTGTGTCGGATGCGAGGGTGGCAAGGCGCTTGCCGCCCGGCTGAAAGAATCGATGGACGACGTCGAGGTCGTGCATGCCGGTTGCTTGCAGGTTTGTGCAAGGTCGGCCGGAATGGCGGCGCAGGCCGAAGGGCGTGCGACATACGTCTTCGGCGCGCTGAGCGCCGCGGATGCCGATGATATTGCCAGGTTCGTGGCGGCATATCGTGTCGCACCCAAGGGCTGGATCGCGGACGCCCGGCCGCTGGGGCGGTTACGGGACTGCTTGGTGGCGCGTGTTCCGGCCATGCCTTAGGGCCTCAGCCGGACAGTGGCCGCGACTGGTGCGCCGTCGACAGACAGGGTTTCGTGGCTGTTGGCGTTCAGGGTCACGCGGATCTCGCGGGCATCTTCTGGCAGGCCGGTCAGGTGATACCACGGCCCATAGACCCGGTTCAGCTTCACACCGTCGACATAGATATGGGCGTGGCCTTCACCCGGAACATGAACCGCGTTCACGTCTTCCGGGGCAAAACGGAAATGCTCGGTGACGATGTGAAGGTTCCACGCAAAGTCGCCTTCGGGACTAAGATGGAGCTTCAGGGACGGGGCCGGGTCTCCGGCGGGCAGCAGGGCGTCGTGGTCGTGGGACATCGCGCCTGCGGCCATGTCGTGCGCGCTGTGGTCGCCGTGGTCGTGGCCATCCAGCGTGATGCCCTGCGACGCAGCGTACAGAAAGCCGCCGCCAGTGCCGAAGAACAGGCCGATGACAAGCATCAACAGGGGTTTCATGGCGCGTATCCTTGACGAAAAGCGCCGCCCGGCCGAAGACGGGCAGCGCGGCGTGTTCCCGAGGTCAGGCCGCTTGCGGTGCGCCCTGCGTCTCTCGTTGCCAGAAGAAGCCGGCGAAGCAGCCCAGCGTGACCCAGGCCGCCAGCCCGACGCCAAGGGCGCGGCCAGCGAATTCGCCGCCAAGTTCTGGCGGAACGGGGCCGGTGAACGCCTCGGGCTGTGGCGCGCCGATGACATGCGGCGCCAGCAGCAACACGACGGCGACGCCCCACGCCGCCCAGTTGCGGCCAAAGGCAATCAACGCGACGGCGATGGCCGAGGCGGCCACGGTGCCGAACCACCAGATCTGTCGCGCCATCACGTCGGCGGCGGCGACACCGGGCAGTTCCGGCGGCAGGCTGAAGGCAGGCGCAAAATGCACGGCGACGAACCCGCCGAGCCCCCAAAGTATGCCGCGCCGCGCGTCGATCAAATGGCCGCGTTCGGATGCAAGCGCCATGGCGCCGACCATGATGAAGGCATAGCCGGTGTAGACAAGCACGGTGAACAACACGCTCAGCCCGTCGCGCATCAGGTCGATGCCGCCCACGTCCTGATGGGCCGGGACGGTGCTTTCGGACCCGAAGTGAGTCAGGTCGCCGCCCTCATAAAGCTCTGCATGCAGCAGGACCGGTTGCACGAAATACAATTGCAGCGCGGCGGCAATCAGCCCCGCTGCAAACCCAGCGAACAACGCGCTGGTGAATACCTTGCCGTACATGGATCAGTGGCAGGGAAAGCCGGTGGCGTGGCGCACGTCGTGAGCCGCGTCATGCAAGGTTTCCGCTTGCACATGGCCGGTCACGAAGATGATTGCGCCGCCGATCAGCAGCGAGGCGATGAAAGCACCGATGGCCGAGCCGCTGGCTGTCTGGCTGGTCTGGGTCGCAGTCGCGTTCATGTCATTCCTCCTCTTGCCGTCATCCCCGACGACAGTTTCAGGTTTCAGGCACGGCTGGTCTCCTGGCTTCGCGGGTCATCACGTCTCGCCGCCTTCCCGGGCCCGAACGGATCGGACACCCAGTGGCATCTTGGCGGGACGCTCGCCGCTTACAGTCGCGGGGGCGGCTTCGGTCTCGGGCCCCGATGTGGGTCACCACGCTCCGAATTCCCAGTTAGGCCCTGCGTGCTTGGCACGACTGCGGGCACCGTACGGGGCCGATCTGCGCATGACGGGACCGTTGCGTCAAGGTGGATTGCGGGCGCGGTGCCGGGTTCGGCGACCGGATGGCGGACGCTGCGGCGTGGCTGCGTCAATCGGCAGGCTTTCATGCGGGAAGCGCGCGCAGGCGTGTTCGCGCGTCCTGAACCCGAAGAAAGGGCTGTGCGGGTGTCGGGCTTGGTCCCATCAGGCGCCGGATCCGCCGACGTTGCCCGGCTGACAGCCCGGCCATCACCTGCGGTCCGGGCCAAAAGGTTTCGCAGGTAACCCCCTCGGCCAGGATGATGCTGTGACGCTGGCAGACAAGGTGGATCAGCGGCGACGCGGAGGCAGGCGAGGCAAGGCCGACGCGGGGCAAAACGGTCAGCGCGCGGGCCGGGACAAGCGCGCCAAGCGCCTCGACCCACACGCGGTGCTGCGCGGACAGCACCATGCCCCGAAGCGGCCGTTTGGGCCCAAGCGCGCCCGCCCGAAGCCGGACCGGCGACGCGGCCGTCTGGGCGGCGCTGCGCAGCACAAGGTCCAGGCGGATCGCGCCGCCATCGGCAAGGCGCAAGGTCTCTCCGCCGCGCAGGCTGGCGGCCTCTTGCAACCGTCCGTCGGCAAGTTGGATGCGTGTGCGCGGCCCGAAACACGGCGGCCACATGCTGGCATAGGCGTTGATGCCATACGACCCGTCGTAGCGGCCGATCACGGTCAGCGCGACGCCGTCCGGCGGCTTCACCCCTTGCGGCACGAAGCCGTGGATCGTGAACGCGTCGTTGGCCAGCGAGACGAACTGCAGGATGTAGGTTTCGCCGCCGGGCGCCTGAACGTTCAGGACGTATTCGGATTCGATGATCGTGCCTGCCGTGTACGTCGCGCCGTCCAGCGTGATGTCCGACACAAGCGTCTGTTCCAGTCCGGCGTCGTCGTCGAAATACGCGTTCGCGGTATCCTCGACCAGCACCTGTTGATACACGGCGCCATTGGTCAGCGTCACGGTGTCGGTGCCGAGCAGAAACTGGTAGCCGCCGTTGTCGTTGAAGCCAGAGCCGTTGGTCGTCGAAATCTCCGAGATATCGAAGATGTTGATGGAATACTGGGTCATCAGGCCCCACGCGAGACTGCACCGCGCCGTTCTGGCCCACCCGCACTAAGATACCGTTAGCCTTGGCCGGTTTGCCCTTCGGCGCTCAATATCTTGGGGATAACGGGCCCATTCCCGCCACATGCAGCGCGCTGGCGTTGACTCATCCGGCATGGGCCGGAGAATGGCGGGAACGAGAATCAACCGGGCAGCAGATCCATTGCGTTTCAACCGAATCCGTCTGAACGGCTTCAAAAGCTTTGTCGATCCCACCGACCTGATGATCCAGGACGGTCTGACAGGCGTGGTCGGGCCGAACGGCTGCGGCAAGTCCAACCTGCTGGAGGCTTTGCGCTGGGTGATGGGCGAAAACCGTCCGACCGCGATGCGGGGCGGCGGGATGGAAGACGTGATCTTCGCTGGCGCCGCGACGCGTCCGGCCCGGAACTTCGCCGAGGTTTCGCTGCACCTCGACAACTCTGACCGGCTTGCGCCCGCCGGGTTCAACGACAGTGACCTGCTTGAGATCACCCGGCGGATCACGCGGGACGCGGGTTCGGCCTATAAGGTGAATTCCAAGGACACCCGCGCCCGCGACGTGCAGATGATGTTCGCGGATGCCTCGACAGGCGCGCATTCGCCCGCGCTGGTGCGGCAGGGCCAAATCTCTGAACTGATCAACGCCAAGCCGAAGAACCGGCGCCGCGTGCTGGAGGATGCGGCGGGCATCGGCGGTCTGTACCAGCGGCGGCACGAAGCCGAGCTGAAGCTGAACGGCGCCGAGCAGAACCTGCTGCGGGTCGACGATGTGATCGAACAGCTTGCGGGGCAACTGTCGCAACTGGCGCGGCAGGCCCGGCAGGCGGCCCGCTACCGCGAGATCGGCACGGCGCTTCGCCAGTCCGAGGGCATGTTGCTGTACCGCCGCTGGCGCGAGGCGGACGAGGCCCGCCTGTCCGCCGACTCCGGACTGCGCGAGCGCATCACCGCCGCCGCCGCCGCCGAGCGCGCCGCCGTGACCGCGGCGCAGGCCCGCGAGAAGGCGGACGAGGCGCTGCCGCCCCTGCGCGAGGAAGAGGCGATCGCCGCCGCGATCCTGCAACGACTTCTGGTCCAGCGCGACGCGCTTGCCGACCAAGAGGCGCGGGCGAAATCGGCCATCGAGACGCTGACCGCGCGGATCACCCAACTGGGCCGTGACCTAGAGCGGGAAGAGGCGCTGAACCGCGATGCGGGCGACTCGATCTCTTTGCTGCGGGAAGAGCACGAGGAACTGAACGCTGCGGGCGACGGGCACGAAGACGCGGTGGAAGAGGCCGCCGAGGCCGCCAAGGATGCGGCGCGGGTGTTGCAGGAACGCGAGGACACCCTGTCGGCCCTGACCGAAGAGGCCGCCCGCCTGTCGGCGCGCCATCAGTCCGCGCAGCGCCTGCTGGACGACACCCGCAAGACGCTGGACCGCAACGAGTCCGAGGCCGAGCGCGCCCGCGAGGCAGTGCAGTCGGCGCAGTCCGCGCTGGAGGGATCCGACGGCGCCTTCACCGCGGCGCAAGAGGCGCTGGAGGAAGCGACGGCGATGGCCGAAGAAGCCGAGGCGCTGTTGACCGAGGCCGACGAATCCCGCGCCGAGGCGCAATCGCGCGAAGCCGACGCCCGCGCGGAGCGGTCCGAAGCCGATGGCGAGGCCAGCGCCCTGCGGGCCGAGGCGAACGCCCTGTCCAAGCTGGTTCAGCGCGATACGTCGGAAGGCGGCGTGATCGACGCGCTGCGGGTGCAGCCGGGCTATGAAAAGGCGCTGGGCGCCGCGCTGGCGGACGACCTGCGCGCGCCCGAGATCGGTGCCGAAGGCGTGTCGGGCTGGGCCCACCTTCCGGGCTATCCTTCGCCGCAGGACCTTCCGTCCGGCGTCGCGGCACTGTCGAACTATGTCACCGTCCCCGCCGTTCTGGCCCGCCGGGTCGGGCAGGTGGGCGTTGTCGCACCCGAGGACGGCGCCCATCTACAGGCCGATCTCAAACCCGGTCAGCGGCTGGTTTCGACCGAGGGCGACCTGTGGCGCTGGGACGGTTTTCGCGCCGGTGCCGAGGACGCGCCGTCCGCCGCTGCGTTGCGCCTTCAGCAGCTGAACCGGCTGGAAGAGCTGAAGCAGTCGCTGGAACAAGCAACGGCGCGGGCCGACGGTGCGGCGCGCGCGCACGAGATGCTGAAGACCCAGCTGCGCGATCTGACCGAAGCCGACCGCCGCGCCCGCGAGGCGCGCCGTACCGCGGACGGTCGCGTGGCTGACGCGAACCGCGCGCTGTCCCGCGCCGAGGCCGACCGCAACATCGCGGCGGGCAAGCTTGAGACCGCGCAGCTTGCGGTAACCCGCCACGAGGACGAGGCGAACCGCGCCCGGCTGGCGCTGTCCGAGGCGGAACGCGGCATGGCCGAGCTTGGCGATCTGGATGCGGCGCGTGCGCAGGTCGAGGACGTCAAGATGACGGTCGAGGCCGCGCGGATGACGATGATGTCCCGCCGCGCCGCACATGACGAATTGAAGCGCGAGGGCGAGGCTCGCGCCGGGCGGCTTCGTAGTGTCGAAAAGGACATCGCGGGCTGGCAGAAGCGTTTGGAAACGGCGGACACCCGGATTTCCGAACTGGCCGCGCGGAAGTCGGAGTCCGAGGCAGAGTTGGAAGAGGCGCAGGAGGTCCCCGCGCAGTTGTCGATCGAACGCGAGACGCTGACCGACGGGATCGCCGAGGCCGAGGAACGCCGTGGCGCGGCTGCCGATGCGCTGGCCGTGGCCGAGACGACCCAGCGCGAGACCATCGCCGCCGAACGCGATGCCGAGCGCGAAGCCGGTCAGGCCCGCGAAGCCCGCGCCGCCGCCGAAGCCCGCGCCGAAGCCGCGCGCGAGGCGGTGCAGACCGCCGCCGACCGGATCGAAGAGGCGCTGGAACTGACGCCGAAAACCCTGCTGGCGCAGCTCGAGACCGACCCGGACCAGATGCCTCCGTCCGAGAGCATCGAGCAGGAAGTGAACCGCCTGAAACGCCAGCGCGATGCGCTGGGCGCGGTGAACCTGCGGGCCGAAGAAGACGCCAAGGAAGTGCAGGAAGAGCACGACACGCTGGTGTCGGAAAAGGCCGACCTCGAGGCAGCGATCTCGAAGCTGCGCACCGGCATCGCAAGCCTGAACAAGGAAGGTCGCGAACGGCTTCTGACCGCGTTCGAGCAGGTGAACTCGAACTTCTCGATGCTGTTCACCCACCTGTTCGGCGGCGGCGAGGCGAAGCTTGTGCTGGTCGAATCCGACGACCCGCTGGAGGCGGGACTAGAGATCATGTGCCAGCCGCCGGGCAAGAAGCTGTCGACCTTGTCGCTGCTGTCGGGCGGCGAACAGACGCTGACCGCGCTGGCGCTGATCTTCGGCGTGTTCCTTGCCAACCCGGCCCCGATCTGCGTGCTGGACGAGGTCGACGCGCCGCTTGACGACGCCAACGTGACCCGGTTCTGCGACATGCTGGACGAGATGACCCGCCGCACCTCGACCCGGTTCCTGTGCATCACCCACCACGCGGTGACGATGGCCCGCATGGACCGTCTGTTCGGTGTCACGATGCAGGAACAGGGCGTGTCTCAGCTTGTGTCCGTCGACCTGAAGAAGGCCGAACAGATGGTCGCCTGACCCGCCCCGTTTAGGGCCGCGTCAGCCGGTGCAGCGCGCCAACACCAGCGGCGGCGAACCGATCCCCTGGATCACCAGCACATCNGGCGCGAACAGGTTCACCAGCGCATAGCCATGCATGTCCGGCCCGGTCAGGATGCCGGCGATGACTTGCGGCGGCATCTCGCTAAGCGGGCGGTTCGGGAACAGGAACGCGGCAAACCCGTCAAGATCCGCCGTGCGCGCGAAGGTGGTGCCGCCCACGGGCGTATAGGTGACGACGGCCCCCGTCGCGGCGCCGCCGCGGGTCCGTGTCACGGTAAAGCCGAACGCCCCATCGCGCGCGATCACAAGAGGAACCTGCCCGCAGACGTCCGCGGCGGTGTCGGCATCGTAGGGCGCGTCCCGGAAGACCAGATTGGTCGGCACCCAGCGCCCGACGAACTGATCGATCGGCGCGGTGTCCAGCGCCATGAAGGCCGCAGGCTCCGTGGCGCCCCCCGGATAGAACGTCTCTAACGCGCGCGTGACGTCGGCGTCGATGCTTTGAGCGTGGGACGCGGCGGGACCGGCCAGCGCAAGCGCGGCGACCAGCAGGCAGGATAGGCGGCGGAACCGGGGATTGGTCATCGGGAAATCTCCATTCTTTGCAATGGGCGGGATGATTGCCGGACCCGGTTGCAGGGGCAAGGCGCGCACCATGGGTGACGTTGGGGTAGTTCAGGCTTTGGCGCGGTTCGAGCCTTCGCGATGTGCGCGGTAGGGCCGGAAAAAGAAAACCCGCGGGACCTTCTGGCGCCGCGGGTTCTGTACGTTCTCGGAGGGAGAGAGCGAAAACGTCTGTGTGTTGAGGGGGTTCTACCGATCGTCGCAGTTCGTGTAAAATTCTAACTGCTTTCGTGGTTAAGACCCCTCCCGTCTCTCTACAGCCGGTTCAGCAGCTCGCGCGTGGGCCATGCGTCGGCTGGCAGGCCCAGCCGCTGCTGTTCGGCCTGCACAGCCGCGCGCGTTCCGGCGCCAAGGATGCCGTCGATCTTGCCGACGTCATGCCCCAGCGCGGCCAGCTTCTGCTGCAGCACCTTCATCTCGCCATCCGAAAGGCGCGGATCGGCATTGCCCGGATCGTAGACCGGGGCCCCCATCAGGCGGGTCGCGAAATAGGCGGCGGTGGCGACATAGACATAGCTTTGGTTCCACTCGAACAGCGCCTGATAGTTCGGGTAGATCATGAAGGCCGGGCCCTTGCGGCCCATCGGCAGCATCAGCGTGCCGTCCAGCGACGGCCCTTCCCACGCGCCGGACCGGGGCGTCACGCCCCACGCTTCCCACTCGCTGACCGGGCGATAGTGATGCGGCTGCACGCCGGTCTCTTCCCACGGCAGGTCGGCGGGCAGGACGACTTCCTGCATCCACGGCTCGTTCGGACGCCAGCCGAAGCTGCGCAGCATGTTCGCGCCGGAAAACAGCGCGTCGGCGACCGAATGGTCAAGGTCGACATGACCGTCGCCGTCCCCGTCGAAGCCCCGGTGCATAATGTCGAGCGGCAGCATCTGCACCTGCCCGACCTCGCCCGCCCACGCGCCTTGAGTGTTCAGCGGGAAGTCGCCGCGCGCGTACAGTTCCAGCGCGCCGAACACCTGCGGCTGGAACAGTTCCGGACGCCGGCAGTCGTGCGACAGGGTCATCAGCGTGTCGATAGTGTTGAAGTCGCCGGTGAACGCGCCGAAATCGGTCTCGAACGCCCAGAACGACAACAGGATGCCGCGCGGCACGCCCAGTTCGGATTCGATGCGCGAGAAGATGGCGTCGTTCTTCTGGGATTCCTGCCGACCCTTGTCGAGCCGGTACTGCGCGATCAGACGGCGCGAGAACTCGATGAAGTCAGAGTTGAAGATCCCCTGCGCGCGGTCGGCGTTGATCGTGCGCTGCAGGTAGTTTGCCGACCGGAAGAACGGCTGTGTCACTTCGGGCGGATAAGACATCTCTTCCGCCTTGGCCTTCATGCGGTTGACGAAGTCGCCGAAGCTGCCGCCGCATTCGACGTAGATCTGGCGGGTTTCCTCGGCTTTCAGAGTGCCTGTCGACAGCGCAAGTGCTGCGGCTATCGAAACGATTTTTGCGAAACGCATTGGGTCCTCTCACCTGTTTGTGGGCAATGTAACAGGCGTCGGCCCTCAGGCAACGGCGAACAGGAAAACAAGGATCAGCGCGGCAGCCCACGTGCGCCACAGGGCGCGGGTGGCGGCCTCGATCTCGGCGGGGCCGGGGTCGCGGCGTCCATCGGGGTTCACGAAGGGAAAATCGCGGGTCTCGCCGTTATAGGACCGCGGCCCCGACAGCGCGGTGCCAAGCGCCGCGGCCATCGCGGCTTCGGGCCAGCCCGCGTTGGGCGACCGGTGCAGCCGCGCGTCGCGCGCCATGTCGCGCCATGTCGCAGGGCATCCGTGCGCCAGCCAGATCAACAGCGCGGTCAGGCGCGCGGGCACGAGGTTCAGTAGGTCGTCGAACCGGGCGGCGGCCCATCCGAACGCCTCGTGGCGCGGGGTGCGGTAGCCGATCATGCTGTCTGTGGTGTTGGTCATCTTGTAGATCATCAGGCCGGGCAGCCCGCCGATTAGGAACCAGAAAGCGGGCGCGATGACACCGTCCGACAGGTTCTCGGCCGCGCTTTCGATCGCGCCGCGCGCGATGGCGGGCCCGTCCATCGTCGCCGTGTCGCGGCCAACGATCCGGGCAACGGCGCGGCGTCCGGCGGCGACCGACTGGCGCAGGTCGCGGGCCACTTCCGCGACGTGGTCGCACAGGCTGCGCTGGGCCAGCAGGATCGCCGCCGCCAGAACTTCCCACAGGGGGCCAAGGGGCAGGGCGGCAATCGCCCCGCCCAACAGGCCAGCGGCAAGGCAAAGCGCGGCAAAAGCCACGGCACCCTTAAGGCGGCGGCTGTCACCCGCGTTGAAGCGCCGGTCGATCCAACCCACCGCGCGCCCCATCAGGACCGCAGGGTGCGGCAGTCGCGACCACAGCCACCGAGGCTCGCCCAAAAGCGCGTCCAGCACCATCGCAGCAAGCAGAAGGGCAGCATGGGTCATCGCGGCCGCCGCCCCGCGCCGATCCCGGCCGCCGCTGTCATCCGTCGTCCGGCAGCGGCGGGNGGCGGGNCACGAAATGCCCCTTCACCCCCTGCGGCCACTGGCGATAGGGAACCTGCCCCGTCTCGCTTTCGGCATGCAGCCCGGCGTAGGTCAGGATCGCTTCGGCGCTTTCGGCGTCCGGAACGAAATTTCCGAGTGTATAGCAAAGCTTGCCTGCCGCCTGCACCGTCACGTTACAGCCCTTGCCGCAGCCCATAAGGCAGGAATGCCGCCGCACCCGCACGCCATCGGGAACCGGCAAATTCTCGACCAGCGCCGCCAGCCTGTCGCCGTCGGTCTGNNCCGAGGTTTCATCCCAGTCCTCGCGCTTGCAGGTCTCGCAGATCGTCACCCAAGTCGCCATCGGTCCTCCGAAGTTGTCGCCGGAGTTGAAACCGATCCGGCGCGGCTGCGCAAGTTGCCGCCGACGCCGGTCAGAGCCTGATGGCGTTAACCACCTGTTAGGTTTTTGGTAGGACTCTCGTTACCAATGGCAGAGGCGACCGCATGCGACAGGCATCGCCGTGCCGGGGAATCCGGAGGCGCGAATGCAGGTTCTCATCGTCGAAAGCGAGCCGGGACTGGCAGAAGTCTGGGCTTCTCATCTCAGGCGGCAAGGGGCCGCCGTCACCACGGCGCTGTCGCAGGACGCCGCGGTTCAGGTGCTTCAGAACGAAGACGTGGACGTGATCGTTCTGGATCTGGTGCTTGAGGGCGGCAGCGCCATCGCGGTCGCGGATTTCGCAAGCTATCGCCGGCCCGAAGCGCGGGTGGTTTTCGTCACCAACACCTCGTTTTTCTCGGACGGGTCGATCTTTCGCCACATCCCCAACGCCTGCGCCTTTCTGCCCAGCGCGACGCCGCCAGCCGATCTGGCCGCGGTCGTCGGACATTACGGCGACACCCCGCCGCCGCTTGCCCAGACCGACCGCAGTTAAGATCGACCACAGTTGAGGCGGACCTTAGTTAACCCGGGCCGCCGGTTCAGGCGCCCACGTTCTCGCGACCGTGCGGGGCTTCCCAATCGAGGATCGGGTTGATCGGCAGGATCCGGTGCGGGTTCACCGTGTCGTGGCTATAGTGATAGTGCCGCACGATATGGTCGAAATGCACCGTGTCGGCGACGCGGCCATTGGGCGTTTCCCACTGGTACAGCTCGCGCGTGAAGCCCCAGAGGTTGGGGTAATCGTGCAGGAAGTTCCGGTTGCACTTGAAGTGGGTGTGATACACCGGATCGAACCGGAACAGCGTCGTCACCAGCCGCCAGTCGGCCTCGGTCACGCGGTCGCCCATCAGATAGCGGTTCCGCGACAGCCGGTCTTCCAGCCAGTCGAGCGAATCGAACAGCGCGTGGACTGCTTCGTCATATGCCTCTTGCGAGGTGGCGAAGCCGGACTTGTAGACGCCGTTGTTCACGGTGTCATAGATCCGCGCGTTCACCTCTTCGATGTCGTCGCGCAATTCTTCGGGCCAATAGTCGTCGGTGTTGCCCGTCAGATCGTTGAAGGCCGAATTCAGCATACGGATGATCTCGGCGGATTCGTTGCTGACGATCGTGTCGCGCTGCTTGTCCCACAGCACNGGCACGGTCACCCGTCCCGAAACCTGCGGGTCGGCGCGGATGTAGACGTCGCGCATGAAGGGCAGGCCGAACTGCTGGTCGCCGGTGGCGCCGTCGAAGTCGGTCGAGAAGGTCCAGCCATCGCCCAGCATGTCGGGGTGCACGACGGACACGTCGATCATGTCCTCAAGTCCCTTCAGCTTGCGGAAAATCAGCGCACGGTGCGCCCACGGGCAAGCGTAAGAGACATACAGGTGATACCGCCCCGCCTCGGCCTTGAACCCGTCATCCCCCGACGGACCGGCGCTGCCGTCCGCGGTAATCCAGTTGCGGAACTTGGTCGTGGTCCGGACGAACTTGCCGCCCGTCTTTTCCGTGTCGTACCAGTTGTCCTTCCAGACGCCGTTCACCAGCTCGCCCATCGGGTCGTCTCCTTACCATTCCTGATCGGTGCACAACGTAAGGCGATTGCCGTCTGGGAAAACGCCCGTGCTGGCGCAGCGCCGGTGCGTGGGCGCACAGGTCGCGCCGCCGCGCGCTTGGTGCCGCCGCGAATCCGTTTGCAGGGGTCGGGGGCGCCGCCTATACCGGGTGCAGACGAACCCGGACCACCGGGTCGGATTGGAGTGCGGGATGAGGTCGACCCAAGCAGGGGACCGGGGCTCGCGTCGTCGCTCGGAGCGTTCCACGCTCGGACTGTCCCTTTCCGGCCCAGACCCAGGCCACCAACGGGAAAGCGACACATGATGAAGTTCACCCTCGCCTCAGTCACGTTAACCTTGTCCGCCCATGCCGCTGTCGCGCATCCCGGCCATCTGGTCGAGGCAGCGGGGCACAACCACTGGATCGGGCTTGCCGCGCTGGGCGCCGCCGTCGCTGTCGCGGGCTGGGCGATCCTGAAGGGGCGCAAGGACGCGGACGCCGAGGGCGCCTCGCCCGAGGATGACGCCGCCGAGGACGAGGTGTCCGCAGACGACGCTCCGAAGGAGGCCTGATCCGCATGGGGAGGACCGGTGTGATGATCTGCGGCCACGGCTCGCGCAGCCAGGCCGCTGTCGACGAATTCGCGGTG
This sequence comes from Maritimibacter sp., assembly GCA_002701395.1. Lineage (GTDB taxonomy): Bacteria > Pseudomonadota > Alphaproteobacteria > Rhodobacterales > Rhodobacteraceae > Psychromarinibacter > Psychromarinibacter halotolerans. The sequence continues at coordinate 35,968 of NZVC01000037.1, read as the reverse complement.
CTGGCGCAAAAGCTGCCGGACTACCTGCCCGAGGACTGGCTGACCGACTACGGATATCTTGAGTTCGCCAACCCGGTGATCCGTGACGGGCTGGACCGCCTGCGCGAGGCCGGGTGCGACCGCATCCTTGCGGTGCCGGGCATGCTGTTCGCGGCGATGCACGCGAAGAACGACATTCCCACGGTTCTGAACACCTACGCGGAAAAGCACGGCGTCGACGTGTCCTATGGGCGCGAACTTGGGGTCGACCCGAAGATGATCGCCGCCGCCGGTGCCCGCGTGCAGGAAGCGGTCGACCGCGCGAATGCCCGCCATGGCAACGTGCCGCTGCATGACACCTGCCTTGTGGTGATCGGCCGGGGTGCCTCGGACCCGGACGCGAACGCCAACGTCGCCAAGATCGCGCGGATGCTGTGGGAAGGCATGGGCTTCGGCTGGTGCGAGGTCGGCTATTCCGGCGTGACCTTCCCGCTGGTCGAGCCCTGCCTCGAACACGTCGCGCGGCTTGGCTACAAGCGGGTCATCGTGTTCCCGTACTTCCTGTTCACCGGCATCCTGATCGACCGGATCTATGGGTTCACCGACAAGGTCGCCGCCGCGCATCCCGATATCCGCTTCGTCAAGGCGGGCTACCTGAACGACCACCCCAAGGTGCTGGAGACCTTCGCCGAACGAGTGCGCGAGATCGCCAGCGGTGCGCCGGTGCCGAATTGCGGCGTCTGTGCCTATCGCGAGCAGGTGCTTGCGCTGGAGAACGGCGAACACCGCCACATCCGGGCCGAGGACCGCAAGCACCCCGCCTTCGCCGACCTGCCGCCGCCCACCTGCGTGCTGTGCAAATACCGGGTTCAGGTGCTGGGCTTCGAGGCAGAGGTCGGCGCGGTGCAGGAAAGCCACCACCACCACGTTGAAGGGCAGGGAGCGTCGGCGCCCGGCTCGAACGTGGCGGACTGCGCCCTGTGCGACACCTTCTGCACGGGCGAGTGCCGGCTGGAGATGGCGGGCCACCACCATCACCACGATCATGGACATCATCACGGTCACGGGCACGGCCATGGCCACGGGCATCATCATCACCACGACCATGACCATGGGCACCACAACCACGCGGCCTATCCCCACGCGGATCACCCGCTTGGCCCCGAAAGCGCGCGGACCCGGCGGACCTGATCCGGCCCTTCTTCTGTCCTCAAATATCCCCGCCGGAGGCATCCGACGCAGCCACGAAAGACACCGGACCAGATGCGCCCCTACCTGAAGGACCCCGCCGCGATCTACGCGGAAAGCTTCGCCACCGTTCGGCGCGAGGCGCGGCTCGACCGGTTCCCGCCGGGCATGACGCGGCTGGCGACGCGTGTGATCCATTCCTGCGGCATGATCGAGGTCGCCGACCGGCTGGCGTTTTCCGACGGTGCGTTCGAGGCCGGGGAAACCGCGCTGCGTGCCGGGGCGCCGGTGCTTTGCGACTGCGAGATGGTCGCCGCGGGCGTGATCCGGCGTACCCTTCCGGTGGACAACGAGGTGGTCGTCACGCTGAACGATCCGCGCACCCACGGGCTGGCGCGCGCGTTGGGGACGACCCGCTCTGCCGCCGCCGTCGAGCTGTGGCGCGACCGGCTGGACGGCGCCGTGGTGGCGATCGGCAACGCGCCGACCGCGCTGTTCCACATGCTTGAACGGCTGGACGAGGGCTGGCCGAAGCCGGCGGTGATCCTTGGGTTTCCCGTCGGCTTTGTCGGTGCGGCGGAATCGAAGGCGGAGCTTGCCGCCAACCCGCGCGGCTGCGACTTTGTCGCGCTGCGTGGTCGGCGCGGCGGATCCGCGATGGCCTCGGCGGCGGTGAACGCGCTGGCCGCAGGATTGCCGGAGGAAAACCAATGACACCCTGGCTTCATATCGTCGGGATCGGAGAAGACGGGCTGGCGGGCCTGACCCCCGCCACCCGTGCCGTGGTCGAGGCTGCCGAGGTCATCGTCGGCGGCGATCGCCACCACGACCTGTCCGGCGCCGTGTCGGCCGAGCGCATCGCGTGGCCTAGCCCCTTCGACGCGATGATCGACACGATCCGCAAGCTGAAGGGCCGCCGCGCGGTGATCCTTGTGACCGGGGATCCGCTGTGGTTCTCGGTCGGCGCGCGCATCGGCCGCGCCATCGATCCGTCCGAGATCACCTATCACCCGCAGCTTTCGGCTTTCCAGCTGGCCGCCGCCCGGATGGGCTGGTCACTGGCGGATGTCGAGACGCTGACGGTGCACGGCCGCCCGGTCGAGCAGATGATCGCCTTCATCCAGCCCGACGCGCGGCTGCTGATTCTGACCACGGGGGCCGAGACACCGGCGCGCATCGCGGCCTTCCTGACCGAACGGGGCTTCGGAGCCTCGAAGATGACGGTGCTGGCGGCGATGGGCGGCGACCGCGAACAGCGGTTCGACGGCACGGCAGACAGCTGGTCGCACGAGGTTCCGGCGTTCAACACGCTGGCGGTCGACTGCATCGCCGCGCCCGATGCCGCGCTGCTGCCGCGGGTGCCCGGTCTGGCCGACGACCTGTTCCGCCACGACGGCACGATGACCAAGCAAGAGGTCCGCGCGGCGACGCTGGCCAAGCTGATGCCGATGCGCGGCGCGTTGCTGTGGGACATCGGCACCGGCTGCGGGTCGGTCGCGGTCGAATGGATGCGGGCGGCGCGCTATGCCCGTGCGATCGGGATCGAACCGCGTGCCGACCGGCGCGAAATGGCCGCCGCGAATGCGCTGGCGCTGGGCGCCCCGCGGCTGGAACTGATCGCGGGTGAAGCACCCGATGCCTTGGCCGGGCTGGAAGCGCCGGACGCAATCTTTATCGGCGGCGGCCTGTCGCCCGACGTGTTCGAAGCCGCATGGTCCGCGCTGAAGCCGCTGGGCCGCATGGTGGCCAACGCGGTCACGCTGGAATCCGAAGCAGAGCTGATCGCGCTGCACCGCGNCCACGGCGGCCAGTTGGTGAAGCTGCAGATCAACCGCGCCGAGCCGGTCGGCAGCCTGACGGGATGGCGCCCGCTGATGCCGGTCACGCAGTGGAGCCTCGTCAAGCGATGAGCCCGAGGTCCTCGCACCCCTCACCGCACAGCATGATTCCCTCCCCCCCGTGGGGGGAGGGTCAGGGAGGGGGGCCAGAAATGACAAAAGGCACCCTCTACGGCGTCGGCCTCGGCCCCGGCGACCCGGACCTGATCACCCGCAAGGCCGCCCGCCTGATCGAGACGGCAAAGGTCGTCGCCTACCCGGCGCTTGCCGGTGGCGACAGTCTGGCGCGGTCCATCGCCGCCGACCTGATCCCGTCCACCGCGCGCGAGATCGTCATGTCCGTCCCGATGAGTCGCGACCGCGCCCCGGCGCAGACCGCCTATGACCTTGGGGCTTTGGCGATCCGGGCCGAACTGGAAGCGGGCCGCGACGTGGTCTGCCTGTGCGAAGGCGATCCGTTCTTTTACGGCTCGTTCATGTATGTCCACGCCCGCCTGAAGGCGGACTTCCGGACCGAGGTGGTGCCCGGCGTCACCTCGCTTACGGCCTGCGCTGCGCGGGCAGAGATGCCGCTGGCCGCCCGGAACGAACGGGTGACCATCCTTCCGGGGCCGCTGCCCGACGACGAACTGACCGCGCGGATCGAAGGCGCCGAAAGCCTTGCCATCCTGAAGGTCGGCCGGCACCTGCCGCGCATCCGTGCGGTGCTGGACCGGCTGGGGCTGACCGGGCAAGCGGTCTATGTCGAACGCGCGACGACGCCGGACGAACGCGTCCTGCCGCTGGCCGACGCGCCCGAGGCGGCACCGTACTTTTCCATGATCCTCCTCACGAAAGGGGCCGACCCGTGGCTGTAACTCCCGTCGTCCTTGCCCTGTCCCGGTCTGGCGAGCCCACGGCGCACCGCGTGGCAAAGGCGCTGGGCGCCCCCGTGCACGGCCGTGAAGGCCGGGTCGAGACCGCCGACGCCTTTTTCCCCAACGCGCTGGACCATGCCCGCGACCTGTTCGCCGCAGGGACGCCGGTGATCGGGGTCTGCGCCTCGGGCATACTGGTCCGCGCTGTCGCGCCGCTTCTGTCGGACAAGCGCGCCGAGCCGCCGGTGCTGTCGGTTTCGGACGACGGCGCGGTCGTGGTGCCATTGCTTGGCGGCCATCGCGGCGCGAACCGGCTGGCGCGGACCATCGCACAAGCGCTGGACGCCACCGCAGCCGTCACGACGGCGGGCGATGTCGCGCTGGGCGTCGCGCTGGACGAGCCGCCCGAGGGCTGGGTGCTGGCCAACCCGGACGCGGCGAAATCCGCGATGGCCGCGCTGCTGTCCGGCGGCGGCATCCGGGTGACGGGCGACGAAGCGGCCCACGCGGACTGGCTGGCGAACCTGCCCAAGGGCGACGCGGTACAGATCGTCTGCACGATGGAACCCGTGACGCCCGCAACGCCTGAAACGCTGGTTTATCACCCGCGCCGGGCCGTGCTGGGCGTCGGCGCCTCGCGCGATTGTCCGCCGGACGAACTTGCCGCGCTGGTCGACGGGCTGCTGGCCGACGCTGAACTGGCCCCCGGCGCGCTGGCCGCGATCGCGACCGCCGGGATCAAGGCCGACGAACCCGCCGTGCTGGACATTGCGCGCCGTCTGGGCGTGCCGCTGCGCCTGTTCTCCGCCGAAGACCTAGAGGCCGAGACGCCGCGCAGCGAAACGCCGTCTGACGTTGTCTTTGCAGAGATCGGCACCCACGGCGTCGCCGAGAACGCGGCGCTCGCCTGTGGCGGGCCGACCGCGTCGATCTGGTATCCAAAGCGCAAGTCCGCGATGTGCACCGCAGCGCTGACGGTCGCGCCAGAGCCGGTGGTGCCGCTGGGCCGGACGCGTGGGCGGCTGTCGCTGGTCGGGATCGGTCCGGGACAGGCCGCGTGGCGCACGCCCGAGGCATCGCGGCTGGTGGCCGAGGCGGACGAACTGGTGGGCTACGGCCTGTACATCGACCTGTTGGGGCCGCTGGCGGCGGGCAAGCCGCGCCACGACTTCCCGCTAGGCGGCGAAGAGGCGCGGTGCCGTTTCGCGCTGGAGCGTGCCGCCGAAGGGCTGGACGTTGCGCTGATCTGTTCCGGCGATGCCGGGATCTACGCGATGGGCGCGCTGGTGTTCGAACTGCTGGACCGGACAGAGCACGGCGTGTCCGACGCCGCGCGGCGGGTCGAGGTGATGTCGGCCCCCGGCGTGTCGGCGCTTCAGGGGGCGGCGGCGCGGGCCGGTGCGCCCTTGGGCCACGACTTCTGTGCGATCTCGTTGTCGGACCTGCTGACCCCGCGCGAGGACATCCTGCGCCGGGTACGGGCGGCCGCCGAGGGCGATTTCGTGATCGCCTTCTACAACCCGGTGTCGAAGCGGCGTCGCGACCTGCTGGCGCTGGCACAGGACACGCTGCTGCAGCATCGGCCCGCCGATTGTCCGGTCCTGCTGGCGACCTCGCTGGGCCGGCCCGAGGAAGAGTTGCGCTATCGCCGCTTGGAAGACCTGCAGGTCGATGAGGTCGACATGCTGACCGTGGTGTTGGTGGGGTCGTCGCAGTCGCGGCTGTGGCAGTCGGGCGAGGGGCCGCGCATGTACACGCCGCGTGGATATGCGCGGAAGATCGATGGGGATTTGTCGGATGTGTCTTGAGTGCGGGGCCGTATTCCCCCTTCCTAACCCTCCCCCCCTCCCTAACCCTCCCCCGGAGCGGGGGAGGGGATCTGCCGCGCTTTGGGCTGTCGGAGGGCTGTCATGACCGTATTCTTCGTGGGCGCGGGGCCGGGCGATCCGGACCTGCTGACGATCAAGGCCGCCAAGGTGATCGAGGCCTGCCCCGTCTGCCTGTACGCCGGATCGTTGGTGCCCGCCGAGGTCGTGGCCCGCGCGCCCGAGGGGGCGCGGGTGATGGACACCGCGCCGATGACGCTGGACGACACGCACGCAGAGATCCTTGCGGCCCACGCGAAAGGATATGACGTCGCGCGTGTGCATTCCGGCGACCCGTCGCTGTACGGCGCCATCGCGGAACAGGTCCGGCGGCTAGAGGCCGACGGCATCCCCTACGAGATCATTCCCGGTGTCCCCGCCTATGCCGCCGCCGCCGCCGCGCTGGGGCAGGAACTGACGATCCCCGAGATCGCGCAGTCGGTGGTGCTGACCCGGATGTCGATGAAGTCGACCTCAATGCCCGATGGCGAGACGCTGGAAAACTTCGCCCGCACCGGTGCGACGCTGGCGATCCACCTTGGCGTCCGGGCGATGCGCGAGATCGAACGGCAACTTATCCCGTACTACGGCAGCGATTGTCCCGCCGTCGTGGCCTATCGCGTCGGGTGGCCGGACCAGAAACTGATCCGGGGCACGTTGTCGGACCTGCGCGAGAAAGTGCGGGACGAAAAGATCACCCGAACCGCGCTTATCCTTGTGGGCCCTGCGCTTGGGCGTGTCCGCGATTTCCGCGACTCTGCGCTGTACGACCCGGATAGGCCGCACGTGCTGCGACCGCGCGCAACCGCCCGTTGAACGAAAGCCGAAAGACGTTCGGATTTTCCGAAAGTTCACTTGACCGAATCTGGGCGCAGGACATTTTCTGTCTCTAGGGGAGTTGCTGCCATGACCAATTACCTGCCGAAAGAAGTGCTAGAGGGGCTGGAAGCAGCCCGTAAGGCGGATCTGAAGAAGAAAAGCCGCCTGCGCGTGCGTGTCGGTGAAGACATGTACCGCGTGTTGCGCTTCTGGGATGGCGGGTTCGCGCTGGATGCCGAGAACGCGCCCAACCTTCGGGGACTTGTCGATCTGTATAACGGCGGCGCGCATCTGTATCAGTGCCTGATCGTCGCCACCGCCGAGGAAGACGGGCAGATGCTGTACGAGTTCAAGCGCAACACGGCCGCCGTGGATCGCGCCCCGCTGGATTTCGTCCGTGACGAAAACGCGCCCGCCGGCCTGCTGGAACGTCCCGACGCCTGAACGCGCCGGGACCGAGCAATTTCTGTTTACTGAAGGTCGCCGAAAGCCTTTTCCATCCGCTCGATCGCTTCGATCAGGCGGGGACGAGGCATGGCGATGTTGAACCGGTGGAAGTTCTCGCCGCCCTTGCCGAAATCGGCGCCGGGGCTTTGCGCGATGCGGGCGTCCTGCCGGATGCGGCGCTCGGTCTCTTCGGGGGACATGCCGGTGCCAGCGAAATCGACCCACGTCAGATAGGTCGACGGCATGTCCATCACGCTGATCCCCGGAATCGCGCTGATCCGGTCGCGCCACAGCGCGAAATTTTCGGCAAGGTAGGCGCGGACCGCCTCGCTCCAGTCTTGGCCGCCGGTGAAGGCCGCGCGGGTCATCAGCATCCCGAACCGGTTGGGGGTGCCACCGTATTCAAGCTGTACCGGGGCCAGCTTCTCGCGCAGGGCGGGGTCGGGCACGATCATGAACCCGGTCTCGCCGCCTGCAAGGTTGAACCCTTTCGACGCCGCCGTGATCACCACCAAGCGGTCGATGGAATCGGGCGCCGCGACGGCGGTGGGGACGTGCTTTGCATCCGGGAAGGCAAGGTCCATGTGGATCTCGTCCGACAGCAGAAGCAGGTCGTGCTTCTGGCAGAAGGCGGCCAGTTCGCGGATCTCTTCCGCGCTCCAAAGCCGCCCGCCGGGGTTGTGGGGCGAACAGAGCACCGCGATCTTCTCGCGCCCGGTCAGCTGCGTTTCCAGCGTGTCGAAGTCCATGAAATAGCGACCGTCTTTCAGCACCATCTCGGACTGCACCACGCCACGGCGCTTGGCGGCGGCCTTCTTGAAGAAGGCGTGGTAGACCGGCGTGAACAGGATGATGTCGTCGCCGGGGTCCGAGAACGCTTCGAGCGCCATGCCGAAGCCCGCGACCACGCCGTGGCTGTAGCTGATCCAGTCCGGGTCCACGTCCCAGTCGTGGGCCGCCTTCATCCATCCGGCGATGGCATCCGACACCGACGCCGCCGGGCCGGGATATCCCAGATAGCCGTGATCCGCCTGTTCGCGCAGAATATCCAGAACGCAGTCCGCGGCGCTGAAGTCCATGTCGGCGACCCACATGGCGATGCCGTCCTCGGCTGGAACCCCGGCAAAAGCCTGCATGGCGTCGAACTTGGCGCTGAACGTGCCAACGCGATCCTTTGTCTCGTCGAAATTCATGGAAAGGTGCCTTCGTTTTCGTTTTGCCGCAGGCTATCCGCTGTACCCGTGGCCGCAAGGGACATTGCGCGCATGGCAGGCATCCCCTAAATCAGCGGCATGACGATCCGATCCATCCTTATCCATCCCGACCCGCGCCTGAAAAAGGTCGTTCCGCCGCTGGCAGAGATCACGCCCGATATCCGGGTGCTGGCCGATGACATGCTGCAGACCATGTACGATGCCCCCGGCATCGGGCTGGCCGCGCCGCAGGTCGGCGAGATGGTGCGCATGATGACGATGGACTGCGTGAAGGAAGAGGGCGAGGAACCCCGGCCGCTGGTGCTGATCAACCCCGAGATCACGTGGTCTTCCGAAGAGACCAGCGTCTACGAGGAAGGCTGCCTGTCGATCCCCGAGCAATACGCCGATGTGGAACGCCCGGCTGAGGTGAAGGTGTCTTGGCTGGACGTCGATGGCGCGGCGCAGGAAGAACACTTCACCGGGCTTTGGGCGACCTGCGTGCAGCACGAGATCGACCATCTCGATGGCAAGCTGTTCATCGACTATCTAAAGCCGCTGAAACGCCAAATGATCACGCGCAAGATGCAGAAGCTGAAACGCGAGCGGGCGCGGGCGTGAGCCGGCTGCCGATCCGTCTTTGGGGCGATCCCGTGCTGCGCGGCATCGCGCGACCGGTCGGAGAGATCACCGACGAGATCCGCACGCTGGCCGCCGACTTGGCCGAGACGATGTACGATGCGCCGGGACGTGGGCTTGCCGCGCCGCAGGTGGGCGTGCCGCTGCGGATGTTCGTGATGGACTGCCATTGGAAGGACGACGGCGAACGCGATCCGGTCGTGGTGATCGACCCCGAGATCCTTGATGCCTCGGACGAGACGGCGACGCACGAAGAAGGCTGCCTGTCGATCCCGGATGTTCCGGTTTCGGTGACGCGCCCTGCGGAAATCACCCTGCGCTGGCGCGGGCTGGACGGTGTGCCGACCGAGCAGCGCCTGAGCGGCATGGAAGCCATCTGCGCGCAGCACGAGTTCGACCATCTGGACGGCAAGCTGATCCCGGATGTTCTGGACCCCGATGCGCGGGCCGAAGCGGATGCGGTGCTGGCCGCCCTTGCGGACCGCGCCGCACAGGGGCAGACGGAATGACCGCGCGCGCCATCCTGCAATGGCCGGACAAGCGCCTGCGCACGGCTGCCGCGCCGGTCGAGACGATCACCGACGACATCCGCGCGACGTGGGACGACATGATCGACACGATGGAGGCGATGCCGGGCGTCGGCCTTGCCGCTCCGCAGATCGGCGTGATGCTGCGTCTTGCGGTCGTCGATGCCTCGGAAGAGCGGGGGCAGGCGATCCGGATGGCGAACCCCGAGATCCTGCACGCCTCGGCCCAGCCGCGCGACCACGAGGAAGCCAGCCCCTGCCTTCCCGGCGTCTCTGCCAAGATCACCCGGCCCCGCGCAGTGACGGTGCGGTTCCTGAACGAGCGCGGCGAGGTCGAAGAGCGCGATCTTGTCCACCTGTGGTCGACCAGCGTCCAGCACCAGATCGACCATCTGAACGGGCGCATGTATTTCGACAATCTCAGCGGCCTGAAACGGCAGATGCTGCTTAAGAAGGCTGCGAAGCTGCGGTGACCACATTCTTCTAGAAGAATGTGCCGTGCAGGATCTTCTAGAAAATCCTGTGGGTCCGCGTGATGTTGACTTCGGCCTTATTTCAACAACTGTTGAGATATGGATGAAAGCCGGACCTTGCAGGCGCTTGCCGCCCTGTCCGATGCGACCCGGTTGCGCGTCGTGCGGTTCCTTGCGGCGGCCGGGTCCGATGGCGCGGCCGCTGGCGTGATCGGGGCCGAGGTCGGGGCGCAGCCGTCGCGGTTGTCCTTCCATCTGGCGGTCTTGGCGCAGGCCGGGCTGGTGACGCCCACGCGCGTGTCGCGGCAGGTGATCTACCGGGTGGACTTTGACGCGCTGGGCAGGCTTATGGGGGACCTGATCGAAGACTGCTGCGGCGGCCACCCGAAGGTTCGGGACCGCCTTCGGCCCACCAGCGACGGAGGGACCTGACAGATGCGTATCGTGTTTATGGGAACGCCCGATTTCTCGGTGTGCGTGCTGGACGCGCTGGTCGAGGCCGGGCACGAGATCGTTTGCGTCTACTGCCAGCCGCCCCGCCCCGCCGGGCGCGGCAAGAAAGACCGGCCGACGCCGGTTCATGCCCGGGCCGAGACGCTGGGCCTGCCGGTGCGCCATCCGCGCACTTTGCGAGACGCGGACGCGCAGGCCGAGTTCGCCGCGCTGGACGCGGACATCGCGGTCGTCGTCGCCTACGGGCTGATCCTGCCGCAGCCGATCCTCGACGCGCCGACGCATGGCTGCCTGAACATCCACGCTTCGCTGCTGCCGCGCTGGCGGGGGGCGGCACCGATCCAGCGGGCGATCATGTCGGGCGACGCGCAGACCGGCGTGTGCATCATGCAGATGGAGGCCGGTCTGGACACCGGCCCCGTCCTGCTGCGCGAGGCGCTGGATATCGCACCGGACGAGACCGCAGCGACGCTGCACGACCGCCTTGCGGACATGGGCGCGCGGTTGATCGTCGATGCGCTGGCACGGCTCGATACGTTGCGGCCCGAGGTTCAGCCGGACCAAGGCGTGACCTACGCAGAGAAGATCGACAAGGCCGAGGCGCGGATCGACTGGACCCGCCCCGCCGACGAGATCGACCGTCAAATCAGGGGGTTGTCGCCTTTCCCTGGCGCGTGGTGCGAGATGGACGGCGAACGGGTGAAGCTGCTGCTGTCGCGGGTCGTCCCCGGTGACGGCGCGCCGGGGCAGGTGCTGGACGGCCTGACCATTGCCTGTGGCGACGGCGCGGTCGAGATTCTGTCGGCGCAGCGTCCCGGCAAGCGCGCGATGGAATCGGCGGAGTTTCTGCGCGGTGTCCAGATGCCGGACCGGCTGGACTGACGCACCGGCGAGGGCCGGTCAGCGCAAAATTCGGGGCATGTCACAGCGCCCGGTGCGACGCCTGAAAAACGGGCGCCGGAATTCTGTCAGGCGAATCCGAAGGGTCGTTCTGGTCAAGCGCAAAATCCGACGGGCGCGGGCAAAGTTTTCTGGCCACGAACCCGGTCGCCGACCATTCTGGCCAGACACTCAAAACCTGCTTCGCGTTCACCTGCTCCGGCACCGGGACCTCGCCCGGGACCTGTCGGAGTCCGTCCAGGAGTCTGCCCATGTCCCTGCTTCTTGGCTGGCCTCGCCGTACCAGCCCGAAGGTCGCCTTTGGTTTCACACCCTCCGTCGTCGCATCTGATCCCGGCCCTGTTCCCGATCCCGTTCGGGACCCGCACGACGAGGGCCACTGGCTGGTCGTCGCGCCGACGGGGTCGGGCAAGTCCGCCTCTTTCGCGATCCCGCAACTGCTAAGCTATCCGGGCGCCATCGTTGTGATCGACGTGAAGGGTGAACTGGCGAACGTCACGGCCCGCTACCGCCGCACGCTGGGCGAGGTGCTGATCCTCGATCCGTTCCGGCAGGTGTCGGATGGCAGCGGTCAGTTCAATCCGCTGGCGCATATCTCGGTGGGCAGCCCCGAAGTGGTCGATGACGCCTACACGATTGCCGAGCTGTTTTCGAACCTGTCGCGGGACAGCGCGCGAAAGGATCCGTTCTGGGACGAGGCCGGACAGGACATCATCGCCGCGCTGATCGTGCAGGCCCTGCACGAACACGAGCCGTCCGACCGGTCTCTTGCCGGGGTTTACGAGAGCTTCTCGATGCCCGACCAGTTGCAATTCTTCCGACGGATGCTTGATTCCGGCGTACACCCTTTCGTGGAACAGAAGATCGGCGCCTATCTCCGGCTGGCTGAGACCACGCGCACCGGGATCGAGGCGGTCGCGGGGCAGCAGCTTCGGATGCTGGCGGGCGAGGGCGTGCGGCGGTGCGTCAGCGGCGACACCATCCCGCCCCGCCACCTTGCCGACGGGCGGCCCGTGACGATCTATCTTGTCATCCCGCCGGACCGGCTGGCGTCTCATGGCACGCTGGTGCGCATCCTGCTGACCGCCATGCTGCGGCGGATGCTGCGCCGCAAGAACAAGCCAGAGCGGCCGACGCTTTTGCTGGTGGACGAGGCGGCGCAGCTGGGGCGGATGCCCGCGCTGACCTCGGCGATCACGCTGGGCCGGGGTTTCGGCATTCGCGCGGCGCTATTGGTTCAAAGCCTGTCGCAGCTAAGCGGCGCCTACGGGCGGGATTACCAAGCCATCGCCGAGAACTGTTCGCTGCTTACGATGGGCGGCAGGACGGGCTTTGCGATGGCCGAACATTTGTCGACCAGTGGGTTCGGCGATGTCACCCCAGAGTGTATCTACGGATTGTCAGAGACCGAGACGATGATCCGGGCCAACGGTCAGGAGACCCGCCGCCTGCGCAAGCTGGATTATCGGGCGGACAGCCTGTTCGCGGGCAAGTACGACGACAATCCGCTGTACGAACGGGCCTGCTAGCCCGGAAAGCAACCGGGCCCGCCGTGGTGGCGGGCCCGCTGCATCTTGATCGTCGCGGCAGACAGGCCGCGCGTCACCCGTCGACGCGGATACGCTCGTTCTTCGGATCGAACGGGCTGTCCTCGGTGATCTCGACGTCCCAAAGCTTGTCGAACATCTTCACCTTCAGCTTCTGCCCGGGTTGGGCAAGATCGGGCCGGACATAGCCCATGCCCACCGATTTGCCGAACGCGACAGAGTAGCCGCCCGAAGTCAGGCGGCCCACCTTGGTGTCGCCGTCGTACAGCGCCTCGCGGCCCCACGGGTCCGCGTCGTCGGGCCCGTCGATCAGCACGGTGACGCATTTCGACCGGATGCCCTTGTCGGTCATCGCCTGCTTGCCGTGGAAGTCTTTCGACAGGTCCACGAAGCGGTCCAGCCCGGCTTCGAGCGGGGTGGCGTCGCGGCCCAGTTCGTTGCCGAAGGCGCGATAGGACTTCTCCTGCCGCAGCCAGTTCTGCGCGCGTGCGCCGACCAGCTTCATGCCGTGCTTGGCGCCCGCTTCCACCAGCAGGTCCCACAGATAGTTCTGGAACTCGATCGGGTGGTGCAGTTCCCAGCCAAGCTCGCCGGTATAGGCGACGCGCACGGCGACGACGGGACACATGCCAAGCTCGATGTTGCGGCACGACAGCCACGGGAACCGCTTGTTCGACAGCGCGGTGTCGGGGTCGGCGTCCTTGATGATCTCTTTCAGGATGTCGCGCGCCTTGGGTCCGGCCAGCGCGAAGGCGCCGTAACGGGTGGTCCAGTCCTCGACGTTGATGCGGCCGAACTCGGGTTCCTTGTCCTCGATCGCTTTCAGCAGGAAGTCGCGGTCATAGGCGTGCTGCGCCCCGGACGAGATCAGCACCCAGTGATCCGGCGTCTCGCGCACGATGGTGTATTCTGCCCGGGTCGTGCCGGCCTCTGTCAGCGCGTAGGTCAGGTTGATGCGGCCGGGCTTCGGCAGCTTGTTGGTGGTGAACCAGTCAAGAAACGCTTCGGCGCCCGGTCCAGTGATGACGTGCTTGGCAAAGGCCGTCGCGTCGATCAGGCCCGCGGTCTCGCGGATCGCCTGCGCCTCGTCCTTCGCGAACTGCCACCAGCCGCCGCGCCGGAAGCTGCGGGCGTCGTGGTCGAAGTTCGACGGTGCGTCCTTGGGGCCGTAATAGTTCGGCCGCTCGAACCCGTTGACCACGCCGAACTGCGCGCCCTCGGCCTTCTGCCGGTCATAGGCGGGGCCGGTGCGCAGCGGGCGGCAGGCTTCGCGTTCCTCGTCCGGGTGGTGCAGGATGAAGACGTGGGCGTAGCTTTCCTCGTTCTTGCGGGCCGCGTACTCGGTCGTCATCCAGCTGCCGAACCGCTTGGGGTCCAGCGACGCCATGTCGATCTCGGCTTCGCCCTCGACCATCATCTGCGCAAGGTAGTACCCGGTGCCGCCGGCGGCGGTGATGCCGAACGAGAAACCTTCGGCCAGCCACATGTTGCGCAGGCCCGGTGCCGGGCCGACCAGCGGGTTGCCGTCGGGGGTGTAACAGATCGGGCCGTTGAAATCGTCCTTCAGGCCCAGCGGCTCGGTGGTCGGAATCCGGTGGATCATCGACATGTACTCTTCCTCGATCCGTTCGAGGTCGAGCGGGAACAGGTCGGCGCGGAAGCTGTCGGGAACGCCGTATTCGAACCGCGCGGGCGCGCCTTCCTCATACGGGCCGAGAATCCAGCCGCCGCGTTCTTCGCGGACGTACCACTTGGCGTCGGCATCGCGCAGCACCGGGTGCTCGCCATAGGTCTTGCGGTACTCGACCAGCGCGGGGTCGGGTTCGGTCACGATGAACTGGTGCTCGACCGGGATCGCCGGCATCTTGATGCCCAGAAGCTTCGCGGTGCGCTGGGCGTGGTTGCCCGTCGCGGTCACGACGTGTTCGGCGGTGATCACTTGCTGTTCCTCGGACGGGACAAGGTTGCCGCCCTTTTCGACCATCTTGGTGATCGTCACCTTCCACTCGGACCCGGTCCATTCGTAGCCGTCGACCTGCCACTTGCGCACGATCTCGACGCCACGCTGGCGGGCGCCCTTGGCCATCGCCTGCGTCACGTCGGCGGGGTTGATGTAGCCGTCGGTGGGGTGGAAGATCGCGCCTCGCAGGTCGTCGGTGTGAACCAGCGGCCACCGTTCCTTGATCTGCGCCGGGGTCAGCCATTCATAGGGAATGCCCACCGTCTCGGCGGTCGAGGCGTACAGCATGTATTCGTCCATGCGGGCCTGCGTCTGCGCCATGCGCAGGTTGCCCACCACCGAGAAGCCCGCGTTCAGGCCGGTTTCCTCTTCAAGCGTCTTGTAGAACTTGACCGAGTAGTCGTGGATGTGGCTGGTCGCGTAGCTCATGTTGAACAGCGGCAGCAGGCCGGCCGCGTGCCAGGTCGAGCCTGCCGTCAGCTCGTCCCGTTCCAGCAGCATCACGTCGGACCAGCCGGCGCGGGCAAGGTGATAGGCAATTCCGGCGCCAACGGCGCCGCCGCCGACCACGAGGGCTTTGACATGGGTTTTCATCTGGCAGGGCTCCGCTGTGATTCCGGCACAATTTGCAGAATTTACGTCCGCCGTGGCAGGGGGAGCCGACCGATGGAGGAAGAAAAGCGACATGCCCGTCCGGCATGTCGAAAACGTGCCTGTTTCGCCCGGCTTTCAGCCGTCAGCGGCCCATCGCCGTCTCAAGCCGGTCGAGCGTGAAATAGGGCGCAAGGATCTTCCGGATTTCGGCCCGGCGCGGGGCTTCGGGGTCGAAGATCAGGTAGCACATATAGTCCTCGAACAGCGCGGCCTGCTGCTCGAACCCGTAGGCTAGAAACTGGCTTTCGTTGTCGGGAACATAGAAATACGGGTCCTTGTTGGTCAGGCTTTCCAGCGCCGCGCGCGCGGGAAAGTAGCCCGTGCGCTTGCGGTTCTGCCATTGCCAGACGTGGACCAGCTCGTGCGAGAAGATCAGGACCTCGGGGATGCGCAGGCGCTTGGGCCAGCCGGGCATGATCTCGGCGTGGTAGAACTCTGGCATCATGTGGATGCGGTCGTAGACGGCAAAGGCCGGTGGCGGCTCGGGCGGGCCGGTGTCGGGCGCGGTGCGGTCGCACAGGCCCGGCCGCCGTTCGATCTTGCCGCCCGTGGGGGGCAGCGGTTTCGGACGCGGCAGCGGCTTCAGCCCCAGACCTTCCGTCACGCGGATGCGCGAGGTGTCGATGGTCGGGCCGAACATGTCCTCGGCCAGCGCCTTCTCGCCCGGGGCCAGCGGGCGTGTGCAGGCGGCGAGCGCAAGCAACAATAGAAGGACGGGAAGACGCCGCATCGTTCAGGGACGGTCCCGGACTGGTGCGAAAGCAGGCAAGGCGGTGGGCAATGGCATGGGCGCGAACGAAAATCCTGAAACTCTGGGGTCAGAGTGGCGCGGGACGTCGCGGCTGTCCACCCTGCCGGGTCCCGCAGGGGGCGCGCGGCGCTAGAACGGCCCGCCTCCTGGCCGCCACTGTCGCAGAAGGTACAGGAACGCGACGAAGATCACCGCGGGCAGCACGACCATTCGCAACAGGAAAATCCCGCCCAGCGTCAGCGACGCCAGCAGCAGCGAATCCGCCTCTTCCCAGAAGGTCGCGCCCGCGTTCATGTAGGCGCCCAGCGTCTCGCGCCATCCGCGGTCGTCGCCCGCGGCGTCTGGCTCGCCGATCATCGCGCGTGCGTCGTCGGCAATCGCCGCGATGGTGGCGCTGGCCTCGGCCCAGTCGGCGGCGGTCAGCACCTCGCCCGCCCAAGCGCCCAACGCGACCGCAACCGGCAGCGCCACAGCCAGCGCGAAGCCCAGCGTGCCGCACCCGGCAAGTGTGCGCCTCATGCTGCCGGGGGCGGCGGCCCAGCCGGCATGCCGGGTCTCGCACCCGCACCGGCCGATCAGGCCCACCGCCAGCAGGAAGAANCCGATCGAGGCAAGCGGACCGATCGCCAAAGACAGCACGCCGTTCACCAGTGCGACGACGAAAATCAGGTCGGACACCCGTTCAACCGTGTCGTCCACCGGTTCAAGCCACTTCAGCGGCTGAAGGCTGCCGGACGCGCCGAACGACGCGCCAACCTCGACCTCTTGCACCGCCGAAAGCGCGGCGTTGATCGCGCGCAGCGAGATGTACGTCGCGCTGCTGGCCAGCGCCACGTCACGGTTGAACCGTTCGGTCACGCCGACGGCGGGGTTCACGCGTGGCGTGGTCGCAAGCCCAAGGCACAGAATTCCCGCCAGCAGGAACAGGATGATGCGGGCAAAGCGCGCCACGCCGGGTCAGACCATCGACGGCAGGACAAGATCCGGTGGCCGGTGTCCGTCGGCGAAAGTCTTTATGTTGATGATCACCTTCTCGCCGGTTTCGGCGCGCCCCTCGCGCGTGGCAGAGCCCATGTGCGGCAGCAGGACCACGTTGNTCAGCTCGCGCAGGCGCGGGTTCACCTCGACCCCGCGCTGGAACACGTCCAGCCCGGCGCCCGCCAGTTCGCCGGCGCGCAGCATTCGGGTCAGGGCGTTCTCGTCGATCACCTCGCCGCGCGACGTGTTCACGATCACCGCGCCGGGTTTCATCAACTTCAGCCGCCGCGCGTTCATCAGGTGGAAGGTGGACGGCGTGTGCGGGCAGTTNACCGAGATCACGTCCATCCGGCTGACCATCTGGTCGAGGCTGTCCCAATAGGTCGCTTCCAGCTCTTCCTCGATGTCGTCGTGAAGGCGGCGGCGGTTGTGATAGTGGATCTGCATCCCGAACGCGCGGGCGCGCCGCGCCACGGCCTGCCCGATCCGGCCCATCCCAAGGATACCCAGCCGTCGGCCACCGACCCGCCCGCCCAGAAAGGCGGTGGGCGACCAGCCGCCCCATGTGCCCGCCTGCATGACGGCCAGCCCTTCGGGTATCCGGCGGGTGACGGCGAGAATCAGCGCCATCGTCATGTCGGCCGTGTCCTCGGTCAGGACGCCGGGGGTGTTCGACACGAGGATGCCGCGCTGGCGGGCCGTCTGCACGTCGATGTGATCGACCCCCGCGCCGAAGTTGGCGATCAGCTTCAGCTTGTCGCCCGCCTGCGCCAGCAGCGCCTGATCAATGTTGTCNGTGATCGTCGGCACCAGAACGTCGCTGCGCCGCATGGCATCGGCCAGTTCCTCGCGGGTGAAGGGCCTGTCGTCGTCCCGTAGCTCGACGTCGAACAGCTCTGTCATCCGGGTTTCCACCACCTCGGGCAACCGTCGCGTAACGACAACACTCAGGCGCTCTCGGACCATCGGCGTGCCTCCCGTACTTTCCTTTGAACTGCGCTGGGATCAGAGTTACAGCAACCGGCGCAGGGCACAACCGCTTGAACAAGAACGGCCCGCGACGGATTGGGCGACACGCGCCCACGAGCAGGACATGGTTTCGGGTAGGGCACCGATGAAACGCATCAGAACAGGTGTGACCGCAGCGGCGTTTGCCGTTGCGATGACGTGCGCGTTGGTCATCTCGGCGATGACCGCCACCGCGCAAGAGCGGGGGCCGGTGACGAACCTGCCGATGCCGCGGTTCGTTTCGCTGAAGGCAAGCGAGGGCAACGTGCGGCGCGGTCCGTCGCTTAGCCATCGGATCGACTGGGTTCTGAAACGCCGCCATATGCCGTTGCAGGTGGTGGCCGAATTCGGCCACTGGCGCCGGGTCGTGGACCGGGACGGCGCTGGCGGCTGGGTGCATTACTCGCTGTTGTCCGGCACGCGCACTGTGCTGGTTGAACGCGACATGCTGCCCCTGTTGATGAAGCCCGACCCCAACGCGCCGATGAACGCGCAGTTGGAACTGGGCGTGGTCGCGCGGCTGGACGAATGCGCGGCGGGCTGGTGCCGGATCAACGCTGGCGGATATCGCGGCTGGGTCGAGGCGGCCTCGCTGTGGGGCGTTTACGCGGAAGACCTCGGGGACTGACGGTGGAGGCGTTCCGCACCGCCGGGTTCGCGCGTCTTGGATCAGACGGGCCGCATACGCTGGTGATCCACGCCGAAGGCGACTGGGCGCGGTCTATCGAAGCCGGGGCGCATGTGTTCTTCACCAAGTTGATGCGGCAGGCGACCGCGCGCGGTTTGACCACCCGGGTGGTCAGCGCGGGTGGGGCGACGTCGCAATTGCTGCTGGGGCAGGAACACGTTCACGTCATGGTCGGCGGTGCGCCGGGCTACGGTCCGAACCGTTTGCACGCGGCGCCGGGGCATCTTTGGGGCTTCTGGTATCTCGACGAGGTGGGCAGCGGGGCACATTCCTCGATCCGGTTCGCGCGCTTCTCGGCAGACGAGGTGGATGGCGAGAAGGCCGAGTATTTCTTCAACGGTGTCACCGGCTACATGCTGCGCGAGAACGTGTCGAAGCGGCCCCAGCCGGCGCGCGACGCAAGCCTGCCGGACCCTGCGGCGGCGGTCGTGTTCTGCCAGTTGATCGAACGCACCGGCGACCGGCTGCATCACCTGACGACCGAACAGATGGTGCGCGTCGCCGCCACGACGGCGGGCAGCCGTCGCGTGTATGTCAAACCGCATCCCGACACGCCAAGGGCGCTTCGCCGGGGGCTAGAGGATATGGCGGCGGGCTATCGCAACGTCGTCGTCAGCGACGCGTCGGTGCACGACCTTGCCGGGGCCAGCGATGTGGTGGTGACGCAGAATTCGTCCGCGGGGTTCGAGGCGCTGATGCAGAAGAAATGCGTCGTGACCTGCGGCAAATCGGATTTCTGGCACGCGACGCTGACGCCGAAGACCGAAGACGACCTGCGCGACGCGCTGCTGCAAGGGCGCGAGACGATGGCAACGTTTCCGTTCGAGAAGTACCTGTACTGGCACCTTGACCGGATGTGCCTTGAACCGGAAAAGCCGGACTTTGCAGCGCGCGCGTGGGCCCGCATCCGCGACAAGGCGATGCTCTGAAACCGGTCTGTCCGGGCGGATCTTGGCTTGGCGCAGCGGTCCGGTTCTGACATTCAGGGTCCTCACATTCCGAATCCGGACGCGGCGATGACCGACAAGACCGATCTCAAGCTGAACCTGTCGGCGGGACTTATGTCGTCGTCGGTGGCCTTCGTGCTGGTGCTGGCAAAGCTGTGGGCGCTGGGGGCCACGTCTTCGCTGGCGATCGCGGCAAGCCTTGCCGACAGCGCGCTGGACCTGATGGTGTCGCTGGGCGGGCTGGCGGCCATCGCCTATGCCGCGCGACCGGCGGACGACGACCATGCGTTCGGCCACAGCTCGGCCGAGGATCTGGCCGCGTTGGGGCAGTCCGTTGTGATCCTTGCCTCAGCCGCGCTGATCGCGTGGACCGCGATCGGCCGCCTGCTGGCGGGCCCTCCGGGTCCGATCGAACAGGAAGGCTGGGGCATGGCCGTCATGGTGTTGTCCATCGTGCTGACCCTGCTTTTGGTGGCGTGGCAACGCTGGGTGATCCGCAAGACCGGGAACCGCGTGGTGGCGGCGGACAGCCTGCATTATCTGGGCGACCTTATTCCCGGGATCGGGGCGATCCTTGCGCTGCTGGCCTCGAAGTGGTTCGGCCTTGGGCAGGTCGACAGCGTGGTCGCGCTGGGCGCGGCGGCGATGCTGGCCATCGGCGCAGCGCGTATCGGCAAAGGGGCGTGGGACGCGCTGATGGACCGGTCGGCGGACCCGTCGATGGTGGCCGGCATCGAAGAGATTGCCAGCCGTCACCCCGGCGTGCGCGGCTACCACGATCTGAAGACACGCACCGCCGGGTCGGTGGTCTTCGTCAACCTGCATATCGAACTGGACGGCAACCAGACGCTGGACGCGGCCCATGCCATAGGGGCCTCGCTGCGCAGGGACATCATCGCGGCCTATCCGCGCGCCGACGTGATGATCCACAAGGACCCGGTCGGGGTAGAGCCTCACCCGGACGATCCGGGCAAGGCTGCACAACGCTAGGGGCTACTGTTCCGCCCAGGTCACGTAATCGAGCGTCAGGGCCGACCCGCCCTCGGTCGCGACCAAGAACCGCGCGACGCGCCCGAGGTTGGTCTTTAGGCAGACCACCGCCCCATCCGTCAGCGAAGCTGCGTCAATCGGCGTGGCGTCGAATCTTTCGGCCCGGCAGTCATGCAGGCTGCGGTCGCTGCCGTCGGCCAGCGACATCTGCGCGCCATTGACCGGAACGATGACCTGGCTGTCACCGCCCTGCGGCCGCCACCAGATGTCGGCCCCGGCGGCGCCCGAGTCGCCCTGATCAAGGTCGGCCCGGCCATTCAGCGTCAGTTCTACCGACCCTTCCGAATGCACGACCGGCGGCGGCGGCGGGGGCGGGGGCAGGTAGCCCACGTACACCTTGGCAGACATGGCGCTGTCGTCCAGCCGGGGATCCAGCGCCAGCGTGCTTTCCATCCAGTCCATGCAGACGCCGCCAAGGTCGGGTTCGGTGCACAGGCGCACCCGTGCCTCGCCCGAAATCTGGACGGAACTGAAGGTGCCCGACAGGTCCGGGTCCAGCCGGGCAAAGTCGCCGACGTCAAGGCAGGTGCGGGTCCCGCCGAAGCTGGGCTCGGCGAAGAAGCAGGCAATGTCGCCCGGCGGCGGCGGCGGGGGCGGCGGTTCGACGCCCGGCGGGCAGGTGGCGCGGAACTGCGGCTCGGGCAGGGTGACGTCCAGCGCCCACGTGCAGCCCGGGTTCACGGCGGGATACTCCGGCCCGGCCGTCAGATAGCGCGAGGCGACCCAGCCTTCCATCCCGGCCCCGGCGATCTGGCACCATGCGTCGGCATCGCAACGCAGGATCTCGACGACGTCGCCGGGGTTCAGCCCGCCGACGACGGCGTTGCCCGAACCCGGTCCGGACCGGACATTTAGATAGGTGGTCGAGGTCCCCTGACCGGCGAAGGCGGCCGGTGCCGGAATCTGCGCCCCGACAAGCGCGGCGGCGAAGGTCAGGACCGAAATTCTGGTCGCTTTCATGCAATTGCTCCCGGTGCGGCGGGCGTCTGGGCGCCCGTTAGAAATGCGTTGCGCAAAGGTGTGACGGAGAAACGGCGCACGGGCAAGCAACCAGCCCAAGGGCATTGGGCCGGGTGATGTTGCTGCAACGCTGGCACTGCGCGCAGGGCGCGGCCCGGGTTTGCGATCAGGCTTCTTCCAGCCGGTCGGTGGCGGGCGGCGGCGTCGGCGTCAGCGCGGACATGCGGGCATATAGCGCGTCGTCCATGTCGAATGTCATCGCGTCCAGCGACGGGCGCAGTTGCTCGACCGTGCGGCCGGACACGATCGGGGCGGTGATGCCCGGATTGCGCGCGACCCAAGCCACAGCCAGCGTGATCGGAGACACGCCCAGCTCGGCGCCCAGATCCTGCAGCGCTATGGCCGCGTTGTGCATCCAGTCCTGTGCGTAGCGCGCCTTGTACATGGCGTCATCGACCAGCCGTCCGCCGTCGCCCTTGCCGTACTTGCCGGTCAACAGCCCGCCGCCCAAAGGCGAGTAGGGGAAGACCGAGAAGCTCTCGGACAGGGCCATCGGCAGGATCTCGACCTCGGCCTGCCGCTTCACGAGGTTGTACATCGGCTGCAGCGCCGCGATCGACAGGCTGAAGCTGCGGGCCACCGCCTGTGCCTTCATCGTCTGCCACGCCGAGAAGTTCGAAATCCCGATCTCGCGCACGCGGCCGCTTTCGGTCAGTGTGGCGAGCGTTTCGAAGGTATCTTCCAGCGGCGTGCCATCGTCCCAGCGGTGCAGGTACAGCAGGTCGACATAGCCCATGTCCAGCCGGTCCATGCTTTCCTCGAACTGGGCCATGATATTGGCCGGGGTCGACGGGGCCGGGTGCGCGCACTTGGTGGCAAGGAACAGGCTTTCGCGTTCCGACGCGGCCAGTTTGCCAAGGTAGCGCTCGGATTTCCCATCGGTATAGCCAAAGGCCGTGTCGAAGAAGTTGATCCCGGCCTCGCGGCAGGCGGCGAACATCTCGGCCGACTGCGCCTCGTCGGCCTTTCCGCCGAACTGCATGGTGCCAAAGCAGAATTTCGATATCGGTGCGCCGTTGGCGGTCGCGAGTTGTGTCATCTTGTCCTCCCTTTGACCAAGGGGTACCGCGCGGCAGGGCAGGCGGCAAGCGCGGGGCGCGGTGCCCCGGACCCGCCAAAGCAAAGGCGCCTCCGCAACCCGTGCGAAGGCGCCTTCGGTTTTCATGCGTCACAGCACCCGGCGGACCGGAGCCGCCGACACCGGATCAGCTGGGGCCGGATCAGCTGGGGATCGAGCCGGTGATGCCCTCGACGTAGAAGTTCATGCCGGCCAGCGTGCCATCGTCGGCAACCTCGCCATCGGCCAGCCACGCGGACCCGTCCTGCTTGTTCAGCGGGCCGGTGAACGGGTGATAGGACCCGGCGGCGATGTCGTCGCGGATCTTTTCGGCCTCGGCCTTCACGTCGTCCGGAACCGGGCCGGTGATCTCGCCGATGCCGACCATGCCGTCACCGATACCCCACCAGTTGTTCTGGCTTGCCCATGCTTCGTCCATGACGGCCTGCACGCGCTCGATATAGTAGGGCGCCCAGTTGTCGATGATCGACGAGATGCGCGGCTCGGGCGCGTATTCGTACATGTCGGCGGCCTGACCGAAGCCCAGCGCGCCGGCTTTCTCCAACACGGCCAGCGGCGCGGTCGAGTCGGTGTGCGCCAGAACCACGTCGACGCCTTGGTCCAGCAGAGCTTGCGTCGCGTCGGCTTCTTTCGCCGGGTCGAACCACGTCGAGACCCAGACGACGTTCATCTCGACCTCGGGGTTGGCCTTGCGGGCGTGGACGAAGGACGAGTTGATGCCGCGGATCACCTCGGGGATCGGGAAGGACCCGATGTAGCCGATCTTGTTGGTCTTGGTCATCGCGCCGGCAAGGTAGCCTGTCACCGCGCGACCCTCGTAGAAACGGGCCGAGTAAACGCCCACGTTGTCGGCTGTCTTGTAGCCGGTGCAGTGCTCGAACTTCACGTCCGGGAACTTGGCGGCGACGTTCACGGTCGGGTCCATGAAGCCGAAAGAGGTGGTAAAGATGATGTCCGCGCCGCCCAGCGCCATCTGCGTCATCGCGCGTTCGGCATCGGCGCCCTCGGGCACGTTTTCTTGGTAGACCAGTTCAATGGCGTCGCCGAAGTGTTCCTTCATCTCCATCGCCGAGGTGTGATGGTGCTGGGTCCAGCCGCCGTCGTTGATCGGGCCGACATAGATGAAGCCGACCTTCAGCGGGCTGCTCTGGGCAAAGCCGGGCCGGACCAGGCCAAGCGTGGCGGCAGCGGCACCGCTGGCCAGAAGCGTTCTGCGTTTCATGGATATTCTCCCCTGTCGTCTGCGGGCCTGTTGCGGCCCGCCGTTAAGGCCCCTAGCTCGAGGCGTGGAATGTGCGCCCCAGCGACGCGGGCGCGTTGAGTGCCGCGCGGCCGCGTCCCGAGGACATGATGACAAGCACCAGAATCGTTATCAGATATGGCGACATCGACAAGTATTCGACCGGCACCTCGACCCCTGCGGCCTGCAGGTTCAGCTGCAGCACGGTGACGCCGCCGAACAGGTAGGCACCGATCAGGACGCGCCACGGTTTCCAGCTGCCGAACACCACGATCGCCAGCGCGATCCAGCCGGCGCCGGCGGTCATGCCCTCGGTCCATTGCGGTACGCGCACCAGCGACAGATAGGCGCCGCCCAGCCCGGCGCAGGCGCCGCCAAAGGCGATGGCGGCCAGCCGCACGGCGACCACCTTGTAGCCCAGCGCGTGGGCGGCGCCGTGGCTTTCGCCGACAGCGCGCAGGATCAGCCCGCCGCGCGTGAACTTCAGAAAGGCCCATACGGCGGCGACGATCAGGATCGAAACGTAGACCATCGCGTCATGCTGGAACAGCACGCGGCCAAGAAACGGGATATCGGCCAGCGGACCGAAATTGATATCGCCCACCGGCGGCGGCTTCAGCCCGACATAGCTTTGCCCCATCAGCGACGACAGCCCCAGCCCGAACAGCGTCAGCGCTAGTCCCGTGGCGACCTGGTTCGACAGGAACAGCTGCGTCAGCACGCCGAAGGTCATCGACAGCAGCGCGCCCCCTGCGGCTGCGGCAAGGAACCCCAGCGCGGGCGATCCGGTCTCGACCGCCGCGATGAAGCCGCAGATCGCGCCGGTGATCATCATGCCCTCGACGCCAAGGTTCAGCACCCCCGACTTCTCGGTCACCAGCTCGCCGATGGCGGCCAGCAGGATCGGGGTGGAGGCGATCATCAGCGACGCCAGCAGGATCGCGGGGTTGATCGTGGACAGGTCCATCAGACGCCCCCCTCTGCCGCAATATGCAAATCGACATGTGCCATCACGCCATCTCTCCCTTGCCGATCCGCATCCGGAAGTTCGTCAGCACGTCCACCGCCAGCAGGAAGAACAGCAGCATCCCCTGGAACGCCTGGATCGCCGCCGCGGGCAGGCCAAGGTTCGCCTGCGCCGCCTCGCCGCCGATGTAGGTCAGCGCCAGCAGCAGCCCCGCCAGCAGGATTCCCACCGGATGCAGTCGCCCTAGGAAGGCGACGATGATCGCGGTGAAGCCGTAGCCCGAGTTGAAGTCGATCGAAATCTGCCCGGCCGGGCCTGCCACCTCGAACATGCCGGCCAGCCCTGCCAGCCCGCCCGAGATGCCCATGCAGACCACGACCAGCAGGTTCGGCTTCACGCCGGCGAACCGTGCGGCGCGAGGGCTTTCTCCGGTGACCCGGATTTGGAACCCCAGCATGTGCCGGTTCAGCAGGATATAGGCAAGGATCACCGCGATCAGCGCCGCGACCCCGCCCCAGTGCAGCCCCGACCCCGCGATCAGCTCGCCGTTCGCGGCAGAGGCATACTGTTGCAGGTTGCGGCTGCCCGGAAAGCCGGACCCTTCCGGGTTCCTGAGCAGCCCCAGCGCCATCGAGGCAAGGAACTGCTCGGCCACGTAGACCAGCAGCAGCGACACGAGGATCTCGTTGGTGTTGAACTTGGTCTTCAGAAGCGCCGGGATCATCGCCCAGACGAACCCGCCGAAGGCGCCCGCAAGGATCATCAGCGGAAAGATCAGCCAGCGCGCCTCCATCGGGTAGAACGCCAGCCCGACGGCGGCGCCGAAGATCGCGCCCATGATGTACTGGCCCTCGGCGCCGATGTTCCAGATCCCGGCCCGGAATCCCAGCGACAGACCAATGGCGATCAGCACCAGCGGCCCCGCCTTGATCAGCAGCTGGCCGCGATAGTACCAGCCGAATTCACCGAACAGCGGCTCCCAGAAGATCGTGCGGATCGCCAGCAGGGGATCCTTCCCGAGGATCGCGAACAGCACGCCCCCCGCCACCATCGTCAGCAGCACCGCCAGAAGCGGGGTCGCATAGCTCCACGCTTTCGACGGCTGCGGTCTTTTCTCCAGCCGGATCACGCGCGACACCCCTGCATCTTTGGTCCGCAAATATCCCGGGGGCCCGGGGGCAGAGCCCCCGGCGTGGTTTCATCCATGTGCATGTCCCACCTCCAGGTCATGGGCGCCGCCCATCATCAGCCCGATCTCGTCCACCGTCAGCCCCTTCGCCGACCGCGGCTCGGACAGGCGGCCTTCGTTCAGCGCCGCGAAACGGTCCGAGATCTCCATCAACTCGTCCAGATCCTGACTGATCACCACCAGCGCCGCGCCGTTCTCGGCAAGGTCCAACAGCGCCTGCCGGATCGCCGCCGCCGCGCTGGCGTCGACGCCCCATGTCGGCTGGTTCACCACAAGGCACACGGGCCGTTGCAAAATCTCGCGCCCGATGACGAATTTCTGCAGGTTGCCGCCCGACAGCGACCGCGCCGCGTTCTCCGGCCCCGGCGTCCGCACGTCGAACTGCGCGATGATCATTTCGGCAAAGCTTTTCGCGTCGGCCCATTTCAGGAACCCGTTCGACACCAGCCCCTCGCGCACCGCCCCGGTCAGCAGCGCGTTCTCGGTCAGCGACATGTCCGGCGCGGCGGCATGGCCCAGCCGTTCCTCGGGCGCCGCCAGAAGACCCAGCTTGCGCCGCGCGTTCGGACCCAGCCCGCCGATCGGCTGGCCGTTCAGCGTCACTGCCGCGTCCGCGACCCGCGCCTCGCCCGACAGCGCCGCCAGCAGTTCGTCCTGCCCGTTGCCCGCGACGCCGCCGATGCCCACGACCTCGCCCGCACGCACGGTCAGGTTAACGCCCTTCAGCGATGTCCCGAACGGGTTGGCGGATTTCACCGACAGGTCGGTCAGGTCCAGCACCACCGCGCCCGGCTCTTTCACCTCGCGCGACGGGGTGTGCAGCGCCGTGCCCACCATCAGTTCTGCCATTTCGCGGGCCGAGGTCGCCTTGGGATCGCAGGTGCCCACCACTTTGCCCAGCCGCAAGATCGTCGCCTCGTCGCACAGCGCGCGGATCTCCTCCAGCTTGTGGCTGATNTACAGGATCGAGGTGCCCTCGGACTGCAACTGGCGCAGGGTGTCGAACAGGATGTCGACCTCTTGTGGCGTCAGCACGCTCGTCGGTTCGTCCATGATCAGCAGCTTCGGGTCCTGCAGCAGACAACGGATGATCTCGACCCGCTGCCGTTCGCCCGCCGACAGGTCGCCGACCAGCCGGTCGGGATCCAGCGGCAGGCCATATGTCTCGGACACCTCGCGGATGCGGCGCGCCAGCTGGCGCGGCTTCGGCGGGTTCTCCATCCCCAGCGCCACGTTCTCGGCCACGTTCAGCGCGTCGAACAATGAGAAATGCTGGAACACCATCGCGACGCCAGAGGCACGCGCGGCATGGGGCGTGGCGGGTTCGAATTTCTGACCGTTCATCGACATCTGCCCGGCATCGGGCTTCACCAGCCCGTAGATCATCTTGACCAGCGTGGACTTGCCCGCGCCGTTCTCGCCCAGCAGGGCGTGCACCTCGCCGGGCATGATCTGGAACGACACGCCGTCGTTTGCGACCACGCCGGGATAGGCCTTGGTCAGGCCGTCAAGCTTCAGAAGCGGGTCCGTCACGCGCTGTCCTCCCTGTAGTGCGGCCTGTTCAGCGCCGAAACGCCGGCGCTCAGGATCTCTGCCGCGACGCCTACCGCGATCGCCTGCGGATGCTTGCCCAGCGCCGGGTCGCCGATCGGGCAGCGGATGCGCGCGACCTGCTCCGGCGCGTGTCCCAGCGCCGCCAGCCGCGACCGGAACCGCGCCCATTTCGTCGCCGATCCGATCAGCCCCGCCGCGCGGAACCCGTGGCCCAGCAGGCGGTGACAGATCTCCAGGTCCAGCGCGTGCGAATAGGTCAGGACAAGGTGCTCGGCCTCTGCCGGCGCCAGCCGCACCGCGTCGGCGGGGTTCGCGGCGGGCAGGACGGTGACGTCCTGCGGCACGTCATCGGGGAACCGGTCTGGCCCGGTGTCGACCCATGTCACCGACAGGTCCGGCAGCGGCGCCAGCACGCTGACCAGCGCGCGGCCCACGTGGCCCGCGCCGTAAATCCAGATCGCCCGCGACGCCCGCGCCACCGGCTCCAACAGCCAGCCGTTGCGGAACTCCGTGCCGACCGGCGCGCCCGCGTTCCGCGCCTTCACCGCGGCGCGTTTCAGCGGCAGCGGTGCGTCCGCCGCGCCCTCGACCCGCCGCAGCACGACCGCGCCGGATACGGTCTCCAGCCGCGCCGCGTCCCAGCACTCGCAGACCAGCACGACCGCGCCGCCGCAACATTGCCCCAGCGCCGGCCCCAACGGCTTGCGCGCCACCGCATCGCGGCCCGCCGCCAGCGCCGCCCGTGCCTCGGCCGCCGCCTCGTATTCCAGCGCGCCGCCGCCGATGGTGCCCGACTGCCCGCCGTCCCAGACCAGCATCGCCGCCCCGGGCTCGCGCGGGGCGGATCCCTCGATCCCCGCCACCACGACCCGCGCCACGCGGCCATGCCGCGCGACGGCAGCCGCGACAGAGGCCCGGTCGAAGCTCATCCGCGCACCCGGTTCACGGCGGCCAGCACCCGCTCGGCCGTGGCCGGGGCGTCCAGCGCCGGATAGTCCGCACCGCAGGAGGCCACCGCGTCCGACAGCGCCATCAGCGCCGAGATCCCCAGCATGAACGGGGGCTCGCCCACCGCTTTCGACCGATAAATCGTATCCTCGCGGTTCGCCCCGTCCCAAAGTGCCACGTTGAACACGCCGGGCCGGTCGGAACAGGCGGGGATCTTGTAGGTCGACGGCGCATGCGTGGTCAGCAGCCCCTTGTCGTTCCACACCAGTTCCTCGGTGGTCAGCCAGCCCGCGCCCTGCACGTAGCCGCCCTCGATCTGTCCGATGTCCAGCGCCGGGTTCAGCGAGGCACCGGCGTCGTGCAGGATATCCGCGCGCAGGATGCGGTTCTCGCCGGTCAGCGTGTCGATCACCACCTCGGTCACGGCGGCACCGTAGGCGAAATAGAAAAACGGCCGCCCGCGCCCCTGCGACCGGTCCCACGTGACCTTGGGCGTCTTGTAGAACCCGGTGGCCGACAGCCCGACCCGCCCGGCGTAACACTTCTGCGCGGCCTCGGCGAAGGCGTAGCTTGCGCCGCCGACGCTGACCTGCCCGTCGGCGAACACGACGTCCGCCGCCGCGGCCTGATGCTCTTCGGCCAGAAACTCCGCCATCCGGTCGCGGATCGTATCGCAGGCGATCTTCACCGCCATCCCGTTCAGGTCCGACCCCGAGGACGCCGCTGTGGCCGAGGTGTTCGGCACCTTCCCGGTGTCCGTTGCGGTGATCTTCACCATCTCCAGCGGCACGCCGAACCGCGCCGCCGCGACCTGCGCCACCTTCTGGAACAGGCCCTGTCCCATCTCGGTGCCGCCGTGGTTCATGTGGATCGAACCGTCCTGATACACATGCACCAGCGCACCGGCCTGGTTCAGATGGGTCAGCGTGAACGAGATCCCGAATTTCACCGGCGCAAACGCGATGCCGCGCTTCAGCACCGGGTTCNTCGNGTTCCACTCGGCCACCGCCGCGCGCCGCGCGTGATAGTCCGAAGCGGTGACCAGCGCGTCGGTCATCTCGTGCAGGATGAAGTCCTCGACCGGCATGTGATAGGGCGTCACCTGCACCCCGTCGGGGTCCGCCGCAAGACCGCCCGGCGCCTCGTCCACCGCGCCCGCCGACCCGCGCGAGGCCATGTCGCGATGCGGATCGGCTTCGTCCAGCTCCGGGGCCTTCTTCTGTCCGGAAATATCCCGGGGGGGCGCCGCAGGCGCGGGGGCAGAGCCCCCATCGACACCGGCCATCTCGCGGTAGTAGTTGACGCGGCGCACCTCCAAAGGATCCTTGCCAAGAGCGTGCGCGACGTGGTCGACCACCCGCTCGATCCCCAGCATCCCCTGCGGCCCGCCAAAGCCGCGATAGGCGGTGGCAGACTGGGTGTTGGTCTTCAGCCGGTGGCTCACGATCCGGCAGGCGGGCAGGAAATACGCGTTGTCCGAATGCAGCATCGCCCGGTCGGCCACCGGCAGCGACAGGTCCATCGACCAGCCGCAGCGGACGTAATGGGTGAAATCCACCCCGGCGATGCGCCCGTCCCCGTCGAAGCCCACGCGATAGGCGATGCGGAAATCGTGCCGCTTGCCGGTGATCGTCATGTCGTCGTCGCGGTCGTACCGCATCTTGCAGGGCTTGCCCGTCGCGGCGGCCGCCACGGCGCAGATGCAGGCCAGCGCGTTGCCCTGGCTTTCCTTGCCGCCGAACCCGCCGCCCATCCGCCGCGTCTCGACCCGCACGGCGTGCATCGGGACGCCCAGCGTCTCGGCCACCTTGTGCTGGATCTCGGTCGGGTGCTGGGTCGAGCTGTGCACGACCATGTCGCCGCCTTCCTGCGGCAATGCCAGCGCGGCCTGTCCTTCGAGGTAGAAATGTTCCTGCCCGCCCATCTCGAGCGTGCCGTCGATGACATGCGCCGCGCCGTCCAGCGCCGCCGCCACGTCGCCGATGGCCCAGGTGACCGGCCCGCCCTCGAAATAGCTTTCGGCCTCCAGCGCGTCGTCCACGGTCAGCAGGGGGGACTGTTCCTGATACTCGATCTTCGCAAACCGGGCGGCCTTTCGCGCGGCAAGATGCGTTTCGGCGACCACGGCAAAGACCGGCTGACCGATATAGAACACCTCGCCCTCGGCCAGCAGCGGCTCGTCGTGGATCGACGGGGAAACGTCGTTGTCGCCGGGAATGTCCTCGGCGGTCAGCACGGCGACGACGCCGGGTGCGGCGCGCACGGGGTCAAGGTCCATCGCCACGATCCGACCTCGCGCGACCGAGGACAGGCCGAACGCAAGCGACAGGCACCCGGCGGGCACCGGGATGTCGTCGACATAGCGCGCGGCACCGGTGACGTGCAGGCGGGCGGCATCGTGCGGAAGCGGTTTCGCGACGCTCATGCCGACACCTCCAGCACGCTGGTGGCGCCCGCGCCGGTGTCTTCAAGGAAGTAGCGCGTCAGCATGTTGCGCGCGGTCTCCAGCCGGTACGCGGCCGAGGCGCGCATGTCCGACATCGGCGTAAAATCCTGCGCCCATGCGTCGGCGGCGGCGTCCACGGTTTCCTGCGTCCAGGGCTGGCCGGTGATCGCCGCTTCGACGGCGGTGGCGCGTTTCGGTGTGCCGGCCATGCCGCCGAAGGCGATGCGCGCGCCGGTCACGGTTCCGTCCTCGACGGTGATTTTGAAACAGCCGCAGACGGCGGAAATGTCCTGATCGAACCGTTTCGACAGCTTGTAGCATTTCAGCCGGTCCGGCTGGCGCGGGATGCTGACGGCTTCGACGAACTCGCCCTTCGCGCGGTCCTGCTTGCCGTACTCGATGAAGAAGTCTTCCAGCGGCAGGCTGCGGCGGGTGTCGCCCTTGCGCAGATGCAGCGTTGCGCCAAGCGCGATCAGCGCGGGCGGGCTGTCGCCGATGGGCGAGCCGTTGGCGATGTTGCCGCCGATGGTCGCCGCGTTGCGCACCTGCGTTGACCCGTAGCGGCGGATCATCTCGGCGAAGGACGGGTGCAGGTCGGCCATCGCCGCGCCGACGTCGGTCAGCGAGGTGACGGCGCCGATCTTCACCGCGTCCGCCCCGATGTCGATGAACTTCAGATCCGTCACGCCGTTCAGGAACGCCACCTCGTCCAGATCGCGCAGCGCCTTGGTCACCCACAGCCCCACATCGGTCGCGCCGCCCACCAGCGTCGCGTCCGGGTGCGCGGCGTACCACGTGGCAAGGTCGTCCGACGACGCGGGCAGCGCAACGGCGCCGCCGGGCGCGGCCAGCGCGCCAAGCTTCGACAGGTCCTCGGTCATCCAGTCCGGAACCGGCTCTGACGCGGCGGCTTCGGCGGCGCGGACGATGGGGGCGTAGCCGGTGCAGCGGCACAGGTTGCCAGCCAGCACGTCGTCGTGGTCGGTGCGCCCGTTCAGGTGCGCGCAGGCCATCGAGACGATGAACCCGGGCGTGCAGAACCCGCACTGGCTGCCGTGGTGGTCGACCATCGCCTGCTGCACCGGATGCAACGCGCCGTCGGGTCCGGCGATGCCTTCGACCGTGCGCACGGCCTTCCCGTGAAGCTGCGGCAGGAACAGGATGCAGGCATTCACCGCCCGCGCGCCGTCCGAATCGGTGACCATCACCGTGCAGGCGCCGCAGTCGCCTTCGTTGCAGCCTTCCTTGGTGCCCTTCAGCCCGCGTCCTTCACGCAGCCAGTCAAGCAAAGTCGTCGTTGCAGAGATGTCGTTGGCAATGACCGGGTCTCCGTTCAGGAGAAACGTGATCTGGCCCGTCTGCTGGCCCATGCGTGTACCGTGACCGCTTTCTGTTCGCGCGAGGTCGTTGCCCCGCGTAGCGCCAGACCCGATGCGGCGGAAAGCCGGGCGCCCCCTGATCATTGGCCAGCAAAGCGGTCGATTGCCCAAATGGCAAGCACTTGCGCAGGATTATGACGTCACGGGGCTGCCAATAACGACGTTAAACAGCGCATTTGCCGCGCAAATGGGCGGAGGTAGGGGCGCGATGTCTGCCTGCACGGGCTTGTATTACCCGGGGTTGCGCGAGAAGTTGCCCACGCGTGCAGGTTGCCTTGTGTCGGCCCCGCCCGCACGCGACGACAGGCAGGCAGGGGCTAGCAGGAGAGACCGGGCAGAATGGGCGTGCTTACCATCGTCGGCATCGGCGCAGCGGCGCTTTTGCTTGCCCTGCTTGTCGCGCGGGCGCGCTTCGGGGCCTTCGTCGCCGGGTTCGAAGCGAAACTGGGCCGCACGCGCCCGGTTCCGGTGGCCGACCGTCTGCCGCCTCGGGTCCGCGAATTCGCCCAGCGATGCGACGCCTCGGCCGACGACATCGCGGCGCGCGTTCACCTGACCCAGCTGGCGGAACTGCAGCGCGAACCGGGCGGGCCGTGGTACTGGCTTGAAGCGCGGCAGACCATCGCGACGGGCGAACCGGGGTTCGTGTGGGAAGGCTGGCGACCGTTCTGCGGCACCACCAAGGTGCGCGTGGTGGACAGTTTCGTGAACGGGGCCGGGCGNCTGCGGGTCCAGATCCTTGGCCTTGTGCGGATCATCGAGGCGAAAGGCGCCGACGTGGATCGGGGCGAAGCGATGCGCTATCTGGCCGAACTGCCGTGGGCGCCGGACGCGATCCTTGGCAACCCGTCGATCTCGTGGCGGATGGAGGACGAACACCACGCGGTGGCCACGCTGGAGGCCGCTGGCGGCCCGGTTTCGGTGCGCTTCCGGTTCGACGGCGCGGGCGACATCGTCGAGTTCTTCGCGAAAGACCGCCCCAAGCTGCAGCCGGGCGGCGGCGTTGTCCTGTGCGACTGGCGCGGATACTTCCGGAACTACCGCATGATCGGCACCCGGCGAATCCCGTCCGAAGGGGAGGTCGGCTATGTCGAGGGCGGTGTGTACGACGCCTATTTTCAAGGCCGGGTCACCAGCTACGAGATCGACCACTGACGGTGGCGGCGTTCGGGTCTGCGTTGCCCGCGCGGTGAAAAAAGGGGGCTCTGCCCCCGTCGCGTGCCGCGACTCCCCCGAGGTATTTTGAAAGAGAAGAAGCAGGGCCGCTGCGGCACCGTTGACCGGTTCGCGCGGGGATGCGATTTCACGATTCCACCCCGCCCATCTGTAGGATAGCGTGGCGGCATGACCCAGTCCCCCAGCTTCGTCCATCTTCGCCTGCACACCGAGTATTCGCTTCTGGAGGGCGCCGTGCCCGTGAAGAAGCTGGCCGGTCTGTGCGCCGATGCGGGGATGCCCGCCGTCGCCGTGACCGACACGAACAACATGTTCTGTGCGCTGGAATTTTCGGTGATGGCCAGCGGTGCCGGGGTGCAGCCGATCCTTGGGTGTCAGGTCGACGTGGACTACGACCCGGTGCAGCCGGGCGAGAAGCCGCGCCCGCCCGCGCCGGTGGTCCTGCTGGCCCAGAACGAGGCCGGCTACATGAACCTCATGAAGCTGAACTCGTGCCTGTATCTCGACAGCCACGGCGAATTGCCGAAGGTGTCGGTCGAGGAGCTATGCACCCATTCCGAGGGGGTCATCTGCCTGACCGGCGGACCCGAGGGGGCGCTGGGGAAATTGATCTCTGCCGGCCAGATGCCGAAGGCCGAGGCGCTGGTGAAGAAGCTGGCGGGTGCGTTCGGGGACCGGCTGTATATCGAGTTGCAGCGGCATCCGGGCGAGAACGGCGCGCTGACCGAGGCCGAGCGCGCGANCGAGCGCGGCCATGTCGAGATGGCCTATGCGTTGGGGCTGCCGCTGGTGGCGACGAACGACGTCTATTTCCCGAAGTCGAAGATGTACGAGGCGCACGACGCGCTGATCTGTATTTCGGAAGGCGCCTATGTCGACCAGCAGGACCCGCGCCGCAGGCTGACGCCGCAGCATTATTTCAAAAGCCCGTCGGAGATGGCCGCGCTGTTCGCAGACCTGCCCGAGGCGCTGCAGAACACCGTCGAGATCGCGAAACGCTGCGCCTACAAGGCCGAGAAGCGCGCGCCAATCCTGCCGAAGTTCGCCGACGACGAGGTCGAGGAACTGCGGCGGCAGGCGAACGAGGGGCTGCAGGCGCGGCTTGCCGTCATCCCGCACGCGGTCACGCCCGAGGAATACCAAGAGCGGCTGGATTTCGAGCTGGGCATCATCGAGGGAATGGGGTTCCCCGGCTACTTCCTGATCGTGGCCGACTTCATCAAGTGGTCCAAGGACAACGGCATCCCCATCGGCCCCGGCCGGGGGTCGGGCGCGGGCTCGCTTGTGGCTTACGCGCTGACCATCACCGACCTTGATCCGCTGCGCTATTCGCTGCTGTTCGAACGCTTCCTGAACCCGGAACGGGTGTCGATGCCGGACTTCGATATCGACTTCTGCATGGACCGGCGGGAAGAAACGATCCGCTACGTGCAAGAGAAATACGGCCGCGACAAGGTGGGCCAGATCATCACCTTCGGTGCGCTTCTGTCCAAGGCGGCGGTGCGCGACGTCGGCCGCGTTTTGCAGCTGCCCTACTTCCAGGTGGATCGCCTGTCCAAGATGATCCCGGTCGAGGGCGTGAAGCCGGTTTCGATCGAGAAGGCGCTGATCGACGAGCCGCGCCTGCGCGAGGCGGCGCGCGAGGAAGAGGTCGTCGACCGGCTGCTGACCTATGGCCAGCAGATCGAGGGCTTGCTTCGCAACGCCTCGACCCACGCGGCAGGGGTCGTGATCGGCGACAGGCCGCTGGACGCGCTGGTGCCGCTGTATCAGGATCCGCGGTCCGACATGCCGGCCACCCAGTTCAATATGAAATGGGTGGAACAGGCGGGGCTGGTGAAGTTCGACTTCCTCGGCCTGAAGACGCTGACGGTGATTCAGAACGCCATCGACCTGATCCACGGGCAGGGCCGCGACCTGCACACCGGGCCGGACGGATCGCAGATCTACGAACCCTTCGAGGGCGCCGAGAACCAGATCAACGCGATCCCGCTGGACGATGCCAAGACCTACGAGCTGTATTCCAGCGCCAAGACGGTCGCCGTGTTCCAGGTGGAAAGCTCGGGCATGATGGACGCGCTGCGGCGCATGAAACCCACCTGTATCGAGGACATCGTCGCGCTCGTGGCGCTGTACCGTCCCGGCCCGATGGAGAACATCCCGGTCTATTGCGAGGTCAAGAACGGCCTGCGCGAGATCACCTCGGTGCA
>NZVC01000036.1 GCA_002701395.1 Maritimibacter sp. | reverse complement strand
GTACGACGGGGCGCAGCAGGCGGAACTGGCGGGGCTGATGCAGGCCTATCTGGGCAAGACGCTGTCGCCGCACCGGCAGGATTTCACCGCGCTGATCGGGCAGGCGGGCGAGCAGGTGTCGGGGATCTACGAGGCCGATTACCGCGACTTCAACCGCGAGACCTATGTGCGCGGCCGCGAGGCGTTCGACGAGACATACGCCGCCTTCAAGCGGCTGCTGTTCGGGATCTGGCGGCGCGACGAACTGGCGGCGCAGCAGGCCGGCGACACCACGGCGGTGGCGTGAATGTTTCGCGCGCGAAACATTTGCGGGGGAAGGGGGGCGCTGCCCCCGTCACGCTGTCGCGTGACTCCCCCGAGGTATTTTCAAAGAGAAGAAGCAGCGCGCGGTGCGTTGACCGGGACTTTGCGCCCTTCGGTGCAGGGTAGGGATTTTCGGAGGCTGACATGGCAAAACGCAGACGGCTGAGCCCGGCGCAAAGCGACTATCTTGAGACCCAAAGCGCACCGTTAGAGACGAAATCCATGCCGCTGGGCCGGGCGCCCATCGCGCAGGTCGCGAGCGAGGCGTCGACCTCTGCCGCGCTGGAGGAACTGGCGGGCACG
The DNA here is from genome assembly GCA_002701395.1 of Maritimibacter sp. Classification (GTDB taxonomy): domain Bacteria; phylum Pseudomonadota; class Alphaproteobacteria; order Rhodobacterales; family Rhodobacteraceae; genus Psychromarinibacter; species Psychromarinibacter halotolerans. The sequence continues at coordinate 51,066 of NZVC01000036.1, read as the reverse complement.
CTGCGCGAGGCGCGGGCGCAGGGCCGGATGATCGAGGCGGTGCCGCTGGACCGGATCGAGACGGGCTACCTTGTGCGCGACCGGCTGGTCTCCGACGACGAGGAATTGCAGGCCTTGATGGAAAGCCTGCGGGCGCGCGGCCAGCAGACGCCGGTGGAACTGGTCGATCTGGGGCAGGGGCGGTTCGGCCTGATCTCGGGCTGGCGGCGGCTGACCGCGCTGGGGCGGCTGCGGGCCGAGACCGGCGACGACCGGTTCGCCACCGTGCTGGCGGTGCTGCGGCGTCCCGAAACGGCCGCCGACGCCTATGTCGCGATGGTCGAGGAAAACGAGATCCGCGTCGGTCTGAGTTACTACGAACGCGCCCGGGTCGCGGCCAAGGCGGTAGAACAGGGCGTGTTCGAGACCGAGAAGAAGGCGCTGTTGTCTCTGTACGCCTCGGCCAGCCGGGCGAAGCGGTCGAAGATCCGGTCGTTCCTTGAACTTTACCACGCCGCCGATGAACTGCTGCGGTTCCCCTCGGCCATCGGCGAACGTTTGGGTCTGGCGCTGGCGAAGGTGCTGGACGGTCGTGCGTCCCGGCAAGAGGCGCTGCGCGCCGCATTGGACGCTGCGGCGCCCGACACCGCCGCCGGGGAACAGGCGGTACTGGAACAGATGCTGGCAGAGTTCGAGCGGGCCGATGCGGGCCCGCCGGAGCCGCAAACGCGCGAGGCCGCGAAGGACAGGGCGCAGAAGGATGGGCTGCCGTCCGACGCGGTGCGCAACCGCATCGCGCCCGGGATCTATGCGCGCTGGGACGGCCAGTCGCTGGTGCTGGACGGGCAGGGGATGTCGGATGCCCTGTGCGGCCGGCTGCTGGACTGGATCCGCGACAACGCCTGAGGGCGAACGGGCTGAGGACAAATGTTTCGCGCGCGAAACATTTGCCGAGACGAGAAAGGCCCCGGCTGATGCCGGGGCCTTTTCATGCGGAGCAGCGGCCAGAGAGACTGTCCCGGCCCATGCATCCGTGTGCATCCGTGCGCGTTACTTCTTGGGCTTGCGGCCCAGGCCGATCTTCTTGGCGGTTTCCGCCCGTTTCGCCGAGTAGCTGGGGGCAACCATCGGGTAGTCTTTCGACAGGCCCCAACGCTCGCGGTATTCCTCGGGGGACATGTCGTAGGCGGTGCGCAGGTGGCGCTTCAGCGTCTTGAACGACTTGCCGTCTTCCAGGCAGATGATCGCGTCCTGAGTGACGGACGCGTCGATCGGCACCGCGGGGACAAGCGGGGCCTCGGCCACGGGTTCTTCCTCTTCGACCTCGGGGGCCATTCCCGCCAGGCCGGCCAGCGTGGAATGGACGGTCTGGATCAGGTTGGGCAGGTCGGTTTGCGCCATCTGGTTGCGCGCGGCATAAGCCGCCACGATCTCTGTGGTCAGCGTGAGAATTTCATCTCCTGCGCCGACCATATCGTCGATGATTTCCGTCATTGGGGGTCCTTGTTTTGAGTGGTGGGCAAATAATAACAAAATGCCGTCGCGACAATAAGAGGTATTTAACTAAGTTAACCCTCAATTCAACGATATATTTACGTGTTACTGGCACGGTTTTTCGCGACGGGCGAGAGTGCGCCGGGCGGTTACTTCATTATCGATATGATCCGAAGCAACAAAATACTGGCCGTGGCGGGCCATGACAGACACGGCTTAGTTGAGCAGACGGCGGGACAGGTGGCGGAACAGACAGCGCGCGGCGCGAAGTCGCGACAGCTCTTCCACGTCACGGTACAGGCGCCAGGTTGCACGGGTCGCGGCAAGTTTTCCCGCCGAAAGCGAACTGGACCGGACATGGTACCAGCCCAGCGGTTCCGGCACCGCGACGGCGCGGTCGGTCCGGCGCAGCAGCCGCAGCCACAGGCCGTAATCCTGGCGCATCCGCAGGTCCGGCATCGGCACCCGGCCCAGGGCGTCGCTGTCGTAGACCGCGGTCAGGCAGCCGATCACGTTGCCGTTCAGCAGCTGGGCATGGCTGACAGAGGCGGGGACGACGACCTGGCGGGTGCGCCCGTCGCGGACCCGCCAGAACCCGGCATAGGTAAAGGCGGCGCCGGTGTCCTGCATGAAGCCGATCTGCCGCGACAGCTTGTGCGGCACCCATTCGTCGTCGGAATCCAGAAACGCGATGTAGCGGCCGCGCGCGGCGTCCAGCGCCCGGTTGCGGGCGCGGGCGGCGCCGCCGTTGGTTTCGCAGCGCAACACCCGGATGCGGGGGTCCCCGGCGGCCAGCCTGTCGGCCAGCGCGACACTGCCGTCGGTGGAACCGTCGTCGCTCAGAAGCAACTCCCAGTCGGCAAAGTCCTGCCCGCGGACCGAGGCGACGGTCCGTTCCAGCGTCTGCAAGGCATTGAAAACCGGAGTGATAACGGTAACGGTGGGCGGCACGGGTGTTCCCGGTGGTCTGGCTTGCCGGTTTGACTTGGTTTCCGGCCACGGATAAGCCCGCAGCAAGGCCAATGAAGCCCAATTAACGTATGGAGTTGGTTATGACCACGCCTTTCGAACCCGTCCAGGTGATCGCGGAAATCGGCTGCAACCACAAAGGCGATATGGACATCGCCAAAGAGCTGATCCGCGTCGCTGCCGGCGTGTGCAAGGCGGACATCGCCAAGTTCCAGAAGCGCACCAACCGCGAGCTGCTGACGCCCGAGGAATACGACCGTCCGCACCCGGTGCCGGAAAACGCCTATGGCGACACCTACGGCGCGCACCGCGAGTTTCTTGAATTCGACACCGAACAGCACCGCGAGCTGATCGAAGAGTGCAAAACCAACGGGATCAAGTATTCCACCAGCGTGTGGGACCTGACCTCGGCCAAGGAAATGTCGGCGCTGAACCCGCCGCTTTTGAAGATCCCCTCGGCCACCAACCAGCATTTCGAACTGCAGGGCTACCTGTGCGAGAATTACGCGGGCGAGATTCACGTCTCGACCGGGATGTCGACCGGGGACGAGATCAAGAACCTCGTCGAGTTCTACGAGGAACGCGGCCGGGCGCAGGACCTTGTGGTCTACAGCTGCACCTCGGGCTACCCGGTGGCCTTCCAGGACATCTGCCTGTTCGAGATCGCCAAGCTGATGGATATCTACGGCCCCCGCGTGAAGGGCATCGGCTTCTCGGGTCACCACCTGGGGATTGCCGCCGACGTCGCCGCGCTGGCCGTGGGCCAGATGAAGCAGGCCGAAGGCAAGGGCAAGTTCAGCCACATCGAACGCCACTTCACCCTCGACCGCACGTGGAAGGGCACCGACCATGCCGCGAGCCTGGAACCCGACGGGATGCGCCGCCTGTGCCGTGACCTGAAGAACGTGAACCTTGCCCTGACCAACAAGGATCAGGACATCCTGCCGGTCGAGCAGGTGCAGCGCGACAAGCTGAAATGGGTCAAGGAACGGCACGGGGATCTGGTTGCCGAGTGATCCCGGTTTCGCTGCGGGACTGACCGTCGGCATCTCGACGCTGGGCGCGCGGGCCGACGGGATCGTCCTGCCGCGGCCCGAACCTTCCGTTTTCTACGACATCCTGGTGCAGCGCCCTGGCGCTGCATCTTCGTTAGAGGGCCTGTATGCGGATTTGTGCGGGGGCCGCGACGACGTGCGCGTGCTGCCGCTGGACGGGCAGGGGGTCGCCGCCAGCCGCAACGCGGCGCTGGATGCGGCGCGGACCCCGTATTTGCTGTTTGGCGATGACGACGTGACGCTGGATCTGGCCGGGGTGCGCCGGCTGTGGGCGGTGCTGCGGGACGACCCGGCGCTGGCGGTGGTCACCGGGCGACGCACCGGGCCGGTGCCGGCGCGCTATGCGGGGCAGGGGCATTCGCTGCGATTGTGGAACACGGCCAAGACGGCGACGCCCGAGATCCTGCTGCGGGTGGCGCCGGTGCGCGCGGCGGGGGTGCGGTTCGATACCGGCTTCGGCATCGGCGCGCCGCACCCGCTGGGGGACGAGTACGTGTTCCTGACCGATGCGCTGAAAGCGGGACTGAAAGGGCGGTTCGAGCCCATCGCCATCGGCGACCACCCGGACGACAGCACCGGGACCGACTGGTCCGATCCGGTGCTGCTGCGGGCGCGGGTGGCGGTGCTGCGCCGCGTGTTCGGGCCGCTGGCGGGGCCGATGCGGCTGGCCTTCGCGCTGAAGAACCGCCACCGTCTGAAAGACGCCTACGGGGGGACCGTGGGGGGCGTGCTGGGCTTTGCGCTGGGGCGCGTTCCGGACAGCCGGTAATCTGTCTTATGTTGTCTTCAAATGTTTCGCGCGCGAAACATCGCGGGGCTTACGGGCCTTCGACGAACCGCATCAGCTTTGGCAGGCAGACGGTTTTCAGGTCGTAGGCGTCGATCGCGTGCTGTCGGGCGGCGGCGCGGATCGGTTTCTGCGCCTCGGGGTCGGACAGCACCCGGGTCAGCTTGTCGGACCAGCCGTCGACGTCGAAGAAATCCACCAGATGGCCGGTCACCCCGTCCTCGATCGCCTCTTCCACCGGCGCGGTGCGCGAGCCGACGACGCAGGCGCCGGTCGCCATCGCCTCGATCATCGACCAGCCCAGCACGAAGGGATAGCTGAGATAGGCATGGGCGCGGCCCACCTGCAGGATCTTCAGAAAGTCGTCATAGGGCACCCGCCCAGTGAAATGCAGCCGTGACAGGTCCAGCCGGTCCTTCACCTCGTCAAGGAACACCTGCTTCCACGACCGCCCGTCCGAGGGCGCGGGGCCATAGCCGGGTTCCTCGCCGCCGACCAGCACCACCTGCAGGTCGGGCCGCGCCGCCATCACCTTGGGCAGCGCCCGCATCAGCGTGTGATAGCCGCGGTAGGGTTCGAGGTTGCGGTTCACGAAGGTCAGCACCTCGTCCCCGGCTTTCAGCAGCGGGCCGCCGGGGACCTGATAGGTCGCCGCGGGATCGGGGGCGATGCGGGCGGTGTCGACCCCGTCGTGGCCGACGGTGATTTTCGGGTGCAATTCGGCGGGAAAGGTCGAAGCCTGCCAGCGCGTCGGGCACAGCAGCCCGTCGGCATCCATCGCGGCCATCATCAGGTGGGCGCGGCGGGCCATCGTGGCGATCCGGCCGTTCAGGTCGGGGGACGAGAACTCGGGGTCGAAGCCGGTGTCGCGCCCCTCGGTGGCATACAGGAACTCTGCATAGCCAAGGTGGCGGGCCTTGGGCCAGACCTCGCGCAGGAACAGGGTCTCGCCCCAGCTGATCGTGCCGAACACCACGTCGGGCGAGGTTCCCCGCCCGCGCAGCACGTCGGCGGCCCGGGCCACGGTGGCGCCAAGGTCGGCATATTGCGCAAAGCTGCCGCCCAGCCCCTTGCCCTGCTGCATCTCGTGGCGATAGCGCGCGGCGGGCAGCTGGTCGGGGTTCTTGTTGCCCTCCCACGTCAGCACGCCGACCTTGTGGCCCGCCTTGATCAGGGCGGGGGCGAGATAGCGGAACTGGCCGGGGAAATTGCGGTGAACAAGAAGGATGCGCATGGGGCCTGCGGGATCAAGACGGGGTCAGCCGGTCCTTGATGGCATGGCGGGCGCTGCGGCGGAAGGTGGGGCCGGGTTTTTGGCCCGGGGTGTGTGCATGGGGTGTGTGCGCGGGGATGTATGTGCGTCAGAAGTCCTGAAAACCCTCGGCGTCGAAGACCGGCGCCGCCGCGCCTGCTGCCCCTGCCCCTGCCCCCGCTGCCGCCCCCGCCGCTGTCGCCGCCGCTGCGGGCCGGGCCGGTTTCGCGGCATTTCCCTGGTCCAGAGACTGTTTCGGCGTCAGTCGCGTGGGCGGCACGTCGGACAGGCGGAAGCTGTCGACCAGTTCGCCCAGCCGCAGCGAGTTGCGGTGCACGCCCTCGCTGGCGGCGGTGGTTTCCTGCGCCATCGCGGCGTTCTGCTGGGTCACCTGGTCCAGCTGGTTCGCGGCGGCGTTGATCTCGGCCAGGGTGGTGGCCTGGGTCTGGGAACTGGCCGAGATGTCGGTGACCAGCCCGGTCACCACGCCCACATCCGTGACGATCTTTTCCAGCGCGCCGCCGACCTGCCCGACGCGGGACACCCCGGATTCGATATGGGCGGAACTGGCGCTGATCAGGTCGCCGATCTCTTTCGCGGCCTCGGCCGAGCGGACCGCCAGCGCGCGCACCTCCGAGGCGACCACGGCGAAGCCGCGCCCGGCGTCGCCGGCGCGCGCCGCCTCGACCCCGGCGTTCAGCGCCAGCAGGTTGGTCTGGAAGGCGATGTCGTCGATCACCCGGATCTTGCGCGCGATCTCGCCCGACGATCCCTCGATCGCGTTCATCGCCTGCGTCGCCTCGACCACCACGGCGCCGCCTTGCCGGGCGCCCTCGCTCGCGGCCTGCACCGCGCGGTCGGCCTGCGCGGTGCCCTCGGCGGTGTCGCGCACCCCTTGGGTGATCACCTGCAGCGCCGCCGTGGTTTCCTGCAGGGTGGCGGCCTGGCTTTCGGTGCGCTGCGCCAGATCGCCGGTCGAGCGGGCGATCTCGTCGGCGAAGCCGGTCAGATCCTCGACCGTGCCGGCGATCACCGCCATCACCTCGCACAGCTGCCCGGCGGCGGCGTTATAGTCCTGCCGCAGGCCGTCGTATTCCTTCGGAAAGCCGCTTTCCTCGGGGGAGGGGATCGGCTGCGAGAAGTCACGCTCGGCGAACCGCTGCAGCCCCGCCGACAGCATGTCGAAGGCGCGGGTGCGTTCGGCCTGGATCGCCTCGAAATAGGCGGAGGTCACCAGTTCGGCGTCGAACTGGAACACCCGGCTGAGCAGGCTGAGCATCGCATCGACGGCCTCGACCTCGCCCGCCATCAGGCGGTCGCGGCTTTCGCGGAACAGGATCGCCTGGATGCGGGCGAAGACCTGCGCGCTGTGCAGCAGGAACTGCACGTAGGGCAGGCCGATGCGGCAGTGCGCCAGCCCCACCCGCTTGGTCGAGGCAAGGTGTTCGTCGCTGAAATCGGCGGTCAGCAGCCGGGTCCAGTGCTTTGTCTGGGCGGCGCGGGCGTGGGCCATCATCGCGTCGTCCTCGAAGAAGGCGACAAGCTCCGGGGTGGCGCGGACGGTGTCGTAAAAGCCCGAGACGACCTCGTCCAGGAAGGGCAGCAGGATCTTCCCCGTCTCGCGCAGCAGCTCGATCTCGGCGGGGCCAATGTCGAACACCGCAAGGTGCTTCCGCAGCTCTTCGTTCATCGGGTCCTCCGGGGCATCGGCGCGCGCTGCCGAAGGCATAGGGGACAGGTACGAAGGATTGCTTAATGCGACCGGGAAAGCGGCGCGGACAGGGGTTGCAGCCCGGGATCAGGGCGCAAAGCGCGGCCGGGAAGGCCCCGCGCAGAGACTGTTTTCGGCCCGGAAGCGGCCCTAGCTGGTGCTGGCCTCGTCGCCGTCCTTGTGGTCGGGGCCATAGCCTTCGACCCAGCGGGCGACCAGCGCGCGGGCCGCGTCGTCGTCGGCGCCCGCCACCGCCGCGCGCAGGCCGCGCAGGGCCGAGGCGACCTCGATCTCGGACAGCCGGGCTTCGCGCGCGGCGAAGATCTTTTCATGGGCGGTAGTCAGGAAGCCTTCGCCGATGATCAGTTCCTCGTGCAGCTTCTCGCCGGGGCGCAGGCCGGTCACCCGGATCTCGATGTCGCCGTCGGGGTTGCGCGCGTCGCGCACCGTGTATCCCGAGGCCTCGATCATCTGGCGGGCCAGCTTGGCGATCAGCACCGGCTCGCCCATGTCCAGCACGAAGACCTCGCCGCCGCGGGCGAAACCGCCCGCCTGCAGCACAAGGCCCACGGCCTCTTGCACGGTCATGAAATAGCGCGTCACCCGCGGGTCGGTCAGCGTCACCGGGCCGCCGCGGGCGATCTGTTCCTGAAACAGCGGGATCACCGAGCCGGACGAGCCCAGCACGTTGCCGAAGCGGACCATCGCGAAGACGGTGCCCTTCGCCCGCGCGGCAAGGTCCTGCACCACCAGTTCCGCCAGCCGCTTCGACGCGCCCATCACGTTGGTGGGCCGCACCGCCTTGTCCGACGAGATCAGCACGAACCGTTCGACCCCGGCTTCCTGCGCCTCGCGCGCGAGGGTGGCGGTGCCCAGCACGTTGTTGGCAAGCCCGGCCAGCGGGTTCGCCTCGACCATCGGGACGTGCTTGTAGGCGGCGGCGTGCAGAACCACGTCGACCGCCTGCTCGCCCAGCGTCTTGCGCACCAGCCGGGCGTCGGTGACAGAGCCCAGCACCGGAACGATCTCGGGGACGGTTCCGGCGCCCGATACAGCCGCGGCCTCTTGCGCCAGCAGCTGCAGCTCCATCTCGATCTGGTACAGCGCCAGTTCCGACAGTTCGTACAGCACCAGCCGCTTCGGCCCGCAGGCCAGCACCTGACGGCACAGTTCGGACCCGATCGAGCCGCCGGCCCCGGACACCAGAACGGTGCGCCCGGCGTAATGGGTTTCGGACGCCTGCATCTGGTCGTCCAGCTTCTCGCGGCCCAGGAAATGGCCCGGCATGATCGGCGACAGCTTGTCGATCAGCTCTTCCTCGCCGATCAGCTGGGCGAAGGACGGCAGCGCCTGAACCTCGACCCCCAGCTTTTCCATTTCGCGCAGGATCTGGGTCTGTTTCGGCAGGCTTAGGGACGGCATCGCCAGCAGCACCCGGTCGATGCGGCGCTTGCGCACGATCTCGGGGACGCGGGCGGGTTTATAGACCGGCAGGCCGAGGATCGTCATGCCCTGCAGGCCGGCGTTGTCGTCGGTGAAGGCGACGGGTTCGATCGTTTCGTGCGTGCGCAGGGCCGAGGCCAGCTGCACCCCGGTGGTGCCGGCGCCATAGATCAGCACCCGGCGGCGCGGCCGGTCGCCGCGATAGATCGCCCACAGGATCTGCAGCAGGATCATCCGGCTGGCGGCCGACAGCAGGAAGAACACCAGCCCGAAGACGATGTAGACGCCCGAGGCATAGCCCAGCCCCGCCGCCGCCCCCAGCCCGCCGGCGGCAAAGCCCATCGCCATCGCGAAGACGGCGGTGCGGCCGATGCCGGACAGGTCGTAGGCCTTCAGCTGGATCTTGGGGATCCCCATCAGCAGCGACAGCGCCATGCCCAGCACCATCAGCAGCCCCAGCATCGGCGCCGCGCGGGCCAGTTCGCCGGTGGCGGTGGCGCCCTGCTGTTGCAATCCCAGCGTCAGAAACAGCGCCGCGGGCACCAGCAGCAGGTCGATCCCAAGCATGATCACCTGTTTCTGCCTGCGCGGCATGGCCTTGACGATGTTCAGGATTTTCATGCGGCCGTGATGCTCATGGTCTGCTCGCGGTTCGGGGCCGCGATGTTTCTTTTTTGAAAGACATTCGCCGGTCGCGCGTGATGCGGGCCCGGGTCCGGCGGCGGCCGACCCGTCCCGCAGCGGGGCCGGAAACGTCTGTAACGGTACAAGTGACTGTAACAGGACAATTTCTGCATCTGCAAGATAACGGGCCCGAGGGACCGCGCAAACGCTTTTTGAACCGTTTTGAGGCATCGGCGGAAAGCAACCGACGGGGTTTGGGGCATTTTGAACACAACCTGCCGTATATCCGGGCGGTGCGGCGGGGCCGTTGTCCATCGTTGGGCCCATCGCCGGGTCCATCGTCGGGCCCATAGCCGGGCGCGGGTTCGGTTCTGCGTTCGGACCGGCCCCGCCGTCTGTTCCAAGCTTTGCCCCAAGCTTTGTACCGGACGCCGGAGCGGCACCTGCCCCCGCCGCGGGCCCCGCGGCCAAGATCGGTAAAATCGGTCCAGTTCTTTCGTCGCTCGCCATCTTGTCGCCGTATCTGGCTGCATAAATCACGCCGTTTTCCGGGGATGCGTCCCGCGGTGGCGGCAGGGTCCCGACCTGCGCGGCCGCCCACGCGATGCGCCCCGTCCCGTGATCGTATCGCGGAGGCCTGAACGGGGGGTTAAGCGCCGGTAAACTCCGCGGCGCCCCTTGGGACCGGCCCCCGCGCGACGGCACGCAGGTGTAATGGCTAGGGAGCCGCGCATGAGTTCCTCTCCTGCCCCTTCGGGCAGCTATCTCACGGAAACCTCGGATGCCCTTGGGGGCACCGGCACCGGCTATGCGCTGGCGCCCGGCGCTTGGTTCCGCGGCACGCTGGACAGCCCGGCCGACAGCGACTGGATCGCCATCTCGGTCGAGGCGGGGCAGACCTATACCGTCGGCCTGACCGGGATCGGTGCGCTGGATGACGGGGTCGACGACACCTATCTGCGGCTGCGCGATTCCGGCGGCGCGCTGGTGGATGAGAACGACGACGCGGGCTATCCGGGCTTCCTGTTCTCGAACCTGACCTTCACCGCGGCCTATACCGGCACCTACTATGTCGACGCCCAGTCGTGGTCGGATTCGCCCGGCGGCGATTACGGCGTGTCCTTCACCGAGGGCACCGTCGCCAGCTATGACGCCGAGATGGCGGCCGGGGGGCTGATGCGCTCTGACACCTCATGGAGCAGCGACCCGGGCACCCCGACCACCATCACATGGGCCCTGCGCGCCAGCGGCCCGGCGACCGACGCCAGCGGCAACAGCGTCACCTTTCAGACCCTGTCCTCTGCCCAGGCCGAGACCGTGGCCGACGTGCTGGCCGCCTATTCGGCGGTGGCGGACGTGACCTTCACGCAGGTGGCGCCCGGCGGCACCTCGAACGACGCGACCATGCTGTTCGGCGCCTATACCTCGACCACCGACGGCGCCGGCGCCTATGCCTATTATCCCGGCTCGACCGCCTCGGGCTCGGCTGCGGGGGACGTCTGGCTGAACAACAACTCGGTCAGCCAGTCCTCGCTGCCCTCGGGCGGGTTCGGCCGCTTTGCCATCCTGCACGAGGTCGGCCACGCGATGGGCCTGTCGCACCCGGGCGACTACAACGCGGGGCCCGGCGTCACGATCACCTATGCCCAGCACGCGCGCTTCGCCGAAGACAGCCAGCAGTACACGGTGATGAGCTATTTCGACGAGGCGAACACCACCGACAGCTTCCTGAGCTATGCCGACGGGCTGCTGCTGTTCGACATCCTCGCGCTGCAGCAGCTGTACGGGGCCAACACCGACCACGAGACGGGCGACAGCGTCTACGGCTTCAACTGCACCGTCGGCGGCATCTTCGATTTCAGCGTCAACGACGACCCGGTGCTGTGCATCTGGGACGGGGGCGGCACCGACACAGTGGACCTGTCGGGCTTTGCGATGAACCAGGCGCTTAGCCTGGTGTCGGGCGTGTTCTCGAACGTGGGCGGGCTGGTCGGCAACCTGTCGATCGCCATCGGCGCGCTGATCGAGAACGCGGTCGGCGGCACCGGCAGCGACGTGATCCAAGGCAACGACGCCGCGAACGAGATCCTGGGCAAGTTCGGCGAGGACACGATCGACGGCGGTCTTGGCGACGACCGGATCTATGGCCAGCGCGGCCACGACGAGATCGCCGGCGGCGGCGGCAACGACGGGCTGTACGGCGGCTATGGCAGCGACACGCTGCTGGGCGGCGACGGCAAGGACCTGCTGTTCGGCGCCATCGGCGACGACCTGATGCAGGGCGGGGCCGGCACCGACTATATCGTCGGCGACGTGGGCAACGACACCGCCTTCGGCGGCGGCGGCGCCGACACGATCTATGGCAACGGCGGCAAGGACGAGCTGTCCGGCGGCACCGGCAGCGACTGGATCCACGGCGGCAGCGGCACCGACGTGATCGCGGGCGACGCGGGCAACGACACGCTGCTGGGCGGCAGCGGCGCCGATGTGATCACAGGCGGCGACGGCTATGACGCGCTGTCGGGCGGATCGGGAGGCGACACGCTGGAAGGCGGCGGGCAGGCCGACACGCTGACCGGCGGCAGCGGCGCCGACGTGTTCGTGTTCACGGCGGTCAGCGATTCCGCGATCGGCGCCGGCGAGGACGTGATCACCGATTTCGAGACCGGCATCGACCTGCTGGACCTGCAGGCGCTGGCGTCGGGGATGACGCTGCAGATCGGCGGCGGCCTGACCGGCACCGGCCCCAGCGTCCGCACCGCCGAAAGCGGCGGCGACACGATGGTTTTCGTCGATACCGACGGCGACGGCGGGTCCGACCTGCGCGTCACCCTGCAGGGCACCACCGGTGTGACAGCGGGCGATTTCATCCTGTAACGCCCCCATCCGCCTGGATGAGCGGAAAAAGGTTAAAAAGCCGTGACCTCTGCGTTTCGGGGCTGCATTTCCCTTTGGGAACCGTGTATCCGAACGCCATGAAACAGACGCTGCGTCTTCCGGCGGTTCTGGTGGCCGTTCTGATCGCCGTTCTGGCAAACCCGCTTGCGGTGTCCGGCACCGTCTTGATGGCGGGGTCGCCGCCAGAATCGCCGTCAGAGACGCCGCCGGAATCGCCGCCAGAATCGGCATCGGACATGTCCACGGAAGGCTTTGCGCAGACCGGACCCGGGCCAGCCCCGGACGGCAACACGGCGCGCGACGGCAACATCGCGATCCGCGAGGAATTCGACCGCGCGGCAGAGCTTGGCACCGAGGCGGCCTGGACCCTGTTCCTGGCGCGGCACCCGGGCCACCCGCTGGCGGCCGCCGCGCGGGACCGGCTGGCGGCGCTGCGCAACAGGACCGATCCGCCCCGGGACTAGGGCGGGCAGCCGGGCGGCAAGACCCGGAGGGGTCCAGGGGCATGTCCCGCGGCGGGCCCGACACGGAACATAGACGCGGACCATAGACGCGGAACATACCGGGGCCGGGGCAGGCCCCGCAGGACTTTTCAGGCAGGACGACGGACGCAATGAGCGGCACCTACACCAGCACCTCCTCGACCGCGGCCAGCGGCGACCCCCGGATCGACGGCATCATCGAGGACAGCCAGTGGAGCGGCGCGATCACCTACAGCACGCCCACGAACGTGTCGGAGTATGACGGCGGGACCTATGGTGCGGGCGAACAGGCGGGCTTCTTTCCGGTCACCGTCACGATGGCGTCGGCGCTTGCGGCGATCCTTGACGCGGACTGGGCAAGCCCGGTCGGCGACGGCTTTACCGTCGAGGGGTTCACCGACCTGTCGATCTCGGCCGCCAGCGGCACCGGCGCGACGATCCGCGTCGCGCAGACCACCAGCGACCCGTACAACTACACCACCGCATGGAGCTATTTCCCCGGCACCGGCGCGGCCTCGGGGGACGTGTGGTTCACCACCGCCGGCGGCTACGATTACGGCAATCCCGTCATCGGCAACTACACCTGGCTGACGCTGATCCACGAGGTGGGCCACGCGCTGGGGCTGGAACACGGCCACGATTCCACCGACTTCGGCGCCCTGCCCGCCGAATGGGACGCGATGGAATACTCGGTGATGACCTACAAGTCCTACCCCGGCGATCCGATGGTGGGCGGCTACTCGAACGAGACATGGGGCTATGCGCAAAGCTGGATGATGCTCGACATCGCGGCGCTGCAGTACAAGTACGGGGCGGATTTCACCACCAACAGCGGCGACACGGTCTATTCCTGGACGCCTGCTTCGGGCGACACGCTGGTCGACGGCGGCGTGGCGCTGTCGGCCTGGGCGAACCGGATCTTCACCACGGTCTGGGACGGCGGCGGCACCGATACCTACGATCTCAGCGCCTATTCCACCGGGGTGCAGATCGACCTTGCGCCCGGCGGCGCGTCGCTGTTCAGCGCGGTGCAGCAGGCCAACCTCGGCGATGGCTACTATGCGGCGGGCAACGTCTATAACGCGCTGCAGTATCAGGACGACCCGCGGTCGCTGATCGAGAACGCGATCGGCGGCACCGGCAACGACACGATCGACGGCAACGACGCCAACAACGAGATCCTCGGCAAGTTCGGCGCCGACACGATCACCGGCGGCGGCGGCAACGACCGGCTGTACGGCCAGCGCAGCGACGACCGGCTGGAGGGCGGCACGGGCAACGATTTCCTGTTCGGCGGTTTCGGCAACGACACCCTGCGCGGCGACGACGGCAAAGACATCCTGTACGGCGGCATCGGCGACGACCTGCTGAAGGGCGCTCAGGGCACCGACTATCTGGTGGGGGACGTGGGCGACGACACGCTGGAGGGCGGCAGCGGCGCCGACACGCTGTACGGCAACGCCGGGCGCGACGTCCTGTCGGGCGGCAGCGGCGGCGACTGGATGCACGGCGGCGCCGGCGACGATACGCTGGACGGCGGGCCGGGCAGCGACACGCTGCTGGGCGGCAGCGGCGACGACGCGCTGCTGGGCGGCGACGGGTATGACGTGCTGCTGGGCGGCGCGGGGAACGACACGCTGTCGGGCGGGGCGCAGGACGACACGCTGATCGGCGGGTCCGGGGCCGATATCATGATCGGCAATGTCGGCGCGGATATCTTCGTGTTCGAGACTGTTTCGGACTCGGTCATCGGCGGCGACGAGGATGTGATCACAGATTTCGAGCCCGGCACGGACCGGCTGGACCTGTCGGCGCTGGCGTCGGGCATGACGCTGCAGATCGGCGGCGCGCTGACCGGCACCGGCCTCAGCACCCGCACCGCCGAGACCGGCGGCGACACGCTGGTCTATGTCGATGCCGACGGCGACGGCAGTTCGGACATGCGCTTTGTCCTGCAGGGCACCACCGGGGTGACCGAGCAGGACTTCCTGCTGTAGGGCGACCCTAGGCGTCCGCCGCGTTCAGATAGGCCGTGCAGGCACCGTGCAGGTGGTAGAAGGTCGAGGACGGCATGTCCGACGACAGCAGCCGCCCGTCCAGCCCGCGTTTGTCGTACCAGCCGCCGGGGACCGGCGTGTCGAGGGATTCCGCGAACATCGGCGCCAGCACCGCGTCGGGGTGCAGCAGGTCCGGCTTGCCCTGACGACGCCGGGCCAGACAGGCCTTCAGCAGTTCCGTCTGCGGCCACGTGCGGCGGCTGTCCGAAGGCGGCAGCAAACTGTCGGGCAGCAGCCCCGCGCCGTCGCGCGCCGCGATCGCCGCGCCGAACATCGCGTCGGTATCGACGCCCATGTCCTCCCCCGTCGCCATTTCGTAGCGGTCCAGCAGCCAGACCCATTCCGCCATGTGGCCGGGCTCGACCGCCTGTCCTTCTGTCACCGGCGCCCAGTCCTCGGTGAAGAACTCCAGCACGCGGCCATCGGGCTGCACGAAGACCTCGCGGAACAGGCCAAGGCATTCGTCAGCCACCGCGCGCCATTTCGGATCGCCGGTGACGCGGAACAGCTCGGTCGCGGCCTCGAACAGGTGCATGTGCGGATTCTGCCGGCGCGGCAGGCTGTGGTCGGCGTTCTCGAACCAGCCACGGGGCGCCTTGAGCCTGCTTAGAGACTGTTCCAGCCGCGCAAGATCCTTTGAGGTGTCGACGCGCGCCTCGGCCAGTGCGGCGGCGGCCAGCAGCATGAAGGCCATGTCGTACAGGTCGTGCGGCGCGCTCAGGATCTTGCCCGCGGGCGACAGGCGGGCGGCGAGATGGCCGGTGTCCGGGTCGAAGCCGCGCGTCATCGCAAAGCCGAACAGGTCCCGCGCGAGGGTCAGGTAATCCCCCTGCCCCGCCGCGTGGGCCGAGGCGAAGACGAAGGCCTGCCGGGGCATCACCCGCAGCCGCTTGTCGCGGGTCGTCTGCGGCGTCGCGTCATGCTCCAGCGCCTCCCACGCGCCGGCGCCCGAGGGGTCGATCCCGGCGGTGGACCACAAAGGCAGCGCGTGATCGCACAGCCAGGTGCGGACACGATCCGAATGGGCAAGGGGCGTCTGGGTCATCGTGGCAGGTCTCCGGTCAGGCCGCGCTGCCAGCGGCGCAGGCGGCGCAGGATCTTCAGCAGGCGGATCGGGTACAGACCGGCCCAGCCGGCCCAGTCCTCGATCCGCTCTTTCGGTTCCACAACGATCCGCGGTCCGTCGCGTTCCGGCGCAAGGTCCAAGAGCCCGTTCAGGGCGGGCACGTCGGCGGCGCGCCACAGGGTCAGGCCGGGGCGGTTCGCCAGCCAGCCGATCAGCGCCCGGTCGAAGTCGGGGTGATGCAGCCGCAGGTCCCAGGCGCGGTTGCCGAGATCGTCGCCCAGCAGGTCGCGCTGGTGGCGGCCGGGCGTGTAGACATAGCGGTTTTCCGCGGAATAGAGATCGATTCCGGCCAGGATGATCCGCCGCGCCCCCATCGCCTGCGCCAGCAACAGCGCCTGCACCCCGCTGGACGGTTTCACCCCGTAGCGGTCGGTCAGGCGGGCGATCTCGGCCGCCGTCTCGGCGTCGGGGGGCGGCACCGGGCGATAGGGCAGTCGCCCAAGGTGGCGCCCCGCGATCCGGGCCACCCGGCCGCCGGGGGCGGACCATTCGCGCAGGTCGTACTGGGTGCGCGCCTTCTTCAGCGTCGCGCACAGGAACGGCACCACGCGCGGGTCGCCCGAGACATAGGCCAGGTCCACCCGGCGGCCCAGATGGAAGCGGTCCTCGAAGAAGAAGTTGTTGACCCGGATGATCCGGTCCGAGGCCAGAACCCGGCCCGGGTCGATGGCGGCAAGCGACGGCCCGCTGCCCGCGACCACGGTGACGGGCGCGTCGGTCATCCCTGATCCGCCTCGGTCCCGTGCACCTCGAGCAGCCGTTCGGCCATCGACCGCAGCGCGCCCTTGCCGCCGGGCAGCGGCAGGATCCAGTCGGCCACCGCCTGAATCGCCGGTTGCGCGTCGGACGGGCACGCGGCCAGCCCGGCCACCGCCATCACCGGCGCGTCGTTCAGGTCGTTGCCGACATACAGGACCTCTGACGCGTCGAGGCCCTTCTTGGCACACCAGCTGGCCAGCGCGGTGGCCTTGTCCTCGACCGCGCCGAACGCCTCGATCTTCAGCTTGCGCGCCCGCGCCAGAACCACCGGGTTGGTTTCCTTCGACAGGATCATCAGCGTCAGGCCGGTGCGCTTGCGCAGCATCTCCAGCCCCAGCCCGTCCCCGCGCGAGGTACGCACGCTTTCGGTGCCTTCCTGGTTGGTGTGGACAAGGTCGTCGGTGTGCACCCCGTCGAAGTCCATCACCACCGCGCGGATGCCCTTCAGCCGGTCGGCGTCGATGCCGCCGGTGCCGCGCTGCACCGCGACGGCGGTGGCCAGCGCAAGGTCGTCGGCGCTGTCGATCTCGAACGGCGGGTGGTCGACCTCGCACATCGCGACCGACCCGCAAAAGCGGCGGCCGACCCGTTCGAAGGCGTCGGTGTTCACGGTATAGATCGCGCCGGATTCGCGGAACACGGGGTCCAGATCCTGCCGCCGCTGCCGCTGCTGCGTTTCGTCGTGGTTGGTGCCGCGGGCAAAGCCGTTTTCGTCTCTGCGCCACAGGAATCCGTGGTCCGGCACCACCGATAGCGCACAGTCGGCGCCTTGGTCGGCCTGCGCGTACAGCACCGCCTCGATGTCGCCGGCGGTGGTGAAGGGCGAGGTGCACTGCAACAGCACCAGCCGCGACAGGCCGGGGTGCCGCGCGCGGATCTCGTCCATCGCGTGCAGCCAGCCGGCCTCGGAGGTGGCGGTGTCGCCGGCAATCTCGGCGGGGCGGTCGATCACGCCGGCGCCGTGCAGCCGCGCTTCGGCGGCGATGGCGGCGTCGTCGGTCGAGACCCAGACGCCCGCGTCGACCGAAACCGCGGCCCGCGCCGCGCGCACCGAACGGCCGACCAGCGACACGCCTCCGACCTTGCGAAGGTTCTTGCCCGGCACCCCCTTGGAGCCGCCGCGCGCGAGGATGACTGCCGCCGTGGAACCCGTGCTCATGCGCCCTGCCCGTCCTTTGTCCTTTTCGGAACGGGATACGGGAATTTGCCTGCGTTGGGAAGCCGTTGCCCTTTCATCGCGGGCCCGGGATGGGGTAGACAGGCGCAACCCGCAGCCATGCCCGGAACCGCCATGAGCCTTGTCCGAAAATTCGCCAGGACCCCGGTGGGGCTGTGGCTGTACCGCCTGAGCAACCGGCCGCTGGCCGCGCCCGTGCTGCAGCCCGCCCGGCGGATGATGAAAGAGGCGGAAACCTCGGTCCGGCGCCGCAACCCGGCACACCGCGCACACGACCGGGCGGCGGAAACCGCGCTGGCGGCGTTCGAGCGGGAGACCGGCACATGAACGACGCGTCCAACGGGGCGACAACCGGGGCGGGCGCGCGGATCCTGCTGCCCTTCGTCGACGATTCCACCCTGTTCTTCGTGCAGCGGATGCGCGACCTGCTGGCGGACCGGGGGCACACGCTGGTCACCGGCTGGGTGACCAACGATTCCGACCTGTCCTATCGCCAGCTGACCGCGGTGCTGCCGAACGGGCCCGACGTGTTGCTGCACACCGACGCCTTCCGGCAGGCGACGCCGCTGGCCGAGTTCGACGCGATCGTCACCTCGCGCATGTTCGCGGCGCTGCGCGACATGATCCGGATGCCCCACGTCCGTTATGGCGCGGACCGTCCGGCGGTGATCGCGTTTCAGGGCGGGCTGGAATTCGACCCCGAGCGGGGCTTTGGCAACCGGCACGCCGCCGACGCGGTGTTCGTCGTGCCGCAGGGCGACATCGACCGTTACCGCAAACATTCCGAGACCGCCGACACCGGGCCGCAGTACCTTGGCTTCGGTCATCCGACCTTCCTGACGCCGGGCGAGCCGCCCGCCGATCTTGCGGACCGGCGCGACGTGTATTTCTTCGCGCAGGCGATCTCGCCGCCGACGAAACGCGCCCGGCTGCACCTGCTGCGGATGCTGGCGGCCATCGCGCGCGCCGACCCGGACCGCACCGTCTGGCTGAAGCTGCGCCACCTGCCGCACGAGAACACCGGCCACCTGCACCGCGAGGAATACCCCTATCCGTCCCTGATGAAGGAGATGGGCGACCTGCCGGCGAACCTGAAGCTGACCGCCGACCCGATGGACGCGGTGCTGGACCGGGCCGCGGCGGGGATCACCTGCACCTCGACCGCCGCCGTCGATCTGGTGCGCGCGGGCGTGCCGACGCTGGTGTATCTGGATTACGTGGAAAGCTATCTGGACCCGCTGGTGCCGCCGATGCGCCGGCTGTTCGGCAAAAGCGGGCTGGTGGCCGACACGGCGCAGGTGCTGCGGCTGCAGACGTCGGCGCCCGACCCGGCGTGGACCGGCACGCTGTTCTGCCCCGCCACGCGGCTGGCCGAGCAGGTGGAAGAGGCGATCGCCGCCTTCCGCGCCCGCCCCGTCGCGGTGCGCCGCCGGATCCCGCCGCCGGATATGCTTGATTAGAGACTATTTTCGCGCGTCAGATCGGTGTCATCCCGGCGGCAAGCCAGCGGGCGAACGCGGCCTCGGGGACGTCCCCGGTGGCCAGATCCTCCATCATCCGCACGCCCTCGACCGGGTCGGGGCGAAAGGCATGGCCGTTGAGACGCAGGAAGGTCAGCGCGGTGACGAAGGCGGTGCGCTTGTTGCCGTCGACGAAGGCATGGGCCTTGGCGATGCCGAAGGCATAGGCCGCCGCGATCTCTGCCGGTTGCGGCGTCCCGTCGGCGACAAGGTTCATCGCCCGCGCGCAGCCCGTTTCCAAGAGGCCCCGGTCGCGCAGGCCCGCCGCGCCGCCGTGGCGCGAGATCTGCCGGTCATGGATCGCGATGACGGCGGCCAGCGGCACCCAGACCGGGTCGCTCAAGCCAGAGCCTGAAGCAGGTCGCGGTTCTCGTCCATCACGACTTCGGCGGCGGCCAGCGCGGCCGCGACGGCGGGATCGTGCGGCGTGATCTTCAGGCTGCCGTCATCGCCGCGCACGACGAACAGGGTATCGCCCTCTTTGGCGTCAAGAAGGGTCAGCATCTCGGTGGTCAGGGTCATCACGGCCGAGTTGCCGACCTTGCGTATCTTGGTTTCGATCATCCGGGCGCCTCTCATGTATACATGAAAGTATATACGACCGCCCCGATCCGGGCAAGCGGCGGCAACCGCGGTTCAGGCGGCCTGGTCGCCGTCCATGTTGCCCTCGTGTACGGCGATCGCGCGTTCGACGTCCTCGTACCACGTCATCTCGCCCCGCTCGAGCACCACGGCGGCGTCACAAAGCTGTTTGATCTGCCCCATCGAGTGCGACACCACGATGGCGCTGCTGTTGGTCATCCGGGCCTTGAACACCTCGGCGCTGCGTTCGCGGAACGATTTGTCGCCGACCGCCGTCACCTCGTCCACAAGATAGGTGTCGAACTGAATGCCCATCGACGCGCCGAAGGTCAGCCGCGATTTCATCCCCGAGGAATAGCTGCGCACCGGCATGTGGAAATGCGCGCCCAGTTCGGCGAACTCGGCGACGAAGTTCAGCAGTTCCGTGGTGTCGACCCCGTAGACCCGGGCGATGAAGCGGATGTTCTGCGCCCCGGTCATGTTCTTGTTGAAGCTGCCGCCGAAGCCCACCGGCCACGAGATCGTGCCATCCGACACCCCCCGGCCGCCGGTCGGTTCGACCGAGCCGGCGATGATCTGCAGCAGCGTCGACTTGCCCGCCCCGTTGCGCCCCAAAAGCGCGACCGACCGGCCGGTCGGCAGCGTCAGGTTCACATCGCGGAACAGCTGCTTGTAGCCGCGCCGGGTCCGGAACCCCATCGACAGGTTCTCAAGCCGGATCATCGCGTCACCGCCATCGCGTTATTGGCGGTCGCGCAGCGAGTAATAGATCAGCACCAGCACCGCCCAGGCCAGCAGCGCGAAGGCCGCGACCAGCGCCAGCACGATGACGCGCTGCGGGTACTGCGACCGTTCCGCCAGCGTCGGGCGGACGTAGGGCGCAAGATAGCGGCTTTGGCGTTCCGCCTCGGCGCGGGCGCCGGAATAGGCGGACAGGGCCGAGGTATAGGCCTGTTCGGCGAACTCGCGTTCCACCGTCAGCCGCTCGAACTCGGCCACCAGCGAGGCATAGTCCTGCCCCTCGCCGTCGGCGTCGCCATCGGCCGAGAACTTGGCGCGCTCTTCGTCGATGCGGCGCTGGATCACGTCGATGCGCAACTCGGCCTGGGTGCGGCGCGGGTCGTTCGCGGTCGAGGTGGAATTCAGCATGTCCAGCTCGATCAGCGCCTGCGCCAGCTGCTGCTGCAGCGTGGTCAGCAGGCCCATCTGCCCCTGCAGGTCGGCGCCGGGGTCGACGATGCGGGTGGTGGACCGGAACGCGGTCAGTTCCTCGCGCGCGGTGCGCAGGTCGTCCTGCGCCAGTTCCAGTTCCTCGCGGGCATAGCGCATCGCGTCCTCGCGGGCGACGGCGTTCAGCTCGTTGATCACCCGCGAGCTTTCCGCGAGGATCCGGTTGCCGATGTCCTGCGCCATCTGCGGATCGAAGGCCAGCACCTGCAGCTCGATCAGCCCGGTGCCCGGGTCGTACGAGATCCGCACGGTGCGCCGCCAATAGTCCGTCAGGTCCTCGATGGTGCCCGAGGGGTCGTAGGAAAACACCGGATCGGTGTCGAAATGCTGGGAATAGTGACCGCGCAGGTCCAGTTCGGCGTCGATGCTCTGGACCAGTTCGGGGCTTTGGATGAACTTGTACAGCACCTCGGTGTCGGATGCGCCCGAGGTCGACATGTTGCTGAGCCCGCCCAGGAAATCGACCGCCGAGGGGGCTTCTTCCTGACGCACGGTGAAGCCCAGCTCTGACGCATAGCGGTCCTCGGCCCGGTTCCACAGGTACCACGCGGCGACGCCCACGGGCAGCACCACGAACAGCAGGAAGGTCAGCAGGATCGCCCGGTGCCGGGGGCGCGGCCGCGCCGCAAGGGCGGGCGGCGGCACCGGGCGCTTCGGCGTCATCTCGGCGTCCGCGTCGGCGACCCGGTCAGGCACCTTCGCCTTGCGGCGCTTGGCCGGCACCTTGTTGCCGTCGGTGCGCGCGGGCAGGTTCGCGTCGCGCCCGGCGGGCTTGCGGCGGGGCGCCTCGACGTCCTGTTCCGGCGTCGGCTTTTTCTGCTTCGGCTTTGGCGCGGCGGTCTCGGCGTCTGCTGGGGCGTCTGTTGGGGACGCCGCGGGGGCGCCCTGCACGACCGACAGCCCGGCCCCTTTACCCGGCCCCTTTCCGGGCCCTTTCCCGGGGCCCTGTCCGGGACCCTGTCCGGCGCCCGCCGGCGTGTTCGGCCCTTGTTCGGGACTGGTTTTCGGGCCGCCGGGCGCGGCGTCCGCCGCGCGGGCGGGCCCTTTGCGGGGGGTGTCCTGCGGTGTGCTCTCGGGTCCGGTTTCCGGATCGGCCGAGGCGGGTCGGGCGGGGCGTGATACGTGGTCGGGCACGGTGCTCGGGTGTCTCCGGTTCTTGTTCTATCGCCCCGGTTCGTTGCTGCCGCGCCGGGAGCCAGTGACTGCGGGCACTGGTGTCTGCGGAATATCCCAATATAATCCGCGAACAACGATTTGCCTATGCTTGGCACATCCCGGCCCCGGTTTCCAGCGATCCGCATGACAGACAGCTCCGCCTCTATGGCGCAGACCCTGCCCCCCGCCCCGCCGCCCGCGCTTCCGAAGGCGCGGCCGCAGCGCCGTTTCCAGAACCTGCGCACCATCACCGCGCTGATCCTGCGCGAAATGGCGTCGACCTACGGCCGGTCGCCGGGCGGCTATATCTGGGCGATCCTCGAACCGCTGGGCATGATCTTCGTGCTGTCGATGGCGTTCGGCCTGCTGTTCCGCACCCCGTCGCTGGGCACCGATTTCGTGCTGTTCTACGCCACCGGCTTCCTGCCGTACCGGATGTACACCGACTGCCAGCAGGTCACCTCGAACGCGCTGCGCTATTCGCGGGGGCTGCTGGTCTATCCGGCGGTATCCTACATGGACGCGCTGCTGGCGCGGCTGATCCTGTCGATGATGACGCAGCTTCTGGTCAGCTGCCTGATCCTGACCGGCGTGATCATGTTCCACGAGATCCGCCTGCTGCTGGACGTGGTGCCGGTGCTGATCGCCTTCGGGCTGGCCGCCTTCCTTGGCTTCGGGCTGGGCACGCTGAACTGCCTGCTGTTCGAGATGTACCCGATCTGGAAATCGGTCTGGGGCATGGTCACCCGGCCGCTGATGATCGTGTCGGCGGTGATCTACATCTACGAGGACCTGCCCGAGTTCGCCCGCAACCTGATCTGGTACAATCCGCTGGTGCATATCACCGGCCTGTCGCGGACCGGGTTCTTTTCCTATTACCAGGCCACGTATGTGTCGATTTCATTTGTGCTTTCGATCGGGCTGGTGACCACCTTCTTCGGCCTGCTTCTGCTGCGCAGATACCACCGCCGGTTGATGACCCTGTGATCCGGCCATGATCCGGGGCCCGGTCGATGGACTAGGGCCGGGCTTCTTGCTAGAGCCATCCGGCCCATTGTCTGACCGGAGATTTCCCAGCATGCGAATCAACACCGTCGAGGCGCGGAACCGCGAAACGCTTGACCAGATCGAGAAGGTGGGGCTGACCGACTTCGCGGACCTGCAGGGCTATCGCAAGCAGTACCCCTATCACGGGTTCATCGACATCCCGCTGCCGGGCGGCGAGCAGATCAGCCTGTTTTGCAACAACGACGACCTGACCGCGCTGGCCTATCTGTGGATCGACGGCTTTCAGGAAGAACCCTACAGCCTCGATTTGTGGATGAAGCTGTGCCGCAAGGCCTCGACCATTCTGGACATCGGCTCGCATGTCGGCCTGTTCGCGCTGGCCGCGGCGCGGGCCAACCCGGAAGCGCGGATCCGCGCCTTCGAGGCGGTCGATTTCATCTATGCCCGCCTGATGGTCAACATTCAGGCCAACGGCATGAACGGCATCATCAAGGGTCAGAACGTCGGCGTGTCGGACCGGTCGGGCTGGAGCGTGATCAACCTGAACCTCGGGCCGCAGATGATGTCGAAGGGCGCGTCGCTGAAGGACAAGAAGCTGGCCAACCGCAAGCCGCGCAAGAAGTGGCTGCAGACCGAGATGATCGACACGCTGTGCGCCAAGGAAAAGGTCGACCTGATCAAGATCGACGTCGAGGGCCACGAGGCGCTGGCGCTGACCGGCGCGGCGCAGACGCTGGCGGCCACCAAGCCCACCGTCCTGTGCGAGATCCTGCGCCGCGACGTGGGCCGGGGCGAGGTTTTCGCGATCTTCGAGGATCTCGGCTATGAATGCCACCTGATCCTCGAGGACGAGCAGAAGACCGTGCCGACCAGCGGCGCGGGCGAGGCGAACCAGGCCCGCAGCGCGGGGGACCGCAACTTCCTGTTCGTTCATCCCGACCGCAAGGCAGGGCTGTCGGACATCCTGACGGTCTAACCGGTGACATCGCAGGCGCCGGCGCGCGAACGGCATTATCTGGTGCTGCCGCAGCTGGGGCTGGCCTATTGCCGGGTGCCGAAGGCCGCGAATTCCTCGGTCCGGTACCTGCTGGCCCGGCGGTTCGGCTTCAAAGCCCCCGAGACCGAGCCCAATCTTGTGCCCAACAAGGACAGGTTCTGGACCGGCCAGCCGCCCGGGGTCGCGCATTGCCTGACCCCGGCGGAGTTTGCGCTGTTGCAGGCCGGGGCCGACCGGCCGTGGTGCTTCAGCATCGTGCGCAACCCGGTGTCGCGGCTGTACTCGGCGTGGAACAACAAGGTTCTCGAAAGGCGCCCGGACCGCCCGCTGCCGGCCCGCTTCCGCGAGATGGGGGTGACGCCGGGCATGGATTTCGCCGCCTTCGTCGACCGGGTCGCCGAGACCGTCGATGACAACAGCAACATCCATATCCGGTCGCAAAGCTCGATCCTGACGCTGGACGGCCGGGTGCTGCCGGATTTCGTCGGCCGGGTCGAGACGATCGTCCCCGACTGGAACCACATCCGTTATGAGGTGCGGGTGCGGCTGGGGCGGCGGATACCGCCGCTGTGGCCACGCAACGTGCGCATCCGGGCCCAGCCCGACATCGCCGCCGACCTGCCGCGCCCGGTGCTGGCGAAGATCATCGACCGCTACCACGACGATTTCACGCGCTTCTACCCGCACGAGCTGCGCCGGCTGGCCTGATCCGCCGGGTCAGAGAAACTCGATACTGCCCGCCAGCGCGCCGAACGAGGTGACACCGTCCAGCCACAGGCTGTCGCCGTCGCCGAAGTCCAGCGTGATCCCGCCGCCGCCGGTGGTGGCGTGGCGGTCCACCACCTCGCGCGGGGACAGCGTGCCCTTCCACAGCCCGGGGTCCAGCAGCAGCCGGTCGTCGCCGGGGCGGAAATCGGTGATCCGGTCGGCGCTGCCGTCTTCGCGGTACACGAAGGTGTCGGCGTGCTTGCCGCCGGTCAGCGTGTCGCGCCCCCGGCCCCCGTCCAGCGTGTCGGCGCCCTTGCCGCCGTCGAGGGTATCGTCGCCCTTGCCGCCCAGCAGCGTGTCGTCGCCCTTGCCCCCCGCCAGCGCGTCGTGATGCCGGCCGCCGTCCAGCAGGTCGTGGTTCTTGCCGCCGTCGAGCACGTCGTCGTGCTTGTCGCCGATCAGGATGTCATCGTGCTTGCCGCCGATCAGGGTGTCGCGGCCGCTGCCGCCGTCCATCAGGTCCCGGCCGCTGCCGCCGTCGAGGGTATCGTCGCCCTTGCCCCCCAGCACCGTGTCGTCGCCCTTGCCGCCATCGACGAAATCGTCGTGCTTGCCGCCGTCCAGACTGTCGACGCCGGACCGGCCCATCAGGCGGTCCTTGCCCGAGCGGCCTTCGAGCGTGTCGTCGCCCTTGCCCCCCTCCAGCGTGTCATCGCCCTTGCCGCCATCAAGCACGTCGTGGTGGCGGCCGCCCTCCAGCAGGTCGTGATGCCGGTCGCCCCACAGCGTATCGTCGCCCCTGTCCCCCCGCAGCGTGTCGTCGTCGCGGCCGCCCCACAGGGTGTCGTCGCCGTCGCGCCCGTCCAAAAGGTCGTGCCCGTCGCCGCCGCTCAGCCGGTTCGCGGCGCTGTCGCCCAGCAGCGTGTCGGCGCCCGCCCCGCCCCACAGATCCTCGATCGAGGACAGGGTGTCGTGCCAGTCGGCGCCGACGGTCACGGCAAGCAGGGCAAGATCGCCATAAACAGGGACTGATACGTGGGAATAATCGGCCCGGTCGCGGCCCGCGCCGCCGTCCAGAACGGTGGTTCCGACGCTGGACAGGATGTCGTCGCCCGCCTCGCCGTACAGCGCCTGCCCGGCGCTGGTCGCCAGCAGGCGGTCCGGCCCGGTGCCGCCCATCAGCGGCGGCGGTTCGTCGGTGATGATGCCCCGCGCCGGGCGGTCGAGGTCGAGGATGCCCGCCGCCGCCAGCTGCGCCCGCGACAGCGCCCCGCCGCCGGCGCGGTACAGCACCACCTCTTCGTCGCGCCACGTCAGCACCGCGCCGGTGTCGGTGACGGCGATGTCCAGCTGGTCGATCGACCGCAGCATCGGGAAATCCGACAGGTCCAGCCGGTCGGCCGCCGGGTCGAAATCGACGATCGTGTCACGGGCGCCGTCCGGGGTCAGCACGAACAGGTCGGCGCCGGGACCGCCGCGCAGCCGGTCGGCGCCGGGGCCGTCCAGCAGGATGTCGTCGCCCCCTGCCCCGTTCAGCGTGTCGTTCCCTGCCCCGCCCGACAGGATGTCGTTCCGCGCGCCCCCCGCCAGCGCGTCGGCGCCGGGGCTGCCGCCCTGAACGCCCCCGGCGGGTCCCGGGTCGAAGGCCAGCTGGGTCACGCCGGGTTCGCGTTCCGAGGCGGCGAACAGTTGCAGCGTGCCGCCCGCCGCCGCCAGCGCCAGCGCCGACAGCCCGCCCAGCGTGGTGTCGGTGCTGTCCGCGACCGAACCAAGGTGCACCAGCCGCCCGCCCGGGATCACGGTCAGCAGGCTGACCCCGTCGTCGCCGCCGCCCGCCAGCAGATAGGGACGGTCGTCCAGCGTGTCCGCGTCCAGCAGGCGGGCCCCGGCAAAGCGGGTCTGCACCCGGTCGTCGAGGACGTGGTCGGTCAGGGTCAGCGACCCGTCGCCGCCAAGCTCCAGCACGCTGAGCGAGCCCGACCCGGCGCCCGCCACCACAAGGAAATCGCGCCCGTCCGCGCGCACCAGCTGCAGGGCGGACGGATCGCCGACGCCGATCCCCGGCGGCAGTCTGCCCGCCTCGGTCAGGGTGCCGTCGCCGCCGATGCGCCAGACGAGGACGTCGTCGGCGGCGGCGCTGGCCCCGATCAGCCAGTCGCGCCCGCCCGACCGGGCGTACAGCAGGTCGTCCAGCGGGCCGGTGTCCAGGCTGGCGTCGGGGGTCAGCGACAGCGTGCCCGTCCCCGCCAGCTGCGCGTCGGACAGGCCGAACCGCGCCAGCCCGCCGGACGGGGTTTCCAGAAACAGCAGGTTCTTCGACGCGATCCACACGGCCTGCACCCGCAGGCCCTGCCCGGTGCCGCCGTCCAGCGGCAGCACGGCGGCGCCGGTCTGCATCAGCCGCGCCAGCTGGTCGTCGGTGATCGTGTGGCGGACCCCGTCCAGCGTCCCCCGCAGCGCATCCAGCCCCAGCGCGTCGCCCGGCGCGTCGGCCGAGTGCCCCGCCGCGGCCGCGCCGTCGCCGCCCTGCAGCCAGCTGCCCAGCAGCACGTCGCCCGCGGTCCGCGCCTGCAACAGCAGCCCGCCGCCCGCCGCCCGCAGTTCCAACCCCGCCACCGGGTCGGTCGGAAAGCCCCCATCCGGGGCGGTTGCCAATAGCGCGATGCGTTCCAAGCGTCCGATATCCCTGCCGAACCCGGTTCCACGGGCAGGCTGGCACGGCACGCGTTAAGGATGGTTTCAAATCCGGCCCCCGGTTCCCCGGCACCGATGAAACTGGCCATGAATTTGCTTAAAATGCGCGACATCCCGTCCCGCAACCGGCCCGGAAGGCCAGTTACGGGCCGATCATTCGCCGCGTTACGCGTCGGGCGTCAGCTCGTCGCGGCCGACCGAGACATAGGCCTCGAACCCGGCGCGTTTCGCGTCGCGCAGCGAATAGACGTTGCGCAGGTCGGCCATGCGCGGGGTTTCCATCTTTTTCGCCAGACGCTTCAGGTCAAGCGCGCGGAACTCGTTCCACTCGGTCAGGATCACCACCGCGTCGGCGCCGCGCGCCGCCTTGTAGGGGTCTTCTTCCCATTGCACGCCCGGCAACAGCGCCTCGCCCTCGCGCTTGCCCTGCGGATCGACCGTGCGCACCTTCGCGCCGCCGCCCACCAGCGCCGGCACGATGGTCAGCGCGGGCGCGTCGCGCATGTCGTCGGTGTTGGGTTTGAAGGTCACCCCGAACACCGCGACCGTCTTGCCGTTGAACGACCCGCCCAGCAGGTCCTGCAGCTTGTCGATCATCCGCCGCTTGATCTCGTCGTTGACCTTGATCACGGTCTCGACGATCTGCATCGGTGCGGCATAGTCCTGCCCGGTGCGGGCCAGCGCCATCGTGTCCTTGGGAAAGCACGACCCGCCATAGCCGGGACCGGCGTGCAGGAACTTGTTGCCGATCCGGCCGTCCAGACCCATGCCCTTCGACACCTGCTTGATGTCGGCGCCGACCTTCTCGCACAGGCGGGCGATCTCGTTGATGAAGGTGATCTTCGTCGCAAGGAAGGCGTTGGCGGCGTATTTGATCATCTCGGCCGATTCCAGATCGGTGGTGACGATCGGGAACTCGCGCAGGAACAGCGGGCGGTAGATCTCGGCCATGACATCGGCGGCGCGTTCGTTCTGCACGCCGACCACGACGCGGTCGGGCTTCATGAAATCCTCGATCGCCGCGCCTTCGCGCAGGAACTCGGGGTTCGAGGCCACGTCGAAATCGGCCTCGGGGTTGGCCTTGGCCATCACCTGCTTGACCTTGCGGTTGGTGCCCACCGGCACCGTCGACTTGGTGACGATCACCGCATAGCCGGTGAGGTTCTGCGCGATCTCCTCGGCGGCGGCCATCACGTAGGTCAGGTCGGCATGGCCGTCGCCGCGCCGGGTCGGGGTGCCCACCGCGATGAACACCGCCTCGGCGCCGTCCACGGCCTTGGCAAGGTCGGTGGTGAAGGTCAGCCGCCCCGCTTCGACGTTCTTGACCATCAGCGCGTCAAGGCCGGGCTCGTAGATCGGCACCTCGCCGCGTTCGAGCATCTCGATCTTGGCCGGGTTCTTGTCGACGCAGATCACCTCGTGGCCGAAGTCCGAAAAGCAGACCCCTGACACGAGCCCCACATACCCGGTTCCGATCATCGCGATACGCATGGCGCCTGTTCCTTTTCGCTGCTTCCCGCCCCGGCGGAAGGGGTGGTCGGCAATCGCGGTGCTGTCAAGCCGCAGGGGGGACCGGGCGGCGAATTGCCTTTCGCAAGGCAACGCCGGGCCACAGTGCGGCGGGTCTGTTCCCGGATCGGGGTCCTCAGGTCTTCGGCGGCACCCGGATCAGCCGGGCGAACTTGCCCAGCTCGGCCAGCCGCGTCTTCTCGTTCGCGGCGCAGCGTCCGGCCCAGTCGTCGAGAAAGCCCTGTTCCTCGTCGGTAAAGCCGGTCTTCGGGAACCGCGCCTGCACGAACTTGCGCAGGTCCATGTAGTCTTTGCGTTCCAGAAAGTCCTTCGCGTGCTCCAGGATCTTGATCCCCTCGGGGCGGATCGACGGGTTGCGGCCGCCCTGCACGTAATCGAACCCCTCGGGCAGCGCGACACCGGCCAGCCGGAAGAACTCGGCCGCGAACCGGCGGGGCCGCTCGGAGAGGAATTCGAAATCGATCACCGTGACCTGCGCCCGGGTGGACAGGATGCGCAGCGTCTCGATCACGTGGCGGCTGTCATAGCCGCGCGCGGCGGCGGTGTCGGCATAGGCAGAGAAGGTGATCTTGCTGCCCTGCTTCTTGCGCTGGTTGTAGGCGGACAGCAGGAACCGGTCCAGCGGCCGCCAGACGTAGATCACCTGCGCCGCGTCGAAGCGGTCGAACAGGGGCAGCATGTCGCGCGCCATCGCCGGCGCCATCGCGAACAGCCCGCCCGCGTGCATCGGGTCGCCAAGCGCGTTCTCGTTCGACAGGAACACCGTCTCGGTGCTGCCCTCGGGCGCGTCGCGGTCCAGGAAGCTGTCCAGCGCGGCGTGGAACGGCGCCGGATCGTCCGACCCCAGCGCGTCGAACGGCAGTTTGCGGAAATCGTGCAGGTAATGGAAATGCTGCTGCGCCAGGATCTCGGGATTGCGGCCGCACAGGTTCTGGATCCAGGTGCTGCCCCCCTGCGAGGAGCCGGGATGCAGAAGCAGTTTCGGTTTCGTCATCTCGTTCTTTCTTCTCGGTTTCTCCGACGACCCGCGGGCAATGCGGGCACCCGGCTCAGGTATCGATCGGGATCAGCGTATTGACCAGCGAGTCCGTCATGAACGCAACCTCTATGCCCAGCTTGTCCTCGATCAGCTTCTTCGCCTTCTGCATTCCGATGATCTGTTTCTCGTGGACATGCAGGTCCAGGTCCCAGCCGACCCGGGTCTGGTAGAACCGGTTCGCCCCCAGCGAATAGCTGAAGTCGACGCCGTACAGTTCGACCCGCTTCGGCTTCCATCCCAGCGCCAGCTGCAGCGCGCCATAGGCGGCGGAATAGCCCTCGAACACGCCGCGGTCGGGGTGCAGCGAGAACCCGTCGCGCCCCAGCGAGCGCACGAAGCTGACCTGCCGGTAGGGCACCAGCGCGCGGCGGAAGTAGGAACAGACGTAAAGGTGGCTGTCGTTCAGATCGACGCCCGCCTCTTTGAACATGTGTCCCTTCTCGTCGATGAAGCGCCAGTCCTGGATCCACAGGTGGTCGCAGCGCATGCCGCGCGCCTTGAACAGCAGCGGGGCCGAGTTCACGCCGAGGTAGACACCCTTGAACTTCGGGTCCATGCCGTCCGCCGCGGTGGGCGCGTTGCCGATGATCCGGACAATCGTCATTCTGCCGCCTCCGCCGTCATGCCGCGTAGATGTCGTCGTAGATCGACACGATCCGACGCCAGTTCATGTATTTCTCGAAATAGGCCCGTCCCGCCGCCTTCTGCCGTTCCAGCCGCGCCCGGTCGTGGTCCAGGTCGTACAGCAGGTCGAACAGCGTGTCGGACCCGGCCTGCAGGAAGGGCGGCGGTTCCGCGGTCTGCAGCGCGCTGCAGAAGATGTCCGTCGACAGGATGTCGGCGTTGTTGATCACCACGTTGCCGGTGAACAGCCCCTCGTAGGACACCAGATGGAAGCCGCCGGTCACCACCTCGTCGATGGTCACGTCGTGCCGGGTGCGCAGCGCCAGAAGCTCGATCGGGTTGATCCCCTCGGCCAGCGTCAGCGACAGGAACGGCGCGCGTTCCATGAACCCGATCAGCTTGTCGAAGGACTCGTCGCGCTTGGCGCCCCAGCGGGTGCCGGTGCGCGAACTGGGCGAATACAGCACCCGCAGGCTGCCGCCTTCCGAGGCCGCGTCATGCGGCAAAGACGGAATCGACGGGCGATAGAGACAGTTCGGCACCACGATGAAGTCGTCGTAGGTGCGCGCGAAGCCATGCGCGACCACCAGCTTCTTGTCGAACTTCAGCTCGGGCGCGTCGGCCAGATAGACCGGGTGTTCGCGCTGGCCCTGATGCAGCTGCCAGACCAGCTGTGCGCCGGTGGCGGCAAGATGTTCCAGCACCAGATTCTCGATCTGACGCGGCAGCCAGTTGTGCACATGCACCACCGTGGCCCGCGCCAGCATCGTGGTCAGGATCTCGCGCCCGGCGGGGCGCGACAGGTTCACCGGGATCGCGGCCGGCGAGAACAGCATCATCTCGGGCTTCAGCGCGCCGAACTGCAGGCAGGCGGCGTCGTGCCCGGCGGCGCGCTGTGCATCGGCCAGCATCGCGGCGGCGCCGGAAATCGCGGAATTGGTCAGGTGCAGGATCATGTCGCGCTCCGGTCGATGAACCGCGCCCGCATCCCGGCCTTCAGCAGCCAGGACAGCTTTTGCGTGTCGTCCATGCGGGGGTTCTGCAGCAGGCCCCAGTAGCGGTGCCGCATCGCCAGCGAGATATACCCCGCCTCGGCCTCGGCGGCGAGCGCCTCGCGGATCTGGCCCGCCTCGCGCAGGGCCGGGTCGCGGCGGTGGCGGCCCATCAGCAGCACCAGCGGCGACGGCTGCACCGGGCGCTCGGCTTCGATCCGGCGGCGCAGCAGCGTGACCGCGTCGGGCTTGCCGAACATCGGCACCAGCGACGGGTTGCGGCCATAGAACCAGCCGTCGATCCAGCCCCGGATCAGCGGCGCCACATCGCTGCTGTCGGCGACCGGGAACAGGTTGCAGCCCGCCACCTGCGCCGGCGCGTCGGGGTCGATCACGATCGCCATGTCGGCGCGGCGCAGCGTCTCGGCGCGGTTGGACGCGTACTTGTTGCCGCAGACCACCACCAGCAGCACGTCGGGCGCGACCGCGTGGATGAACTCGGCGACCCCGTCCTCGGGCTCGTGCGCGATCAGGAAAAACTTCTGCCCCGCGAAGATCGAGTTCTTCGGCCCCGGAATCCGGGTCGCGATCTCGTGGAAGCTTTTCAGCAGGATGCGTTCGGGATTGCTTTGATAGAGACTGGACATGTGCCAGTGCGGCACCCGCTCGGCATAGTTCGCGATCATGTCGCGGTACAATGCGACGGCGGGCGCCTTGCGCAGCGCCGGACGCAGGAACAGCATCTGGATGCCGCCGCGCGATGCGGTGAAATCGGCGGAAAGCTCGATCCCGATCTTGTTTTGCGAAATCGAGACGGTTCCCGCGCGATCGCACGGCAGGTCCTGTTCGGTTTCGGCCGCCCGTGTGGTCATCCGTGTCTCCTGCCGCCCCATCGCTGCCCTGACATATCGTTCGATATGCAAGGGGCGGCGAAAACGCAAACCCCAAGGTCGGAAGACCGGGCCGGGCGGCAAGGGCGATGCGCTTCATTGCACTTGCCCCCGGACCACGGCAGAACGGTCGGACCGTTCCCGTTTCCACTTCCCCCGAGGGGCCGATGCCTGCCACCGCTTCCGACGACACGACACCGCAGACCCCGC
The DNA here is from genome assembly GCA_002701395.1 of Maritimibacter sp. Taxonomy (GTDB): domain Bacteria; phylum Pseudomonadota; class Alphaproteobacteria; order Rhodobacterales; family Rhodobacteraceae; genus Psychromarinibacter; species Psychromarinibacter halotolerans. Next base: position 18,074 of record NZVC01000036.1, on the reverse strand, counting down.
TTGCCCTTGCGCGGCAGGCGCTGGCCGAGGGGCGGCGGCGGCGGGCCAAGCGGCACCTGCGCGATGCGGCGGCCGCCACCGAGGCCGACGCCGAACGGCTGGAGATCGCCCTGCTGATGGCGCGGGCCGACAGCCAGGACGAGGCGCTGGAGATCGCCGGGGACGCGCTGTACCGCGACCAGCCGGGGCTGCGGCTGCAGATGCTGCGGCTGCGGCTGTTCCTTGCGCTGGGGCGCGGCGGCGACGCCGAGACCCTGGCCCGCGCGCTGGTGGCGGCGCATCCCGCCGACCCCCGCCCGCTGCTGGCGCTGGCCGACATGCTGGAGACCGGCGGCCGCACCGCCGAGGCGCTGACGCTGATGCGCGACGCCCTGCCCCGGATGCCCGACCGCCCCGGCCCCCGCCTGCGGCTGGCGCAGCTGGAACTGGCCGAGGTCGGCCCCGACGCCGCCCGCGCCGCGCTGGACCCGTTGGAGACATCCGCGGTGCAGACCCCTGCCGAGGTGCTGCAACTGGCGCGGCTGTACGCCCGGCTGGGCGAAAGCCGGAAGGAAAGCGCGGTGCTGGCCGGGTGGCTCGAAACCGGGGACCGGCCCCCCGATCCGCGGGTGCTGGCCTATCTGTTCCACCGCACCCTAAGCTATGCCCCCGACGCGGCCCCGATCGAGCGCGCCAGCGCCGCGCTGGCGCGGGTGCTGGGGCCCGAGCGGGTGCGCGCGATCCTGCTGAAGGCCTATCTGCAGGACGGCGACGCGGCCAAGGCGCTGGACTGTGCCCGCGATCGCGGCGCGCGCAGCCCCGAGGACGCGTCCGAAACCGCCCGCGCGCTGTTCGCGCTGCAGCGGGGGCCGCTGGCGCTGCGCTATCTGCGGTTCTGCCTGCGCCGCTGGCCTGACTCGCTGCACCTGCGCAAGACCCTGTTCATCGGCCTGCGCAAGGGCGGCGAACTGGCCCGCGCCACGGCGCTGCTGGACGCGCCCGAGGCACGCGGCCCCGCGTTCGACACCCTGCGGCTGCAGGCGCGGATCTTCGCCGCCGATGCCGGCAGCGGGCCGCAGCCCGATCTCGACCCGGTGCTGGACGAGGTCGAGGCGCAGGCGCGGCCCGACGAGCGCACGATGCAGATCCTGATGCAGCACCTGATCGCCCGCGCCGACCTGCCCCGCGTCGAACGGCTGGACCGGCACATGCGCGCGGTGCAGGCGCTGGGGCCGCGCGCGCGCTGGCGGCCGCCGCAGATCGCGCAGCAGTTCACCGAGCTGAAGCTGACCGCGTCGCATTTCGGCGCCGAGCGGCTGGCCGCCCTTGCCGATGCCGATGCCAACACGCTGTCGCGGGAACTGCGCGCGGCGTCGTGGTCCTTTATCCTCGCGCAGATGATGGTGTCCGCCGAGGCGTCCGACCCGATGCCCCGCCCGGCCCCCGGAAACGTCCCGAAACCGGTGCAAAAGCCCGTAACAGAGACGCATTCCGACGACATCCCGATCCCCACCGACGGCACCGGCCCGATCCCGGCGCTGATCCACCAGTACTGGAACACCACCCCCGCGCCGCCGCAGGTGCTGGCCTTCGCGGACAGCTGGCGCGCGGTGCCCGGCTATACCCACCGGCTGTACGACCGCCGCACCGCGCTGCAGATCCTGCGGGCCGAGTTCGGCCCGACATGGGTGCAGGCGTTCCGCATGGCCAAGCGCCCGGCGGAAGAGGCGGATTTCCTGCGGCTGTGCATGCTGGCGCGGCATGGCGGGGTCTGGGCCGACGCCGACGACGTGCTGACCGGCGATCTGGCCGCGCTGCTGGACGGGGCGGACGGTCTGCTGGTGTTCCGCGAAAGCGTCAGCGGCGCGCTGGCCAACAACGTGATGGCCGCCGCGCCGGGCCACCCGGCCATCCTGTTCGCGGCGCGGATGGCGCGGCAGGACCTGCTGCGCCGGTCGAACGAAACGATCTGGCTGAAGACCGGCCCCGGCCTGCTGACCCGCGCCGTGGGCCAGTACATCGCCGCCGCCCGGGCCCGCGCGGCGGACGGCACCCCGACCCGGCTGCGCGTGACCATCGCGTCAGAGGACGACCTGCGCCGGCAGGCGGCGATCCACAACCCGCTGGGTCACAAACGCACGGCGGCGCACTGGCACGACCGCGACCGCGGCGAACAGGGGTTTCTGGACCTGCTGGCGCGGCTGACCGCCGCCGCGGAACAGGGGGGCGAACAGGCGGCCAGACCCGAAAACTGACCCGAAAGCTGACCCGCGCTCAGCGGGTGGCCAGCAGGCCTTCCAGCTCGTCGATCCGGGCGCGCAGGGCGTGGACCTCGTCCAGCGCCTTTTGCTGGTCCAGCGTGTACAGCGTCAGTTCCTCGACCTTCTCCAGCAGCGCCATCTGCATCGCCGTCATGTCCAGCCCCGCCACGCCGACCTCGGCCGCCGAGGGCACGCCGGGAAGGTGGCTGTTGGTCTCTATGAAGGCGGCAAGCTCGGTCAGCGGCATCAGCTCGTAGTCCGGCGCAAAGACATAGTCGGGCACGTTCAGCGTGGTGCCGTTCACCACGACGCTGCCGCCGCCGGCCAGCACCAGATCGTGGCCGTTGTTGACCTCGAGATCGCCCAGCCCGACCTCGACCTGTCCGTTCTGCCGGATCGTCAGTTCCGACCCGATGGTGTCGGCGAAGGTGATGAACAGCTTGTCGCCCGCCAGGGTGAACAGCATGTCGTCATCGGCCGACCCGTCGTCCAGCCGCAGGGTCGCGGTGCCGTCGTTGTCGTAGATATGCAGGTTGTCCTCGGGGGTGATCAGCCCCACCCCGACGTTGCCGTCGTTCACCGTCAGCGTGTTGCTGGGGCTGTCGGGGAAGACCCGCAGCGGCAGGGTCGACCCGTTGGTCACGTCGCGGATGAAAAAGCTGGTCTCGTTGCCGGCCAGGTCCCAGGTCTGGGGCGCGAAGCCCGACGACCCGTCCTGCTGCAGCCGCAGGGTCGGCGTGTCGCCATCAAGGACATGCAGCTCGACCGAGGGGGTCGAGGTGCGGATGCCGATCCGGCCGCCGTCGTCGACATACAGCGAATGCGACCGGGCGCCGGCCTCGACGGTGAAGGGGACGCGGTTGCCGCTGACGTCGGTGATCGAGAACTTCGACTGGCCGCCGTTGATGCTGTCGTTGATCGTCAGTTCCCAGTCGTTGCGCGGATAGGACCCCGCGACCGAGGTGTCGTCGAACTTGATCCGCAGGTTGTTCTCCTTCAGCCGGATCGTATCGAAGCTGAAGCTTTCGCCGTTGACGCAGTCAAAGCCGATACAGGCCGATCCGTCGACGATCAGATCGTCGGCGATCACCTGGTCCGCCTGTGCCGGCAGGACGGGCGCCAGGAACAGGGCGGCAGCAAGCAGGGGGACCGATGCGCTGGCCCGCGCGGCACCCGTCCTTTGGCCAACTGGTTCGGAACAGTCTCTGTAAAAGGACATTTCGCCGTCTCCCCTGCTTTAATCCGCCCCGAAAGGGCGGGATCCATTGCATCAATTGGATCGGGTATAGCAAAGCAAATGACGCGGCGGAAAGACCTTTCCGGCAAAACACTGTTCAGGAAACGGGCGGGACCTTTGGGGCCTTGGCGGGACCTTTTGGGGCCGGTCCCGCCGGACCGGCCTAGCGCGCAGCCTGCAGGCTGTCGATCTGCGCCTGCTGCACGGCCAGCGCCTCTTGCAACTGAAGGATGTACAGCGTCTGCTCTTCGACCTTTTCCAGCAGCGCGAACTGCATCTCGGTCAGGTTCAGACCGCCGGCGTTGACCTCGGCCGCCGAGGGCACGCCCGGCAGGTGGCTGTTGGTCTCGATGAAGGCGGCCAGCTCGGTCAGCGGCATCAGCTCGTAGTCCGGCGCGAAGACATAGTCGGGCACGTTCAGCGTGGTGCCGTTCACCACGACGCTGCCGCCGCCGGCCAGCACCAGGTTGTGGCCGTTGTTGACCTCGAGATCGCCCAGCCCGACCTCGACCTGTCCGTTCTGCCGGATCGTCAGTTCCGACCCGATGGTGTTCTCGAAAGCGATGAACAGCTTGTCGCCCGACAGGACGAACTGCAGGTCGTCGCCGTCCGACCCGTCGTCCAGCCGCAGGCTCGCGGTGCCGTCGTTGTCGTAGATGTGCAGGTTGTCCTCGGGGTTGGTGACACCAAGGCCGATGTCGCCGTCGGCGGCCACGAACAGCGCGTCGGTGGGCGCACCCGGCTTGATCTTGAAGGGCAGCCGGCTGCCGCCGGTCACGTCGCGGACGAAGAAGTTGGTCTCGTTCCCGGCCACGTCCCAGATCTGGGGGGTGAAGCCCGAGGATCCGTCCTGCTGCAGCCGCAGGGTCGGCGAGTCGCCGTCCACGATGTGCATTTCAACCACCGGCGAGGCGGTGCCCACGCCGATGCGGCCGCCGTCGTCGATATACAGCGAATGCGACGGCGCCGCCGCTTCCACGGTGAACGGGATACGGCCGTTGGTGATGTCCTCGATCGAGAACTTGTTGAGCCCGCCGTTCGCGGTCTCGTTGATGGTCAGCTGCCAGTCGACATTGGGAAACGAGCCGGAGTTCGAGGTGTCGTCGAACCGGATCCGCAGGTTGTTCTCTTTCAGCCGGATCGTGTCGAAGCCGAAGTTCTCGCCGTTGACGCAGTCAAAGCCGATACAGGCCGATCCCTGAACGATCAGATCCTCGATGAACACCTGGTCCGCCAGCGCCGTGCTGCCCGCCAGCGCGCCCGACAGTGCGGTCGCCGTGATCGCAAGCCCGCGGATCGTGTGTTTCGTTGTCCGGATCATGCCCATTTCCCTTCTTGTCCCTGCCGACCGCCGAAAGACCCCCGCGGTGCGCCGCAAACTATAGGCGCGCGCCCGCGCCCGACCAAGGAACACTTTCCTCAAGGTTGTGATCTCGCTGCAAATTCGCGGCAATCGTTGCGCCGGACCCTCACTGTCCGCGGCGCTTCACGCATCTCGCAGCCGCTTGGTCAGCCAGCCAAGGAAGGCGCGGTCCGGCGCGCGCAGGCGCGGGCGTCCGGTGTCCTCCCACCAGGCGCGCCATTCCGCCTCCAGCCCGTGCACGTCCCAGCCGGGGGCGCGGGCGCGGGCCTCTTCCAGCGTGGCGGCCGACAGCACCGGCCCCCCTGCCCCGGCGGTGTCGCGGCGGCGCGGGCGGACGCACAGGATGTCGCCCGGCTCTTCCTCCAGCCGGTAGCCCGGCAGATGGTCGCTGGCGATCATCTCGCGCAGCATGGCGCGGAACACCCGGCGCGGGCTGGCCGAGCCGGATTTCTTGTGCAGCACCTCGACCGACACGCGCCACGCGGGCTGGTGGCCGCAGTGCTTGCGGGCCAGTTCGTAGATCCGCCGCTCCAGCGGTTTGCGCAGCCGGAAGTAATCGCGCGACAGGGTCAGCACCGACCGCGCCTGCACCGCGCGGAACAGCCATTCCGACAGCGTGACGGCGACCGACACCATGCGGCCCGCTCCCCTGCCCGACCCGGGGGCGCGACGCAGGATCTCCCAGCTTTCGATCAGGCCGAAGCCGCTGGTCACCTCGATGCGGGCGTCCTTCGGGCCGGTGGTGATGTTGGTGGTGATGCGGGTGCCCGCCAGCCGCTCGAAAGCCTCGCGCAGGCGGCGATAGGCGTCGCCGCTGGTCTCGCGGTTGGTGGCGACCAGCAGGTCGTGCGCCTTCAGGTGCAGCGTGCGGCTGACCGCGCGGCCCGCGTTCAGCGCCGCGACCAGCTGGCTGACGCAATAGATCAGGATGTCCTTGTCGTGGATCGTCGCCCGGCCCTTCACGCTGGGGGTGATCTCGACCGAGGCGCCGTTGTGGGTGTAGGACAGCACGCTGCGGTCGGGCCGGGTGGCCAGCGAAAAGATCGGGTGTTCCATCGACGCGAGGTCGTCCTTGGGCAGGCCCGCGAACACGTCGCAGACGAAGAAGTCCCCCGTGGGATGCCTGTCCGGTAGCAAGCCGCCTGCGCCGCTCATATGCCTGTCCCTGCGCCGCCCCGGGGGCGGCTGTTCTGCTCGTGGATGCCTGTTCGCGCGGGTTGATCCCGCGACTCGGGCTTATCGTGGTTTCGGTGACACCCACCCTAGAATTATCCACAGGTCCCGTCCAGCGTCGGGCGCGCCCCGGTTCGGGGGATCGGAGTCGCACGGACGTGGGTTCAGAGTCGGGTCTTCGGGGGTTCAGAGTCGCCCGGCCCCGATGCAACAGCCCAGAGCCCCCGCAAAACAAGGGCTTTCCACGAACAGGCCGGACACCGTAACTAGAAGATAACAGGATTCTAACCGCAGATTTTTTTCACGGCCTCCGATCCTGTGCCCCGACCCCGGCGTCGCGCCCGGTCAAACCCTTCGGATTTGCTTAGAAAATCTCGTTTTATGCGTGATTTCCTTCCACATGCCGTCTTTTTGCGTATACTGACCAAAACCGCGCACATCGACGCGGGGCGAACAGACTCACAGGCACCCTCCAGAACGGATTCGAGGATCGCATGGCATCGGCAGAGCAGCCTCCGTATTTCAACATATCCCCCGACGCGGCGCTGGCCGATCTGGGCGCGCCCACCGGCAGCGGCGACTTCGCCGCCATCGCCGAGGCCTGCGCCCGGGGCCGGGCCGATCTGGCCAGCCGCGGTCTGGAAGAGGACGGCCGCAAGCAGCTGCGCCTGTTCTCGACGTGGGAGATCACCCGCTATCTGATCCCGGTCGCCACCCCGCATTTCCGCCGGGTGCTGAAGGCGAACCCGAACCTGCCGCAGGGCACCAGCGAGACCGAGGGCGGCGCCAAGTGGTTCACCCTCGACGAGGTGCTGCGCCTGCGCGCCCATTTCGCGACCGAAGGGTCGAAGGCGAAGGAATACCTGCCCTACCGCCCCAAGGGGCAGCCCGCGAAGATGGTCGCGGTCGCGAACTTCAAGGGCGGGGTCGGCAAGACCTCGACCTGCGCGCATCTGGCGATGTCGGCGGCGCTGGACGGCTACAAGGTGCTGGTGATCGACCTGGACAGCCAAGGCTCGATGACCTCGATCTTCGGCGGCAAGGTCGAGGACGAATGGGGCACCGTGTTTCCGCTGCTGGCGCGCCACTACGGCACCCACCTGCGCCGCGAGAACCAGTCCCGGATCGAGCGCGGCGACACCCCCCTGCCGCTGGACGAGACGCTGACCGAGGCGATGTCGATGACCGCCGACCAGCTGATCCAGCCGACGCACTGGCCCAACATCGACCTGATCGGCGCGCAGCTGAACCTGTACTGGGCCGAGTTCCAGATCCCGGTCTGGCGGATGCAGGCGCGCGGCTGGAAGCTGTGGGACGCGCTGACCGACCGGCTGGAGACCGACGGGGTGCTGGACCAGTACGACATCGTGTTCCTCGATACCCCCCCTGCCCTTGGCTATCTGACGATCAACGGTCTGGCGGCGGCGGACATCCTGCTGGTGCCGCTGGGCGCGTCCTTTCTGGAATTCGACAGCACCGGGCGGTTCTTCGACATGCTGCATTCCACGTTCTCCTCGATCGAGGATGGCGAGAACATCGCCGCCCGCGCGCTGGGGCGCGAGGAGATGGCGTTCGAATGGGACGCGGTGCGCGCGGTGCTGACCCGGTACGACGGGGCGCAGCAGGCGGAACTGGCGGGGCTGATGCAGGCCTATCTGGGCAAGACGCTGTCGCCGCACCGGCAGGATTTCACCGCGCTGATCGGGCAGGCGGGCGAGCAGGTGTCGGGGATCTACGAGGCCGATTACCGCGACTTCAACCGCGAGACCTATGTGCGCGGCCGCGAGGCGTTCGACGAGACATACGCCGCCTTCAAGCGGCTGCTGTTCGGGATCTGGCGGCGCGACGAACTGGCGGCGCAGCAGGCCGGCGACACCACGGCGGTGGCGTGAATGTTTCGCGCGCGAAACATTTGCGGGGGAAGGGGGGCGCTGCCCCCGTCACGCTGTCGCGTGACTCCCCCGAGGTATTTTCAAAGAGAAGAAGCAGCGCGCGGTGCGTTGACCGGGACTTTGCGCCCTTCGGTGCAGGGTAGGGATTTTCGGAGGCTGACATGGCAAAACGCAGACGGCTGAGCCCGGCGCAAAGCGACTATCTTGAGACCCAAAGCGCACCGTTAGAGACGAAATCCATGCCGCTGGGCCGGGCGCCCATCGCGCAGGTCGCGGGCGAGGCGTCGACCTCTGCCGCGCTGGAGGAACTGGCGGGCACGCTGCGCGAGGCGCGGGCGCAGGGCCGGATGATCGAGGCGGTGCCGCTGGACCGGATCGAGACGGGCTACCTTGTGCGCGACCGGCTGGTCGCCGACGACGAGGAATTGCAGGCCTTGATGGAAAGCCTGCGGGCGCGCGGCCAGCAGACGCCGGTGGAACTGGTCGATCTGGGGCAGGGGCGGTTCGGCCTGATCTCGGGCTGGCGGCGGCTGACCGCGCTGGGGCGGCTGCGGGCCGAGACCGGCGACGACCGGTTCGCCACCGTGCTGGCGGTGCTGCGGCGTCCCGAAACGGCCGCCGACGCCTATGTCGCGATGGTCGAGGAAAACGAGATCCGCGTCGGTCTGAGTTACTACGAACGCGCCCGGGTCGCGGCCAAGGCGGTAGAACAGGGCGTGTTCGAGACCGAGAAGAAGGCGCTGTTGTCTCTGTACGCCTCGGCCAGCCGGGCGAAGCGGTCGAAGATCCGGTCGTTCCTTGAACTTTACCACGCCGCCGATGAACTGCTGCGGTTCCCCTCGGCCATCGGCGAACGTTTGGGTCTGGCGCTGGCGAAGGTGCTGGACGGTCGTGCGTCCCGGCAAGAGGCGCTGCGCGCCGCATTGGACGCTGCGGCGCCCGACACCGCCGCCGGGGAACAGGCGGTACTGGAACAGATGCTGGCAGAGTTCGAGCGGGCCGATGCGGGCCCGCCGGAGCCGCAAACGCGCGAGGCCGCGAAGGACAGGGCGCAGAAGGATGGGCTGCCGTCCGACGCGGTGCGCAACCGCATCGCGCCCGGGATCTATGCGCGCTGGGACGGCCAGTCGCTGGTGCTGGACGGGCAGGGGATGTCGGATGCCCTGTGCGGCCGGCTGCTGGACTGGATCCGCGACAACGCCTGAGGGCGAACGGGCTGAGGACAAATGTTTCGCGCGCGAAACATTTGCCGAGACGAGAAAGGCCCCGGCTGATGCCGGGGCCTTTTCATGCGGAGCAGCGGCCAGAGAGACTGTCCCGGCCCATGCATCCGTGTGCATCCGTGCGCGTTACTTCTTGGGCTTGCGGCCCAGGCCGATCTTCTTGGCGGTTTCCGCCCGTTTCGCCGAGTAGCTGGGGGCAACCATCGGGTAGTCTTTCGACAGGCCCCAACGCTCGCGGTATTCCTCGGGGGACATGTCGTAGGCGGTGCGCAGGTGGCGCTTCAGCGTCTTGAACGACTTGCCGTCTTCCAGGCAGATGATCGCGTCCTGAGTGACGGACGCGTCGATCGGCACCGCGGGGACAAGCGGGGCCTCGGCCACGGGTTCTTCCTCTTCGACCTCGGGGGCCATTCCCGCCAGGCCGGCCAGCGTGGAATGGACGGTCTGGATCAGGTTGGGCAGGTCGGTTTGCGCCATCTGGTTGCGCGCGGCATAAGCCGCCACGATCTCTGTGGTCAGCGTGAGAATTTCATCTCCTGCGCCGACCATATCGTCGATGATTTCCGTCATTGGGGGTCCTTGTTTTGAGTGGTGGGCAAATAATAACAAAATGCCGTCGCGACAATAAGAGGTATTTAACTAAGTTAACCCTCAATTCAACGATATATTTACGTGTTACTGGCACGGTTTTTCGCGACGGGCGAGAGTGCGCCGGGCGGTTACTTCATTATCGATATGATCCGAAGCAACAAAATACTGGCCGTGGCGGGCCATGACAGACACGGCTTAGTTGAGCAGACGGCGGGACAGGTGGCGGAACAGACAGCGCGCGGCGCGAAGTCGCGACAGCTCTTCCACGTCACGGTACAGGCGCCAGGTTGCACGGGTCGCGGCAAGTTTTCCCGCCGAAAGCGAACTGGACCGGACATGGTACCAGCCCAGCGGTTCCGGCACCGCGACGGCGCGGTCGGTCCGGCGCAGCAGCCGCAGCCACAGGCCGTAATCCTGGCGCATCCGCAGGTCCGGCATCGGCACCCGGCCCAGGGCGTCGCTGTCGTAGACCGCGGTCAGGCAGCCGATCACGTTGCCGTTCAGCAGCTGGGCATGGCTGACAGAGGCGGGGACGACGACCTGGCGGGTGCGCCCGTCGCGGACCCGCCAGAACCCGGCATAGGTAAAGGCGGCGCCGGTGTCCTGCATGAAGCCGATCTGCCGCGACAGCTTGTGCGGCACCCATTCGTCGTCGGAATCCAGAAACGCGATGTAGCGGCCGCGCGCGGCGTCCAGCGCCCGGTTGCGGGCGCGGGCGGCGCCGCCGTTGGTTTCGCAGCGCAACACCCGGATGCGGGGGTCCCCGGCGGCCAGCCTGTCGGCCAGCGCGACACTGCCGTCGGTGGAACCGTCGTCGCTCAGAAGCAACTCCCAGTCGGCAAAGTCCTGCCCGCGGACCGAGGCGACGGTCCGTTCCAGCGTCTGCAAGGCATTGAAAACCGGAGTGATAACGGTAACGGTGGGCGGCACGGGTGTTCCCGGTGGTCTGGCTTGCCGGTTTGACTTGGTTTCCGGCCACGGATAAGCCCGCAGCAAGGCCAATGAAGCCCAATTAACGTATGGAGTTGGTTATGACCACGCCTTTCGAACCCGTCCAGGTGATCGCGGAAATCGGCTGCAACCACAAAGGCGATATGGACATCGCCAAAGAGCTGATCCGCGTCGCTGCCGGCGTGTGCAAGGCGGACATCGCCAAGTTCCAGAAGCGCACCAACCGCGAGCTGCTGACGCCCGAGGAATACGACCGTCCGCACCCGGTGCCGGAAAACGCCTATGGCGACACCTACGGCGCGCACCGCGAGTTTCTTGAATTCGACACCGAACAGCACCGCGAGCTGATCGAAGAGTGCAAAACCAACGGGATCAAGTATTCCACCAGCGTGTGGGACCTGACCTCGGCCAAGGAAATGTCGGCGCTGAACCCGCCGCTTTTGAAGATCCCCTCGGCCACCAACCAGCATTTCGAACTGCAGGGCTACCTGTGCGAGAATTACGCGGGCGAGATTCACGTCTCGACCGGGATGTCGACCGGGGACGAGATCAAGAACCTCGTCGAGTTCTACGAGGAACGCGGCCGGGCGCAGGACCTTGTGGTCTACAGCTGCACCTCGGGCTACCCGGTGGCCTTCCAGGACATCTGCCTGTTCGAGATCGCCAAGCTGATGGATATCTACGGCCCCCGCGTGAAGGGCATCGGCTTCTCGGGTCACCACCTGGGGATTGCCGCCGACGTCGCCGCGCTGGCCGTGGGCCAGATGAAGCAGGCCGAAGGCAAGGGCAAGTTCAGCCACATCGAACGCCACTTCACCCTCGACCGCACGTGGAAGGGCACCGACCATGCCGCGAGCCTGGAACCCGACGGGATGCGCCGCCTGTGCCGTGACCTGAAGAACGTGAACCTTGCCCTGACCAACAAGGATCAGGACATCCTGCCGGTCGAGCAGGTGCAGCGCGACAAGCTGAAATGGGTCAAGGAACGGCACGGGGATCTGGTTGCCGAGTGATCCCGGTTTCGCTGCGGGACTGACCGTCGGCATCTCGACGCTGGGCGCGCGGGCCGACGGGATCGTCCTGCCGCGGCCCGAACCTTCCGTTTTCTACGACATCCTGGTGCAGCGCCCTGGCGCTGCATCTTCGTTAGAGGGCCTGTATGCGGATTTGTGCGGGGGCCGCGACGACGTGCGCGTGCTGCCGCTGGACGGGCAGGGGGTCGCCGCCAGCCGCAACGCGGCGCTGGATGCGGCGCGGACCCCGTATTTGCTGTTTGGCGATGACGACGTGACGCTGGATCTGGCCGGGGTGCGCCGGCTGTGGGCGGTGCTGCGGGACGACCCGGCGCTGGCGGTGGTCACCGGGCGACGCACCGGGCCGGTGCCGGCGCGCTATGCGGGGCAGGGGCATTCGCTGCGATTGTGGAACACGGCCAAGACGGCGACGCCCGAGATCCTGCTGCGGGTGGCGCCGGTGCGCGCGGCGGGGGGGCGGTTCGATACCGGCTTCGGCATCGGCGCGCCGCACCCGCTGGGGGACGAGTACGTGTTCCTGACCGATGCGCTGAAAGCGGGACTGAAAGGGCGGTTCGAGCCCATCGCCATCGGCGACCACCCGGACGACAGCACCGGGACCGACTGGTCCGATCCGGTGCTGCTGCGGGCGCGGGTGGCGGTGCTGCGCCGCGTGTTCGGGCCGCTGGCGGGGCCGATGCGGCTGGCCTTCGCGCTGAAGAACCGCCACCGTCTGAAAGACGCCTACGGGGGGACCGTGGGGGGCGTGCTGGGCTTTGCGCTGGGGCGCGTTCCGGACAGCCGGTAATCTGTCTTATGTTGTCTTCAAATGTTTCGCGCGCGAAACATCGCGGGGCTTACGGGCCTTCGACGAACCGCATCAGCTTTGGCAGGCAGACGGTTTTCAGGTCGTAGGCGTCGATCGCGTGCTGTCGGGCGGCGGCGCGGATCGGTTTCTGCGCCTCGGGGTCGGACAGCACCCGGGTCAGCTTGTCGGACCAGCCGTCGACGTCGAAGAAATCCACCAGATGGCCGGTCCCCCCGTCCTCGATCGCCTCTTCCACCGGCGCGGTGCGCGAGCCGACGACGCAGGCGCCGGTCGCCATCGCCTCGATCATCGACCAGCCCAGCACGAAGGGATAGCTGAGATAGGCATGGGCGCGGCCCACCTGCAGGATCTTCAGAAAGTCGTCATAGGGCACCCGCCCAGTGAAATGCAGCCGTGACAGGTCCAGCCGGTCCTTCACCTCGTCAAGGAACACCTGCTTCCACGACCGCCCGTCCGAGGGCGCGGGGCCATAGCCGGGTTCCTCGCCGCCGACCAGCACCACCTGCAGGTCGGGCCGCGCCGCCATCACCTTGGGCAGCGCCCGCATCAGCGTGTGATAGCCGCGGTAGGGTTCGAGGTTGCGGTTCACGAAGGTCAGCACCTCGTCCCCGGCTTTCAGCAGCGGGCCGCCGGGGACCTGATAGGTCGCCGCGGGATCGGGGGCGATGCGGGCGGTGTCGACCCCGTCGTGGCCGACGGTGATTTTCGGGTGCAATTCGGCGGGAAAGGTCGAAGCCTGCCAGCGCGTCGGGCACAGCAGCCCGTCGGCATCCATCGCGGCCATCATCAGGTGGGCGCGGCGGGCCATCGTGGCGATCCGGCCGTTCAGGTCGGGGGACGAGAACTCGGGGTCGAAGCCGGTGTCGCGCCCCTCGGTGGCATACAGGAACTCTGCATAGCCAAGGTGGCGGGCCTTGGGCCAGACCTCGCGCAGGAACAGGGTCTCGCCCCAGCTGATCGTGCCGAACACCACGTCGGGCGAGGTTCCCCGCCCGCGCAGCACGTCGGCGGCCCGGGCCACGGTGGCGCCAAGGTCGGCATATTGCGCAAAGCTGCCGCCCAGCCCCTTGCCCTGCTGCATCTCGTGGCGATAGCGCGCGGCGGGCAGCTGGTCGGGGTTCTTGTTGCCCTCCCACGTCAGCACGCCGACCTTGTGGCCCGCCTTGATCAGGGCGGGGGCGAGATAGCGGAACTGGCCGGGGAAATTGCGGTGAACAAGAAGGATGCGCATGGGGCCTGCGGGATCAAGACGGGGTCAGCCGGTCCTTGATGGCATGGCGGGCGCTGCGGCGGAAGGTGGGGCCGGGTTTTTGGCCCGGGGTGTGTGCATGGGGTGTGTGCGCGGGGATGTATGTGCGTCAGAAGTCCTGAAAACCCTCGGCGTCGAAGACCGGCGCCGCCGCGCCTGCTGCCCCTGCCCCTGCCCCCGCTGCCGCCCCCGCCGCTGTCGCCGCCGCTGCGGGCCGGGCCGGTTTCGCGGCATTTCCCTGGTCCAGAGACTGTTTCGGCGTCAGTCGCGTGGGCGGCACGTCGGACAGGCGGAAGCTGTCGACCAGTTCGCCCAGCCGCAGCGAGTTGCGGTGCACGCCCTCGCTGGCGGCGGTGGTTTCCTGCGCCATCGCGGCGTTCTGCTGGGTCACCTGGTCCAGCTGGTTCGCGGCGGCGTTGATCTCGGCCAGGGTGGTGGCCTGGGTCTGGGAACTGGCCGAGATGTCGGTGACCAGCCCGGTCACCACGCCCACATCCGTGACGATCTTTTCCAGCGCGCCGCCGACCTGCCCGACGCGGGACACCCCGGATTCGATATGGGCGGAACTGGCGCTGATCAGGTCGCCGATCTCTTTCGCGGCCTCGGCCGAGCGGACCGCCAGCGCGCGCACCTCCGAGGCGACCACGGCAAAGCCGCGCCCGGCGTCGCCGGCGCGCGCCGCCTCGACCCCGGCGTTCAGCGCCAGCAGGTTGGTCTGGAAGGCGATGTCGTCGATCACCCGGATCTTGCGCGCGATCTCGCCCGACGATCCCTCGATCGCGTTCATCGCCTGCGTCGCCTCGACCACCACGGCGCCGCCTTGCCGGGCGCCCTCGCTCGCGGCCTGCACCGCGCGGTCGGCCTGCGCGGTGCCCTCGGCGGTGTCGCGCACCCCTTGGGTGATCACCTGCAGCGCCGCCGTGGTTTCCTGCAGGGTGGCGGCCTGGCTTTCGGTGCGCTGCGCCAGATCGCCGGTCGAGCGGGCGATCTCGTCGGCGAAGCCGGTCAGATCCTCGACCGTGCCGGCGATCACCGCCATCACCTCGCACAGCTGCCCGGCGGCGGCGTTATAGTCCTGCCGCAGGCCGTCGTATTCCTTCGGAAAGCCGCTTTCCTCGGGGGAGGGGATCGGCTGCGAGAAGTCACGCTCGGCGAACCGCTGCAGCCCCGCCGACAGCATGTCGAAGGCGCGGGTGCGTTCGGCCTGGATCGCCTCGAAATAGGCGGAGGTCACCAGTTCGGCGTCGAACTGGAACACCCGGCTGAGCAGGCTGAGCATCGCATCGACGGCCTCGACCTCGCCCGCCATCAGGCGGTCGCGGCTTTCGCGGAACAGGATCGCCTGGATGCGGGCGAAGACCTGCGCGCTGTGCAGCAGGAACTGCACGTAGGGCAGGCCGATGCGGCAGTGCGCCAGCCCCACCCGCTTGGTCGAGGCAAGGTGTTCGTCGCTGAAATCGGCGGTCAGCAGCCGGGTCCAGTGCTTTGTCTGGGCGGCGCGGGCGTGGGCCATCATCGCGTCGTCCTCGAAGAAGGCGACAAGCTCCGGGGTGGCGCGGACGGTGTCGTAAAAGCCCGAGACGACCTCGTCCAGGAAGGGCAGCAGGATCTTCCCCGTCTCGCGCAGCAGCTCGATCTCGGCGGGGCCAATGTCGAACACCGCAAGGTGCTTCCGCAGCTCTTCGTTCATCGGGTCCTCCGGGGCATCGGCGCGCGCTGCCGAAGGCATAGGGGACAGGTACGAAGGATTGCTTAATGCGACCGGGAAAGCGGCGCGGACAGGGGTTGCAGCCCGGGATCAGGGCGCAAAGCGCGGCCGGGAAGGCCCCGCGCAGAGACTGTTTTCGGCCCGGAAGCGGCCCTAGCTGGTGCTGGCCTCGTCGCCGTCCTTGTGGTCGGGGCCATAGCCTTCGACCCAGCGGGCGACCAGCGCGCGGGCCGCGTCGTCGTCGGCGCCCGCCACCGCCGCGCGCAGGCCGCGCAGGGCCGAGGCGACCTCGATCTCGGACAGCCGGGCTTCGCGCGCGGCGAAGATCTTTTCATGGGCGGTAGTCAGGAAGCCTTCGCCGATGATCAGTTCCTCGTGCAGCTTCTCGCCGGGGCGCAGGCCGGTCACCCGGATCTCGATGTCGCCGTCGGGGTTGCGCGCGTCGCGCACCGTGTATCCCGAGGCCTCGATCATCTGGCGGGCCAGCTTGGCGATCAGCACCGGCTCGCCCATGTCCAGCACGAAGACCTCGCCGCCGCGGGCGAAACCGCCCGCCTGCAGCACAAGGCCCACGGCCTCTTGCACGGTCATGAAATAGCGCGTCACCCGCGGGTCGGTCAGCGTCACCGGGCCGCCGCGGGCGATCTGTTCCTGATACAGCGGGATCACCGAGCCGGACGAGCCCAGCACGTTGCCGAAGCGGACCATCGCGAAGACGGTGCCCTTCGCCCGCGCGGCAAGGTCCTGCACCACCAGTTCCGCCAGCCGCTTCGACGCGCCCATCACGTTGGTGGGCCGCACCGCCTTGTCCGACGAGATCAGCACGAACCGTTCGACCCCGGCTTCCTGCGCCTCGCGCGCGAGGGTGGCGGTGCCCAGCACGTTGTTGGCAAGCCCGGCCAGCGGGTTCGCCTCGACCATCGGGACGTGCTTGTAGGCGGCGGCGTGCAGAACCACGTCGACCGCCTGCTCGCCCAGCGTCTTGCGCACCAGCCGGGCGTCGGTGACAGAGCCCAGCACCGGAACGATCTCGGGGACGGTTCCGGCGCCCGATACAGCCGCGGCCTCTTGCGCCAGCAGCTGCAGCTCCATCTCGATCTGGTACAGCGCCAGTTCCGACAGTTCGTACAGCACCAGCCGCTTCGGCCCGCAGGCCAGCACCTGACGGCACAGTTCGGACCCGATCGAGCCGCCGGCCCCGGACACCAGAACGGTGCGCCCGGCGTAATGGGTTTCGGACGCCTGCATCTGGTCGTCCAGCTTCTCGCGGCCCAGGAAATGGCCCGGCATGATCGGCGACAGCTTGTCGATCAGCTCTTCCTCGCCGATCAGCTGGGCGAAGGACGGCAGCGCCTGAACCTCGACCCCCAGCTTTTCCATTTCGCGCAGGATCTGGGTCTGTTTCGGCAGGCTTAGGGACGGCATCGCCAGCAGCACCCGGTCGATGCGGCGCTTGCGCACGATCTCGGGGACGCGGGCGGGTTTATAGACCGGCAGGCCGAGGATCGTCATGCCCTGCAGGCCGGCGTTGTCGTCGGTGAAGGCGACGGGTTCGATCGTTTCGTGCGTGCGCAGGGCCGAGGCCAGCTGCACCCCGGTGGTGCCGGCGCCATAGATCAGCACCCGGCGGCGCGGCCGGTCGCCGCGATAGATCGCCCACAGGATCTGCAGCAGGATCATCCGGCTGGCGGCCGACAGCAGGAAGAACACCAGCCCGAAGACGATGTAGACGCCCGAGGCATAGCCCAGCCCCGCCGCCGCCCCCAGCCCGCCGGCGGCAAAGCCCATCGCCATCGCGAAGACGGCGGTGCGGCCGATGCCGGACAGGTCGTAGGCCTTCAGCTGGATCTTGGGGATCCCCATCAGCAGCGACAGCGCCATGCCCAGCACCATCAGCAGCCCCAGCATCGGCGCCGCGCGGGCCAGTTCGCCGGTGGCGGTGGCGCCCTGCTGTTGCAATCCCAGCGTCAGAAACAGCGCCGCGGGCACCAGCAGCAGGTCGATCCCAAGCATGATCACCTGTTTCTGCCTGCGCGGCATGGCCTTGACGATGTTCAGGATTTTCATGCGGCCGTGATGCTCATGGTCTGCTCGCGGTTCGGGGCCGCGATGTTTCTTTTTTGAAAGACATTCGCCGGTCGCGCGTGATGCGGGCCCGGGTCCGGCGGCGGCCGACCCGTCCCGCAGCGGGGCCGGAAACGTCTGTAACGGTACAAGTGACTGTAACAGGACAATTTCTGCATCTGCAAGATAACGGGCCCGAGGGACCGCGCAAACGCTTTTTGAACCGTTTTGAGGCATCGGCGGAAAGCAACCGACGGGGTTTGGGGCATTTTGAACACAACCTGCCGTATATCCGGGCGGTGCGGCGGGGCCGTTGTCCATCGTTGGGCCCATCGCCGGGTCCATCGTCGGGCCCATAGCCGGGCGCGGGTTCGGTTCTGCGTTCGGACCGGCCCCGCCGTCTGTTCCAAGCTTTGCCCCAAGCTTTGTACCGGACGCCGGAGCGGCACCTGCCCCCGCCGCGGGCCCCGCGGCCAAGATCGGTAAAATCGGTCCAGTTCTTTCGTCGCTCGCCATCTTGTCGCCGTATCTGGCTGCATAA
>NZVC01000035.1 GCA_002701395.1 Maritimibacter sp. | reverse complement strand
TCGAGAAGCAGGCAGAGCCGGTCGGCGCCGCCCTGGACGGCCTATCGGGACGCGTCCGCTTCGGGCTCGGCCGCGACGAAGGCCGTGATCTCGGCAATCGCGGGCGCCATGGCGATGATGCCGTTGTGGTCGCCCGCGTCGAAGATCGCCGCCCGCGCCGCCGGCCACACCCCGGGCAGCGCCTCGACCTCGGAGACCGGCGCGGCGTAGTCGTCGCGGGCATGGACGACGAGGCAGGCCTCGCGCCGGAGCTCCGCCATCGGCCGCCACGGGGTCTCGAGCGCATAGGGCGCGCCCGCGCGGCTCACCTCCTGCACGAAGGCGTCGAGGCAGCGGCCGCCGATGCCGTACTGGGTGCCGCCGTAGCGCACCAGCCGTGCCACCTCGAGCGGGGCCGAGACCAGCACCACCCGCGCGCAACCGAGTCCGCCATCGAGCGCGAAGAGCAGTCCGCTGGCGCCGACGCAATGGGCGATGACCGCATCGTAGGGCCCCTGCTCCTGCACGGCGCGGGTGATCGCCGCGACGATCCCGGCCATCGAGCAATGGCCCTGCCCCGGCTTCAGGTGGCCGGGGAGGATCAGCGCATCGACCTCGGCACCGTCCTGCCGCAGCGCGCGGATCAGGCGGGCGAACTGCCGGACGTGCCCCTCGTGGCCATGGACCAGCAGCACCCGGCGCGCGACGGTCTCGCCAAACGGCGCGTGGCGCAGGATCCCGGTATCCCCGCCCAGTGGCTTGAACTGCGCAATTCCGCGCGCCTCGACCCGCGCGGTATCGACCCATGTCCCGACCGCGAGGTAGCGCCGCGCGAGCAGCCGCGCCGTGAGCCCCGGGGCCACGGTCGCCGCACCCTGCAGGACCGCGCGACGGGCGCCCTTCAGCCACGGCACGAGGCGCGCACGCAGCGGCACGAGCGGAGCCCGCGACGAGTCCGTTCCGGCACGCGCCTTCGCCAGCGCCAGGCGCGCGAGCTGGAGATCCGGCGTTTTCATGTGCTTGGTCATAATCTCCTTTGCCACGCCGAACCCGGCGCGTTGATCGGAAGGTTTTTCTTTCGGTGCGCCGGGCTTCGCACCACATGGGCTCGGCAGTCCGTATGCTCCGCAAACCAGAGCAAAATTAGGGCAGGATCGGTCGACAATTGAAATACCCCTGTTACCGCCCGCCAGCATGTCTCAACCAAGGCGCGACCGACCCGCACCGCCGCCCCGGATCGGGGCTTCCGCCCGGACCGGGCGGCGCCTAATGTGGGCCGCATGGCCGATCCCCGATTCATCCATCTCCGCGTTCACACCGAATACTCCCTGCTCGAAGGCGCCGTCCGGCTGAAGAAGCTGCCCGGCCTCTGCGAAGCCATGGAGATGCCAGCCGTCGCCGTGACGGACACCAACAACCTGTTCTCGGCGCTGGAATTTTCCGTGACCGCGAGCGGTGCCGGCGTGCAGCCCATCATCGGCTGCCAGGTCGACCTGCGCTATCTCAACCCCGCCCCGGGCGAGCGGCCGAAGCCGCCCGCACCGGTGGTGCTTCTGGCGCAGAACGAGCGCGGGTACGAGAACCTGATGAAGCTCAACTCGCGGCTCTACATGCGCCATGACGGCGAGTTCCCGCATGTGCTGCTGGACGAGCTCGAAACCCTGTCCGACGGGCTGATCTGCCTCTCCGGCGGCCCCGACGGGCCGGTGGGCCGGCTCCTGCGCGAGAACCACCGTGCCGCCGCGCAGGTCCTGCTGACGCGGCTGCACCAGATCTTCGGCGACAGGCTCTACGTCGAGCTGCAGCGCCACCCCGGTGAGGACGGCCTGCCCGAGGCCGAGCGGCTTTCGGAGCGCGGCCACGTGGAGATGGCCTACGAGATGGGCCTGCCGCTGGTCGCCACCAACGACGTCTACTTCCCCAAGCCCGCGATGTACGAGGCCCATGACGCGATGATCTGCATCGCCGAGGGCGCCTATGTCGACCAGCAGCAGCCGCGCCGCCGGCTGACCCCGCAGCATTACCTGAAGACGCCGCAGGAGATGGTCACGCTCTTCGCCGACCTTCCCGAGGCCATCGAGAACACCGTCGAGATCGCCCGCCGCTGCGCCTTCATGGCCTATCGCCGCGACCCGATCCTGCCGAAATTCGCCGATGACGAGGTCGCCGAACTGCGCCGCATGGCGAACGAGGGCCTTCAACGCCGGCTCGCGGTGATCCCGCACGCGGTGACCGTCGGGCAATACCAGGAGCGGCTCGATTTCGAGCTCGGCATCATCGAGGGCATGGGCTTCCCGGGCTACTTCCTGATCGTGGCCGACTTCATCCAGTGGGCCAAGGACCACGACATCCCCGTCGGCCCGGGCCGGGGCTCGGGTGCAGGCTCGCTGGTGGCCTACGCGCTGACCATCACCGACCTCGACCCGCTGCGCTATTCGCTGCTGTTCGAACGCTTCC
The DNA here is from genome assembly GCA_002701395.1 of Maritimibacter sp. Taxonomy (GTDB): domain Bacteria; phylum Pseudomonadota; class Alphaproteobacteria; order Rhodobacterales; family Rhodobacteraceae; genus Psychromarinibacter; species Psychromarinibacter halotolerans. The sequence goes on along the minus strand of NZVC01000035.1, from coordinate 111,691 downwards.
TGAACCCCGAACGGGTCTCGATGCCCGACTTCGACATCGACTTCTGCATGGACCGCCGCGAAGAGGTGATCCGCTACGTTCAGGAGAAATACGGCCACGACAAGGTGGCGCAGATCATCACCTTCGGCGCGCTGCTGTCGAAGATGGCGGTGCGCGACGTCGGCCGGGTGCTGCAGATGCCCTACGGCCAGGTCGACCGCCTGTCCAAGATGATCCCGGTCGAGGGCGTGAAGCCGGTCTCGATCGAGAAGGCGCTGCAGGACGAACCGCGCCTGCGCGAGGAAGCCCGGAACGAGGAGGTCGTCGACCGCCTGCTCACCTACGGCCAGCAGATCGAGGGGCTGCTGCGCTCGGCCGGAACCCACGCCGCCGGCGTGGTGATCGCCGACCGCCCCACCGACGAGCTGGTGCCGCTCTACCAGGATCCGCGCTCCGAGATGCCGGCGACCCAGTTCAACATGAAATGGGTGGAACAGGCCGGCCTCGTGAAGTTCGACTTCCTCGGCCTGAAGACGCTGACCGTGATCCAGAACGCGGTGAACCTGATCCTCAAGGGCGGGCGCCCGATCCACATCGCCGCCGACGGCACCCAGCTCTACGAGCCGGCCGAGGGTGGCGAGAACCAGATGAACCTCATCCCGCTGGATGACGAACGGACCTACAGGCTCTACGCCGACGCCAAGACGGTCGCGGTGTTCCAGGTGGAAAGCTCGGGCATGATGGATGCGCTCAAGCGCATGAAGCCCACCTGTATCGAGGACATCGTCGCGCTCGTGGCGCTCTACCGCCCCGGCCCGATGGAGAACATCCCGGTCTATTGCGAGGTCAAGAACGGCCTGCGCGAGATCACCTCGGTGCACCCCTCCATCGACCACATCCTTGCCGAGACGCAGGGCATCATCGTCTACCAGGAACAGGTGATGCAGATCGCGCAGGTCATGGCGGGCTATTCTCTGGGCGGCGCCGACCTGCTGCGCCGCGCAATGGGCAAGAAGATCAAAGAGGCGATGGACGCCGAGCGGCCCAAATTCGAAAAGGGCGCGGCGGCCAACGGGGTGGACAAGAAGAAGGCCAGCGAGGTCTTCGACCTTCTCGAGAAGTTCGCCAACTATGGCTTCAACAAATCGCACGCCGCCGCCTATGCCGTGGTCAGCTACCAGACGGCGTGGCTGAAGGCGAACCACCCGGTAGAGTTCATGGCCGGCGTCATGAACTGCGATATCCACCTGACGGACAAGCTTGCGGTTTACGCCGAAGAGGTCCGCCGCAACCTGCAGATCGAGATCGTGCCGCCCTGCGTGAACCGCTCGCTGGCGACGTTCAGCGTGTCGGAAGGCCGCGTGGTCTATGGGCTGGGCGCGCTGAAGAACGTCGGCGCCGACGCCATGCAGATGATCGTCGACGCACGCCGCGTGGACCCCGACGCGCCCGAGAAGGGCGAGAAGCCTTTCGTGAACCTGTACGACGTGGCCCGCCGCGTCGACCTCAAGCGGATCGGCAAGCGCCCGATGGAGATGCTGGCCCGCGCCGGTGCCTTCGACGAACTGGACCCGAACCGCCGGCGTGTCTTCGAATCGCTCGACGGGCTGGTGGCCTACTCGGCGGCGGTGCACGAACAGAAGAACTCGAACCAGGTGTCGCTGTTCGGCGAGGCGGGCGACGACCTGCCGGAACCGCGGCTGTCGCCCGTCACCGATTGGCTGCCGAACGAACGGCTGGCCGAAGAGCACAAGGCGATCGGCTTCTACCTGTCGGGCCACCCGCTGGACGATTACATGGGCCCTCTGAAACGGCAGGGCGTGATGACACTGGCCGAGGTCGCCGCGAAGGCGGAACGCGGACCGCATGTCGCTAAGCTGGCGGGCGCGGTGGCGGGGCGGCAGGAACGCAAGTCGGCTCGCGGCAACCGCTTCGCCTTCGTGCAGCTGTCGGACCCGTCGGGGCTCTATGAGGTCACGGTGTTCTCGGACACGCTGGAAGCGGCGCGCGAACACCTCGAAACCGGCAACAACGTGGTGCTGACGGTCGAGGCGACGATGGAATCCGACCAGCTGAAGCTGCTGGCGCGCGGCGCACAGCCGGTGGACGCGGTCGCGGCGGGCGCGGGCGGCATGGGGCTGAAGGTCTTCGTCGACGAAGCGGCCGCGGTGGCGGCGGTTGCCGAGCTTCTTGAAAAGGCAACGGCCGAGGCCAAAACCCGCGCGCGCGGACCCGTGCAGCTCTGCCTGATGGCGCCGGACCTGCCGGGCGAGGTCGAAATCTCTCTGGGCGACAGGTTCCACATCAACCCGCAAATCAAGGGCGCCCTGAAATCGCTTGGCGGCGTGGTCACGGTCGAGGACGCCTGACCGCGACCCACCGCCTATCCGGCAGGCGGCGGCGCGCCCCTGCTTCTTCTCTTTCGAAATACCTCGGGGGAGTCGCGAAGCGACGGGGGCAGAGCCCCCTTACGCCATTCCTGAGGGCGCACCTGCGGTGCGACGGGGGCAGAGCCCCCTTACGCCATTACTGAGGGCGCACCTGTGGTGCGACGGCGGCAGCGCCCCCCTTCCAACCTACCAGTGCGGCGGGCGCTGGTCCGCAAGGGGAACCGTGCCGCCACCCTCTGCCTCGCGTTCGGCCTCGCGCTCCATCAGCAGGCCGACGCGGCGCTGCAGGCGCTCGATGTCGCGGGCCTGGCCGGCGACGATGTCCGACAGTTCGTCCGCCACCCGTTGCAGGTGGGACAGCTTTTCCTCAAGGGCGTGCAGGTGTGTATCGCTCATGCGACCCCCATACTCCTGCCGGGGCCGCGCTGTCGAGCCGCCGCAGGCGTCCTTGCCCCCAATGCGGCCTTCCGCTAGACCGCGCCGCGAACCCAACCGGATGGACAGCACGATGGCCAAGCAGAAGAAACAGCCGCGCCCCAAGGCAGAGACGCCCAAAGGATTCCGCGACTATTTCGGCCATGAGGTCACCGAGCGGCAGGAAATGCTGAACCGGATCGCCGAGGTCTATCGCCGCTATGGCTTCGACGCGCTGGAAAGCTCGGGCGTCGAGACGGTCGAGGCGCTGGGCAAGTTCCTGCCCGACGTCGACCGTCCGAACGAGGGCGTGTTCGCGTGGCAGGAAGACGACGACAAGACGTGGCTGGCGCTGCGCTATGACCTGACCGCACCGCTAGCCCGCGTCTATGCCCAGCACCGCAACGATTTGCCGACGCCCTACCGACGCTACGCGATGGGCCCGGTCTGGCGCAACGAGAAGCCGGGGCCGGGGCGGTTCCGCCAGTTCTACCAGTGCGACGCCGACACCGTGGGCGCGCCCAACGTCGCCGCGGATGCCGAGATCTGCGGCATGCTGGCCGACGCGATGGAGACCGTGGGCATTCCGCGCGGCGACTACATCGTGCGGGTCAACAACCGCAAGGTCCTGAACGGCGTGATGGAGGTCGCGGGCGTGCTGGACCCGAACGATCCCGAGAAATTCGCCGCCGAGCGTGGCATCGTCCTGCGCGCCATCGACAAGCTGGACCGGCTGGGCGAGGATGGCGTGCGCGCCCTGCTGGGCGAAGGCCGCAAGGACGAGTCGGGCGATTTCACCAAGGGCGCCGGGCTTGGGCCCGAGCAGGCGGGGATCGTCATGGGCTTCATGGCGGCCCGCCGCGACGACGGCCCGGCGACCGTGGCCGCGTTGCGCGCGCTGGTGCAGGGCTCTGTCACCGGCGAAAGCGGCGTGCAAGAGCTTGAGACGATTGCCGAACTGTTGGACGGGCAGGGGCTTGGCCCGGAACAGATCATCATCGACCCGTCGGTCGTGCGTGGCCTTGGCTATTACACCGGGCCGGTGTTCGAGGCGGAGCTCACCTTCGAGATCCTCGACGAAAAGGGCCGCCCGCGTCAGTTCGGCTCGGTTGCCGGCGGCGGACGGTATGACGATCTGGTCAAGCGGTTCACCGGGCAGGAAGTGCCGGCGACCGGCATCTCGATCGGGGTCGACCGGCTGCTGGCCGCGCTGCGCGCCAAGGGCCGCGTCGGCGGAACCGCGCAAGGCCCGGTGCTGATTACCGTGATGGATCGCGACCGGATGGGCGATTATCAGAAGATGGCCGCCGAACTGCGCGGCGCGGGCATCCGCGCCGAGGTCTATCTGGGCAACCCCAAGAACTTCGGCAACCAGCTGAAATACGCGGACAAGCGCGACTGCCCGCTGGCCATCATCGAGGGCGAGGACGAGAAGGCGCGCGGCGTCGTGACCGTCAAGGACCTTGTGCTGGGCAAGACGCTGGCCGAGGGCATGAGCCACGAGGAATGGAAGGAACAGCCCGCGCAGGAAGAAATCGCGCGCGGCAACCTTCTGGCCTACGTCCAAGAGAAGCTGGGCTGATGAGCGGCAACATGGCGCTGGACGCCGAGATCGCTCGGCTGACCGACTTGTTCCGGCAGGCGGGCGGACAGCTTGTCGATCTTCCGGTGTTGCAGCCGGCGGAAACGCTGCTGGATCTTTATGGCGAGGATATCCGCGCCCGGGCTTACGTCACCACCGACCCGCTGGCGGGCGAGATGATGCTGCGCCCCGACTTCACCGTGCCGGTGGTCCAGATGCACATGCAGGGCGGGCCGACGCCTGCGCGCTATGCCTATGCCGGCAAGGTGTTCCGGATTCAGGAACTGGATAGCGACAGGCCCCCGGAATACGATCAGGTCGGGTTCGAACTGTTCGATGGCGCCGACCCGGCTGCCGCTGACGCCGAGGTGTTCGCGCTGTTCTCGGGCGCGCTGGCGCATATGAACCTGCGCGCCGTGATCGGTGACATCGGCATCCTGCTGGCCGCCGTGCGCGGGCTATCGACGCCGGGTTTCCGCAAGGGCGCGCTGTTGCGCCACGTCTGGCGCCCGCGCCGGTTCCGGGCGCTGGTCGACCGCTATTCCGGCCGCGCGGCGAAACCCGCCGGGCGGGCAGAGCTTTTGGCGGCCTACACCGCGGGCAAGGACGTGCTGGCCGAAGCCGGGCCGCTGATCGGCCTGCGGTCGCAGGACGAGATCGAGGCGCGGCTGAAGGTGCTGGTCGCCGATGCGGATGAACCGCCTTTGTCGGCTGCCGAAACCGACCTGTTGGACCAGATCGTGACCTTGCGCGAAAGCGCCCCAATGGCGCTGGAATGCCTGCGCGACATCGCCGTCGACATGCCCGCCATCGCCCCTGCCGTGGCGAAGGTCGAGGCGCGGCTGGACGCGATGGCCAAGCTGGGCGTCGACGTGGACGCGCTGGAATTCGAGGGCGGCTATGGCCGGACCTCGATGGAATATTACGACGGTTTCGTCTTTGGCCTGTCGTCGATGGCGCGGCCCGATCTGCCGCCGGTGGCGACGGGCGGGCGCTATGACGCGCTGACCCGCGCGCTGGGCGGCGGCGACGCGATCCCGGCGGTGGGGGGCGTGGTGCGTCCCTCGCTGGCGCTTCTGCTGGCGGAGGCCGACCGATGACCGTGAAGCTGGGTGTGCCGTCCAAGGGTCGGCTGATGGAAAAGACCTTCGACTGGTTCGGATCGCGCGGCGTGACCCTGTCGAAGGCCGGGTCTGAACGCGAATATTCCGGCGTCGTCGAGGGTGTGGAAGGCATCGAACTGGTGCTGCTGTCAGCGGGAGAGATCCCGCGCGAACTGCACCGCGGGCGGATTCACCTTGGCGTCACGGGCACCGATCTGGTGCGCGAGAAGCTGGCCCACTGGGACCAGTCGGTGAAAGAGCTTGCGCCGCTTGGCTTCGGCCACGCCGACCTGATCATCGCCGTGCCGCGCGCTTGGGTCGATGTCGAGACGTTGGACGATCTGGACGCCGTCGCCTCGAACTTCCGCCGCCTGCACGGGCACCGGATGCGGATCGCGACCAAGTACCACCGCATGATCCGCGAGTTCCTGCGCGAACATGGCGTGGCCGACTATCTGCTGGTTGACAGCCAAGGCGCGACGGAAGGCACGGTAAAGAACCTGACCGCCGAAGCCATCGCGGACATCACCTCGACCGGCGAGACGCTGCGGGCCAACCACCTGAAGATCATCGGTGGCGAACCCGTGCACCGCAGTCAGGCCACGCTGTTCAAGTCGCGTAACGCGCCTTGGGCCGACGGCGAACGGGACGCGTACCTTGCGTTGATGCGGATGCTGGACCTCGACGGCTGAGACACGCCGGGGTTCCCGCTGTGGTTGTGTCGCAACGCGATGAGCGGGCGAAGTGGCACGGTGTACGATTACGTTACGCACGGGCCGGTTTTGGTGCTATGTGAAGCACATAACAAAACGACAACGAGCAGTTTCATGACCAACCCGGCACACGTGGCGGCGCTTTGCGTCGCGGCTTCGCTTTCGATCCCGGCGGCGCAGGCTCAGGACTGGACGGCCACGGCGACCGTCGGCCTTGGCTTTGGCGAGGTGTCCGACACGGATACCAGTTTCACCAGCTACACCATCGACGCCAGCGGGCGGGTGCGCTTTGACAGCGGCTTCAGCATGGGGCTGGACCTTGGGTATACGGGGCTTGAATCCGACGACATCTCGGGCAGTGCGTCGATCACCTCTTTCGCCGTCGCGCCGCGCTATCGGTTCGCGAACCGTCCCTACACGGTCGGCGGCTATGTCGAATACGCGTCGCTGGACGATACCGGACTGTCGGGCAGCCTTGATGCCACGTCTTACGGTCTGACCGGCGGTTACGTGGGCACCAACTGGCGGACCGAGGTGTTCTGGGGCCTGACCGACACCGACCCAGAGATCGGGCCGGACACGGACATTCAGGACTACGGCATCAGCGTCGGCGTCCTGTCCAGCGACCGTCTGTCCTTCGCCGGAAACCTGATCCGCACGTCGGTCGAGGACTCGGGCGTGACCGTCAACGCAGACTTGTTCGAGATTGCCAGCACCTATCAATTCGGCAATGGCTTTGGCCTGTTCGGCAGTGTCAGCCACATGACGATCAGTTCGGCGGGCGACAGCGTGGATATGAACACCATCGGCATCGGCGGCAGCTATTACCTTGGCAATACCATCGAACTGCCCCTGACCGTCAGCCTTGAGCTTGCGCAGTCCGAGGTCAATTACGGCGGCTACTCTGGCGACATGAGCACCGTGCGCCTTGGCCTGACGCTGCCGATTGGCGGCTCGGGCGGCAAGCTGCCGCTGAACTCCACCGCCGGTGCAGTGCAGAACGGGCGCCACAGCGCGATCACCTCGTCGGTGCTGAGCACGTTCTGATCCGGGGGCGGCGCCGCTTTCGGGCGGCGCGCCTACAACACCCCGATTTCGGCCAACGCGGCACTTAGCGCGGCGGGCAGGGGGTCTTCCCCCTGACGGTTTCCGGTCAGGTCCGGTGGCGCATCGGACGGCGCCAGATACCGCCAGCCCTGAAACGCGCGCTTGCGTGTGGCCGCGACGCGGACCATCTCGGGGTCCAGCACGATGGCGCAGCGGCGGATGCCGTCCTCGCGCACGACCTCGTCCAGACGCAGGATCTTCTGGCGGCACTGGATGACGCCCTTGATCACCCAATAGATCGACCCGCCGTTCAGCACTTCTGCCTCGCGTTTGGGCCACATGCGCGTGACATGGCGGGGCCGCCCGTCCGGAGCGACCGACAGTCCGCTACGCTGCCACGCGACCAGATCCTCGACGGATTCGGTCCCGACCGACAGCTTCACAAGGTGTGTATACTTATCCACAGAATCTTCCCCACTCGGCACTGCATATCGTAGCGCATGGGCCTTGGGCTTCAACCGATTGTGGAAAACCGCTATATTCGGGTTTCCTTGCGTCAAAGGAATCAGCCCATGACACGCTTCGCTGCCCCCATCGCCGAACAGATCTGGGACATGAAATACCGCCTGAAAGAGGCGGATGGCACCCCCATCGACCGCAGCATCGAAGATACGTGGCGGCGAATCGCGCGCGCGACGGCCTCGGTCGAGGCGGATCCCGAAGTGTGGGAGGACAGGTTCTTTGCGGCGCTGGAGGATTTCCGATTCCTGCCCGCTGGACGGATCACCGCCGGGGCGGGCACCGACCGCAGCGTGACGCTGTTCAACTGCTTCGTGATGGGGACGATCCCGGACACGATGGCGGGCATCTTCGACGGTCTGAAAGAGGCCGCGCTGACGATGCAGCAGGGCGGTGGCATCGGCTATGATTTCTCGACCATCCGGCCGAAGGGCGCGGGGGTGAAGGGCGTGGCCGCCGATGCCTCGGGGCCGCTGTCGTTCATGGACGTCTGGGATTCGATGTGCCGCACGATCATGTCCGCCGGGTCCCGCCGGGGCGCGATGATGGCGACGATGCGCTGCGACCACCCGGACATCGAGGATTTCATCACGGCCAAGTCCGACAAGGCGCGGCTGAGGAACTTCAACGTCTCGGTTCTTGTCACCGACGCGTTCATGGAAGCGGTCAAGGCCGACGGCCCGTGGGAGCTGGTGTTCGGCGACAAGGTCTATCGCACGATCCGGGCGCGCGACTTGTGGAACCAGATCATGCGGTCGACCTATGACTACGCCGAACCCGGCGTGATCTTCATCGACCGCATCAACCAGATGAACAACCTCGCCTATTGCGAAACCATCGCCGCCACCAATCCCTGCGGCGAACAGCCTTTGCCGCCTTATGGCGCTTGCTTGCTAGGGTCGATCAACCTTGCGCGGCTGGTGGCCGAGCCGTTCACCGACGGAGCCGGTATCGACGAGGCCGAACTGGACGATCTTGTCGCGACGGCGGTGCGGATGATGGACAACGTCGTCGATGCCTCGCGCTTTCCGCTGCCGCAACAAGAGGCTGAGGCCCGCGCCAAGCGCCGGATCGGTCTGGGCGTGACGGGGCTGGCGGACGCCCTTCTGATGACCGGCCTGCGCTATGGCTCGGACGAGGCGGCGCGTCAGACGGAACGCTGGCTGCACCGGATCGCCCGCGCCGCCTATCTGGCGTCGGCGCGGATCGCGGCCGAGAAGGGGTCGTTCCCGCTGTACGACGCGGACAAGTTCCTAGCGAGCGGGTCGCTGGTGCACATGGATGACGACGTGAAGGATGCGATCCGGGAACATGGCATCCGCAACGCGCTTCTGACGTCTATCGCGCCGACCGGGACGATCTCGCTGTACGCCGGCAACGTATCTTCGGGGATCGAGCCGGTGTTCGCCTTCGCCTACACCCGCAAGGTGTTGCAGAAGGACGGGACCAAGACCGAGGAAGAGGTCGTCGACTATGCCGTGCAGATGTGGCGCGACCGGTTCGGCGACGCCGCGTTGCCCGAGCACTTCGTGAACGCGCAGACGCTGCAGCCGATGGACCATGTGAAGATGCAGGCGGCGGCGCAGAAGTGGGTGGATTCGTCGATATCCAAGACCATCAACTGCCCCGAGGATATCGGGTTCGAGGCGTTCAAGGACGTCTACATGGAGGCCTACGAGACCGGCTGCAAAGGGTGCACGACCTACCGCCCGAACGATGTGACCGGGTCGGTCCTGACCGTGGCCGAAGAGAAGCCGAAAGCGCCCGAGGTGGTCAGTTCCACGGGCGCCGAGCCCCGCACCCCGCATGGCGACGTGGTCTATATCAGCGAGCCGCTGGACCGCCCGCAGCAGCTTGAAGGGCAGACCTACAAGCTGAAGTGGCCCGACAGCGATCACGCGATCTACCTTACGATCAACGACATCGTCCTGAACGGCCACCGCCGCCCCTTCGAGATCTTCATCAACTCGAAGAACATGGGACACTTCGCGTGGACCGTGGCGCTGACCCGGATGATCTCTGCCGTGTTCCGGCGCGGCGGCGACGTGTCCTTTGTGGTCGAGGAACTGAAAGCCGTCTTCGACCCGCGCGGCGGCGCATGGATGCAGGGCAAGTACATCCCGTCGATCCTTGCGGCCATCGGTGGCGTCATCGAACGGCACCTGATTTCGATCGGGTTCATCGAAGGCGAGGGGTTAGGTCTGAAGTCCGACCCTCAGGCGGATGTGGTGAACTTCAACGGCGCCCGAGCCAAGGCGTGCACGGCCTGTGGGTCGTATGAGACGCGGATGGTGGAGGGGTGCATGACCTGCCTGAGCTGCGGCTACTCGAAGTGCGGCTAGCTGAAGGCGGGGAGGGGAAGCGACAGAAACGCCAGGTTTAAGCCGACTTGGCTTCGAATAGCCTTCGTCAATTGGGCTGGGTCTGATCCGTCAGTGGTGGGATGCGGTCTTTTCAGCCCGAGACGTTGATCCGAGCGGTCCGTTCGGCGGTGCGTTCGGAGAAGAGGCGCTGAAGCATCAGTGCGATGAAGCAGGTGCCCAGCGTGCCGACACACCCGCCCAGCGCGTAGGCGCCCAGCGCGGCGAGGATCCCGGTTCCAGAGACGAGCGACATGATAAGCGAGGCGAACCCCGTTCCAACGCCGATTATCAGAGCTCCCACGATCATCGTCAGTATGCCTTCCCGTTCGTGCCGAACTTGGTATCACGGTTGACGGCATGAACCCAACGCAGGCGCCGCCCGTGCATTCAGCCTAGGCAATTGTCGCGTTCCAATGTCGGCGAGAATCTGCGCAAAATGTGGCAAAGCGCAGAAATCTGCCGGTTCACGGAATTTTTTAAGGGAAGTCGCGGGCTGGCGGCGCGATTACGGCCGCCAGTTGAAGCTGCTTTGAAGCGTCAGGAACAGCGTGTTCGATTCGGCATCGCCCTCGCCTTCCTCGCGGCGCAGCCGGTAGGAATAGCCGGTCTCAAGCGACCAGTCCTGCGTGAGGGCGCGGCGATACACGGCCGTGGCCGTGGCGCTGGTGCTTTCGTCGACCGGGACGCCGCCGATGCTGTCGATCCAGACATAGCCCAGAGAGAAGCCGACGCTGTCGAGGTTGCTGATCTGGTAGTCGTAAGAAACGTTCGCGGACGTGTTCCGCTGGATCTCGCTGTCCGAGGTGACGACCACTTCCGAGGCCAGCGACAGCCCGAAGGCCTGATCGCCGATCGCGCGGTCGTAGCTGATGCGCCCGACCGGTTCGTAATCGCCGTTCTCGGGCTTGGCCACGCCGACAGAGACCCCAAGGGACCCCAGCGGGTAGTCGTAGACGCGTGACACCCAAAGATCGGTGCGGTCGCCTGCGTTGGTGACGTCATGCGACAGATCGATGCCGAAGTTGCCCGACGGAAGTTCGCGGAGGTAGGACAGCGACGCGGTCAGGCCGCGTTCGTCGTCGGGGTCCGCTGGCAGATTCCGCCACTCTTCCTCGATTTCCTTCCAGCCGATTTCGCCGCTCAGAACGGCCACGGGGTTCAGCTGGCGCACGGCGCCGAAGGTCAGCACCCGGGTGCGGCGCAGGGTGCCTTCGGCGTCTTCCTCGTCATACTCGGATTCGGCATAGCCCAGCCGGAACTCGGTGACGGTATCGGGGCGCATCAGAAGGGCGACCTCGCCCGTCAGCGTCTCGTTGTCGTTCAGATCCGGGTCGGTGGTGTCGATATAGTCGTTCTGCGCGTGCGATATGAAGAACTCGGCGCCGATCGGCCCCTCGATCCCGGTCTGGAATCCAAGGCTGACGTTGCTAGTTCTCAGCGTGCCGCGTTCCAGCGTCAGCGGATCAAGCTCTTCGTCATCGACGATGTCTTCGATGTCCTCTGCGTCGAGATCGTCGCTAAGGTCGATGGTCCGCAGCCGCGCGTCGAAGACGAGGCGCGAGTTCACCCAGAGCTTTTCGTAATACAGGTTGGCGTTGATGCCTTCGAAGTCGGCCTCTGCCGGGGCTCCGGGGCCGTCGCCGAAACGGAACCTGTCCGAAAGGTAGAACCGGAACGTCTGCGTGCGCCCGACGCTTTCGTACCCAAGGCCGATGAAGGTCTCGGACAGGATCGTGTCGCCCGCCGAATCCGCGTCGAGATCAAAGTTGTCGCTGGCCCGAACCGAGGTCGACAGGTCCAGAGTGAACTCTTGCCCGCCTTCGGTCTCTTGGGCCAGCAACGGCAGCCCGGCTGCGGATGCGGATAGCACCGCAGCCGCTGCGACCGTCAGTCTCAGCCGGGTCCGCCGCCTGGAAAGCATCGGGACGTCCTTTTATTCGAACAGGCGCCGGGACGGCACGATCACGACGTCGCCGGGGGCGAGACGCGTGGCCGGGCTGATCCGGGTGCCGTTGCCTTTGCCGGAATAGCTGAACAGGTAGACGCGAGTCGTGCCCGACATGCGGTCCGTGCGGTGCAGCTGGATCCGGGTCTCGGCAGCGAACGGGGTCAGACCGCCAGCTTCGGCGATGAACTGCAGGATCGTCGTGCCGGGCTTCACCTCGACGCGGCCTGCATTGGCGACCTCGCCCGTGATGTACACGTCGATCGTCCGTGCCTTCACCGGGCCGGTGTAGGCCGGCGGCGTTTCTTCGGCGACCGAAGCGACCGAAACGACGACCGTCGGCTGGTTCGCGAAGTTCGGCGCAAGGCCCGAGGTCAGCGAACGGCGCACGTCGCCGACGCCAAGGCCACCGGCGCGCACGGAACCGACGAACGGAAAACTGATGGACCCGTCAGGCAGCACAAGAACCGAACGGTTCAGGCTGGGATCCTCGATCACTTCGATCTGCAGGGTGTCCCCCGACCGAATGCGATAGTCGCCTTGTGCCGTGGCAGCGGTACCGGCGATGAGCAGCAGCACGCCGAAAACGGCAGCCGCAGCACGATGGAATTTAGATCTAGCAAACATCGGAAACCTTTGTATCTCCGCCCTCTCGGACGCACTATGCAGTTTTTGCATCGGGAACAAAATCCGGCAAGGCAAGGTTTCCGCAGGGTGCGGCAGATTTGCCGGTTTTTGTGGCGATCAGTTGTCTACAGACGGTTCTGCTGCCTCTAGACGGGAAATTTCGGCGACAACCTCTTCACGGAACGGCAGTTGTCTGCGGTTGGTGTCGAGAATCGTCAGCGTGCGCCGGTAAACCTCAAGCGCATCCTCTTCGCGCCCGGCCATCACGTAGGTGCGGGCAAGGTGATACTGCGCCGTCGCATCGTCCTGCAGACCCTCGGCAGAGGACTCGAGGTATTCCAGCGCCTCGTCGATGTTGCCCAGTCGGGCTGCGATCCAGCCGTAGGTGTCCTGAAACTGCGGAATTTCGGACCCGCGCAGGCGACGCGCGATCGCGTAAGCACGCTGAAGGCTTTCGTCGTCCTCGCGATAGGACGAGATCAGGCTGGCTAGGTTGTTCGCGACGACAAGCGACCCGGAATTGCTTTCGTACAGGCTTTCATACACGGCGATCGCGCTTTCGATCTCGCCGTTGCGTTCCGCCTCGACCGCGCTGGTGAAGCGCAGGACGACGCCGTCTGGAACCTCTTGCAGCCCTTCCTGAAGCACCTCTTCGGCCGCTTCGGGTTCGCCGGCGGCGAGGTTGACGTTGTACAGCGCCATCCAAAGCTGCTGGTTGTCGGGAAATTCCTGAAGCAGCTCGCGCAGGGTGGTGCGGGCCTCGTCATGGCGGTCCTCGCGCGACAGCAGCGCCGCCGAGATCAGCCGCAGGCCCGGGTTGTCGGGGTTCTCGGCAAGACGCTCGTTCAGATACTCCATCGCGCCGTCAAGGTCGCCCTGCGCCACGCGAAGGCGGATCGCGGCGGCAATGGCCTGACCGTCGGTGCCCTGCGCGCCGGCAAGCTGTTCAAGGAAGCTTTGCAGCTCGGACTGTCGATTCTGACCGGCAAGAACCTGTCCGGTCAGTTCGTTGGCGACGCGGGCCGCCTCTTCGCTGTCCAGCCGCTGAAGCGCGTCGATCACACCCTGCGCGCGGCCCCAGTCTTCCAGCTGGACATAGACGCTCCCCAGCGCGGCAAGGATCATGTGGTTTTCGGGCTGCAGCCGAAGCGCGTCGATCAGCACCGATTCCGCAGGCAGAAGGCGATCGTCCTGCACAAGGAAGGTCGCATAGCGCAGCGATTCCTCGGCTGCGGCGCCGGACGCCTCGACGGCCAGCGCCAGCATCTCGCCCGACAGTTCATGGCTTCCAAGACGTTCCTGCGCCTGCGCCATCAGCGTCAAAACCTCGGCGTCGCGCGGCGCCTGATCCAGTGCGCGGCGCAGTTCGACAAGCGCCTCGTCCGGACTGTCGTCAGCGATCATCCAGTTGGCGCGCATCTTCAGCGCCTCGACGTTGCTGGAATCTTCCTCCAGCACCTCTTCGACCAAGGCCCGTGCGCCGACCGAATTGCCGGTGGAGTCCAGCATCTTGGCGTAGGTGATCTTGATGCGGCGGGTCTGGTCCGACGGTTCGGACCCGGCGATGATGTCCTGCATCTCGGCCAGCGCGGCGTCCCGGTTGCCCAGATCGAAGTCGAGACTTGCTGCGACAGACCGGAACAGCGGGCGGTCCGGGCTGTCGTCGGGCGTGTCGGCAAGGATCGTATCAATCTCGGAACGGGCGGCCTCGGCGCCGCGCAGCTGCGACAGGAAGGTGACAAGCACCATCCGGTCGATGGCGTCGGGGTTCTCGGGGTCGATCTGTTCGCGCAGGTAGGCTTCGGCGTCCGAGGCGCGGTCTTGTTCCATGTACCACGTCACAAGCACGCGGCGGATGTCGTCTTCGGGGAAACGGTCGACCATGTCGCGCAGTTGCGCTTCGATCTCGTCGGACCGGCCAAGCTGGTCCAGCGCGGTCAGCCGCAGAAGATAGAACGACTGGTCGTCCGGCGTGGCCGCGATGACGCCGTCGATCTCGGTCAGCGCGCCCTCCCAGTCCTGCGCGGCGAACCGGTCATCCACGCGAATCCGGCGCAGCATCACGATGTCCGGGTTGTCCTGCAGAAGCTCGCCCGCCTCTTCGGCGATCTCGCGGGCGGCGGGCAGATCGTTCTCTTGCCGGGCGGCGCGGTAAGCCGCGCCAAGCTCGACAGAGCGGATGACCGGGTCGGTCTCACCCTCTGCCAGCTGTTCGGCCGCGGCCTTCGCGTGCATCGACGCGGCGTCCCAGTCGTTCAGTTCGGCTGCAAGCTCGGCCGCTGCACGCTGGGCTTCGAAGTCATCGGGAAACTGTTCCGTCAGCGCGCGATAGTGGCCGTAGGCGCCGGGGGGATTGTCGCGCTCCATCTCGATGCGGGCCATCAGAAGGCGGCCTTCCCGGTGGGTGCTGTCGATGCGGAACACGTTGCGCATCTCGACGATGGCGCGGGCGACATCGCCCTCTTCGTAAAGGGCCAAGCCATCCTGGAAGTGCTTTTCAGCACGCTCCTCTGCCGAGTCGCAGGCGGCGAGAAGAACGAAGGAAATAATCAAAAGAAGACGCGCAAACATTCCTGAACCCGAAATCTGGTTACCGCATACGCTCGCCACGGCGGCGGTCGCCACCGGGTCCGAACGAGGTGGGAACCTACGCCAGATGACGCCATCCTCACAAGGGCGGTGGGGGCCGATCTGGGGCAACAGGACGCGCCAGCCGGGCAATTCTTTGCGAGAACCGCCCACTGTCGCCGTTAACGGCCGGAAAACCGACAATCCGACCGTCTTTGATTCGCGCATCGGGCGCATAGCCGTTTCCGGTCACGCCTTAAGGGGGCCGTCGGCGCCGCGGCTGGTTCCGATATGGCAACAATTCGTGACACTTTTGGCACCCTGACGCCGTGTGCATATCGATACACGTTAAGCGGGAAAGTGCAATCCTTGCACAGCCCTAGAATGCAAGTGTGTGCTGCAGTGCAGCTTGCGCGGGCTTCATTGGCCCCGCAGACGCAAGATTGTTCGCGCGCGGATCGTTTTGGCGCCGTCGCGCGGCATCCTGCCTGTCGCATCGGCACCTTCCAGACCGCCTGCCACAATTTCGCTGCAATCAACTTTGTGCGGTGACCCTTGTGCAGACCCGGCGTTTTGTCGTCTTTATTGTGGGAACGAGCCGGAACGATAGGAAAGGCCGGTCGAAGAGGTTGCCGGAAAGGCCCTGAGCAGGCCGATGCTACGCCATGAAAATAACATACTTTGCCATCACTGAATCCGATCGCGCCCGTGGCGCGACGCAGGCGGCAGTGCACGAAACGACATCTTTCCGGTCGGCGGCTATGGCTGGTGGCCATTACCGCATTGGAAACAATGACAATTGTATTTGTAAATTAGGGCGCGCCTGACCGTCATGTCCCCCAACGCACTATATGTCGATTTTTACGGATTCCGCGAACGGCCCTTCACGCTCGTTCCGGACCCCGAGTTCCTGTACTGGTCCCAACAGCACCGGCGCGCCTTCGCGATCCTAGAATTCGGCATCATGTCGAGCGCCCCGATCACCCTGATCACCGGCGAAGTCGGCGCGGGCAAGACGACGCTGGTGCAGGCCTTGCTGTCGCGCATCGGGGACGATGTCAGGATCGGCCTGATCTCGAATGCCCAAGGCGGGCGGGGCGAGCTTTTGCAGTGGATCCTTCACGCGCTGGACGTGCAGTACGATCCGACGACCAGCTACGTGCAGACCTTCCAGATCCTTCAGGATTTCCTGCTAGAGGAATACGCGGCCGGTCGGCGTGTCGTCCTGATCATCGACGAGGCGCAGAACCTGTCCCGCGAGGGGCTGGAAGAACTGCGGATGCTGACCAACGTCAATTCGAACAAGGACGTTCTGATCCAGTTGATGCTGGTGGGCCAGCCCGAGCTGCGCGAGATCGTGCAAGCGCCGGACATGCGGCAATTGACCCAGCGTATCGCGGCCAGTTTCCACCTGAAATCTATGGACGCAGAGACGGTGCCGAAGTACATCCGGCACCGGCTTCAGATGGTCGGCGGCACGGGCGAGGAATTTACCGACGAAGCCTGCCAGAAGATCTTCGAGGCCACGGGCGGCGTGCCGCGTCTTGTGAACCAGCTGTGCGAATTCGCCCTTCTGTATGCGTGGGGCGGCGACATGCCAGTGATCGACGCGACCACCGTGGAAGAGGTCCTGGCGGACGGCGTGTTTCTTGGCGGCACCGCGCCCCGCGATGACGAACCTGTTGATGAGGAACCAGTGATCCAGTTCAAGAAGAATGGTGGCCGAGATGGATGAGCTGAAGTTCTATTTCTCGATTTTCCTGCGACGCCTGCCTTGGTTCGTTGTCCTGGCTACGGTGATTACCGCTGTGGCGGTGTCCGTCGCGATTTCGCTGCCGCCGGCCTATGTCAGCCAGATGCGTCTTGTCGTGGAATCGCCGCAGATCCCCGACGAAATGGCGGCCTCGACCGTGCGGACGCCCGCGCTGGAACAGTTGCAGATTATCGAACAGCGTCTCCTGACCCGTGCCAACCTGCTGGACATCTCGCGTCGGCTGGACGTGCTGCCGGACCTCGACCAGATGAGCCCGGACGACATCGTCCGCGCGATGCGCGCACGTACCGAGATCTACACCCAGTCGGGCCGTGACGCCGCGACCATGATGGTGGTGTCGTTCGAGGCCGGAGATCCCAACAAGGCCTCGGGTGTCCTGAACGAGTACCTGAACATCATCCAAGAGGCAGACGCCGAGTTCCGCCGTGGCCGGGCCGGCGACACGCTGGAGTTCTTCGAACAGGAAGTCGAACGACTGGACGGCGAGTTGAGCGCGCAAAGCGCCCGGATCATCTCGTTCAAGCAGCAGAACAGCGACGCGTTGCCTGACACGCTCGACTTCCGCATGTCGAAGCGGGCCGATTTTCAGGAAAGCATCGCCGGGCTCGACCGCGATATCGAGCGGCTGGAACGTCAGCGTCTTCGCCTGCGCGAATTGTACGAGACGACCGGCCGGACCGAGCTTGACCCGGAGAATAGCGCACCCACGCTGGCCGAACAGCAGCTACGCGAGCTGCGCGGCGAGTTGGCCGAAGCGCGACTGGTGTTTTCTGATCAGAACCCAAAGGTTCGCCTGCTGCAACGCCGGATCGATCGGCTTGAGGTCGAGATCGAAGAGGCCGCCGCAACGCGGATCGAAGAAAACGACGACACGGCCGAGGACGCTGCAAACGCGCCGCCGACGATCATGGATCTGCAGATCGCGGAGATCGACGGCGAGATCGCGGGCATGGAAGAACAGAAAGCCCGTATTCTGGCCGAGCTTGAAAAGCTGAACGACACGATCGAACGGACGCCTGAAGTGTCGATCTCGCTCGACGAGCTGGAACGCAGCTACGCGATCATCGAGACGCAGTACAACCTTGCGGAATCCCGGCTCTCGCAAGCCCAGACGGGCGACATGATCGAAAGCCGCTCGCGGGGGCAGCGCATCTCGGTCATCGAACAGCCGAACACTCCAAACGCGCCGACCAAGCCCAACCGCGTTCTGATCGCCGGCGGCGGCGGTGCGCTGGGGATCGCTGCGGGGATCGCTTTGATCGTGGTGCTCGAGCTGCTGAACAGTTCTGTGCGTCGTCCCGAGGACCTTGTGAAGCGGTTCGGTATCTCGCCGTTGGCGACCGTGCCCTATGTCCGGTCGCGCCGGCAGCTTTTCTTCCAGCGCGGGTTCAAGGTTCTGATCATCGTCGGCATCCTGATCGGGGTGCCCGCCGCGATCTATGCGGTTCACGTGTTCTATCTGCCGATCGACCTGTTGGCCGAGAAGGTGATGAACCGGCTTGGAGTCAGGTGGTAGGATGTTTGTGACAATGAGAGAGTTGGTCTGATGGAACGTCTACAGGCAGCGATCGAACGCGCGCGCGAACAGCGTGACACGCGGGGGGCCACCGCCCGGCCCCAGCCGCGCGGCACCGTGCAGGACAAGTCCGGCGCCGACGAGGCGTGGGCCGCTCTGCCCGAGATCAAGCTGCAGCGTCGGCAGATGCTGAAGAACCGGATCATGACCTTCCGCAGCAGCAAGGACTCGACGCCTTACGACATCCTGCGCACGCGGCTGGTTCAGCAGGCGCAGGCGAACGGCTGGCGCCGGATTGCGATCACGTCGCCGCACAGCGCGTGCGGCAAGACGACGACCTGTGCGAACCTTGCCTTCGGGCTTGGCCGCCAGACCGGGATGCGCAGCGTCGTGCTGGACTTCGACCTGCGCCGCAGTGGCCTTGGCCGCATCCTTGGCCAAAAGGGCGAGATCCCGATGGAAGACGTCTTGTCCGGCCGGGTGCCGTTCAAGGATGTCGCCATGCGCCACGGCCCGAACTTGGCGTTTGGGCTTGGCTTCGGAACGTCGCACAGGTCGGCCGAAACGCTGCAAAGCGACCAGACCCGCCGGGTTCTGGAAGAGATCGAGGCCGAGTATCAGCCGGACCTCATGCTGATCGACCTGCCGCCGATGTCGGCCAGCGACGACAACTTCGGGTTCCTGAACCGGATCGACGCGGCCATCATCGTGGCCGAGGCCGAGCAGACCACCATGACCCAGATCGACGTGGCCGAACGGCAGGTCGCCGAACTGACCAACGTCGCCGGTGTCGTGCTGAACAAGTGCCGGTACGTGAACGGCGCCTACGGCTACGAAGACGGCTACTACTAGGATCAAGGCGGCGCGCAGGTCTTCGCGCGCCGCAGGCCTATCCCCGTCGCCGGGCCCAGCGGTCCAGCAGCCAAGCGGCAAGCCACCCGGCAAGGAACCCGCCAAGATGGGTTTCCCATGCCAGAAGCCCATCCAGCAGCACCCATAGCAGCGCGTTCAGCACGATCAGCGACCCGATGGCGGCCGCAAGTCGCCGCATCCGTCCGGCCGTGTGCTCGGGGATGACGAAGTTCCAGTAGATCAGCGCCGCTGCCAGGCCGAACAGCGCGCCCGAGGCGCCGACCATCGGGCGTGGGCCGTCTGCGGTCAGTCCGAACAGCGCCGCGCCGCCAAGGGCCGCTGTCGAGTAGATCAGCACGAAGCCGCGCTGCCCGACACGGCGGACCACAGTCTCGCCCAGTGCCAATAGGGTGAACATGTTGCCCGCAAGGTGGCCGAGGCCGCCGTGCAGCATCGCGTAGGTCAGGAACATCGCATAGGGCTGCGCCGCATAATTGGGCCGCCACCCGTGCAGCAGCCCGGGCCAGAACGCGCCATACTGATAGGTACGGCTGCGCCACACGGGCGAGCCGAACAGCTTCAGGTCGGCACCTTGCAGGACCAGTTCGATCAGGATGCAGACGGCTGCGATCACCAGCAGAACCGGGCTGACGCCGCCGGTCGTGCCGGACGCGGACCGTGCTGGTCCGGAGATGTCGCGCGTTGCGGGATCGGTCATGGGTCTGGCGTGCCGCCAGCCGGGCGGAAAGGCAAGAGAACTCTGTGCGAGGTCGGGCTTTCGGGCGCGCGTTGGGTGTCGCGGCCTCAGCCGAAGGTCCAGCGGTCCGGCGTGCCGGGGAAGTGGCCGGGAGAGCCGTCGTCTTCGTCGGACACGAACTCGTCCATCGGAAGGTGCTTTTCGGATCGCGGCGCAGTGGCCGGGATGCGGATGCGACCCAGCCGGAACCGGTACTGCGTCACCTGCTCTTGCACGCGGACATGCGGCGACGTCTCGCGGACTGCCTCGGGGATCCGAGGTGGCGTCGTGGTTTGCTGCGCTGGCGACGGCTGGGGGCGATCCGGGATGGGGACCGTCTGATTGTGCTGGTCCTCGTCCAAGCCGCCTTGGTGCTGACGCAGAAGATAGAAGATCGCGTCGCGCGTGCCGCGAATCGCCTCGGGCATTTCGACCGGCGTTATCGGCGCGTTCTCAAGATCTGACCGGACGTTCATCTGCTCACAGCCTCGTTCCGCGGTTGTTCACCAATTCGGTTCGATTTGTGTAGTTTCGTATTTTGTCAATTTAACGGAAACAAGGCGCGCCGAATCGGGCGCTGCAGGATCTGTGCGGAAACCGCTGGCCGCCGTCGCGGCAAGCAGCAGAAGTCCGCCTAGGGGGTGTGGGAAATAGGCGCGGAATGGCCAGATCAGCCCGGACTCACTCGGGCATCATACTGGCATCACTCTGGCCAGCCGTCCTTCCACTCGCTGCGGCGCGCCCAGATTTCGGCCCATGTGTCCGCGCCGCCCCTGCGCAGCAGACGCGTGCCCCACGCCCGGCTCCACGGCCAAAGCCGGAACATCGCCAGCCCCAGTGGCCGCTTCCACGCGGGGAAGTGGCGTTTGATCAGAAGGACCTTTGCGCGAAGCAGGCGGACCATCTTGTCGGACCGCACCTTTTCGGATGCACCGGCGTAGTGAACGATCGTGGCGTCCGGCGTCATGCGCGGCCGCGCACCAAGCGCGTGCGCCCGCAGGCACAGGTCGGTTTCCTCGCCGTACATGACATAGGTCGTATCGAAGCCGCCAAGCTCGTCCCAGAACGCCCGCTTGATCAGCAGGAAGCAGCCCGTGATGACGTCTACCTCGCGTTCCGTGTCGCGTTTCCAGCCGCCATAGCGTTCCGAGTTGAAGATCGGGCTTTGCCGGAACAGGCTGCTTAGGCCCAAGGCCTGGCTGGTGACGTTCCACAGGGACATCTTGCGATAGCAGCTGGTCGGGTTGAGGCTGCGGTCGCCGTACAGCGTCCGACCGCCCCAGATCCCGGCGTCGGGACGGGCTGCCGCGAATTCCATCAGCCGGTCGATCGCGCCATCAAGGACGATCGTGTCCGGGTTCAGCAACAGCACGTACTCGCCCCGCGCGTGGCGGATGGCGATGTTGTTGCCCTTTGCAAAGCCGTGGTTGTCGGTCTCGGCCATCAGCATCATGTCCGGGAACTCGGCTGCGATGGCTTCGGCGGATCCGTCGGACGATGCGTTGTCCAGCACGATGACCTCATAGGGGGTCTGGGTTTCCGCCACGACGGACCGAAGGCATTCCAGCGTCATCTCGCGCGTGTTGTAGCTGACCACGATGATCGAAACCGTCGGCGGCGTGGCCGGGTCGGACATGCGCCCGGTTTCGGTCTTGGTCGCGATCTCGGGGGCCGTCGCGGTTGCGTCCGTCGTCATTCCATCATCCTTCGTTTCGCCAGGCCGAGGCGCTGCTGCGCCCGAAGCCCGCCAATAGCCCCAGCATCTTCCGGCAGCGATATAGCCGGATGCGGGTCAGGCAGGTCAATCCGAGCCATCGCTCGCTCAGCCCGTTCAGTCTGTCCGAGCGCATGATCCGCCCGGTTTCGGCCAGTGGCGAGGCGGCAAGCGCAACGGCGCGCGCCACCCACTTCAGCCGGTCCTTGCCCGACCGGACCTTGGAAAAGTCGTGTCCGATGTGCCGATCCCATTTGCGGGCCAGTTCAGCAAAGCTTTCGCGCGCCGGGGTTTCTATCCGCATCTCTGGCACGTAGTCGATCCGATACCCCATCGCGGTGGCGCGCCGGCCCCAATCGACATCTTCCGCCAGTTGGATCCCGGCGAAGTCGCCGACATGCAGGAAAATCTCGCGCCGCACCGCCATGTTGCAGGTGGCCGTATAGTGATCGCGCTCGACATACAGCTTCATGCGGTATCCGTAGACGCTTTCGTAGGCCTCGATCGCCGTGGGGCGTGCGGGGTCGGCCCGCGCGATGCGGACATCGCCGCCGATGACCGCCGTGTCCGGGTGGCTTTCGAAATGCGCAAGGATGGCCGCCAGCCAGTCGGGCTGCGCGGTGCAGTCCGCGTCGATGAACGCCAACAGTGGCGTGTCGGCCAGCCGCGCGCCGTGGCTGCGGGCCGGACCCGGGCCGGGTTCGCGTTCCTCGACCAGCCGCACGAAGGGGTAGGGGGCGCACGTCTCGGACGGCAAATGGGTGGACCCGTTGTCGACGACGATCACGGAAATCGGGACGCCGGACCTTCGGCTGTCGGCCTCTAGCGACGCCAGACATCGGCCCAGCGCGTCGTGTCCGTTCAGATGCGGAATGACGACCGTGACGCTTGGTCGGCTGGCAAGATCTGGGGTGCCCGGTTTTTCGGATGCCAAGGTCATGTGCACTTTCTTGTCGTCGTCACCGCCCTGTCTGCAAGTCTTCGAGGCGGCTTTTCTTGTCTAGGGTGTTCGATATGTGTAATTCAGCATCTTATAGTTGCATCACGGTGAGTTGCTGCCCGCACCGCGCTACAAATGGTTGACCGTGTCTAATAACCTCTGACATATCCCAGCCATCGGAAGAATTCTTGTCGCAATGCTGCCTAGTCTTGGCTTGGGGTGATTTTATGACGTTTCCCTTGGAAAGCGTGCCGAATTCGGCCTCGTATGGCGCGCGCCCCACGGTCGGCAGATACTATGGGCCGAGATCCCGGAAACGCCCCTACGAAAGGCTGTTCAAGCGCCTTCTGGACGTCCTTGTCGTTTTGGTGACGCTTCCGTTCACTGTTCCAATTGTGCTGGTTCTTGCTGCGCTGGTGGCGCTGGACGGCAAGTCGCCGTTCTACGGTCAACAGCGGATCGGCCGCGCGGGGCATACGTTCCGCATGATGAAGATTCGCACGATGGTGCCGAATGCCGACGACCTTCTGGCGGCCCATCTGGCCGAAAACGCCGACGCCCGCGCCGAATGGGACCGGACGCAGAAGCTGAAGCACGATCCCCGGATCACCCCGCTGGGCCGGTTCCTGCGCAAGACCTCGCTGGACGAGTTGCCCCAGCTGTGGAACGTGCTGCGGGGCGACATGTCGCTGATCGGGCCGCGCCCGATGATGGTTCAACAGCGCACCATGTATCCTGGCCGTGCCTATTTCATCCTGCGCCCCGGCATCACCGGGTCGTGGCAGGTGTCCGACCGGAACGAGACGTCGTTCGCCGAGCGCGCCCGGTACGACAGGGATTACCACGCCGGGCTGTCGCTGCGCAGCGACCTGTCCATTCTGGCGCGGACCGTCGCCGTGGTTCTGCGCGGTACCGGGTACTGACAAGCGATCCATCGGTCTGCTTTCACCGCGATCCTGAAATGAAGAGGGCCGAAGCGCAGTCCGCGCTCCGGCCCTTTCTGTGTCCATCATGATCAGGCGAACAGGCCCGGATCCGTGAAGACGAAGTCATCGCTAGCAAGCGACAGGTTGTAGGACTGGTTCAGCACGCCGATCAGTTCGTCCTCTTCGCCGTCGATGCTAAGCCAGATCGCCGTGCCCGCCGGCAGGCCCGCCGTGTTTTGCGTCAGGACGTAGTCCGACTCGCTGCCCCACAGCTGGACCTTGTCGGTGCCAGACGTGAAGTCCCACACGAAGCCATAGTCTTCCGTACCGGCCGACGACGCGTTGTTGTCGTCATAGTAGGTGCCGTACTGATCGCCGAACACGAAGGTGTCCGCGCCGCCGCCACCGACGAAGACGTCGATTTCGCCCATGCCCGGGTCGGTGGACCCGTTGATCACGGCGACCTGCACGTCATCGCCATCGGTGCCCTGAATGATGTCGCGGCCCTCGATCTCGGTGACCGTGAGGTCGCCGAACGACACGTCGTTGTAATGCGCGTTCAGGTACAGGCTGCCGGTCGACGGCGCTTGGTCGATGCTGAAGGTCTGAACCCCCTGCAGCGTCCAGTTCTGCGGCTCGGCGGTGCCGTCTTCCCAGATCTTCAGACTGTACAGGCGGTCGTACAGACCGACCATCTCGACCTGCATTTCGACGTTGTAGGTCGTGCCTTGGTTAATCGTGATCGCCGTGGTGCCCAGCGTGTTGAAGAAGTTCAGCGAGGGGTGCAACTTGATCGTGCCGTTGCCGTCGCCGTTCTCGTCGTGGAAGAAGAATGCCGCACCGGGCTCCCAGCCGACATGCGGCTGGGCGTTCGCGATGGGCGTATCGGTGTGACCGTTCCAAAGCATGCCAAGCGCAAACCCGCCGCCGTCGCGGCCGCGCGGGTCGACGTTGGTCAGATCGTGCGGCGTGATCTGCATCGAAACCTGGTAGTTGTCCCAGCTTTCGTCGCCCAGCGTCAGCAGCCGGTCATAGCCAAGGTCGACGGGCCGCACGCCGTCCTGACCGATGGTCCATGTGCCGTCGACGACCTGCACGACATCGGTGATGTCGCTCACGCTTGACCAGTCGATGCTGTAGTTCGCATCCCAGACGCTGCCGTCCTCGTAGTCGANGATGACATTCTGCGTGTAGGTCTGGCCGTTGGTCATCACGGCGGTGATGGTCACCACGTCATCCGTCGCAGAGCCATCCAGATCGGAATAGGCGATCTCGACGTTGAAGTCGCCGGCATCCTGCAGGCGCCGGGTGTCCGCGCCCACGGACAGGTACTGGGCCGGGCCGCCATTGAGCGAATAGCTCATCGAAGCGACCTCGCCGGACACGTTGCCGAGGATGTTGATCCAGACCTGCGTTTCGCCCTGCGCCCCGAACGTCTGGGTGTCGCCGTACCAAACGTCGATCGGGTCGCCGACGGTGACGGACACGTTGCCGACGCTCGATTTGTCGCCGTCGGTCACGGTGTAGGTGAAGGTATCCAGGCCACCGAAGCCCGAGAAGGGCGTGTAGGTCCAGGTGCCGTTACCGTTGTCGACCAGCGACCCGTTGGACGGCTGACCGATCGACGCGACGGTCAGGGTGTCGTTCTCGGGGTCGCTGTCGTTCGCCAGAAGGTCAGCCGCAGAGAAGGTGACCGGTGTGCCGTCCGCGGTCGAGAAGCTGTCGGCCACGGCGGTCGGGCCCTGGTTCTGGGGCACGAAGTTGCCGTCTTCGTCGGTCAGCGGATCGTTCGAGACTTCGAAGTAGTCCACGCGCGCCTCGAAGCCGTTGGATTGGCCAAGGTTGCCCGAGAACAGGCCGACAGAGTCCACGGTCAGGGCGTGGGTCACGGTTCCCGCCGAGATCCAAGTGTTGCCGTCGGTCGAGTATTCGAAGGTCCAGTTGTCACCGTCCCGCGTCACGCGAACATAGGGCGCGGTGCCGCCGGGGATCGCGACCTCAAGNAGCCTGGACGTCTGCCCGTTCACGGTGCGGCCGATATAGGCGTAAAGGGTGTTGCCGGCGGAATAGGTGTCGAACCGCATCCAGTTCTGCGCGTCCTGTTCCACCAGAATGCCCTGCATCTGGTAGCTGCCTTGAGGCGTCGACAGGAACCGCGTTTCGATCTGGAAGTCTTCGTCGACGGCGTCCTGCATGATGCGGGCGGTGCCGTTGGTCTGCCACGCGTCGAACGTGCCGTCCGGAGTCGCCAGCGTCAGGTAGGCGTCGGTGGCGTTGCTGCCAAAGCCGACGGTGCCCTGCGCCGGGCCTTCATACCGCCACGTCGACCCCAGTGCGCCCGAGGCGAAGTCGTCCGACGTCATCGGGTTCTCGGCCGGGTCGGTGACGATCACCGTGACCGTCGCGTTCTCAGAATCGACGCCGTCGCTGACGGTGTATTCAAAGCTGTCGGATCCGCTGAATCCGGGGTTCGGCGTGTAGGTCCAGTCGCCGTTCTCGTTGTCGGTCACCGTCCCGTTGGCGGGCTGACCGACATCGGTGACGCTCAGAGCGTCGCCGTCCGGGTCGCTGTCGTTCGACAAAAGCTGGTCTTCCGAGAAGTCCAGTGTGGTGTCCGATCCGGTCGAGAAGGTGTCATCAACCGCGACCGGCGCCTGATTGGCGGGCGGTTCGACGGGGGTGCCGTCTTCGTCGAGGATCGGGTCGTGCGACACATCGAAATAATCGACGCGCGCCTCGAAGCCGTTGGACTGGCCAAGGTTGCCCGAGAACAGGCCGGCTGCGTCCACGGTCATGGCATGGGTCACGGTGCCCGCCGTGGTCCAAGTGGTCCCGTTGGTCGAGTATTCGAAGGTCCAGCTGTCGCCGGTGCGGGTCACGCGCAGGTAGGGCGCGGTGCCGCCGGGAATCGCGACCTCGATCATCTTCGAGGTCTGACCGTTCACGGTGCGTCCGATATAGGCATACAGCGTGTTACCGGACGAATAGGTGTCGAAGCGCATCCAGTTCTGCGCGTCCTGTTCGATCAGGATGCCCTGGATCTGGTAGCTGCCCTGCGGCGTGGACAGGAACCGCGTTTCGATCTGGAAGTCCTCGTCGGCGGCGTCCTGCATGATGCGGGCGGTGCCGTTGGTCTGCCACGCGTCAAAGGTGCCGTCCGGAGTCGCCAGTGTCAGGTACGCGTCGTTGGCGTCGCTGCCNAAGCCGANNGTGCCCTGCGACGGGCCTTCAANCCGCCAGTTCGCGCCCAGCGTGCCCGAGGCGAAGTCGTCCGACGCCAGCGGGTTGGCCGTGGGCTCTGTCACGGTCAGCGTAACGGTCGCGGTGTCCGTCTCTGCGCCGTCCGTCACCGTGTAGGTGAAGGTGTCGGTGCCCGAGAAGCCAGCGTTCGGCGTGTAAGTCCAAGTGCCATCGCCGTCGTCGGTCAGGGTGCCGTTGGCGGGCTGGGTGACGCCGGTGATCGTCACCGCGTCGCCGTCCGGATCGCTGTCGTTGCCCAGCAGATCGTCCTGCGACAACGAGACGGCTGTGTCGGGATCGACCTGAAACGCGTCATCGCCGGCCACCGGGGCGCGGTTGCTGTCGAACGACCCGTCCTCGTCAATGATCGGGTCGGCGCTGGTCTCGAAATAGTCCAGCTGCGCGGTGTAGCCCGGGGGCGGGTTGTTCTGGTAGGGCGCGGTGCCCGCGAAGGCGCCGACTTCCGAAACGGTCATGTCGCGCGTCAGGGTGTAGGCTTGCTGCCAATTCACCCCGTCCGAGCTTGTTTCGAAGACGAAAGTGTCGCCGGTGCGGGTGATGCGGAAGTCCGAGATCTGACCGGCGGTGATGCTGCCATCGAACAGCGGATAAGTCGTCGACCCGTCCACGATCTGGCCGACGATCAGGGTCAGCCCCATGTGGGTGTAGGCAAGGTCGAAGCGGATCCAGTTGGCGTCGTCCTGCACGATCAGCAGGCCGTGTTCCTGGTACATCTGCTGCGGTTCGTTCAGGAAGCCCGCGCTGATCTGGAAGTCGCCATCGGCCACGTCCTGCATCAGGCGCGGCGTCGTCATCACGTCGGATGCGGACACGGGGATGCCGGCCGGGGATTCCAGCAGGATGATGGCGTCGGTTTCGGTCGTGGAAAGCGTGGCCGAGCCGGTGATGCCCTTGAAGGTCCAGCCTTCATCCAGCGACGCGCCCGAGAAATCGTCCGAGAACCCGTCGAACGCAGAGGGCGGCCGCACGGTGATGGTGACCGTCCCGGTGTCGGTGATGGCGCCGTCGGTGACGGTATAGGTGAAGATGTCCGTGCCCTGAAACCCGGCATCCGGCGCGTAGGTCCAGGTGCCGTCGCCGTTGTCCATCAGGACGCCATTCGACGGGGTGCCAACGGACACGACCGTCAGTGCGTCGCCATCGGGATCGCTGTCGTTCGCCAGAAGTTGAGCAGCCGAGACGTCCAGCGCGGTGCCGGCCTCGGTGGTGAAAGTGTCGTCGGCAACGACCGGGGCCTGGTTCTCGTGGACGTGGCCGCCATCCTCGTCGAGGATCGGGTCGGACGCGACCTCGAAATAATCGACCTGCGCTTCGAAGCCGTTGGACTGACCAAGGTTGCCCGAAAACAGCCCGACCGCGTCGACGGTCAGGTCATGGGTGACGGTGCCCACGGTCGTCCACGCGGTACCATCAAGGGAATACTGGTACAGCCAGTCGTCCCCGGTACGGGTCACGCGCAGGTAGGGGGCGGTGCCGCCGGGGATCGCGACCTCGACCATCTTCGAGGTCTGCCCGTTCACCGTACGTCCGATGTAGGCATACAGCGTGTTGCCGGAAGAATAGGTATCGAACCGCATCCAGTTCTGGGCGTCCTGCTCGATCAGGAAACCCTGCATCTGGTAGCTGCCCTGCGGGGTCGACAGGAACCGCGTCTCAAGCTGGAAATCCTCGTCGGCGGCGTCCTGCATGATGCGCGCCGTGCCGTTGGTCTGCCATGCGTCGAAGGTGCCGTCGGGCGTGGCCAGCGTCAGGTACGCGTCATCGCTGTCGGACCCGAAGCCGACGGTGCCCTGCGACGGCCCTTCAAGCCGCCAGTTCGCCGCCAGCGTTCCCGAGCTGAAATCGTCGGAATTCGACATTTGACCCCAAGACCCCTCAAATACCGCAGCTCTCGCCACGCACAGATTGAATCGCCAAATTGCCCCTGAATCGAAGGGGCCAACCGGCGCGAATTACAATGATGGTGGAGACCATCTCGAGGCCAAATCGGCCTCAATCGGAACATACTTCATTCCGCCCTGATTTGGACAGCGGGGTCGGCGAGATTGATCCCTATACAAAAGGACAGGTTGGGGGTCTCGAGGCCGTGTTCGTCGCCGTTTGGCTTTGAAATTCTTATGTTTTCCCGACTTCGGCGCTCCGGCCGCCGAAACGCGGTCCTGTGTGGGCGCAGGTCGTGTGGGGCGCAGTGTCTTAAGGGAAAAAGGGGCGAAAATCGGGCAAAATCAGGGTGTCGCGCGAAGGCTATTTCCCGTTTCGTGATCAATTGGGGCGGCAAGAGGCGCATATTGGCGAAGGCGCGTGGCCGTCCGATCACATTTTGCGTGAAGTGATTCAACTGCCACAGGTTGCCGGCCATCGGTGAATCAATGTGTGCAATGACAGAGGGCATGCGCGTCTGTTTCGTTTTGGGAAACATGGCGATTGCGCACTTGATTCGACTTCAGGATGTACGCCGCCCTCAGACATCAAGCTGCGGTTCACTTAACGTCGCCAGTGTAGCAGAGCGCCTGTGCCTTAGATAGGCGACTAACAAACGCGATCCCGGCACCCGTCGGCCTGGATATCGGTTCGTGTCCGTCGCGTTGGCATTTTATGAACTGCCGATCAGCGACGGCCAGAATTCTGGGGCGGCTTGGGCCGTGGCAAAAACGAAAAACCGCGCGGGGCCATTTGGCACCGCGCGGTCTGTAGTCTCGGGGTGTCAGCGTCAGAGCAGGAAGTCGTCTGCCGTCAGGCCGCTGACGTCGGCAAGGATGATCCGCATGTCCGACGACCGGTCGCCGTCGACATCCACACGCACGATCGTGTTGTCGCCGTTCTCCATCGTGCGGATCGCAGGACCTTCGCCGTCGTACTTCTGCAGCAGCAGGACATCGAGCGTTGCGTCGGTCAGCTCGGACAGGTCCAGCTTGTCGACGCCCGGGGTGAAGTCCAGGATGAAGTCCGGGTTCTTCGCCTTGCTTTCCTTCACCTTGCTGAAGACGAAGTGGTCCGCACCGGCGCCGCCGGTCATCGTGTCGGACCCGTTCCCGCCCTTGATCGTGTCGTTGCCGTCACCGCCAAGGATGATGTCCCGTCCGACGCCGCCAAACAGGAAGTCGTCCCCAGCGCCGCCTTCGATGATGTCGGCACCCGCGCGGCCGATGACGTCGTCGTCGCCGTCGCCGCCGCCCAGCTTGTCGCTGCCTTTGCCGCCGTTGACGGTGTCGTCGCCTTCAGCGCCGTAGATGGTGTCGGCGCCCGAGGTTCCGTTGAGGTCGTCAGGCCCGACGGTACCAACGATGGCGTCGTCGGCGCCGTCATCGGTCAGGTTGTTGCCGCTGGTGATGACCACATCGGAGATCGTGCCGTCGAAGACTTGGTTGTAGCCAGCTCCGCCGGACGTGCTTGCCCAGCCGTTGGCGCCGATCTGCAGGTACTCCGCATTATTTTCCCAGGTCATGTCGAAGTCGGCTTCGCCCACGACGATCCCGTCAAGCATCGCCTTGACGGTGCCGTCACCGAAGCCGATCTCCAGCTCGTAGTCGACGTTCGACTGGATACCGTTGACCGTGAAGACTTCGCTGCTGTCGCCATCCTGGAAGCGGATCACGAGGGTTCCGTTCTCGATGTAGACGGTGAAGTGGCCGCCGTTCGCGAAATAGGACGCATCCTTCGAGATGATGCCGTGCTGGCCGGACACCGTGTCTGCATTGAAGGTGAGCGAGATCGATGCCGACGACAGTTCAAGGCCCGCGTCGTGCGCGAACTCCATCGCTTGGCTGCCGCCGCTGAACTCGTACTCGCCGTCAAGCTGGAAGCTGGCGGTCAGCGAGTCCCACGACAGATCCGGGTCTTCTGGGTCTGTCACCGGCTGGTCCGGTTCCGTGACAACGGGTTCCTCGACCACGGGCTCTTCGACAACCGGGTCGTCCACGACGGGTTCGTCATCCACGACCGTGCCTGTGTCGCCGTTCATCAGTTCGGTCAGGCGGGTGGCCGCGCCATAGCCGCTCCCGAAGTCGACCGCCGAGCCCGAAACCGGCACGAAGTCCGTCCAGCTCATGCCATCGTTTTCGACCTGCAGGATGTTCTTGTAGTAGTTCGAGGCCGACGAGCTGACCGAGTACTGATAGTTGTCCAGGATCGTCGCGTTGCCCGCGTTGATCAGGTAGTTGCTGACGTTGCCATCCACCACGACGTTTCGGGCGGTGTCCGTGACGCGAATGTTGCCGCCGCCGCCACCCGGCCACGGAAGCACGGTGTTGTTCAGGATCTCGATCCCGCCCGAGCTGTGCGACACGATGATCGCGTTGGGCGTGCCCGACATGATCAGGTTTTCTTCGATCAGGATGTTGTTGCCGCCGATGGCAATACCCTGCAGCCAGATGCCGGGTTCACCGGTGCTCGGGTCGTCCCAGATGAAGTTACCGCGGATCGTGATGTCGCTCGGCCAGCCGGAGGCTTGGTCGAAGAACTGGATTGCATCCGCGTGCGTGTAGGTGCCGTCACCGTGGTGGGTCGGCGCCGAGTCCTTCAGCGTATTGTTCTCGATCAGGCCGTTCTTGGCGTTACCAGCCACGACAAGAAGGTCACCGTCGATGCCGCCGGGACGACCGATCTCGTTCCCCGAGACGGTGAACCCGTTGGTCTCCTTGATGAAAAGAGTAGTGTAGAACTCGNTGTCGNCGNAGCTGATGTTCGTCCCCTGCAGCGCCTCAGTCCAGTTGTGCAGGTAGCTGTTGGTCACTTCGATGTTTGATGCACCGCTTACGGTGACCCGTCCGTCCACGTGAACGCCGTCGAGGGTCACATTGGACCCCGTGATCCGAAGGGTTCCGAACTCTGCGCCCAAGTCGTTGGCCGCTTTGATAGTCACATTGGACGAGAACCTCTCGTCAATCGTCAGGTCGCCGTATGTCCCGTTCTGGAGTACGATCGTATCGCCGCCCGCCGCGGAGTTGAGCGCAGCATTAAGCTGAGAAGAGTTGGATACGTTGATTGTCGCCATTGCGCCGATTTGCCCTATGATACGGTCGCAAGCCAAAAGAGTTCACGCTGGCAAAAGCGAGTGCTCTGCCACTACTGATGCGCCAAAGGCGCATTCCGCGGTTACTGATCAACTGTCGGGCAGGATGGAGTGGTTTTTATTCTCCTGCCGATCTACACTGTCACCGTTGCGTCAACTGTTGTCCGTTGGCTACGCGCCCTAGGTTGTCCTCTGTCTGTATTAGGCCCCTGTGATTTACAAAGCCCTAACATCGGGGCGATTCCTTGACAATTCGGGCCCGAATGTGCGGCGGCTACTCGCTTATTTCGTGAAAACTCCTTTAAAATCCAGTCATTTGGCGGAAATCCGCTTGAAATTAAGGGGGATGGAACCGGAAACAGTCGGCATGGTTCCGCCGGTCATACCCACAGGCGTTGGTAGATGTGCCGTGCGACATGCCGTCTCTTAAGGGCGGAAGGACGAAATAGCGCCTTTTGGAAAGGCAATATGCCCAATCAGCCAGCTTGAACCGGGCGAAATCCGCACAGCGACTGTCTTGATTCGACCGGCCAGAAGGAAAACTTCGGGCAAGATACCGGTGGACGCGGGCCAACTTCATTCCAGCAGCGGGGCGGCGCGCGCTCAGTAATCCGAAACCACAACGCACGAGTCCGCATATTGTTGCACCTTGCCGTGTCGTGGCGGGGCTCAAACCGATCCGATCCGGGGGCGATGCAGCTTGTGCTTTCCACCGGGGCGAACCGGCGTCATACCAAATCCGAAGAACAACTGACTGATAGCGATGACGGATTTGCAAAGCTTGCCGACGCCGACGGTGTCCGTGGTGATCCCGGCTTATAACCGGGCCGGGTCGATCGGACGGGCCGTCGCCAGTGTCGGCAGTGCCCCGGACGGGCGCTATGAACTGATCGTTGTCGATGACGGGTCGGCCGACGATACGGTGACCCGTGCCCGAGAAGCCGTCGAGATCCATCATGGCTCTGCCGGCCGCGTCGTGATGCAGGAAAACGGCGGCCCTGGNGCCGCGCGGAACCGCGGCGCGCAAGAGGCGCGGGGGGACTACCTTGCGTTTCTCGACAGCGACGACTTCTGGCTGCCGGGCGCGTTGCAGACCAGCCTTGCCGCATTGGAGGATCCCGAGGCCCCGGCGCTTGTGTTCCTTCAGACCGTCGACGTGGCAGAGGGGCAGGCGGTGGATGCGCACGGGCGACAGACAGAGCAGAAGCGGACCGCCGGTTTCCTGGAAGCCGTGCGGGATGTGCCGACGACGCGCTATGGGTCGTGCAACGTCATCGTGCGGCGGGACGTCTTCGAACGACTCGGCGGCTTTACCAGCGCGGTGACCTGTTCGGAGGATACGGACCTGTTCCTGCGCGCGGCGGATGCCGGGCCTTGTCTGGTCCTCTCCGGCGCGCCGCTTGTCGCGCATGTGCAGGGCGACGGAGAGCGGTTGACCGGATCGTTCGGCGCGGTGCTGAAAGGGTTCGAGTTCATGCAGGACCGGGACCGGGCCGGACAGTACCCCGAAGCAAAATCGCCGGGCGCGCTGAAGGACCGGATGCTGGCGCAGTGTGCGGTTCATACGGCACTGGGCGCCTTCGCGGCTGGTCGGGTTGGCGTGGCCTATCGTCTGTACCTGCAGAACCTGCCCCTTATGGTGCGGTCGGGATACTGGCGCTGGCTGGTTCGGCTTCCGCTGGTTCCAGTGCTCGCACTTCTGCGCCCGACAAGCTACAGGATGCGCTGGACAACGGCTGCCCAGAACGGCCGCTGAATAACAGCAAGCAGGACAGGCATGTCAGTAAGTTCGACCAGTAAGATTCGTGTGCTTATCAATTCGGCCAGCGGCGCCATCACGCTGCTGATCAACGTCTTTTTTGTCTTCTGGTTGTACCAGTACCTTCTCGCCCGCATTCCGGCGGACGAATTCGCGATCTACCCGGTCCTGATGGTCATCATGATGCTGGGTCCGGTCATCATCTCGTTCTTCGCCAGCGCGATCAGCCGCGAGATCATCGTCGCCTATTCCGACGGGCGCCACGACGACGTGACGGTCTTCCATACCTCTATTGTGTTGGCACTCGCCGGGTTCCTGAGCTTGTTCGCTTTGGTCGGATTTGTCGTTGCGACCCAGATCGATCACCTGCTGACGGTGCCGGACACGATGTTGGTCGAAGCGCGCCTGATGACGATGATGATCGTTCTCGAACTGTGCGTCGGACTGTTCGCCGGCCCGTTTTCGACCGCGTTCGAGGTACGTCAGCGATTCATGCAGCGCGATGTCGTTACGCTGTCGGTGAACATTGGCAAGATCATCCTGACCGGCGCGCTGCTGTTCGGCCTTGGTCCGAACGTGGTCTGGGTCTCTGTCGCGTCGCTCACGGCAAGCGTGGTCAACGCGACGATCATCATCATCATGGCGCGCCGGATGCTGCCAGAGTTCCGGATCTATCCCGCCCGGTTCAGCCTGACCAAGGTCCGGTCGGTCCTGAGCTTCGGCGCGTGGACCTCGCTCGGCACGGTGACCATGCTGATCTATCAAAGTGCCGGGCCGGTTCTTCTGAACATCTATTCGACACCGGTGCAGGTCACGAGTTTCTTTATCGGCTCGGTATTCGACCGGCGCATCAGCAGCCTGATGACTGTCGCGCTCGCCCCCATCCAGCCGGTGATGGTCGCGATGAACGCAAGCGGCGACTGGACGCGGTTGGGGAATACGTACCTGCGCGGAGGCCGCTATGCGCTATGGGTGGCAATGGCAGTGGCGACGCCGATCTTCATTTATGCGGAAGACTTCATCACACTGTACATCGGCGACGAATATCAGGATGCGTCTACTGTCACACGCCTGTTCCTTGCCGGTTTTCCAGTTGGTTATGCGGACGTCCTTCTGTCGCGCATGGCGGTCGCAACGGGTAGGATCAGGGGGTTCTTCCTGGGAACTTTCGTTGCCGGTGCACTGGCGCTGATTACGTCGATCCTTGTGCTCACTTACACTGATCTTGGCGCTGTCGGCGTCGCGGGATCGATACTGGTTACCGCAATGATCGTCCATCTCGGGTACTTCTGGCCGCTGGGCTTGTCGATGGCGAACACCACGTTCTCCGAGTTTCTTCGGAAGGTGATACTGCGGGGTTGCGCGCCCGCTGTCGCCGGATCGGTGGTGTGGCTTCCGACCCAGCTGATGGGTCTATCTTCAACGTGGCTTGGCCTATTTCTGTGGGGCTTTATCGGTGGGTTCGTATACATCGGCGTGTTGCTTGGGTTCTGCCTGTCGCCGGACGAACGCCGCAGTATAAAGGGAACTTTCGACAAGCTGCGCAAGAGAGCGGAAAAGGCGCCCTAGGCGCCACGCCCAAGTGTACCCCGCCTTTGAAATGGCCGGTCCTCAATGCCTACCGCCCCGCTTGGGGGCGACCGTATCAGGATATCCGCAGCCGGTCCTTGAGGACCAATTTGAACTCTCGGAACAGCCATCTGCGGTGACGGCGCAGCCAAGCCAATGAAATGCTGACGCAGGCAAGCCACTCGCGGATCGGCATCCGAGTGCGCAGCGACGCTTTTAGGTAACCGAAACCCAGCCGGGTCAGAGTCGCCGGAAATCGGTTTCCGCGCTTAGGGTCGAACCACGCCGCCAGCAACTTCTCCAGTTGGACGTCGTTGCCCTTGGCTTCGTTCTCGGCGGAAATAACCGAGCCTTTGTCGTGCTCGCGTCGCAGGAAGAGCGGTTTCTCGACCTCGATGAAAGCCCCGCGCAGGGCAAGTTCGACCAGCAGCAGCGTATCCGAACGCGGCATGTTCGCAATCAGGCTGGTCCCGATCAGCGCCTCGCGGCGGATCAGACCGAACACTGGAAAACAAAGATGCGCGTGGGATTGCTGCCGTTCGTCTGGACCGATCATTTCTTCCAGCCGTTTCGAGGGCGTGCTGCCGCCCTTGCGCGTGACGGCGTCGTACACCCGAAGCGGGTTGCCATCGGCGTCGATCATCAGTGTTTGGGGGTAGGACAATACGGCGTCACCGTTATCCGCATCCAGCGCGGCCACGCAGGCCTCCAGATACTCTGGCGCCAGCATGTCGTCATAGGACGACCAATGGAAGAATTCGCCTGTCGTGTGGTGGAACACGTAGTTAAAATTGGCCGCAGCGCCTAGATTGGTCTCTTGCCGGTGGTAGCGCACTCGGCTGTCCCGAGCGCAGTACTCGGCCGCGATCTCTGGCGTGCTGTCCGTCGACGCGTTGTCTGAAATGAGGATCTCGAAGTCTTCGAAGGTCTGGCTTAGTGCGCTGTCCAATGCGTCTCGAAGATACTTTTCACCGTTGAAGACCGGAATTCCGATGCTGACCCTAGGCATGCTCAACTCCTTCAAATGCGGCGCGGCTGGCGGTTAGACGGGTAAACGCGACCAAGCCTTGGCGTGATGCTTTCAAAATTATGGATACGATCAAGGTTCTTTTCCCCGCGGAAGCAGGTCGCCCGCGCAAGGGGCCGCATAGGGCTGCAGGCGCGGCGGCTGTCGTCCCACGGTCTCGGCAAGTCGCACGCTGAGTGACGGACTGATGCAACGACCGAAAAAGGTCCGGCCGTCCTTGCCCGATACGGGTTGACTGGCGCGACGACCGGCCCAAAACAGGGCAGGCCGAACGCATGCCGGCCGCGACGCGGGAATCCAATTCATGTCCGAACCAGTAACCGAGACCGTGCCGGCTGCTCTTCGTCTTTCGATCATTATTCCGGTCTACAACCGGGCGTCGACGATCGATGCCGCCCTGAGCAGCTTGTGCGCGGGTGGCAGATCGGATGTCGAGGTCATTGTGGTCGACGACGGGTCGTCGGACAGTTCGGTGCAGGCAGTCAAAGCGGCGATCGCGGCCTACGGAATGTCGGCCAACACGACGTTGCTTCAACAGGATAACGCGGGGCCCGGGGCCGCTCGCAATCGGGGTGCCGAAGCGGCCCGCGGCCGCTACCTTGCGTTCTTCGACAGCGATGACCGCTGGTTCCCTTGGACGCTCGACACCTGCCTGCAAGTGATCGCCGACAACCCCGCCGCCAGCTTGTTCTATCTTCAAAGCGTGGACTTCACCCGCGACAGCGGTCCGGAGACCCCGGAGCGTACCGAGGTCGAAACCCAGAGCTTCCCGCGTTTCCTCGATGCGATCGAGGCTGTTTGGCAGATCACCTACGCCTCTTGTAACGTCATCATTCGGCGCGACGTGTTCGACAAACACCGGGGCTTCACCCACGAAGTCCGTTGTGCCGAGGATACGGATCTGTTCCTGCGCGCTGATCCGGACGGGGCGTGCGTGTTGATCACGTCGCCTGTGATGCTTGGCCGCGAAGTTGGTGCGCCGGGCAGCTTGACGGGGAACGTGGCATGCGTTGTTGGCGGGCTGGATCATATCGTCGCCAAGGAGCGCGCGGGTCTTTATCCGGGTGGCGCAGGATCTGACGGGAAGCGGCAGCTTTTGCTGGCCGGCGCCACGATTAGCACCGTTCGGCTGTGCTTTGCGACCGGCTATCCCGGGACCGCCTATATGAGGCTGATCAGAAACGCAGGCATATTGATCCGGGCAGATCGCTGGCGTGTCGGCCTGCGACTGCTTCTGACACCGATCCTGAGTATCATTCGGCCCAAACACTATCGTTTCCGTCTCCGCCAGAATTGACCGGGGCCGGCATTTCGGCCACCCCGGTCGTTTCTTTTTTACCCCGCCACCACTGCGAATTCCGGATTCAGACCCATGGCGCGGACCTGTTCGGTGATCTCGGCCTCGTACAGCGCGTTCGAGATCAGGATAAGGTCGGGGCGCAGGTCCTTCAGGTCCTCGGGCGACACGACCGGAAGCGCGACGCCGGGTGCGTACAGCCCATGCTTGCGCGGATTCAGGTCGACCAGCGCGGCCAGCGGGGCAGCGGCCTCGCCCAGAGCGTTGGCGAAGGTGATGCCCTTCGATCCGGCGCCCCATATCACCGCTTTGCCGTCCAGCTTGGACAGCCGGTCGCGCCATTCGTCCAGCAGCCCGTTCGAGGCGGCCGAGAAGGCGGCCGCGTCCTGCAGCACACCGTCCACATCGGGCGAGACCCAGCCGGTTTCTGGTTCCGAGGGACGCGCCTCGATCATCAGGAACTGGCCGTCGTAGCCTTCGGTGATCGACACGGGCGTGAACCCGGCGCGGCGGAAGGCGGCTTCCATCGCGGGGGCCGTCCAGTAGCCGACATGTTCATAGATCACGTCCCACATCGAGACCGCGCGCAGCATCCAGCCTGCGTTCGGGACCTCGAAATACACGGGCACGTCACGGTCGCCAATGGCGCGGCGGATGTCCTGCAAAAGCGGCATCGGCGCGTCGAGGTGTTCCAGAACGTGACGGCACAGGATCGCATCGAACGGGCGGTCCAGCTGGTCGGATCTGAAATATTCCGGCACGATCTCGACGCCGTCGCGGGCGGTGAAGGGCGTTTCCTTGCCCGCCATCGACGGATCGAACCCGGTCGCGGTTGCCGCGCCGTGCTTGGACATCAGGTCCAGCATGTGGCCGTCGCCGCAGCCGATCTCGAAGACATGCTTGCCCTTCAGGTCGAAGCGGTCGACGAGCCCCTTCGCAAGTTCCTCGGCAAATGCTTGGAACTTGGGCGAAAAATGCAGCGCGTTCTCGTAGCCCGGCGCATAGACCATGCGCTCGGGCTCGAAAGCGGCGTTCCAGATCATCGCCGTCTCGGGGCAGATGACCAGGTCGACGTCGCCTGCGGGCGCGGCGCGGGCCGCATCGGCGTCGGGCCACAGCTGGTTGCAGATGACCGGCACGTTGCCCAGCTTGAACACCGGCTTGAGGTCGGTCGACCCGCTGATCGGGCAGTTCGTCGCAAGGCTCATCAGACGGCCACCAGTTCGGGGGTCAGGCCCATCTTCGCAAGATCGGCGCCGATTTCGTTCAGGTAGATCGGGTTCATCACGATCACCGTGTCGGGCGGCGTTTCCTTCAGGCTGTCCGGGCCGGACACAAGGTGGCCGGTGCCGGGCAGATAACGGCCCTGTTTGAACGGGTTGATGTCGATGACCTGCGCCACTTCCTCGCCCAGACCATTGGTGGTCAGGAACGACACGCCCTTCGACCCACCGCCCCAGATGGCGACGCGCTTGCCTTCGGCATGGCGCGAGCGGACGAAATCGGTCCAGTAGGCGCGGATCTCGGCCACCTTCGCGGGGAAGGATTTCGCCAGCNCGCGCACGGCATCAAGGTCGTCTTCTTCCGGCAGCGGCGGCCGCCCCGTCGAGGGNTCGGCGTACTGGATGATGTACTGGTCGTCATAGGCCAGATACAGCTTGGTCACGTCCATTCCGGCGCGGCGGAACAGGCGGGCGTGGCTGCCCAGCGTAAAGTACGAGCAGTGCTCGTAGTAGATGTCCCAGAATGCGCCTTCGTCCAGCACGCGGCGCACGTCCGGCGTCTCGAAGAAGATGCCGACGTCGGTGCGTCCGTCGATCGCCGTGGCGATGTCGTCCATGAACTGGCCCACCGCCGGAATGTGTTCCAGCGTGTGACGGCAGACGACGAAATCAGGCGTCTCGGCGATGGTTTCCGGATCGAAATATTCGCGCTGGAACCGGATCTCGTGCCCGTCGGCGCCCGGCAGGCGTTCCGGGATGAACCCCGGATCGACGCCAAGACCCAGCGTGCCGGTCTGTTCCGCAAGCTCTTGCAGGAACTCGCCCTTACCGCAGCCGATCTCGAGCGTTTTCTTGCCCTTCAGGTCGTAAAGCGAGGCAACCTCGGACGCCAGTTCCTTGGCGAAGCGGTTGAAGGTGCCCGAGAAGTGCTGGCTTTCCTCGGTGGTCGAGGCGTAGTCGACCTGCTCCAGTTCGAACACCGCGTTGAACACGAAGCCGCAGTCGTCGCAGAACTTCAGCAGCAGGGGACGTCGCGGGAAATCCCGCGCCTCCTCTGCGCTGTCCAGCAGGATGCAGCTTTGCACCGGGATCGCGTCGAGCCGATAGATTTCGGCCACGGCGCCGGACCCGCAGGCGGGGCATTTGTGCAGTTCTTCCCCCATCAGTTCGAGACGATCTCGAGGTCGGGGATCGGAACGACGAACTTGCCGCCCCGCGCAAGGAAGTCCTGCTGCTGCCGGATGATCTCGTCGCGGAAGTTCCACGGCAGGATCATCACATAGTCGGGCTTGTCCGACTTCAGCTTTTCCGGGTCGTCGATCGGCACGCGGACGCCGGGCATGTACTTGCCCTGCTTGTGCACGTTGCGGTCCACCGCGTACTCGATGGCGCGCGAATTCAGTTGAAGGAAGTTCAGCATGATCGTGCCCTTCGCCGCCGCGCCATAGGCCGCGATGCGCTTGCCGTCGGCCTTCAGGTCGGCGATCAGCTTGCGCGCGTCATCGCGGAAGGTGCGGACCCGCTGGCCGAAGCTTGCGTAATAGTCGAAGCGGTCGAGACCCAGCTCTTTTTCTTCGGCGAGGATCTTGGTTACGGCTTCGGACGGCTCGTTCTTCTTGCCGAAGTACAGCCGCAGCGAACCGCCGTGGATCGGCAGGCGACGTACGTCGTTCAGGTACAGCCCGTGGCGTTCGAACAGCGCCTGCGCCGAACCGACCGAGAAGTAGCNCAGGTGCTCGTGATAGATCGTGTCGAACTCGATGAAGTCGATCAGGTCGCGGACATAGGGGAACTCGACCGAGATCACGCCATCATCGGCCAGCAGCGTTGCCATGCCGGCGACCAGATCGTTCTGGTCGGCGACGTGGGCCACCACGTTGTTGGCGATGATCACATCGGCCTTGCGGCCCTGAGCAGCGAGTTCGCCGGCGACGCGGGTGCCGAAGAAGTCGTTGATCGTCTCGATCCCCTTCTCCATCGCCGCGGTGGCGGGCTGAAGCGCGGGGTCGATGCCAAGGACGGGAACGCCCTTTTCCTTGAAGTTTTGCAGCATGTAGCCGTCGTTCGATGCGATCTCGGCGACAAGGCTGTCGGCGCCAAGGCCGCGCATCTCGATCAGTTCCAGCGCATTCTCGCGGCTGTGCTTCAGCAGATCCTCGGAGAAGGACGAGAAGTACAGGTAGTCGTCACCGAACATTTCCTCGGCGGGACGCGTTTCCAGAAGCTGCACCAGCGAACAATCGGGGCAATAGCCCAGACGCAGCGGGACCAGCGACTCGCGGCGGTCGAGGATGCTGGGGTCCAGCAGGCCGTCCGACCGGGGCATCAGGCCAAGGTCGAGGATCGGCTGAAGGCCGTGGTGGCCGCACGAAATGCAGTCGACCTCGGCTGCGTCCGCTTCGAAGCCCGGCGCGATGGCGGCCTCGGGCGACGCGGCGCGTTCGGCCAGCGCCTTCGGCGTGTGCTTCAGCGACTCGTCGATGATGCCGTCAGAGATCAGTTTTTTGATGTGGCCGATGCGCTGGTAACGCGGGCCTTCGAACTGCTCGAGGGTCAGGTCGACGGCCTTGTAGGCCTCGTACAGCGACTCGGCGCCCTTGCGGGCGTCCCACTGCGGCTTGAACTGCGGCATCACGCGCTGGATCTTGTCGCAGTTCACGCGATAGCTGCGCTTGTCCGGGCCAGCGTCGTCCGCGAAGGTCACTTCGCAGCCGGGCACGACCGACGCGACGATCTCTGCCAGCTCCTTGATCTGGTAGTTGTGATCGGTCACGCCGACGTTGAACGCCTCGTTGCGGATCTTTTCGACCGGGGTCGACAGGGTCGACAGGAACGCGCGGCTGATGTCCTCGATATGGGTGATCGGCCGCCACGGGGTGCCGTCCGACTTCATGTGGATATTGCCGGTGGTCACGGCCCACGCCACGAGGTTGTTCAGCACAAGGTCGAAGCGGATGCGCGGGCTGACGCCATAGGCCGTGGCCGAGCGCAGGAAGGTCGGGCAGAAGGCGTCGTCGGCCAGTTCGGCCAGCGCCTGTTCGGACCGCACCTTCGAGATGCCGTACGGCGTGACCGGGTTGAACGCGCCGTTCTCGTCGATGAAATCGGGGCCCGACGCGCCGTAGTTCGAGCACGACGACGAGAACACGAAGCGTTCCACACCCGCAGCCTTGGCG
Organism: Maritimibacter sp.; assembly: GCA_002701395.1. Taxonomy (GTDB): domain Bacteria; phylum Pseudomonadota; class Alphaproteobacteria; order Rhodobacterales; family Rhodobacteraceae; genus Psychromarinibacter; species Psychromarinibacter halotolerans. The sequence continues at coordinate 69,660 of NZVC01000035.1, read as the reverse complement.
GCGCGGGCAACGTTCATCGTGCCGTCGAAGTTGATGTCATAGGTCGTTTCGGGGCGGAAATCGCCCAGCGGGTCGTTCGACAGCGCGGCAAGGTGCAGCACCGCGTCAAAGCCCAGCAGGTCGGCGGGCGTGACTTCGCGCACGTCCTTCAAAAGCGTCGGGATATCGGGCATCTCGCCGCCCGGCTCGAACGTGCAACGCTCGTACAGATCGCTGTCGATGCCGGCCACATCATGGCCCGCCTCGAGAAGCATGGGGGTAAGAACGGTTCCGATATAGCCGCGGTGGCCGGTCACGAGTACGCGCATCGTTATTTTTCCCAAACAGCCCAGGGTCGATCCCCGGAATCCCAAAGTTTTTGCAGCGTGTGCTTGTCGCGCAGCGTATCCATCGCTGCCCAGAAGCCTTCATGGCGATAGGCCATCAGCTGGCCGTCGCGCGCAAGATTCTCCAGCGGCGCGTGTTCGAACATCACCATGTCGCCCTCGATATAATCGAAGACCTCAGGCTCCAGAACGAAAAAGGCGCCGTTGATCCAGCCTTCGGCGGTCTGCGGTTTTTCCTCGAACGCGACCACCTGGTCGCCGTCGAAGCGCATGTGGCCATAGCGGGCCTGCGGGCGAACCGCGGTGATCGTGGCAAGCTTGCCGTGGCTTTTGTGGAAGGCAATCAGCTTGTTGATGTCGATGTCCGACACCCCGTCGCCCCACGTCAGCATGAAGGTTTCGTCGCCCATGTAGGGCTTCAGCCGCTTCACCCGGCCGCCGGTCAGCGTTTCGTCCCCGGTCTCGATCAGATCGAGCTTCCAGGGGGCATGTTCTTTCTCGTGCCGTTTCAGCGGCTCGGGGTCGTTCATGTCGATGGTCAGGTTGCCCGAAAGCGTGCCGTATTCCACGAAGTACCGCTTGATGTGGTCGCCCTTGTATCCCAGCGCGACGGCGAAATCGTTGAAGCCGTAATGAGAATAGGTCATCATAATGTGCCAGAGGATCGGCTTACCGCCGACCTCGACCATCGGCTTCGGTCGCACGCTGGTTTCCTCTGCGAGCCGGGTGCCCTTGCCCCCTGCAAGAATGGCGGTCTTCATTAATAAACTCTCCGGTTTACGTACGGATGCCCCATCGACATCCACGGTCCACTAGTCAGCCGAATGCGCTGGTTCTTGGTCAATAGTGTGAAAATCGACGGTCGAAAAAAATCCTGTGACACCCGAACCACATTTGCGCGGATGTAAACCTGCAGAGCCCCGACAGCCCTGTTCCGATCCACACCGCAATGTGGGGCATACACCGAGCGTCTCACAAATGTTAAGATCTCAGGGGTTGGTTCGCGCGTGTCCGGGCATATGGTTACCCAGACGGTCCTGATTGTGCATCAGGCATCAACAATGTTCCTTGGGGTGAGTGGATTCAGATGGCCTTAATACACGGTAAAGTTGCATTTGGCGACCGTAAAGAATCAAGTGCTGCAGCCGGCGGATTATCGATCCGGCACGGAATTGCCTGCCTTGTCGTCCTTGTGGCTGGCTGGCTTGTGATTGCGGCGGGGTCTGCCGACGCGGACGCAAACGCACGGGCGCGCTTGGACGCGGCGCTTGCATCCACCAAAGGTGGAGAAACCATTGTACTGCCGGACGGCGATTACGGGGCACTTTCCATCAGCCAGGTTTTCAACGAGCCGGTCACAATCCGGTCGGAGACACCGCACGGTGCACGGTTCGGGGTGGTCATGATCACGGGGGCGAACGTGGTTCTTGACGGCATCGCGGTCTACGACAGGTTCACGCTGCGAAATGCATCCGGCATCGAGGTTCGCAATAGCCGTCTGGGCAGTTGGGCCGAGGCGATCGGGTCGCAGGACATCAGGTTTCGCGGCAACGAGATCAAGGCGACTTTGATGATGCAAAAGGTCCTTGGCTTCGATGTTACAGGCAACTTCTTCTACGCCGAGGGCGGTATCAACGGCGATCACCTGACCATCGTCGACGAGACGCGCAGCGGCACGATTGCGAACAACACGATGGCGGACGCGGCGCCGGTCATCAACGCCGACGGGACCTACACGCATTCCGATGCGATTCAGTTCTACACCACGCCAAGCGCGGGTGACTGGCCCAGCAGCATCCTGATCCGCGGCAATTTCATCTATGACGACCCGGCCACGGGAGATGCCGGCGTCTGGATGCAAGGGATCAACGTCGGCGGGCGCGACATCATCATCGAGGAAAACCTCGTGATGGCGGGCACGCCGAATGCCATTATCGTGGCCAACAGCCCAGGCGGGATCGAAGTCCGCAACAACACCGTGCTGCCGTGGCCGGATGGCAGTGGCGGAAACATCCGGGTCAATAACACCTCGCAGGGGGTCTATGTGGACGGCAATGTGGCCAGCTGGCTGTTCGATCAGGGGACGGCGGTGGTCGGCGACAACTTCAAGTACGAGACGGGGCCCAGCGATAATTACTTCCGCAACGTATTCGACCTTAAGAACGACGGAATGGTCTGGACCGACTTCATCCCCAAGGAAGGGTCTCCAATCGACTTCGGGTCCCGTTACGGTGCACAGAAGCGGCTAAAAGAATTAGGCTCTCGCTAGTCGGCGCGGCCCAAGTGGCGGACCAGTTGGTCCGCCCTGCGGGCGCCGACATCCATCCAGCTATAGGCTTTCACCGCCGCGGCGCTGCGTTCGCCCCGTTCGCGCAAGGCGTCGGGCGAACCCGCCAATGCCTGTAGCGCGTCGACGATCGTCTCGGGCTGGTCGGGATCGACAAGAAGATTGCAGCCGGTTTCGGCCCCGATCCGTCCGGCGCCCATCGCCGACGCGATGATGGGAAGACCGTGCGCCGCCGCTTCATAGGTCACCAGCGGGTCGCCTTCCTCGTACGAGGGTAGAACGAAGACGTCTGCCTGCTCGTAAAGTGGTTCGACGTCGTTGACGAAGCCAAGGGTCTGCACATCGTCCCGGTTCAGAAGATCGGCGCACAGCGTCTGAACCGCCGGCTCGATCGTGCCTGCGATCAGAAGACGCCCCTTGATCCCGGCCTGCGCCCACGCCCTTAGAAGTTGGTGCAGGCCCTTCCGGATGCTTCCCGATCCGACGAAAAGCACCGTCGGCCCTTCTTCCGGGACAGCGCGCCGCGGCGGGCGCTGCTGGTCAAGCGCCACGCCATAGCTGGCGGACAAGATCCGGTCTGCATCAATGGCCCCGGCAAGGGATGCTTCGACACCTGCGCTTGGGGCGAAGATGGCGGTGGTGAGCTGCAGCTTGGCGTTCTCTTCATCGATCCGGTCCTGCGTGATGCCGTGTCCCGGTTCCAGCCCTTCCGCCGCATAGGCCGCATCGAGGATCGCGCGGGCATGCTCCATCCGGGTGTTGATGCCCTCGGCGACGATCGGAAGCCCCGTGTCGTGGACCTTGCGATAGACGTCCAGTGGCGCCGCTGGCCAAAGATAGGCGATATCGCCCTGCCGTATCTCGGACAGGAAGCGGTGGTTGGTCCGGCGGGTGGCCCGGTCGGACACGAAACGGTAGGGTGCAGCAGCCAACGGACCCGGCAGCGAGGCGCGGTAGTCGATGCCGTCTAGCTGCGCGCGGGCGCGGTTCACGAATAGCGGTCCTGCAAGATCGCGCGACGCCATGCCCTGCAGAAGCCGGGTACATGTATAGCTTGGGCCGACGCCATCGCAGGCCATTGGAAGCAGTGTAACCAGCCTTGCCAAGAACTTACCGTCACTCTCCGGTTTCGATGCGCCGCACCTTTTCGCAACGCGGTCCGAATGGCAATAAGGTGACCCGGCACATTCGCGCCTTGGGTTCGCGATGAAGGGATGTTCGCGCTTCGATGCCACATCTCATGGCGCAGACTGTTTCCAAAGCGTACAGATGAACTCCCCGGCTTGCATGAATTGTCTCCGAAGGCGCATCTTTGGCAAGGGCCCGGCGCAGCGGCCATCGCACTCATTGCGGTTCTCGTATAAGAGCGCCCGAATTGACGTGAGCACCCGCCGGCGGTTCTTTAGGGGTGTCGGTAAAGATGCCCAAAGAGGATTCGGATCGCATGACGGCAAGCCCGGACATGACAGACACACGGCGCATGACCCCGCGTTCGTCGGCGCTTGCGGTCACCGGTACTTATCCGGTCTGGGTTGCCGCCCTGATCATGTCGTTCATCGTTCCGATCCAAATCCAGATCGGCGATATACGCCTATCGTTCTATCGCATCGTCCTGCTTATCGCGATTGTCCCAGTCATACGGCGGCTTGCGGTACAGCCGATCCGCGTTCGGTGGGTGGATGTCGTCTTCGTGCTGTTCGCGCTGTACGGGACTCTTGCACTGGCGGCGACGGGCGCATCGGTTCCAGCGCTTGGTATCTCGCTGATCGAGACCATCGGTCCCTATATGCTTGCCCGGGCATTCATTAGGAATGCGGAACAGTTCAGCGCGGCGGTGCGGGTCCTCAGCACGTCCATTATCCTGATGATCCCCTTCGCGATCTACGAGAACCTCACGCGGCAGCCGATCATTCTGAACATTCTCGACACAGTGTTTCCTGTTCTGCCCAACGTGCCGCACGAGCAGCGACTTGGTCTGGACCGGGCGCAGGTGACGTTCGACCACCCAATCCTGTTCGGAATGTTCTGCGCTTTTGGCTTTGCTATGTCGATCTATGCCGCCCGGCGCAGGCAGCCGCCGAAACTGTCAGTGTTCCGCGGTGCGCTGGTTGGCGTCGCGACCTTCACCTCGCTTTCATCAGGCGCTTTCGTGGCGGTTGGCCTGCAGATCGTTCTGATCGCATACGACCGGATACTCCGGAAAGTTCCGAAGCGGTGGTGGATCCTGAGCACGACGATCGTTGTCATGTATATCGTTGTCGAACTGCTTTCGAACCGGACAGTGGCGGAAATCTCGATTGGGTTCCTCGCGCTCAACCCGGGGACAGCCTGGACCCGCCTTAGCGTAAACGAGTGGGCGCTCGAGGCGATCATGACGCACCCCTTCTTTGGACTCGGATTCGACTGGAGTTGGCCAGTGCCCTTCTGGATCGTCACCACGTCCATCGACAATTTCTGGCTGGCCATTGCCTTCCGGCAGGGGCTTGTCACGATGCTGCTCCTGCTTCTCGCGGTGTTCGGCATCATGGTCACCGTCGCTTTCACGCGGCAGAAAGATGCGTTCGTCAATGCCTGCCGCGTCAGTTATATTGTGACCTTCGCAGCGCTTAGCCTTGCCATCGTCACGGTCCACCTTTGGAACTCGGCATACTGCACATTCATGCTGTTGCTGGGGTGTGGGCTTTGGATGACGGACAAACAGCCGGATTCCTCGGACGTGTCCGAGGAGGAGCCTGAAGAAGACAAGTCCAGCGGCCTTAGGTTCAGCCGCAATCTGCATCCAACCCACCATAGGTGATTTCATGTCTGGTTCATTATCTGCCAAGACCAAACCCTTAATCCCAGCCCCCGCGTGAGGCCGGTGATGCTGCGTGACCGTATAGGCCGCGCGTTGCCGGCGCCGGTGCGGCGTTTCCTGTACACCGGGTACAGGGGGCTCAACAGGATCAGGAGCCGCCTTGCCATGCGCGGTGGGGTCGCAACGTTAAACGGGGTCCGACTGCGCGCCGATGCCAGCGTCATCGGGCAACAGGTGGTCGACCGGATATTGTATGGCGACTACGAGGGCCGCGAGGCCCGGATGATCAGCATGTTCCTGACGCCCTCTGACCGAGTTCTCGAACTTGGGGCGGGTATCGGATACATCGGTCTCCTGTGCGCGGGGAGACTCGGTGACGGGCGCGTCTTCAGCTTCGAGGCAAACCCACTGATGGAACCGGTGATCCGCGGCAACTACGCGCTGAACGATGGGCCGAAGCCGGAGCTGACTATCGGTATGCTCAGCGATGAGCCGGGCGAGACGAGCTTCTACGTTCCGGACGTGTTCTGGAGCGGGTCGTCAAAGCAGATGGCGGGCGGGCGCGAGGTTCGGACCGTCAAGGTCTCACTGAACGAAACGATTGAAAGCTTGCAGCCGACGTTCCTTGTCATGGACATCGAGGGCGGGGAAATCGACATTGTCGACATCATGGAGCCGCAAAGCGTAAAGAAGATCGCAATGGAGTTGCACCCCAGCGTGACCGGCCAAGAGGCCATCGACAATATGATCGAACGGCTTGCTGGCTTTGGGTTTCGCGTGGTCTGGATGTCCAACGCTGGCGAACACGCCTATTTCGAGCGAGATTAAACGGATGAACGACCGGAAGACCCCTGCAGTCGAAAGATGGGTTCACAACCCGACATGACGGACGCGCCGACTGTTTCTATCGTGCTTCCGGTGCACAACCGCGAAGTCCTTGTCCGCAGGGCAATCGACAGCGTTCTTGCCCAGACGCGCCGCGATTTCGAGCTGATTGTCATCGACGACTGCTCGACCGACCGCACGGTCGAGGTGGTCAGGGAATACTGCTCTGATCCCCGGGTGCGGCTGGAACTGAACACGACGAATCTTGGCGCAGGCGGCGCGCGCAATCGCGGCATTGAACTGGCACGCGGCCGGTACGTGGCGTTTCAGGACAGCGATGACCGCTGGTTTCCCGAGAAGCTTGAATTGCAGTTGCAGGCGATCGAGGCCGCACCCGATTGCCGGGTCTGCTATTGCGGCGCGCTCTATTATTCTTCCGTACAGTGTTATTACATCCCCCGGCACGGCGCCTTCGACATCGGCGCGGCCGCGCAGGGGGATATCTCGGAAGCGGTACTGCACAGCAATCCGACCACGCCGCAGACTTTGATGGTGGAACGCAGCCTGTTCGAGGAAGTTGGCGGTTTCGATATCTCGTTGCGGATCAATGAGGACTGGGAGCTTGCGGTCCGGCTGGCGCAGAAGACCCGGTTTGCCTTCGTGCCGGATCCGCTTGTGGTGATCTACCGGACCGAAAACAGCGTTTCGTCCGACAAGGTCGCCGATACGGCGTTCCGCAAGAAGCTTCTGACCGATCATGCGGATCTATACGCGAAGTATCCGGGCGCGCGGGCGCGGCAGAACTATATCATCGGTGGCCAAAGCATCGAGAATGCCGCGCACCGGGACGCGGTCGAGTATTTCCGTCGATCCTACCGAGACTCTCCGTCGTTCAGGTCTCTTGTTCAGATATGGCGGGCGCGGATTCTGGGTCTTTCCGGGAAAAAGTCGCCGTCCGGCGCGCGCTGAACGTCCCTGAACAAGTAGACCGGGTTCCCGCGAATTGGTGACATGCGAGGGCCTTCAAGGGGCCTTAGAACTTTCCCAAAACCCTGCAAAACGTGATTGTGATGTCCGGCGGGGCCGGTTGTCTTGACATGAAACGAGCCCGTTGCGACAGACTTGGCTCGCATTGCTGCTGCACACCGGATTGAACCCAAATGTCCTTGTCCATACCGAACAAGCAGGCGCTGCCCCTGACGCAGCGGATCAATACCACCGGCCTGATCTGGTTCCTGATCCTTGTCCTTGCTCCGATCCCGGTGTTCTGGATCGGCTTCGTCTCGCTGGGCAAGGCGTGGATGACGGCCGAGTACAGCCACGGGCCGCTTATCCCCGCCATCTCGATGTACCTGTTCCTGCGCGAATTGCGGGCGCGGCCAGCCCCCACGGACGCAGTTCCGGTCAACCGGCGACCGGGCATCCTGATGCTGATGGCCGGGTTGCTGATCGCCGTGCTCGGAAACCTCGTGCAGATCCCCGACATCGCGACCTACGGCCTGATCGTGTGGGTCGGCGGCGTGATGCTGGTCTGCATGGGCTGGGCGCAGGGCAAGCACCACTTCCTTCCGGTGGTGCACCTTGTCTTCATGCTGATTCTGCCGCAGTTCATCTACTGGAAGCTGTCGATCTTCCTGCAGCAGGTGTCGTCTGTGATCGGCGTCTGGTTCGTGTCCGCCGCTGGCGTGCCCGTGTTCCTTGAAGGCAACGTGATCGACCTTGGCGTCTACAAGCTGCAGGTCGCCGAGGCGTGTTCCGGCCTGCGCTACCTGTTCCCGATCCTGTCGTTCTCGTATCTCTTCGCGATCCTGTATCGCGGGCCGATGTGGCACAAGGCGGTGCTTCTGCTATCGGCCGCGCCGCTGACGGTCCTGATGAACTCGGTCCGCATCGGCATCATCGGCATCCTTGTCGACCGGTATGGCATCGGGCAGGCAGAGGGCTTCCTGCATGTCTTCGAGGGCTGGGTGATCTTCGTCTGCTGTATCGGGATCCTGTTCCTGATGGCGGTCCTGTTGCAGCGCCTGACCCCGAACCCCAAGTCGCTGTCCGAGACCATCGACCTCGACTTTGCCGGGTTCGGCGGCGAGGCGAAGCGCATCCTGAACATCAACGTCTCGCGCGGGCTGATCGTCGCCACGGTGCTGAGCCTTGCTGTGTCGGCGGCGATGGTGCTGACGCCCCGGGCCGAGGGTGTGGTGCCCGAACGCGAGACGTTCCAGCTGTTCCCGCGCCGCGTCGGCGACTGGTCGGGGTACACGCAAGAGCTTGATCCGGCGGTGGCCGGGGTCCTTGCGGCCGACGACTATTTCAACGGAACCTACATGGCCCCGGGCGAGGCGCAGTCGGTGAACTTCTTCGTCGCGTGGTATCAGTCGCAGACCGACGGAACCGGCATCCACTCGCCCGAGGTCTGCCTGCCCGTCGGCGGGTGGGAGGTGTCGGCGATCGAGCCGCATCAGGTCAACATGAGCGACACGACCTACGGCACCTTCACGGTCAACCGCGCGATCATTCAGAAAGAGTTGCAAAAGCAGCTTGTCTACTACTGGTTCGAACAGCGCGGCCGCCGGATGACCAACGACTATCTGGCCAAGATCAGCGTCGTGCGCGACAGCATCCAGCGCGGTCGCAGCGACGGCGCGCTGGTCCGTTTCGTCACCGTCATCGGCCCGGATGAAACGGAAGCCGAAGCCGAGGTCAGGATGGAACGGCTGATGTCGGAAGTCCTGCCGCGCCTGCCGCGGTTCGTCCCCGAATAAGCGAAACGCCCGGCACGGGCCGGGCGTTCTGCAATCTTCCCAAAGGGCGGTGGCCGGGGATTAGACCTCGGCTTCCTTCACCACTTTCGTGACGTTCTTCACCGACGCCGGATGACCGGACTTCACGAAGATCCGTTCATAGGCTGCAAGCAGCGGCGGCACCGAGTGCGCCCAGCTCAGTTCGCGCATCACGCGGCGGCGGCCGGTCTGGCCCATCTCTTTCCCCTTCTCGGGGTCGTCCATCAGCTGGGCGATCTTCTCGGCGAAGTCGACGGGATCGTTGTTGGTCGCGCACAGCGCCGCGTCACCGGCGGACACCTTGCCCTCGGTCAGGTCGAACTGCACCGACGGCTTTTCAAGCGTCATGTATTCCATGATTTTGTTCATGGTAGAGATGTCGTTCATCGTGTTCTTCGGATCGGGTGCGACGCCGATGTCGATCACGTTCAGCGCGTCCAGCAGGTCATCGCCGTACAGCGGGCCCGTGAAGGTGAAATGATCCGCAAGGCCGCGCCGCGCTACATCGGCTTTCACCTCTTCAAGGTGCGGGCCGAAGCCCACGATGACCGAGTGGATGTCCGTCCGGCCCATCTTGTTCACAAGGTGATCGACAGCGGCGACGAGAAGATCCATGCCTTCCTGCTGGCCGATCACGCCGACATAGCCAAGCACCGTGCCGGCGCCCTTGCGGTAGTCGGGATTGCCGGGGCCGGGGCGGAATTTCTCGACCTGCGGAGCCGACCGCACGACGAACACATCCTCGGGCTTCATCTTGCCGCGCCGCATGGCGATGTCGCGGAAGCTGCCGTTGGTCGCGATGGACACGGACGCGGATGCGAAGGTCATCCGCTCCAGCATCAGCATCAGGCGCCACAGCATCCCGCGCTTGCCGAATTTCGCCTCGAACAGTTCGGGGCAGACGTCGTGGTGGTCGAACAGGAAGCGCACGCCGCGAATGCGGTGCCACCACGCCAGAAGGAACACCAAATCGGGCGGGTTGCAGCCGTGGATCACGTCGAAGCCGACCTCGCGCCGGACCTTCGACGCCAGCCGGAACCAGTTCCAGATCGCCGCACCATACTCGCGGGCATAGGCAAGGGCGCCGGAATGCGCCTCGGGCGGCATCGGATGGCGCCAGATGCGGATGCCGTCGATTTCCTCGTACAGCTTGTCCCAACCCCGCCCGGTCGGGCAGATTACCGACACCTCATAGCCGGCATCCTTCAGGGTCGTGGCCTCCAGCCAGACGCGCCGGTCCAAGGGAACCGGAAGGTTCTCGACTACGATCAGCACTTTTCGGCTGGTGCTGAATGTCGTCGACTCCGCGTCGAACCGCTCGTTCATGTGCATCACTTCAATCCATTCCGAATGAAAGCCGGGGCGGCGATGGCGCCCCGTATCCGTGAAAACCTATCTAGCTTAAGCCTCGCATAATGCGACGGTCGTGCGAAATTAAGGCGCATCACGATTTGCGGGCGAGATGTCGCGGCACGGCGGCGAACTCTCAGCCGCTCGGTCAGCTTGTGCACCAGTCTCAGCGGACCTGCGACAATACTCGGCAGCTGGCCTTCAAGCCTTGCGAACAATCCCGTGCCCATTTTGCTGTTTGTTTCCGTCATTCACCCTGCGCCCCCTCGGCGCGGTCTTGAAAGCAGACGCAGATGCCCGACCCAATGGCCGGGATTCGATGTTCTGCGTGCCCTGCAAGCCAAGGGCAGATACTGCAACCCCATGCCTGCCAAGGGATAATTCGACAGGCACATCTTCCCCGCCCGGTCCGGACCCTCGCGGGCCGAAGCTGGCAAGGGAAGTGTCCCCAAGATCCGCAAGGCAGGCAACAGCAAGTTTCCCCGGCCCACCCCGCGTGTATGACCTTACGGCACCCGCGCGGGGCGTACCGCTTTCCGCCGGAACGCGTTCGTGATCTAGAAGGTCGGGCGCCCACGCGAAGACCCTTGGAGACCCTTGATGATACCTTTCCCGATCAGCGAAACCTCGAAGATCGAACACGGTGGTCCGCTGCCGCCGGACACCGATGCGGTGATCATCGGCGCGGGTGTTGTCGGGATCTCGGCGGCGCTGTTCCTGCGCCAACTTGGCCATCGGGTCGTGGTGCTGGAGAAGGGCCGTGTGGCCTGCGAGCAGTCCTCGCGCAACTGGGGCTGGATTCGCCAGCAGGGCAGGGACCCGCACGAACTGCCCCTGATGATCGAGGCGCGGCGCCACTGGCTGGACTTCTCTCGCCGCACCAACGAGTCGCTGGGGCTGGTCGAAGGGGGCGTCACCTATCTGGCCGAGTCCGACAAGGACATGTCTGCGTTCTCCGACTGGCTGGTCTACGCGAAAGAGCATGAGCTCGACTCGCACATGATGTCGGGCCGCGAGGTGGCCGAGATGATCCCCGAGATGGCGCGCCGGTATCCGGGTGCGCTGCGGACGCCGTCAGACATGCGGGCGGAACCGTGGGTCGCGGTGCCGACGCTGGCGCGGCTCGCCGCCGAAGACGGCGCCGTCATCGTCGAAAACTGCGCCGCCCGGATGCTGGATATCGAGGCCGGGCGCGTGACTGGCGTCGTCACGGAACAAGGTCGCATTCGCGCTGGGCAGGTTCTTGTCTGCGGCGGCGCGTGGTCCAGCCTGTTCCTGCAGAACCACGGCGTGCGCATCCCGCAGCTTAGCGTGCGTGCGACCGCCGCCGCGACCAATCGTTTGCCTGAAATCCACGCAGGCGGCGTGGCGGACAACGGCGTCGCGTTCCGGCGGCGGCAGGACGGCGGCTATACGATCGCCGCTGGCGCGTTCCACGATTTGTATATCGGGCCGGACGCATTCCGGAACCTGCCGAAATACCTGCACACGCTGGCCGAGCACCCGTTCGGCACGCGCTATCATGCGATGGCACCGCAGAATTACCCCGACGCATGGGGCACGCCCCGGACGTGGGCAGCAGAAGAGCAAAGCCCGTTCGAACGGATGCGCGTCCTGAACCCTGCGCCAAGCAACGCGGCCAAGCGCAAGTTCCTGAAGCAATTCCGCGCGATGTTCCCGGGGTTTGGTGAAATCGGCCTGCGCGCGGTCTGGGCCGGCATGATCGACCTGATGCCCGATGTCGTGCCGGTGATCGACCGCTGCGAGACGATCCCCGGCCTTTGGATCGGCACCGGGCTAAGCGGCCACGGGTTCGGTATCGGTCCCGAGATCGGCAGGGTGCTGGCCTACATGATGATGGGGCAACCGCCGAAGCAGGACCTGACCCGCTTCCGCCTGTCCCGCTTCACCGACGGCACCAAGGTCCGGCCGGGCCCGGCGCTGTGACGTTTTCCTGCAAAGGCTGTTCCTTTCTGACGCCAGTTCGCCCTTGCCGTGTGTCTGGCGCGCCACGGGCGCGAAATTGGACGCCTTCCGCCTAGGTGAAGTCCGAAACAGCGCCTATAACGCCAGTGTCGGGGGACGTAAGAGCTTCGGGAAAATATCGATGAAGACTGCCGTTAGGGCGCTGCTGTCCGGTCTTGCCCTGTCGCTGCTTCTGCTGCCGCAGACGGTGACGGCTCAGGGACGTGAAACGATCGGCTGGGGCCGGCTGTTTACCAACGATTTTCTTGGCGACAACCATGACCGCTGGCGCACGGGCGGCTACGTCGTCAGCAAGGTGATCGGTCCGCACTGGGTCGGGGACCTTCCGACCCGTATGGGCGAGATCCTTGAATTCCGGTTCCGCTCGGAAACCATCGCGCCGTCGAACCTTGCCAACCCCGCGCCGAACGATCGCCGGTATGCCGGTGTCTTTTCGGCCGGTATCCATACCCATTTCGAACGCAACGGTCTGGAGATGAGCCTTGGCGGCGACATGGTCGTCGTCGGGCCGGTGACCGGCGTCGGCTGGTTCCAGACCGAGGCGCACAAACTGTTCGGCGCGCCGGTTCCGGACCTGTCGAACGAGCTTCCGAACCATCTGTATCCGACGCTTCTGGCAGAGGCGGCGCAATCGTTTCAGATCACACCGGCGCTGAAGATCCGTCCCTTCCTAGAGGCGCAGGTGGGCGTCGAGACCTACGCGCGTCTCGGGTTCGACATGCTGTTCGGCGCGGTGGGGCAGCGCGACCTTTTCATGCGCGACGTCACGACCGGCCACCTGTACCGGGCCACCCAGACGCCGGCCAAGGGCTTCTCGGGCGTCCTTGGCGCCGACATCGCCTATGTCGAGCATTCGGGCTATCTGCCAAGCTATGACGGCTATGAGCTGTCGGACGCGCGGATGCGGGTCCGGGCCGGCGTGCACTGGCAGGGCGAGCGAAGCTCGATCTTCTACGGCGCGACGTGGCTGGGCAAGGAATTCGAGGCCCAGACCGATACGCAGGTTGTGGGATCTGTGCGACTAAACATCGAATTCTGACCCGTTCGGGCCGCTCGCGCCTTAACAGCGCGACCCCCGTCTGCAATCCTGTCCCCAATAATAAAGAATATTGGCAGGCATACGGGCATGAAAACGGGCTTTCGCGGCACGTTTGTCATCTCTTGGACGCAGACCGAACTTGACGGTCTGCCGGCGGCGCCGCTGTCGGCACTGGCGATCGGCGCCAGCTGGCAGTGGCATGGCGAGCCGGAGCGGGTCGATGGACCGCGCGACGTGCTGGTCCTGTTCGGGGCGGAAGAGACGGCAAACCTTCATAGACACGCAAGTCGCGCGGTGGACCGCGTGACGGGGCTGATTGCTACCCGGACCGATCCGGCGACCGAAGAGACGCCGGAAGATCCGGTGACCGGCTCGGGGTTCGCGGTGACCGACGGACTGCGACGGTACACGGCCACGCTGATCGAACGGACAGAGGGTCCGCCGCTGTGCGTGTTCCACGACGATCTGCCGCCCCGGGACCGCGAGCTGTGGGTGACAAACGTGGCCAGTGGAGAACTGGCGCCGCACCGGACCGGGGACCTTGAGCCGTCGGTGATCTGCTTCACGCCGGGGACCCGCATCGCCACCCCGACCGGGCAGGTCGCGGTGCGCGATCTGGTCGAGGGCGACATGGTCCTGACCAAGGATGACGGCCCGCAACCGATCCGCTGGATCGGACGCCGCCGGATGAGCGGTGCCCGGCTTTACACCATGCCGAACCTGCGGCCGGTGCGGATCAGGGCCGGGGCCATCGGTATGGATGTCCCGGACGGAGACCTTCTGGTTTCGCCGCAGCACCGGATGCTGGTGAAAGGCCCCAAGGCGCAGGCCCTGTTCGGCGAGCCCGAGGTGCTGGTGGCGGCGGCGGACCTGCTGAACGATCACTCGGTGCTGGTCGACCGGCGCCTGCGCGAAGTGACCTATGTCCACCTGCTGCTGGACCGCCACTCGATCCTGTTCGCCAACGGGCTGGAATCGGAAAGCTTCCACCCGGCGACGATGGACCTCGACTCGATGGACGAGTCGCTGCGCGGGGATCTTGCGCTTCGGGTGCCGGGGGTCGAACGTGACCCCAGCCGCTATGGCGCGTTTGCCCGGCGGATGCTGACGCCCTCCGAGGCCGCGATCCTGCGGTACGGAATGGACCGGCGCCCCTGAGAAACCGTTCCCCCCGGCATTGACTCGGGGGGACGCCGCTGTATAAGCGCGCTTCATCCCGGCTTTCGTGGCCGGGGTTTTCATTTGGTGTTGGTGGCCCCCGCAAGGGGATGCCTGTCTCCCGCAAGGGAAAGGACAACGCCCTTCATGCTGCCTTCGGGCGGCGCACTTTAGAAGGAGATCAGACGGTGACCAAACGCACCTCTGCCAAGTACAAACTCGACCGCCGCATGGGCGAAAACATCTGGGGCCGTTCCAAATCGCCGGTGAACCGCCGAGAATACGGCCCGGGCCAGCACGGCCAGCGCCGCAAAGGCAAGATGTCCGACTTCGGCACCCAGCTGCGCGCCAAGCAGAAGCTGAAGGGCCACTACGGCGACCTGACCGAAAAGCAGTTCCGCCGCATCTTCGCCGAGGCCGAGCGCCGCAAGGGCGACACCGGTGAGCTTCTTGTCGGCCTGCTGGAGCGCCGCCTGGACGCCGTCGTGTACCGCGCCAAGTTCGTGCCGACCGTCTTTGCCGCCCGCCAGTTCGTGAACCACGGCCACGTGACCGTGAACGGCCAGCGCGTGAACATCCCCAGCTACCGCGTCAAGGAAGGCGACGTCATCGCCATTCGTGACAAGTCGAAGCAGCTGGCGATCGTTCTGGAAGCCACGCAGCTGCCCGAGCGTGACGTGCCGGACTACATCGAAGCGGACCACTCGAAAATGACCGCGACCTTCGTGCGTACGCCGGGTCTGTCGGACATTCCCTACGCCGTTCAGATGGAACCGCACCTGGTCATCGAATTCTACGCGCAGAACTAAGGTTCCGCGCCGATCCGATACGGAAAGGGCCGCACCTGAAGGTGCGGCCCTTTTTCGTTTCCCGTGCGCGTCGCGCGTCAGGCGGCTTCGCGCTCTGGCTCCTTGGCGCCGGTCATGAAGGCCACGGCGTCCGACATGGAATAGTCGCCGGGATTGATGACCGTCAGCCGCCGGCCAAGCCGGTGAATGTGGATACGGTCGGCGACCTCGAAGACGTGCGGCATGTTGTGGCTGATCAGGATGATCGGGATGCCGCGCGACTTCACGTCCTGGATCAGTTCCAGCACACGCCGCGACTCTTTCACGCCAAGCGCGGCCGTCGGTTCGTCGAGGATGATGACCTTGGACCCGAACGCCGCCGCACGGGCCACCGCGACGCCCTGCCGCTGGCCGCCGGACAGGGTTTCGACCGCTTGGTTGATGTTCTGGATCGTCATCAGCCCCAGATCCGACAGCTTCTGCCGCGCGAACTTCTCCATCGCCGGCCGGTCCAGCTTGCGCAGGAACTTGCCCGCGAAGCCCGGTT
Organism: Maritimibacter sp.; assembly: GCA_002701395.1. Taxonomy (GTDB): domain Bacteria; phylum Pseudomonadota; class Alphaproteobacteria; order Rhodobacterales; family Rhodobacteraceae; genus Psychromarinibacter; species Psychromarinibacter halotolerans. Next base: position 53,777 of record NZVC01000035.1, on the reverse strand, counting down.
TGCGAAGCTCGCGTCCCATGAACATGTTGTCCGCGATGGACAGGGCAGGGGACATGGCCAGCGTCTGGTACACCGTTTCGATGCCGTTCTCGCGGGCGTCGATCGGCGACTGGAAGTTCACGCGCTTGCCTTCCAGCCAGACCTCGCCCTCGTCCGGGATCACGGCGCCGGACAGCGCCTTGATCAGCGTCGACTTGCCGGCCCCGTTGTCCCCGATCACCGCCAGGATCTCTCCCGGCATCAGCTCGAAGTCACAATGGTCAAGCGCCGTGACACGGCCATAGCGCTTGACGAGGCCCTTGGCCTGAAGAATGGGATCCGTCATGCCGAAACCTTTCTGATCCACTGATCCACCGCGACGGCGCCGATGATGAGGATGCCGATCAGCAGATAGGTCCACTGCGCATCCGCGCCCGCCATGCGCAGTCCCATCTCGAACACGCCGACGATCAGCGCGCCAAGGAACATGCCGATGATCGTTCCGCGCCCGCCGAACAGCGAGATGCCTCCGATCACCACGGCGGTGATGGCCTGAATGTTGCCCAGCACGCCGGTCGAGGCAGAGGGCGAAACCGATCCGAACCGTCCGATCATCACCCAGCCCGCCAACGCGCAGAACAGTCCCGCCAGCGCATAGACCTGTATAAGCATCCGGTTGCGGTTCACCCCGGCCAGTTCAGCGGCCTCGGGGTCGTCGCCCACCGCGTAGACATGCCTGCCCCATGCCGTGTGTCGCAGCACGTAGGCCATGATCAGCACCAGCACGATCAGCAGGACCACGCCATAGGTGACCTGCGCACCGAACAGCTGGAACCTCTGGCCCCAGAACTGAAGCGCGGCGGCCTGCGCTTCGATGTCTTGGCTGCGGATCGTCTCGTTCGCCGAATAGATATAGTTGGTCGCCAGCCAGATCTGCCAGGTCCCCAGCGTCACGATGAACGGTGGAATCCGCATCTTCGACACCAGCCAGCCATTGATCGCGCCCATCGCCGCGCCACATGCAAGGCCGAGGACGATCGCGAAGGTCGGCGGGATGCCATAGCGAAAGGCAAACTGGCCCATCAGCACCGAACTGAGCACCGCCATCGCCCCCACCGACAGGTCGATACCCGCCGTCAGGATCACGATGGCCTGCGCGCAGCCAAGGATGCCGACGATCCCGATCTGCTGAAAGATCAGCGACAGGGTCGAGACGCGCCAGAAATTCGGATTGAGCAACCCGAAGACCACCACGGCCACGACCAGAACGATCAGCGGCACGATGGCGGGTGTCTGGTGCAGGATGTGGTGAATGCGGCCGATCAGGCCCCGGTCGTGTTCATCGAACTCTGCAAGCGCATCCGCGCTGCCGCCTCGTGTCGAGGCTTCGTAGTTGTCCGCGTTGGCCATGAATTCCTCCCATTCCGGCCGGGACGCGGGCGCGAACGCCCGCGTCTTGCACTAACTCATGCGACGTCGCCTGGCGGCATCAGCCCCAGCAGAGGTCCATGCCTTCCTCGACCGAGATCGAGTCGACGCCGTCGGCGGGCTCGTCCGTCACCAGCGCGACGCCGGTATCGAAGAAGTTCTTGCCCTCGGTCGGCTCGGGTTTCTCGCCGGTGGTCGCGAACTCATGGATCGCCTCGATCCCCAGCGACGCCATCAGCAGCGGATACTGCTGCGAGGTGGCACCGATCACGCCGTCCGCGATGTTCTGGACGCCGGGGCAGCCGCCGTCGACCGACACGATCAGCACGTCGTTCTCGCGGCCCATCGCTTTCAGCGCCTCATAGGCACCGGCGGCGGCGGGTTCGTTGATGGTGTAGACCACGTTGATTTCGGGATCCTGCGCCAGCAGGTTTTCCATCGCGCGGCGGCCACCTTCCTGGTTGCCCTGCGTCACGTCGTTGCCGACGATGCGGTCGTCGTCCTCGTCACCCCATTTGTTCGGGTCGCCAAGGTCGATGCCGAAGCCCTGCAGGAAGCCTTGGTCGCGCAGCACGCCGACAGTGGGCTGGCTGATGTCGAGGTCCAGCATCGCGATGCGCGCGTCAGCCGCGGCGTCGCCCAGCTTGGCGGCGGCCCATTTGCCGATCAGTTCACCGGCCAGGAAGTTGTCGGTCGCGAAGGTCGCATCGGCGGCGTCGATCGGTTCCAGCGGGGTATCCAGCGCGATCACAAGGATGCCTGCGTCACGCGCCTGCTCCACCACCGGCACGATGGCCGAGGTGCTGGACGCGGTGATCAGGATGCCCGAGGCACCGTCGGCGATGCAGGTCTCGATCGCGGCGACCTGCGTTTCGTTGTCGCCGTCGACCTTGCCGGCGAAGGTCTTAAGCGCGATGCCAAGCTCGTCGGCCTTGGCCTGAGCGCCTTCCTTCATTTTGACGAAGAACGGGTTGGTGTCGGTTTTGGTGATCAGGCAGGCGCTGATATCTTGGGCGCTTGCAGTGGTCGCGGCGCCAGCACAGGCGATAAGGGCGAGCGCGGTGCTCGCAGCAAATTTCTTCATGGTCTCCTCCCAAAGGTGCAGAATGCAACTTGCGCGGCACCGTGAAGAGCGGGCCGCTGCGTAAACCTTGCGCGATTCGCGGCCCACGTGTCAATTAATAAGTCTACATGATTTATTTATTGACAGACTCGCTCAGAGCGGGAAAACTAAAAGGGCTTCGAGGAGGAGGCGATGCCCAAAGAAAATCCCAGCTCGGTCCTCGGCTCGTCAGACACAGGCATCCGCGGATCAAATCAGGCGGGCATGCGCGCGCATAACGAGCGTCTTGTCCTGTCATTAATACGCCGACATGGCGCAACCGCAAAGGCAGATATTGCACGGGCCACCGGCCTGTCGGCGCAGACCGTGTCGGTGATCATGCGCGCGCTGGAAGCGGACGAGCTTCTGACGCGTGGCGAACCCGTGCGCGGGCGCGTCGGTCAGCCGTCAATCCCGATGTCTCTTTCCCCGGATGGAGCGTTCTTCTTCGGGTTGAAAGTGGGACGTCGTTCCTTGGAACTGGTCCTGACCGACTTTCTTGGCGTGGTGCGCGCCCGGGTGCGGCAGACGCACGACTATCCGATGCCGGAGGCAACCGTGCGGTTCACGCGGAACGCGCTGACGCGGATGCTTGGCGCGATGACCCCGCGCGACCGGGACAGGGTCGGCGGCCTTGGGATCGCGATGCCCTTCAGCCTTTGGGACTGGGCCGACAACCTCTCGGCCCCGCCCGAGGACATGGCGGCGTGGCGCACGGCGGACCTGGGCCGCTCGATTGCGCGCGTGATCGACATTCCGGTGTTCGTGCAGAACGACGCCACGGCGGCGTGCGGTGCCGAACTGGTGTTCGGCCGCGACGAAACCCCGTTGGATTTCCTGCACTTCTACATCGGTTACTTCATCGGTGGCGGCGTGGTGCTGAACGGCAGCCTGTACTCGGGCCCCAGCGGCAACGCGGGCGCTATCGGGTCCATTCCCGTGGCATCTACGCCGGACGGGCGAGAGCGTCAGTTGATCGACGTGGCAAGCCTTGGCACCCTCGAAGAGCATCTGCACAAGGCGGGAACCGATACGTCCGACCTTTGGCGGGCCCCGGAAGAGCTGGAACGCAATCCCGACGTGCTTGCCGCTTGGATCGACGACGCCGCGGCGGGGATTGCCCATGCGATCGTGTCAGCCGTCTCGGTGATCGACTTCGGGACCGTGATGATCGACGGCTGGATCACCGCCGACATGCGGCGGCGGCTGGTCGAGGCGACGGCGGCCCAGCTTGAACAGCGCAACTTTGCCGGTCTTGCCCGGCCCGATCTGCGCGAGGGCACCATCGGCGCCGACGCCCGCGCGCTGGGCGCCGCAAGCCTGCCGCTGTCGGAACGGTTCCTGGTCGAAAAGCTCGCCTTCCAAGGCGCCTGAGTTTACTCGCGGGCGCGCAGCACCCGTGCGGGCCGGGTCGCCAGCGGGCGCCATGCAAAGGCGAGCCCTGCCAGCAGCGTGATCAGAACGCCGCCCACGACGATCAGCACCGCCGAGACCGGTTCGAACACAAAGTCGGTTTCCATCACGAAGCGGGTGACGGCCCAGCCGGCCAGACCGCCAGTCACGATGGCCACCAGGCCCGCCGCCAGCCCGAACACGGCGCTGCGCCACGCGAAGTTGGCTAGGATCATCCCCCGCGTCGCGCCCAGCGTTTTCAGGATCGCCGCCTCGTAGGTGCGGGCGCGTTCCCCCGCCGCCGCCGCGCCGATCAGGACGATGAAGCCGGTCAGCAAGGTCGCCATCGCGCCATAGGTCGTGGCCGCCGCGACGCCTGCAAGGATCTCGGCAGCGCGGGCGATGGCGGTGCGGACGGAAATCATGGTGATGTTCGGCCACGTCCCGCCGATCTCGCGCAGCAGCCGCGCTTCGGCGTCCTGCGCGGCGTAGATCGTCGCGATATGGCTGTGCGGCGCCCCGCGCAGGGCGTCGGGGTTCATCGACAGGACAAAGCCCATCCCGGCGTTCGAGAAATCAACCTCGCGGAAGCTGGTGATCGTGGCGGTCACGTCGCGGCCCAGCACGTTGACGGTGATCGTATCGCCAAGCTGAAGACCCATCTCGGCTGCTTCCTCTGCCGCGAAGCTGACCTGCGGCGGTCCGTCGTAGTCTTCGGGCCACCACTCGCCCGCAGTGACCTCGGCCCCGGTGGGCAGTGCGGCAGAGTAGGTGATGCCGCGGTCGCCCCGGACGACCCAGTGATCGCCTGCGACCTCTTCGGCGGGGCGGTCGTTGATCTCGGTAATGACCCCGCGCAGCATCGGCGCGGTTTCGACGCGGCTGACATCGGGGTCGGTTTCCGCCGCCTCAAGGAAGTCGTTCAACTGGTCGGTCTGGATGTCGACGACGAAGTAGCTTGGCGCCACCTCGGGCAGGTCGCGGGCGATGGCGCCGCGCAGGTTGCTGTCGATCTGCCCGACGGCCGCCAGCACGGTCAGTCCCAGCCCCAGCGACAAGACCACCGACCCGGCTTCGCTGCCGGGACCACCCGCGGCGCCAAGCGCCATGCGAAGCGACGACCGCCCGCGCACCGCTTTCGAGCGTCCCGCCGCCCGTGCTGCGCGGCGGGTCAGACCCGCGACGCCCAACAGGACAAGGAATGCGACGAAAATACCGGCAGCCGACCACAGCGTCAGCGTGGCCAGTCCCGACAGCGCGGCCGCCGAAAGGACCAGCACCAAAAGGATGACGCCGGTGGCAACAACATACGGCCAGCGCGGCCAGCCCGCGCCGCCCTGCGCACCGTCGCGGTACAACGTTGCCGCGCGCACCTGCTCCGTCCGCGCAAGCGGCCAAAGGGTGAACAGCGCGGCGGCCAGAATGCCGTACAGCGCAGCCTCAAGCAGCGGTTCGGGATGGATGCCGAACACGGCGGGAACGGGCAGTTGCGCGGCGATCAGCGGCTGGAACACCAGCGGCAGCGCGGCACCAAGGACAAGGCCCGCCACCAGCCCGACAGCCGTCAGCGCGGCAACCTGAAAGGCATAGACAAGGAAGATCGTCCGCGTTTCCGCCCCCAACGTTTTCAGCGTCGCGATGACCGAGGTCTTGCGATCCAGATACGCGCGTACCGCCGCCGCGACACCGACGCCGCCGACAGCCAGCCCGGCAAGCCCGACCAGCACAAGGAAGCTGGCCAGCCGGTCGATGAACACTGCCGTCCCCTGCGCCGCGTTGCGCGTATCGCTCCAGCGGTGGCCCGCGCCGTCCAGCGCGTCGCCTGCCTGGGCGCGCAAGGCATCAAGGTCCGCGCCGGGCGGCAGCGCAAGGCGATACTCGGTCTCGTACAGGGTGCCGGGTTGGATCAGGCCGGTGCCGTCAAGATCGGACAGCCGCACCAGCGTGCGCGGCCCAAGGGTGAACCCGCCGCCCGAGGTGTCGGGCTCTCGCGTCAGGGCGGCCATCAGGATGAAGTCGCCAGACCCCAGCCGGAAGGTGTCGCCCGGCGCAAGACCCAGCCGCGCGATCAGCACCGGGTCCATCACGGCGCCGGGCAGGCCGTCCTGCCCGTCGAACGCGGTCTCTAGTGGCATGGCCGGGTCCAACACCGCCTCGCCATAGATCGGATAGGCGCTGTCGACGCCCCGGATCTGGGTCAGGCTGCGGTCGTCGGTCGCGGGCACCACGGCCATCGACCGGAAGTCCACCGTTTCGGACAGCTGGGACGAGATGCTTTCCATCCACGCGCGTTCGTCGTCGGTCGCGAAGCGATAGGTCAGCTGGATCTCTGCGTCACCGCCAAGGATGATCGCGGCGTCGCGGGCAAGGCCCTGTTCGACAGAGGTACGCACGCTGCCGACCGCCGCGATGGCGGCGACGCCAAGCGCGAGACAGGCAAGGAAGACGCGAAAGCCACGGATACCGCCGCGCAGTTCACGCCGCGCGATGCGGGCGGCAATGCGGGCGCTCATTCTGCGGCGGTCCGCTGTGCGTCCGTGGCAAGGCGACCGTCCACAAGCTCGATGACGCGGTCGCAGCGCGACGCCAGTTCCGGCGCGTGCGTGACGAGGATCAGGGTCGACCCGTGCCGGTCGCGCAGGCCGAACAGCAGATCCATGATCGCACCGCCGTTCACCCCGTCGAGGTTGCCGGTCGGTTCATCGGCAAGGAACACCTCGGGCCGCGGCGCGGCGGCGCGGGCCAGCGCCACGCGCTGCTGCTCGCCACCGGACAATTGTGATGGGTAATGGCCTGCGCGGGCGGCCAGCCCGACCGCCGCAAGTTCCGCCTGTGCCCGGTCGAACGCGTCGTCCGCTCCGGCAAGTTCCAGCGGTGTCGCGACATTTTCCAGCGCGGTCATCGTCGGAATAAGGTGGAAGCTCTGGAACACCACTCCCATATGATGGCGACGGAACCGGGCCAACGCGTCCTCGTTCATCGCCGTCAGGTCTTGGCCCAGCACCTCGACCCGGCCGCCGGTGGCGCGCTCTAGCCCGCCCATCAGCATAAGGAGAGACGACTTGCCGCTTCCCGAAGGACCCACCAGCCCCAGCGTTTCACCGCGCGCCACGTCCAGCGAGATGCCCTTCAGGATGTCGACCGGTCCGGCATTGCCTGCAAGGGACAGGCGGGTATCGGTCAACGAGACGACGGGGTCGGGCATCGGCAAGGTCCTTTCACTGCGCTCTATCGCATATGGGTCCGGCAGGTGGCTGCGCAACCTTGCTGTCGCGTTCGTCATCGGTTCCGGGGCCGCAGCGGCCCAGCCCGCCGTGGTCGCCGCGCTGGGCGACAGCCTGACCGCAGGCTACGGCCTTCAGACCGACGCGGGGTTCGTGCCGCAGCTTCAGGCGTGGCTGGACGAGCAGGGCGCCGAGGTCGAACTGCGCAACGCGGGGGTCTCGGGCGACACCACGGCCGGCGGTCTGTCCCGCGTCGGCTGGACGCTGACCGACGACGTGGACGCGATGATCGTGGCGCTGGGCGGCAACGATGTCCTGCGCGGCACCGAGCCCGAAGCCGCCCGCGCGAACCTTGCCGGCATCCTCGACGCGGCGCAGGCGGCGGGCGTCGAGGTGCTGATCTTCGGGATCGACGCACCTGGGAACTACGGCCCCGACTACAAGCGCGATTTCGACGCGATCTATCCCGAACTGGCCCAGGAATACGACGCCGTGCTTGGACCCGACTTCCTGCAACCCATCGTCGAGGCGGCGGGCGAAGGGCCGGTCGCCCCATATATGCAGGGCGACGGCATCCACCCCAACGCGGAAGGGGTGCAGATTATCGTGCGCGCGCTGGGCCCATCGGTGCTGGACCTGCTGGACCGGCTGGATTGACGGTCAGTCCAGCCAGATCGGGTTCGACCACGCGCGCTTGCCCGCCGCGTCGATCACGGTAACCCGCACCCACGGCGAGGCGGCGAACTTGTGCAGCTCGATCGACGACCGCGTCATCGACAGCCCGTGCACCGCCTTCGCGGTGTTGCCCTGCGCCTGAACGATCATCGACACCACAGAGCTGCTTTCGACCACGATCTCGTCGTCGGTCACCACGATGTTGCGAAGCTCGGGGCCCTGACTGGAATAGTAGGTCCCGGCCTTGAGCGACTCGACCAGCGCGTCTGGATCGTTTTCCGCCGCCTTCACCATCACCCAGCCGCCGAAATGGTCCGGCTCTGTGAAATGGGCGTCGTCGGTGGCGACAAGGTTCAGCCTGCGTCCCTCGGCCAGAAGCAGGTCCAGCGTGTGGAACCCGTCGGGCCGGTCGGCCCCCATCGCGCAGCCGTGGTTGTAGGTTTCGACCGCGTGCGCCGCTTCCAGCGAACGAGCGTCGTCCAGCGTCCGGCCGGACCATTGCGGGTGCGCGATCGACACATGCGCCCCGGCGGCAACCGCGCGGGCGGCAAGCTCGGGTCCGGTTTCCTGATCGGCGGTGGCGAAGAATTCCTGCGTGGCAGGGGGCTCGAACCCGGCGGGCAGACCGACGGCAAGGATATGCCACAGCTCTCCGTTCGCCTGCGCGCCGGAATGCAGTTCCGCCCCCAGCACCGTCGTGAAGCCCGGCTTGCGGTAGGGCTCGGTGTCGGCGATGGGCCAGCCGTAGCGGCCAAGGAAGTGATCGGTCAGCGAGATGAAGTCATAGCCTTCGTCCCGATACCTGCGGCAGACTTCCTTCGGCTCCAGCGCGCCGTCCGAAAGCGTGGAATGGGTGTGCAGGTTTCCGCGGTAGAACCCGCCGGGAGCTGTGAAGAAATCGGTCATGGTCGTCCTGTCAGGGCTGCGGCTTCGCAGTATCGTGACGCACTCTGACAGCAAGGTGACAGCCATGCCAAGGCATGGCTGCCTTGCGATTTTGCATCACTCGCCGGGCATCGCGCCCTTGCCCTGTCCGGACAGGCCACCTGACACCTCTTCGGTGGACTCGTCGGACAGCGGCACCGGCAGGGCAAGGTTCAGGACGATGGCGATCGTCGCGGCGGGAAGGATTCCTGACACCATCAGGACCCGAAGCCAGTCGGGCAGGTATTGCACCGCCTCGGGTTCCAGTTGCAGCCCCAGTCCGACCGACAGCGCGACCGCGAAGATCACCATGTTGCGGCGGTCCCATGTCACGTCGGACAGCATCGAGATGCCCGAGGCCACGACCATTCCGAACATCACGATGACGCCGCCGCCCAATACCTCGATCGGGACGGTGCGGATCACGCCGCCGAACTTGGGCACCAGCCCACAGATGATCAGGAAGATCGCGCCGAAGGTAACGACGTGGCGGCTCATGACGCCGGTCATCGCGATCAGGCCGACGTTCTGGCTGAACGAGGTATTCGGGAAGCCGCCGAACAGTCCGGCCAGCGCGGTGCCGACCCCGTCCGCGAAGGTCGCGCCCTGAATTTCCTTGTCCGTCGCCTCGCGTCCGGCGCCCCCTTTCACGATGCCCGACACGTCGCCGACGGTCTCAACCGCCGAGACGAAGGCCATCAGGCAAAAGCCCAGAACGGCGGCGGCCGAGAATTCGAAGCCGTACTTGAAGGGCTGGGGCAGGGCGAAGGCGGCCGCGTTGCTCCACGATCCCGAGATCGCCGAGGTCGGCAGCATCCCGACAAGGATGGCATAGACATAGCCGACCAGCAGGCCGATCAGCACCGCCGAGACCGCCAGCATCCCCTTGGCGAAGAACTTGAAGCCCAGCGTGACGAAGATCACCACCAGCGCCGCCGACCAGTTCAGAAGCGAGCCGTATTCCTCGGTCCCCTTGGCGGGCACGCCGCCAGCGGCGTACTGGATGCCGACCTGCACCAGCGCAAGGCCGATCATGGTGACCACAAGGCCGGTGACCAGCGGGGGCAGGGCGAACCTGATCCGGCCGATGAAAAAACCGATGCAGGCGTGGAACAGGCCGCCGACCACGACACCGCCGAACAGTGCGGCCAGCGCGTCGACGCCTTTGCCGGCGACCAGCGGGATCATGATCGGGATGAAGGCGAAGGACGTGCCCTGCACGATGGGCAGCGCCGCGCCGACCGGGCCGACCGTGATGGTCTGCAGCAGGGTGGCGATGCCGGCAAACAGCATCGACATCTGGATCAGGTACAGCAGTTCCGGGAAATCCGGAGAGTTCGAACCAAAGCCGAAGCCCGCCGCACCGGCGACGATGATCGCGGGTGTCACGTTGGCGATGAACATCGCCATCACATGCTGGATGCCCAGCGGAATCGCCTGCCACACGGGCGGCGTATAGTTCGGGTCTTTCAGCTGTTCCGGGGTTCCGATGCTGGTGTCGGCCATGTCCCTGTTCCTTTCCGTGTGTGCGGGGAAAAGGGTCTTCTGCCGGACCCGTTCACGGAAGCGTTACACGGTACGGGCTGTCGAACCAGAATTCTTCGAGGTTCGGGGTGTCCCCGATGCGATCGACGACGGCGAAAAGGCCGTTTCCTGCCACCGGCGTAAGCACGCCGTGCCAAGTGTTGCGCATATAGTTAACGCCCTGTCCCGGCGCGGTGACGAAGGCGCGGGGCGTGCCGGGCTTGCCGCCCGAGTCTTCGGCCACGATCACAAGGAACGGTTCGCGGTCCAGCGGCAGGAACGCCTGACTGCCCTCGGGGTGGCGTTCGACCATATCCAGCGTCAGCGGAAGGGTCCGCAGTTCGGCCCGGAAGACCGAGATCCCGGCGCGTCCGTGCGGCCCGAAGTCCATCCGCGCCCGGTCGTGAAACCGGCCGCAGAGGCCTTGGTTGATGATCTTGTCCGGGTCGCCCGAAGCCTCCAGCACATCGCCGAACGGGGCGAAGGCGGCTGCGGTCAGCGGCTCGGCGGTCAGCGTCAGGGTCATTTCAGCGCCGTCAGGGACGGATGCCGGTTGACGTCCTTGTACAGAAGATAGCGGAAGGGTTCTTCCCCGGTGGCAATGCAGGCCTGCGGGCAGAAGGCGCGCAGCCACATGAAATCGCCCGGCCCGACCTCGACCCAGTCCTGGTTCAGTAAATACCGCGCCGTGCCCTGCAACACGTACAGCCCGTGCTCCATCACATGCGTTTCTGCGAAGGGAATGCGGCCGCCGGGCTGGAACGTGACGATGTTGACGTGGAAGTCATAGGCCAGATCCAGCGGGTCCAGGAACCGCTGCGTGCCCCACTTGCCGTCGCATTCCGGCATCGGCGAAACCGGCACGTCGCTTTCATGGATGATCAGCGGTTCGGGCACGGTCATGCCTCGGGCGTGGACGTATTTCTTGCGAATCCAGTGAAAGCCGCAGGGCTCGTCATAGATGTTCCACAGCTGCCACGGCGCGGCGGCGGGCAGATACACGAAGGTGCCTTCGGTCAGTTCGTGATTTTCGGCGCCCAGCGTCAGCCGCGCCTTGCCGCGCGCGATGAACAGCACCGCCTGAGCGTCGCGGTCGGGCTCGGGATCGACGCTACCGCCGCCGGGCATGATCTCGACCGCGTATTGGGCGAAGGTTTCGGCGAAGCCGGACAGCGGACGCGCGAAGATCCAGGCGCGGTGGTTGTGCCACGTCGGGAAAAAGCTGGTCACGATGTCGCGGTGCGTGAGTGCGGGCAGCACCGCGTAGGCTGTGGTGAACACTGCCGAGCCTTCGGCACTGGTCGCTTGATCCGGCAGGCCGCCGGACGGGAAGGCGTAGCTCACGCCATAAGCTCCTTTAGTCGTAACTCCGCGATACGCTCGACTTGCTTGCAGGCCTCGGCGAACTCGGTGTCCCGGTCGTTGTTCACCCGACGCTCGAAAGCTGCGAGGATGCCAGCCTTGTCATTGTCGCGCGCGGCGATGATGAACGGAAATCCGTGTTTGGCTGTATACGCGGCATTCAGTTTCGTAAAGGTTTCCCGCTCTGCATCCGTCAGCGCGTCAAGCCCGGCGCTGGCCTGTTCGCTGGTGCTGTCGGCGGTCAGCTGCTTGGCCGCTGCAAGCTTGCCCGCAAGGTCGGGGTGCGCGTTCAGGACGCCAAGCCGCGCCTCGTCCGAGGCGGTGCGGAACACGCGGACCAGCGCGCTATGCACACCGACCGGGCTGTCGTGCGCAGGCCCCAGTTCAAGCTCCCATGCGCCTTCCGCGACCCACGGCGAATGCTCGATGATGCCGCCGAACATCTCGACGAAACGGTCCTTCGACATTTGCGACGGCCGTTCCGACCGGACGTGCGGATGCTTCGCCTGCCAATGGCGCGCAATGTCGATGCGGCGCGGCGTCCAGACGTCGTCAAAGCCAGAGATATAATCGAGAAACCGTTTCAGCCCCGCGATCTTGCCGGGCCGCCCGATCAGGCGGCAGTGCAGGCCGACAGACATCATCTTGGGGCTGTCGGCGCCTTCCTCGTACAGGGTGTCGAACGCGTCCTTCAGGTAGACGAAGAAATCCTCTCCTGTCACCCAGCCCGGCGACACAGCGAAGCGCATGTCGTTGGCTTCCAGCGTGTAGGGGACGATCAGCTGATCGCGGTCGCCGACCTCCAGCCAGTAGGGCAGGTCGTCGTCGTAGGTGTCCGAGACATAGTCGAAACCGCCTTCCTCCGACACCAGCCGCACCGTGTTGGCCGAGCAGCGGCCGGTGTACCAGCCGAGCGGGCGCTCTCCGACAACCTCGGTGTGCAGGCGGATCGCCTCGGCGATCGAGGCACGTTCCTCGTCCTCGGGCATGTCCTTGTGCTCGACCCATTTCAGCCCGTGGCTGGCGATCTCCCACCCGGCGGACTTCATCGCCGCGACCTGTTCGGGGCTGCGGGCCAGCGCGGAGGCGACGCCGTAGATCGTCAGGGGGATGTCCATCCCGGTGAACAGCCGGTGCAGCCGCCAGAAGCCAGCGCGCGCGCCGTACTCGTAGATCGATTCCATGTTCCAGTGCCGCTGGCCCTGCCACATCGCCGCGCCGGTGATGTCGGACAGGAACGCCTCGGACGCGGCATCGCCATGCAGGACGCAGTTCTCGCCGCCCTCTTCATAGTTCAGCACGAATTGCACCGCGACGCGCGCACCGCCGGGCCAGTTGGCCTGCGGGGCGTCGGGTCCGTAACCGATCATGTTTCTGGGATAGCGGTTCACGATGCGGCCTCCGATTGCTTTCGTCACATGGTTCTTGCCTATCTTCCGGGAGGACGCAAATTTCCGAGGCATCCGCCCCCGAAATTGGCGCTTCGTATCTGTCCTTTTGCCTTTGCATTGGGCAGGTTCGTCCTATCAGGCGAAACCGGACCGGAGGCTGCAATGGGTTATCTGACGACACATGTTCTGGACACGGCGAAAGGTATGCCCGCGAAAGGCATCCGCATCCTGCTGTATTCCGTGTCGGGCAACAGCCACCGGAAGATCGCCGAGGCGGTGACGAACGAGGACGGTCGCACCGACACGCCGATCTTGCCCGAGGACGGGTTCAAGACCGGCACCTACGAACTGATCTTCTTCGCGGGCGACTATCTGCGCGAGACGGGGCAGGCGGGGGACGACCCGCTGTTCCTGGATCAGGTGCCGATCCGCTTTGGAATGAGCGACGGCGACGCGCACTATCACGTCCCGCTGCTGCTGTCGCCCTATGGGTATTCGACCTATCGCGGCAGCTAGGCGCGATGCGTGCGCCCAATTCCTGACCACCATCGGGACGAAATCACACCGCGACACCGGCGCGGATTGCCTGACACGACCGGATCGGGCGAATATCGATAAAGAAATGGGGGCAAACCCCCGACGCAAGACAGGGACGACGGGATGTACGACTGGGCGGTGATAGAGGCATGGCTCGAGTTCGCCGTGCGATGGACGCACGTGATCACGGCGATCGCGTGGATCGGGTCGTCGTTCTACTTCATCGCGCTGGACCTTGGCCTGCGCCGCGACCGGGACATGGGCATGGCCGACGGCGAGGAATGGCAGGTCCACGGCGGCGGGTTCTACCACATCCAGAAATACCTCGTGGCGCCCGAAGCGATGCCAGAGCACCTGACGTGGTTCAAATGGGAAAGCTATTCGACGTGGCTGTCGGGGGCGGCGATGCTGATCCTCGTCTATTGGCTGGGGGCTGAACTGTACCTGGTCGACCCGGAAAAGACCGATATGTCGCTATGGCTGGGCGTGCTGATTTCGGCGGTGTCGCTGACCATCGGCTGGTTGGTTTATGACTATCTGTGCAAGTCGGGGCTGGGCGAACGCCCGACGCTGCTGATGGTGCTGCTGTTCGGGCTGCTGGTGGTGATGGGCTGGGGCTATAACCAGATCTTCACCGGGCGCGCGATGATGCTGCACCTTGGCGCGTTCACCGCGACCATCATGACGGCGAACGTGTTCTTCATCATCATGCCGAACCAGCGCATCGTCGTGGCCGACCTGAAGGCTGGACGAAAGCCCGACCCAAAGTACGGCAAGATCGCCAAGCTGCGGTCGACGCATAACAATTATCTGACGCTGCCGGTCATCTTCCTGATGCTGTCGAACCACTACCCTCTGGCGTTCGCGACCCAGTGGAACTGGATCATCGCCGCGCTGGTGTTCCTGATGGGGGTCACGATCCGGCACTATTTCAACTCGCTCCACGCGCGGAAGGGCAACCCGCACTGGACGTGGCTGGTCACGCTGTTGCTGTTCATCGCCTGTGCGTGGCTGTCCACCGGGCCGCAATTCCGTTGGGACGAGGACGCCGAAGAAGTGGAGCTCAAAGGCGCTGCCCTGCGGTTCGCGCAGGCGGAGGCCTTCGAAGAGGTGCATTCCATCGTCATGGGCCGGTGCAGCATGTGCCACGCCGCAGAGCCCTTCTATGAAGGCATCCTGTGGCCGCCGAAGGGCGTGGAACTGGAGACCGAGGCGCAGGTGGCGCGCTATGCCCGCATGATCTATCTGCAGGCCGGTCGCACCCACGCGATGCCGCCCGCCAACGTCTCGTACATGGAGCCGGAAGAGCGGGCGAAGATCGTCGAGTGGTACGAGGCGGTTACCCGGGGGTAGGCCGCCCCGCGCCGTTCAATGCGCGGGCAGGAACAGGTCGATGACCGTGTCGACCGTCGAATGGGCGCGCTTCCAGCGTTCATCGTCGGGCCCGTCCATCTGGCCATCCAGCGCGACCATGATGGCGCCATGGGTGGCGAACCAGATCGTCCGCGCGATCGAATCGGCGTTTTTCGCAGTGCCGTTGGATGCCACTGCACGAATTCGGTCGGTTATCGGGCCGATGGATTCGTCCTTCAGGTTGATGTCGTGCGAACGGGCGTCATGCGTCGGCGCGAAGACCAGCCGGTACAGCGCCGGGGATGCGATTGCGAAATCGACCAAGCAGTGCCCGCGTTGGCGAATGGCTTCGACCGGCGACAATGCGGCCTCATCGACATGGGCTTGCCGTGCCTCGACCATCTCTTTGAACACGCGTTCCCGCACGCGGTTCAGCAGGTCGTCCTTATTTGTGAAATGCGCGTATAGCGCAGGTGCGCTGCATCCGATCCGTTTTGCGAGTGATGACAGTGAAAGCTGATCAGGCGCCTCTCGCAGCAACGCGCTCGCTTCGACTATGGCTTTGCTTTTGATATCAATAGCATCTTGTTTCTTGGGCCGTGCCATCCCGTCTCCCCTGACAAATTTTTTATCGCGCTTTGCGCTTATTTTTTTGTGTGACCTTCGTGCGCCATTCCCAATTTGGTGCACGCCAAACAAACAGATTCCCGTTAAACTAAAGGGGGAATGCTGGCTTTCAAAGTGATTACTCCCCCTAAGCAGGTTTTTTATATAAAACATGCCGTTCCCATGCAGCATTAGTACACAGTTTTCGAACTTCGGCAATAAAGGTTGCTGGCTTTAAAGGCTTTGAACTGGGTCGTTTAAGTTTCGTTAACGTAATTTTAAGGGCAATGATTGCGCTTCGTTTTTCCGTCGCGCCGCTAAGATGTGGCAGTCGATCCCCCGCGAAAATCAGCAGTGCGCGATCGGTGCCGAGCGCCGTGTGGAGCGCAAAAGCCGGCTTTCCATCGCTAGGTATTTCCGATATTCGTGAAATATGGAAAAAGAGATTCCCCACCAGCTTGCCACCCTTGGCCACCCGCAAAGACTTGCGATCTTCCGCCTGTTGATGCGGCGCTATCCCGATGAGCTTCCGGCCGGAGAGATCGCGCAGGTGCTGGACGTGAAGGCAAGCACGCTGTCGGCCTACCTGAACGCCCTGATGGGCGCGGGCCTTGTTGCGCAGAACCGGGTGGGGACGTCCCTGCGTTACGCCATCGACATGAAGTCCGTCCAAGGGATGTTCGGCCACATCCTGAACGACTGCTGTCGTGGCCGCCCCGACCTTTGCATTCCTGTCAGTTCTGCCGAAATGGAGAAGGCGATGACCGACACCGACCAGAAATACAACGTCCTGTTCATCTGTACCGGCAATTCCGCCCGGTCGATCTTTGCCGAGACGATCCTGCGCGAGATCGCGGGCGACCGCTTCAACGCCTATTCCGCGGGCACGCGGCCAACGTCAGAGTTGAACCCGTTCGCGGTCGACCTGCTGCGCCACAAGGGTCACGACATCACGCCGCTGCGGTCGAAGAACATCCAAGAGTTCGCGGGCGAGGGTGCGCCGCGGCTGGACTTCGTATTCACCGTTTGCGACCGCGCCGCGAACGAGGAATGCCCGGCCTGGACCGGCCAGCCGATCAGCGCGCACTGGAGCACGCAGGACCCGGTAAAGGCGGACGGGACCGACGCCGAGAAAAGTCTGGCGTTCCAGCGGGCCTATGGCGCGCTTCTGAACCGCATCCGCGCGTTTACCGCGCTGCCCATCACGTCTTTGGACCGGATCTCGCTTCAGGCGGCCGTCGATGACATCGCCCGCACCGGCGAGGGAGAAATCGCTTGACAGTTTATGCGCTGAACGGACTTGGCCGGATGGGCAAACTTGCCCTACGGCCGCTGCTAGAGGCGGGCGTGCAGATCGCCTGGATCAACGACGCGGTCGGCGATCCGGCGATGCATGCCCACCTGCTGGAATTCGACACCGTGCACGGCCGGTGGCAGGCGGACTTCGCGTCCGACGACGATTCGATCACCATCGACGGCACCCGTCTGCCGGTGCATTCCAAGAAGCGGATCGAAGACCTTCCGCTGGACGGCGTCGACGTGGTCATCGACTGCACCGGCGTCTTCAAGACCGAGGCGAAGATCGCCCCCTATTTCGCCGCAGGCGTGAAGAAGGTGGTGGTCTCTGCTCCGGTCAAGGACGGGCCGACGGCGAACATCGTCTACGGCGTGAACAACGACGCTTACGACCCGGCGACGCACGACATCGTCACGGCGGCGAGTTGCACGACCAACTGTCTGGCGCCGGTGGTGAAGGTGATCCACGAGTCGATTGGCATCGCGCATGGGGCGATTACCACGATCCACGACGTGACCAACACGCAGACCATCGTCGACCGCCCCGCCAAGGACCTGCGCCGTGCGCGGTCGGCGCTAAACTCGTTGATCCCGACCACCACCGGGTCGGCCACCGCGATCACGCTGATCTACCCCGAGCTCAAGGGCCGACTGAACGGCCACGCGATCCGGGTGCCGCTGTTGAACGCGTCGATCACGGACTGCGTGTTCGAGCTTGAACGCGAGACGACCGCCGAAGAGGTCAACGCGCTGTTCAAGGCGGCCGCCGAGGGCAAGTTGAAAGGTATCCTTGGGTACGAGGACCGGCCGTTGGTATCCGCCGACTATGTGAACGACACGCGGTCTTCTATCGTCGATGCGCTGTCGACGATGGTGGTGAACGGCACGCAGGTGAAGATCTATGCGTGGTACGACAACGAGATGGGTTATGCCCACCGGCTGGTGGACGTGGCGTTGATGGTCGGAAACAGACTGTGACCGACACACCCAACGGAATGGCGGCCTATGTGGCGGTGACGGCGGCCTATTGGGCGTTCATGCTGACCGATGGCGCTTTGCGAATGCTGGTGCTGCTGCACTTTCACACGCTGGGCTTTTCGCCGGTGCAGTTGGCCTATCTGTTCGTGTTGTACGAGATCGCGGGCATGGTCACCAACCTGTCCGCCGGATGGATCGCCGCGCGGTTCGGGCTGACCTCGACACTGTACGCGGGGCTGGGGGTGCAGGTCGTGGCGCTTTTGGCGCTGTCTCGACTTGACCCGGGCTGGACCGTCGGGGCGTCGGTGGTCTTCGTCATGCTGGTGCAGGGCGCATCGGGCGTGGCCAAGGATCTGGCTAAGATGTCCTCGAAATCGGCGGTGAAGCTTCTTGCGCCGAAAGAGGACGGCGGGCTGTTTCGCTGGGTCGCGGTGCTGACCGGGTCGAAGAACGCGGTGAAGGGGTTCGGGTTCCTGCTGGGCGCGGCCCTGCTGGCCACGGCGGGGTTCGTCTGGTCGGTGCTGGCGATGGCGCTGATCCTTGGGCTGATCCTTGTCGCCGTGCTGGTCGCGATGCCGCCGGGGCTGCCCAAGGGCCGCAAGGGCGCGAAATTCTCCGAGGTGTTTTCCAAGTCGCGCAACGTGAACTGGCTGTCGGCGGCGCGGGTGTTCCTGTTCGGGGCGCGCGACGTTTGGTTCGTCGTCGGCATTCCCATCTACTTCTACGCGGTCCTCTCGGACGGCAGCGAGACGGGGAACCGGGCCGCGTTCTTCATGATCGGCACCTTCATGGCGGGCTGGGTCATCCTGTACGGCTTTGTGCAGGCCAACGCGCCGCGCTTGCTGCGCGCGCGGTCCCGTCCCGAGCCAGAGCTTGTCCAAGCCGCGCGCGGCTGGGGCTGGGCGCTGACCGTGGTGCCAGCGGCGATGGCGCTGGCCGTCGCCCTGTCACCCGGCCCGGCTCTTTGGCTGACGGCAACGCTGGTCGGGGGGCTGCTGGTTTTCGGCGCGATCTTCGCGGTGAACTCTTCGCTGCATTCATATCTCATCCTCACCTTCACCCGGGACGAGCGTGTCACGATGGACGTGGGTTTCTACTACATGGCAAACGCGGGTGGTCGGTTGATCGGCACGGTACTGTCGGGGCTGACCTATCAGCTTGGCGGGCTGGCGCTGTGCCTTGGCACCGCCGCGGCCATGGTTGCACTTGGCGCGCTGGCCTCTGGCCAACTGCGCGCGGAAGAAAAACAGGACATCCTAACTTGAGTATCTTCGAACGCTACCTGAGCCTGTGGATCGCGCTGGCGATCGTCGCGGGCATCATCCTTGGTGCTGCCCTTCCCGGCGTGGTGCAGGCCATCGCATCCGCCGAAGTGGCCAGCGTCAACCTTGTCGTCGCCGTGCTGATCTGGGCGATGGTCTATCCCATGATGGTCGGGGTTGACCCCGGCGCGCTGAAGGGCGTGCTGCGGCAGCCGAAGGGGCTGATGATCACGCTTGTGGTGAACTGGCTGGTCAAGCCGTTCACGATGGCGGCGCTGGCGGTTCTGTTCTTCGAGATCGTCTTTCGCCCGTGGATCGCGCCCGAGGACGCACAGCAGTACATCGCGGGGCTGATCCTGCTGGGGGCGGCACCCTGCACCGCGATGGTCTTCGTCTGGTCGCAGCTGACCCGCGGTGACGAGGGGTACACGCTGTTGCAGGTGTCGGTGAACGACCTTGTGATGGTCGTCGCCTTCGCGCCCATCGTGGCCTTCCTACTGGGGGTCACCGACATCGTCGTCCCGTGGTCGACGCTGATCCTGTCGGTGATCCTGTTCGTCGCGCTTCCGCTGGTTGCGGGGATCTGGACGCGGCGTCGGCTGGGCTCTGAGCCGCGGATCGAAGCGTTCCGCAACCGGGTGAAGCCGTGGTCGGTGATCGGTCTGATCGCGACCGTGGTCATCCTGTTCGGCCTTCAGGGGCAGGTGATCCTCGACCGGCCGCTGGTGATCGTCCTGATCGCGGTGCCGATCCTGATCCAAAGCTACGGGATTTTCGCCGTGGCCTATGCGGCGGCATTCGCGATGAAGGTGCCGCACCGCATCGCGGCGCCCTGCGCGCTGATTGGCACGTCGAACTTCTTCGAACTCGCCGTCGCGGTGGCGATCAGCCTGTTCGGCCTGAACTCGGGCGCGGCGCTGGCCACCGTGGTCGGCGTGCTGGTCGAGGTGCCGGTGATGCTGTCGCTGGTGGCCTTCGCCAACCGGACGCGGGCGCGGTTCCCGGTCTAGCCGGTCAGCTGCGAGGCGGTGTCCTTCAGCGTCTCGGCAGAGGCGCGAAGCGCGGCCGCCTCGCTGTCCTCCAGCGCGGGTGTCAGCGTATGCAGCACACCGCCCGCGCCGACCACGCGGGGCAGGGACAGGGCCACGTCCGTCACGCCCTGCACCTCGGGCGTCACGATCGACACCGACAGCACCGCGCGCTGATCGTCGCGCACCGCCTGCACGATCCGCGCAAGGCCCGCGCCGATGCCGTACCAGGTTGCGCCCTTGCCCTCGATGATCTTGTAGGCCGCGCGCCGCACGCCTTCGTCGATCCGGGCCTTCACGTCGTCCGTCAGCGGGCGCCCGATCTGTTGCGCGAAACTGTCGACCGTCTCGGACCCGGCGCGGGCGTCGCGCCACGCCAGCACCTCGGAGTCGCCGTGTTCGCCCAGCACATAGGCATGGACCGATTGCGCCGCGATCCCAAGTTGCCCGCCCAGCAGGCTGCGGAAGCGCGCCGTGTCAAGGATGGTGCCCGACCCGATCACCCGGGCGGGGTCCAGCCCCGAGATCCGCAGCGCCACCTCTGTCATGATGTCCACCGGGTTCGACGCGACCAGCAGCATGGTGTCCGGCGCCGCCTTCAGCACGCTTTCGATGACCTTGCCGAACACCTCGGCGTTCCGGGACAACAGGCTCAGCCGGCTTTCGCCCGGCTTTTGCGCGACCCCGGCGGACAGGATCACGATGCCGGCTCCGTCCAGCGCGTCATAGCCGCCGGCGGTCACTTTGCAGGGGTGCGCGAAGGGGACGGCGTGGGCGATGTCCTCGGCCTGTGCCACAGCCAGCTTTTCGTTCAGGTCGACGAACACGATCTCGCTTGCACCGCCGCGCAGCGCCAGCGCATAGCCTGCCGCGGACCCGACCATGCCCGCTCCGACAATTCCGACCTTCATGCCTGTCTCCGTTCCCATCCGGTTTCCAAAAGGCTTGCATGGATCGGATCAGGTGAACAGGGCGCAGCCTAGTTCGAAACGGTACAAGTCACCTCGGTCCCGTCCGGATCGGGGTCGCGGTAGGTCGCGTCGGTGCCTTTGATCCAGATATAGCGTCCGAAACTGCCATCATAGCGCGATCCCGAGGCGGTGACCGACAGCGTCCCCGTGTCGATGGAATCGCCCCGCTCGAACCGGACGCTGGGCAGGGCGGTGTCGAAGTACATCGTCACCACCTCGTTCGCCGGGTTGCCGTCGCATGTCCAGAAGGTCGTCCCCGAGGGGTCTTCCAGCATGAATTGCGTCACAAGCTCCGCCTCGCGACGCTGGTATTCAAAGGCGATGCAGGCGGCCGGATCATCGGCTTTCCAGCACTCGTCCCGCCCTTCGATCCAGCCGATCTGATAGGCTTTCAACTGTGCTTCGGCCTCTGCCGCCCCGGCATCAAGCCCGCGCGCGACCGCCAGTGCGGCGGCATAGCGGTCGGCGACCAGACGATCCAGCGCGGCAAGCTCGGGGGTGTCGCAGACCAGCGTCTCGGCCGTGCTTTGCGCCTTCGCGCAATCGAAGGACGGCCCCTCTTGGGCGAGCACCGGCGCGGCGCAAACGGCAATTATCGGAATCAGAACGGCGCGAACCTGCATCGACGTTTCCTCCTGACGCGTGATGGTGCCGTCAGTTTCGGTGCATTCCGGTGAAAATCAATGCGTTTCAACGGGGGTTGTCGGGCGCTGGCCCTTCCCATGAGGAAGCGGCCATGCGCATCCGGTTACGACGGAGAGACCGATGTCAGGTGCGTAAGGCTGAGGTAAGCCGTGGTGAGGCAGGCCTGCCGCGACAACACGTTAAACCAGTCGCAGCCCAGTGGCGCGATCAGTCAGCTAAAGTGTTGAACGGGAAGGTTATGGTGGAGCCAAGGGGAAACCCGGCCAAACACCCAACTTACTGATAATGAATGGTAAAGCGGTGTTGCGTTAGCTTGTGTGTCACACTCTAGTGTCACACCTTCCGGAGTGCCAGCGTATTCGTGCAGCCCGGATGGTTGTCGGTATCTTGGTGGGTTCTGACCCTGACGGCATCGACCTGCATAGTCACGACATGGGGCACAGGGGCCAAGGGTCATCTTCGCCCATTTCGGTGTTTGCCAGGTCTCCAGTCGGTGGGGGGTGTGCTGTTCAGTTGCTGACGTAGCGAACTACTCGCGTATGTGCCGTGCTTATCATCGGGGCCTGTGCGCCGGGGTTGCGCTTGAGTGCTGGAAGCGGCTGCATTGCATCCTGTATCCGGACTGTACTGGCATCTCATCCGGTCTTCATGGGCGCATGGCTATGCGCGAAACAGATACGCTGGTTCTGTCTAATAGATGAGGGGACTAGGCTTTGGGATAGGCCATGCCGGGCGAAAGCAAAGATCAAAAGAAATAGATGCTCATCCGCGGATGGACCGCCTAGTAGCGGTCCCGCATGTCCGGCCAGCCGAGACAGCAACCTGCGCTGAGCCTGCATCCCTATGCAGTCCGCTCCTCCCAAGCCCGAAGCGCACCGTCGGCATGTGCCGGGTCCGCCTTGATACGAAGTACCGCCTGCCGCGTCAGGCCGGTTTCCTTAGCGATGGCGGACGTCCCCGCGCCCTGCGCCAGTAGATCCGTCACGACGGTGAGCGCCTGCCGATCATACGACGGCTTCCGCCCGAGGTAGCTTTCCGGTGCCCGCTCCCTTGCCGCTGCTATCCCGGCCTTCTGCGCCTCCTTGGTTGCCTCTGCCTGGGCTTGGGCCGTCGCGGCCATGAACGCAATCAGCGCGTCCCTGACGGCCTCCTGCATCGGGTCTTTCGTCGCCCCATCGAAGGTGAGGCCGTTGATGACCGTGCGGACGACCACGCCCCGGCGCATGAACTCTCGGATGCAGTCGGTCACGTCCTGATAGTTCCGGCCAAGTCGGTCCACCCAGCGGACAACCAGCGTGTCACCTCGCCGGAGCATATCAAACAGCCTGCGGCCCTGCGGCCTCTCCCGGAGCGTGGTCGATATGCCGCTGATGCCGTGGTCGGAAACAACCTCGTCAATGGTGAACCCTGCGGCCTCTGCTTGCGCCTTCTGGTGGCTCAGGGTCTGGTCGGCAGTCGATACGCGGGCATAGAGGATCGTGGCCATGCTTGGCTCCTGTCCGTTACGGTGATGTCCGTTGCGTATGCTGTCCGTTGATGTAAGTCAACCCTTGCGGACAGCTCGTCAGGCCACATCCTGCCTGTCCGTTGCGGTATACCCTTGCGGTCGCCAGTTGGTCGCTGCACTGAGTGCCAGTGCCTTCGCTGCCAATGGGCGATAGCGTGGAAGCTGCTTAGTCGGGCAACTGCGCGTGACATGGCTTATAGGTCCGGTCAGGAGAATACACGCCAGCCTGCGGTGCTCTGCCGATTGCTTCAGCGCACCCCGATGGGGGACTTCATGATTAGCAAACGTGTAGATAGGGGCTCGAAAAAATATCTCTGATTTTCTAGAAAGGGTTCGGAGGGTCGTCGAGATATTGACGCGCTTGCCAGTTTGAGGAGTATGCAATTTGGCCAACGAAGTCCAATCAGGCACTGCCGACCTGTCGAGCGATAACCGGCTGCGCTATAGCGTAAGTTTGGTGAAACAAGGGGCGCAACAGTTCTACACCCTTACGATGCCTAGCGACGTGCTCGCGAGAACTTGCAAGGTAACTACGCGAATGGAAGATCCTACTGCAGGCTTCCAGCGGGCGTTGGATAAGAAGCGGGCCTCTGAGATCGCCGAGTACATCGATAGCCACGGTGGAACAATTCCTAACTCGATCGTGTTGTCAGCGCAGCAAGCGGCCGATCTAAAGATAGTGGGAAGGGGAAAGACGCTTGAATTCACCGACACGCCCGATGCCTTTCTCGTACTTGATGGACAGCACCGTGTGTATGGCTTCTCTCTGGCGAAGACCTCTCTTAGGGTTCCAGTCGTAATATACAATGGTCTGTCGCGTTCTGATGAAGTGCGACTTTTCATTGATATAAACACAAAGCAGAAGCCGGTTCCCCCTCAACTTCTTCTTGATATAAAAAGACTTGCAGAATTGGAGACGGATACCGAGCAGACGCTTCGGGATATATACGATTTTTTTGATGGAGAGGATAACAGTGCCATTTTTGGTCTAACGTCGCCTTCAGAGGCGTCGCGAACCAAGATAACGCGGGTGACTTTTAATCAGTCTGTGAAGCCATTGCTTAGTATGTTTTCCGGTAAGGAGGCTTTTGAAATCTTTAGCATCCTAAACGCTTATTTGCAGGCGGTCGCAATAGAGATATCCAAAAAGAGCGCGCAGCCTCTCTTGGCGAAACCGGTCGTCTTCAGAGCGTTCATGGCATTCTTTCGCAGAGTAGCACAAAGGATGGTCGATCGGCATGGGAGTGACT
Organism: Maritimibacter sp.; assembly: GCA_002701395.1. GTDB lineage: Bacteria > Pseudomonadota > Alphaproteobacteria > Rhodobacterales > Rhodobacteraceae > Psychromarinibacter > Psychromarinibacter halotolerans. The sequence continues at coordinate 29,343 of NZVC01000035.1, read as the reverse complement.
ATAGTGCCTCAAACTTCCAATCGATCATTGAGCCAGTATTCGCGAATATGCCAATACGAAAGCTGGAAAAGCCAGGAACTAGTTGGGCCTCTTTGCGCGATTACTTGGAAGAAAGATTGGCAAGCAAACTTACGCTATAGTGGGCCCCTGAATTGGCCGACATTGCATCAAATCTAACGCAGAACCTCGTAAGGGGGATTGGTGCAGAGCCTGGATCAGAAGGCGGTATAAGATCGTGGATCGAAGCCGCCGCATTCGTTCCGAAACTTGATGCGGCTAGTCGTGTGTGGGAGATGGGCTCATTTAATCTAGATGAACTAGTCGCATATCTAGGTTTTGACTATACAAGATTTGCCTTGGCCTCTGCCGAGAGCCTTATGGTGTCTGATGTTGAGTGGCGAGATCACAATCTTGTTGGTTGGCCGCTGTTAAAGCTGTACTATTCTGCCTTCTTTTCTGCGCATGCATTATTGCGATCTCAGGGCGTCGGGTTTGTTAAAATTGAGAGAAAGCAGGCAAAATCGATAAATGATCTCTTTCATATAATTGACAAGAGTGGGGCGTCCTTTGAGCCTGGAATGTATATACACGCGTTGGACACTTCCGTAAGGGGTGACCCAAAACTGCGATTTACCAAAGACAGCGGGGGTAGCGGTGCGCACGAAGGGTTTTGGGATATGTTCTGCAAGTATCTAAACAAGGCAGCCGAAGACGCTGTTGATGCCGGAGAGATAGACGCGAACGCATTCTTGACCGGCGCGACGGAGATCACTGCGGCTATACGGGGCGGCGCTGCCCACGCCGGTTCATGGATGTCCACTATGCGAAATGAGATCAACTATCAGCACAAACATGCCGTATGGTTCCCCGTTGGCAGGCCGCAAAAAAGTCATGCAGGACGAAGGTCTTTGCGTATAGCTCCGGCTAATTCAATTACGCTTCCGATTGGGGTTGGCAAAGATCCTGTAGATGCATTTTGGAGAGTGTCATTTTATCTTTCGCTTCTGAACATTGATATATCTGAGCATATTGCTGCTAGATCAACTAAGGGCGGGGCTTTTGGACAGAAGTGGCGTCGCCTGCGTAATTCTTTGCGGTAGCGGTTTCTTTCGCGATTGATCGGCGCCTTTTAATTGTTAGATGGGGTGAATTGTTCTCTAGATCATTTATTTGATAACAATCTGGTTCTGGTTTGACTTGTCGTGGCGAAATGTTTCTGAAGTGCTTGGCCAGAAAATTAGGTCATCGGGATCCGCTTTTGCTGCACTGAGAAGCATTCCACTGCGTCTTTCGTCTGTTGCAGGCTATACCCCTCGCTGAAATAGACCTTGTGCGTCACGCCCTCGCGCTCGTGTCCTATGAGGAACTGAATGCGTTCAGTGGGTACGTCCGCTTGCCCAAGACGTGTGGCGAATGTGTGCCGTAGTCCGTGAAACACATGAGCGTCCGACTTTATGCCAAGCCCCTTGGTAAAGGTGCGGTTGAACCATTTGCTCAGCTTGTCACCGTAGCCGTGTTTCTCGGTGTAGGTGTAGTCCGGGAAAAGACGCTTTTGTCCGCGTGCCTCCAACTGTTGACGGTACTCAATAAGTCCGAGCACGATGAGTTGGCTGTGCATCGGCACAGTTCGGCGCGCCGCTTTGGATTTAAGTCGCTTGTGATCGTCGCCCTCGCTGGTGAACTCGAACGCCCAGATGCCGTCCTTTTGAACGATGTCGGCAATCTCTAGCTGGCATATTTCGTTAAGCCGCGCACCCGAGTGCATTGCGATCAATGTGGCCCAACGATGGCTGGTCTCATCGAAGTACCTGCTGTCCGGGTCGGTGAGGGCATCGTAGGTCTTCCCAAGCGCCTCCTGTGTGAAGGGCTTGCGGTCTTTGGTGGCCTGCCCTTTCTTGCCGACGGACATGCCCACGAACAGTGCTTCCGATGCGTATCCGTGTGCCTCTGCCCAAGCCCAGAATATCTTGTACGCACTCAGGTACGCGTTGGCGGTGGCATTAGTGATAGTCGGGATGCCCGGCACAAGCATGACCTCGCGAAGTGATAGACCACTCAGCTTTGGCAGCTTGTTGCGGTTTGAGGGGAGAGACAGCAGCGCGGCCTTAAAGTCAGCGGCCTCTTTCTTGCCGATCTTGCCCATGTCCGTATCGGGGCCGAACCATTCAACCGCTGTGTCCAGAATGGCACGACGCTTCTTGATCGTGCTGGGGGTCCAGCCCGCAGTCCTCTCGTGCTCCTGAAAAAAGACCTCTACGGCTTCGCTGAGGCTTGCACCGCTATGAGGGCTGGGCGCGGCGCTTTGCGCACTCTCCGTGCGGCTCTGCGCCGGTGAGAAGGCGTACATCCAATGACCGGACATGCTCTAGGAGCGCCTTGGTCGCGCCGATCCGCGCCTTCCTGATCTCGTCCAAGATGGTTGGCGTCAAATCCCGGAACTCCTCCTCCGGCAGTCCGGTAAACCCGATGAAGCGGTCCAGTTCGGATTGGGCGTGCTCGCGGCCCATGGTGTGCCAGTAGTCGCGGTTGCCTTGCTCCAGCAGACGAAGTGCGGCTTCTGAATTCCTGAATTCTTCGGGACTGAATGGCCCGAGGGTGTCGCGGCGTTGTCTGGCTCCGTCCAGTTGTGTCTGAAAGTAGTCGTAGACCTTGGCCCGGAGTGTTGCGTGATCCATGTGCTGTGCGTTCAGGTGCTGTTCCAGTTCCAGTCCGCACACTGCAAGACGCCTCGCCAAGATGCTAGCCTGCTCGGGGCATCTTGTGCGCAGCGATACCCGAAGTGTCTTTCGTGTAGTTTTACTACCCGGCTGCGGAAGCGGCCATCGGAAGTAGAAGATGCCGTGCCGGGACGTGCTGAGATACGCATGTAGCTTCATCGTGTGTCACACCTGTGTGTCACACCGCTTTAGTGTTCAGCTACCATGTTGATCTGTAAGTTTATGGTGGAGCCAAGGGGAGTCGAACCCCTGACCTCTTGCATGCCATGCAAGCGCTCTCCCAACTGAGCTATGGCCCCATTGCTGCGGTCCTTGCCGGACCGCTCGCGGGTATTATGACCTTGCGCCGGACAGCGCAAGGGGAAATTTCGTCAGTTTTCGTCGTCTTCGTTGGAAACGTCGGCGATGTCGTCCAGCGAGACGTTGTCGTCGTCATCGTCGTCGTCGAGGAGATCGTCATCGATATCCACATCCGACGAATCGTCTTCTTCCAGTTCGACATCTTCGTCGTCGACCAGTTCGGCTTTCTTGGACTTGTCCGCCTTCTCGGCGATCGAGGTCCGGGATTTCGTTCCGGTGTCCAGGTTCACGACCTCGCCCGTGTAGGGGCTGACGATCGGCGTCCTGTTCAGATCGTAAAAGCGTTTGCCGGTCGTCGGGCAAACTCGCTTGGTACCCCATTCTTCCTTGGGCATATGTATCCTCTCAAGAGCTCGGTAGCAGCGTGTCGTTGAATTGCGGTCCCCTGCCACAGCCGGGAACCACTGTCAAAGCCTTTTCGGGACGGCCCGCAAGGGCTTTTTGCGATGGTCAGCCGGTGCGCGGGCGCGTTATTCTGGCCGAAAGGCAGATCGAGGCAGTCATATGGGGCAGGCGGTGCTTCCCGGCAACCCTCCGGTAGAAATCACCCTGCGCCGTTCGGCGCGGGCGCGGCGGGTGTCGTTGCGTGTCTCGGCGCTGGACGGGCGGGTGACCCTGTCGATGCCGAACCACATGGACGAGGCAGAGGCGCTGAACTTCGCCCGCGAGAAATCGGGTTGGATTCGCAGTCATCTGGCGCGGCAGGACGCCCCTGTGGATGTCGGGCTGGGCGCAACCGTGATGGTGCGCGGGCAGGATATCGTCGTCACGGGCGCGCGGGTGCGGCGGGTAAGCCTGCAGGACGGCGCGCTGCTGGTGCCGGACAACGCCGACATGGCGGCGGCGCGGGTCCGGGCGTGGCTGCGGCTGGACGCGAAGACCCGGCTTGCAGAGGCGGTCGACCGCTATGCGGCGCGGGCCGGGCGGAAGGTGGGGCGGATTACGCTGCGTGACACCCGGTCGCGCTGGGGGTCCTGCACGGCCACCGGCAACCTCAATTTCTCGTGGCGGCTTGCAATGGCACCGCCAGAGGCGCTGGACTACGTCGCCGCGCACGAGGTGGCGCATCTGGTCGAGATGAATCACTCTGCCGCATACTGGCGCGTGGTGGCGCGCATCTGTCCCGACTATGAAACGCCTCGGCGCTGGCTGAAGACGCAGGGTCACCGCCTGCATCGCTACCGCTTCGGCGATTGACCAGACCCGTTCCGAGCCGCACGATATTCCGATGCTGATCCAGTCACGCCCCGGCGAAACCTCGCAATCCGCCCACGAACGGGTCTACCGCCACCTGCGCACGCGGATCATGCATGGTGAACTGGCGCCGGGGACGGCGCTGACGCTGCGCGGGATCGGCAAGGACTATGGCGTGTCGATGACCCCTGCGCGCGAGGCGGTGCGCAGACTTGCGGCAGAGGGGGCGCTGATGCTGTCGTCCTCCGGCCGCGTATCCACGCCCGAGCTGTCCAACGAACGGATCGAGGAACTGGCTGCCCTGCGCGCGCTGATCGAGACAGAGCTTGCCAGCCGCGCCCTGCCGCGCGCCCACATCGCACTGATCGACCGATTGAACGCGATCAACGGTCAGATCGCCGAGGCCGTCGCGAAGCACGACGCCGTGGCCTACATCCGGCTGAACCTTGAATTCCACCGCACCCTGTACCTGCGCGCGCAGGCGCCCGCGATGCTGGCGATGGCGGAAACGGTGTGGCTGCAACTGGGGCCGACGATGCGCAAGCTGTACGGTCGGCTTCAGCGGACAGAGGTGCCGCAGCAGCACAAGCTGATCGTCGCGGCGTTGCGCGCGGGCGATGAACCGGGGCTGCGGCTGTCCATTCGCACGGACGTCACGCAGGGCCTGCGGATGCTGGTGACCTGATCCCGCCGCGCGCCGCCCGGTGTCAACTGGCGGTGCAGCCCTTCTCGAAGCAGGTGGTGATCGCTTCGATGTGTTCTTCCGTCGGATCGGTGAACAGGTTCCCTTGGCACGCGTTCAGCAGCAGCGTCGGCTTGCCGCCGTCAGGGTCGCGCTGCAGGAACGTCAACACCTCGGTGTCCATCGGCAATTCGGCGCACCATTCGGCGGTGCAGGTCTCGACGATGCGGACTGGCGCGTTCATCCGCTCCTCAGGGCCGTTTGCGAAGATCGTCCAGCCAGAGAAATATGACTCGTAGCTGCGGGGTTCGCCCCCGGTGGTGCCGCCCGGGCGGGGACCCGGCCCGTCCGAGAACTGGCCCTGCACGATGACATAGACCTCGTCCGCAGCGGCGGCGTCCGAGAAGGCGGCGACGATGTTCGGCTGCAGGCAGGACAGGGCGGTTGCCGGACCGGCCAGCGCAAGCGACAGGGCGGCGGCAATCAGGGCTTTCGGCATTTCACAACTCCTTCCGGAACGTGGCAAGGACAGTCTCGTAGACGGTGCGCTTGAACGGCACGATGGATCTGATCAGCGCGTCGGGATCCATCCATTGCCAGCGCGAGAACTCGGGGTGCTCGGTCTCGATCGTGATGGCATCGTCCGGGCCGTTGAACCGCAGCAGATACCAAAGCTGTTTCTGCCCCCGGAAGCGCCCCTTCCACACCTTGCCCAAAAGCTCGGGCGGAAGGTCGTAGGTGATCCAGTCGGGCGTGACGGCCTCTACCTCGACAAGGTCCGAGGTGACGCCGGTCTCTTCCCAAAGCTCGCGCAGGGCCGCGTCTTCCGGGTCCTCGCCCTTGTCGATCCCGCCCTGCGGCATCTGCCATGCGCCGGGCGTGTCGATCCGTTCCCCGGCGAACAGCAGACCCTGCGGGTTCGCAAGAACGACGCCCACGCAGGGACGATAGGGAAGGGCTTCCTTGTCTTCGGGGGTCATGTCGGCCTCGGCGTCTGTTCCGCCCCAAGGTAGGGCAGGCGGGCGACGAGTAAAAGCGCACATCACGCAAGTCTGAGCGCCCGAAAATTCGCCGAACGTTCGTTGCCGGACGGCCCGACTTGGGGCTTGCGCCCGGATACGGTTGTACACTGTCCGGTGCGCGGCGTAGGTCCGTTAAGACCCGTTCAAAAGGAGATCCGCGATGACGGATGCCACAGCCGAGGCCCGGCAGATCGTCGAGGCTTATCTTGAGAAAAGCATGATCCCGGACCCGGAAGGCGCCGCGGCCTACCTGTCCGACGATTTCAAGATGACCTTCACCGGTGGGCGCAAGTTTGGCGGACCCGCCGACAGCGCCGCCTTCAACGCGAAACGCTATGCGTGGGTCAAGAAGCGGTTCTTGCGCACCGACGCGGCGCTGGATGCCGAGACGGGCGATGTTCTGGTGTTCAACACCGGCCACCTGTACGGCGAATGGCCCGACGGCACACCGTTCGACGGCAACCGCTATATCGACATCTTCACCGTGCGCGACGGCAAGATCGTGTCCACCGATGTGTGGAACGACAGCGCCGAGATCCTGCTGGACCGCGCCGGATTGTCGGAGGCGCCGCTGTGACGCTTCCGGGCCATGACCGCTATGACTATGTGCCGATCACGCGCCGCCCCGATTTCGACTGGCCCGGTGGACGCAAGCTGGCCGTCTATCTGGGGCTGAACCTTGAACATTTCGCCTATGGCGAGGGGCTGGGTGCCGAACTTGCGCCCGGCGGGCCGCAGCCGGACATCCTGAACTATGCATGGCGCGACTATGGCAACAGGGTCGGGGCGTGGCGGATGCTGGAGCTTCTGGACGAGCTGGACCTGCCCGCGACCGTGCTTGCGAACAGCGCGATGTATGACTACGCGCCCGAACTGATGGACGCGCACCGCGCGCGCGGGGACGAGATCGCGGGCCACGGGCGCACCAACAGCGAGCGGCAAAGCGTGCTGGAGCCCGACGCCGAACGCGCGCTGATCGCCGAGGCCACGGACGTGCTGACGCAGGCCGAAGGGATCGCGCCGCGCGGCTGGCTTAGCCCGTGGATCGCGGAAAGCCGCGTCACACCGGGCCTGCTGACCGGGGCCGGTTATCGCTATACCCTGAACTGGTGCATGGACGATCAGCCCGTCTGGATGCGGACCGAGAACGGGCCGCTGCTGGCGGTTCCCTACCCGCAAGAGGTCAACGACATCCCGTCGGTGGTGGGGCGCAAGGACGGTGCCGCACAGTTCGCGGACATGGTCATCGACAACTTCGATGAAATGCTGGACCAGTCGGCGCGGCAGCCCCTTGTGATGGGCATCGCGCTGCATCCCTACATCGTCGGCCAGCCGTATCGGTTGCGGCATTTGCGGCGGGCGCTGGCGCATATCGTGGCCCGACGCGATGACATCTGGATCACGACCGCAGGCGCGGTATTCGACCGGTTCGCAGAGATCGTGCCGCCGCCAAGCAAAGCCAGCTAGACGCGGCCGCGCGCCATGCCTGCAAAGGAAAACCCCGCCAGAGCGATCTGGCGGGGTTTCTTTGTCTTCGGGCGCCCCGCAAAGGGGCGCGCCGCGCTTACTGCTGGGCCGCGTCGATTGCGGCAAGGCCGTGCAGCAGGTCGATCGCATAGCTAAGCTGGAAGTCTTCCTCGCGCAGCTCGGCGGACGCCTCTGCTTGTGCCTGCTCTTCTTCGATCTGCCGACGCTCGTCCTCGGTCAGCGAGTCGTTGTCGAGCGCGCCGCGCAGGTCGGCCTCGGAGCGCAGGGGACGTGCGACGCTTTCTTCGTCGGTCTCCTCGTCCGGGCGGGTCGGAGGCTGCGCCACGACGATGTCGGGCGACACGCCAAGCGCCTGGATCGAGCGGCCGGACGGAGTGTAGTACCGCGCGGTGGTCAGGCGCATCGCACCGTCGCCCCGAAGCGGCATCACCGTCTGGACCGAGCCCTTGCCGAACGACTTGGTGCCGACGACGATTGCGCGGCGGTGATCCTGCAGCGCGCCGGCGACGATCTCGGACGCCGAGGCAGAGCCGCCGTTGATCAGCACCACCATCGGCAGGCCTTCGGCCAGATCGCCGGGCGTGGCGTTGTAGCGTTCGCCGTCCTGCGGGTCGCGGCCACGGGTCGACACGATTTCGCCAGCGTTCAGGAAGGCATCGGACACTTTGATCGCCTGCGTCAGCAGACCGCCCGGGTTGTTGCGCAGGTCCAGAACGAAGCCGTCGACGTTGTCGAAGCCGCCCAGTTCCTCAACCGCTTCCAGCAGGCCGGATTCGAGGTTGGGGAAGGTCTGGTCGTTGAAGGTCGACACGCGCATCACGACTGTCTTGCCCTCGACGCGGGTGCGGACGGCGGTCAGCTTGATGGTGTCGCGGATGATCGAGACGTCGAAGGGTTCTTCGGTGCCTTCGCGCACGACGGTGATGATGATCTCGGACCCGACCGGACCGCGCATCATTTCGACCGCCTCGTCCAGCGTCAGGCCAAGAACGGATTCGCCGTCGACGTGGGTGATGTAGTCACCAGCTTCGATCCCGGCGTCGTCGGCGGGCGTGTCGTCGATGGGCGACACCACCTTCACGAAGCCCTCTTCCTGCGTCACCTCGATGCCGAGACCGCCGAATTCGCCGCGCGTCTGCACGCGCATGTCGGCGGCATCGTCGGGCGACAGGTAGCTGGAATGCGGGTCAAGCGAGGTCAACATGCCGTTGATCGCGGCCTCGATCAGCTCGCCCTCGTCCACTTCTTCAACGTACTGCGCGCGGATGCGTTCGAAGATGTCCCCGAACAGATCAAGCTGTTCGTATACGGAACTGTCACGTTCGCCTTCCTGGGCCAGCAGCGGTCCTGCGATCTGCGTGGTGGCGATCACCCCCGCAAGGGTCCCCGCCACGGCAGCCATCACGAATTTCTTCATACGGTCCTCGTGTTCTCAATCAATGGCGAACCACTGGCCCGGGTTGATCGGGTCGTCGCCCTGCCTTGCCTCTATATAAAGCGTTTCCGTACGGTTTACGCCACCGAGTTCCGGTGCGCCCGCGGCAAACGCGGCTTCGTCTGGTGCATTTCCACCCATGAGACCAACTGGAGCGCCGGCCGGCAGCACCTCTCCAAGTTCCCCATACACCTCTTCGAGCCCGGCCAGAACAAGCAGATAACCGCCCCCGGGCTCAAGGATCATCACATTTTTGTAGTCGAGAAGGGGCCCAAGGTAGCGGATTGTCGCCGGCCAAGGGGTCGTCACAAGCGCGCGGGGCTCTGTCGCGACCACGATTCCGGGGCGGACGATGCCCGCCGCGTCGGCCTCGTTCGCGCGGCGCAGGACCGTGCCCGCGACCGGCAGCGGAAGGCCACCGCGCGAGGGATCGAATTCGGGAAGCTCGGGGCCTTCGTCGCCCAGTTCGGTCAGGCCAGACGCGAAACCCTGCAGCGTTTCGGCGCTATCGATCAGCCGGGCCAGTGCCTCGGGGTCGGTCAGGAACCGTTGCGGCAGGTCGACCCGGTTCTGAACCGCCTGACTTAGGGCGGTGCGCGCCTCTTGCACGCCAGCCAGACCCTCTTGCACCGTCTCCGCCGCGCTTTCCTGCAAGGTTCGCAGCAGCGCGATCTCTTCCAGATGGCGGCGCAGCACCTCGGCCTCGCGTTGCAGGGCCGGGGTCACGGCGCTGACCATCATGCCAGAGCGGGCGGTGCCCACGGGGCCGGACGGATGCATCAGCAGCAGCGGCGTCGGAGAGCCTTCGATGGATTGCAGCACGCCGACCAGCCGCATGACCTTCTCGCGCTGGGCTTCGAACCGCTGGCGCATTGCGTCCTCGCGGATCGCGGCGCGGCGCAGACCCTCGCGCAGGGCGATCAGGCCGTTCTCATAAGCACGGATCGTCATGGTCAGGGCGCGCACCCTGTCGTCGGCCCGCTCGGCGGCGGCCAGCGCGTTCTGCGCGGCCTCAAGCTGGCCTGCCGCGCGCCGCGCCACCAGTTCCAGATCTTCGATCGGCTGCGCCGAGACCAGCGCAGGCCAAAGGACAAGGAAGGGCAGAAGGCGGCGAAGCCTCATTTTTTAAGAAGGCTCACGCCGGTCATTTCCTCGGGCTGCGGTTGGCCCATCAGGTCCAGAACCGTCGGTGCAAGATCGGACAGCCGCCCGTCCCGCAGGCTGGCGCCATCCGGTCCACCGTGGACGATGACGGGCACAAGGTTCGTGGTGTGCGCCGTGTGCGGCCCGCCAGAGTCGGGATCGACCATCGTTTCGCAGTTGCCGTGGTCGGCGGTGACGACGATGGCGCCGCCCGCCTTGTCCAGCGCCTCGATGGCGCGGCCCAGTCCGGCATCGACCGCCTCGCAGGCCTTGATCGCCGCGTCGAGGTCTCCGGTATGGCCGACCATGTCGGGGTTCGCGAAGTTCACCACGATCAGGTCGAACCCTGCCTCGATGGCCTCGACGAACTTGTCCGACACTTCGGGTGCGCTCATCTCGGGCTGCAGGTCATAGGTGGCGACGTTGGGCGACTTGGGCATGTACCTGTCCTCGCCCTCGTACGGGGTTTCGACCCCGCCGTTCAGGAAGAACGTGACATGCGGATACTTCTCGGTCTCGGCCAGACGGAACTGCGTCAGGCCCTGTTTCGACACCCATTCGCCCAGCGTGTTGACGATCTTCCGCTTCGGATAAGCGGTCGTCATATAGTCGTTGTGGCTGTCCGAGTATTCGACCATCCCCAACAGCGCGGCATAGTCGGGCCGGTCGCCGGTTTCGAACGCGTCGAAGCCGGGTTCGCCGATGGCGCGCAGGATCTCGCGGGCGCGGTCGGCGCGGAAGTTGATGAAGAAGACGCCGTCGCCATCCTTGATGCCGTCGAAGCCGTTGATCACGGTGGGGGCGACGAACTCGTCCGTCTCGCCCCGCTCGTAGGCAGCGGCAATCGCGGCGTCGGCGCTGTCGGCGGTTTCGCCCTTGGCGTTGACCATCGCGTCATAAGCCTTGCCGACCCGGTCCCAACGGTTGTCGCGGTCCATCGCGAAATAGCGCCCGGTGACAGAGGCGACGGTGACGCCCTCGGGTAGGTCTTCGATGAACTTCGCAACCTGCTCGCGCGCCGATTTCGGCGGCACGTCACGGCCGTCGGTGATGACATGGACCGTCACAGGCACACCCTTGCCGGTCAGCAGCTCTGCCGCGGCGACGATGTGGTCTTGGTGCGCGTGCACGCCGCCGGGGGACGTCAGACCCATCAGGTGCGCGGTGCCGCCCGAGTCCTTCAGCTTGTCCGCGAAGGCTGCGATGGACTCGTTCTCGAAAAAGCTCCGGTCCTCGATGGCAAGGTCGATCTGGCCAAGGTCCATCGCCACGACGCGGCCCGCGCCGATGTTGGTGTGGCCGACTTCCGAGTTGCCCATCTGGCCGGTGGGCAGGCCCACATCGGGGCCGTAGGTCACAAGGAAGGCGTGCGGGCAGGTGGACCACAGCCGGTCGAACGTGGGTGTGTCGGCAAGGGCAGGCGCGTTCGCGGTGCGATCCTCGCGATAGCCCCAGCCGTCAAGAATGCACAGAACCACGGGTTTCGGATGCGTCATGAGCGTTCTCCTGCCTGTCGCCTAGGGTTCTACGCCCGGAACGGGGGGGATTTGAACCGCTTTTTCCCGGCTGCCCGGACGTCAGCGCGCGGCGATCCGCTAACCCGGTCACAATTTGCGCGACCGGGCTGCACTTCGCCGCGTGCGGGTTTAGGTAGGCGGCACCACTCAAGGACATCCTATGCACGCGATCGAAACCAAACGCCTTATCCTGACGCGGGCGGCGCCGGCCGACGCAGCGGCGCTGGCGCGCTTCTCTACACGCAACGCGGATCACCTGTCCCGATGGGAGCCGACGCGCCCCGACGGCTATTATTCCGAAACCGCGTGGCACAACCGGCTGACGGCCTATGCGCCCGACATCCGCGCGGGGCGCTATCTGCCGCTGGTCCTGCGGTTCCATGACCAGCCCGACGTGGTCGGCACGGCCAACCTGTCGAACATCGTGCGCGGCGAATTTCAGGCCTGTCACCTTGGCTATGCGGTGGACGCCGAGCAAGAGGGGCAGGGCGTCATGTCCGAGGCACTGCGCGCCGTTCTGGACCACGCTTTCGGTGCCATGAGCCTGAATCGCGTCATGGCGAACTATCTGCCAGAGAACATGCGCTCGGCCGCGCTGCTGGCGCGGCTGGAGTTCGAACGTGAAGGCTATGCGAAGCGATACCTGAAGATTGCGGGGGAATGGCGCGACCATGTCCTGACCGCGAAACTGGCGCCGCAGCCGGAAGAGCTTGCCGAAGGGGCGTCCACACCGGGTGCCGTCGGGGCGTAAAAGCCCGCGCCGTCAGGCCCGGTGATAGGGGCTGTTCGCAAGGATCGCGGCGGCGCGGTACAGCTGTTCGGTCAGCATCACGCGGACCAGCATGTGTGGCCAGACCATCGCGCCGAAACTAAGCGCATAGTCGGCCTCGGCCCGCAGGGACGGGTCGATGCCGTCGGCACCGCCGATCACGAAGGCGGCGTCCTGCACCCCTTCGTCGCGCCAGCGCGCAAGGTGATCCGCGAATTTTGGGGAAGTCAGCACGCGCCCGCGCTCGTCCAGCACCGCGAACTTGCCGCCCTTGGGCAGCGCGCGACGCAAAAGCTCGGCTTCGGCGGCCATGCCGCCGCCTTTGCGGTCTTCGACCTCTGTCACGCTTGCGGGGCCAAGCCCCAAGGCGCGCCCGGTCCGGTCGAACCGGGTGAGGTAATCATCGACCAGCGCGCGCTCGGGGCCGGTACGAAGCCGGCCCACCGCGCAAATGGAAAGACGCATCAGATCTTGGCGACGACCGCTTCGCCGGGATCCATCCACATCTTTTCGAGCTGGTAGAACTCGCGGACTTCCGGGCGGAAGACATGGACGATGATATCGCCCGCGTCGATCAGTACCCAGTCGCCGGCGTCCTTGCCCTCGACCTTGCAGGCCGTGCCGAACTTCTCTTTCAGACGTTCGGTCAGTTTCTCAGAGATCGACGCGACCTGACGCGACGACCGCCCAGAGGCGATCACCATGAAGTCCGCCATCTCGGACTTGCCATGCAAGTTGATCGAGACCACGTCCTCGGCCTTGTCGTCTTCGAGTGAGGAAAGGATACCTTCAAGCAGCATGTCGCTTGAAACCTGCTCCGGAATGTCGGTCATCGGAGCACCGCTAACGAGCCGTTCATCGCCCGTCGTTGCCGTGTAAGACAGGACATCGTCCTCCTTCGCTTCGCGCCGCCAAAACCCCGGCGCCGGGTATGGTCCAAGACTAGCACCTGAATGGCACCATCTCAATGTTTCCGGCGGATCGCCGTAAATCCGCGCTGGAAATCGCCCGGTATTGCAGCAAATAGGTGTCTGAGCGTTAACAAACAAGACCGACAGGGGCACGGCCGACCGCATGGCATTATGGAAATACGTGAAACCGGTCTGGAAGATCGGAGCAGGGGTCGGGAACGCGATTGCGGACCGGAACCTTGACCTGATCGCTGCCGGGGTCGCGTTTTATTCGATGTTTGCGATCTTTCCGGCGGTGGCCGCGATCATTGCGCTGTGGGGATTTCTGGCCAGCCCGGACATCGTCGAAGAGCAATTGATGATGATGCGGGCCTTCGTGCCGCCGGATGCTTTCACACTGCTGGAAGGCCAGCTTGACCGGCTGATTATTGCCAACAACAGCACATTGGGCTGGGCGACGCTGATTTCGACCACGGTTGCCCTTTGGTCGACGCGGGCCGGGGTGGCGGCGCTGACACGCGGACTGAACACGGCTTACGGGACGATTCCACGGGCGGGGTTCTGGGGCTTTGCGTGGGCGCTGGTGATGACCGGGCTGCTGGTTCTTGTGGCGCTGCTGGCGCTGGCGTCCATCGTGGTGCTGCCGCTTCTGCTGGCCATCTTTCCGCAGGGCCGCTTCACCGAGGCCGTACTGACCGTCGCGCAATGGACCCTGACGGGCGGCGTCGCGCTGGGCACCATCGGGCTGCTTTACCGATACGCACCCAATCACCGGGGGCGTCGCCCGCGCTGGCTGTCGCTGGGTGCGATCCTTGCGCTGTCCGCATGGGCGCTGGCATCGGCAGCCTTCACGATCTACCTGCGGAATTTCGGCAGCTATAACGAGATCTACGGCTCGATCGGTGCGGTGATCGCCCTGTTGATGTGGTTCTTCATCTCAGCTTTCTCGGTCCTGCTGGGGGCTGCGGTGAACGCCGAGATCGACGACCGGTATCCGCGCGAACGGGCGCGCAGGTTCAATCGACTGCGCCGCCGTCTGGTGGACGGGTCCCAGCCTCCGGCCGAGTGACAAGACTGCTGCCCTCCAGCACCTTCACCTCGCGCTGCGGGAACGGGATCGAGATGCCGTTTTCCTTGAACGCGTCCCACAGCGCCAAGTAGACATTGCCACGGATGTTGGTCAGCCCGCCGGTCGGGTCGGTAATCCAGAACCGTAGGATGTAGTCCACGCTGCTATCCCCGAAGCCGACGATGTGACACACGGGCGGTCGATCTGCCAGCACCCGGTTGACGCTTGCGGCCGCCTCGATCGCGACTTTCCGCACAAGGTGGGGATCGTCCGCGTAGGCAGTGCCGAAGTAGATGTCGAGCCGCACGAACTCGTTCTGGTGCGACCAGTTCACGACCTGCCCGGTAATCAGGTCCTCGTTCGGGATCAGGTATTCCTTGCCGTCCCGCGTGGTGATCGAGACATAGCGTGCGCCCAGCGCGGTGATCCAGCCGAAAGTCTCTCCAAGGCTGATGACGTCGCCGGGCTTCACAGACTTGTCCAGCAGGATGATCACGCCGGATACAAGGTTCGAAACGACCTTTTGCAAGCCAAAGCCCAGCCCGACGCCGACCGCACCCGACAACACGGCAAGGCCGGTCAGGTCGAAGCCCACCGCCTTCAGGCCGATGAAGAAGGCCGCCGAGAACAGCACGATCTGCACGATCTTCACCAGCAGGACCTGCATGGACGGCGAAATGTCGTCGTTCCTGCGGATCCGGGCCGATGTTGTGCCCGCCAGCATCCGGGCGAAGGTAAACAGCAGGGCGGTGACCACCATCGCCTTCAGGATCGCCAGCGCCGACAGCCGGAAGTCCCCGAACTGGATGGCGATCCCGTCAAGAACGTCGGACGCCTCGTCGGTCAGGCCAAGGAAATACAGCGTCACCCAGACCCAAAGCCCCCACGACACCATGCGCCGCAGCAGCGGGTTTCGCACCAGCCGCGTGGTCAGCGAGACGATCAGCCACGCGGTCGCGATGCTGGCGACCAGTGCAAGGATGTACCGGCGGGACGGGAAGGTGGTGATCATCCGCATCCCGGCCACGGACAGCCACGCCAGCAGGATGAAATACATCAGCCAAAGGCGTTTCTCGACCAGCAGCACGAACCGAAGCCGCCATTTCGGCCAGCCCTCAAGCCCACGCATCCACGCCCGCATCCGGGGCAGGGTGGCGCGTGCAAAGCCCCACGACACGGCGACACAGACAAGAAGGATCGCGATCTGCGTCAGCCGCGACGGCAGAAGCAGGTTGCGCGACTGCGCCACCAGCATCGTCCACAGCTCTGTCAGCATGGCGACGAAGCTTTGAAGTTCCTGTTCCATCGCGTCCTCCTGCACGAAAACTGGCGCGGTTCGACCCGTTCGGCAAGTTTTTCCGTGGGTTGCGTGTCGGTCGAGGCGGTTGCGCCCGCCGAGGGAACGCGCCCTATGCCCGGGGCGGGATGCGCGTTAGACTTCGGGTCATGCGTCTTTCACTCGTCGCCATACTGGTCCCCGACTACGACGAAGGCATCGCCTTTTTCGATGCCATGGGCTTCGTGCTGGTACAGGACGAGCCGCGCGGTCCCGGCAAGCGGTGGGTCGTCATGCGGCCACAGGGCGGCGGATCGGATATCCTGCTGGCCCGCGCGGTCGGGGACCAACGCGACGCCATCGGACAACAGGCCGGCGGGCGTGTCGGGTTCTTCCTGACCACAACCGATTTTGCGGACGATGCCCTGCGTATCGAGGCCGCCGGCGGCACCTTTGAGGAACGCCCGCGAAACGAGGAATACGGCTGTGTCGCGGTGTTCCGCGATCCGTGGGGCAACCGCTGGGACCTGATCGAGCCGCTTGTCCTGCCGACAAGCGGTCCCGGCGTTCGGAGCTAAGCGTCTTCCTTGGGCTACTTGATTGCTTTCTGGACTCGTTATAGATCGCTCGCATGACCAAGGTTTTCGATCTCGGCGACCGCGTGCGTCTGCGCGAACGGTTCCACGGCGCCACGCGGACGGTGCTTGCCCGCCTATGAGGCGGCCCCTGCCACGTACCCGCAGCTAGACCAAAAACCGATATCCACGGAGAGAGGAACCGATGACCACTCCGAAGACACTCTATGACAAGATCTGGGACGCCCACCTGGTGGACGAGGCCGAAGACGGCACCAGCCTGCTGTACATCGACCGCCACCTGGTTCACGAGGTGACCAGCCCGCAAGCCTTCGAAGGTCTGCGTATGGCTGGCCGCACCGTCCGCGCGCCCGATAAGACCATCGCCGTACCGGACCACAACGTGCCGACCACGGAGGGCCGCGAAGACCCCAAGAACATGACCGAGGATTCGGCCATTCAGGTCGCCGCGCTCGACAAGAACGCCAAGGACTTCGGGATCAACTACTACCCCGTGTCCGACGTCCGTCAGGGCATCGTTCACATCGTCGGCCCGGAAAACGGCTGGACCCTGCCGGGAATGACCGTGGTCTGCGGTGACAGCCACACCGCGACGCACGGCGCTTTCGGCGCGCTGGCGCACGGCATCGGCACGTCCGAGGTGGAACACGTTCTGGCCACCCAGACGCTGATCCAGAAGAAGTCGAAGAACATGAAGGTCGAGATCACCGGCAAGCTCCGCCCCGGTGTGACCGCCAAGGACATCACCCTGTCGGTGATCGGCGAGACCGGCACCGCTGGCGGCACCGGCTATGTCATCGAGTACTGCGGCGAAGCGATCCGCGACCTGTCGATGGAAGGCCGCATGACCGTCTGCAACATGGCGATCGAGGGCGGCGCGCGCGCTGGCCTGATCGCGCCGGACGAAAAGACCTATGAATACGTCAAGGGCCGCACCCACGCGCCGAAAGCCGGTCAGTGGGAAGCCGCGATGGAATGGTGGAAGACCCTCTATTCCGACGATGACGCGCACTGGGACAAGGTCGTGACCATCAAGGGCGAGGACATCGCCCCGGTCGTGACGTGGGGCACCTCTCCGGAGGATGTGCTGCCGATCGACGCGCTGGTTCCCGCGCCCGAGGACTTCAAGGGCGGCAAGGTCGAGGCGGCCCGCCGCGCGCTGGATTACATGGGGCTGACCCCGGGCCAGAAGCTGTCGGACATCCAGATCGACACGGTCTTCATCGGCTCGTGCACCAACGGCCGGATCGAAGATCTGCGCGCTGCGGCTGCCGTGGTGAAGGGCAAGAAGATCAAGGACGGTCTGCGCGCGATGGTCGTGCCGGGCTCTGGCCTTGTCCGTGCCCAGGCCGAGGAAGAAGGTCTGGCCCAGATCTTCCTGGATGCCGGTTTCGAATGGCGTCTGGCGGGCTGTTCCATGTGCCTTGCGATGAACCCGGACCAGCTGGCCCCGGGCGAACGCTGTGCCTCGACCTCGAACCGCAACTTCGAGGGCCGTCAGGGCTATAAGGGTCGCACGCACCTGATGTCGCCCGCGATGGCGGCGGCAGCTGCGATCACCGGCCACCTGACCGACATCCGCGAACTGAGCTGAAACGGTGCGGCGGGGTGAACGCCCCGCCCTGCCATCACCCGTAGGATGGGGTTCCACCCCATCGCCCGTTTCAAGGAGACGTACATGGACAAGTTCACCACCCTGACCGGCATCGCCGCGCCGCTCGACCTGATCAACGTCGACACCGACATGATCATCCCCAAGCAGTTCCTGAAGACCATCAAGCGTGAAGGTCTTGGCGCCAATCTTTTCGACGAGATGCGCTTTGACCGCGAAGGCAACGAGAACCCCGATTTCGTGCTGAACCAGCCCGCTTACCGCGAGGCCGAGATTCTTGTCAGCGGCGACAACTTCGGTTGCGGGTCCTCGCGCGAGCATGCGCCGTGGGCGATCAAGGATTTCGGCATCCGCTGCGTGATCGCACCCAGCTTCGCCGACATTTTCTTCAACAACTGCTTCAAGAACGGCATCCTGCCGATCCCGCTGCCGCAAGAGCAGGTCGATATCCTGATGAAGGATGCCGAGAAGGGCGCCAACGCCCGGATGACCGTGGATCTCGAAAAGCAGGAAATCACCACCTCGGAAGGTCAGGTGATCCCGTTCGAGGTCGACGCCTTCAAGAAGCACTGCCTACTGAACGGTCTCGACGACATCGGCCTGACGATGGAGAAGGCCGCGGCGATCGACAGCTTCGAGGCCAATCAGGGCGCCCAGCGTCCCTGGATCTGATCCGGCCTATGCCATGACAACCGGCCGCGCCTTCCGGGCGCGGTCGTTTCCCGGACACTGATCCGGATGATCCGGGCGCTGCCTGCCGGTGGCCCCGTCGATTTCCCTCTCCCAATAACCCTGGAAAATTGTTGAAACGGTTGCGCCGTGAACGGGTTCGTGAACTCCGTCGTCGGATTGGGGCTAAAAATCGCCGATAGGGTGCGCTAAGTGTGTTTAATACATCTTATGATTGATTCCCGTCAGGGAGGTTTGTATGACACCTACGCCGGATCTAGGCGGCCAGCGCAGCCCCTGCGTGACCGTGTGTCGAGACGGCCCGTCTGTTTACGCTAAAACTTCGGGCATTCGCCGCACAAACGTCGCAGACTTGTCCTTGGGTGCGCCACAATTGGGTTCCACAACATGTGGTGTGCCCCGCGCGAAGCGGCAGTCTTCTGCTTTCAAATTGATGCAGAAGCGCACCACTTGTTCCACGAAAACGCCCGAATCTTTTTGTTATCTTTTCCAGAGACTTGCTGGCCAAACTGAAAGTAGGCAAAAATTGGGCAAAGTTGAGGCAACCTGCCATCAATGGCGGGATCAAAGTGGGACAAGGGGGCGGCATCGTACCGCGCTCGTCCAGTTTGAGGGAAAAGAGCGGTGATTTCGCGACTTGCAGGCGCCATTGTGCGCGCGGTCCTTGTGGTGTTGCTTATTGCGACACCGTCCCTCCTGTTGCCAGGAGTGACGTCCGACGTGACGCAGGTCGTGGCGCTGATCTCGATCTTCGCAGCGGCCCTGACCATCTTCGAATACGCCTCTGTCTATCCCGGCATCGTCGAGTTCCGTAACGCCCCGCCGTTCAATCGGCTGCGTTTCCTCGCATTGTTTCTGATCGTCTTCATGATCTCCGTGGTGATCCGCGGAGAAACCTCGCCATCGGCGCTGACGGATATGATCACCGATCTGGGCACCGGGATCGGCGCCGCGATCGACTTTCCCTACAGCCCCGTCCGCCAGATCGTGCTGCTCTTGCCCGACGACGCCAACCTGACCCATGTGGATCGGGTGCGGACCGCGGCGGGGATCAGCTATTTCTTCTCGATGCTGACGCTTGCGATCTTTTACTTCTGTGTTCGCGTGAAGAACTGGCCGCTGCATCGCGGCCCTTTCAATGTTTGGGTGAACCTGCCCACCTTCGACCCGACCACCGGTGGCGACGTGGTGCAGCGCCTTGAACGGGATGCGCGCTTTAACATCGTGGTAGGATTTACCATGCCATTCTTCATCCCGGCTGCGCTGAAAGCGTCCGAGAACCTGTTCGGTCAGGTCACGCTGGAGAATCCGCAGTCGATGGTGTGGATCGTTGCGGCATGGGCCTTCCTTCCCTCAAGCCTTCTGATGCGCGGCCTTGCGATGGGCCGCATCGCGGCGCTGATCGAACGCAAGCGCGCCATCGCTGGCCGCGACGAGATGCAGCCAGCCTGATCCTTCTTTTCCTGTTGGTCCTTCCCGCCGCCGCAGAGCCCCTGCGCGTGGCGACTTGGCATGTCGAGATGCAGCGACGCGGCCCCGGCTTGCTGCTGCGCGATATCCTTGCCGGGGAAGATCCCGATGTCGCCGCCGTCGTGGACGTGATCGCCCATGTTTCGCCCGACATCCTGTTGCTGACCGGCTTCGACTGGGACCTGAAGCTTGCCGCCGCTCGCGCGCTAGAAACGCGATTGGCCACGGCTGGCGCGGGCTATCCCCACCTGTTCGCGCTGCCGTCGAATGCCGGGCTGGCCACCGGGCTGGACATGGACGGCGATGGCCGGACCGGTGGGCCACGGGATGCGCAAGGCTATGGATGGTTCGCGGGGCAGGGGGCGATGGTGCTGCTGTCGCGCCTGCCGATCGACAGCGCGAAGGTGCAGGACTTTTCTGACCTTCTGTGGGCGGATCTTGCTTGGGGTCGCCCGCCGATGGTGAACGGACAGCCCTTTCCCTCGCCTCAGGCGCAGGCGGCGCTGCGGCTGTCCTCGACCGGGCACTGGGACGTGCCGGTGATCCTGCCGGATGGCGGGCGGTTGCACCTGCTGTGCTTCGCGGCAACCACGCCAGTGTTCGACGGACCCGAAGACGCCAATGGCCTTCGAAACCATGATGAGATCGCGTTGTGGTCCGTCTACCTTGATGGCGGGCTTGGGCCGCCGCCGGAGGATGCGGTGGTCGTGCTGGGCAACGCCAATCTCGACCCGTCCGACGGCGAGGGGCGGCAAACGGCGATCCGCGACCTGATCGGGCACGCCCGGCTGCAGGACCCGCGCCCCCGCAGCGCGGGCGGCACAAAGGCTGCCGTGGTGCACGGCGGTGCGAATACTGGCCAAGCCGGGGACGCGGCGCTGGACACCGCCGACTGGTCCGACGATCCCGGCCCGGGGAACCTGCGTGTCAGCTACGTGTTGCCGGACCGTGCCTTGGCCGTGACAGACGCCGGGGTGTTCTGGCCCGTGGCAGGCGACCCGCTTCGACCGCTGGTCGAGGGAGAGGGGCTGCCGCGTCACCGTCTGGTGTGGGTCGATCTTGACGTGCCGGGCTGACGCGCAGGCTGCCGTACCGGGATGTGCGGCCCGCTTCACGCGGCACCGGCCGTGTTCTCTTCCGCCCACCCAAGCGCGCAGATACGGCCTTGCCGCAATGCAGCGAAACCCCAAGGTTTCTTGACCCCCCGGCAACGCCGGGATAGGCGATGCCCGACCCGTGAGAACGACATAAAGGAAGGGAACCCGCGCATGTCCAACCCCTCGCTTCTGATCCTGCCCGGCGACGGCATCGGCCCCGAGGTGATGGCCGAAGTCCGCAAGGTGATCGACTGGTTCGGTGCTAAGCGCGACATGGCCTTCGACGTCAGCGAGGACCTTGTCGGCGGCTGCGCCTACGACGCGCACGGCACGCCCCTGACCGACGAGACGATGGCCAAGGCGCAAGAGGTCGACGCCGTACTTCTGGGCGCCGTGGGCGGCCCCAAGTACGACACCCTCGATTTCAGCGTGAAGCCCGAGCGCGGCCTGCTGCGCCTGCGCAAGGAAATGGACCTGTACGCCAACCTGCGCCCGGCCCAGTGCTTCGACGCGCTGGCGGATTTCTCTTCGCTGAAGAAAGACGTGGTTGCCGGTCTGGACATCATGATCATCCGCGAGCTGACCTCGGGCGTGTACTTCGGCGAGCCGCGTGGCGTGTTCAAGGAAGGCAACGAGCGCGTCGGCATCAACACGCAGCGCTACACCGAATCCGAGATCGCCCGTGTCGCCCGGTCCGCCTTTGAACTGGCCCGCAAGCGCGACAACAAGGTCTGCTCGATGGAGAAGGCCAACGTGATGGAATCGGGCGTGCTGTGGCGCGACGTGGTGCAGGAAATCCACGACGCAGAATACCCGGATGTCGAACTGTCGCACATGTACGCCGACGCCGGTGCGATGCAGCTGACCCGCTGGCCCAAGCAGTTCGACGTGATCGTCACCGACAACCTGTTCGGCGACCTGCTGTCGGATCTGGCGGCGATGCTGACCGGCTCGCTTGGGATGCTGCCCTCGGCATCGCTGGGCGCCCCGATGGCGAACGGCCGGCCCAAGGCCCTGTACGAACCCGTCCACGGCTCGGCCCCCGACATCGCCGGCACCGGCAAGGCGAACCCGATCGCCTGTATCCTGTCCTTCGCTATGGCGCTGCGGTACTCGTTCGACAAGGGCGACGAGGCGACCCGGCTGGAAGAGGCCGTGAACGCCGTGCTGGCCGACGGCCTGCGCACCGCCGACCTTCTTGGCGAAGACGGGGTCCAGCCGGTCTCGACCGCCGAGATGGGCGACGCGGTCGTCGCCAAGCTGGACGCATCGCTTTAATACGGTGATCGAAAGCCCGCCGATCGGGCTGAAAAATCGTGCAATACCGGCGGCATGGCTTGACCCTGCCGCCGGTTAACACAAAGTCCAAGGCAACCATCCTAGGTTTGCCGAATGTCTGCACCAAAATCCAACATCAAGGGCGCGCTCTTCGCGCTGGCCGGTTTCGCCTTGTTCTCGACCCACGACGTGGTCGTGAAGACGCTGGGCGCGACCCTGTCGACCTTTCAGATCATTTTCTACAGCGTGCTTCTTAGCTTTCCGCTGGTCATGCTCATGCTGATGCGCGACCGGACGGCGGATACGCTGATCCCGAAACACCCGTGGTGGACGGCCTTGCGCACGGGCTGCGCGGTCATCACCGGCCTGTGCGTGTTCTACGCCTTTGCGACGCTTCCGATGGCAGAGGTCTATGCGATCATCTTCGCGCAGCCGCTGCTGATCACCGTGCTTTCCATCCCCATCCTGGGTGAGACGGTGGGCCGCCATCGCTGGGCAGCCGTCTTCGTGGGGCTGGTCGGCGTTGTCGTCGTGCTGCGTCCCGGTGCGTCCGACTTCACCTTGGGCCACCTTGCGGCTGTCGTGGGGGCGTTCACCGGCTCGCTTGTGTCGATCATCGTTCGAAAGATCGGGCAAGACGAACGCAGCGCGGTGTTGCTGTTGTACCCGATGATGGCGAACTTCGTCGTCATGGCGCTGGCGCTGCCGGTGGTCTACACGCCGATGCCGCTGGTCGACCTTGGGCTGGTCGGGCTGATGGCCTCTTTGGCGTTCATCGCGGGCATCCTGATGATTCAGGCGTACAAGAACGGCGACGCGGCCATCGTGGCGCCGATGCACTATTCCCAGATGATCTGGGCCGCCATCTTCGGCAGTCTGTTCTTCGACGAGGTGCCGGACACGGTGACGTGGATCGGGGCGGGAATCATCATCTCAAGCGGGGTCTACATCGTGCTGCGCGAAAGCCTTGGCGGCATGTCCCGCGTGACCCCGGTGCTGCGCACGAAGTCCCGCGCCGAGACGGGCACGACACCCCGTGTGTCTGCACTTGCACGGATCTCGCGCCGCACTCCGGCGCGGGCGCAATAAAGGTGGTAGATGGGGTATTGCAAATGCCGCGACGAGGGGATACTGCACCCGCCACGGTCGGAGTGTAGCTCAGCCTGGTAGAGCACTGTCTTCGGGAGGCAGGGGTCGTGAGTTCGAATCTCGCCACTCCGACCAATTGGATCAAGGGCCCCCTCGGGGCCCTTTTTCGTTTTCGGGGGCGTCGCTGACAAGACCGCTTCCCCGACCAGTTCCCAATCCAACGCCATGTCTTTCAAAGCCCGGCACACAGCGCCGATTATCGCGTTGATCTCGGAGCGTTATAGAATAACATACGCCCAACTTCGGATAAGGGATACGACATGAAAACCATCAGCCTCGCTCTTCTGGCTTCGGTCGCTGCGGCGCCGCTTTTGGCGCAGGAACATCGCGAACTCAGCGCGCACGTTCACGGCGTCAGCACACTGCAAGTCGCGATCGACGGCGGGACTGTCGAGATGCGGCTGGACGCGCCGGGGATGGACATCGTCGGCTTCGAGTACATGCCGTCGTCAGAAACCGAGGCGATGGCCGTCGACACCTCTGTTATCCGGCTGTCGGATGCCGCGACCGTCGTTTCCCTGCCGGATGCCGCAGGGTGCGAGTTGGTCGATGGCGATGCCGCCTATGCCCTCGAAGAGCATGACGACCATCATGACGAGCACGCCGAGGATCACGCCCATGACGATCACGCCGAGGATCATGACCACGACCATGAGCACGAAGCGTCGCACAGTGCATTCACCGCGCACTTCGTCTTCGAATGCGCCAGCCCCGAGGCTTTGAACACACTGCGTTTCCCGTACTTCGATCAATTCGAAAACGCGCAGGAGATCGAGGTGCAGTACGTGACGGATTCGGGCGCCGGTTCCGCCGAGGTCACCCGTGATGCGCCCGAAATGACGATCGATTGACCATGTCCGAACCTGCGCTTGCCCTGCGCGACGTCAGCTACGGCTGGCCGGGTCGGGCAGGCTTTCGGCTGACCTGTCCGGCCTTTGCGCTGGCGCCCGGTGAAAGCGTTTTGCTTCTTGGCGCCAGCGGGTCGGGAAAGTCGACGCTGCTGTCGCTGGTCTGCGGTATCGTCACCGCCGACAGCGGATCCGTGTCCGTGGGCGGAACCGATCTGAAATCGCTGAGCGGGGGACGTCGTGACAGGTTCCGCGCCGAGCGGATCGGGGTGATCTTCCAGCAGTTCAACCTGCTGCCCTATGCCAGTGTATCGGACAACATCCTGCTGCCCCTGCGCTTTGCCCCGGACCGCCGTCGACGCGCTGGCGGCACGGCAGAGGCGGACCGGCTGTGCAGCGCCCTTGGGCTGCCCGAGGGCGTGGCGGCCTTGCCTGCCGGACGGCTCAGCGTGGGGCAGCAACAGCGGGTCGCCGTGGCGCGTGCGCTGATCGGGGCGCCGCCGCTGATTGTCGCCGACGAGCCCACGTCCGCGCTGGATGCCGCGACGCAGGACACTTTCCTGAAACTGCTGTTCGAGCGTACCGCCGAGGCGGGGTCATCCCTGCTGATGGTCAGCCACGACGAGCGGCTGGGCGACAGGTTCGACCGGGTGATCCGTCTTGAAGACATCGTGACCACGCAAAGGACTGCCGCATGATCCTGCGCCTTGCCATCGGCTCGCTTCTGGCGCGGGTCTTGACCGTGGGGATGACGGTGCTGGCCATCGCCCTGTCGGTGGCGTTGTTCCTTGGCGTCGAGAAGGTGCGCACCGGCGCGCGCGCCAGTTTCGCGGACACGATCTCGGGGACCGACCTGATCGTGGGGGCGCGGTCCGGGTCGGTGCAGCTTTTGCTGTATTCTGTGTTCCGGATCGGCAACGCGACGAACAACGTGACGTGGGAAAGCTATCAAGATATCGCGGCCCGGCCCGAGGTCGACTGGATCGTGCCGATTTCGCTTGGCGACAGCCACCGGCAATTCCGCGTGATGGGCACCACCGACGCGTTCTTCACCCACTACCGCTACCGCGGGGGGCGGTCGCTGGACATCGTGCAGGGGCAGGGTCTGGGCGACCTGTACGACGCGGTGATCGGGGCCGACGTGGCCGAGACGCTGGGCTATTCGGTCGGCGATCCGATCGTGGTGGCGCACGGTCTGGCCTCGTTCACCGAGCACGACGACCAGCCGTTCCGTGTGGCGGGCATCATCGGCAAGACCGGTACACCGGTCGATCGCACCGTCATCGTCGGTTTGGAGGCGATCGCAGCGATCCACGTCGACTGGCAAAGCGGTGCCCAGAGCCCCGGACAGGCCACCCCGGTCGAGGCGATCCGACAGATGGACCTGACGCCGACCGCGATCACCGCGGCGCTGGTGGGGGTCGAATCCCGGCTGCAAATCTTCGGGCTGCAACGCTGGATCAACGAATACCCGGAAGAGCCCCTGTTGGCGGTGCTGCCGGGCGTCGCGTTGCAAGAGCTATGGCAGATCGTCGGAATCGCCGAGACCGCGCTGATCGGGGTGTCGGGCATGGTGGTGGTCACCGCCTTGCTGGGCATGATGGCGATGATCTTCTCCAGCCTCAACGAACGCCGCCGCGAGATGGCGATCTGGCGCGCAATGGGAGCACGCCCGATGACGATCCTTGGGCTGCTGGTGCTGGAAGCCGTTCTGATGGCGCTGGCGGGTGCCGTGCTGGGGATTGCCCTGCTGTATGGCGGCATGATGGTGCTGCGCCCGTGGATCGACGCGGCCTTTGGCTTGTGGCTGCCGATCGAGGCGCCGTCGCTGCACGAGGCGGTGGTATTGGGCGGCGTGATCGTCGCCGCTGGTTTGGCAAGCCTGCTGCCGGCGCTGCGGGCCTACCGGCTGTCGCTTGCGGATGGCATGATGGTAAGAACTTGAAGCGTCGGCCTGACACGCTGCGCCGCATGGAAAGGAACCCCGGAATGCAGACGACAGATCCTGGCCGACAGCGCGTATCGCGCCGCGCAATGCTTGCTGGCCTTGCCGCTGCGGGTTTTCTGCCCGCGCCGCTTCGCGCGGAAGACGTCGTCGAACTGGAATGGCGCGACCTGTTGCCCGAGGGAGAGCCTGCGCTTCCCGAAGAACTCGCCGGTGTTGTCGATCACAGCGCGGGCGATCTGGCCAGCCAGCAACCGCCCGCAAGCGGCATCCGCACCGACCTGAACGGAAAGATCGTCAAGCTGTCCGGCTTCATCGTGCCGTTGGATTACGAGGGGACCGGCGTGTCGGTGTTCATGCTGGTGCCCTATGTCGGCGCCTGCATCCACGTCCCGCCGCCGCCCGCGAACCAGCTGGTTCTGGTGACGACGACCGACAGGCCCTACGAATCCGACGGCCTGTTCGAGCCAGTGACCGTAACGGGCATGTTCGGCGCCGCTGCGACCTCGACCCAGCTTGCCGAAATCGGCTACGCGATCTCGGCCGACACGGTCGAAGCCTACGCTGGATAAGAAAAGGGCGACCCCGAAGGGCCGCCCGATCCAGACGCGTGTTCGTGCGCGTGTGTTATTTCGGCTTGTAGCTCGCGTAGGCGTGCTTGTCGTGCGACGCGGCGTAGACGATGGCCCCCACCGTGACGGCCAGCGCGCCGATCAGGGCGATGCCCATCATCATCGGGCTGTCGGCCCAGGTGAAGATGGCCTCGGCCCCGTCCCAGCTGGTGATCGGAGAAGTGTTCATGCGGTTGCTCCTTTACTCTGCCGGCGCTGCGCCGGGGTCGATGGTGGTGACAGGGCCGGGAATGTAGCCCTCGGGATAGGCCTCGACCGGCACCTTGACCACGTCGAGCCCGATTTCCTGAATGTGATCCGGCACGCGCAGCAGGCCGAACATCTTCAGGATCAACGAGACGACGTAACCCGGGATGAAGCCCAGCAGCGCCATCGTGATCGCGCCGACGATCTGGCCGATCAGCGAGACCGGCGGATAGCCTTCGCCGACGTTTGGATAACCGGCCGCGAAGATGCCGCAGGCAACCACGCCGATCAGGCCGCCGATGCCGTGCACCGGGAAGGCGCCCACTGCGTCGTCGATCCCCATCTTCTCCAGCTTGACCGCGACCATCGGCACGACAAAGCCGGCGAAGGTACCCAGCAGGAACGCGACGGGCGGATAGTAGACATCAAGCCCGGACGCCGCGGCGAAGATGCCGATCAGCGCGCCGGACATCATCCAGAACGGATCGCGGGTCTTCATCCAAGCGCCGATGATGCCGCCTGCCATGCCCATGAGCGTGTTGAAGGCAAAGGCGGACAGGGTGGTCGGCTGACCGTAGATGTTCTGCCACTGCTCGCCGGGGATGTAGATGATACAGCCGCCGAGGAAGCCGAAGAAGCCGACGATGATCAGCATCAGACCGACGACGGTGAGCGGCACCGAATGGGCCTTGATGGCGTTCGGCGTGCCGTCGGCATTGTACTTGCCGATGCGCGGGCCGAGATTGATCAGGACGCCGAGGGTGAAGGCGCCGGCGACGAGATGGACGCAGCCGGCGGCGCCGACGTCGTGGAAGCCGAATTCCGTCGTCAGCCAGCCGGCCGGATGCCAGCCCCAGGCCGCGCCGAGGATCCAGATCACCGAGCCGAGCACGATCGACAGCATCAGGAAGGCGGTCAGCCGGATCCGCTCGATCACCGCGCCGGACATGATCGAGGCGGTGGTCGCGGCGAACAGCGCGAAGGCCGCCCAGAAGACGCCGGTGGCGTTGTCGGACAGGTTCGGGCCCATGGCGCTCGACCAGGGCAGGGCGGCGTCCGCCCCGTCGGAGATGGTCAGGCCGGTCGGAAAGGCGTTGTAGATCCACCAGCCGAAGAAGAAGAAGGTCGGCACCACGAAGGCGAAGGCGAGGAGGTTCTTGGTCCCCGCGGCCAGCACGTTCTTGGCCCGCGACGCGCCCATCTCATAGGCGAGGAAGCCGGCGTGGATGGTGATCATCAGGGCGGTGCACCACCAGTAGAAGATCTCCATGTTGACGGCATCGGAGATCTTGGCGCTGGCTTCGAGCGCCGCCACCTTCTGCCCGAGTTCGATGAGCTGCTGTTCCATCAGGTTCTCCTTCGGCGAAGCACGGTCGGAGTCCGTCGCCCGGTGGCGACTACTCAGGGGAAACGATGTTCACCGAAGCGAGAATCGTGCCAGCTTGCAGAAGACGAGCGCCGTTGGGGCGTATTTTCTCCATCGACAGCCGCAGCCGCCCTCCGAAGGGCAGGATTTCGCGCCGAAGGGGCGCTTCTGGAAACGAATGCCCCCTGCGGAACTTCGCTGCCGTCAGCCCCTGTCGGCGCGACGGTACGCGGCGCGCAATGAGGCCTTGCGCAATATTTGCACACTGAACGAATTCTGTGCGCAGGTTCGAGCTGCCGGACAGGCGGCGCAACGGTAGTACAGAGACGGCGGTACAGAGACGGAAGCGTGGAGACGGGATTGCGGGGCGGAACCGGTCTCCCGGCTCGCCCCGGGAGCGCTGCCTCAGCCGGTGCGGCCCTGCTGCGGGTAGCAGATGATGGAGAGATATCGCGCCGGCAGCATGACAAGTTCCTCCGGCCCGTGCGGCGCGTCGGCGTCGAAGAAGAAGCTGTCGCCCGGCCGCATGTGGTAGCGGCTGCCGCCGTGGCGGTACACGACCTCGCCGTCCAGCATGTAGAGGAACTCCATGCCGTCGTGCTGGAAGGTCGGGAAGACGTCGGAATCGGTGGTCAGCGTGATCAGATAGGGCTCGACGGTGACGCCGCTGGTGTTGTTGTCGATATGGCCGAGGAGATTGTATTGGTGCCCGGCCCTTGTGCCGCGCCGCTCCAGCTCGACGCCTTCGCCGGCCTTGACGAAGACGGCGTTGCGGGTTTCCTCGAAGCGCTTGAAGAAGGCGGTGAGCGGCACGCCGAGGGCCCGCGACAGGGCCTGGAGCGTC
The DNA here is from genome assembly GCA_002701395.1 of Maritimibacter sp. Taxonomy (GTDB): domain Bacteria; phylum Pseudomonadota; class Alphaproteobacteria; order Rhodobacterales; family Rhodobacteraceae; genus Psychromarinibacter; species Psychromarinibacter halotolerans. The sequence continues at coordinate 47 of NZVC01000035.1, read as the reverse complement.
GTCAGCGACGGCGAGATGTTGCCGTTCTCGATCTTCGACAGCATGCC
>NZVC01000034.1 GCA_002701395.1 Maritimibacter sp. | reverse complement strand
GCATGCTGGCACCGGGTGCGGGTTCCAGCGGACCCACCTTGCCGCAAGCGCAAAGCGCGGCGGTGGCGACCAGCAGGGCGGCGGCGGTCTTCATTGGTCCAGTTCCTTGCGCGCGCGGGCGATGGCTTCCCTTACCCGCGCAGGTGCGGTGCCGCCATAGCTCATCCGGCTGGCGACCGAATTGTGCACGCCCAGCACCCCGAAGACATCGTCGCGGATGCCCTTGTGCACCGACTGCATCTCGGCCAGCGACAGGTCGGGCAGATCGCAGCCCTTCTTCTCGGCCATCGCAACCAGCGTTCCGGTCACATGATGCGCGTCGCGGAACGGCAGGTCCAGTTCCCTGACCAGCCAATCTGCAAGATCGGTCGCGGTCGAGAAGCCCGAGGACGCGGCGGCCTCGAGGCTGGGGCGGTTCGCCTCCATGTCCTTGACCATGCCTTCCATCGCCGCCAGCGCCAGCATCAGGCTGTCGGCGGCGTCGAAGGTCTGTTCCTTGTCCTCTTGCATGTCCTTGGAATAGGTCAGCGGCAAGCCCTTCATGATGGTGAACAGCGCCACCTGCGCACCAAGGATGCGACCGATCTTGGCGCGGATCAGTTCCGCCGCGTCGGGGTTCTTCTTCTGCGGCATGATCGACGAGCCGGTCGAAAAGCGGTCGGACAGCGCCACGAACCGGAACTGGGCCGAGGACCAGATCACCAGCTCTTCCGCGAAGCGCGACAGGTGCATGGCGCAGATCGCGGCGGCAGACAGGAATTCCAGCGCAAAGTCGCGGTCGGCCACGGCGTCCAGCGAGTTCGCGGACGGCCGGTCAAAGCCCAGCGCCTTTGCCGTGGCGTGGCGGTCGATCGGGAAAGATGTGCCAGCCAGCGCGGCGGCGCCCAGCGGGCTTTCGTTCATCCGCACGCGCGCGTCGGTGAACCGGCTGCGGTCGCGGGCGAACATCTCGACATAAGCCATCATGTGGTGGCCCCACGTCACCGGCTGTGCGGTCTGCAGGTGAGTGAAACCCGGCATCACCCAGTCGGCCCCCGCCTCGGCCTGCGTGACAAGCGCGGACATCAGCGCGGTCAGCCCGTCGATGGCGGCGTCGCATTGGTCGCGGACCCAAAGGCGGAAATCGGTCGCGACCTGATCGTTGCGGGACCGCGCCGTATGCAGGCGCCCGGCGGGTTCGCCGATCAGGGCCTTCAGCCGCGCCTCGACGTTCATGTGAATGTCTTCCAGCGCGGTCGAGAATTCGAACGTACCGCCCTCGATCTCTGACAAAACGGTGAGCAGGCCTTCCCGGATCGCCTCGGCGTCTTTATCGGTAAGGATGCCCTGCGCCGCCAACATCGCGGCGTGGGCGCGCGAGCCCCGGATGTCCTGGGCGTAGAGCCGCTTGTCGAAGGCGATCGAGGCGTTGATCGCCTCCATGATCGCGTCGGGCCCCGCGGCGAAGCGTCCGCCCCACATGGCATTCGATTTCGTGTCGTTCATTTGGCTGACCCTCGGAGGGAAGATTACATGCGCTGGTTCCGGTTCGCCGTCCTCTACACCTGCCTTGGCCTTTGCGCAAATGGCGCCTTGGCAGCCGATCCGTCGGCGTTGGAGGCGATGCGCGAGGGCGACATGCGCAAGCTGGTGATCCACCCCGAACCGGAAGCGGTGCCCGATATCAGCTTTGTCGACGCGGCGGATGCCGAGGTCAGCCTGGACCAGTACCGGGGCAAGTACGTGCTGGTCAATTTCTGGGCCACGTGGTGCGCGCCCTGCCGCAAAGAGATGCCGTCGCTGTCGGCGCTTCAGGCAGAGTTCGGCGGCGACGACTTCGAGGTCGTGACCATCGCCACGGGCCGCAACCCGGTGGCCGGGATGCGTCGGTTCTTCGAAGACGTCGGCGTCGACAACCTGCCGCTGTACCGCGACCCCAAGCAACAGCTGGCGCGGCAGATGGCGGTGCTGGCGCTGCCGGTCAGCGTGATCCTCGACCCTGAAGGGCGCGAGATCGCGCGGCTGATGGGCGACGCCGACTGGCACGGCGACAGCGCGCGGGCGATCGTATCCGCATTGGTCGGCGGCGAAAGCTGATAGGTCAGCGCGGCGGTGCCATCGCCGCGACCTGCGCGTGCCGGGCGCAGCCGGTCACGTGGTCGTTCACCATGCCGCAGGCCTGCATCCACGCATAGACAATGGTCGGGCCGCAGAACTTGAACCCTTCGGCCTTCAGGTCCTTCGAGATCCGGCGCGACAAGGGGGTTTCCGCGGGCACCTCGGCCATCGACGCGAAAGCGTTCTGGATCGGCGCCGCGCCGACCCGGTCCCAGAGAAAGCGAGAGAACCCCTCGCGCTCTTCGATCTTCAGGAAGGCGCGGGCGTTGCCGATGGTCGCTTCGATCTTGCCGCGGTGGCGGACGATGCCGGGGTCGGCCAACAGGCGCGTCACGTCCGCCTCGTCCCAGCCCGCGATGACCTGCGGATCGAACCCATCGAACGCGGCGCGAAAGTTGTCGCGCTTGCGCAGGATGGTGATCCAAGAAAGCCCCGCCTGAAAGCCATCGAGAATCAGCTTTTCCCAAAGTGCGCGGCTGTCGTACTCGGGCACGCCCCACTCGGTATCGTGGTAGGCGACATAAAGCGGGTCTTCGCCGCACCAACTGCACCGGCCGTCCATTTCTTGCGCTCCGTCAGGTAGTTAAAAGAAACCGGGCATCCATTTCAAATTAGAACAAACCAGAAACTTCACCTTATGTAAACATCCCTCGCGCACCGTGCCACGGACAGAACGGAGTGTGAAATGCCCCAGACGGACAGACCCACCGTCCCGGCGCCGGGCGACCCGGACAGCCCGCTTGGATACGCGTTGGCCGAACGTGATATGGGCATTCACGCGATGGTCCGCGACGCGATTGCACACCGCAATGTCCTGCTGGCCTTCCAGCCGGTGGTGCAGGCGGCGGACCCCGACCGACCCGCTTTCTGGGAAGGGCTGATCCGTATCCTGGATACATCCGGCCGTGTCATCCCGGCGCGGGATTTCATCGACAGCGTGGAAACCACCGAATTGGGACGCCAGATCGACTGTCTTGCGCTGGAACTGGGCCTGGAGACATTGGCGGACAACCCGGCCCTGCGCCTTTCCATCAACATGAGCGCCCGGTCCATCGGCTATCCCCGCTGGACCGAAACGCTGGACATCGGTCTGCGGCGCGACCCCACGGTCGCGGAGCGCCTGATCCTTGAGATCACGGAATCCTCGGCGATGGTGATCCCCGACACGGTTCAGGTGTTCATGGCCGAGATGCAGCATCGCGGCGTGTCCTTCGCGCTGGACGATTTCGGCGCGGGCTACACCGCGTTTCGCTATCTTCGCGAATTCTACTTCGACATCCTCAAGATCGACGGCCAGTTCATCCGCAACATTCACGACAACCCGGACAACCAGGTCCTGACGCAGGCGCTGATCTCGATCGCCCGCCATTTCGAGATGTTCACGGTGGCCGAGTTCGTCGAAACCGCCGAAGACGCAGAGTTCCTGTGCGACATCGGGATCGACTGCATGCAGGGTTATTATTTCGGGGCGCCCACCACGCGGCCGTTCTGGTCGGTCAAGGCCGACGACCTGCAGGTCGGATGACGGCGCCGGCAAGGGCGCGCGCCGCCGCCCGGATACGGCACGGTCGCCGCAGTGCCCGCGACCCGTTGCTGCACCTACGTCAATCTCTTGCATTGACCCGCGCCACCGCATACCACCGAATGCGAAACGGGCGGGGCATCGACGCTTTCTGACCATCGGCACCGGACTCCGCCCGGCACCCTGATGGAGGAAGATCAGTCATGACCAATGTCGTAATCGCATCCGCCGCGCGTACCGCGGTGGGCAGCTTCAGCGGTTCGTTCGCAAACACCCCGGCCCATGACCTTGGCGCCGCCGTGCTTGAAGCCATCGTGCAACGCGCCGGGATCGACAAGGCAGACGTCAGCGAAACCATCCTTGGTCAGGTTCTGACCGCCGCGCAGGGCCAGAACCCCGCGCGCCAAGCCCACATCAACGCCGGCCTGCCGCAGGAATCGGCGGCTTGGGGCATCAACCAGGTCTGCGGCTCGGGCCTGCGCGCCGTCGCGCTGGGGGCACAGCACATCATGCTTGGCGATGCGTCGATCGTCGCGGCCGGCGGGCAGGAAAACATGTCGATGTCGCCCCATGCGCAGAACATCCGGCAGGGTCAGAAGATGGGCGACCTGTCGTTCATCGACACCATGATCAAGGACGGCCTGTGGGACGCCTTCAACGGCTATCACANGGGTCAGACCGCCGAGAACGTCGCCGAAAAATGGCAGATCAGCCGCGACCAGCAGGACGAATTCGCCGTCGCCAGCCAGAACAAGGCCGAGGCCGCGCAGAAGGCCGGCAAGTTCGACGACGAGGTGATCGCCTACACCATCAAGACCCGCAAGGGCGACATCGTGGTCGATAAGGACGAATACATCCGTCACGGCGCGACCATTGAAGCGATGCAGAAACTACGCCCCGCGTTCACCCGCGACGGCACGGTCACCGCGGCGAACGCCTCGGGCCTGAACGACGGCGCCGCCGCCGTGCTGCTGATGTCCGATGCCGAGGCCGAAAAGCGCGGCATCGAACCGCTGGCCCGCATCGCGTCTTACGCCACCGCCGGTCTGGACCCGTCGATCATGGGCGTCGGCCCGATCCACGCCTCGCGCAAGGCGCTGGAAAAGGCTGGTTGGTCCGTCGGCGACCTTGACCTTGTCGAGGCGAACGAAGCCTTCGCCGCGCAGGCCTGCGCCGTGAACAAGGACATGGGCTGGGATCCGTCGATCGTGAACGTGAACGGCGGCGCCATCGCCATCGGTCACCCCATCGGCGCCTCGGGCTGCCGTGTGCTGAACACGCTGCTGTTCGAAATGAAGCGGCGCGACGCGAAGAAGGGTCTGGCCACCCTGTGCATCGGCGGCGGCATGGGCGTCGCCCTGTGCGTCGAGCGCCCCTAAGCAGATCAGGGCGGGCCGTGTGCCCGCCCGTATCTCATGGACAATCCAAAACAGATCGTATTCTCGGGCGGTGGCCTGCGCTGCTTTTGGCAGGGCGGCTTCATGACCGTGATGGACGAAACGAATCCGCTGAAACCCGAACGGGTGACCGGCGTCAGTGGCGGCGCGCTTGCCGGGTCGGCATGGCTGGCCGGGTGCGAACAGAAGCTGCTGGACACCATGTGCGACGTGTTCGAGACCAAGGGCAGCAACGTCGACCTGTTCCACGACGGCGACAAGGGCATCACCCCGCACCAAAGCCTGTACTGCGAGGTGGTCGAGCAGGTGCTGGACGCCGAGGCGCAGGCCAAGGTGGCCGATGGCCCGGCCTTCCAGATCCTGATCGCGCATCCGCCCGAACGCCCGTCGGCCAGAATGACCGGCGCCGCGATGACGGTGGCCTACCAGGCGGAACTGCACATCGTCGGGTCCCCGCATTTCAACTGGGCCGAGAAGTTCGGCCTGTCGGCGCGTCTGATCGATGCGAACGCTGCCGCACGAGACGGCAAGCTTGCCGAACTTGTGTGCGGTGCGGCGGTGATCCCGCCGGTGTTCGAGCCCGCGGAATGGGACGGCCGTTCCGTCATCGACGCTGGCATGGCCGATCAGGCGCCGATGCCGGACCCGGACGACGGCGACACGCTGGTGCTGCTGACGCGGCGCTATAAATCCCTGCCGGATGTGGACGGGCGCCGCTATGTCATGCCGTCCGACGAGACCCCGGCGGACAAGATCGATTTCACCGATGGTCAAAAGCTTCGGGACACTTGGGCGCAGGGCGAAAGCGACGCCCGCAGATTCCTTGACCACGAGGGCCACGCCTGATTTGAGCGAACGCAAAAAGTCTCGTAACGTCAGAAGTGTGGAGGAGAGGAGAGGATATCCATGAGTAAAGTAGCGCTTGTCACCGGCGGTAGCCGGGGCATCGGAGAGGCGATCTCGAAAGCCTTGAAAGCCGCCGGGTACGACGTTGCCGCCACCTATGCGGGCAACGACGAAAAGGCTGCGGCTTTCACCGAGGCGACAGGGATCAAGACCTATAAGTGGAACGTGGCCGACTACGACGCGTCCAAGGCTGGGATCGAACAGGTCGAAGCCGATCTTGGCCCGATCGACGTGGTCGTGGCGAACGCGGGCATCACGCGGGATGCGCCGTTCCACAAGATGACCCCGGACCAGTGGAAGGACGTGATCGACACCAACCTGACCGGCGTGTTCAACACGGTTCATCCGGTCTGGCCCGGGATGCGTGAACGCAAGTTCGGCCGGATCATCGTGATCAGCTCGATCAACGGACAGAAAGGCCAGTTCGCGCAGGTGAACTATGCCGCCACGAAGGCAGGCGACCTTGGCATCGTCAAGTCGCTGGCGCAGGAAGGCGCGCGCTACAACATCACGGCGAACGCTGTGTGTCCGGGCTATATCGCGACAGAGATGGTGATGGCGGTGCCCGAAAAGGTGCGCGAAGCGATCATCGGCCAGATCCCGGCCGGACGACTGGGCGAACCGGAAGAAATCGCGCGCTGCGTGGCGTTCCTTGCGTCGGACGACGCCGGGTTCATCAACGGCTCGACGATCTCTGCCAACGGGGCGCAGTTCTTCGTCTAAGACACGGCTTTGGTTAAAGAATTTTGCGGTACGCCGGTCCCCTTGGGGGCCGGCGTTTTCGCTGGCCGCCTGTCGCCGCGCCTTTTGGTGACGCCTGCCGGTGGCCTGAATGTCGTCACCTGACCGATCCTGCCGGTCGGGCAGTGGCAAGGGCCGTCCACGCGGCCCATAGCCGTCGTGCGGTCTGCGCTCAGGCGCTGCTTAGGCGATGTATCTCTTCCTTCAGGCGAAGCTTTTGCTTCTTGAGTGCGGTGATTTCCAAATCGTCGGAGCCGGGCCTCTGCAAAGCCGTTTCGACCTGTGCCGACAGATTTTTGTGCTTTCTACGGAGTTCCTCGAGATGTGAACTCAAGCTCATCGCCGTCCTCCTTCTCTGCTGATGGGATCAAGTGCACCACAAAATTCCGATTTTGTCACGCTACTGTCACCCTTCCACGTAAACGATTAGTTAATCATCCAATTTCGGCGTGCCATCCCGTCGGCAAGGACATGCCGTCGCGCAGAACGCCACGAATCTCTGGCGTATAGCTGTCGCCATCGCGTTCGTGTTTTTCGCCGCTGTGCAGCACAATCGGAGCATGTAGCCGGAACGGACCCCGCGCGCCTTTCCGCGCGCGCAGCAGAACCAGTTCCGCCGCGCGGCCGATCCGGGGCGCCAAAGGCTGAACCGCGATGTCCCCCAGCCGCCCGTCGCAAGCCGACAGCATGTCGATAAGACGGTCCGCGCGCTGGATCATCGTCAGCACGCCGCGCGGCTTCAGGCGTCGCGTCGCGGCGTCGACCCACGCCGACAGCGGCAGAACCTCGCCCAGCGCGATCTCTCTGGCAGTCCCGCTCGCCGCGGTGCCGCTATCGCGAAGGTAGTACGGCGGATTGGCGATCACATAGTCGAAATTCCGCGCACGTAAGCCACCCGGCATCTGCGACAGATCGCCCGTGACCACATCCATCGACAGACCGTTTCCAGAAGCGTTCCGGCGCGCAAGCTCGGCGTTCTCCGGTTGCAGTTCCAATCCGACCAGATCGAGTCCGCCGACGCGCGACTGAAGGCAAAGCCCTGCAACCCCGACCCCGCAGCCAAGCTCTAGCACGCTGTCGCCCGGGCGTGCCGTAACGGAAGCGGCCAGCAGCACCGGATCGACCCCGGCGCGGTAGCCCTTCGCCGGCTGGAAGATCCGAAGCTGCCCGCCCAGAAACCCGTCGCAGGTCAGGCCGTCGTCAGCCATCCACGTCGATGTCGTTGTCGCGCAGGACCCGCCGCGCGCGGTGCAGATCCTCGTCCCGCACCATCAAGCGGCGTGGCAGAATACCGATGGACCCTTCAAGCACGCTCATGTGCACGTCCATCTGAAAGCTGCCGATCTCTTCTCCTTCGAGAAGTGCCGAAGCGTAAGCGATCACTGTCGGATCATTGGTGCGCAAAAGCTCTTTCATCCCGTGGATTAAGGGATAAGAAGGGGCGGATGTCGAGTAGGCTGACGGAATGGTGAGACCGATGCGTGACACGCCGCAGAAACCGCACGAGCAACTGGCCGAGGCATTGGCCGGCGACATGGACGCGGTGAATGCCCTGATCCGGAAGCGGATGGCGTCCGAGCACGCCCCCCGCATCCCCGAGGTCACGGCGCATCTGGTCGAGGCCGGCGGCAAACGTCTGCGCCCGATGCTGACCCTCGCGGCGGCACGGCTGTGCGGTTACGACGGCCCCTACCACGTCCATCTGGCCGCGACGGTAGAGTTCATCCACACCGCGACGCTGCTGCATGACGACGTGGTTGACGAAAGCAAGCAGCGGCGCGGTCGCCCGACGGCCAACCTGCTGTGGGACAACAAATCCAGCGTGCTGGTCGGCGACTACCTGTTCGCGCGGTCGTTCCAGTTGATGGTCGAGCCGGGCAACCTGCGCGTGCTGGACATCCTGTCGAACGCCGCTGCCGTGATCGCCGAGGGCGAGGTGCTGCAAATGACCGCGGCGCAGGATCTGAAGACGGACGAAGCGGTCTATCTGCAGGTGGTGCGCGGCAAGACGGCGGCGCTGTTCTCGGCGGCGACGCAGGTGGGTGGCGTGATCGCCGCCGCGCCCGAAGATCAGGTACAGGCGCTTTACGATTATGGCGATGCGCTGGGGATCGCGTTCCAGATCGTCGATGACCTGCTGGACTATGGCGGGGACACCGCCGCCACCGGCAAGAACGTCGGCGACGATTTCCGCGAACGCAAGCTCACGCTGCCGGTGATCAAGGCGGTCGCAGCGGCGGACGACACGGAACGCGCGTTCTGGAAGCGCGTCATCGAGAAGGGCGACCAGCAAGACGGCGATCTGGACCACGCGCTAGAGTTGCTGGCAAAGCACGGTGCAATGGACGCGACCCGGGCCGACGCGCTGGCGTGGTCCGAGAAGGCGAAAACCGCAATCGCCACCCTGCCCGCCAGCGACCTGCGCGACATGCTGCACGGCCTTGCCGATTACGTGGTCGCGCGGATCAGCTAAGCACAAAATCTTCTAGAAGATTTTGCCGGGCAGGATTTTCTAGAAAATCCTGCTGCGTCACGCCGCATAGATTTCGGTTCCACCCACGTAGGTGTTCAGCACCTTGCCCTGCAGGCGCGCGCCGTCGAACGGCGTGTTCTTGGATTTCGACTTTAGCGTCCAGCGGTCCAGCACCACCGGCGCATCCGGGTCGAACAGAACCAGATCCGCCGGCGCTCCGGCTTCTAGCCGTCCGGTCGGCAGGCCCATCCGCTTCGCCGGGTTCAGCGCCATCGCCCGGAACAGTTGCGGCAGGGTCAGCGCGTCGGCGTGGTACAGCCGCAGCGCCGCGGGCAGCAGCGTTTCCAGCCCGACCGCACCGGATGCGGCCTCTTCGAACGGTAGGCGCTTGGATTCCTCGTCCTGCGGCGTGTGCATCGAACTGATGGTGTCGATCAGCCCCGAGGCGACCGCCTCGACCATCGCCAGCCGATCCTCTTCGTCCCGCAGCGGCGGCTTCAGCTTGAAGAAGGTCCGATAGTCACCGATGTCTAGCACGTTCAGGGTCAGGTGGTGGATGTCGACGCCCGCGGTCACATCCAGCCCGGCTGCCTTGGCGCGTTCCAGCGCGGGCAGAGCGGCGGCAGAAGACAGGGAATCCGCGTGATNCCGCGAGCCGGTCATTTCCAGCAGCGCAAGATCGCGTTCCAGCCCAAGCCGTTCGGCCATCGGCGAGACGGCGGGAATGCCCTTGAGCGAAGCGAACTTGCCAGAGGTCGCGGCAGCCCCTTTCGACAGGATCGGTTCCTGCGGGTGGCCGATGACCAGCGCGCCCAGCGAACGGGCATAGGTCAGGCAGCGACCGAAGACCTTGGTGTCGACAACCACGCGGTCGGCGTCGGTAAAGGCGATGGCCCCGGCATCCCGAAGAAAGCCGATCTCGACCATCTCGCGCCCCTCGCGCCCCTTGGTCAACGCGGCCATCGGGTGGATGCGCACCGGCGTCGCCTCGGCGGCGCGGCGGGCGATGAATTCCAACTGCTCGGGGCTGTCGATGGTGGGCAGGGTGTCGGGGCGCGTGACCATCGTGGTCACCCCGCCCGCCGCAGCCGCGCGCCCGGCAGAGCGAAAGCTTTCCTTGTGCCGTTCGCCCGGCTCGCAGATTTTCACGCCAAGGTCCACGATACCGGGGGCAAGGCATTTGCCGCCGCAGTCGATCACGGTATCGCCGGTGGCGTCCGCCGGTCCGGACAGAATTTCAGCGATGCGGCCGCCGCTGACCCGCAAGGCGCCTATCGTATCGGTTCCCGCGTCGGGGTCGATCAGGCGGGCGTTGGTAAAAAGCGTGCCGGTCATGGACGGCTCCCTTCTTGGCGGCTGGACTGGGCAGAGGNGTCCTGCCGCATTTCGCGCGGGAAGGCCACAGTCGTCATTCGGCCGAAGACTTCACCTTGCGGCACAGGTCGTAGACCTTGCGCGCGTCCGGGATGCGCTCGAACCCGATGGGGATTTTGCGCGATCCGTTCTTGGTCTTGCGATACTCGTTGGCGAACCAGACGTTGCCGCGTTCGCCGTCGTCCCACGTCAGCGGGGTCTGCGTGTCGATCGGGTAGTCCTTCAGCTTGCGGCCCATCAACGGAATGTCCGTGGCGATGAAGGCGCGTCGGTCGGTCAGGGTATACCACGTGTGGCGGCGGCTCCATGCGCTCCAGAACGGCGGCAGGACCCCGATGGACAGGCCGACCGAGAAATGAATCAGGCCGAACATCCAAAAAAGGCCGCCCGCCTGCGCGGCAAGGATCATCCAAAGCAGCGCGAACCCCGAGAAGAACAGGCCGAAGATCATCGCGGCGATCTGACCGACGCCGATGACGATGCGGCGGCCGGGGCGGCCCTGCCACAGGATCGTCTCGCCCTCGTTCAGAATACCTTCCCACCCGGCGGGCGTCGTGCTCATCCGCGGCTGCTTCCGAACAGGAAGGCAAGGATCAGGACCAGCAGACCGGCGGCCAGCAGGATCAAAAGCATCGCGACGCGCGACACGCGGCCGACCGGCGGCGCGGGCGTTGGATCTTCGTCCGTCGCGGCAGGGCGTTCGGCCGACGCCACGCGCGGCATCTGCCCCGCCGGATCGGCCTGCGCCAAGCGATAGGTTCCCAGCCACCGCAGGCCCATCTTGGGCTGGATGGTCACCTCGTGGCCCCCGAAAGCCCGCGAATGCAGGATCACGATATAGCCGGTCTCGGATTCAAGCCCGATCCGGGCGGCTTCGACCTCGGCCGCGTCGATGCCAAGACCGTCGACAAGATAGCCCGCCAACCCGACGCCACGCAGGTCAGAGACGGGAAAGATCTCGACATGGGCGCGGTCGAGCCCCGGCACGCCCGCAAGCTCTGCCAAAGGCGACGGGCGGCCATTGGCTGGCGGCTGGTCGGCCAGTTTCTCGGCCTGCTCCTCGGGCAGGTCCAGTGCGAACACGCGGACGACTTCGGCCTCTGCGGCCGGTACGTGAAGCGGATCATCGTTCATGCGACATGGCCTCCGGCGCGGTCCACCGCCTCGCGCAGGCGAGTCAGCGTGTCTTGAACATCGGGCTGGTACTTCATCAGGTGCTTGTCGCCGCCCGCGGTGACGATCTGGACCGAGCTGGCAAGCGCGCGCAGGCGCACGATCTCGGCCAGCGACACGGTGCGGCCGCCGGGCCCCAGCAGGCGGCGGTCGGTCAGGTCCCAGCGCACGGCGAGTTCTTCGGACGCCAGATACCAGCCCCGCAGAGCGATGGCGGCCAGCCCGCCCACCGCGCCGGTCCAGACATGGGGATTGCCGGCGATCCACAGGATCAGCATCCCCCCGGCCATCGCGATGGCGGCCATCCATGTGGTGTCGCGGATGTAGATGGACCGCGACGGACGGAACGACTGCACGATGTCCTCGTCATCCCGAAGCGGGACCGAAGGCGTGCGGTTGCCGCCGTCAGGCATGGGCAGGTTCCCCGCTGCGCCCGGCGGCGCGTTGGTCGGCCCGCGCGGCGCGCAGGTTGCGGGCCAGAAGATCCATCGCCGCCATCCGCACCGCGACGCCCATCTCGACCTGGTCCTGGATGACCGAGCGGTTGATGTCGTCGGCGATGGTGCCGTCGATCTCGACCCCGCGATTCATCGGCCCGGGGTGCATCACGATGGCATCCGGCTTGGCGAATGCCAGCTTCTCGGCATCCAGCCCGAAGCGGTGATAGTATTCGCGTTCCGACGGGATAAAGCCGCCGTCCATGCGTTCCTTCTGAAGACGCAGCATCATCACGACGTCGACGTCCTTCAGGCCTTCTTCCATATCCTGATAGACCTCGACCCCGAACGCGCCGATCTGCGAAGGCATCAGCGTCGGCGGCCCGATCAGCCGCACGCGGTTTTCCATCTTGCCCAGCAGCAGCAGGTTCGAGCGCGCCACCCGCGAATGCGCGATGTCGCCGCAGATCGCGATGTTGAGACGGTGCAGCCGCCCCTTGGCCCGCCGGATCGTCAGCGCATCCAGCAGCGCCTGCGTCGGATGCTCGTGCCGCCCGTCGCCCGCGTTCAGCACCGCGCAGTTCACCTTTTCCGCCAGCAGGTTCACCGCGCCGGAATGCGGGTGCCGCACGACCAGCAGGTCGGGGTGCATCGCGTTCAGCGTCAGCGCGGTGTCGATCAGGGTCTCGCCCTTCTTGATCGAACTGGCCTGCATCGCCATGTTCATCACGTCGGCGCCCAGCCGCTTGCCCGCGATCTCGAAGCTGGCCTGCGTACGGGTCGAGTTCTCGAAGAACATGTTGATTTGGGTCAGGCCCTTCAGCACGTCGCCGTGCTTCGTCTCGGACCGGTTGAGATCGACATAGGTGTCGGCAAGGTCGAGAATCTCGGTGATTTCGAGCGGGTGAAGCTCTTCGATCCCGAGAAGGTGTTTCTGGCGGAAATTCATGCGGCCCCCGACGATGGTTGGACCGTTTATAGGANCCCGCGCCCCTGCGGGCAAGGCGCCCGGCCGATGGCACCGAAGGGGGCTCTGCCCCCGCCGCTGCGCGGCCCCCCGAGGTATTTTGCAAAGAGAAGAAGGGGGCTTTGTCTTGACAGGCGTCGGGCCGGGCGGGAAAAGGGGCGCATGGATACACGTCTTCACAGCACGCGATTTTATTTCGTCCTGCCATAGCAGGGCGGTGTCGTGACGTGAGTTTTATGGCCGCCGGAGAGCGGCCATTTTTCTTTTCCGCCTCCGGCATGGAGAAGGAAGAGAAGATGATCAGGATCAGACCGGTAGAGCATGGCGATCTGCCCAAGGTGCGGGAGATGATCGCGGCGCTGGCGTCGCATCATGGCGAGGGCGCGCTTGTGACGGTGGCGGACCTGCGGCGCGACCTGTTCGGGCCGACGCCGTGGCTTAAGATGCTGGTGGCCGAGGACGACGGGACCTGCGTGGGCTATGCCGCGATGGGGCGGCGGGCGAAGCTGGGCGACGGGCTGCGCGGGATCGAGGTGGAACACCTGTATGTCGACGCGGACCGGCGCGGGCGCGGGTTGGGACGCCGGATGCTGGCGGCGGTCGAGGCATCGGCGCGGCGGTTGGGAAGCAGTTTCGTCACCATCGGCACGCAGGCAGAGAATGTGGCGGCCCGCGGGGCCTATTTGGCCTGCGGTTACGAGCCGCTGCCGCACGATCCGAACCGGCTGCGCAAGCGGCTGGCGTGACGGCAGGCGCGCTGCGGGCCATTCAACTTTCCCGCCGCGCGGCCTAGCATGGCGGCATGCAGGTGGAATCGATGGATCACTATGCGCTGCGGGCGCTTTTGGAATGGCAGGTCGAGCTTGGCGCGACCGAGGCCATCGCCGAGGCGCCGATCAACCGCTACGAGATCGCCGACAAGCCGCCGAAGCCGGTGGCCGAGGCCGCCGCCCCAAAGGCGCCCTCCGGTCCGGTCCCGGCTCAGCAGGTCGATACCGCCGAGGTCGCCCGCGCCGCCGCCGCGTCTGCCGGGTCGCTGGAGGCACTGGCCGAGGCGATCGCGGCTTTCGACCATTGCGACCTGAAGCGCGGCGCGCGGAACACGGTGTTCGCCGACGGCAACCCCGCCTCGCGCGTGATGATCGTTGGCGAGGCGCCGGGGCGGGACGAGGACATGCAGGGCAAACCCTTCGTCGGGCGGGCCGGGCAGTTGCTGGACCGGATGCTGGATGCCATCGGCATGGGGCGCGCGCATCCGGACGCGCTGAAATCCGTCTACATCACCAACATCCTGCCGTGGCGACCGCCGCAGAACCGCGATCCGACGCCGGAAGAGATCGGGATGATGCTGCCGTTCGTGGCGCGGCACGTCCAGTTGGCGGACCCGGACGTGCTGGTGCTTATGGGGAACATCTCGTGTCTTGCGCTGCTGGGCCGGAAGGGGATCACCCGGCTGCGCGGCACATGGACCGAGGCGCTGGGGAAGCCGGCGCTGCCGATGTTCCACCCGGCCTACCTGTTGCGGAACGGGCATGCGAAACGCGATGCGTGGCACGACCTGCTGATGTTGCAGGACCGGCTGAGGCGCGCGGAATGAAGATCATGGCCTTCTCGGACCTGCATTTGTCGGCGTCGCGGGCCGCGGCGCTGGTCGAGGCCAGCCGCGAGGCCGACCTTGTGATCGGCGCCGGGGACTTCTGCACCATGCGCAAGGGACTGCCCGAGGCGATGGCGCTGCTGGACGGGATCCTCGCGCCCTTCGTCGTGGTGCCGGGCAATGCCGAGAGTGCGGACGAATTGCGCGCCGCCGCGCCTAAGGATGTGACCGTGCTGCATGGCGCGGGCGCCGTTGTCGACGGGTTGCGGGTGTTCGGACTGGGCTATGGCGTGCCAGTGACGCCGTTCGGCGGCTGGTCGTGCGACCTGTCCGAAGCGGAGGCGGCGGCGATGCTGGACGCCTGCGACGAGGCGGACCTGTTGGTGACGCATTCGCCGCCGAAGGGCGTGGCCGACGTGACCTCGGCCGGGCAGTCGGTGGGATCGGTGGCGATCCGGGATGCGATCGCGCGGCTGGCGCCGAAGCTGGCGGTCTGCGGGCACATCCACGACAGCTGGGGCACAGAGGGGACGATCGGCGCGACGCGGGTCGTGAACCTTGGCCCGGTGCCGAACTGGTTCGAGGTGGCGGCGTGATTGACCCGCTGGTTCTTCTGGCGTTCGTGCCGGCGGCGCTGGCGCTGAACCTGACGCCGGGGGCGGACATGATGTTCTGCCTTGGGCAGGGCCTGCGGCACGGGCCGCGTGCCGCCATCGCCGCCAGCGCGGGGATCGCGGCGGGCGGGCTGGCGCACGGGTTGGTCGCCGGACTGGGGCTGGGAGCGTTGGTTTCGGGGATGCCGTGGCTGTTCGCCGTGATCCGGTGGGTCGGCGTCGCGTATCTGCTGTGGCTGGCGGTGCAGGCGTTGCGCAGCGGGCCGGTCCGCGACGCAGGCCACGACGTGCCCACCGGGACGCACCACGCGTTTCGCGATGCCTTCGTCGTGAACCTGACCAACCCGAAGATCGTGCTGTTCATGCTGGCCTTCGTGCCGCAGTTCGTCGACCCGGCGCGGGCGGTGCTGCCNCAGTTCCTTGTGTTCGCCGGCGTGTTGTCGCTGGGCGGGTTCTTCGTGAACGGCGCGGTCGGCGTATTCGCGGGCGGCATCGGGCGCACCGTGGCCCGGTCAGAGCGGTTTTCCAAGGTGCTGGGATGGATCAGCGCCGGGGTCTTCGCCGCGCTCGCCGCGCGGCTTGCAGTGATGGAGAGAGCATGAGCCGGATCGACGAAACCAAGGACTTCGTGCCGGTGCGGATTGCCGTGCTGACGGTGTCGGACACGCGGACGCCGGACGAGGACCGCTCGGGCGCGGTGCTGGTGGAGCGGATCGAGAAAGCGGGGCATACGGTCGCCGCGCGCGAGATCCTGCGCGACGAGCGCGAAGAGATCGCGGCGAAGCTGAGGGACTGGTGCGCCGATCCGGGCATCGACGTGGTGATGTCCACCGGCGGCACCGGGCTGACCGGGCGCGACGTGACCGTCGAGGCCCACCGCGACGTCTACGAGAAAGAGATCGACGCTTTCGGGACGGTGTTCACCATCGTGTCGATGCAGAAGATCGGCACGTCGGCGGTGCAAAGCCGCGCGACCGGCGGGGTGGCGAACGGGACCTATCTGTTCGCGCTGCCGGGCTCTCCGGGGGCCTGTAAGGACGCTTGGGACGAGATCCTGGAAAAGCAGCTGGATTACCGGCACCGGCCCTGCAACTTCGTCGAGATCATGCCGCGGCTGGACGAGCATCTGCGGCGGAAGTGAGGGGAAAGGGGCTCTGCCCCCGTCGCTGCGCTCCTCCCCCGAGGTATTTTCGAAGAGAAGAAGAGACCAGGTGGCCGCTTTCGAGGCGTTTGGCGTCTTTGGCGCGTTGGGATTATCACNCCCCGCCGCATCTTTTTTGCGACGGACTTCGTGCGCGCGGCCGTAACACCGTTGTGGCTTGGCGCGAGGTCGGGCCGTGGGTAGTCTGAGATAACCCGGAAAAGAGGGTAATTTCTGGAATGCGATTTCTGCGCCGATCCCTTGTTGGGCTGTTCCTGATGGCCGTGACCGTCGGGCTGCTGGCCTATGCCGGTCATGCCGTCTATGGCGCGCTGGAGACCGTGTGGAACCGGGAAGAGCGGGTGCGCCCCGCGAATGAACGGATTTTCGCGGTGAACGTGCGCGCCTATGACGCCGTTACGGTGACCCCGGTCCTGACCGGGTTCGGCGAGGTGCGCAGCCGCCGCACGCTGGAGGTCCGGGCCACCGCGTCGGGCACCGTGGTCGAACTGGCGGAGGCGTTCGAGGATGGCGGCACCGTGCGCGAGGGCGACCTGCTGCTGCGCGTCGATCCCCGCACCGCCGAGGCGGCGCTGGAAGTGGCGAGGACCGACCTTGCGGGCGCAGAGGCCGAGTTGCGCGACGCGCGGCGGGCGCTTGTGCTGGCGGGGGACGACGTCGTGTCGGCCGAGGATCAGGCGGCGCTGAGAACGCAGGCGCTGGCCCGGGCGCGCAACATGGCGTCGAGCGGGATCGGCACCGAGGCGGCGGTGGATGACGCGGCGCTGGCCGAGGCCTCGGCCCTGCAGGCGATCCTGTCCCGGCGCCAGGCGCTGGCGGCGGCGGAGGCGCGGGTGGACATCGCGCAGAACGATCTGGCGCGGGCGGAAATCGCGCTGTCAGACGCCGAACGCGCCCTTGCCGACACCGAGTTGTATGCCGCGTTCACCGGCACCCTGTCGGATGTCACCGTGGTCGAGGGGCGGCTGGTTCAGAACAACGAGCAGCTTGCGAACCTTGTCGACCCGGACCGGCTGGAAGTGTCGTTCCGGATCTCCAACGCCGAGTACGCCCGGATTCTGGATGCCGATGGCGATCTGATGCAGGCGCCGGTCCGGATCTCGCTGGACGTGCTGGGCGGGAACCTTGTGACCGACGGCGTGATCACCCGCGAAAGCGCGTCGGTCGGGACCGGCACCACGGGCCGGCTGATCTTTGCCCGGATCGATGCACCGCGCGGGTTCCGGCCCGGCGACTTCGTCAGCGTCCATGTCGACGAGCCCGAGCTTCAGGATGTGGCCGTGCTGCCGTCGACCGCGCTGGACGCGGCCGGGACCGTGCTGGTCGTCGGAGAGGACGAACGGCTGGAGATCGCGCAGGTCGAGTTGCTGCGGCGGCAAGGCGACGACGTGATCGTCCGGGGCGAAGGGCTGCAGGGCCGTCTGGTGGTTGCCGAACGCTCGCCCTTGCTGGGCGCGGGCATCAAGGTACGCCCTGTGTCGCCGGAGTTGGACAGCGCCCGTGCCGAGGCCGAGGCGCCCGCGATGGTCGAGCTGACCGAGGAACGCCGTGCCGCGCTGGTGGCGCTGGTCGAGGCGAACCAGTTCATGCCGCAGGCCGCGAAAGACCGGGTGCTGGCGCAACTGGCGGAACCGATGGTGCCGGCTGCCACGGTGGAACGGATCGAATCCCGCAGGGGCGGCTGATCCCCTGTCCGGGGGATACGCCCGAATGAGAGGCGAGAATGGCTGAACGCTTTCGACAGGTCGGCGGTATCCTGTCTTACTTCACCCGCCATGCGACCGCGGCGAACCTGCTGCTGGTGCTGCTGATCGCGGCGGGCGTGCTGGCCTTTCCCCGGATGCGGGCGCAGTTCTTTCCCGATGTGATCGTCGACGAGGTTCAGGTCTCTGTCAGCTGGGACGGCGCCGGGGCCGAGGACGTCGACCGCGCCATCGTGCAGCTGATGGAACCGGTGTTGATGGCGGTCGAAGGTGTGGCCTCGACCGAGGCGCGATCGTCCGAGGGCAGCGCCCGGATCGATCTGGAGTTCGAGCCCGGTTGGGACATGGCCCGGGCGCTGGACGATGTCGAGACGGCGGTGGACAGCGTCAACAACCTGCCCGAGGACGCTGACGATCCGCGCGTGTCGCGCGGGGGGTGGCGCGATCGGGTGACCGACGTGGTGATCACCGGGCCGGTGGGTGTCGACCAGTTGGGCCGGTTCGCGGACGAGTTCGTCACGCGGCTGTTCGCCGAGGGGGTCACGCGCACCACGATCCGGGGCGTCGCGGCGCCCGAAACGGTGGTCGAGGTGCCGACCATCGCACTGATCGAGCATGACATCAGCATGCGCGAGATCGCGGACGCCATCGCGGCGGAGTCAGAGGCGAACCCGTCAGGCGACGTGGACGGTGCGAATGCCCGTGTGCGGACCGGCGTCGCCAAGACGCGCGCGGACGAGATCGCGGGTATCGTGCTGCGCACCAACGAGGATCGCTCGAAGCTGACCATCGGCGACGTGGCGACCGTGACCGTCGGCGGCGTCGACCGCGAGCGCGCCTATTTCGTCGGGCCCGATCCCGCCATTTCGGTCCGGGTCGACCGGTCGGACCAAGGCGACGCCATCGGCATCCAGCGCACGGTGGAAGAAGTCGCCGCGCTGATGGAGACCACCCTGCCCGCCGGCGTGTCGATCGACCTGATCCGCACGCGGGCCGAGGCGATCACGAACCGGCTGAACATCCTGACCGACAACGGGCTGATGGGGCTTGGTCTGGTGTTGTTGCTGTTGTTCCTGTTCCTGAACGCCCGCAGCGCGTTCTGGGTGGCAGCCGGTATCCCGGTGGCCATGACCAGCGCCATCGCGATGATGTATGCCTTCGGGCTGACGCTGAACATGATCTCTTTGTTCGCGCTGATCATCACGCTGGGCATCGTGGTCGACGACGCCATCGTGGTCGCCGAACACGCGGACCACAGGGCGCGGCGGCTGGGCGAAACCCCGGTCGCCGCGGCCGAGAACGCGGCCCGCAAGATGTTTCCGCCGGTGTTTTCTTCGACCATCACCACGGTGATCGCCTTCTTCGGGCTTGTCACCATCGGCGGGCGGTTCGGCGAGATGATCGCGGACATTCCGTTCACGGTTATCGTGGTCCTGATCGCCTCGCTGGTCGAATGCTTCCTGATCCTGCCGAACCACATGGCGCATTCCATCGCCCATTCCGGCAAGCAGCACTGGTACGACTGGCCCAGCCGCACCGTGAACCGGGGGTTCCGGTGGTTCCGCGAGACCCTGTTCCGCCCGTTCATGCGGTTCGTGGTCTGGGCGCGCTATCCGGTGGTCGCGCTGGCGGTGGTCCTGCTGGCGTTGCAGATGGCGTCGTTCATTCGCGGCGACCTGCAGTGGCGGTTCTTCAATTCGCCCGAGCAGGGATCGGTGTCCGGCAATTTCGCGATGGCGCCCGGCGCCACCCGCGAGGACACGGTGGAAATGATGCGCGAGATGCAGCGGGCCACCGACGCGGTGGCCGAGCGGTTGGCAGAGGAACACGGCACCAACCCGCTGGACTATGTGATCGCCGAGATCGGCGGCAACACCGGGCGCGCACTGGCCGGGTCCGAGAACAAGGAAGACTATCAGCTTGGCTCGATCGCGATCGAGTTGATCGGCGCCGACCTGCGGCCCTATTCCAGTTTCGAGTTCGTCGCGATGCTGCAGGAAGAGGTGCGCCAGCACCCGATGGCCGAAACGGTCAGCTTCCGTGGCTGGCGGTCCGGCCCCGGCGGCGACGCCATCGACGTTCAGCTTTACGGCGCCACTGCCGACACGCTGAAGGACGCCGCCGAAAGCCTGAAGCAGTCGCTGGCGCAATACCCCGAGGTGTCCGCGCTGGAGGATTCCCTGTCCTACGACAAGGAAGAGATGATCCTGCAACTGACGCCGCAGGGGCAGGCGCTGGGGTTCACCATCGGCGAACTGGGCAGCGTGCTGCGCGCGCGGCTGAACGGGATCGAGGCGGCGACCTATCCGGACGGGCCGCGCACCGCGTCGATCATGGTTGAACTGCCGCCCGGCGAACTGACCGCCGACTTCCTTGACCGCACCCGGATGCGGGCCGCGTCGGGCGATTACGTGGCGCTAGCCGACATCGTGACTGTGCAGCGCGAGGCTGGCTTTTCCTCGGTCCGGCGCGAGAACGGTTTGCAACTGATTTCGGTCAATGGCGACCTGTCCGAGGACGACCCGGCGCGCGCAAGCCTTGTGATGACCGAACTGGAAACCGTGATTCTGCCCGCGCTAGAGGAACGCTTCGGCGTGTCCTCGCAATTGGCGGGCCTGTCAGAGCAAGAGGACGAGTTCCTGACCGACGCGCGCACCGGCTTCCTGCTGTGTCTGCTTGGGATCTATCTTGTGCTGGCGTGGATCTTCGGAAGTTGGACACGGCCGGCGGTGGTGATGTCGATCATCCCCTTCGGCCTGATCGGCGCCTTCTACGGCCACATCCTTTGGGACGTCCCGCTGTCGATGTTCTCGGTCGTGGGTCTGATCGGAATGACGGGGATCATCATCAACGACTCGATCGTGCTGGTCACGACGGTGGACGAATACGCCGCCGAGCGCGGGCTGTTCCCGGCCATCTTGGACGGGGCGTGCGACAGGCTGCGGGCCGTGATGCTGACGACGCTGACCACGGTGCTGGGCCTTGCGCCGCTGCTGTATGAAAGCTCGCAGGATGCGCAGTTCCTGAAGCCCACGGTGATCACGCTGGTCTACGGGCTTGGCTTCGGCATGGTGCTGGTGCTGATGGTCGTGCCGGCGCTGATGGCGATGCAGCAGGACGTCGCGCGGCAGGTCGGTGCGTTGCGCCGGGCGCTGCGGATGCCGGCGCAGGGCCGCGCGGTTTCGGCGGCAGCGGTGGTTGCCGGGCTGGGCGTGGCCGCGATCCTTGTCGGAACGCTGGGCTGGACGATGGCGACGGGCGGCCTGCCGGCGCCGCTGGCCGAACTGCTGCCCGCGGGCGCGGTTGGAATGACCGTCGCGCTGGCGCTGTTCCTTGTCGGAACGGCGGTCTGGGTGCTGGCGATCTGGCTGGTGGCGATGGCGCTGACGCTGATCACCGGGCGGCGTGGGCGGCCCGGGCGGGCAACGGCGGCAGAGTAACCGCCGCCGGGCAACGGCTTAGCCGGTGCAGCCCCAGATATCGACCGCACGGCCGTTGCCCAGAACGGTGATCCGCAGCTTCGAACGGTCCAGCGAGAACGGCTTCGCGTTGGGCGGCACCATCTCGGTTACGGCGGTCAGCGCGTCGCCGCTCCGATGAGCCTCGGCCTCGGCGACCCAGATCGTCTGGTCGGGATGCTCGAACACCGCGACCTCGCCCGGGCCAAGGCTGGGCATGGCGACCGTTGCCGTGATCCGAAGCCCGTCGCGGATCGGTTCGACCGCACACCGCGCGGAGGTAACGCTGCCCTCGGTCTCCGAGAACGGTTGCGCCGCCAGCGCGGCGTTGATGCGGGGATCGGACCGTCCGGCGTCGGCCAGATCGGCCGAGACGGTGACGTTCAGCGGCAGGCAAACGTCGTGACAAACGCCAAGCTGGACAGCGGCGTTCAGCACGATCGGCTGGTCCGGGCGTTCAGGCGTCAGTTCGATCGGCAGGATCAGCTCGTTCTTGTAGCCGATCGTACGCATCCCGTTGACGTCGAACACCGAGGGTGTCGGCCAGTGGAAGGCGACCGTGCGAAGGTTGCTGCTGCCCTGCCAGTCGAAGCGTGGCGGGATGCCCGCGTCGCCCGGCGCGCGCCAATAGGTTTTCCACCCCGGCGAAAGCTGAATCCGCAGCGCGGTCATGCGGGTGCCGGACGGCGTGCGCCATCCGGGCAGGACCGTGACGTTGGCGGCCTGCTCGGGGCTCACGGCTTGCGCGACGGCAGGAGTCGGCACAACGGCGCCCGACCCGACGGCCGCCATTGACAAAAGGGCGTATGTACACAGCTTCTTTAGCATCGTCGCCAACTTATGCGTCATCGGCGAAACCGGAAATCACATTCCGGCGATGCTAACGTGGGTGTGTTAAATCACCCACTTGCGGCACCGGCCGGAATCTGCGGAGAATGGCACCATGGTCCCCGACAGCCATTTCAACGATCTTGGCGGCAAGCTTCTGATCGCGATGCCCGGAATGGGCGATCCGCGATTCGAGAAAAGCGTCGTCTTCATGTGCGCCCATTCCGACGACGGCTCGATGGGGCTGATCGTCAACAAGCCCGCCCCCGGCGTGGCGATGGACGACCTTCTGGAACAGCTCGACATTCCCCGCGGCGCGGCAAGCGAGGGCGTGGGCGTCTACTTTGGCGGTCCCGTCGAACACGGGCGCGGCTTCGTTCTGCACAGCGGCGACTATGCGACCGAATCCTCGACGCTTCACGTCGACGACAGGTTCGGGATGACCGCGACGCTGGACATCCTGCAGGACATGGCCAGCGGTGGCGGGCCGCAGAAGCGGATCCTTGCGCTGGGATATTCCGGCTGGGGGCCGGGGCAGCTGGAGGACGAGATCCAGCAGAACGGCTGGCTGACCTGCGACGCCACCCCCGAGATCGTGTTCGCCGCCGACAATGACGGCAAATGGGCGGCGGCGCTGGCATCGCTGGGCATCGACCCGCTGTCGCTGTCGGCGGAAGCCGGTCACGCCTGAGGCACCAGAATTTTCCAGAAAATACTGCGACGCGCGATCTTCTAGAGGATCGTGCCGCCCTCCGCCGCGTCCCGTGGCGCCGCGGCTCGGCGCAAACGGTCGTTGATCGCGCGGCCCAGCCCGCGATCGGGGATCGGGACCACCGCGATGGGTTTGCCCGCCGCATCCAGCGTATGCAGCGCCGAGAACAGGTTCGCCGCCGCCTCGACCAGATCGCCGGCGGGCGACAGGTTCAGATCGCAATCCATATGGCCGAAGCCCAGCAGGCTTTCGCCCGGCTGCGCCGCGTTGGCTTGCAACCGGATGGCGGCGTCGGGCGCATAGTGCGAACTCATTTGCCCCGGCGCGGTGATGCCGCCGCCGTGGCTGGCCAGCGGCACACCAAGACAGGCTTCGATCGCTTCTGCCGGCAGCCCGCCGGGGCGCAGCAGCGTCGGCTCGGGCTGCGTCGTCACGATCGTCGATTCAACGCCTACAGGGCATGGTCCACCGTCCAGCACAGCCGCGATCCTGCCGTCCAGACCGTCAAGGACGTGTTGCGCCGTGGTCGGGCTGATGCGTCCGGACGGGTTCGCCGAGGGGGCGGCGACCGGGCGTCCCGTCAGGCGCAGCAATTCGCGCGCCAGCGGGTGCGCCGGCACCCGCACGGCCACCGTGGGCAGGCCCGCCGTCACCAGCGACGCGATGCCAGAGTCCGGCTTCAGCGGCAGCACCAGCGTCAGCGCACCGGGCCAGAACGCATCCGCCAACCGCCGCGCGTCGTCGTCCATCTCGACGTAGCGGTCCGCTTCTGCCGCATCGGGCAGGTGGATGATCAGCGGGTTGAAGCTTGGCCGGCCCTTCGCCTCGAAGATCCGGGCCACGGCGGTGGAATCGGTTGCGTCGCCGCCCAGCCCATAGACCGTTTCCGTCGGCAGCGCGACAAGCGCGCCGGACTGCAGCAGGTCTGCGGCACGGGAAAGACCGGCGGTATCGGCGTGCAGGTGTTCGGTCGGGGCCACGGGAATGACGCTGCGTCCTTGCTGCGGCGGTGCAAAACCGCATGTTAGGTTTCGTGCGATGTAGCGGGATGGGTCCCCGCTGCGCAAGAGAGGAGGGTCCGGGATGCCGTATAGCGCGCCTGTTGCCGAATTCCGGTACTTGTTCGAGCATGTCGTAGGGTTCGACCAGCTTGCCGGAACCGAAACCTTCGCCGACGCCACGCCCGATGTCGTGGACGCCATCCTGACCGAGGCCGGCCGCATGTGCGAGGACAAGCTTGCCCCGCTGCAGCGGGCCGGCGACCTGCATCCGGCCCGGCTGGAGAACGGTGTCGTGCGCACGTCTCCGGGCTTTGCCGAGGGCTATGCCGCGATCGCCGAGGGCGGCTGGATCTCGACCAGCGCCCCGGTCGAACACGGCGGCATGGGCCTGCCCCTGACCCTGACGACGGCGGTGAACGAGATGATGGGCTCTGCCTGTCTGGCGCTGCAGCTGAACCCGCTGATGACCCAAGGCCAGATCGAGGCGCTAGAGGCCCACGCCAGCGACGCGCTCAAGGAGCTGTACCTGCCCAAGCTGATCTCGGGCGAGTGGTGCGGCACGATGAACCTGACGGAACCGCAGGCCGGGTCCGACGTGGGNGCGCTGCGCAGCAAGGCCGTGCCGAACGGCGACGGGACCTATGCCGTCAGCGGTCAGAAGATCTACATCTCTTGGGGCGACAACGACTTTGCCGGGAACATCTGCCACCTTGTGCTGGCGCGGTTGCCCGACGGGGTGCCGGGAACGAAGGGCATCAGCCTGTTCCTTGTACCCAAGTATATCCCCGACGCCGAAGGCAATCCCGGCCGGACGAACGACCTGCGGGTTGTCAGCCTTGAACACAAGATGGGACTGCACGGCTCGCCCACCTGCGTGATGGAATACGACGGTGCGACCGGCTGGCTGGTGGGGCCCGAACATGGCGGCATGGCGGCGATGTTCACCATGATGAACAACGCACGGCTGGGCGTCGGCGTGCAGGGCTTGTCCGTGGCCGAGGCGGCGACGCAGAAGGCGCTGGAATACGCACTGGACCGCACACAGGGCCGCAGCCCGCTGCCCGACGGGACCGGCAGCATCGCCGACCATGCCGACGTGCGCCGGATGCTGGCGACCATGAAGGCCGAGACCTTCGCCGCCCGCGCCATCGCGCTGTCGAACGCCGTCGCCATCGACATGGCGAACGCCACGGGCGAGGCCGAGTGGGTTTCGCGCGCAGCCTTCCTGACGCCGATCACCAAAGCCTACGGCACCGACACCGGCGTGGCCGTTGCCGAGCTTGGCGTGCAGGTCCACGGCGGCATGGGCTATATCGAGGAAACCGGAGCAGCGCAGTATTACCGCGATGTGCGGGTCACCGCGATCTACGAGGGCACCAACGGCATTCAGGCGATGGACCTTGTCGGGCGCAAGATGATGGACGGCGGCGAATGCGCCTATCGCCTGCTGGACGAGATCCAGTCCAGCGCAGAGGCCGCGCGGGGCGTCATGTCCGAACTTGCACAACAGGTCTGGGACGCCGCCGAGAACCTGCGCGAGACGACCGAATGGCTGGTCGCGCAGGACATGTCCGACCGTTTCGCAGTGGCGGTTCCCTTCCTGAAGGCTTGGGCCCGCGTTCTGGGCGGCCATTATTTCCTGCGCGCGGCACATGCCGAGGACGGCACTGGCGACCGCAGCGCGCTGGCCGCGTTCCACATTCGCCGCCTATTGCCCGAACACGCGGGGCTGTGCGCCCATGTCCGGCAGGGAGCGTCGGGCCTGTACGACGTCACGACAGAGGCGCTGGCAGTCTGATGGACGGATCCGCCCCCCTTCGCTTCCCGCACGAAACCGCACCGCAGCCCGGCGAAGCGGTCGAGGTCGCCGACGGGGTGTTCTGGCTGCGCATGTCGCTGCCGATGAAGCTGGATCACGTCAACTGCTACGCATTGGCCGACGACGACGGCTGGACCATCGTGGACACCGGCGTCGGCAGCGAAACCACCCGAAACCATTGGCGCGCCGCGTTGGACGGACCGCTGTCGGCAAAGCCGGTGAAGCGGCTGCTGGTCACGCATCACCACCCCGACCACGTCGGGCTGGCCGGTTGGTTCCAGTCGGAACTGGGGGCCGAGCTGATCATGCCCCGCACCGGCTGGCTGATGGCGCGGATGCTGGTGCTGGACGACCAAGACCGCCCCGCGCCCGAGCAGGTCNCGTTCTGGCGCGGCGCCGGCATGGCGCCGGACCTGCTGGAAAAGGCGCAGGACAAGCGGCCCTTCAACTTCGCCGACATCGTGGACCCCCTGCCCCTTGGCTTCACCCGCCTGCGCGAGGGCGACGTGCTGCGGCTCGCCGGGCGCGTCTGGGACGTGCGGATGGGCGACGGCCACGCCCCCGAACACGCAACGCTCTGGAGCCGCGACGGCGATCTGGTGCTGGGCGGCGACCAATTGCTTGCGTCGATTTCTCCGAACCTCGGGGTTTACGCCACCGAACCGGGCGCGGACCCGGTGGGCGAATGGCTGGACAGCTGCCTGCGGCTGTCGCCCTTCGCCAAGGACGACCAATTGGTGCTGCCGGGGCACAAGCTGCCCTACACCGGTCTGCCCACGCGCATGATGCAGCTGGTGGACAACCACCACGAGGCGCTTGCGCGGCTTCTGGCGTCGCTCGACACACCCAAGACGGCGGCGGATTGCTTTTCCGTGCTGTTCCGGTCGACCATCAACGAAGGCAACTACGGTCTTGCGCTGGTCGAGGCGGTGGCGCACCTGAACCACCTGCTGTTTCAGGGCAAGGTCGCCCGGAACCGCAGCGGGGATGGCGCGTGGCTTTGGCACCGGATAGGCTCCGGCCATGACCAACACCCGGACGACTGACGAGATCAGAACCACCGCCGAGGCCCACGAGGATGCCGCCATCCCGCGCGCCCATTCCGTGCACGCCGACCCCGAGGAAGAGGCGCGGAACTGCGCGCTTGAGATCCCCGATGGCGTGGCGGACCAGCCTCTTTCCGCGAAAAGCCCGGCACGCTGGGCATACGAACGCTTGATCCTGTACATCCGCAACTTCGAGAAGCAGCTCGACAACGAGCACGAGGTCGCGATGGGGTTCACCGGGGCCGAGGCCGGGGTGATCCGGATCGAGGGTATCGGATATTACGACCCCGACATCGTCACTTTCTACGGCACCGATCCGGTGGGCGGGCGGAACCAGTTGATCCAGCACGTCAGCCAGTTGAACGTCCTGTTGCGCGCGGTGCCGAAACGCACCCCCGAGGACGCTCCACGGCGCATCGGGTTCCGGCTTGCCGCCGATCTGGAAGACGACGCGCCCGACACGGACGACGCCGCGCCGGAACAGGACTGACCTGCGGCGCAGCGGCGCGTGACAGGGCGCTTGGAATCGTCTAAACCCCGGGTCGACAAAGACACAATGCGATCGGGAACTTGCGACATGGCCGACCACAAGCCGGGCGAAATGGACATCACCGAACAGGAAAAGACCTTCCACGGCTTCATGAAGGCCGTGACTTGGGGCGCCGTCGGCATCCTGGTCTTCCTTGTGCTTCTCGCGATGATCAACGGCTAAGCCGGACACAGGCAGGAGACACGCGATGCGGCGGATAGCCCTTGTTTTGCTGATGCCGCTGTTCCTTGCTGCCTGCGGCGCGGAAAGCACATGGGCGCCCGACGACGCGGTGCAGCGCGCGCTGTACCGGCATGACGGGCCGCCGACGATCACGCTGTTCACCGTGATCTCCAACCAGAACGGGTCCGGCGGGCATTCCGCGATCATGGTCAACGGTTCGCACCGTGCCATCTTCGATCCCGCTGGCACGTTCCAGCATCCTGCCCTTCCGGAACGCAACGACGTCGTGTTCGGCATGTCCGACCGGGCCGTGCAGTTCTACAACGAGTACCACGCCCGCGTGACGTGGCACGTCGTGCGGCAGGACGTCGTCGTGTCCCCCGAAGTCGCCGAAGCCGCTTTGCAGCGGATTCAGGCGTATGGCGCGGTTCCCAAGGCGATGTGCGCGCAGGCGACGTCGGATATCCTGAACGACCTGCCCCGCTTCGGAAACATCCCGCAGACGTTCAGCCCGCTTGCCGTGATGCGGGCCTTCGGCGCGCGGCCGGGCGTCACCCGGTCCGAGTTCCGCGACGATTCCCCGGCGAACAACGATTTCATCAAGGCGCCCGCGGTACTGTGATCCGGGCTGTGATCCCGGCTGGGCTGCCTCAGCCGACCAGATAGAGCATCCCGGACAACACGACGCCGCCCGTGACGGCGGCCGCCATGAAGTTCTTGGTCAGGTATCCCGCCGCGAAGGTTGCCGCCGCGGCGGCTAGGCGCGCGGCGTCGGGTTCGCCGCCCGTGGCTTCCGGCCACAGGACCAGCGGTGCGCATAGGCCGGGCAGAACCGCCACCGGCGTATAGCGCAGGTGGCGCAGGACCCACTCTGGCAACTTGCGGTCGCCCAGCAGTCCCAGAAACGAGAAGCGGATCAAGTACGTCCCAAGTCCAAGCAGGACGATGATCGCCCAGATCGCGGCCGCCGAATAGCTCATGCGCTGCGCGCCTTCAGCCAAAGCTCGACCCGGGCGCCGACCACCATCGCCAGCGCCGCAGCCAGCAGGACACCGATGCCCGACGGCATCCATGCCAGCGCCAGCGCCGCCACGATCGAGGTCAGCGCGGCGGCAAGGTGCGCCGGAGTGCGCAGCGCCGGTGCGATGATCGCGAGAAAGGTGATCGGCACCGCAAAATCCAGCCCGTATTCGGGCGGAATGCGCGCGCCCACCACGGCCCCGATCCATGTGAACAGGTACCACGGCGGGCAGACCGGCGTGGCGACGCCAAGAAAGAACGCGACCCGCTCGGGCACCGTCATCGCCGGGCGTTTTTCGTATTCGACCTGCGCCAGCGCGAAGGTCTGGTCGACGTTGAAATAGGCCAGGATCGCCCGCTGCCACATCGGCGCGGCACCCAGATAGGGCACCAGAGCGGCGGAATACATCGCCATGCGCAGGTTCACCGCCAGCGCGGCGGCCAGCACCATCACCGTCGGCACGTTGTCCTGCATCAGTTGCAGCGCGGTAATCTGCGCCGCCCCGGCGATCACCAAGGCCGAAAAGCCAAGCACCTGCGCCACGGACAGCCCCGCCTCGATCGAGACGACGCCGAACACCATCGCGAACGGGATTAGCACCACAAGGAACGGCAGACCGGCGCGGAACCCCCGCCAATAGGCAGACCGGACCGTGGGCGTCACGCGAAGACGCCTGTCACACGTCCAAGCAGCATGAACGCCCGCGCCGTCCGCGTGTTGGACAGTTGGGCAATCTCGGCATCGGTGGCGCGCGGCTCGAAATCGGCAAGCATCTTGTCGAAGCGGCGCAGGAACTGGTGCGCAGAGCTTCGGAACGTCGGGTCCTGCCGCATACGCCCCGCCGTCAGCGCAAGCGACGACCGGTCCCGCACGCCGCCAAGACCGGCGACGGCCCTGCCCCGCTCGCCCTGTGCAAAGCGGCGCCACAGTTCGGGACGGGCGCGGTCGGGGGCAAGGTCATCCATATAGATGCCTTCCTCGGCCAGCAGCGTCAGCACATCCTGAGCCGAGGTGATGACCTGCGCGATCTGGCGGTCGTGCAGCGCCCGGCGCAGCGCGCGGAAGCCTTCCTTGTCCTCGCCGTTCTCGGGGAAGTTCAGCGCGCGCAGGAAATCGGGGGTCGACACCGGCTCGGCGATGTCTTCCGCCGAGGTTCCAAGCGCCAGCGCGGGCTGGTCGTCGGCGGGCGCAGAGGCTGGCGCCGGGGGCGGCACCTGTCGCGGGTGGATCTCGACCGGTTCGCGGATCGACGTGAAGGTGGCCAGCGCGGTTTCCGTCTTGCGCGCGGCGCGGGCGATCTCGTCCAGCTTGTCCTCGACCGTCGGGCGCGGCAGGCCGCCGGGATATTCCTGCTGCATGTAGGACTCGCGCATCGCGTCGATGGTCGCATGCAGCCGGGCGCTTTCCTCGCGCATGACGCGGCTGGCGCGGGCGGTGGCGGCAGCGACCCAGATCACCGCGACCGGCATGAAGATCGCGATCAGCGTCATCACGAAACTGCCCGAGTCCACGGACGGGCGGTTCGCCCCGGTGAACAGGAAGAACAGCCCGACACCGGCGATCCACATCACCGACAGCACGACGGCGATGATCTCTGCCGCCGTTACCCGATAGGGCGTTTCGTGCCGTTGGGACGCCGGGCGCCTGGTCTTCCTGTCGGTATCGGCCATGCCGGTGTCAACGCTTCCAGAAGGGGCCGCAGCCTACTTGTATTCGATCGAGAGAACCTCGTAGCTCTTCTCGCCGCCGGGCGTGCGCACTTCGACGCTGTCGCCCTCGTCCTTGCCGATCAGCGCGCGCGCCAGCGGCGAGGCGATGTTCAGCTTGCCGGCGGCGATGTCGGCCTCGGGCTCGCCCACGATCTGGTACACCTTCTCTTCGTCGGTGTCCTCGTCGACCAGCTTGATGGTGGCGCCGAACTTGATCGTACCGGACAGCTTTTCCGGGTCGAACACATCGGCGCGGCCGATGATCGCCTCAAGCTCCTTGATCCGCGTCTCGATAAAGCCCTGCTTCTCGCGGGCGGCGTGATATTCGGCGTTCTCCGACAGGTCGCCATGCTCGCGCGCTTCGGCGATCGCCCGGATCACTGCGGGACGTTCGACCGATTTGAGGGTCTTAAGTTCATCGTTCAGCGCGGTGTAACCCGCGCGGGTCAGCGGTATCTTTTCCATGCGTCCGGCGGCCAGGTTTGAGATGTGGGATTGGATTTGCCTTGGCGCATTACCTCATCGCATGGGGCGCGAAAGTCAAGCGCCGCGCCAAAACCGGCACGGCGCCGCCCACGCCTTAGCGGTAGCTGACGACCTCGAACTCGATGCCGTCCCCATCGCGGAAATAGAACCTTTCGCCCGGCTCATAGTCGGCATGACTGTGCGGTACGAACCCCTGCGCCTTCACCTTCGCCTCTGTCGCGGCAAGGTCGTCGACCACGATGCCGACGTGGTTCAGCCCGCCG
Organism: Maritimibacter sp.; assembly: GCA_002701395.1. GTDB lineage: Bacteria > Pseudomonadota > Alphaproteobacteria > Rhodobacterales > Rhodobacteraceae > Psychromarinibacter > Psychromarinibacter halotolerans. The sequence continues at coordinate 69,144 of NZVC01000034.1, read as the reverse complement.
ATGGTGTGATAGCTGTCGTCGGCCGCGCCGCTGGTCGACCCCGGATTGTAGATCGCAAGATAGCTGTCGTCGGTCCCGACGTGGACGGACCGTCCGCCGTGAATGGACGCGCCCTGCCAGCGGATCTTCCAGCCGAACACGTCGCACAGCCACGCGGCGGTGGCATCCGGGTCGGCCACGGTGAAATTCGTGTGTTCAAGAACGGAACGGGTCATGGGTGCTCCTCCTGTCTGCATGATCCGAATCGACTTCTAGGGCCTCAAGTCCACTTGAGGTCAAGCCGCCCGCCGTGGCGTGTCGCGATTGACCCCCGCCGCGCCTGACTTTACCTGTGGTCCAACTCAGCGCACCACGCGGACAGCAGGACAGGGAGACGCAAGGCATGGCGGAGATCGAACGCGAGTCGATGGAATATGACGTGGTCATCGTGGGGGCCGGCCCCGCTGGCCTGTCGGCCGCCATCCGTCTGAAACAGCTCGATTCCGACCTCAGCGTCGTCGTCCTTGAAAAAGGGTCCGAAGTCGGCGCGCACATCCTGTCGGGCGCCGTGCTGGACCCGTCGGGCATCGACGCGCTGATCCCGGACTGGCAGGAAAAGGGCGCCCCGATCAAGACGAAGGTGACGAAGGACAACTTCTANCTTCTGGGCGAAGGCGGCCACATGCGGGTGCCGAACTGGCCGATGCCGCCGCTGATGAACAACCACGGCAACTACATCGTCTCGATGGGCAATGTCTGCCGCTGGATGGCCGAGCAGGCCGAAGAACTCGGCGTCGAGATCTTCCCGGGCATGGCCTGTTCCGAGGTGGTCTATGACGGCGACCGCGTGAAGGGCGTCGTGGCCGGTGTCTTCGGGCTAGAGCCCGACGGCAGCTATGGCCCGAACACGGAACCGGGGATGGAACTGCACGGCAAGTACGTGTTCATCGCCGAAGGCGTGCGCGGTTCGCTCGCGAAGGAACTGATCGCCAAGTACGACCTGTCCAAGGACAGCGGGCCGCAGAAATACGGCATCGGCATCAAGGAAATCTGGGACATCGACCCCGAGAAACACCGCGAGGGCACCGTCACCCACACGATGGGCTGGCCGCTTGGCTCGAATGCGGGCGGCGGGTCCTTTGCCTATCACGCCGAGAACAACCAGCTGTTCCTCGGGTTCGTGGTGCACCTGAACTACAAGAACCCGTACCTGCGCCCCTATCAGGAATTCCAGCGGATGAAGCATCACCCGGTGATCGCGGACCTGCTGGAAGGCGGCAAGCGCGTCGCCTACGGCGCCCGCGCCATCACCGAGGGCGGGTATCAGGCGATGCCGCGTCCGGTGTTCCCCGGCGGCGCGCTGCTGGGCTGCTCGGTCGGGCTGGTGAACGTGCCCCGCATCAAGGGCAACCACAACGCCATGCTGTCCGGCAAGGCCGCCGCCGAAGCCGCGTACGAGGCGCTGAAGGCCGGCCGCGAAGGCGACGTTCTGGAAAGCTACGCCACCGAGCTGAAGCAAGGCCCGGTCGGCAAGGACCTGAAACGCGTGCGCAACGTAAAACCGATGTGGTCGAAGTTCGGCCTTGCGGCCTCGCTGGCGCTGGGCGGCTTCGACATGTGGACGAACAACCTGTTCGGCCTGTCGCTGTTCGGCACCCTCAAGCACGGCAAGTCCGACGCGGATGCCACCGGCAAGGCTTCGGACTTCAAGCCGATCGACTATCCCAAGCCGGATGGCACGATCAGCTTCGACCGCCTGACCTCGGTCAGCTTCTCGATGACGAACCACGAGGAAAGCCAGCCCTGCCACCTGAAGCTGAAGGACCCCGAGGTCCCGGTCCGGGTCAACCTGCCGCAATACGACGAACCGGCGCAGCGGTACTGCCCGGCGGGCGTCTACGAGGTGGTCGAAAAGGACGGCAAGCCAGAGTTCGTGATCAACTTCCAGAACTGCGTCCACTGCAAGACCTGCGACATCAAGGACCCCAGCCAGAACATCAACTGGACCACGCCGCAGGGCGGGGACGGGCCGAACTATCCCAACATGTGATCTGGCCGGACAGGCGCACCGGCCCGGCGCCTGACCGGGCCGGGGACGCGGCAGGCCGACGATCATGGCCTGCACGCCTTCTTTTCGGCGGTTTCCAGCGGAAATCTGCACATTTCTGCCGGGAAATTGGTTCCCGGGGGTAACAGTCCCGTGTGGCGGCAAGCCGTCGCGGCGGCGCTCATTGCGTCGTAACCCCTGCAGGTCTAGTCTTTGCCGACTGGTAGAGAGAGGCTTGACCGTGTCCGACCGTGTTTCCGTGAAAGTGATCGCCTTCGCCCTCGCCGGCCTCGGGCTGAGCGCACCCGCGCCGTCCGCCGCGCAGGGCGTGGCAGGGCCCTATCTGGCCGCCCGCCATGCGACGATCTTCAGCGATTTCCGCGCCGCCGCCGATTATTACGGCCAGGCGATCATGAAAGACCCGTCGAACCCCGCGCTGCTGGAAAGCGCGGCGATGTCCTACATCGCGCTGGGCGAAGTCGACAAAGCCGCCGCCGTGGCCCGCAGGCTGGACTCGCTGGGTGTCAGCAGCCAGATCGCCAACATGGCGCTGCTGGCCGAAGAGCTGAAATCCGAAAGCTTCGACAGCGTTATCGAAAGCCTGGAAAACGGCCTGTCCATCGGCGAGGTGATGGATCCGCTGATCCGCGCATGGTCGCAGATCGGCGCTGGCCGCATGTCCCAAGCGATAGAGGCGTTCGACGAGCTTGCGCAGAAGGAAGGCATGGAGCTGTTCGGCCTGTACCACAAGGCGATGGCCCTTGCGACGGTCGGCGATTTCGAGAGCGCCGCAGAGATCCTCTCTGGCGAGACCGCAGGCCCGCTGAACCTGACCCGGCGCGGGATCATCGCCTATGCCGAGGTTCTGAGCCAGCTGGAACGCAACGACGACGCGATCGAACTTCTGGACGAGGTTTTCGGCGACGGGCTGGATGCCGAACTGGAACGGATGCGGGCCGACTTGGAAGACGGCGAGGTTCTGCCGTTCGATTCCGTGCGCAACGCCAAGGACGGCGCAGCCGAGGTGTTCCTTGTCGTCGCCAACGCCCTATCGGGCGAGACGGCGGACAGCTACACCCTTCTGTACAGCCGCATCGCAGAGTACCTACGCCCCGGCCACGTCGATGCGATCCTACTGTCGGCGGGCTTGCTGGAAAGCTTGGAACGCTACGAACTCGCGACCGAGGCGTATAACCGTATTCCGCGCGAACATCCCGCCTTCGCCGCCGCCGAACTTGGCCGCGCCGAGGCGCTGCGCCAGTCCGGCAAGACCGAAGCCGCGATCGAGGTCATGGAACAGCTGACCCGACTGGAATCCGACAACCCGGCCGTCTTCGTCACGCTTGGCGACACGCTGCGCGGGCTGGAACGCTATGACGAGGCGACGCAGGCCTACGACTCGGCACTTGCCCTGTTCGACGAGCCGCAGGAACCGCAGTGGATCCTGTACTTTGCCCGCGGCATCACCCACGAACGCCAGCAACGCTGGGACGAGGCAGAGGCCGATTTCCGCAAGGCGCTGGACCTGCGTCCGGGGCAGCCGCAGGTGCTGAACTACCTTGGCTATTCCTTCGTCGAGATGGGCGAGAACTATGACGAGGCGCTGACGATGATCGAGGCGGCCGTCGCGGCTGCTCCGAACTCGGGCTACATCATCGACTCGCTGGGCTGGGTGCAGTTCCAGCTGGGCCGCTACGACGAGGCCGTTGTGAACCTTGAACGCGCGGCCGAACTGATGGCCGTGGACCCGGTGATCAACGACCACCTCGGCGATGCCTACTGGGCCGTCGGCCGCGTTACCGAGGCAGAGTTCCAGTGGAAGCGCGCCCTGTCCTTCGACCCCGAGGAAGAGGAAGCCGCTCGCATCCGCCGCAAGCTGGAGGTTGGGCTGGACGCCGTTCTGACCGAAGAGGGTGAAGATCCGATCCGCGTGACGCAATCGGATGGCTGACCCGGGCTTTGCCCCGGCGAAGGTCAATCTGACACTGCACGTTACCGGCCGGCGGGACGACGGGTATCACCTGCTCGACTCGCTGGTCGTCTTCGCGGACGTGGGCGACCTGCTGGACACCTTCCCGTCTGACCGCCCCACGCTGCGTGTGTCCGGGCCTATGGCGGTCGGCGTGCCTGTGGACGACAGCAACCTTGTCCTGCGCGCGGCGCAGGCGATGGGGATCGACGCGGTCGGGTTTCACCTTGAAAAGCACCTGCCAGCCGCAGCCGGGATCGGCGGCGGGTCGTCCGACGCGGCGGCGGCGTTGCGGCTGCTTGCCGAGACGACGGGCGCACCGCTGCCCGCGGACCGGGGCCTGTCGCTGGGCGCGGACGTGCCGGTCTGCCTTGCCGCAAGACCGGCGCGCATGTCCGGCATTGGCGAACAGGTCGATCCGCTGCCGTCCCTGCCCCTCTTCGGGATGGTGCTGGCAAACCCCCGCGTCTCGGTCCCCACGGGCGCGGTGTTCAGCGCCCTGTCCAGCCGCGACAACGCCCCGATGCCCGCCCGCCTGCCCGATTGGGCCGACGCCCGCGCCTTCGCGCGATGGCTGGGCGAACAGCGCAACGACATGGAAGGCCCGGCGCGCGGGATCGCCCCGGCCATCGGCGTCACCCTGTCGCGGCTTGGCGCCACTGACGACTGCCTGCTGGCGCGCATGTCCGGGTCAGGCGCAACCTGTTTCGCGCTGTATGAAACGCTGACCGAAGCACAGGCAGCCGCCGACACTTTGACAAAGCTGCATCCCGACTGGTGGATCGCCGCCGCCGCACCTTTCAGCGCGGACGCGGGTTAGACGCTCATCGCCAGAACGCGGCTGATCTCGGTAAAGCTGCGGCCCGACTCTGCGGCCCAGTCGTTGAACGCCGCCTGCACCTTCGCCATCGCCGTCCGCGATGTCGGCGCCTTGTCGATCACACCCTCGGCCACCAGCCGCGCAACCACGTCCTGCGATGGTATGAAGCTGTCGACGCCCATGAACCGAAGCGCATAGGCGCCGGTGTTGCCGCCCAGCCGGTTGCCCCGCGTCTTCAAAAGCGCAAGCAGGCCCGCGAAATCCTCGCGCGGCCAGTCGGCGAAACAGCGCGCCGCGCTGCCGTGGTGATCCGCAAGGTCGCGCAGCATGACGGCGTTGTCGCGAACCGACCGGATCTTGGCACCGTGCCGCACGATGCGGGTGTCCTTCAGCAGCGCATCGAACCAGTCGTCGTCCATCATCGAACAGCGGCCCACGTCGAACCCGGCAAAGGCCTCCTCGAAGCCCGGCCACTTGGACTCGACCACTTTCCAGTTGAAGCCCGAGTTGAAGATCATCTGCGTGAACTTCGACAGCCAGCGGTCGTCCGGGATCGCCGCAAGCTCGGCAGCCGGCCGGGGCCGGTCCAGCAGCGATTCCAGCACGTCCTCTCCGCCCTTGCGGTCGGCGGCGATCGCAAAGATCTCGTCGAAGCGTCTCATGCCGTCATGGTAACACCGGCAGGACGCGTCCGGTCAATCTTGCTTCGGCCGGTCGTCGTATTGATCGGACAGGATGCGCTGGCTGTCGCCGTCCGGGTCGTCGTACTGGCGCGATCTCAGCGTCCAGACGAAGGCGCCAAGGCCCAGACCGCCAAGGATCAGCGAAATCGGGATAAGGTAGACCAGAACTTCCATCTCAGCGCAGCCTCAGCGCGTTCAGCGAAACGCAGATCGACGATCCGGACATCGCCAGCGCCGCCGCAAGCGGCGTAGCGAAACCGGTCAGAGCGATCGGAATCGCGATCATGTTATAGACGGCGGCGATGCCGAAGTTCTCGCGGATGCGGCGCGTGGCGGACCGTGCGGTCGCCAGCGTGTCGCCCAGCGGCGCAAGCGAGCCGCCCAGAAGCACGATGTCCGACACCACCCGCGTCGCTTCCAGCGCCGACGCCGGAGAGATCGACGCATGGGCCGCAGCCAATGCCGCAGTGTCGTTCAGGCCGTCCCCGACCATCAGCACCCGGTGCCCGTCGGCCATTAGGGCATCGACCCGCGCGGCCTTGTCTTGCGGCAGAACGCCGGCCTCGAACGTGTCGATGCCGACACGCTGCGCCAGATCGGACACGGCGGCTTCCATGTCGCCGGACAGCAGCAACACGCGCATCCCCTGCGCCTTCAGCGCCGCGACAGCGGACTCGGCCCCGTCGCGCAGGCGGTCGGCAAAGCGGAAGGTCAGGACCCGCGCCCCTACCTGAAGATAGGTCGCCGTCTGCGCCGCCGCATCGGCGCCGGTCCAGTCGGCGCGGCCAAGCCGCACGCGCTGCCCCTGCCACTGCGCCTCGACCCCGTATCCCGGCACCTCGTGCAGGTCGGTCACTTTCACCGGGCGCACCCCGGCCACGCGGGCGGCCTGCGCCAAAGATTGCGCCAGCGGATGGGCCGAACCCTCGGCCAGGGCCAGCGCCAGTTCCAGATCGCGACGCGGATGGTCGCCAAGGTTCTCGGCCTCTGGCGCGCCGGTGGTCAGCGTGCCGGTCTTGTCGAACACGACCGTGTCGACCTCCGCCAGCCGTTCCAGCGCGGTGGCGCTTTTGATCAGCAGGCCGCGCTTGAACAGGCGACCGCTGGCGGCGGTGGTCACGGCGGGCACGGCAAGGCCCAGCGCGCAGGGGCAGGTGATGATCAGCACCGCCACCGCGATGTTCAGGGCCAGCCGCACGTCGCCGCCAGAGATCCAAAGCCACCCAAGGAACGCGGCGAAGGCCAGCAGGTGAACGGCGGGGGCATAGATCCGCGCCGCCCGGTCAGCCAACGAGGTGTAGCGGTTGCGCGTCGTCTCGGCCACGGCGACCAGATCGGCAAGCCGGTGCAGCGTGCTGTCCTGCCCCGCCGCCGTCACGCGCACCGTCAGGGCGCCGGTCAGGTTGACCTCGCCCGCGTTTACGGTCGCGCCGGGCCTGGACACCACGGGCAGGCTTTCCCCCGTCAGCAGCGAGCGGTCGATCTCGCTGGTGCCGTCGGTCACGATGCCGTCCACCGGCACCCGCGCGCCGGGAAGGACGCGCACCATGTCATCCACCGCCAGTTCCGACACCGGCACCATCGCCTCGGCGTCCTCGCGGATGCGCAACGCGCGCGGGACTTCCAGCGCGGCCAGTTCCTGCGCCNCCGAACGCGCGACGGACCGCGTGCGATAGTCAAGATACCGGCCCGCCAGCAGGAAGAACGTCAGCGACAGCGCGGCATCGAAATAGGCGTGTGCGCCGGACTGCGCCGTTTCGTACACCGACATACCGGCGGCCAGAAGGATCGCCAGTGAGATCGGCACGTCCATGTTCAGCCGCGCAGCGCGCAGGGCGGACCATGCGTTGCGGAAGAACGGCTGCGCCGAGAAGGCGATGGTCGGGATCGCGATCGTCGCGCTGATCCAGTGGAACAGGTCACGGGTCGCGGCCTCGGCCCCGGACCAGACCGCGACCGACAGAAGCATCACGTTCATCATCGCGAAGCCCGCGACGCCCAGCCGCATCAACAGATCGCGCCCGGTGCGGTCGACCTGCGTGCCGGCCAACGTGGCACTGTCGAGTTCGTGCGCTTCCCAGCCGCCGTCGGACAGCGCCCGCGCCAAAGCGGCGGCCTCGGTGCCCGGATCGACATCGACCATCGCCCGCTTCAGCGTCAGGTTCACCCGCGCGCGGCGGACGCCCGGCATCGTCGACAGGCTGCGCTCCACGCCCGCGATACAGGCGGCGCAGTGGATCATGGGAAGGGACAGCATGACCTGATCGCCGCCCGCAGGCGCGCGGCCCGCCACCTGTTCGGCAAGCGGCGCCGCGGCACAGGCCGGGCAGGCAGAGGTCTGAAGGGTCGCGCTCAAGTCAGTTCTCGATATTCAGGATGATCCGTTGGTTAAAGGCCGTTCCGTCCTCGGCGGTGGCGGCCACCCGAAGTTCCCATTTGCCCGGCTCCAGCGCCACGTCCGCGACATGGGCGGTGCCGTCAAAACGAAGGTCCGGGGTCACGTCATGGTCGCGCACCGTGGTGCGGCCCACCATCAGCGACATCTCGGGCGGCGCGACCGGGGCGCCGTCCGGGCCGGTGATGGCGATCAGGACCCGGTCGCCATCGGTGCTGGCGGCGACGTCCCAGCCCAAAGCCTCTTGCGCGGCGCGCGCGGCATCGAACTGCTGGCTGGCAACATAGGAATTGCTGGTCTCAAGCCCCGGGAAGGTGCCCACAGCCTTGACCGCCATCGTCACGTTCACGGCGATGATGACCGCGAAGGCCGAGGCCGTGATGAAAAAGACCTTTCGGCCGGTAATCGGTTTCGCGCTCATTCGCCGCTCCCGTGGAATGTCGAGTCCTTGTGGGCCCGTTCGCTGTTTGCCAGATCCTCGACCCAGATCCGGATGTCCGTCCGCCCGCCCTCGGCCGCGTCGGACTCGGGCGCCGCGACGATGTAGACCCGCTGCAGCATGGTCGAGTCCGCCGGCACCGTGACCGTATCACCATCGGTGCCTTCCAGCGACAGGACCAGAGACTCGTCGCCGGTGGTCGAGATGCGGAACGCTCGTTCCTCGCCATGTTTGTTCAGCAGACGCACGTCATAGGCGTTGCGGATCGACCCGTCCGATAGGGTCACGTACAGCGGGTTGCGCACCGGCGCGACGGTCACGTCGATGTCGCTGCGGATGAAAAGCGCGACCAGCAGGCCGACGCCGACCAGCGTCCACAGCGTGGTGTACAGAATGGTCCGGGGCCGCAGGATGTGCTTGATAACCGGCTTCGGCGGCTGTCCCGCGCGTTCACGGGTTTCGTCGGTCAGCGCCATGTAGTCGATCAGACCACGCGGCTTGCCGATCTTGTCCATCACCTCGTTACAGGCGTCGATGCACAGACCGCAGGTGATACAGGCCATCTGCTGTCCGTCGCGGATGTCGATGCCGGTGGGGCAAACGTTGACGCAGGCGTTGCAGTCGATGCAGTCGCCGTAGCCTTCCTTCGCCGGGATCGCACCGCCCACGCCCGTCGGCAGGCCGGGCATCGGCAGCCGGGGCGAGGTGCCGCCGTGCTTCTCTCCGGCGGCATAGGTCACGGCCTCGGCGGCTTCCGCGATCTCGCGGCGGCGCTTGCCCTTGCCGCGCGGCTCGCCGCGCCATTCGCGATAGGCGATGGTCAGCGTATCTTCATCCATCATCGCGGCCTGAATCCGGGGCCACGGGCACATGTAGATGCAGACCTGTTCCCGCGCGAAACCGCCAAACAGCACCGTCGTGAAGGTCAGGATTGCCATCGTCGTGTAGGCCACGGGATGCGCGTTCAGCGTCACAAGATCGACCAGCAGCGTCGGCGCGTCGGTAAAATAGAACACCCACGCCCCGCCGGTGGCGAGCCCGATGAAGGCCCAGATCACCCACTTGGTGATCCGCAGCCGCCATTTGCGGGCATCCCACGGCGCCTTCCACAGGCGGACGCGGGCGTTGCGGTCGCCTTCGATCCAGCGTTCCGTCAGGATGAAAAGGTCGGTCCACACCGTCTGCGGACAGGTATAGCCGCACCACACCCGGCCCAATGCCGAGGTGAACAGAAACAGCCCCAGCCCCGCCATGATCAGAAGGCCCGCGATAAAGTAGAACTCGTGCGGCCAGATCTCGATCCAGAAGAAGAAGAACCGGCGGTTGGCAAGATCGACAAGGATCGCCTGATCCGGCAGTTCGGGGCCGCGATCCCAGCGGATCCACGGCGCAAGGTAGTAGATGCCAAGCGTGATCGCCATGATCACCCACTTGAAACGGCGAAAATTGCCCTTCACCCGGCGCGGAAAGATCGGCTCGCGCGCGGCGTAAAGGTTCTCTGGCTCTGTGCTGCTCATGAAACGGATTCCGTTCGGTGCATTCCGGCTGGCTACGCTTCTGACAGGGTACAAAGAAAAGAACCTTGACCTGAATCAAGTGTCTTTAAGTCACCTTTTCCCGGTCAAAGGACAGAACGTCGCACGGGGTCCGAACCGGATGCCCCGCGCCTGTCAGCCGTCAGCCTGCGCTTCCTTCACAAGCCAGCGCATGAAGGCGCGCAAGGCAGGACGCTGGACGCCGGGGCGGGTGACAAGGAAATAGCCGGCCCCGCGCCCGTCATCCTGAAACAGCACGACGATGTCGCCGGAGTCGACCTCGCGTTCGACGAAGGCCAGCGCCGTGGCGGCGACGCCTTCGCCGGATCGCAGCGCGTCCTGCAGCAGGTTGCCCGGCAGGCTGGTCATGTTGCGCACGCGCCCCTCGGCCNCCCCCTGCCCGGTCAACCACTCCTTCGCCTCGTCAGTGCCGATCTCTTGCAGCCACGGAAAGTCGAGCAACTCGGCGGGGCTGTCGATGGTGCGGTCGCCGATCAGGCTGCGGGCTGCGGTGATGACGAAGGGCGTGCGCAGCAGAAGGGTGCTTTCCAGCCCCTTCCAGTCGCCCTTGCCGAACCGCACGGCCAGTTCGACGCCCCCGGGGGCAAGGTCGACCACATCCGCCGTGGGGTTCAGCATCAGGTCGATGTCGGGATGCTGCGCCCGGAAGCTGCCCAGCCGGGGCATCAGCCACCGGGCGGCGAAACTGGGCGTGGTCGTCACCTGCAACGGGCGGTCGGCATCGGCGCCGGTCAGGTCCTCGATCTCGCGCGAGATAGACCCGAACGCCTCGCGCAGGACGCCGCCAAGCCGCTGCCCTTCGGCGGTCAGGGCGATGCCACGCCCTTCGCGCACGAACAGCTGCACGCCAAGCCGTTCCTCCAACGTGCGCACCTGCTGCCCGATGGCGGCGTGGCTGACGTTCAGCAGCGCGCCCGCTGCCGACATACCGCCCGCCTCGGCCAATGCGGCGAAGGCGCGAAGCTGCGAAAGAGGCGGAAGGTCGCGGAACATGATCTGAAACCCAGGCTTACATATCGGAATTTTTCCTGATTCGCATTTGAACCCCGGAAACGCAATATTCCAAGCATACCGCAGCGCAAACAGGAGCCAGACCAATGATCAACCCGCTTGCAGATAGTTTCATGATCGCCACCCGCACGCATCACTCGGCCTCGTGGGAAGCCGATCACCCCGCCAACCTGCGCGATCGCGAACTGCGCCCCCGGTTTCGGGCCGCACCGATGGTGAACCGCACCCCGGCAGACGCGCCCGGCATCGCCCGCAAGACCCGGCGCCCGCTGTTCCGGCTGCCGCGCCTTGGCAGCTTGCGGCTGTTCGGGCGGCGCGCACAGGCGGGTCTGCCCACCCAGTGACCCCACGCCCGCAGACCCGGAAAAAATGAAACCGGCCGCCCAGATGGACGGCCGGTTTTGTCTTGCGGCGTCGGGACCGAAAAGAAACGCGCGAACAGGATCCCGGTCCCGACGCCTCCTTCGCGGCCGAAGCCGCGAAGAACTCTGTTACTGGCCGCCGCCCAGCTGGTGGACGTAGGCCGCGACCGCGTTGATCTCCGAGTCCGTCAGGCCGAAGGCGCTGCGGTATTCCTGCGACCAAGCCGGCATCACGCCGAAGCGGGCGTTGGTGACCGTCTCGGTGATCGACGCGACATCGCCGCCGTACAGCCAGATCGCGTCGGTCAGGTTCGGAGCGCCCAGCGCGGTGTCGCCGGTGCCGTCATCCATGTGACAGGCGGCGCATTGCTCCGCGAAGACCTGCTCGCCGCTGGTCGCCAGCGCCGCGTCGTGGTCCTGACCCGAAATCTGGCGCACGTACTGGACCACCTCGGTGATCTGCGCGTCCGTCAGGATCTCGTCCCGGCCAAAGGCGGGCATTTCGGACCAATGCGCGTCGAAGCTGTCCTCGTTCCGAACACCGTTGGTGACGGTATAGGCGATCTCGTCGATCGTGCCGCCCCACAGCCAATCGTCATCCAGCAGGTTCGGGAAGCCTTCGGCCCCCTGCGCCCCCGAGCCGTGACACTGCGAACAGTTGTTCCGGAACACGGCCGCGCCCTTGTTGATGGCGAAGTTGTGCAGGTCGCCGTTGTCGGCCAGCGACGCGAGTTCGACGCTTGCAAGGTCGGAATCCAGCCCCGCGTTCTGCTGTTCGAACGTGGCGATCTGTTCCTCGACCTGCCCGCGCGTCGAGAAGCCAAGGAAGCCCCCCGTCGCCCGCTCCACCAGCGGCCACGCCGGGAAGAGAAGCGTATAGATCACGCCCCAGACGATGGTCGCATAGAAGGTCCACAGCCACCAACGCGGCAGTGGGTTGTTGTATTCCTCGATACCGTCCCAAGAATGGCCGGTGGTATCGACCTTGGTCGGTTGATCGGCCGGTTTCTTGCTCATGGCCGCTGCTCCTTGGACGTGATCGGTCTGTCATCGTGGCGGAACGGGATGTTCGCGCTGTCCCGGTGGGTCTGGCGGCTGCCGGGGCGGAACGCCCACAGCACGGCGCCGACGAAGAAGGCGAACAGGGCCAACAGAACCCAGCTGTCCGCGATTTCGCGAAGGATGTGATAGTTCATCGTGTCCTCCTAGCGGCTCTCGTCCGGGGTGAAGGTCGAGAAGTCGACCATCGTGCCCAGAACCTGCAGATAGGCGATCAGCGCATCCATTTCCGAGATGCCCGGCTCGCCGTCGAAGTTGCGCACCTGCGCGCCCGGATAGCGGTCCAGCATGTCGTCATAGTCGCTGTCGGGATCCGCCTGCGCCCGGAAGTCGGCAAGGCCGTTTTCCAGCATCTCGTCAGAGTACGGGACGCCGACGAAGGCGTTGGTGGCCATCACGTCCTCGATGTAGCGGCCGTCGATCAGGGTGTTCTTCAGGAACCCGTACTTCGGCATCACCGATTCCGGCACCACGGACTGCGGGTCCACAAGGTGCGCGACGTGCCACGCATCAGAGTAGCGACCGCCCACGCGGGCAAGGTCGGGACCCGTCCGCTTAGAGCCCCACTGGAACGGGTGATCGTACATCGATTCCGCCGCCAGCGAGTAATGCCCGTACCGTTCGACCTCGTCCCGCATCGGGCGGATCATCTGGCTGTGGCAGACATAGCAGCCCTCGCGGATGTAGACGTTCCGCCCCTCCAGCTCGAGCGGAGAGTAGGGCCGCACGCCTTCCACCTCTTCGATGGTGTTCTCAAGGTAGAACAGCGGTGCGATCTCGACGATGCCGCCGATGGTGACCACGAGGAACGAGAAGACCAGCAGAAGCGTGGCGTTCTTTTCCAGGATCTTGTGGCGATCGAGGATGCCCTGTTTGCGCGGTTTCGGCGCTTCGGGCGTGTTGACTTGGGTATCAGCCATCTCCGGCCCTCCTTATTCGGCCGGGACCATGGCAGGCGCATCCGAAATCTTCGGCTGGGCCCGCACGGTCATCCAGAGGTTGTAGCACATGATCAGCGCACCAGTGAGGTACATCACCCCACCAAGGGCACGGACGACGTACATCGGGAACTTGGCGGCGACGGTGTCGGCGAAAGAGTTCACAAGGAAGCCCTGCGCATCGACTTCACGCCACATCAGGCCTTCCATGATGCCCGTGACCCACATCGACGCCGCGTAGAGAACGATGCCGATGGTGGCGAGCCAGAAGTGCCAGTTGACCATCGACAGGCTGTACAGCTTTTCGCGGTTCCACAGTCGCGGAACAAGGAAGTACAGAGCGCCGAAGGTGATCATGCCGTTCCAGCCCAGTGCGCCGGAGTGGACGTGACCGATGGTCCAGTCGGTGTAGTGCGACAGCGAGTTCACCGCGCGGATCGACATCATCGGGCCTTCGAAGGTGGACATGCCGTAGAAGCCGANCGAGATNACCATCATGCGGATGATCGGGTCGGTGCGCAGCTTGTCCCATGCCCCGGACAGGGTCATCAGGCCGTTGATCATGCCGCCCCAGCTGGGCATCCACAGGATCACCGAGAACACCATGCCCAGCGTCGAGGCCCAGTCGGGCAGCGCGGTATAGTGCAGGTGGTGCGGACCGGCCCAGATGTACAGGAAGATCAGCGCCCAGAAGTGGATGATGGACAGCTTGTAGCTGAAGACCGGACGCTCGGCCTGCTTCGGCACGAAGTAATACATCATGCCCAGGAAGCCCGCGGTCAGGAAGAAGCCCACTGCGTTGTGGCCGTACCACCACTGGGTCATGGCGTCCTGCACCCCGGCGAAGACCTGCACCGACTTGGATCCGAAGATCGACACCGGGATCGACAGGTTGTTCACGATGTGCAGCATCGCGATGGTGACGATGAAGGACAGGTAGAACCAGTTCGCCACGTAGATGTGGGGTTCCTTGCGCTTCAGGATCGTCCCGAGGAAGACCACAAGGTAGGCGACCCAGACGATGGTCAGCCACAGGTCGATGTACCATTCCGGCTCGGCATATTCTTTCGACTGCGTGCCGCCCAGCAGATAGCCGGTGGCCGCCAGAACGATGAACAGGTTGTAGCCCCAGAACACGAACCAGGCGAGATTGCCGCCGAACAGTCGCGCGGCCGAGGTCCGCTGAACCACGTAGAACGACGTACACAGCAGCGCGTTGCCCCCGAACGCGAAGATCACCGCCGAGGTATGCAGCGGCCGCAGCCGCCCGAAGTTGGCATAGCCCTGCGCCCACTCGAAGTTAAGCACCGGGAAGGCCAGCTGCGCGGCGATGAAAACGCCCGCAAGAAAGCCCACCGCGCCCCAGAAGGCCGTGGCGATCGCGCCCGCCCGGATCGGCCCGTCGAGATACTCGTTGGGGTTGGCTGCTGCCACCGGTTCGTCAAAGCGCCGCAGGGTCCAGATAAACAGCCCGGCGGCGACGAACATGATGATCACGGCGTGAACCTGATAAGACAGGTCCCGGCCGTAGTTGGCGGCGATCGCGGCGAAAAGCGCCACGAGTCCAAGCACCACCAGCTTCACTGTGTTCCACATGGAATCGTCCCTTTTGTCCTTATCCCGGCGCATGGAATCTTCGTGCGCCGGTCCTTTTCCGACACCCTGCATGTGCACCGGCGACGGCGGGAATTCCTTGATCCATGTCAATGCTTGGAGCGGCAGTTCTGACAGTATGACGATGTCCATACGGATCGGGCGTCACGCATCGCGACGCCCGGAAACGCTCTTCGGAGGGATGCAGCATGTCCTACAAAACAATCGCAACTATCGTGACCGACCTGGGCAAGGACCAGGCCGCGCTGGACGCGGCGATCGCCCTTGCCACGCGGGAAGAGGCGCACCTGGACGTGCTGTGCCTTGGTGTCGACCGGACGCAGCCCGGGTTCTATTATTCCGGCGCCAGCGCCGTCGTGCTGCAGGACAACCTTGTTCAGGCGCAGGCCGATGCCGAGGCTTTGGAAACCGCGGTCGACGCGCTGCTGGGCCGGCAGGGACTCAGCTATGCCGTCCGCTCGGCCACGACTCAGATCGCCGCGATGACGCCGCTGATCGCGTACCGGACCCGGCTTGCGGATCTGGTCGTGTTGCCCAAGCCCTATGGCGCGGACAAGTCGGTCGAGACCGAGGCAATCGTCGAGGCCGCGCTGTTCAACGGATCGGTTCCCGTGCTGGTTATTCCGGACGGAGCGACGCTTCCCGCGAACTTCTCGAACGTGGTGATCGGCTGGAACGAAAGCGCCGAGGCGCTGACAGCGGTCCGTGCGGCCCTACCGCTTCTCAAGCAGGCCGACGACACCTGCATCGCCATCGTCGAACCCCCGACCCACAGCCCCGACCGGTCCGATCCGGGCGGCGAGCTGTCGCAGGTTCTGGTGCGGCACGGTGTCCGGACAGAGATCTGCGTGCTGGCGAAATCTATGCCGAAAGTGTCCGACATCATCCTGCGGCTGTGCGACGACCGCGGCGCCAACCTGATCGTGATGGGCGCCTACGGCCATTCCCGTTTCCGCGAGGCGATCCTTGGTGGGGCAACGCGCAACATGCTGGAAAACGCGGACGTTCCCGTCCTGATGGCGCACTGACGGATCGTGCTTAGGAACGGCCTAGACCGGCAGACCGCCATCGGCGTCATCGCCGGTCTCGGCCATCAGAGCCTCGAAGTCGGGCACCGTCACAAGGCGTTTGCCTTCAAGTTCGATGATGCCGTCGCGCTTCAGCGCCGACACCTGCCGGCTGACGGTTTCAAGCGTCAGGCCAAGATAGTCGGCCATCGCCTCGCGCGTCAGCGGAAGCTCGAAGGTCGATCCGTCGGTCGGGCGCCGCTTGTGCAGCGAAGCCTCGCGCTGGGCGATGATGGTCAGCAGGCTGGCGATCTTCTCGCGCGCGGTCTTGCGGCCAAGGATCAGCATCCACTGGCGCGCCGCGTCCAGTTCGTCCAGCGTCATCTCCAGCAGCCGCTGGGCGATGGACGGGGTGTCGTGAAGCAGTTTCTCGAACGGGCGCCGGCGAAAGCAGCACAACGTCAGGTTGCTGTTCGAGGTCACGTCATATGGCGCGGTCACGCGGCCCGGACGACCAAGGAAATCCGACGGAAGCAGCAGGCCCACCATCTGGGTGCGCCCGTCCTCCATCGTCTGGCTCAGCGTCGCGATGCCGCTGACGACTGACGCGACGAAATCCATTTCGTCACCCGCCCAGACGACAGGCTGCCCCGCTTCGTAAGTCCTGTAGTACTTAATGCTGTCCAGAAGGTGCAGTTCGTCCGGTTCACACTTGGAACAGACTGCTCGATGTCGAATCGGGCAGCTTTCGCAATTCCGCTCTTCAAGCAACAACTCGGTCATGACTGGCTTTCTTCTGCCACTTGATCCGGATCAAAGTGGCCCCCATCGCGTCGTGACATGCTACGCTCATGGAACAGCTAACGCAACTCAAGCGGCTGGGTCTCTTTGATGCGCGTGTTCCGCGCTATACAAGTTACCCCACCGCACCGCAGTTCTCCGACGCTGTCGGGGCCGATGAAACCCAGGCGTGGTTGCGTGCAATCCCGGCCGGCGGACAGGTGTCTCTGTACGTCCACGTCCCGTTCTGCCGAAGGTTGTGCTGGTTCTGTGCCTGCCGCACGCAGGGGACGTCGACGCTGTCGCCTGTCGCGGCCTATGTCGAAACGCTGAAGGCCGAACTTGCGACCATCGCACGCGCCCTGCCCGAGGGCGTGACGCTGGAACACCTGCACTGGGGCGGCGGCACGCCGACGCTGATGTCGGCAGACCTTATCTTGGACCTCGCCCGCGCGATCTTCGAGGTCGCGCCGCTGGCCGAGGGCGCGCAGTTCTCGGTCGAGATCGACCCGAACGAGATCGACGAGGCCCGCCTGGACGCACTGGCCGAGGCCGGGATGAACCGCGCCTCGCTGGGCATTCAGGATTTCGACGCGCAAATTCAGGAAACCATTGGCCGCCCGCAAAGCTACGACGTCACGCGCAAGGCGGTCGAGGGTCTGCGCGCCCGCGGCATTCACAGCCTGAACGCCGATATCCTGTACGGGCTGCCGTACCAGACAGAAGCGAAGATCGCGGATTCGGTGCAGAAGCTGCTGTCGCTGAACCCCGACCGGGTCGCGCTGTTCGGCTATGCCCACGTGCCTTGGATGGCCAAGCGGCAGGGGCTGATCCCGACCGACGCGTTGCCCGCGCCCGAAGAACGCCTTGCCCTGTTCAACACAGCCCGCAAACTGTTCCTGTGGGACGGGTTCGAAGAGATCGGCATCGACCACTTCGCCCGCCCCGGCGACGGGCTGGAAGTCGCATGGCGCGACGGCACCATGCGCCGAAATTTCCAAGGCTATACCGAGGACAGCTCGAACACGCTGATCGGTGTCGGCGCCTCGTCGATCTCGCGGTATCCGCAAGGCTACGCGCAGAACGATCCGTCGACCTCGGGCTACCAGCGCCGGGTGCGCGAGGGCGCGCTGGCAACCTCTCGCGGCCACGCCTTCGCAGGCGAAGACGTGCTGCGCGGCCGGATCATCGAGATGCTGCTGTGCGATTTCCGCGCCGACATCGACCAAGCCGCGTCCGAGACCGGCGCAAACCCGGCAGCCGTGCTGGCACAGGCGAAGACCCTGCCGCAGGCCTTCCCCGAGATGCTGACGGTGACGGACGGGCTGATCGAGATTCTGCCCGAAGGCCGCCCGCTGGCGCGCATGATCGCACGCCACTTCGACGCCTACGCCGCACCGGCGTCGGGCCACAGCCACGCCGTCTGACCGACCGGGACGACCCTATGCCAAAGCCGCGCGCCTTCCCGGCGCGCGGGTTTTTGTCTTCAACGCTTCACCTATCGCTCACCATCGGATGCCATAGCGCACCGCGTCGTAGATCCCCGCGTGGATGTTGCGTGACGCCACCGCGTCGCCGATGCGGTACAGCAGGAACGCGCCTTCTGGGTTCCGCTGTGGCAACAGCTCTCTCGTTCCTGTCGCCAGCGCGTCGTAGTCGACCGCGCCCAGATTGCGCGACTGGGGCTTCAGCGCGAGGTAGAGTTCGTCCAGCGCCTCGGTGCCGTGTTCGACCACCACCTGATCTATGCGCCGCTCTTCGGAATAGCCGGGCGCATAATCCGACCCCAGTGTCGCGACCAGCGTGTTGCCGTCCCGGCGCAGCCCGGTGACGCGGGTGTTGATGGTGACGCGGACGCCGGCCTTCTGGAACGCAGCCATGTAGGGCGCATGGTTCATGCCGCCGATCTCGGGCGCGAACTGACGTTCGGGGGTGACGATCTCGACCTCGGCACCCGAGGCGGCGATGACCTCGGCCGCACTCATGCCGGGATGGCCGCCGTTGTCATCGTAGACAAGCACCCGGCCCGCGGGCTTCACCTCTCCGGACAGCACGTCCCAACTGGACACCGCAAGCGTATCGCCGTCCATCTCGGGCGATTGCGGCAGACCGCCTGTCGCGACGATCACCACGTCCGGGCGCTGGCCCAGCACGTCCTCGGCCTCGGCGTACAGGTTGTACCGGATCTCGACGCCCAGCCGGTCGAGTTCCTCTAGCCGCCAGTCGACGATGCCGATCATCTCGCGCCGGCGGGGGTTGGCGGCCAGCAGGTTCATCTGCCCGCCCGCGCGGTCGGACGCCTCGAACACGGTCACGTTGTGCCCGCGTTCGGCGGCCACGCGCGCGGCTTCCAACCCGGTGGGACCGGCGCCCACTACGACCACGCGCTTGGGCGTGGCGGCCTTCGGGATTTCGTGCGGCAGGGACTCTTCGCGCCCGGTCGCGGCGTTGTGGATGCACAGCGCGCCGCCGCCTTCGTAGATCCGGTCAAGGCAATAGGTCGCGCCGACACAGGGCCGAATGCGGTCCTCGTGCCCCGCCGCGACCTTCCGCGCGATGTGGGGGTCCGCGATGTGGGCGCGGGTCATGCCGACCATGTCCAGCTTGCCGCTGGCCACGGCGTGCCGCGCCGTCGCCACGTCCGAGATCTTCGAGGCGTGGAACACCGGGAACCCGGTCGCCGCGCGGACCTCTCCGGCGAAATCCAGATGCGGCGCGCTGGCCATGCCCTGCACCGGGATCACACCGGTCAACTCGGCATCGGTGGCGATGCGGCCGCGGATCAGGTTGATGAAGTCGACCTTGCCGCTGTCTGCCACGCGGCGGGCGATCTCGACCCCTTCCTCGCGGCTTAGGCCCTTCTCGAACTGTTCGTCCGCGACCATGCGCAGACCCACGATGAAATCCGGTCCCACCGCGTCGCGCACACCGTCGATCACCTGCCACATGAACCGCAGCCGGTTGTCCAGCGACCCGCCATAGTCGTCGTCGCGCCGGTTCTGATAGGGCGACCAGAAGGCGTCGATCAGGTGGCCGTAGCTTTCGAACTCGATCCCATCCAGCCCCGCCGCCTGCATCCGCTGCGCCGCAGTGGCATAGTCTGCGACGATCCGCTCGAAATCCCAGTCTTCCATCGCCTTCGGGAAGGCGCGGTGCGCCGGTTCGCGCAGCGCCGACGGCGCGACGACGGGCAGCCAGTCGCCTTTGTTCCAGCCGGTGCGCCAGCCAAGGTGGGTCAGCTGGATCATCACCGCACAGCCTTCCTGATGGCAGGCGTCCGTTAGTTCGGCCAGCCACGGCACGATCTCATCCTTCCACGCCAGCAGGTTGCCGAACGCCTCGGGGCTGTCGCGCGACACCACGGCGGACCCCGCCGTCATCGTCAGGGCGCAGCCCCCCTTGGCCTTTTCCTGATGGTACAGGCGATAGCGTTCGGTCGGCATCCCGTTCTCGGAATAGGCCGGTTCGTGCGCCGTCGACATGATGCGGTTCTTCAGCGTGAGGTGCTTCAAACGGTAGGGCTGAAGCAGCGGATCGTTGGACATGACGTTACCTCCGAAGGTGAACCTATCGGCCAACCCCTTGCCGGTCAGGGCGAAAAACGTCATGTGAGGGGTCATCCGCGCATCATGGGAGGGACGCATGGATCTTATCGCAGGTCTGAAGGACATCGTGGGCGACACGCAAGTGCTGACCGGCGACGCGACCGCACCCTATCGCGACGACTGGACGAAGAAATTCCCGTCCGACCCGCTGTGCGTGGTGCGTCCGGCGACCACCGACGAGGTTTCGGCAATCGTGAAGCTGGCCGCCGAAACCGGCACCCCCGTGGTGCCCGCCAGCGGCCGCACGGGGCTGACCGGCGGCGCGCAGGCGAACGGGCAGATCCTGCTGTCGGTCGAGCGGATGAACAAGATCCGCGAAATCCGCCCCGACGCCCGCACCGCTATCGTCGAGGCCGGGGTGATCCTGAGCAATCTTCACGAAGCGTGCGAGGCGAAGAACCTTGTCTTCCCGCTGACCTTCGGCGCGAAGGGCTCGGCGATGATCGGCGGGGTGCTTTCGACCAACGCGGGCGGGTCGAACGTGGTGCGCTATGGCTCGACCCGGGGCCTGTGCCTTGGGCTAGAGGTCGTGCTGGCGGATGGCCGGGTGATGAACCTGATGAGTGAACTGCACAAGGACAACTCGGGCTATGCCCTGAAGGATCTGTTCATCGGCGCGGAAGGCACGCTTGGCATCATCACCGCCGCGGTGATGAAGCTGTCGCCCAAGCCCGCCGCCTATGCCACGGCGATGGTCGCGACGCCGACGCTGCCGGATGCGCTGAAACTGCTGAACCGGCTGCAGATCGCCACCGGCGGCGCGGTCGAGGCGTTCGAGTTCATGCCGCGCAGCTATATCGAAGGCCACCTTGCCCGCTTTCCCGACCAGCGCGAACCGTTCGACGCGCCGCACGACATCAACCTGATGGTCGAGGTCGGCGCATTGGCCCCGCGCGACGCGACGCCGGGCGACGTTGGATCGGTTCCGATCGTCGACTACCTCGAAGAGGTGCTGGCCGAGATGATGGAGGATGGCGCGGTGCTGGACGCCGTGGTCGCCCGCAACGAAGCACAGCGCCGCGAGATGTGGCAGCGCCGCGAAGAGGCCGCGCAGGTCACGACCGGGCGGCTTCCGCTGGTGAACTGCGACGTCGCCCTGCCGCTGGACAAGGTGCATGTCTTCCTAGAGCGGATGGAACAGGTGTTGGCCGAACTGGACGCGGACGCCCAGTGGATCTGCGTGTCCCACCTTGGCGACGGCAACGTGCACTATACTGCCTACCCGTCGAAGAAGGATCCCGCCCTGCAGGACGCCCTTGTCGAAAAGGTAGAGGACGTGGTCCTGTCGCTTGGCGGCTCGTTCTCGACCGAGCACGGGATCGGGCAGTACAAGAAGCCGTCGATGGCACGCCGGAAGAACCCGGTGGCGATCGACGTCATGCGTACCATCAAGGCCGCGCTGGACCCGCAGAATCTGCTGAACCCCGGGAAGGTCTTGCCCGATTGAACCGGTACGCTAGGCTTGGCCAAGCAGAGACGCCGCGCCGCACCCTGCGGCGGCGGACCTCGCGCCGGGAGGAAATCGGACGCCGATGGCGACACGGGACGAAATCGAGGAACTGATCGCGCGGGTCAAACTGCGTGACCGACAGGCGTTCTCGACGCTGTATGCCGAAACATCGGCGAAACTCTATGGCGTCTGCCTTCGTGTCTTGAAGAACAGGGCAGAAGCCGACGAGGCGCTGCAGGACGTGTACGTTCGCATCTGGAACAAGGCCGACGCCTATTCCGCGAACGGGTACTCACCGATGACCTGGCTGATCACGATGGCGCGCAACATCGCCATCGACAAGCTCAGGGCCCGCAAGACGCCGTCTTCCGGGATCGAAGAGGCCGCTGACGTCGCCTCGCCGGGTCTGACCCCGGAAGGCGAGGTGATCGCCGCGTCCGAACGGCAGCAAATCATGGACTGCCTCAAGGAACTCGACGCCGACCGCGCGGGCGCTGTGCGCGGCGCTTATCTTGATGGGGACAGCTACAAGGATCTCGCGGAACGCTACGGCGTCCCGTTGAACACGATGCGAACATGGCTGCGCCGCAGCCTGCTGAACCTAAGGGATTGTCTGACCCGATGACTGGCGTGACGGACCATGATGACGATGATGTCGCCCTCGCCGGCGAATACGTCCTTGGTCTGCTTCCCGCCGAAGAACTGCGCGGGTTCGAGTTGCGCCTTCGCGATGAAACCACGCTGCGCTCGATGGTTGTCACGTGGGACGAACATTTCGTCGCGCTGGCCGACACCATCCCCGAAACCACGCCGCCGCCCGCGATCCAGGCCCGGATCGAACGCCGCCTGTTCGGCGCACCGCGCCGGCGCTGGCCGCTGCCGTGGCAGGGCACCCTTGCCGGCGGCCTGATCGCGGCCGCGCTGATCGTCGGGCTGATGTTCCTGACCCCGCCGGACCGTCCGGCGCCGATGGCCACCCACACCGCGCAGATCTCGGCCGAGGACAGTTCTTTGCTGATCGCGGCCACGCTGGACCAAGCCACGGGCGAAATCCGCCTGAACCGGACCGAAGGCACCCCCCGTGCGGGCCGGTCGCTGGAGCTATGGCTGATCCCCGAAGGGGCGGACGGGCCGATCTCGCTTGGCCTGCTGGGCGAAGAGTCCGTCACCGTGCTGACGCTGGCCCCGGAACAGCGCGCCGCCCTGCAAGGCGCCGTGCTTGCGGTCTCGGACGAACCCGAAGGCGGATCGCCCACCGGGGCGCCGACCGGTGACGTGCTGGCCGTCGGGGAAATCTCGCCCACAGCCTAGACCGCCTGCTCTAGTCCGCCCACAGCTCGGGCTGAACCGCGTAACCGATGTACAGCGGGTGCTTTGGATGCCCGTGCTTCGACAGCCCAAGATGATACAGCGGCAGGCCGGTCGCCCGCAGCAGGCGTTCCACCTGCGGCCCCCGGTCCAAATGCGCGCCATGCGTGCCCCACGCACAGACGATCTGGTCCGCCCACGGCGCGCTGTCGGCGATGGCGGCATCGTTCTCCGGCCCCACCGGATCGGCCACGGCGCGCATCACCTTCGGGTCGGTGGCGCGATAGGCAAAGATGTTCGTCACCCGGAACGCGCCGAATCCCAGCGTGCGCGCCCGCCGCTCGCAGCGTTCGACCGTCGGGTCGTTCTGCACCTCGGTCGCGGTCGACGGGTTCAGCATAATGAACAGCGCCTTCCGCCCCGCCGGGTCCCATGTCCGGGTCAGCAGGTAACGATACTGCTCGCAGTCGGAATAGACGGCGGTGGACTGCGCGTCGCCCTTCTGAAAGTCGCGGCTGATCACGTGTTGAACACCCGGCTGGGGTGCAGTTCCCCGGCGCGATAAATCCCCACGGCCACCGCACGCCCGTCGTGGGACGCCCATGCCTCGTCGCCGTACTCGGCGTCCGAGGTCAGCACCATGCCGGGATTGCCGTTCCGCAGCTTCGCCGCACCCTCTGCCGTCGCGCGCAGTTCCGGCAGGTCGGCAAGACCTTCCTCCAGCGGACGCAGGTACTGGTCCAGCTCCTCGGATTTCGCCAGTTCGTCCAGCAGATCCAGCGACACGCCGTCCTCGGCCTCGAACGGGCCGGACCAGACACGGCGCAGCGAGACGACATGCCCGTGACAGCCCAGCGCCGCGCCAAGATCGCGCGCGATGGACCGGACGTAGCCCCCCTTGCCGCAGATCATCTCAAGCTCGACATGGTCGGCATCGGGGCGCGCGACTAGGTTCAGTTCCTCGACGAACAGCGGCCGCGCGGCCAGTTCCATCTCTTCCCCGTCGCGGGCCCGTTTATAGGCGCGCTCGCCGTCGATCTTCACGGCCGAGAACTGCGGCGGCACCTGCATGATGTCGCCGGTCAGCGGCCCCAGCGCGGCCCGGATTTCGTCGTCGGTCGGGCGTGCGTCGCTTTCCGCGATGACCTCGCCTTCGGCGTCGTCGGTGTTGGTGGCCTGCCCCAGACGGACAATGAAGCTGTAGGCCTTCATCGCGTCGGTGATATACGGCACGGTCTTGGTCGCCTCGCCCAGCGCCACGGCCAGAACGCCGGTGGCATCCGGGTCCAGCGTCCCGGCGTGTCCCGCCTTCTTCGCGTCGAACGCCCAGCGCACCTTGTTGACCACCGAGGTCGAGGTGATGCCAGCGGGTTTGTCCACCACCAGCCACCCCGAAATGTCGCGGCCCTTGCGTCTGCGTCCCATCGCCGTCTCCGTTGAAAATTGAGCGCGCGGGCTAGCCCGGCGCGGCCGTCAAGTCAACCTGCTGGCACCACCGTGCCCAGCACCGGCCCCATCGGGCGCCCGCCGTCGGCCCGGTCCAGCTGCGGCGCGTACAGCCGCGACACGTTCCCGTCGAGGTACAGCGCATTCGGCGTGCCCGCATGGTCGCGGAAGAACCGCGCGAACAGGTGAAAGTTCACCGGCTCGTCCGAGATCGCCAGCACCAGCTCGCGCCCGCCGGGCCGGACCCCGACCCCGTTTCGGACATAGGTGCTTTCGCTGGCCGGAAGAAATCGCGGATGCAGCGCCCCGCCGATCACCAGCATCGGCCCCGACTGGGTCGCGAAGCGGCAGGCGGGCGGATCGGCGGCATAGGCGCGGCTTTCGATCACCTGCGCCCGACCGTCCTGCAGGCAGAACACCCCGTTCGGCAGCATCCCGAAATTACCCGGCCCTTTCGACGTGACGATCGGCGCGATCTCTTCCCCGTCCTCGATATACAGGCCGACGGGCGCGCGGTCTTGGTGATACATTCCCGCGTTCATCGCGATGCCCAGCCGCTCGCCCCGGGCGCCAAGCGCCGCGTCGATCCGGCTGAAGGTGCCAAAGGGCGCGGCGTCGGCGTCGTTCAGCCACAGCCGCATGTCCTCGGCCGTAAGGTCCACCGTGCACCACGTGATGCGCGCACCGTCGAAACTGTCGGTCTGGCAGGCGCCGGCCTGAACGGCCACGGGCGCGGCGAATAGTCCAAGAAGGAACGCCAGCAGGCGCACCGGCTCAGTCCTCGTCAAGATCGCGGCGCACGTCGTCGCGGTCCAGCAGCTGCCGCGTCTCGTCCATCCGGTCGAAACTCTCGTCGATGACGAAACGCAGCTCGGGGGAATACTTCAGCGTCAGCCCCTTGTTCACCGCGCGCCGCAACTCGTGCCGGTTCCGGCGCAGCGCCGCCAGCGCCTCGTCCCGGTTGCCGCCACCCAGCGGCATGACGAAAGCGGTCGCCACCTTCAGGTCCGGCGAGGTCCGCACCTCGCCCACGGTGATCGTCATGCGGTTCAGGTCCGGATCGTGGATCTCGGCCCGGTTCAACACGTCCGACAACGTGCGGCGAATAAGTTCGCCGACGCGCAGCTGGCGCTGGGAGGGGCCCGCGCCCCGGTCTGATAGCTGTCTGGCCATGCCCGCCATCTAGGCCGGAACAGCCATTCTTGCAATCCCGGCCTTTGCCAAATCCGCGCCACGGCGCTAAGTCCGGTCGAACCCAGCAACGGGGCAAACGACGGAGGGACGCATGGAAGGCACGCCGGGAATCGTGGTGACGGGGGCATCGGGCCGCATGGGGCAGATGCTGGCAAAGCTCGTCATGGAATCGGACAACCTGCGCCTCGTGGGCGCGGTCGAGCGTCCGGGCAGCGACTGGATCGGCCGCGATCTGGGCGAGGCGATGGGCGGCCCGCAGTGCGGCATCACCGTCACCGACGATCCGCTGGAAGCCTTCGCCAAGGCGCAGGGCATCCTTGATTTCACCACACCAGAGGCCACCGTGCAGTTCGCCGGCATCGCGGCGCAGGCGCGCGCGGTGCACGTCATCGGCACCACCGGGCTGGCGCCCGAGCATCTTGAAAAGATCTCCGCCGCCGCCCGCCACGCGGTGATCGTGCGCGCCGGAAACATGTCGCTGGGCGTGAACCTGCTGGTCAAGCTGACCCGGATGGTCGCCGCCGCGCTGGACGAGGATTACGACATCGAGATCGTCGAGGCGCACCACAACCGCAAGGTCGACGCCCCCTCGGGCACCGCGCTGATGCTGGGCGAAGCCGCCGCCGACGGGCGCGGCGTCCAGCTGGACAAGGTCCGCGATTCGGGCCGCGACGGGATCACCGGCGCCCGCAAGACCGGCGACATCGGCTTTTCCGCAATCCGTGGCGGCGACATCGTCGGCGAACATGACGTGATCTTCGCGGGCGACGGCGAACGCCTCGTGCTGCGCCATCTCGCCTCGGACCGCAGCCTGTTCGCCAAGGGCGCGCTCAAGGCCGTGCTGTGGGGGCAGGACAAGAAACCCGGCGAATACGACATGCTGGACGTGCTCGGGCTGGACTAGGCCCGCGCCCCTTGTCCCCCGGGGCTTCTTCTCTTTCGAAATACCTCGGGGGAGCCGCGCAAGGCGCGGCGGGGGCAGCGCCCCCTGTGCCGGACGGGGCCGTCAGAAATCGACGGCCAGCCCCTTCTTCTCCCAATCGCCATAGCGCACGGGCTCCGGACCGTCGCGGCCGCCCAGTTCAGTGGGCAACTCTACCGCTTTCGCGGTCTTGCGGCGCTCTTCGGCCTCAGCCAGCGCGCGCTGCGCGGCGGGGGGAAGGTCCTTCTTGGTCTCGTCGGCCATCGGTCACGCTCCTTGCCGGTTCGCGTTCCGTGATATACCCCGCGCGGGTCGTTCCGCAATTCAAAGGTCCCTGCCGATGACCAAACCCGGGCTTGCTCCGCGCCGCAGCGCCCTCTGGCTTTTGGGCCAGGTGACGGGCGAAGGCCGCCTGTTGTCGGAACTTCTGCCCCGCGCTCTGGACAAACTTCCGCCCGAGGACCGGGCGCGGGCCCAGCGCCTGACGGTCGAGACGCTGCGCTGGGCCGACCGGGCCGACCGGGTTCTGAAACCGTTCCTGAAAAAGGCTCCCAGCCTGCCCGTGCGCAACGCGCTGCGGATGGCGGTGGTCGAGATGGCGGTGGACGGCGCGGCGGCGCACGGGGTCGTGGACGCGGCCGTCACCCTGATGGGCGAAACGAAAAAGACCAAGCCCGCCGCCGGTCTGGCGAATGCCGTGCTGCGCAAGGTGGACGTCGCCGCATGGGACCGCACCCAGTTGCCGAAACTGCCGAACTGGCTGCGCGGGCCGCTGATCGCCGGATACGGACGCCGCAAGATCGAAGCGATGGAGGCCGCCCATGCCGCCGGTGCACCGCTGGACCTGACCCCGAAGGACGGCGACGCGGCCGCGCTGGCTGCACGTGTCGGGGGCGTGGCGCTGCCCACCGGCAGCGTGCGCCTCGACAGCCGCGCGCAGGTCACCGCCCTGCCCGGTTTCGACAGCGGCGACTGGTGGGTGCAGGATGCCGCCGCAGCGATCCCCGCCCGGGCCCTTGCCGGCAGTCTGGCCTCGGCGACGGGCGCGCGCGTGCTGGACATGTGCGCCGCGCCGGGCGGCAAGACGATGCAACTGGCCGCCGCCGGCGCCGAGGTGACCGCGCTGGACCTGTCCGAACATCGCATGACCCGCGTGGCCGAGAACCTCGCCCGCACCGGCCTGTCGGCCCGGACCGTCACCGCAGACGCGCTGGAATGGACGCCCGACGCGCCGTTCGACGCGATCCTGCTGGACGCGCCGTGTTCCGCCACCGGCACCATCCGCCGCCACCCCGACCTGCCCCACGCCCGCGACGGCGCCGAGTTCGCTGGCCTGTTCGCCTTGCAGGAAGCGATGCTGGACCGCGCCGTCGACTGGCTGAAACCCGGCGGCCTGCTTGTGTATTGCACCTGTTCCCTGCTGCCCGACGAGGGCGAGGTGCAGATCGAAGAGGCCCTGACACGCCACCCCGGCCTTCGGCTGGATACCGGCGTGCTTCGGGTCCCGGGCGTCGAGGACGGGTGGCTGTGCGACGAGGGCCTGCGCCTGACCCCTGATCTGTGGAAGGACCGTGGCGGAATGGACGGCTTCTTCATCGCAGCCCTGCGAAAAGACGCCTGAGCCGGATTCCCGGCATGACTCGGGGCAGCCTTCTGCCTAGTATGCCGTCAAACCACGAAGGCGGTTGAAGAAACGGGTGAGGCGGGACTTGTCCCTGAAACAACGCATGTCCGGGCGCTGGTCGCACTGGATGAACCGGTACCATGCGCACCGGGCCGGCTGGGCCCGGCCTGCGACCGGATTCGTGTCGCAACCCGAACCCCGTTCCATCGGCCGCTATGCCCGCGGCAAGCAGCTATGCGCCGGGAATTTCCTTGTCGCCGGTCAGGTGGTCGAGACGCCGGACGGATCGATCTGGGACCTTGGCGATTTCGGCCCCGCCTTCGACGATGAACTGCACGGCTTCACCTGGCTTGACGACCTTGCCGCTGTCGGGAACCGGCAGGCGCGGCAACTGGCGCAGCGGTGGACGGCGGACTGGCTGGCCCGCTATGGCACCGGGCGCGGGCCGGGCTGGACACCGGACACCACCGGGCGGCGTGTCATTCGCCTGATCAACCACGCCGTACTGCTGATGCAGGGCGACGGCAGCGCGATGTCGGACGACTATTACCGGTCGCTGTCCCGCCAGACCATTTTCCTCAGCCGCCGCTGGAAGGCCGCAGCGCATGGCGTGCCCCGGTTCGAGGCGCTGACCGGCCTGATCTATGCGGGTCTGTCGCTGACCGGCATGGAAAGCCACGTCGACCCCGCCGAACGGGCGCTGGCGCGCGACTGCAACGAGCATATCGATTCCGCCGGCGGCATCCGGACCCGGAACCCGGAAGAGCTGTTGGAAGTGTTCACCCTGCTTGGCTGGGCTGCGCAGGCGCTGGCTGAGACCGGGAACGACCCCGCCCCCGACCATCTGGCCGCGATCGAGCGTATCGCGCCCACGCTGCGGGCGCTGCGCCATTCCGACGGCGGGCTGGCCCGGTTCCACGGTGGCGGTCGCGGGCTGGAGGGCCGGCTGGACGCGGCGCTTGCCGCATCCGGGGTCCGGGGCCGCGCTCGGATCGGCCTGGCGATGGGCTTTTTGCGGCTGCAGGCCGGGCGAACCTCGGCGGTGATCGACGCGGCAGAGCCGCCCGCCGACGGTGCGTCGGCCCACGCGCATGCCTCGACCCTTGCGTTCGAACTAACCTCGGGACGGCGGCCGCTGATCGTGAACTGTGGCGACGGGCGGCAGTTCGGCCGCGAATGGGCGCGTGCCGGTCGGGCCACCGCCTCGCATTCGGTGCTGGCGATCGAGGGGTATAGCTCGTCGCGCTTCGGCGGTTCGGTGCGTGGCGCCGCCGGAGAGCTTCTGGTGGACCGCCCCGGCCCCGTGAAGCTTCAGATCGGGACCGACGCCGCCGAGGCCGGCTTTGTGGCGGGTCATGACGGATACGTGGCGACCCACGGGCTGACCCATGTGCGGCAGATCGAACTGGCGCAGAACGGGCGCGGCGTCGCCGGCGAGGATATGCTAGCCGCCATCGAGGACGCGCACCGCACCGCCTTCGACAAGGCGATGGACCGGATGCGCCTGCAGGGTATCCCGTTCCAGATCCGGTTCCACCTGCATCCCGACGTGGACGCCGAGCTGGACCTTGGCGGCAGCGCCGTGTCGATGGTGCTGAAAAGCGGCGAGATCTGGATCTTTCGGCACGACGGAACCGCGAAACTGACGCTGGAGCCGTCGGTTTACCTCGAAAAGGCGCGGATCAAGCCCCGCGCGACGAAACAGGTCGTTCTATCTTCCCGCGCGATACGCTATGCGACGCGCGTTCGCTGGACGCTCGCCAAGGCGCAGGACACGCCTTCGCACCTTAGGGATCTCGAGCGGGACGACAGCGAGATACTGGAACAGACCTAAGGACCCGTCGATATGACCGACCTTCATCCCGTGCGCCGCGCGCTGATTTCCGTTTCCGACAAGACCGGACTGGTCGACCTGGCCAAGGCGCTGGCGGACCGCGGGGTCGAGCTGTTGTCGACCGGCGGCAGCGCGGGAATGCTGCGCGACGCGGGGCTGACGGTGCGCGACGTGGCGGATGTGACCGGCTTCCCCGAGATGATGGACGGCCGCGTGAAAACGCTGCATCCGGCGGTGCACGGCGGCCTTCTGGCCCTGCGGGACAAGGACGATCACGTCAAGGCGATGCAGGATCACGGGATCGGCGCAATCGACCTGCTGGTCGTGAACCTCTACCCGTTCGAGGCCGCGCTGGCCCGGGGCGCCGACTATGACGAGATGATCGAGAACATCGACATCGGCGGCCCCGCGATGATCCGCGCCGCGTCCAAGAACCACGCCTTCGTCAACGTCGTCACGGACGTGGAAGACTACCAGCCGCTGCTGGACGAACTGGCGGCGAACGACGGCCAGACCTCGTACGGGTTCCGCCAGCGGCTGGCACAGATCGCCTATGCCCGTACCGCCGCCTATGATTCGGCCGTGTCGACGTGGATGTCCGGCGCCATCGGCGAAGCGACCCCGCGCCGCCGGGCCTTCGCGGGCACGCTGGCGCAGACCCTGCGCTATGGCGAGAACCCGCACCAGCAGGCGGCGTTCTATCTGGACGGCACCGACCGTCCCGGCGTGGCCACCGCGAAGCAATGGCAGGGCAAGGAACTATCCTACAACAACATCAACGACACCGACGCCGCGTTCGAGCTGGTGTCCGAGTTCCGCCCCGAGGACGGCCCGGCCTGTGCGATCATCAAGCACGCCAACCCCTGCGGCGTCGCCGTGGGCGCGACGCTGGCCGAAGCCTATCGCAAGGCCTTCGACTGCGACCGCACCTCGGCCTTCGGCGGCATCGTGGCGCTGAACCAGAAGCTGGACCGCGAGACGGCGGAAGAGATCGTCAAGATCTTCACCGAGGTCGTCATCGCCCCCGAAGCCGACGAAGACGCGATCGAGGTCTTCGCCGCCAAGAAAAACCTGCGCCTGCTGACCACCGGCGGTCTTGCCGACCCGTCCGAGGACATCACCACCTACCGGCAGGTGTCGGGCGGTTTCCTTGTGCAGGGCAAGGACAACGGTCAGGTCGCGCCGGACGCGCTGAAGGTCGTGACCAAGATCGCCCCCGACGAAGGCCAGCTGGCCGACATGCGCTTTGCGTGGAAGGTGGCCAAGCACGTCAAGTCCAACGCCATCGTCTACGTCAAGGACGGCGCCACGGTGGGTGTCGGCGCGGGCCAAATGAGCCGCGTGGATTCGGCCCTGATCGCCGCCAAGAAGGCCGAGCGGATGGCCGAGGTGCTGGGCCTGCCCGAGCCGCTGACCAAGGGTTCGGTCGTGGCGTCCGACGCGTTCTTCCCCTTCGCCGACGGCCTGATGGAAGCCGCGGGCGCCGGTGCTGCCGCGGTGATTCAGCCGGGCGGGTCGATGCGCGATGACGAGGTGATCGCGGCGGCGGACGAAGCCGGGCTGTCGATGGTCTTCACCGGGATGCGCCACTTCCGCCACTGACGCGGGCCGGAGCAATTTCGCCAAGTTGAAGCCCCCCGCGCGTCGGGGGGCTTTCGTTTTCGCGGGGCGCGGGCTACAGCCACGGGAACCTCGGAGAAGGGCTAGGGCAGATGCGCAGGTTCTGGATTGCCGCCGTTGTGGTGTTCGTTCTCGACCAGCTTTCCAAGCTGGCGATTCTGCAGGTCGTGAATCTCGACCAGAAGATCGCCTATGACATCTGGCCACCGTTCCTGAATTTGCGGATGGCGTGGAACTATGGCGTCAACTTCGGCCTGTTCTCGAACGGGGACGGGCCGCAGCGGTGGGTCCTGATCGCCATCGCGCTGGGGATTTCGGGCTGGGTCATCTGGTGGATGCGCCGGGAAAAGCGGCCGATGGCCCATGTCTCGGGCGGGCTGTTGCTGGGCGGCGCGCTGGGCAACGTGGTCGACCGCATCGCCTATGGCGCGGTGGCGGATTTCCTGAACATGTCCTGCTGCGGCTATACCAATCCGTACAGCTTCAACGTCGCCGACATCGCGATTTTCGCAGGCGCCGTGGGCCTTATCCTGTTCACCGGCGAGCCCCGGAAGAAGCGGAAGAACACCCCGTGACCTCTGGTTCGGGATACGTTAGACATACGCGAAAGCGCAAAAGGTGCAGGGAATGCGGG
Organism: Maritimibacter sp.; assembly: GCA_002701395.1. Classification (GTDB taxonomy): domain Bacteria; phylum Pseudomonadota; class Alphaproteobacteria; order Rhodobacterales; family Rhodobacteraceae; genus Psychromarinibacter; species Psychromarinibacter halotolerans. The sequence goes on along the minus strand of NZVC01000034.1, from coordinate 36,848 downwards.
GCATGATCGGGAAAGCAGTGTGTGGCGTACTGGCCGCGGCCGCCTTGGCCGCGTGCAGCAGCGGCGATCCCAAGCTTCTGAACCTGACCTCTACCACCGAGGGTCCGGACGAGTTCGCGATCGTGCCGAACAAACCGCTTCAGGCACCCGACACCTATGCCAGCCTGCCGACGCCCACGCCCGGTGGCTTCAACCGTTCGGACGCCAGCCCCGAGGCCGAGGCGATCATCGCACTGGGCGGACGCCCCGAGGCGCTGAATGACATCCCCGGCACCGACGCCGCGATCGTCAACACGGTGACGCGCTATGGCGTGACCCCGAATATTCGCGCAACTTTGGCGGCCGAAGACCTTGAGTTCCGGCGCAAGAACGACGGCCGCCTTCTGGAACGGCTGTTCAACGTCAGCGTCTACTTCAAGGCGTACCGCCGCATGTCGCTGGACCAGTACGCCGAGCTTGAACGCTTCCGCCGCCTTGGGGTTCGCACCCCGGCCGCGCCGCCGCAGCCCCAGTAAGCCCAAGCAAGCCCCGGCGACGGCTGGCATAGCGCCGCCGATCGTTAACGCCCCGGCATGTCACAACTCCGTTCCCGCGCTTGCGTCGTGGAAATGGGCCTGTACCTTGGCGCCCAATCCGATTGATGGACGGGAGGGCCCATGCGCCGCTTTGTTTTCCTGCTGATCGCCTGCTGCACGGCGATCCCGGCATATGCTGCCGATGTCACGAGTTACGAGCTGGACAACGGGATGGAGGTCGTCGTTCTTGAAGACCACCGCGCGCCCGTCGTCGTGCACATGGTCTGGTATCGCGCCGGCGCCGCCGACGAGGCGCCGGGCGTGTCCGGCGTCGCGCATTACCTTGAGCACCTTCTGTTCAAGGGCACCGACAATCTTGAACCGAACGAACTGTCGCAGACCGTCGCGCGCAACGGCGGGTCGGACAACGCCTTCACCAATCAGGACTACACCGGGTACTTTCAGCGGGTCGCAGCCGACCGGCTGGAATTGATGATGACGATGGAAGCCGACCGGATGCAGAACCTGCGCCTGACGGAAGACGACATCGCATCGGAACGTGCGGTGATCCTTGAAGAGCGGACCAGCCGCATCGACAACAACCCCAATAGCATGTTCAACGAACAGCGCATGGCCGCGCTGTATCAGAACAGCCCCTACGGTATCCCCGTGATCGGCTGGCGCCACGAGATGGAGGCGCTGGACATGGACGACGCGCTGGCCTTCTACGAACAGTACTACGCCCCCAACAACGCGATCCTCATCGTCGCCGGTGACGTCGAGCCCGAAGAGGTTCTGGAACTGGCCAAAACGCATTATGGCCCGCTTACGCCCAACCCTGCCATCGGGGAACGGGAACGTCCGGTCGAGCCGCCGCAACTGGCCGAACGCCGCATGACGTTCGAAGATCCCCGGATCTCAGAGCCCTACATCGTCCGCGACTACATCGCCCCCGCCCGGCAATCCGGCGCGCAGGAAGATGCCGCCGCGCTGGTGCTTTTGGCCGAGATTTTGGGCGGCAACGACTTTACCTCGGTTCTGCCACGCAAGCTGGTCTTCGAAGAGAACAAGGCGCTGTACACTTGGGCGTACTACTCGCAGCTGTCGCTTGAAGAGACGACGTTCGGGCTTGGCATCATGCCGGCGCCCGGTGTCTCGCTGGAAGACGCCGAAGCCGCGCTGGACGGCGCGCTGGCGGAGTTCATGGACGATGGGATCGACCCCGAACAGTTCGAACGCGTCAAGTTCCAGCTGCGCGCCGCGTATATCTACGCCGAGGATTCGACCGAGGGTCTGGCCCGCCGCTATGGCTCTGCCCTGACGTCCGGGCTGACGGTCGAAGACGTGGCCGCGTGGCCCGACGTGCTTCAGTCCGTGACACCCGAACAGGTGATGGACGTCGCCGCCCGCGTTCTGGATCGGCGCAGCGCCGTCACAGGCTGGGCGCGCGCGCCGCAACCCGAAGAGGAGGTAAGCCAATGATCCGCGTTGCCCTTATTCTTGCGGCGACGCTGTTCGCCGCCCTGCCCGCCCGGGCCGCTGTCGAAATCGAACAGGTGGAAAGCCCCGGCGGCATCAAGGCATGGCTTGTGCAAGAGGACGAACTGCCCTTCACCGCGCTGGAAATCCGGTTCAAGGGCGGCACGTCGCTGGATGCCGACGGCAAACGCGGCGCCATCAACCTGATGACCGGCCTGATCGAGGAAGGCGCGGGCGATATGGACGCGCAGGGCTTCGCCGCCGCGCTTGAAACGCTGGCGGCGGACTTCGACTTTTCCGTCGGCGCGGATGCGCTGTCGGTGTCGTCCCGGTTCCTGAACGAGACGCGCGACGAGTCGGTCGCCCTGCTGAAGACCGCTCTGACCGATCCGCGTTTCGACGAGGACGCCGTCGAGCGGGTTCGCGGACAGGTGCTGTCCGGCATCCGCAGCGATGCGACGGACCCGGATTCCTTGGCTTGGCGGGCGTTCGATGCCTACGCCTTCCCCGACCATCCCTATGCCACCAACGGCGACGGCACCGCCGAAAGCGTTGCCGCCCTGACGCGCGACGACCTGTTCGAAGCGCATCAGCGCATCCTGACGCGCGACCACATCTACGTGGGCGCCGTGGGCGACATCACCCCAGAGGAACTGGGCCGCCTGCTGGACGAGCTTCTGGGCGATCTTCCCGCCGAGGGCGCGCCTTACCCCGACGAGGCCCAGATGGATTTCGAGGCCGGTGTCACGGTCGTGCCTTTCGCATCGCCGCAGTCCACCGCCGTATTCGGCCACGAGGGGCTGGAACGCGACGACCCGGATTACTTCGCGGCGTACGTGATGAACCAGATCCTTGGCGGCGGCAGCTTCACGTCGCGGCTGTTCGAGGAAGTGCGCGAAAAGCGGGGCCTGACCTATGGCGTCTACACCTACCTGTCGGACTGGGACTATGCCGACGTGCTGAACGGCCAGATCAAGTCGGCCAACGGCACCATCGCCGAAGCGATCGACCTGATCCGCGCCGAGTGGCGGAAGATGGCGGAAGACGGCGTGACCGAGGAAGAGCTGGAGGACACGAAGACCTACCTGACCGGTTCGTACCCGCTTCGGTTCGACGGCAATGGCCGGATCGCGCGCATCCTTGTCGGGATGCAGATGATCGGCCTGCCGCCCGAATACATCGAGACCCGCAACGCCAATATCGAGGCGGTGACGATGGAAGACATCAAGCGCGTGGCGGAACGGATCCTGCGCCCCGATCGTCTGCACTTCGTGGTGGTCGGGCAGCCCGAAGGGCTGGAAACGACGAATTAAGAAACCGAAGGGGTGCGCGGGGACCGCGCACCCCTTCGGGCCGCGATCAGGCGCGGGCTTCGTCCATCAGGCGCCGCATCTCTGTGATCGCGGGACCAAGACCCAGAAAAATGGCCTCGCCGATCAGGTAGTGGCCGATATTCAGCTCCATCACCTCTGGCAGCGCCGCCACCGGCTTGACCGTGTCGTAGGTCAGGCCGTGCCCGGCGTGAACCTCCAGCCCAAGGCCATGCGCCAGCGTCGCCATCTCGCGCAGCCGCTCAAGTTCCGCGTCGCGCTCGTCGAACCGGCCCTCGGCGTGGAAATCGCAATAGGCGCCGGTGTGTAGCTCGACCACCGCCGCGCCGATACGCGCCGCGGCTTCGATTTGCGGGCGATCGGCGGCGATGAAGATCGACACCCGGCATCCCGCATCGGCCAGCGGTGCGATGAAATGGGCCAGCCGGTTCTCTTCACGCGCCACTTCCAGCCCGCCCTCGGTGGTCCGCTCTTCGCGCTTTTCCGGCACAAGACAGACGGCATGGGGCCGATGGCGCAGGGCGATGGCCTGCATCTCGGGCGTTGCCGCCATCTCGAAGTTCAGCGGCACCGAAAGCTCGTCCGCCAGCCGGGCGATGTCGTCGTCCGAGATGTGCCGCCGATCCTCGCGCAGGTGGGCGGTGATCCCGTCTGCGCCGTATTCCTCGGCCAGCTTGGCGGCGCGCACGGGATCCGGATAGGCCGACCCCCTTGCGTTCCGGACGGTGGCGACGTGATCGATGTTCACTCCAAGGCGAAGCTTGCCCAACGGTTCCATGAGGACTCCTTACTCGGCCGGGGCACCGTCCGATTTGCCGGGCTTGGCCTGTGACAGCGCGGCGCGGCGTTTCTCGAACCTGTCCCGCAGTTTCTTGACCCGGCGCGCCTGATAGGCCTTCACCGCCGTAAGCGCCAGCATATAGGCGATGACCGAGGCCACAATTCCCGGAAGGATACCGCCGACCATGTAGGGCAGGAAGGCCTCTTGCCAGAACCGCGCAAGGCGATCCCAGTGCGTCGGGTCATGGGTGAAGATCGACACAAGGTTGTGCCACAGTTCCTGACTGGCTTGGGTGAAGGCGCCGAAGACGCGGTGGATCGGGATGGCATGCCGACCCATGAGGAATTCGCCCAGTTCCAGGCTGATCGCCGCGATGAACGGAAATGTCAGCGGGTTGCCGACGAAGGTGGCCATCAGCGCGGCGAAGATGTTGCCCTGCATGATGATGGCCAGAAGCGTGGCAAGGAAGAAGTGGAAGCCGAAGAACGGCGTGAAGCACACGAAGACCCCTGCCGCGATGCCCCGCGCGATGCGGTGCGGCGGGTCGGGCAACCGGCGCAGGCGATGGACGACGTAATACACCGCCCGGTTCCAGCCGCCGCGCGGCCAGAAGCCTTCTGCTATGACCTGCAGCCAGGTGCGTGGCGTCCGGCGCTTGAAGACCACAGTCTGCCTATTCCCCTCTTAGGGCCGTCGGTTCAGGTCCCGATATCGACTGATCGAAGCGACGTCGCTTTCTGCCTCGACGGCCAGCATAACCGCATGAAGGTGCTCAGCATCCCGCAGGTCGACGTCAATAATCAGGCGATAAAAGTCCGGTTTCCTGTCCGCGAAATGCAGATCAGAGATATTGGCCTTCTGCTCGCCGATCAATGTGCAAATATGCCCCAGCACCCCGGCATCGTTGCTTATCGTTAGGTCAAGGCTCACCGTATGGGCAGCGGGGTGGTTCCCCGAGTGCCAGTGCAGGTCGACCCAGCGACCGGGCTCGTCCTGAAATTCCTCCAGCGCCGGGCAGTCGATGGCGTGCACGATGACGCCCTTGCCGCGGTACGAGATGCCGACGATGCGTTCGCCCGGCACAGGCTGACAGCACTGCGCGCGTTCAAAGCTTTGGTCCGGGCCCAGCCCGATGACCGAGCGCGCTACGTCGATCTCGTCCGGCGCCTCTCCGCCAAGGTCGGGGTACAACGCCGACACGACCTCGCGCGCGGTCAGCTCTGCCGAGCCCAGCCGCGCCAGCAGTTCGCTTGCCTCGCCCAGCCCCATGTGGCGGGCGGCGGTGTCCAGCGCCTTTTGCGAGGCGCGTTTGCCGACATGCTCGAACGCAACGCGCGCCAGTTCCCAGCCCAGCTTGACGAACCGTTCGCGATCTTCCTCGCGCAGGCTGCGACGGATGGCTGCCTTGGCGCGGCCGGTCACGACGATATCGATCCACGTCGACTGCGGGCGCTGTCCGGCGGCGGTCATGATCTCGCAGCTTTGGCCGTTCTTCAGGCGGGTCCACAGCGGCACGCGCATCCCGTCGACCTTCGCGCCGACGCAGCTGTCGCCGATCCGGGTGTGGATGGCATAGGCAAAATCCAGCGGCGTCGCACCACGCGGCAGCTTCACCACGTCGCCCTTGGGCGTGAAGCAGAACACCTGGTCGGCGTACATTTCCAGCTTCACATGCTCGAGGAATTCGTCGTGGTCCTCGGCGGCCTCGAACTGTTCGGTCAGCGAGGTGATCCATTTCTTCGGATCGACGGCGAACGGGTTCTCGGACGGCACACCGTCGCGATAGGACCAGTGCGCGGCAACGCCGGCCTCTGCCACATCGTGCATCTGGAAGGTGCGGATCTGGATTTCCACGCGGCGCCCGTCACGCCCCGACACGGTGGTGTGGATCGAGCGATAGCCGTTCGACTTGGGCTGGCTGATATAGTCCTTGAACCGCCCCGGCACCGCGCGCCACCGCTGGTGCATGGCGCCGAGGATCGCGTAACATTCCGCCTCGTTCGCGCACAAGATGCGGAAGCCGTAGATGTCGCTGAGCCGCGAGAACGACAGGCCCTTTTCCTGCATCTTGCGCCAGATCGAATAAGGCTTCTTGGCGCGGCCGCGCACCTCGCCATCGATCCCGGCCTTCTTCAGTTCCTTGCGGATGTCGGCGGTGATCTTCTTGACCACATCGCCGGTCTCGCGCTCTAGCCGGATGAAGCGGCGCATGATCGAGTTGCGCCCTTCGGGGTTCAGAACGGCGAAGGACAGGTCCTCTAGCTCGTCGCGCATCCACTGCATGCCCATCCGGCCGGCAAGCGGCGCGTAGATGTCCATCGTTTCGCGCGCCTTTTGCACCTGCTTTTCGGTGCGCATCGACTTGATGGTCCGCATGTTGTGCAGACGGTCCGCCAGCTTCACCAAGATCACCCGAAGGTCCTTGGACATCGCCATCAGAAGCTTGCGGAAGTTCTCGGCCTGCTTGCTTTCGGACGAGGACAGCTGAAGGTTCGTCAGCTTGGTCACACCATCGACCAACTCGGCGATGTGCGCGCCGAACCGTTCGGTCACCTCTGTGTAGGTGGAACGGGTATCCTCGATCGTGTCGTGCAGCAGCGCGGTGATGATGGTCGCATCGTCCAGCCGCATCTCTGTCAGGATAGAGGCCACGGCGACCGGGTGGGTGAAATAGGGCTCGCCCGACTGCCGGAACTGACCGGCATGCATCCGGCCGCCGTATTCATAGGCGGCACGGATCAGTTGTGCGTTGGTGCGGGGGTTATAGGCGCGGACCCTGTCGATCAGGTCGTCGACCTCGATCAGGCGGTCCAGCGCCATGTCACGTCACCCCTTCAAAGGCCCTTACTTGGGCTCCTGCGCTTCCATCAGGGCGCGCAGCAGTTTCTCTTCGGACATGTCGTCCTCGGCCGGTTTGTCCTGCTCGGCGCCCATCAGCAGCGCCATCGCGTCTTCTTCCGGCTCGTCGACCTCGATCTGGGTTTGGTTGCTTTCGATCATGCGCTCGCGCAGATCTTCGGCTTGCTGGGTTTCCTCGGCGATCTCGCGCAGGGACACGACAGGGTTCTTGTCGTTGTCGCGATCCACGGTGATCGGGGCACCCGAGGAGATCTCGCGCGCGCGGTGAGCGGCAAGCATCACCAGCTCGAACCGGTTCGGTACCTTGTCAACGCAATCTTCGACCGTAACGCGGGCCATGTCTGCTCCAATCCTAAACTGGGGGAGATGTCGAAAGGCTTTATTACGCGCATCCACCCCTGTTGACAAGGCGATCGCGGCAAAACGGCGTGATCTACAAGGCTCTGACGGCACGTCTGCGCCCAGTTGGCGCCGGGTTCGTGGCCCGCAGCCGGGACCGGGCCCCGTGCGGGCGGCAAAAATGACCCGTGCGGGACGGTCCTCCGCGACGCAGCGGACCCCGCCGAATCAGTAGATATGATCGGCCAGGACCACGACGGGCGTGCCGTTGCGCAAGGGACGCGCATCCCCGAGTGCAAGGCGGCCTGTCCATTAATGCATCGGACGTTACGGAATTATGAAGCATTTGACCCTTCTGGCGTCTTGCGAGCGTGGAAATTCAGCTTATTTTACATGCCAGTTTCGCCAGAACGATTGTTTGCAATCTCACTCACGGAAACACATTGGCGGAACGCATTGTCGAAGGGGCGATATATATGTTCTACAAAGACGAACGGCTTGCGCTGTTCATCGACGGTTCGAACCTGTACGCGGCCGCCAAGTCGCTGGGATTCGATATCGATTATAAGCTGTTGCGCCAGGAATTTATGCGGCGCGGCAAGCTTCTGCGGGCCTTCTACTACACGGCTTTGCTGGAAAACGACGACTATTCGCCGATCCGTCCGCTGGTTGACTGGCTCCACTACAACGGTTTCTCGATGGTGACGAAACCCGCGAAAGAGTACATCGACAGCCAAGGACGGCGTAAGGTCAAAGGCAACATGGACATCGAACTTACTGTCGATGCTATGGAGCTTGCGGCCCATGTCGATCACATCGTGCTGTTTTCCGGCGACGGCGATTTCCGCCCGCTGGTCGAGGCTCTTCAACGAAAAGGCGTTCGGGTGTCGGTTGTTTCGACAATCCGCTCGCAGCCGCCGATGATTGCCGATGAACTGCGGCGTCAGGCCGACAACTTCATCGAGCTCGACGAGCTTAAGGAAGTGATCGGCCGTCCCCCGCGCGAACCGCGGGAACCGGCAGACAACGCAGAAGAGACCGTGGACTGATCCACATGCGCGAATGCGTTTTCGAAACGCCCCGCCGGTCACTCCCGGTGGGGCGTTTCTCATTTGGGGGTTCTTGGTGCGACGGGCTGGACGCGCAGGCGCCAAGCGGCCAGAAGGCCGCCAGACGACCATCCGGAGTGCGGCATGAAGACCTACATCGCGACGGCGACCAGTCTTGATGGTTTCATCGCGCGCGAAAACGGTGCGCTGGACTGGACCGAGATCCCCGGACAGGCCGCCGAGGACCACGGCCGCGACATCATCGAGGCGGCGACGGACGCCTATCTGATCGGGCGCGGTTCCTTCGAGACGCTGATGGATCTGTATGGCTGGCCCTATGACAAGCCGGTCTGGGTCATGAGCCGCAGCCTGACCCCCGACGACGTGCCGCGCACGCTGCGGGACAAGGTCGTCCTGACGGGCGGCAGCCCGGCCGAGGTGGTCGGGCAAATGCGCGGGGCCGGTTTCACCCGTGTGAACATCGGCGGCGCGGAACTTTGCCGCAGCTTCCTGCGCGAGGGGCTGGTGAACGAGATCGTGATCAGCCGCCTTCCTGTGCTGATTGGCTCTGGCATACCGCTGTTCGGCAGCCTGAACGGCGACTTGCCGCTGAAGCACCTCGAGACCCGCGCCTTCGCGTCCGGCATCGTGACCTCGACATATCAGCTCGCCCTCGACACAGACGCTGGCCGCACATAGGTTCCGCACAAGATGACCAAAGACAAGCTTACCCTATACCTCGCCGCGCCCCGCGGTTTCTGCGCCGGTGTCGACCGCGCGATCAAGATCGTCGAGATGGCGCTCGAGAAATGGGGCGCGCCGGTCTACGTGCGGCACGAGATCGTGCACAACAAGTACGTGGTCGACAGCCTGCGCGAACTGGGCGCGGTTTTTGTCGAGGAACTCGACGAATGCCCGGCCGACCGCCCCGTGATCTTTTCGGCCCACGGCGTGCCCAAGGCCGTCCCGGCAGAGGCGGCGCGGCGCGAGATGGTCTATGTCGACGCCACCTGCCCGCTTGTGTCGAAGGTCCATATCGAGGCCGAGCGGCACCATGCCAACGGACTGCAGATGGTGATGATCGGTCACGCTGGCCACCCCGAGACGCTGGGCACGATGGGCCAGCTTCCCGAAGGCGAGGTGTTGCTGGTCGAGACAGAGGCCGACGTTGCCGGGCTTGAACCGCGCGACCCCGCGAAGCTGGCGTTCATCACGCAGACCACGCTGTCGGTGGACGACACCGCCGGGATCGTCGCGGCGCTGAAGGCGCGGTTCCCGGCCATCGTGGGGCCGCACAAGGAAGACATCTGCTATGCCACCACCAACCGGCAAGAGTCGGTGAAGGCCATCGCGCCGAAGGTGGACGCGATCCTTGTGATCGGCGCGCCGAACTCGTCGAACTCCAAGCGGCTGGTCGAAGTGGGCGCCTCGGCGGGCTGCTCGTATTCCCAGCTGGTGCAACGGGCGACCGACATCGACTGGCGCGCGTTGGACGGCATCCGCTCGGTCGGCATCACTGCGGGGGCAAGCGCGCCCGAGGTGCTGGTGAACGAGGTGATCGACGCGTTCCGCGACCGCTATGACGTAACGGTGGAACCCGTCGAGACGGCGGTCGAGCGGGTCGAATTCAAGGTGCCCCGGGTCCTGCGCGAACCGGCCTGAGTTGTTGACGCGGCGCGACGACCGCGCAAGGGTCGGGCGAACTCCGGAGACCCTTCCATGACCGCCGAATTCCTTCTGACCGCCCTCGTCGTCTGCCTGATCCCGGGCACCGGCGTGATCTACACGCTTGCCATCGGGCTGGGTCAGGGACGCTGGCCCTCGGTCTGGGCCGCGTTCGGCTGCACGCTGGGGATCGTCCCGCACATCGCCGCCGCGGCGCTTGGCCTTGCGGCCGTGCTGCATGCCTCGGCCCTGCTGTTCACGCTGGTGAAGGTCGCGGGCGTCGCCTATCTGCTGTGGCTGGCATGGCAGGCGGTGCGCGCCGGCGGAACGCTGGCCGTGCAAGAGAACCGGCAGCGCGAGCCCGGCCTGCGGGTTGCGTGGCGCGCGGTTCTGCTGAACGTGCTGAACCCGAAGCTGTCGATCTTTTTCCTTGCCCTGCTGCCGCCCTTCCTGTCCGGCGATCCCGCCACCGCGACCCGCGAAATGGCAGAGCTTGGGGCCGTGTTCATGGCGCTGACCTTCGGCATCTTCACCGTCTACGGCCTGTTCGCGGCACAGGCCCGCGCGTGGCTGCTGTCCAGCGCCCGCGCCATGCGCTGGCTCAACCGGTCTTTCGCGGCGATCTTCGTGCTGCTTGCGGGCCGACTGGCACTGGAACGCGCATGACCGGCAACCCCACCCTGACGGTCTACGACCGCATGGCAGAGGACTATCGCAAGATGGCCAGCGGGGTCGAGTTTGCGGGTCTTGCGCTGTTCCTGAAGGTGCTGCGGCCGGGCAGCCGTGTTCTGGACCTTGGCTGCGGTCCGGGGCACGAATCCGAACGGATCGCCGCCGCCGGGCACGACGTGCTGGCCGTCGACGGCTCGGCCGAGATGGTGGCGATGGCGCAAGGCCGCCCCGGCGTGACCGCCCGGCAGGCCCTGTTCGAGGACATCCCGACGCTTGGCACCTTTGACGGCATCTGGGCCAGCTTTTCGCTGCTGCACGCCCCGCGCGGAGACTTCCCGCGCCACCTGTCGCAGTTGCACGCGGCCGCGACGCCGGGCGCGCCATTCGGGCTGGCCATGAAGCTGGGCGACGGCGAAGGCCCCGACAGCCTTGGCCGCCACTACACCTATCACGCCGAGGAGGACCTGCGCGATCAGCTGGCCGGTGCCGGGTTCACCCCGGTCGACATGCGTCAGGGCGAAAGCGCAGGGTTGGCCGGCCACCCCGAACCTTGGATCTTCCTGCTGTCCCATGCCTGACCGTATCCCCCGCCCCGCCCTGATCCTTGGCATCGCCGGCCTGATCCCCTTCGTCTGGGGCGCGCTGACGGTGCTGTCTGCGGACCTTGCCGCTTTCAGCTTTCGGACGCTGGGCCCCCGGTTCCTTGGCCCGTATGTCATGCTGTCCTACGGCACGATCATCTTGGCCTTCATGTCCGGGGTGCTGTGGGGCTTTTCGACCCGCGCCACCGGCGAGGCCGCCGCGATCTGCTATGGCCTGTCGGTGCTGCCGGCGCTTTGGGCCTTCTTCTTCGTGGGCGGCGGCGCGGTCACCGCCGCGTCCTATCTGATCCTTGGGTTCATCGGACTGCTGGGGATCGACTGGGTGTTCTGGCGCCACGACCTTGCGCCGTCGTGGTGGATGCGCCTGCGCGGCGGGCTGACGGCGGTTGTCGTCGCCTGCCTTGCCACCGCCGTCTTCGTGTGACGCTCGATCCCGCTTGCCGCCCTTCGCAGCCGTTGGTAATCGCCCCCCATGCCCGATCTATACGCCTACACCGACGGAGCGTGCTCCGGTAATCCCGGCCCCGGTGGCTGGGGTGTTCTGCTGCTTGCCAAGGACGGCGACAGCGTGGTCAAGGAACGCACGCTGAACGGCGGCGAGGCCGCGACCACGAACAACCGGATGGAGCTGATGGCCGCGATCAGCGCGCTGGAAGCCCTTGGGCGATCCAGCGAGATCACGGTGGTGACCGACAGCGCCTACGTGAAGAACGGGGTGACCGGCTGGATCCACGGGTGGAAGCGGAACGGTTGGAAAACCGCCGCGAAGAAGCCGGTGAAGAATGTCGAACTGTGGCAGCGGCTGGACGAGGCGCAGAAGCGGCACAACGTGACGTGGAAGTGGATCAAGGGCCACGCGGGCCACGAGGAAAACGAGCGCGCCGATGAACTGGCCCGCGCGGGGATGGAGCCCTTCAAGCCCAAGAAGTGACGGTTACTGCGGCACCCTCTGGTGCCCGATCATCCGCCACGCGCCAGCCTCGCGCCGGTAGCGGCTGGTACAGCGCGCGACCACGGGGCGGAGTTCAGCACCCCAGCCCGCCGCGCGGTACGAAAGCACCGCCTCGCAGCCGTCGTCGGTTTCCTCGGCCTCGTCGAATTCCACCATCGAAAGCTGCGGTTCCGCAGCAAGGCGCGCCTGCAGGTCCTGGATCGGGATGCGCCCGACCGGCGGCATGAATTCGATCAGGGCATCCTGCGCCATGTGAGACCGGCAGAATTCCGGCGAATCCAGCCAGAACGCACGTTCCAATACCCAGATGTCAGATTGATCGGCCATGTCTTTTCCCTTGCCATGCACCAACACTCTGACACGTAAACTGTGAGCGTTAACGGTCGGTTCCGCCTGTAACCGAGATTTCACATTTCGAAGGTCCGACACGCGGCCACGATCAGCCGGATGTCGCGTTTTCGGGCAGGGCTGATGGAACACAAGGCAGTTTGCGCACGCGCCTGCGTCCGGGCCGATGGCGGGCAAAGCGGTGCCGGCGGAGAGGCCCGCCAGCACCTATTCGCGATCATGCGGCGTCGATCAGGCGGCGTCGATCAGACCGCGGCCTTTCAGCAGCGCCTCGACCCCCGGCATCTTGCCACGGAACCGGGTGTACAGGACGTCGGCCTCTTCGATGCCGCCAGCGGACAGGATGTTGTCCTCCAGCTTTTTCGCCATCGTCGGATCGAAGGCACCGCCGTTTTCCTTGAACGCCTCGAACGCGTCGGCGTCCATCACTTCGGACCACATGTAGCTGTAGTAGCCGCAGGAATAGCCGTCGCCCGAGAAGACGTGCGCGAAATGCGGCGTCGCGTGGCGCATCCCGATCGCCTTGGGCATCCCAAGGTCGTCCAGAACCTCTTGCTGCCGCGTCATCGCGTCGGCGGGGGCGCCGCCATCGTGGAATTCCAGATCGACCAGCGCCGAGGCGACGTATTCCACCGTGGCATGACCGCTGTCATAGCTGGTTGCGGCCAGCAGACGGTCCAGCAGGTCCTTCGGCATCGGCTCGCCCGTTTCGGCGTGGGTCGCGAACTCGCCCAGAACCTCGGGGACTTCCAACCAGTGTTCGTACAGCTGGCTGGGCAGCTCGACGAAGTCCCGCGCGACCGAGGTGCCCGAGATCGATTCATAGGTCACGTCGGACAGCATCTGGTGCAGCGCGTGGCCGAATTCGTGGAACAGGGTGCGGGCGTCATCGTATGACAGCAGCGCGGGCTTGCCCTTTTCCGGCTTCGCGAAGTTGCACACGTTGATGACGATGGGCCGGATGTCACCTGCCAGCTTCTGCTGCGACCGCATCGCGGAACACCACGCGCCGGACCGCTTGGACCCGCGCGCGAAATAGTCGCCGATGAACACGGCAAGGTGCTTGCCGTCACGCAGAACCTCGAAGGTCCGCACGTCAGGGTGATAGCCGGGCACATCAAGCGGGCGGAATTCCAGCCCGAACAGGCGGTTGGCGCAAGTGAACGCAGCCTCGATCATGCGGTCCAGTTGCAGGTACGGCTTCAGCTCGGCCTCGTCGAGGTCGTGTTCCAGCTTGCGCCGTTTGCCCGAATAATACCGCCAGTCCCACGCCTCTAGATCGCCGTTGATCCCGTCCTCGTGCAGCATGTCGGTCAGGACGGCGGCGTCGGCCTCGGCCGCTGCCTTGGCGGGCTTCCAGACCTGCAACAGCAGATCGCGCACCGCCTCGGGCGACTTGGCCATCTCGGTCTCCAGCTTGTACTCGGCGAAGTTGGCGTACCCCAGAAGGTTCGCCCGCTCTTCGCGCAGCTTCAGGATCTCGCCCGCGATCTCGCGGTTGTCGGTCTTGCCGCCGTTCATCCCGCGTGAGGTCCACGCGCGGTGCGCCCGTTCGCGCAGTTCGCGACGCGGAGAGAATTGCAGGAACGGCACGATCAGCGACCGCGACAGGGTCACGACCGGGCCGTCTGCCCCCTTTTCCTCGCCCGCAGCACGGGCGCTGTCGACCACGAAACCCGGCAGCCCCTCCAGGTCGTCCTCGGACAGTTCCATGAACCACGACCGTTCATCGGCCAGCAGGTTCTGGGTGAACTCGGTGCCCAGCACGGCCAGCCGTTGCTTGACCTCTTTCAGCCGGTCGCGCTCCGCACCGTCCAGCTGTGCCCCCGCCCGCACGAAACCGCGATGCGTCAGGTAAAGCACGCGCTTTTGCTCGTCGGTCAGGTCCAGCTTGTCCTTCTGTTCCCACAGCGCGGCGATCCGGTCGTACAGCGCCTTGTTCATCGTGATCTCGGACCCGTAGGCCGCCAGCTTGGGCGAGAACTCGCGCTGTAGCGCCTCTCGCTTGTCGTTACTGTCCGCGCCTGCGATCGCATAGAAGGCGGACAGCACCTTGCTTAGCGTCTCGTCGGCGCGCTCCAGCGCCTCGATGGTGTTGGCGAAGGTCGGGGCTTCTTGGTTGTCGGCAATCGCGGCGATGTTCTCCCGCGCCTCGGACATCGCAACCTCGAACGCCTCGGCATAGTCGTCGTCCGTGATCCGGTCGTAGGGCGGCATGTCGAAGGGCGTGGACCAGTCTTCGAGTAGCGGGTTCGTCATGGGGGACTCCTTTGGTGTTGCACAGAACCTAGGAAGCCCGCGCCGGGCCTGCCAGTGGGAAACGCCCTATTCCGTGCGCTTGGCCCGCAACCGCCGTTCCAGCCGCTGCAATCCCAAGGACAGGGTGACCGTCATCATCAGGTAGATCAGCGCCACGACGTTGTAGGTCTCGAAATACCGAAAGTTCCCCGCAGCCGTGACCTTGCCCAGCTGGGTGATGTCCGTCACCCCCAGCACCGACACCAGCGAGCTGTCCTTCACCATCGCGACGAAGTCGTTCCCAAGCGGCGGCAGGATCATGCGGAACGCCTGCGGGAACACGATGTGGCGGAACCGCTGCCAGCCGGACAGGCCCAGCGCCTCGGCCGCCTCGATCTGCCCCTCGTCCACCGATTGCAGCCCGGCGCGGAACACTTCGGCGATGAAGGCCGAATAACCGATGGTCAGCGCAAGGATCGCCCGCCACAACAGCGGGAAGTCGCGGGTCCGGATCGGCTCGAACCCCAGCCCCGTCGCCGCCCAGTTCCACGCGGCCACCAGCGCAGGGGCGATGACGAAGGCCACGTACAGCAGCAGCACGATGATCGGAATGCCGCGCACGATCTCGATGTAGAACCGCGCGGACTGCCGCAGCACGATGTATTTCGACAGGCAGGCCGACGCCAGCATCAGCCCGATCACGCAGGCCGAGAAGAACCCGACCAGCGTGACGAAGATGGTAATGCCGATACCCCGCGACAGCGTGCGCAAAACCTGCGTGTACAGGTCGTCCGTCACGATCTCGAAGATCATCCACGCGGCGATCGCCCCGGCGACCAGAAGCCACCAGGGAAAGTCCTTGTCGTTCTTCGGGGACGGGATCACGCGCGGCGCTCCGGGGTCTTGCAGGCGGCGCGCGACGTATCAGCCACCCATCTTGTAATCAAGGAACCACGTTTTGTTCAGCGCATCGATGGTCCCGTCTTCCTTCATCGCGGCGATGGCCGCGTTGATCGGTTCGACAAGGTCCGATCCCTTGGGAAAGATGAAACCGAAATCCTCGGTTCCCAGCTTCTCGCCCACGATCTTCAGCGCGCCGTCCGAGGTGCTGACATAGCCCTCGCCCGCGGTGCCGTCGGTCAGCACAAGATCGACGTCGCCGGTGCGCAGCGCCTGAACGCCCGCGCCGAAGGTTTCGAACAGCTTTACGCGCGGGTTCGCTTCGTCACCGTCCAGAACGTCATAGACCGCCACGTAGAACGGCGTGGTCCCGGGCTGGGCGGCGACCAGCAGGTCGCTGTCGGCGGCGAACCCGGCAGCGTCCGAGAACCGGTCCTCGTCGCCACGCACCAGCATGACCATCTCGGACCGCATGTAGGCGTCCGAGAAGTCGACCACCTCGGCCCGGTCGTCGCGGATCGTGATGCCGGTCATGCCAAGGTCGAACTGCCCCTCGGCCACGGCGGGGATCATCGCGTCCCAGCTGATCGTCTCGTACTCGACGGTGAAGTTCAGCCGCTCGGCGATCTCGGCCATCGCGTCGTATTCCCAGCCGATCGGATCGCCGCTGGCGGGGTCGACGAACTGCAGCGGGGGATAGGCGTTCTCTGTCGCGATCACGACGGTACGGCCTTCAAGGTCGGGAAGCCCGTCCTGGGCATGGGCGGCAGGGGAAAGGGCGGCGCCTGCGGCCAGCGCGGCGGCAAGGATCTGACGGCGGTTCATTTCGGGAAATCTCCTGGCGGGACAATATGTCTGCCCCGAAGCCTATGGCGGCAACCGCCCCCCGCGCAAGCGCCTACAGCGTCTTGGCGAACACCCACGTCTCGACCGGGATGCCGTCGCCGACCTCCTGCCCGAACCTCGTCTCGGCGGTGCGTTCCAGTTCCCAGCCGTTGCGGCGATAGAAGGCGGCGGCCCGCGCGTTGCCCACCGCGCATTTCAGCCACGCCCGGCGCACCCCGTCCTCGGCCATGCGCGTTTCCGCATCCCGCAACAAAAGCCCGGCCAGCCCGGTGCCCCGCGCCTCGGCCGCGACGAACAGCTGGTACAGCTGGTCTTCGTCGACGATGCAAAGGCCCAGCGGACGCCCAACCGGACCGGCAACCTTCATCCGGGCAAGGTTGTCCCGCGCGCGCTGCACGAACAGCTCGGGCGTGCGCTGCGTCACCAGCGCCTCTGGAACGTGGCCAAGATGCCCGTCGCGCCACGCGGCGCGCCACATCTGCGCCAGCGGCTCGACCTCTTCGACCTCTGCCCAGCGCAGGTTCAGGCCGTTCCGCATGTCTCGCATCCTTCGCGTCGTTTCACGCCGATGGTGCGCGTCTCGCCCCATAGCGCGTCGTAAATCATCATCGACCCCACCAGCCCCTGTCCGGCGCCGGTGATATGTTTGACCGCCTCGACAGCCATCATCGACCCCACCACTCCGGGCAGCGGCCCCAGCACACCCGCCTCGGCGCAGGACGGCGCAAGCCCCGCCGCAGGGGCCTCGGGGAAGATGCAGCGATAGCAGGGCGCGCCGGACGCCGGGTGAAACACGCTTAGCTGCCCCTCCCATTGGGTCAGCGCACCCGACACCAGCGGGACGCCCGCCGCCACGCAGGCCGCGTTCACCGCGTAACGGGTGTCGAAATTGTCCGTTCCGTCCAGCACGACGTCATACTCGGCCACCAGCGTCTCTGCGACCTCGGGCGTCAGGCGACGGTTGTAGGGCCGCACGTCGACGTACGGGTTCACCGCCTTCATCGCGGCTTCGGCGGAAAACACCTTGGGCTGCCCGATCCGCGCATCGGCGTGGATCACCTGACGCTGCAGGTTCGTCGCCTCGACCACGTCCGCGTCGATAACGCCGATCCGTCCGACACCGGCCGCCGCAAGGTACAACAACGCCGGAGACCCAAGCCCCCCGGCGCCGACCACAAGCACGCTGGCCTTCTTCAGCGCCGCCTGCCCCGGCCCGCCGATCTCGCGCAGGATGATATGGCGGGCATAGCGGTCGATCTCGCCCGGTGCGAACAGGCTGCCCTGCGGCGACGCGGCAGCGACATCCGCCTCGACCTTAGCCTCGCCCGCGACGGCGCGCCGCTTCAGACGGCCAAGCACCATCGAATAGCCCCACACCGCCAGCGCCAGCGTGCCAAGGACCAGCCACTCGCCGACGCTGCCGCCCATCGCCTGCGCAAAGCCACCGCCGCGCGGGGTCACGACCAGCAGCGCAAGGATCGCAACGTACAGCAGCGCGATCATCAGCCACCGCGCGTTGCGCGGCGCATCCAGACGACCGCCAAGGAACCACAGCCCCGCCGCAAGAACGAGGAACCAGACCATCAGCCCCGGCCCGTCGACCCGAAGCCGCCCGCGCCGCGCACCGTCTCGCCCAGCGCCTCGACAAGGTCGAACTGCGCCTGCACCACCGGCGCGACGATCATCTGTGCGATGCGCTCGCCGTGGACCACCGTGAAGGGCTCGGCGCCCCAGTTGACCAGCAGCACGCCCAGCGGGCCGCGATAGTCGGCGTCGATCGTGCCCGGAGCGTTCGGCAACCCGATCCCGTTCTTGAACGCCAGCCCGGACCGCGCGCGGATCTGCACCTCGAACCCCTCGGGGATCTCCAGCCGCAGCCCGGTCGGCACCAGCGCCCGCGCGCCCGGCGCCAGCACCAACCCGGCGTCGCGGTCCTCGGGCTTCAGGTTCGCGCGGATATCGGCGCCTGCCGCGCCCGTCGTCTCGTAGGACGGCAGCGGAACATCCGCATCCGCCCAGTCATCGCGCAGAACGCGCAGGATCGGTCCGCTCACGTCACTTCCTCTCGTGCATCCATTTGCTTCTTCTGACCGGAAATATCCCCGCCGGAGGCGGAAAGTTCACTGCGCCAACGCCTCCGCGATCAGCTCGGCCAGACGGTTCGCGACCAGCGACTTGCGCATCCGCGGCCAGCGGTCGGCGCCCGCGTCGGTGATCAGAACGACGGCGTTCTCGTCGCCGCCCATGATCCCCGTCTCGGGCGACACGTCGTTCGCCACGATCCAGTCGCATCCCTTGCGCTGCCGCTTGGCGGTGGCGTGCGCCTCGACCTTTTCCGTTTCGGCGGCGAAGCCGACCACCAGCTTCGGTCGTTCGGCCTTCATCTGCGACACCGTGGCAAGGATGTCCGGGTTCTCGGCAAAGGACAGCACGGGCGGTGCGCCGCTGCCGTCCTTCTTGATCTTCTGGCCGTGATCCTCGGCCATGCGCCAATCCGCGACGGCGGCGGCGAAAACGGCGGCGTCGGCGGGCAGCGCGGTCTGAACCGCCGCCAGCATCTCGCGTGCGGTCTGCACCTTCACCACCTTCACGCCGTCGGGCGGCGGCACGGTCGCGGGGCCGGTGACAAAGGTCACATCGGCCCCCAGCGCCGCCAGCGCCCGCGCCAGAGCAGTGCCCTGCGCCCCCGACGAACGGTTCGCGATGTAACGCACCGGGTCGATTGGTTCGTGCGTCGGCCCCGAGGTCACGACGATATGCCGCCCCTTCAGCGGCCCGTCGGCCAACGCAGCCTCGACTGCGGCGACGATCTCCAGCGGTTCCGACATGCGGCCCGGCCCATGTTCGCCGCAGGCCATGTCGCCCTCGTTCGGGCCACAGACCAGAACGCCGTCGGACGTCAGTGTCGTCAGGTTGCGCTGGGTGGCGGGATGATCCCACATGCGCACGTTCATCGCGGGCGCGATCAGCACCCGCTTGTCGGTGGCCAAAAGCAAGGTCGAGGCAAGGTCGTTCGCGTGCCCGTTCGCCATCTTCGCCATCAGATCGGCGGTGGCGGGCGCCACGACCAGAAGGTCGGCGTCGCGCGACAGCTCGATATGACCCATCTCGGCTTCGTCCGTCAGGTCGAACAGGTCGCGGTAGACCTTCTGCGCCGCCAGTGCGGACGCCGACAGCGGCGTCACGAATTCCTCTGCGGCCTTGGTCAGCACGGGAACGACGGTCGCGCCGCGTTCGCGCAGACGCCGGATCAGGTCCAGCGACTTGAAGGCCGCGATACCGCCGCCGACGATCAGGAGAATCCGCTTGCCCGCGAGCATGTATCCCTCGGCTTTCCGGTCAGAAATTGCCTGCTGACAGGTCTACGCCGAGGCTGGGGCGAACTCAAGCATGCCCGCCCCGCGCCGGTCGGGCGGCGCCTGTCACCCGGCGAAGGCGGCGCAGGGGTCGTCGCGCTCTGCCGGGTCGGTCACAACCCAGACGTCGAAAGGCGGCGCGTCGGGCGCGGTCGTCTCGAACTGGCCCAGCGACAGGACCGACACATCGGGCGCGGCGGTCGCCAGCGCACGCGGCACGCCCCAGTCGCGGCGGGCATGGCCGTTGCCGGTGATCACCGCAACCGGGCCGCCGGTCTCTTCCAACGCCAACAACGCGGCGCGCGCGAAGGCCGCATCGCGCAGGCGCTGCGCCTCGAGCATTCCGGGCAGCATCTCGACCGGCAGTGCGCCGCAGTGGGCGTCGTTCAGGTCGGCTTCGCGCAGCGCGGTCTCTTCGGCGGGCAACGGCAGGTCCAGCCCGAACCGCCCGGCGCCATCGCCGAAGACAGTCGCCGCGCCGACCGAGATCGCCTGCCGCACATCCTCGCGCGGAAGGGCCGCGCCGTAAACGGCGGCGTCCCCGATCGCCTCGAAGATAGGGTAATAGATCGCGAAGTCCGGCCAGCCATCGGACCACTGCAGCGCCGTGCCCAGCGCGGCGGCGTCACCCGCAAGACCGGGCTGCCAGCCCTCCGCCTGCTGCGGCGTCAGCATCTCGAACACCACGGCGGCGACACCGGCGCCGACCACCGTCGCCTGAGTCAGATGGTGCGCCGGATTGTCGTGGATCTCGCCCAGCACGTAGATCTCTGCCTCGGGCAGATCGTTTAGATCCGCGGCGCCGACCTCTGCTGCCGAAGCGGTGCCCGCAAACGAAACGGCCGCCGAGAAAACGGCGGCCGCAGCAAGAAATTCGGTAGGTGTCATGCGAAGAAGTGGTGCACTTCGCGCGACTGGGACTCAAGGCTTTTGCGCATCTTGCCGAAGGCCGCAGCCTCAAGCTGGCGCACCCGCTCTTTCGACAGGCCCAGTTCGTTGCCAAGGCTTTCCAGCGTGCGCGGGTCGTCGCGCAGCTTGCGTTCCTTGACGATGAACCGCTCGCGGTCGTTCAGCCCGCTCAGCGCCGTCACCAGCCACGTGCGCAGGACGTCGTTGTCCTTGTGCTTCTGAACCGTCTCCGAGGCTTGCGCGCTGTCGTCTTCCAGCGTGTCGATCCACTCGCGGCCTTCGTCCTCGACCGACTGGGTCGCGTTCAGCGAGAAATCCGAGCCGGACAGACGGCCTTCCATCAGTTCGACGTCGTGCAGCGGCACGCCCACCTCGGTCGCGATCAGCTCGCGCATCACGTGGCGTTCCAGCGTGCGACCTTCTGCGGCGGCTTCACGTTCCAGCCGGGCCTGAACGCGGCGCATGTTGAAGAACAGCGATTTCTGGGAAGAGGTCGAACCCGTCCGCACCATCGACCAGTTCCGCATCACGTAGTCTTGGATCGAGGCCTTGATCCACCAAACTGCGTAGGTCGAGAAGCGGACGCCGCGATCGGGGTCGAACTTGTCCGCCGCTTTCATCAGGCCAAGCCCGGCTTCCTGGATCAGGTCGCCCATCGGGGCGCCATACCGCTTGAACTTCGCCGCCATAGAAATGGCGAGGCGCATGTAAGCGTTGATCAGTCGGTGAAGGGCCGCTTCGTCGCGATCGTCGCGCCAGGCGTAGGCCAGCCTCAGCTCGGTTTCCGCATCCAGAAGTTCAGCCTGCATGGCACGGCGCGGAAGGGTTTGGTCGTTGAATCCATCAAATGGCATGTCTGTCTTCGGCCCCCAAGCCAGTCCGCGGACGCGGAGTACTTATAATTTACCGATGATGCTGTTACGGATCGGCCCCGGTCCCAGATCAATCGGCGCATTTTGATGTCCTTCCAACGCGCACTCGTCCTAGGTGGTTCCCGATCCGGGAAATCATTTTTTGCCGAACGGCTTGTCACAGGCTGCCCGGCGCCTTGGACGTACATTGCCAGTGCGCAGGCCTATGACCTTGAAATGAAAGACAGAATAAAGACCCACAAGGACCGCCGGGGGGCCGGTTGGCGGACCGTGGAAGAGCCGAAAAAAATTGTCGAAACGCTCGGATCCCTCCCGTCCGGCGCATGTGTCCTGTTCGATTGCGCCAGTCTTTGGCTGACCAATCACCTCCTCGACGAAAGCGACCTTGGGGCCGAAACGGACCGCCTTCTGACCGGGCTATCTAGCTTCGACGGGACGCTTGTCACGGTTTCGAACGAAGTCGGCAGCGGAATCGTCCCTGAAAATGCTTTGGCCCGCCGGTTCGCGGACGCGCAGGGCATTCTAAATCAAAGGCTTGCGACCGACGCGGATCTTGTGGTGCTGGTGGCTGCCGGGCTTCCTTTGGTGCTGAAAGGCACGCTGCCGGGATACATGGCGTGACCCGGCTTTGGTGGATCCGCCACGGGCCGACCCATGCGAAAGGCATGATCGGCTGGACGGACCTGCCCGCCGACCTGTCGGACACCGCCCGCATCGCGCGGCTGTCGGCGTACCTGCCCGATGCGCCCGTCGTCTCGTCCGACTTAAGCCGCGCCCGTGACACCGCCGACGCCCTGCGCGGCGACCGGCCCCGGCTGGACGCCGACCCCGCCCTGCGCGAAATGCACTTCGGCGATTGGGAAGGGCAGCGGGCCGACATGATGCCGCCCGAGCAGGCCGCCGCCCTGCGCGCCTTCCACGAAAGCCCCGGCACGGTTCCCGCCCCCGGCGGCGAAAGCTGGAACGCCCTGTCGGCGCGCGTGTCCGACGCGGCAGACCGCCTTGCCCGCACGCATCGCGGCGGCGACGTGATCGTGGTGGCCCACATGGGCGTGATCCTGACGCAGGTGCAGCGCGCGTTGCGGCTGTCCGCCTACGAGACGCTGGCGATCCGCATCGCGCCACTGTCGGTCACCCGCCTGACACTGGACGGCGGGTGGAGAGCGTCCGAAATCAATCACGAACCGTGAAGCAAAACATCTTCAAAATGCGTTTCTCTGCGGCGCGGCAATCCGCTTAACCTGCGCCCTATGACCTATGATCTTTACATCGGCGACCGAAGCTTTTCTTCGTGGTCGCTCCGCGGCTGGCTTATGTTCGCCCGCTTCGGCCTCCCCGTCCGGACCCACATGGTCGGACTGTACGATGGCACTATGCGCGAGGATCTCTCGGCGCTGGCACCCGCGCGGCTTGTGCCCGTGATGCGGACGCCCGAAGGCACCGTGGTCGCCGACACCCTGGCGATGGCCGAGACGCTGCACGAACGGCACCCTGACGCCGGCCTGTGGCCCGCCGACCCCGCATTGCGGGCGCTGGCCCGCTGGCTGGTGGCCGAGATGCATTCGGGCTTCGGCGCGTTGCGCGGCGACTGCGCGATGCAACTGCTGTACCGCTGGGACGGCTTCGCCCCCTCGGACGCGGTGCTTGCCGACATCGACCGTGTGCAACAGCTGTGGGCCACGGCGCGGGCCGCGTCCGGCTCGGACACGCCGTGGCTGTTCGGGGACTATTCGCTGGCCGACGTGTTCTATGCGCCCGTGGCCGCCCGGATCGCAGGCTATGGGCTTGCCGTCGGCCCCGAGGCGCAAGCCTATGTCGATGCGCATCTTGCACAGCCCGACTTCCGCCGCTGGCGCGCGATGGGGCTGACGAAATCGTACGATCCCGTGCCCTATGCGCTGGACCTTCCCACCTCGGCATGGCCCGGCCCCGCGCCGATCCCCGCCCGCGCGGTCGACAGCGGACCGTCGGTGAACGAAACCTGCCCCTATTCCGGCGATCCGGTCACCCACTTCCTTGAAACCGGCGGTAAGGTCTTTGGCTTCTGCAATGCCTTCTGCCGCGACAAGACCGTCAACGACCCGGCGGCGTGGCCGAAGTTCACCGCGCTTCTAGACAGCACCAGTTAACGCTTCCTAAACCATCCCTGCCGTACCCGTTAACCACTCGGAAACCGAACTGACGGGGGCAAGGGAATGGTCGCGCGCGCCTATACCGTGGCGTTCGAAGGGCTGGACGCGCGCATGGTCGAGGTGCAATGCGCGCTGGCCCCCGGCGTGCCCAGCTTCAGCCTTGTCGGCCTGCCCGACAAGGCTGTGTCCGAGGCGAAGGAACGGGTGCGCGCGGCGCTGGCGACGATGTCGATCGCCCTGCCGTCAAAGCGCATCACGCTGAACCTGTCGCCAGCCGACCTGCCCAAGGAAGGCTCGCACTTCGACCTGCCCATCGCCTTGGCGCTGCTGGCGGCGCTGGACATTCTGCCGAAGGACGCGGTCGAACACTGCGTCGCGCTGGGAGAGCTGTCGCTGGACGGCAACCTTGTCCCGGTCACCGGCGCCCTGCCCGCCGCGATGGCCGCCGCCGAAGAGGACCGCAGCCTTGTCTGCCCCGAAGGCTGCGGCGCCGAGGCCGCGTGGGTCGGCGCCTGCGCGGTGATCGCGCCGGGGTCACTGGCGCAGGCCATCGCCCATTTCACCGGCCAGCGCGTGCTGGACCCCGCCACGCCCGGGGAGATCACCGACCCCGCGCGCAGCCGCGACCTGCGCGAGGTCAAGGGCCAGGAACGCGCCAAGCGCGCGCTGGAAATCGCCGCCGCCGGTCGGCATCACGTCCTGATGGTCGGCACCCCCGGCTCTGGCAAGTCTATGCTCGCCGCCCGCCTGCCCGGCATCCTGCCGCCCCTGTCCGCTACCGAGGCGCTGGAAACGTCGATGGTGCACTCGCTGGCCGGACTGCTGGACGAGGGCGGCATTTCCCGCACACGGCCGTTCCGCGAACCGCACCACACCGCCTCGATGGCCGCCATCGTCGGCGGCGGGCGCGGCGCGAAGCCCGGTGAAATCTCTCTCGCGCACAACGGCGTGCTGTTCATGGACGAATTCCCCGAGTTCTCGCGGCAGGTGCTGGAGACGCTGCGCCAGCCCATCGAGACCGGCGAGGTCGTCGTCGCCCGCGCGAACGCCCATGTGCGCTATCCCTGCCGGTTCATGCTGGTGGCGGCGGCGAACCCCTGCAAATGCGGCTATCTCAGCGACCCGAACCGGGCCTGCGCCCGCGCGCCGGGTTGCGGCGAGGATTACATGGGCCGCATTTCGGGACCGCTGATGGATCGGTTCGATCTGCGCATTGACGTGCCGCCGGTCTGCTACACCGACCTTGACCTGCCCGAGGACGGCGACTGTTCGGCCACGATCGCCGCGCGCGTGGCCGAGGCGCGCGCGGTGCAGCTGGCCCGCTACGCCGACCATCCCGGCATCCGATCCAACGCCGACGCCGAAGGCGCCGCGCTGGCGGCCAGCGCGACACCGGATTCCGCGGGCTCTGCCTTGCTGTCACAGGTGGCGGAGCGGTTCGGCCTGACGGCGCGGGGCTATCACCGGGTGCTGCGGGTGGCGCGGACCATCGCCGACCTCGACGGCTGCGACGCGGTCGGACGCCACCACGTCGCCGAGGCGGTCAGCTTCCGGCTTCCCGACGCGCCAGCGCCGCAACGATGAACCGCGCCGCCTTGTGCAGGGACGCGTTCGCCTCGGGCACCATGCCGTGAAACAGCTGCCAGACATGGGGCGCGTCGGCCTGCACGTCCTGTTCGACGAAGGCGCCGCCGTCGCGCAGCTTGCGCGCCATGCGCACCGCGTCGTCGCGCAGGATCTCGGTCTCGGACCACGCGATGAAGGCGGGCGGACAATTGGGGAACCGGGCGAACAGCGGCGAGACGCGGGGATCGTCGGGGGCCAGCGCCCCCACCACAAGGTCGCGGATCTCGTGCACGCGGGCGGCGGGCAGCAGCACGTCGGTGTCGGCGTTGGTCTTTAGCGAGTTGCCGGACAGGGTCAGGTCGGTCCAGGGCGAGAAGGCGACAACCCCCGCCGGCCGCTGCCCCTCGGCCAGCGCATGCGCCAGCAGCGCCAGCGCAAGCCCGCCGCCCGCGCTGTCTCCGGCGATGACGATCTGATCCGGGCGCAGCCCATCCCCCAACAGAGCCTCCCACGCAAGGACGGCGGCATGAAAGGCGGCGGGCGCCGGATCTTCGGGGGCAAGCGGGTAATCGGGCAGATACACCCGGTGCCCCGTTTGCCGCGCAATGCGGCCAGCCAGTTCCCAATAGGTGCCGGGGCTTCCGATGATGTAGGCGCCGCCATGCAGGTACAGGATCACGCCCGGCTTCGGCTCGGCCCGGCCACGTACGAACAGGCCCGGCGCCAATGCGCCTTCGGCCTGCACGTACCGGGTGCCGCGCACGCTGCGGAAGGCAAGCTTTGCCGACAGGCGGAAGGCCGTGCGGGCAATCCCCCAGTTCCGCACCCGGCCCATGACCGGATAGGCGGTCCGCTTCAGGGACCGCCGCAGAACGGCGAGCTGCCAGCTCATTTTCCGGCGCGTTTCCCTTCGATCGCGTCCCAGATCAGGCCTGCGGCATTGGTGCCGTCGAAGCGTTCCAGTTCCTGCAGGCCGGTGGGCGAGGTCACGTTGATCTCGGTCAGATAGTCGCCGATCACGTCGATTCCGACGAAGATCTGCCCGTACTCCTTCAGGCGCGGGCCGATGGCGTCGCAGATCTCTCGGTCGCGGGCGGTCAGCTCGACCTTCTCGGCACGGCCGCCGACATGCATGTTCGACCGCGTTTCGCCGGGCTGGGGGACGCGGTTGATCGCGCCGACCGGCGCGCCGTCGACAAGGATCACCCGCTTGTCGCCGGCCGAGACGTCTGGCAGGAATTTCTGCGCAATCAGCGGCTCGCGGCTCATGCCGGTGAACAGCTCGTGCAGGGACGACAGGTTGCGGTCGTTGGGGTCCAGCCGGAACACACCGGCGCCGCCGTTGCCGTACAGCGGCTTCAGGATGATGTCGCCGTGCTCTTCCTTGAAGGCACGGATCGCGCCAAGGTCACGGGCGATCAGGGTCGGCGGGATCAGGTCGGGGAACTGCAGCACCAGCAGCTTCTCGGGGCAGTTGCGGACCCAGAACGGATCGTTGACCACCAGCGTTTCGGGCATCAGCCGCTCCAGCAGGTGGGTCGTGGTGATGTAGCCCATGTCGAACGGCGGATCCTGCCGCAGCCAAACGACGTCGAATTCGGCAAGGTCGACCGTCTGCCGCTCACCCAGTTCGAAATGGTCGCCCTTCACGCGCTTTACGGTCAGCGGCCAGCCATTCGCGATCACCTTCCCCTCGCGCCAGGACAGTTGGTCGGGGGTGTAGTAGAACAGCGAATGCCCCCGCGACTGGGCTTCCTCGGCCAGACGGAAGGTGCTGTCGGCGTCGATGTCGATCGGGCCGATCGGGTCCATCTGGATGGCGATTTTGAGGGACATGTCGGGGGCTCCGCGCAAGCAATTTGGATAGCCCCTTACATGGCGCAGGCACCTCGGAACGGCAAGGCGCTAGAAGGCCAGCGCGTTTTCAAGGATCTGGATCTTGCCGCGACCGTCCACAAGCGCGGCATCGACCTGCATCTGGGTATTCTGCCCGGCGGGCATCCGTCCAAGGTAGCAACTGGCCGACGTCAGGATGCGGTCAACCTGTCGCTGCGTGATCCGCGCCGCCGCCAGCGCAAAGTCGCGCGCCTTCTTCACCTCGACGAACACCAGCGCGCCCGCCTTTTCGAAGATCAGGTCGATCTCTCCGCCCGGACCGCGCCAGCGCTGTTCGCGCAGCAGATACCCGCGGCGTTCGTAGTCCCGCGCGACAATCTCTTCCGCCGCCAGTCCCGAATAATAGGATACCCGACCACTCATACCGCACACTCCGCACCCGGCCCCGCAGGCCGTATCCGTTTCTCGGGCCGCTCCCCGGCCCGAAAAGATCAATCGTCCCCGCGATCCAGCCGCAGCGCCGCTTGGTACACGTCGCGCTTCGGCAAACCCAAAGCGCCCGCTACGGCCGCAGCCGCGTCCTTTACGCTCATGTCTTCCAGCGCCGCGCGCAGGGCGGTTTCCATGTCCTGTTCCGTCGCTTCTTCGCGGCCGCGGTCGACGACAAGCACGATCTCACCCTTTGGGGGGCGTTCCGCGGTGGCCGCCGCAAGGTCGGCAAGCGTCCCGCGCAGCGTTTCCTCGAACCGCTTGGTCAGTTCGCGACAGACAGCCGCCTGCCGTTCACCTCCGGCAACCTCGCACAGTTCATATAATGTTCGGTTAATGCGCTTCGGGCTTTCATAGATCACCAGCGTCGCCGGGACCCGTGCGATCTCTGCCATCCAGCTTTTGCGGGCCCCTGCGGCCGCCGGCGGGAAGCCCGCGAACAGGAACCTGTCGGTGGGCAGGCCCGCCACGGTCAGCGCCGCGGTCACCGCCGAGGGGCCCGGCACCGGCACCACCTTGATGCCTTCGGAAACCGTTTCGCGCGCAAGGGGATAGCCCGGATCGGCCACCAGCGGCGTACCGGCCTCAGAGGCATAGGCGACCGACTTGCCCTCCTGCATCATGCGAATCAGCCTTGGCCTGACCTCGGCGCCGTTGTGATCGTGATAGGCGATCATCGGGCGGTCCCCCACGGCGATCCCGTGCAGCTGCATCAGGTGGCGCAAGGTGCGGGTGTCTTCGGCCGCCAGCACGTCCGCCGACGCCAGCACGTCCAGCGCCCGCAGCGTGATGTCTCTTGCCGCGCCCAGCGGCGTGGCGACGAAATACAGCCCGGCGGGAAGCTGCCTGATCTCTACGGTCACGAATTTCCCTCGCGTTTGGCAGACGTTTACTCTCCTCGTTGTAGCGCATAGTCTGACACGGCCTGCAAGCGCAGCAAAACGGCCAAGGACAGACCATGACGACCACTTTTCGCCGGACCCGCCGCCAAGCGGTGCGGCTTCTCGCTATCGCCTCTGCTCTCTGGCTTGCTGCCTGTGACAGCCTTCCCACCCCGTCCCCCAATGGCCCGCGCCTGAACGCGGGCGATCCGGTGCAGGTCGCGCTTCTGGTGCCCGCCGGGTCCGGTCAGGCCGGGGATGAGGCTTTGGCCCAGTCGCTTGAGAACGCGGCGCGGCTGGCGATGGCCGAACTTCAGGGGGTCGAGGTCGATCTGCGGGTCTACCGGACCGCCGGCGACGCCCAGACCGCCGCGACCGTCGCCGCCGAAGCCGTGAGCGACGGCGCCAAGATCCTGCTGGGCCCGGTCTATGCCGCCTCTGCCAACGCGGCCGGTGCGGCCGTTGCCGGGCGTGGCGTGAACGTCCTGAGCTTCTCGAACAACACCGGCATCGCGGGCGGCAACGTCTTCGTGCTTGGCCACACCTTCGAGAACACGGCGAACCGGCTGACCGCCTACGCCGTGGGTCAGGGCAATTCCAACATCATGATCGCCTACGGCAACGACACCGCCGAACGTCAGGGGCGCGATGCCATCGCCACCGCGATCGGCGTCTACGGCGGTTCTTTTGCGGGCGAGACCTCGTTCGAGCTGTCGCAGAACGGCGTCGTTCAGGCCGTGAGCGAGGTGACCGACACCGCGAAGGCCTCGGGCGCGAACGCGATCTTTTACACCTCGGGCACCGCCGGTGCGCTGCCGATCCTGACCCAGTTGGTCAGCGAGAACGGCATCGACCCCACCGAAACGCAGTTCATCGGGCTTCAGCGGTGGGACATTCCGCCCAGTGCGCGGGATCTTCCCGGCCTGCAGGGCGGCTGGTTCGCCCTGCCCTCGCCCAGCCTGACCACCCAGTTCGAAGCCCGCTACGAAGCCGCCTATGGCGAGCCGCCGCACCCGATCGCGGGGCTAGCCTTCGACGGCATCGCCGCCATCGGCGCGCTGGTCAGCGCCGGCAATGCCGGGTCGCTGTCCGCCGCAGCCCTGACCCAGCCCACGGGCTTCGTCGGCGTGAACGGGATCTTCCGGTTCCGTCCCGACGGCACGAACGAACGCGGGCTGGCCATCGCCACGATCATCGACAAGCAGGTAACCGTCATTGACCCCGCCCCCCGAAGCTTCGCTGGCGCCGGCCTCTGACCGTTCGCCGGCCCGGGACCACGTTCCGGGCCCCGCCGACCAGACCGACGACCTGATCCTGCCCGCGGCACAGGTGTTCGACGCCGACGCCGTGCGCGACCGGCTGGACGCCGCCTGTCGCGACGCGGCCGACGCAAAGGACATCCGGGCCGCGGCCGTGACCATTCTGGGCGATGCGATGCGCGAGGGCCGCGATGCCATCGCCGCCGCCTTCCGCGCCGACCCGATGAACGCGTGGCCCACGGTCCACGCCTATTCGCACCTGACTGACGGCATCGTCACCTCGGTCTTCCGGATCGCGACGCAGTACATCCATCCGCTGGCCAACCCGACCGAGGCCGAGCGCATCGCGGTGCTTGCGGTCGGAGGCTATGGCCGGGCCGAGATGGCGCCGTATTCCGACGTCGACCTGCTGTTCCTGACGCCCTACAAGATCACCCCCTGGGCCGAGAGCGTGATCGAATCCATGCTCTATATCTTCTGGGACCTGCACCTGAAGGTCGGCCATGCCAGCCGCACGGTGAAGGACTGTCTGCGGCTGGCCAAGGACGACTACACGATCCGCACCGCTCTGTTGGAACACAGGTTCATCGACGGCTTCCCGCCGCTGGAGACAGAGCTGAAGCGCCGCCTGTGCAACGACCTGTTTAAGGGCACCGCCGCCGAGTTCATCGAGGCGAAGCTGGACGAGCGGGCGAAGCGTCACCGCAAGCAAGGCGGCCAGCGGTACATGGTCGAACCCAACGTCAAAGAGGGCAAGGGCGGCCTGCGCGATCTGCAATCGCTGTTCTGGATCGACAAGTACGTGCACGGCGTGGAATCCGCCGCCGACCTTGTCGAACTGGGCGTGTTCCGGCAGGCCGAATACGACGCCTTCCTCTCCGCCGAGGATTTCCTGATGGCGGTGCGGTGCCACCTGCACCTGATCACCAACCGCGCGATGGACCAGCTGACCTTCGACATGCAGGTCGAAGTGGCCGATGCGATGGGATATGTCGACGCCGCCGGCCGCCCGGCGGTCGAGATCTTCATGCAGGACTATTTCCGCCACGCGACCGAGGTCGGCGAGGTGACCCGCATCTTCCTGACCGCCCTGGAAGAGCGTCACGTCAAGCGCGAGCCGAAGCTGGTCGGGCTGTTCAAACGGCGGCGGAAGGTCCGTGACGGCTACAAGATCGTCAACAACCGGCTTGCCGTCGCGGACGAGTCCGCGTTCCTGTCCGACAAGCTGAACCTGCTTCGGATCTTCGAGGAAGGCCTGCGCACCGGGCTTCTGATCCACCCCGACGCGATGCGCCTTGTGGCCGCGAACCTGGAGCTGATCGACGACGACATGCGGTCGGACAAGGAAGCCACCCGCATCTTCCGCGATCTGCTGCTGAAACACGGCAACCCGGAACGTGCGTTGCGGCGCATGAACGAACTGGGCGTGCTGGGCACCTTCATCCCGGAATTCGCGCCCATCGTCGCGATGATGCAGTTCAACATGTACCACTCGTACACGGTGGACGAACATACGATCCAATGCATCTCGACCCTCGCGCAGATCGAACGCGGCGAGTTGATCGAGGAATTGCCCGTCGCCAGCCGAATTCTGGAAGACGGCGTGAACCGCCGGGTCCTGTACGTCGCTCTGTTATGTCACGATATCGGCAAGGGCCGGGACGAGGATCACTCTGTCGTCGGTGCCAAGCTGGCCCGCACCATCGCGCCGCGTCTTGGCCTGAAGCCCGGCGAATGCGTCACCGTCGAATGGCTGGTGCGCTATCACCTGTTGATGTCCGACATGGCGCAAAAGCGCGACATCGCGGACCCCCGCACCGTGCGCGACTTCGCCAAGGCGGTGCAGACCAAGGAACGGCTGGACCTGCTGACCGTGCTGACCGTCTGCGATATCCGCGGCGTCGGACCGAACGTCTGGAACAACTGGAAAGCCGCGCTGCTGCGCGGGCTGTACCGGCAGACCGCGCGCGCGATGGAAGACGGGCTGGAGGCGCTGAACCGCGGCCAGCGCAGCACCGAGGCGAAGCGCAACCTGCGCGAGGCGCTCGACGGCTGGGAGAACAAGGCCATCAAGGCCGAGATCGACCGCCATTACGAACCCTACTGGCAGGGGCTGCACGTCACCGCGCATGTCGATTTCGCCGAACTTCTGCGGGGTCTCGGCGCCGACGAGCTGCGCCTGAAACTGACCCCCGACGAAGATCGCGACGCCACCCGCGTGACCTTTGCGCTGGCGGACCATCCCGGCATCTTCTCGCGGCTGTGCGGCGCGCTGGCGCTGGTGGGCGCCAACATCAAGGACGCGCGCACCTTCACCACCAAGGACGGCTGGGTCACGGCCGCTTTCTGGATTCAGGACGGCGAAGGCTCGCCCTATGAGGCAAGCCGCCTGCCGCGCCTGCGCCAGATGATCGAAAAGACCCTGCGCGGAGAGGTCAGGCCGACCGAAGCGATGCGCCAGCGTGACAAGCTGAAAAAGCGCGAGGCCGCGTTCCGGGTGCCGACATCGGTGGTGTTCGACAACGAGGGGTCCGAGATCTACACGATCATCGAGGTCGACACGCGCGACCGTCCGGGCCTGCTGTACGACCTGACCCGCACGCTGGCGGCGGACAACATCCAGATTTCCAGCGCGGTGATCGCGACCTATGGCGAACAGGTGGTCGACAGCTTCTACGTGAAGGACATGTTCGGTCTGAAGCTGTATTCCGAGAACCGGCAGCGGTCGCTTGAGAAAAAGCTGCGGCACGCCATCGAACAGGGTGCGATCCGCGCCAAGGAAGCATGATTCAGGCAAACCCGGTCCGGCGCCGTCCGGCACCGGTTTTGCCGACACAGGGATAACCGGGGCAGATTGCGCCCCAGCCGGGACGTCCATCCAAGATGAAACCGATCCGCCTTATGGCCGCGTTCTTCACCGTCGGCGTCTGGACGATGGCAAGCCGCCTTCTGGGCTTTGCCCGCGACATCATGATCGCCGCCTACCTTGGGTCGGGCCCGGTGGCAGAGGCGTTCCTTGTCGCCTTCTCGCTGCCCAACATGTTCCGCCGCTTCTTCGCGGAAGGTGCGTTCAACATGGCGTTCATCCCGATGTTCTCGAAAAAGCTCGAGACGGACGCAGACCAGAAACGTTTCGCACAGGACGCGTTTTCCGGGTTGGCCACGGTGCTGATCGTCTTCTCGCTGGTCGCGCAGGCGGCGATGCCGTGGCTGGTGCTGGCGATGGCCTCGGGGTTCGCCGGTGACGAACGGTTCGACCTTGCTGTCGTGTTCGGGCGGATCGCGTTCCCCTACATCCTATTCATCTCGCTGGCGGCGCTGTTGTCGGGCGTTCTGAACGCCACCGGCCGCTTTGCCGCCGCCGCCGCCGCGCCCGTCCTGCTGAACGTCCTGTTCGTCGCCGCGATGATGCTGGCGAACCTGCTGGACTGGCCGATGGGGCTGACGCTGGCTTGGACCGTGCCGATCGCGGGGGTCGCGCAGCTTGCGCTGGTCTGGATCGCGGCGGCGCGGGCCGGCTATCGGCTGGTCCCGACACGGCCCCGGCTGACGCCTGAACTGAAGCGTCTGGCCCGCATCGCGGCCCCCGCCGTTCTGGCGGGCGGGGTGGTGCAGGTAAACCTGCTGATCGGGCGGCAGGTCGCCAGCTTCTTCGACGGTGCCGTCGCGTGGCTAAGCTATGCTGATCGGCTGTACCAGTTGCCGCTTGGCGTCGTGGGCATCGCCATCGGCGTCGTACTGCTGCCCGACCTGTCGCGCCGCCTTGGCGCCGGTGACACAGCGGGTGGCCGCGACGCGTTCAACCGCGCGGCAGAGATCAGCCTTGCGCTGACGATCCCCGCCGCCGTGGCGCTTGTGGCGATCCCGCTGACCCTGATCAGCGTGTTGTTCCAGCGTGGCGAGTTCGGCCCCGACGACACCGCCGCGACGGCGCTGGCCCTTGCGGTCTACGGGCTGGGGCTGCCGGCCTTCGTGCTGCAAAAGGCGCTTCAGCCGCTGTTCTTCGCGCGCGAAAACACGCGGACGCCGTTCTACTATGCCCTTGGCTCGCTGGCGGTGAACGCCGTGGTGGCGATCGGGCTGGCGCCGTTCATCGGCTATATCGCAGCGGCGCTTGGCACGACACTGGCGGGCTGGTCGATGGTCTTGCAGCTGTGGCTCGGCTCGCGCCGGTATGGCGAGGCGGTGCTGCTGGACGAGCGCTTCAAACGGCGCATCTGGCGGATCATCGTCGCGGCGCTGCTGATGGGCGTCGTGCTGTGGGTGGGCAACCTGCTGCTAGGGCCGCTGCTGGCCGCGGGCGCGTGGCGGTATCTTGCGCTGGCGCTGCTGGTGACGATCGGCATCGTCAGCTATTTCGCGCTGGCCCACTGGATGGGCGGCCTGCCCCTGAAGGACATCCGCCGGTCGCTGCGGCGCTAGGCTAGCGCCTACGCAACCGCTCGGACACGCGCGCCCAACCGCCGGGGCTGACCACGAAGGACAGCAGGAACCCGGTGGCGAACCCGGCAAGATCGGCCACCCAGTCCAGCCCGCCGCCGAACAGCAGGCCGAACAAAAGCTGGATGCCCATCAGGAAGCCGATCAACGAGAACGCGCGGCCCTGCGGCCCGCCGCTGGCGGCCAGCCGTGTCCACAGAAGGAAGGTGAAGGCGCCGATCAGCCCATAGGCGCCGGGATAGCCCCCGAACAACGGCATCTCGGACGGCACGACGAAGCTATAGACCAGCCCCGCGACAGCCGACGCGCCGAAGTAGACCACCAGCACCGCCCACGCGGCGAAAACTTCGGCCACCATCTTGCCCAGCGCGAGGATGAAGACGATCACGAAGATCGCGTGGCCAAAGCTGGCGTGGACGAACGGATAGGCGACCAGCCGCAGCAGATGCTCGGGCGGCCAGATGCCCTGCGCCCACATTGCGCGGAACAGGTCGGGCACGACCGAGAACCGCTGGATCAGACCAAGCCGCCAGCCGACGGCCTCGGGCCCGCCGAGAAGTCCGCGTTGGCCCAGTTGCAGCCCGATCTCGACCCCGGCAATCGCTAGCGCAAGAAACACCACGACGGGCGGCAAGGCATTGAACGGGCTTTCGCTGTGGGGGTTGTGGCTGCTCATGCGCGGGCTTCCTTGACGGCCTTTATCCCCCGCGTTACGCGAGTGCGGCGCAGAAATCCAGACGGAGACACTCATGGCCGCGTTCACTCCCCGCGTCTTCTCGGGCATCCAGCCTTCCGGCGGCCTGACCCTGGGCAACTACCTGGGCGCGATGAAGCGCTTCGTCACGATGCAGGACGAGGGGAAATTCGAGACCGTGTATTGCATGGTCGACCTGCACGCGATCACCGTCTGGCAGGACCCCGCCGCCCTGACCCGCGCCACGCGCGAACTGTGCGCCGGCTTCATCGCCGCGGGCGTCGACCCGTCGAAATCGATCCTGTTCAACCAAAGCCAGGTCGCCGAGCACGCGCAGCTTGCGTGGATTTTCAACTGCGTCGCCCGCATGGGCTGGATGCAGCGGATGACCCAGTGGAAGGACAAGGCCGGGAAGAATTCGCAGAACGCGTCGCTGGGGCTGTTCGCCTATCCCGCGCTGATGGCGGCGGACATCCTTGTCTATCACGCGACCCATGTGCCGGTGGGCGAGGACCAGAAGCAGCATCTGGAACTCACGCGCGACATCGCGATCAAGTTCAACAACGACTTCGGCGTGGATTTCTTCCCCGAAACCGAGCCGGTGATCGAGGGCGCCGCGACGCGGGTCATGAGCCTGCGCGACGGGTCCAAGAAGATGTCCAAGTCCGATCCGTCCGACATGAGCCGGATCAACCTGATCGATGACGCCGACACCATCGCGCAGAAGATCCGCAAGGCCCGCACCGACCCCGACGCGCTGCCGTCCGAGGTCGACGGGCTGGACGACCGCCCCGAAGCGCGCAACCTTGTGAACATCTACGCCGCGCTGGCCGAGACCACGCCCGAGGCGGTTCTTGCCGACCACGGCGGCAGCCAGTTCTCGGCCTTCAAGCCGGAGCTGGCCGATCTTGCGGTGAACAAGCTGGCGCCGATCTCGACCGAGATGTCGCGCCTGATGGAACAGCCCGACGAGATCGACCGCATCCTTGGCCACGGCGCCGAACAGGCCCGCGCCCTTGCCGCGCCGATCCTGAAGAAGACCTACGAGATCGTGGGGATGGTCGGGGCCTGAGGTGGCTCGGGGGCTCTGCCCCCGCGCGCGTTGCGCGCTCCCCCGGGATATTTGTGGACAGAAGAAGCGGGCAGATGCGCCGTCTCAGTCGGCGTAGATCTCGACCTCGTATTCCAGCTTCGAAGTGACGTTGTCGCCGTAAAAGCCGCCTTCGACCGGCATGGTTTCGGCCTGATCCGGCGCGGCGGACAGGGCGACGTGGCCGTCGGTCACCGGCATTCCGTGGGTGGGGTCGTAGCCCTGCCAACCGTGACCCGGCAGGAAGACCTCGGGCCAGGCGTGCAGGTGGCGCTGGCCATCGACGCTTTCGGCGCGGGCCTGATAGCCGCTGACGAACCGGGCGGGGATGCCCTGTGTCCGGGCGGCTTCCATGAACAGCACGGTCAGGTCGCGGCAGGCGCCGCGCGCCGTGCGCAGCGTGACACCCGCGGCCTGCGCCGCCCCGTCGGGGCGGATGTGGCGATCCGTGCGGGTGAACAAGGTTTCGTTCAGCAGGTCGAGGAACTCGGCCGCCTCCCAATCCGTCGCGCGGACGAGGCCGTCGGCGAATTCGGCCACTGCGGCGTCCGGCGCCGAAGCGGGCAGGAAGGTGGCATCGCCGGTGCCCCGCGGCCAAGGCAGCGGCGGCAGGTTGGCGGCAGACACGGGCGGGGGCGCGATGGTGTCCAGTTCGAACGCGCTTTCGAAGGCCAGAAGCTCTGTCGCGTCACCGAATTCCAGTTCGGTCACAGGGTTACCGTAGGGGTCCAGCCCGTCGCGTCGCGCG
>NZVC01000033.1 GCA_002701395.1 Maritimibacter sp. | reverse complement strand
TCGGTCACCGTTTGCTTACCCGCGTTGATCAGGTCGGCGTCCACCGCATCCTCGGTGGGGAAGGGACCGATGCCCAGCATTCCGTTTTCGGATTGCAGCGTCACGTCCACGCCTTCGGGGATGTAGTTCGCCACGAGCGTCGGAATCCCGATCCCAAGGTTCACGTACATGCCGTCTTCAAGCTCTTGCGCGGCGCGCTCGGCCATCTGGTTCCTGTCCCAGGCCATCCCTGCTGTCTCCTCGGTCCTATTGGGTCTCGATCGGAATCTTCAGGCGGATTGTCGTGCCTTTGTCGCCGGATGTCACGTCCCGTTCGGCGCCCAATTCCATCATTAGCCCAAGCACGACCCGGCCACCGACGGACTTGGTCTTCGGCCACTCGACACCCTCGGCGAAACCGATGCCATTGTCGGCGATGGTCACTTCGATCGCGGTGGCCCCCAGCGGGATCATCGACACGTTCAGCACGCCCTCGGCCCGGCCCTCGAACGCGTGTTGCAGCGCATTCGTCATGATCTCGGACAGCAGAAGGCCGATCTTCGCGGCGACCTCCGATCCGCAGGTCGCATCCTCGATCTGCGAATTCACGCGAATCCCGGCCCGACCGTCCAGATGCGCGGTCGTGCTGACCAGCCGGGACAGGTACGACCCAAGCGACACGTTGCCCGTGCGATGAGACACCGTGGGTTCGCTAAGTTCTTCGTACAGCAGCAGCAGCGATTCCACCCGGCGCGCCAAGGATTGCGTGGGCGCGGGATCGGGCGACGAGCGGCCCTGCAACCGGATTAGGCTGACGATCATCGCCAGATGGTTCTTCACCCGATGCTTCAGTTCGCGCAGCGCCTTCTGTGTCACGTTGGCCGAATTGCTGGCCTCGGCGTCGGTCAACGCCTTCTGGATGCCCAGAAAATGGGTCAGATTGCCCTCGGTGTCGTATACCGGGCTTAGAAGCAGGCGGTTAAGGAACTGCACGCCGTCGGCGCGATAGTTCACGATGTCGATCGTCGTCTCGGTTTCGGTCTTCAGAGCGTCGCGGATGCGCTGAAGGTCATCCTCGTCGGTTTTCTCACCTTGAAGAAAACGACAGTTCCGCCCGATTGCCGAACTCGCGCCAAAGCCCGTCACCCGCTCGAACGCGCGGTTGACGTAGACAATGGGATTGTCCGGCAGGGTAGGGTCCGTGAGGACCATCGAAATCGGGGAGTCGGCGAGTATGCGAAACGCCTCGCTATCCGGAAGCGTGTTTAAATTGGTTTCCTTGTCCATCGGCACTGCGGTGTCATGTTCCTGTCCAAAGTGAAATCGCCCGTCAGCCATTTCCGCTTTCACAGCCCTGTTTTCAAGGCTGTCTCAGGGGGGACATCGTCAGTGTTTCAAAAATGTGAATGGACGTAACATTTGCCGTGCCTCTCGTGAGACGCAGGCTTCGCCTTCGGCAAAAGATTGCCGCCCAAGGGGCGGCAATCCGCCGGGATCAGGCCGCGCGGGTGGTCCGCTGTTCGATACGTTTTTCGAACTCGCCCTGCACGATGCGGTGCACGTAGACGCCGGGCAGGTGGATCAAGTCGGGGTCCAGCGACCCACGCGGCACGATTTCCTCGACCTCGGCGATGCAGACCTTGCCGCACATCGCCGCCGGCGGGTTGAAGTTGCGCGCCGTCTTGCGGAACACAAGGTTGCCGGTGTCGTCGGCTTTCCACGCCTTCACGATGGACAGGTCAGCGACAATGGCCTTCTCAAGGATGTAGGTCTCGCCGTCGAAGTCCTTGTGCTCTTTGCCCTCGGCGATCTGGGTGCCGACGCCG
This sequence comes from Maritimibacter sp., assembly GCA_002701395.1. Taxonomy (GTDB): domain Bacteria; phylum Pseudomonadota; class Alphaproteobacteria; order Rhodobacterales; family Rhodobacteraceae; genus Psychromarinibacter; species Psychromarinibacter halotolerans. The sequence goes on along the minus strand of NZVC01000033.1, from coordinate 231,544 downwards.
GTCTTGGTGTAGAAACCGGGGATGCCGACGCCGCCAGCGCGCATCCGTTCGGCCAGCGTGCCCTGCGGATTGAACTCCAGCTCAAGCTCGCCCGACAGGTACTGGCGCATGAACTCGGCGTTCTCGCCGACGTAGGACGACATCATCTTCTTGATCTGCTTGGTCTGAAGCATCAGCCCCAGCCCGAAATCGTCGACGCCGCAGTTGTTCGACGCGACGGTCAGGTCCTTGACCCCGCTGTCACGGATGGCCGCGATCAGGTTCTCGGGGATGCCGCACAGGCCGAAGCCGCCCGCGGCGATCACCATGCCATCCGTCAGAAGCCCCTTAAGCGCCTCTGCAGCCGACCCATACACCTTCTTCATGAATTCTCCCCTCCGCACGGTGGTCGCTTTGGTTGTGGCGTGACCGACGGCCGGAGTCAACGAAGGCGGCCCGTTGCCGGGGCCGCCTTCGGAATTCTGCCTCCAAGACAGCCGGTTGCGATCAGATAAGGCGCACCTGCGTGCCGACTTCGGCCTTGCCGAACAGGTCGACGATCATCTCGTTGTAAAGGCCGATGCACCCGTCGGACGACGGCCGCCCGATCTTGCGCGTGTCGTGCGTGCCGTGGATCAGGTAGGCGGGCCAGCTGAGGTACAGAGCGTGCGACCCCAGCGGGTTGTCCGGCGCACCGCCAGCGACGGGCTTCCAGTCGGGAAAGCGTTCCATCTGGCTTGCCGTGGGCGTCCAGCTGGGACCGACCTTCTTGCGCACGATCTCGGTATAGCCGCGCTTGGTCAGCTCGTCCGTCTTCGGGACCGAGGTCGGGTAGACGTTGTACGTCTCGCCGTCGCCGGACCAATAGTGCAGGGTGCGGTTCACCGTGTCGCACACGATGCAGCCCTTGCCGAGCTCGTCGAAATGGTCGCGCCAGTCCTGCGCCTGCCAGCTCGAGGCGTTGCGGGTTGCGGTCAGTGCGTCCTGCGCGCGGGCGATGGCTGGCAGCATCAGCGCGGCCGCGGCGCCGGCGATGACTTGCCGGCGGTTCATACGAAAGTTCTGCATGGGTGGTCCTGCGGGTTGTCGTCGGTTCGATCCATACCTGCGCCCGGCAGACATGGTTTTCGAGTCACGAATGCTTGATCTTGAATATCAGGTCGCGAAAGCAACACTCGATGACGCCGGTGGCAAAAATCTGCCAGCCGGCGCCCCGAGGATCAGTCTTCGTCGGCCTCTGCGGCCTTGGTCTTGGCGGCTGGTTTTTTCGCGGCCGTCTTCTTGGTTGCGGTCTTTTTGGTCGTCGTTTTCTTCGCAGCGGCCTTTTTCTTGGCCGGCGCCTTCTTGCCAGCTTTAGCGGCGCGTTCGGCGATCAGTTCGACCGCCTGCTCCATGCTCAGCTGCTCGGGCTCGATGGTGTCGGGGATCGTCGCGTTGATCTTGTCCCACTTCACATAGGGCCCGTACTTGCCCTTGTAGATCGCCACCGGGCCGCCCGCCTCGGGGTGTTCCCCAAGCTCGCGCACCGGCGCCGCTGCCCGGCCGCGCCCGCCGCGCGAGGCGACCTTTTCGGCCAGAAGCTGCACCGCGCGGTTCATGCCAACGGTCCAGACCTCTTCGATCTCGTCGAGGTTGGCGTTGGTGCCGCCCCGGTCCGAGGTCGATTCCGCGTGTTTGATGTAGGGCCCGTAGCGTCCGATGTTGGACCAGACGTTCACGCCATCCTCGGGGTGCTGCCCGATCAGGCGCGGCAGCACCAGCAGGCGCACCGCCTGTTCCAGCGTCAACTCTTCCGGGGGCCACTGTTTCGGCACCGACTGGCGCGGCGGCTTCGGCTGTTCCTTGGTCGCGGGACCGCGCTGCACATAGGGGCCGAACCGGCCCTTGAACACGCGGATCTCATCACCCTCGTCCTCGCCCAGCAGCTTGCCTTCGGGCGGGATCGCGCTGGCCTCGGCCTCGGCATCCGGCGGGCCGAACGGGCGGGTGTAACGGCAGTCGGGATAGTTCGAGCAGCCGATGAACGCGCCACCCGAACGCGCGGTGCGCATCGACAGCCGGCCGTTGCCGCAGTTCGGGCAGACCCGCGGATCGGACCCGTCTTCGGTCGGCGGATACAGATGCGGCGCCAGAACCTCGTCGATCTTGTCCAGCACCTCGCTGATCCGCAGCTCGGCGGTCTCGTCGATATGCGCCTTGAAGTCGCGCCAGAACTTGTCCAGCACGTCCTTCCATTCGCGATCGCCGCTGGTGATGTCGTCCAGCTCGCCTTCCAGCTCGGCGGTGAAGTCATAGCCGACGTATTTGCGGAAGTAGTTGATCAGGAAGATCGTCACCAGCCGCCCCTTGTCCTCGGGGATCAGCCGGTTCTTGTCCTTCCGGACATAGCCGCGGTCCTGAATCGTCGTGACGATCGAGGCATAGGTCGACGGACGCCCGATGCCCAGTTCTTCCATCTTCTTGACCAGCGTCGCCTCGGTATAGCGCGGCGGCGGTTGGGTGAAGTGCTGCTCGGGGGTGATCGTCTTCTTGTCGGCCTTCTCGCCTTGCGTGATCTGCGGCAGACGCTTGTCGTCGTCATCCGTGGTGGCGTCGTCGCGGCCTTCTTCGTAGATCTTCAGGAAGCCGTCGAACAACACGACCTGCCCAGTCGCGCGCAGTTCGACCTGTCCGTCGGCGCTGCTGACGTCGACGGTGGTACGTTCCATCCGCGCGGCCTCCATCTGGCTGGCAAGGGTGCGCTTCCAGATCAGATCGTACAGCTTGCGCTGGTCGGGGTCGGACACTTTCAGTTCGTCGGGCGCCAGCGTCATCTCGGTCGGGCGAATACATTCGTGCGCTTCCTGCGCGTTCTTCGCCTTGTTCTTGTACATCCGCGGGCTCGACGGCACGTACTCGGCGCCATAGCGATCCTTGATCGCGTCGCGCGCGGCGTGCACCGCCTCGGGGGCCATGTCGATGCCGTCCGTCCGCATGTAGGTGATGTAACCGGCTTCATACAGGCGCTGCGCCGTGCTCATGGTCTGGCGGGCGCCCATGCCGAACTTGCGGCTGGCTTCCTGCTGCAGGGTCGAAGTCATGAACGGCGCCGACGGGTTGCGGCTGGCGGGCTTCGCCTCGACCGACTTGACCGTCAGGTCGCGGCTTGTGATCGCCTGCACGGCCATCTCGGCCTGCGTCGAATTCTCGATGTCGTAGCGGTCCAGCTTCTTGCCGGCCAGCGTGGTCAGCCGCGCCTCGTACTCCTGGCCGCGGGGCGTCGACAGCAGCGCCTTCACCGACCAGTATTCGCGGGCGCGGAACGCCTCGATCTCCATCTCGCGCTCGACGATCAGCCGCAGGCAGACCGACTGTACCCGACCGGCGGATTTCGCGCCGGGCAGCTTGCGCCACAGAACGGGGCTCAGGTTGAAACCGACCAGATAGTCCAGCGCGCGGCGGGCAAGGTAGGCTTCGACCAGATCCTCATCGACCTTGCGCGGGTTCTTCATCGCCTCGGTGACGGCGGACTTGGTGATCGCGTTGAACACCACGCGGCTCACCTCGGTGTCCGCCTTGATCGCCTTGCGTTTGCGCAGGGTCTCTTCAAGGTGCCAGCTGATCGCCTCTCCCTCGCGGTCGGGGTCAGTCGCAAGGATCAGCGTCTGGTCGTCCTTCAGCGCGTCGGCAATCGCCTTCACATGCTTCTTCGAGTCGCTCGCGACCTCCCACAGCATCTCGAATCCGTGATCCGGATCGACCGAACCATCCTTCGGAGGCAGGTCGCGGACGTGTCCGTAAGAGGCGAGAACGGTGAAGTCGTTGCCCAGATACTTGTTGATCGTCTTGGCCTTGGCCGGAGATTCGACAACGACGACTGGCATGGAAACCCCTTCGATTCAGCAATGACTGCTCATGGCGGCGGACCATGTGGCTTCTGCGCAGGGAATGTCAATGTGATGTTCCCGCCGCCGACCGGCCCGCAATTGGCGACTTTGCGGCCGCTGTTCAACCCCCGCCGCGACGTCGGCCCGCACCGGGACCCCGGACATGTGGCCCGAACCGCCAATCGGTTGAACCCCGCCGCCGCGCTCCCGCCACGGGTGTCCGCCCCCGGTTGGCGGGGGCCGGACGCGCCATCTTCTTCTCTTTCCAAGTACCTCGGGGGAGTCGCGCATCGCGCGACGGGGGCAGCGCCCCCGAAACGCCGTCACGTCCGGGCCAGAAGGCCCCCGGGACGGCGCTCGATCCGGCCTTCCAGTTCCAGTGTCACCAGTTCCGCGCCGACGGCCCCGGCGGGGGCGTTCAGATCGCGGATCAACTGGTCCTCGGCCACCGGGCTGGGTCCCAGCCGGTCCAGGATCTGTCCGTGCAACGCCGCCACTTCGGCCAGCGGTCGCCGGGGCGGGTCGCGGCGCGGCGCGGGGGGGCTGCCATCGGGGCTGTCCGCAGCGGCGGCAACGGCGGTGTCGGCGGTCCGGGCCTGTCGCAGGGGCATCGGCGCCGCCGTCAGCGCCTCGACCACGTCGGCCGGTCCGCGCACCAGCGTGGCGCCGTCGCGGATCAGCATGTTGCACCCGGCGGCGCGTCCGTCGAACGGGTGGCCGGGCACCGACATCACCTCGCGCCCTTGGTCCAGCGCGCTGCGGGCGGTGATCAGGCTGCCGGACTTCGCCGCCGCCTCGACCACCACGACGGCCTGCACGAGGCCCGAGATGATGCGGTTGCGCGCCGGGAAATGCCGCGCCTGCGGCTGCATCCCCATCGGCTGTTCCGACAGGCGCAGGCCGCGTTCGGCGATTTCCTGCGCCAGTACCGCGTTCTCCGCCGGGTAGATCACGTCGACGCCGCCCGCCTGCACCGCGATGGTGCCGCCCTTCAGCGCGGCAAGGTGCGCGGCGGTGTCGACCCCGCGCGCCAGCCCCGACACGACGGCAAAGCCCGCGGAAGTCAGCCCCTCTGCCAGGCTTTTCGCCATGCGGGTGCCAAGACTGGAGGCATTGCGCGCACCGACCAGCGCGACAAGCCGCCGGTCCAGCAGCGCCGGGTCGCCAAGGCACCACAGAACCGGGGGCGCGTCGGACAATTCGGACAGCAGGGCAGGGTAGGCCGGGTCGCCGATGGCCAGCGGCACCGCGCCAGCCAGCCGGCCCTGCCGCAGTTCCTCCTGCGCGACCTCGATCGGGCAGGGAGCGTAGCGTTCGACGCCTGCGGCACGGGCCACCTCGGGCAGCGCGGCCAGCGCGTCAGCCGCCGTGCCGTGTTCGGAAATCAGTCTGTGGAAAGTGGTGGGCCCGACACGTCGGGAGCGCAAGAGGCGGAACCAGGTGACCCAATCATCCTCGCTTCGGGGTGGGGTGAGGGGGTGGGGTGAAGGGAGTAATTCCTCGGCCATTCCAGTTCCGCCAACTTGCAAGACCAGTTATGTCGCCAGAGTGGTTAAAGAGTCGTGAATAGAAACACTGTTGATGCAAAATTTCGCCAAGACCTTGGCTTGATTGACATAAAATCTTTCAAGGTCTGTCGCACGCGCCGGGCCGGGGCCCGGCGCCATTGCATCACGCGGCAGAGCCGCCCACGGTCAGCCCGCCGATCATCAGGGTCGGCTGGCCGACGCCCACCGGCACCCACTGGCCCGCCTTGCCGCAGTTGCCGATGCCGGGGTCCAGCGCCATGTCGTTGCCGATGGCGCGGATCTTCTGCAAAGAGGTCGGCCCGTCACCGATCAGGGTCGCGCCCTTCACCGGCGCACCGATCTTGCCGTCCTTCACCCGATACGCCTCGGTGCAGGAGAACACGAACTTGCCGTTCGTGATGTCGACCTGCCCGCCGCCGAAGCCCACGGCGTAGATGCCGTCCTTCAGATCGGCCACGATGTCCTTCGGATCAGCTTCGCCGCCCAGCATGTAGGTGTTGGTCATCCGGGGCATCGGGATGTGCGCATAGCTTTCGCGCCGCCCGTTGCCGGTGGGCTTCACGCCCATCAGCCGCGCGTTCTGGCGGTCCTGCATGTAGCCGACAAGGATACCGTCCTCGATCAGGACGTTCTTGCCGGACGGCGTGCCCTCGTCATCCACCGTCAGCGATCCGCGACGGTCGGGGATGGTGCCGTCGTCCAGAACCGTGACGCCGGGCGCGGCGACGCGCTGGCCCATCAGCCCGGCGAAGGCCGAGGTTTTCTTGCGGTTGAAGTCGCCTTCCAGCCCGTGGCCGACGGCCTCGTGCAGCAGTACGCCGGGCCAGCCAGCGCCCAGCACCACGTCCATCACACCGGCGGGGGCGGGCTCGGCCGACAGGTTCACCAACGCCACCCGCAGCGCCTCGCGCGCGGCGGCTTCCCAGTTCTCGCGGTCCACCAGCCCGGTCAGCCCGATCCGGCCGCCGCCGCCGTGGCTGCCGGATTCGCGGCGGCCGTTTTCTTCGACGATGACGGACACGTTCAGCCGCGCCATCGGACGCACGTCGCGGACCAGCGTGCCCTCGGGGCGCAGGATCTCGACCTCCTGCAAAGAGGCGGCCAGCGCGGCGGTCACCTGCACCACGCGCTTGTCCAGCGCGCGGGCGAAGGCGTCGATCTCGCGCAGGGTGTCGATCTTCACCGGGAAGGCGAAATCCTCCATCGGGTTGCGGTCGCCGTACAGCTTCACGTTCGTGTGCTGCGGCGCCTCGGCCAGTGTGCCGCCGCCGTCGCCCACCGCAAGCCGCGCCGTTTCCACCGCGCGTTTCAGCGCCTTTTCAGAAATTTCGCTGGAATGGGCATAGCCCGCCGTCTCGCCACGGACTGCCCGCAGGCCGAAGCCTTCGGTCGCGTCGTAGCTGGCAGAGCGCACGCGGCCATCGTCGAACACGATCGATTCCGACCGCCGCCGTTCAAGGAAAAGCTCGCCGTCATCCGCTCCGGATACCGCCGCGCGCAGGTGCGACAGGGCGTTTTCCTCGTCCAAAGCGGTCTCGAACGGGCGGAACGGAACGTCGGTCATTAGCCAGAATCCTCGGGTTAGGAATTGATCCATGTCAAAAAGCGGCCTAATGCCGCAACACGGATGCTTGAGAGCGTCCCCCTAATATGGTTTCAAACCGCCAGGACACAACGGGGATTCCCTGCGCGCGCGCAGGACCCGTCAGCCGCGGCGGCAAGAGCCGCCCAGCCGTATGGGAGAGCACATGCGTTTGAACACGATCTTTGCGGGCGCCGGATCCGCACTCGCTGCCATCCTCGCCACCGGGACCGCCTGGGCGCAGGACGGCCTTGATGGACTGGAGACGATCGGCAAGCCGATCCCGAACGGCACCGGCTTTCAGCCCGCCGCGACGGAACTGGCCAGCGACCTGCAATGGCTGGACGGCATGATCCTTGCGATCATCACGGCCATCGTGATCTTCGTCATGCTGCTGATGCTGATCATCGCCGTGCGGTTCAACCGCAAGGCCAACAAAGAGCCGGCGACCTTCACCCACAACTCGCCGCTCGAAGTGACGTGGACGATCGTGCCGATCCTGATCCTTGTCTTCATCGGGCCTTCTCGCTGCCGACGCTCTTCAAGCAGCAGGAAATCCCGGAAGCCGACCTTGTGATCAAGGTCACCGGCCACCAGTGGTACTGGAGCTACGAGTACATCAACGAGGAAATCGCCTTCGACAGCTTCATGCTGGGCGAGGACGAACTGGCCGACTACGGTTATGCCCCGGACGAATGGAAGCTGGCGACCGACACCGCCGTGGTGATCCCGACCGGCACGACCGTCGTGATGCAGGTAACCGCCGCCGACGTGATCCACTCGTGGACCATCCCTGCCTTCGGCGTGAAGCAGGACGCCGTTCCGGGTCGTCTGGCTGAACTTTGGTTCAACGTCGAGCCGGGCATGGAAGGCGTCTACTTCGGCCAGTGCTCGGAACTGTGCGGCAAGGACCACGCCTACATGCCGATCACGGTCAAGGCGGTCACGCCCGAGGAATACGCCACTTGGCTGGAAGGCCCCGCGCAGGACTATGCCGAGAACCCGGCGCCCCGCGCCGTCGAGGTGGCCGCGGCCGAGTGATCGCCGCCTGAAATCTCGCGGGGTGCGTGAACGGCGCTCCCCGCGTTCGGGTTTGTTGGGTGCGGTTGGTCCGCACCTTTCGTCAAAGGGAAGCGCATGAGCGATACCCATGTCAGTGACTTCGACCACGAGGCGGGCTTCGGCGACTACTTCGCCCTGTTGAAGCCCCGCGTGATGTCGCTTGTCATCTTCACCGCGCTGGTGGGGCTCGTCGCCGCGCCGGTTTCCGTGCATCCGGTCGTCGCCCTGTCGTCGATCCTGTTCATCGCCATCGGGGCAGGCGCCTCGGGCGCGCTGAACATGTGGTGGGATGCCGACATCGACGCGGTGATGAAGCGCACCGTGAAACGCCCGGTGCCGTCGGGCCGCGTGACCGCGGACGAGGCGCTGGCCATCGGCGTCGCGCTGTCCGGCCTTTCGGTCGTGATGCTGGCGCTGGCGGCGAACATCCTTGCCGGGGCGCTGCTTGCCTTCACCATCTTCTTCTACGCCGTGATCTACACGATGATCCTGAAACGGTGGACGCCGCAGAACATCGTGATCGGCGGCGCCGCGGGCGCCTTCCCTCCGATGATCGGCTGGGCTGTCGCGACCGGATCGGTTTCAGTGGAATCGGTTCTGATGTTCGCGCTGACGTTCATGTGGACGCCGCCGCATTTCTGGGCGCTGGCCCTGTTCATGAACAGCGATTACGACAAGGCCAACGTGCCGATGCTGACCGTGACCCACGGCCGTCGCGTGACCCGCAACCACATCCTTGGCTACACGCTGGCGCTGGTTCCGGTTGCGATGGGCATCGGGTTCACCTCGATCGGCGGCTACGCCTATCTGGCGATCGCCACCGTCCTGAACGTCATGTTCCTGAAGGGCGCGTACGACGTCTGGCGGCGCGACGACGCCACGGCCGAGGCTGACGGCTACCGCACCGAAAAGCGCCTGTTCCGCCTGTCGCTGTCCTATCTCTTCCTGCATTTCGCGGCGATCCTCGTCGAGGCGACGATGCGGTCCTTCGGTATCGGAGGCTGGTAATATGGCGATCAACGCGGAACACGAGATCCACAAGCGGCGCTTTTCGCGCAACCTTGGCGTCGGCCTTGCGCTGGCCGGGTTCGTCGGGCTGGTGTTCGCGCTGAGCGTGGTCAAGGTTCAGACCGGCGGGCTGCTGGAAGGTTACGACCACCAGCCGCGGGTTTCGATGACGCCTGTAACGGAAGACGGCGCGACTGAAACGACAGCGACAGAGGAGGCCGGCGAATGAAGATGCAGGGAACTCACAAGACGCTGGCGCTGACCGTCGGCACCGTGGTGCTGATGGGCGGCCTCGCATGGGCTTCGGTCCCGTTCTACGACTGGTTCTGCCGGGTCACGGGCTTTGGTGGCACCACCGGCGTGGCGAGCGCGGGCGCTGACCACATCCTGGACGAGACCATCAAGATCCGGTTCGACGGGTCGCTCGACAAGGACATGCCCTGGACCTTCAAGCCGGTCGAGCGCGAGGTCGAGCTGAAGATCGGCGAGACCGGGCTGGCCTTCTACGAGGCGTACAACCCGACCGATCGCCCCGTTGCGGGTCAGGCAAGCTACAACGTGACGCCTTACGAGGCGGGCGGCTTCTTCACCAAGATCGACTGCTTCTGCTTCACCGAACAGGTGCTGCAGCCGGGCGAGCGGGTGCAGATGCCGGTGACCTTCTACGTCGACCCGGAAATGGTCGAGGACCGCGACGCGAAATACGTTCACACGATTACGCTGTCCTACACCTTCTACGAAATCGACCTCCCCGAGACCCACGCCGCTCTGGCGACCGAGGGTGACTCGGTCTACAACGAATAAAGTCGCGCAAGACGAGGGAACGCTGCAATGGCGCACGAAAAGAACCACGACTATCACATTCTCCCCCCGTCGATCTGGCCCTTCGCCGGGTCGGTCTCGGCCTTCGTCATGCTGTACGGCGCGGTCCGGTACTTCCACGACGCCGGCCCCTGGGTGATGCTCATCGGCTTTGTCGGTGTGCTGTACACGATGTTCGCCTGGTGGGCCGAGGTCGTCTCGGAAAGCAGGGCGGGCGATCACACCCCGGTCGTCGCCATCGGCCTGCGCTATGGCTTCATCATGTTCATCATGTCCGAGGTCATGTTCTTCGCGGCGTGGTTCTGGTCGTTCTTCAAGCACGCCATGTACCCCGGCGGCCCGGAAACCCCGGTCGAGTATCAGGTCTGGCCCCCCGCCAACATCGAGACGTTCGACCCCTGGCACCTGCCGCTGATCAACACGCTGATCCTGCTGTGCTCGGGCGCCGCCTGCACTTGGGCCCACCACGCGCTGGCGCATGAGAACAACCGCAAGGACCTTGTGAACGGCCTGATCCTGTCCGTTGCGCTGGGCATCCTGTTCACGTTCTTCCAGATCTACGAATACAGCCACGCGGCCTTCGGCTTCTCTGGCAACATCTACGGCGCCAACTTCTTCATGGCGACGGGCTTCCACGGCTTCCACGTCGTGATCGGCACGATCTTCCTGTTCGTCTGCCTGATGCGCGCGCTGGCTGGGCACTTCACCCCCGAAAAGCACGTCGGTTTCGAAGCCGCCGCATGGTACTGGCACTTCGTCGACGTGGTCTGGCTGTTCCTGTTCATGTCCATCTACATCTGGGGCAGCTGACCGTTTCGCACCGGCCGCCGCGGCGCGCCGGGCGACATCGTCGCACAGTTTCGAAAGGGCGCAGGTCGAACCTGCGCCCTTTTCCGTTCGGTGGTGCCCGCACGGCGGTTTTGCGTCGCACCGTCTGGCGCCCCCCGGCGCAAGGGACTAGGACAGCTGGCATGAAAAGATACCTCGCCCCCCTTCTGATCGGCTGTATCGGTTGCGCCATCCTGCTGTCGCTTGGCGTCTGGCAAGTGCAGCGGCTGGCGTGGAAAGAGGCGATGCTGTCCCGGATCGAGTCGCAGATCGCCGGTGATCCGGTGCCGCTGTTCGCCGGTCCGCTGGAAGAATACCAAGCGGTCGAGGCGACCGGCACGATCACCGACGAAGAAGCGCACGTTATGACTCCGGTGAAGAATATCGGCGCGGTGTTCCGCATCGTGTCCGTGTTCGAAACCGACGGGCGCCGCATCCTGCTGGACCGCGGCTTCGTCCCCGCGACGGACAAGACGGCAGACCGTCCGCCGGTCGAGGATGTCGGCATCGTCGGAAACTTCCGCACCGTCGAGGAAAGCGACAGCTTCACCCCTGAACCGGACCTCGACACCAACTACTGGTTCGCCCGTGATGTCCCCCGTCTGGCCGAGGCGCTGGGCACCGAGCCGATCCTTGTGGTCCTGCGCGAAAGCGACGAAGCTTCCGCTCCGGTGACGCCGTGGCCGGTCGGCACCGAGGGCATCCCGAACGACCACCTGAACTACGCGATCACGTGGTTTCTGCTGGCTGCGGTCTGGGCGGGGATGACAGCCCTGTGGCTGTGGCGTATCAACCGGCGGACCGACTGAATCAAAGGGGCAGCAATGCGTTACATCTCTACCCGCGGACAGGCACCCGTGCTGTCCTTCGAAGAGGCGATGCTGACCGGCCTTGCGCGCGACGGCGGGCTTTACCTGCCCGAGACGATCCCGCAGATGACGCACGAAGAGATCGCCGCGCTGGCCGGGCTGTCCTATGAAGAAATCGCGTTCCGGGTGATGAAGCCGTTCATCGGCGACTGCTTCACCGATGACGAGTTCAAGGGCATCATCGAACGTGCCTACGCGGGCTTCGGCCACGACGCCCGCGCACCTCTGGTGCAGATGGGGCCGAACCACTTCCTGTTGGAACTGTTCCACGGCCCGACGCTGGCCTTCAAGGACTTCGCGATGCAGCTGATCGGCCAGCTGTTTCAGGCCGCTCTTGGCCGTCGCGGCGACCGCGTGACTATCGTCGGCGCAACCTCGGGCGACACCGGGTCGGCCGCGATCGAGGCGTTCCGCGGGCTCGACAATGTCGACGTCTTCATCCTGTTCCCCGAGGGCCGCGTGTCCGAGGTGCAGCGCCGCCAGATGACCACCCCGTCCGAGGCGAACGTGCACGCGCTGGCGGTGAAGGGCGACTTCGACGACTGCCAGGCCGCGCTGAAGGACATGTTCAACGACTTCGACTTTCGCGACGAGGTCAAGCTGGCGGGCGTCAACTCGATCAACTGGGCCCGGGTGCTGGCGCAGGTCGTGTATTACTTCTCGTCCGCCGTGTCGCTGGGCGCTCCGCACCGCAAGGTCAGCTTCACCGTGCCCACCGGCAACTTCGGCGACATTTTCGCTGGCTACGTGGCCAAGCGTATGGGCCTGCCGATCGAGCATCTGGTGATCGCGACCAACCAGAACGACATCCTGCACCGCACGATGGTGTCCGGCGCCCATGTGAAAGAGGGCGTCAGCCCCTCGATCAGCCCGTCGATGGACATTCAGGTCTCGTCTAACTTCGAGCGTGCACTGTATTACGCCTACGGTCAGGACGGCGCGGCCGTGGCGCACGAAATGGAGGCGCTGAAGACTGAAGGCGGCTTCACCGTCAGCCAGGGCGCGCTGGAATTCCTGCGCGAAACCTTCCTGTCAGGCCGCGCGAGCGAAGAAGAAACATCCGCCACGATCCGCGCAGCCTTTGCCGCGACCGGGGAAACGCTGTGCCCGCACAGCGCCGTGGGCGTGAAGGTGGCCGAGGAAAACCTTGGCACCACGCCGATGATCACGCTGGCCACCGCGCACCCGGCCAAGTTCCCCGACGCGGTCGAGGCCGCGACCGGCGAAAGGCCGCCCCTTCCCAATCGGATGGCGGACCTATATGACCGTTCGGAACGGTTCAGCGCCATCGACAACGATCTGGGCGCAATCGAGAACCTCATAAGGGAGCGCATCGCCACGTGACCGTAAAAATCCATACCCTGTCCAACGGCTTCCGGGTCGTGACCGAACGGATGCCCTCGATGAAATCCGTGTCGCTGGGGATATGGGTTATGGCGGGTGGCCGGCATGAACGGCCCGAGCAGAACGGGATCGCGCATTTCCTCGAACATATGGCGTTCAAGGGGACGAAAACCCGCAGCGCGCTGCAACTCGCCGAGGAAATCGAAGACGTCGGCGGCTACATCAACGCCTATACCAGCCGCGAGATGACCGCCTATTACGCCCGCGTGCTCGAGAACGACGTGCGCCTCGCGCTCGACGTGATCTCGGACATCGTGCTGAACCCGATCTTCGAAGACAACGAGATCGAGGTCGAACGCGGTGTGATCCTGCAAGAGATCGGGCAGGTTCTCGACACGCCGGATGACGTGATCTTCGACTGGCTGCAGGAAGTCGCCTATCCCGACCAGCCGCTTGGCCGCACCATCCTTGGCCCGACCGAGCGGGTGCGCGGGTTCTCCCGCGCCGACCTGAAATCCTTCGTCGCCGAACACTACGGCCCCGAGAAGATGATCCTCGCCGCCGCTGGCGCGGTCGACCACGACGAGATCGCGGCCGAGGCCGAGAAACTGTTCGGTCACCTGCCGCGGACCGAGCCCGACCGGATGGAGCCGGGCCGCTTCCTTGGCGGCGAACGGCTGGAAGTCCGACCGCTGGAGCAGGTCCATTTCGCGCTGGCCTTCGAGACGCCCGGTTACCGCGACGACGAGATCTACACGGCGCAGATCTATTCCACCGCGCTGGGCGGCGGCATGTCCTCGCGCCTGTTCCAAGAGGCCCGCGAACGGCGCGGGCTGTGCTACACCATCTTTGCGCAGACCGGGGCCTACGCCGACACGGGTCTGACGACGATCTACGCGGGCACCGCCGCCGACCAGATCGGTGATCTTGCCGGCCTGACCATCGACGAATTGAAGCGCGCCGCCGACGACATGTCCGACGCCGAGATCGCCCGCGCCCGCGCGCAGATGAAGGCGGGGCTGCTAATGGGGCTGGAAAGCCCGTCGGCCCGCGCCGAGCGACTGGCGCGGCTGGTGTCGATTTGGGGCCGCGTGCCCAGCCTTGACGAGGTGGTCGAGAAGATCGACGCGGTGGGCACCGACCGCGTGACGGCCTTCGCCGAGAAGGTGGCAGGCGATGCACGCGCGGCGCTGACCATGTACGGCCCCGTCGACCACGCGCCCCGCATCGCGGACCTGCGGGAGCGTCTCGCGGCCTGATGCTGAACAGACGTCGCAAGCTGCGCCTTGTCACGGACCGGATGTTCCTGCGCGCGCCGCAGCATGCGGACTTCCGGGCCTGGACGGCGCTGCGACAGTCGTCGGCGGACTTCCTGACCCCGTGGGAACCGACGTGGTCGCCGGACCACCTCACCCGCAAGGCCTTCACCAACCGCGTGTACTGGGCGCAGCGTTCGATCGTCGGCGGCACCGCGATTCCGCTGTTCCTGTTCCGCCGCGAAGGCGAGGTGCTGCTGGGCGCGATCACCCTCGACAACATCCGGCGCGGTCCGGCGCAATCCGGCACGTTGGGTTACTGGATCGGCGAACCCTATGCGCGTCAGGGCTACATGGGCGAGGCGATCGAAGCGATGGTCCACCACGGGTTCAACGAACTCGACCTCAGCCGGATCGAGGCTGCCTGCCTCCCCGAGAACGCGGCCTCGCGCGGCGTGCTCGAGAAATCCGGCTTCAAGTACGAAGGCGTCGCGCAAAGCTATCTGCAAATCAACGGCCGCTGGCGCAATCACGTCCTGTATTCGAACCTGCGCCGCGACCGGCGCGGCAAGACCGACGTCGGCTAGCGGGCAACCCGCCCCCTGCTTCTTCTGTCCCTAAATATCCCGGGGAGCGCGAGGGGCAGAGCCCCTCGTTCCCGCACCGTCGGCACGCGCGTCAGTCGCGCAGTGGCAGTACCGCGCCGGGGTTCATGATCCCCAGCGGGTCAAGCGCGTCCTTGATCGCCCGCATCGCCGTCAGCTTGGCGGGGTCGCCGTAGCGCTGCAGGTCCTCGGCCTTCAGCCGTCCGATCCCGTGTTCCGCGCTGATCGATCCGTCGAAGCTGTCGACGAGATCGTGCACCGCGCGCTGCACATCGCCCTTCTCGGCGATGCGCGAGTCGCGGCTCTGACCTTTCGGCGGATACACGTTGTAATGCAGGTTGCCGTCGCCAAGGTGCCCGAAACAGTTGATCCGATAGTCGCCAAGCTTCTCCAGCACGCCGGGCGCGGTGCGGATGAACTCGGGGATGCGCGAGATCGGCAACGAGATATCGTGCGACGAGATCGCGCCGATCAGCTTGTTCGCCTCGGGGATCGCCTCGCGCATGCGCCAGAATTCGGCGCGCTGCTGCTCT
This sequence comes from Maritimibacter sp., assembly GCA_002701395.1. GTDB lineage: Bacteria > Pseudomonadota > Alphaproteobacteria > Rhodobacterales > Rhodobacteraceae > Psychromarinibacter > Psychromarinibacter halotolerans. The sequence continues at coordinate 216,261 of NZVC01000033.1, read as the reverse complement.
GACTGGGCGATCAGGCCGTCTGATACCAACTCGCGTTCGTGCGCCGCCATGAACAGCGTCTCCAGCGTTTCGGCGGGGTCGCGTCCGGCATCCAGTCCAAGGTCGATCAGCACCATCCACTCGGGCGGGTCGGGGAAGGGCAGGCGCACGTCGGGGATCGTTTCCGACAGGAAGGTGGGCCCCATGCCCGAGATCAGTTCGAACGCGTTGATGCCGGACCCGGCGATGTCGCCCGCCAGCGCAAGTAGGTCCAGCGCCGCGTCGGGGTCGCGCACCACCATTACGGCGGTGCCGGTTTCGGCGGGGCGCGGGAACAGGCGCAGCGCGGCGGCGGTAATGACCCCCAGCGTGCCCTCGGCCCCGATCAGCAGGTTGCGCAGGTCGTACCCGGTGTTGTCCTTCCGCAGCCGTTTCAGCCCGTGCCAGACCGACCCATCCGGCAGGACGGCTTCCAGCCCAAGACACAGGTCCCGCGCATTGCCATAGCGCAGCACGTTCACGCCACCGGCGTTGGTGCCCAGCAGCCCGCCCATCCGGGCCGATCCTTCGGACCCCAGCGACAGCGGGAACAGCCGGTCTGCGGCGTCCGCCGCAGCCTGCACGTCGACAAGGATCGCGCCCGCCTCTGCGACGAGCACGTTCTCGGCCGCGTAGGTGGCGCGGATCTTCGTCATGCGCTCCAGCGACAGCACCAGCGGCACGGGACCGTCGGGCATCACCTGCCCGGTCACCAGCCCCGTTCCCCCGCCGTAGGGGATCACCGGCACGCGGGCCTCGGCTGCGGCGCGGATCGTCTCGGCCACCTCCTCGGTCGAGCCGGGGGCGACGACAAGACCGATCTGGCCCGGTTTGCCGCCGCGCGGGGTCTCGGCATATTGGGCGGTTTCGTCCTTGAACGCCGCCTGCGGCAGGCGGCTGCGAAGGGTCTCGGCGAAGGCGTCGGATACGGAATTATGCATGGCTTCGATGAACCATGGCGCCGGGTCGGGCGCAAGCCCGGGTGCTATTCCTCGAACACCGGCAGGAACTGCGGCTCCAGCACCATCACGGTGGGGCGCGACGGCAGGTCCCGCAGCGACACCACGTATTCCGACCCGCCCGCGTACTGGATGTCGAAGGCTTCGGACATGCGGGCAAGGAAGGCGTCCAAGGCCCCGCGCCCGAACCAGTGCATCGGGATCACCACAGAGCTTCTCAGCCGCTCCATAATGCGCACCGCGACGTCCACGGGGATGGTCAGGCCGCCATCCACCGCAATCATCACCACGTCCAGCCGGCCGATCGCGGCATACTGTTCCTCGGACGGTTCATGATGCAGGTGACCCATGTGGCCGATGCACAGGCCTTCCACCTCGAAAATGAAGATAGAGTTGCCGTCGTCTTCCCGCCCCGTAAAGCCCGAGCGGATGTCGGTCGAAACATTGCGGATCAGCACGTCGTCCAGCACAAGGTGGTGGTTCACCGGGCCGGTCCCGTCCTCGTTCCAGCCAGGCAGGACGTTCGGAATGCGCGCGTCCGGGCGGCCGGTCCAGTGCGAGGAATGGGCGTGGTTCATCGTCACCACATCGGGCACGAAGTCCTGACTTCCGGTATAGCCGTTGTAATCGGTGATCCCGCTGAAGCCGCCGGGCGTCTGGATCAGGAACATCGAGTGATCGATATAGCTGATCCGGACCGAAAAGTCGGGGATCGGATCGGTGTAGGCGGCCTTCTGGATGTATTCGAGCCCCGGTGCCGCGTCCGCGATGGCGATGCAGTGCGACATCCGCCGCTCCTGCGCCTCGGCGCCGGTTGCGGCGACAAGCATCAGGCTGGCAAGGGTATAGCCGGCCAGGGCATGGACGGAAGGGGCGAAACGGATCATGGGGGGCTCCCCGGTGTTTCCCCAACGATAGCCCGACCTCGCGCGGTTCCCCTAGCGTCCGTCGCCCTGCAGCCGATCACACCCGCGTCAGATGCCACCTTTCCGGGCAACCGGTGCACAGCTCGTGTGCGGCGCGGCGCAGCCGGCCCCCTGTCGGTCGCGCCAAGGGTGCCCTAGGTAAGTTGCAACGCAAAGGAGACGGAAATGGAAGTCGGGCTTTATACCTTCGGCGATGTCGGCACGGACCCGGTCACCGGCAAGCGCATCGACGCCCCCGAGCGGCTGCGCAATCTTGTCGAGGAGATCGAACTGGCCGATCAGGTCGGTCTGGATGTCTTCGGGCTGGGCGAACACCACCGTCCGAACTACGCCGTGTCGTCCCCGGCCGTGGCGCTGGCCGGTGCCGCGCGCACGACGAAATCGATCCGCCTCAGCTCGGCCGTCTCGGTTCTTAGCTCCGACGATCCGGTGCGCGTCTACCAGCAGTTCGCAACGCTCGACGGTCTGTCGAACGGGCGGGCCGAACTGATGGTCGGCCGTGGGTCGTTCATCGAAAGCTTCCCGCTGTTCGGCTACGAACTGGACGACTACAACGCCCTGTTCGACGAGAAGCTGGCGATGCTGCTTCAGATCGACCGCGACCCGACGCTGAAATGGCCCGGAACGGAATTCACGCAGGCCGTCGGCGGGGCCGGGGTCTATCCGCGCCCGCAGAACGGCAACCTGCCGATGTGGATCGCTGCGGGCGGCACGCCGCAATCGATGGTGCGCGCCGGCGCGCTGGGTCTGCCCCTCGCGCTGGCGATCATCGGGGGCGAGCCACGCCGGTTCAAGCCGCTGGCCGATCTCTACCGCCGCGCGGCGGCCGAGGCGGGCCATGCCGACAAGGCGCGCGTCTCGCTGAACGTGCACGGATATGTGGGCGAGGACGGCAAGGCCGCCGCCGACCTGTTCTTCCCCGCGCAAAAGCAGGTGATGGACCAGATCGGCCGCGAACGCGGCTGGGGCCCGCAGTCGCGCGCCCAGTTCGACGCCTCCATGAGCCCCGAGGGCGCAATGTTCGTCGGCGATCCCAATCAGGTGGCGGACAAGATCCTTGGCCTGAAGGACGACCTTGGGTTCGACCGGGTGTCGATCCAGATGGCGATCGGCGTCATCGACCACGCCGAAATGCTGAAGGCGATCGAGGTCCTAGGCACGAAGGTCGCCCCGCTGCTGCGCGCGGGCTAGGCAAGCGCGACGCGTCAGGGCGCTTCGGTGTGCTGGCGCGTCAGAGCCCTTCGAATTCGCAAAGCGCGTGAACCTCCATGCCCATCTGGGTCAGCTTTTCGCGGCCGCCCAGTTCGGGAAGGTCGATGATAAAGGCGCAGCCAACGATGGTGGCGCCCAGCCGCTCCAGCAGCTTGATCCCGGCCTCGGCCGTGCCGCCGGTGGCCAGAAGGTCGTCGATCACCAGAACCGTCTCTCCGGGCGTGATCGCGTCGTCGTGGATCTCGACGATCGCTTCGCCGTATTCCAGCGTGTATTCTTGGCTGATCGTGGTGCCGGGTAGCTTGCCCTTCTTGCGGATCGGCACGAAGCCGGTGCCAAGCTGGTGCGCGATGGCGCCGCCGATGATGAAGCCGCGCGCTTCCAGCCCCACCACCTTGTCGATGCGCTGACCCGCGTAGGGGTGCAGCATTTGGTCGATCGCCATGCGGAACCCGCGCGGGTCGGCGAACAGGGTGGTCACATCGCGGAACATGATCCCCTCGTGGGGAAAATCGACGATGGTGCGGATATAGTCCTTAACGGTCTTCGTAGCGATCATGGGGCGGCCCCTTTGGCTGGCGTCGGGGCCGATTATGTCACGCATCGCCAGTTGCGTTGCAAGCGACCAACCGGCGGAAGGATTGCGCAAGACAGGGCCAAGTGACGTTTTTACCGTTCCTTTTCCCGGGGCGCGGGGCTAGGGTATGTAAAGCGGTTGTATGTCGGTTGTATATACGCCAGACGAATGCGACGAAGTGGAGCGACAGCGCGTGAGCAAGAAGGCCGACAAGAAGTCCGGCAAGAAGGACAGCCAGCTTATTTTGCGGCTCGACAAGGAAGAACGCGACGCGTTCGTGAAGCTGTGCAAGGAACAGGACACCAGCGCCGCGCGCGAAATCCGCCGGTTCATCCGCGACTATCTCGGCGAACACGCGGAAAGCTGACCCTGTTGGCGTCCCTCCCCAACAGGGTCAGGGAGGGGGCCTCACCACAGCGCCGGTTTCGCCACCATCAGCCAGTACACGCCAACCAGCGCCCCGAACGCGGGCCAGCCCAGTGCGAACCACAGCCGGTACATCCGGCGCGCCCGGTCCGGCAGTGGCGCGCCCTCGGCCAGCGCCTGACCGGCTAGGTCCCGGATGCGGATCTGAAGCCGCACCACCGGCGCCCAGCACGCGAAGGCAAGGGCATAGGCCACGTAGGTCGCGACCAGCCACGATGCGTCCCAGCCCCAGCCGCCCATGTGCACCAGCGCCAGCCCGGTAAGCGGCTGCACGATCCCGGCGGGCGTGGTGAAGATCCAGTCCGCGACCACCACCCCGGACGCGACCGAGTGAACCGTCTCGACCCGCCCGGTGCGCATCGCCCAGACCATCTGGAACGCGGTGCCGATCCCGGTGCCGAACAGCACGGTCGAGGACAGGATGTGCAGCCATTTCAGGACCAGATACCAGTCCATCAGCGTTCCTCTTCCAGAACCCGGTGGACAAGGATCAGCAACAGGATCGGCAGGTTCTTCAGCAGCGCGCCGAACGGGTCCAGCCACAGCGACGGGTCCAGCACCGACAACCCAAGCGTATAGCCCACGACGACCGTCAGCTGCACCCACGCCAGCAGGCGCAGACGCCACGCCGCCAACAGCCCGACCGCGATGCCAACGTCCACCAGCCCGCCAAACCGCCCCAGAACCAGCGCGGCCATGTCCGGAAGCGCCGTGTCGACAGATCCCAGCACCGTGGCGGTTGGCAGGAACAGCCCCAAGACGCCCGACACCAGCCACATCAGCGCCAGCACCAGCCGCACGGCGGGTTTCAGCAGGAACAACCTGGCGTGCCACAGATCCTGCGTCCCCGCAGGGCGGGCCGCGAGGAACTCGGACGCGCCGCGCGTGCGGCCTTCGGGCGGCGGACGGCTTTCGATCCCGTGCGCCAACTGGTCGACGGCGACCGCAGAGATCGGCCCCAGCGTCAGCAGCGACCCGATCCGCCCGACGCCGCGCGCCAGCGGAAGCGGCATCCGCAGGACCGGCACAGGCGGCTGACCCATCCAGCCGCGCAGGCGGGCGGTCAGGTCGGCCAGCGACAGGCTTTCCGAGCCGCCGACCTCCAGCACGCCGTCCGGCGGGCCTTGCAGCGCGCGCACGACCAGTGCGGCAAGATCGGCGGCGTGCATCGGGTTCACCCTTTGCGTCCCGTCGCCGACCACCGGCGTGGCCAGCGGCATCGCCGCCATTGCACGCAGCAAGGACGTACCGCCGTAAGAGGTTTCGCCCATCACCAGCCCGGGGCGCAGGATGGTGGACGGGCAGGGCGCTTTGTCCACCAGCGCCTCGGACGCGCGGCGCCAGCGGCCGAAGGGTGTGTCGGCCTCGATCCCGATGGCCGAGATCAACACGATCTGGGCGTCCTTGGTCAGGCCGTCATAGATCGCGCGCGGCGCAAGGACATGCACCGCCTCGAAGGCGGCCTCGGACGCATCCAGAAGACCGGCGGCGTTCACCACGCCTTCGGCTTCGGAAAGGTAGGGTTGCCAGAACGCGGTTTCGTGCGTGGCCGGGTCGATCAGGTCGGCGCGCAGAACCTCGAACCCCTGCGCCGCCAGCGCCGAGGTGCGGCGGGCGACGCAAAGCGGAAAGAAGCCCGCGTCGCGCAGGGCGGCTGCGATATGGCGGCCGATGAACCCATCGGCGCCCAAAAGCAGGATGCGGCCCCCCATGCCGGGCTCAGAGAACCCGGCCAGCCACCGCGTCGAGCTTCGACAGAAGCGCGGGGTCGCGCTTGTCCGGCGCGGTCATCAGCGCGAATTCCAGCGCACGGTCGCAGACATGCGGGCAGGGCTCGCGTTCGGCGCCCAGCAGTCCGGGCAGCTTCGCGACAAGGTTCCGCGCCTTCTCGGCGTTGCCGGTCAGGGTGGCGATGATGTCGGTGATGTCGACGGCGCCGTGGTCCGGGTGCCAGCTGTCGTAATCGGTGATCATCGCGACCGAGGCATAGCAAAGCTCTGCCTCGCGGGCGAGCTTGGCCTCGGGCATGTTGGTCATGCCGATCACGTCGCAGCCCCACGCCTCGCGGTACATCTTCGATTCCGCCATCGACGAGAACTGCGGTCCTTCCATCGCAAGGTAGGTGCCGCCGTCATGTACGGTGATGCCAAGATCCTTCGCCGCCGCGACGCAGGCCGCCGACAGGCGCGGGCAGGTGGGATGCGCGACGCTGACGTGGGCGACGCAGCCGGTGCCGAAGAACGACTTTTCACGCGCGAAGGTGCGGTCGACGAACTGGTCCACCACCACGAAGTCACCCGGCGCCATTTCTTCACGGAACGACCCGCAGGCCGAGACGCTGATCACATCGGTGACGCCCAGCCGCTTCAGCGCGTCGATGTTCGCGCGATAGGGCACGGTGGTCGGCGAATGGACGTGACCGCGACCGTGCCGCGGCAGAAAGGCCATGCGGACCCCGTCCAGTGTGCCGGTCAGGATCTCGTCCGAGGGATCGCCCCACGGGCTGTCCACCGTCTGCCATGCCGCGCCTTCCAGCCCGGCGATCTCGTAGACCCCCGACCCGCCGATGATCCCGATGACCGTGTCCGCCATTCCGCTGCTCCTGTTGCTGACACCCGATTGATACGCACGCTATGCCGCGGTTGCAAAGGCGGACTGATCTGTTGCCGCAAGGTGCCGCATTGCGGGTTTCGACGCCCTAGGCGGGTGGGTCTGCCCTTGGCACAGGGACCCACGTGTTCTAGGAGGGCCGCGAACTGCCCGCACGGCACCCTTCGTGTCGCATCGGGCCCTCCGCGTGTGACCCGGACACTCAACGGGTCTTGCGACGACGCGGAAATCCTCAGGGCCGGGTGTTCTCCCGGCTGGTTTGCATTGAAGGAGACGGGATGAGCAGAGCCCTGCAAAGCATCCTCGGGCTGACCGGGCGCGTGTCGTCCGGGTCCGGTACGAAGCTTGACGCCGCCCAGATGAAAACAGAGGTCCTGTCTGGCCTCACGGTGGCCCTTGCGCTGGTGCCCGAAGCGGTGGCGTTCGCTTTCGTGGCCGGGGTGCACCCGCTGGTCGGCCTGTACGCCGCGTTCATCGTCGGCCTGATCACCGCCTGTTTCGGCGGGCGTCCGGGCATGATCTCGGGCGCGACGGGGGCTTTGGCGGTCGTGATGGTCTCGCTCGTGGCGCAGCACGGTGTGGAATACCTGTTCGCCACCGTGGTGCTGATGGGCATCCTGCAGCTGATCGCGGGCGTCATGCGATGGGGCAAGTTCATCCGGCTGGTGCCGACCCCGGTGATGCTGGGCTTCGTCAACGGTCTGGCGATCGTGATCTTCCTTGCCCAGCTGACGCAGTTTCAGGTTCCCGGTACCGCCGAGGTTTCGGGCCACGGCATGTCCGGCGGCGAATGGCTGTCCGGTTTCCAGCTGTACCTGATGCTGGCGCTGGTGGCGCTGACGATGGCGGTGATCTGGCTGCTGCCCAAGGTGACCAGCATCGTGCCGGCACCGCTGGCGGGCATCGCGATCACGGCGGGCATCGTCATCATCTTCGGGCTTGATAGCCCGCGGGTGGGCGACATGGCCTCGATCGAGGGCAGCCTGCCGCCGTTCCACATCCCGATGGTGCCGCTGAACTGGGAAACCTTCGAGATCATCGTGCCCTACGCGGTCATCCTTGCCGCCATCGGCCTGATCGAAAGCCTGCTGACGCTGAACCTCGTGTCCGAGATGACGGGCGAGCGCGGTGGCGCCAGCCAGGAATGCCTTGCGCAGGGCGCGGCCAACGTCGTCACCGGCTTCTTCGGCGGCATGGGCGGTTGCGCCATGATCGGCCAGTCGATGATCAACGTGAAGTCCGGCGGACGCACCCGGGTGTCCGGCATCACGGCTGCCCTGTTCCTGCTGTGCTTCATCCTGTTCGCCGCTCCGCTGATCGAGCAGATCCCGCTCGCGGCGCTGGTCGGCGTGATGTTCATGGTCGTGATCGGCACCTTCGCGTGGAACTCGCTGAAGGTGCTGTGGAAGGTGCCCTTTGTTGACGCCTTCGTCATCGTGCTGGTGACCGGCGTCACCGTGGCCTACGACCTTGCGACCGCTGTGGTCGTCGGGGTGATCGTGTCGGCGCTGGCCTATTCGTGGAAGAACGCCACCCGCATTCACGCCGTGGCCTACACCACGCCAGAAGGCGCCAAGGTCTATCAGGTGCAGGGACCGCTGTTCTTCGGCTCTGCCGCCGGGTTCGCCGAGATGTTCAACGTCGAGGAAGACCCGTCCCGCGTGGTCGTCGACTTCCAGAACAGCCGCGTCGCCGACCAGTCCGCGCTGACCGCGATCGAGTCGCTGGCGGTGAAGTACGAGGCCGCCGGAAAGCGGCTGGAACTGCGCCACCTCAGCCGCGACTGCCACAAGCTGCTGACCCGCGCGGGCCAGCTGATGATCGACAGCGACGACGACCCTGACTACGGCATCGCCGTGGACTACGGCGTGCGTACCGGTCAGCTGGGCGCGGGCCACTAGGTCCGGGACAACAAAGCGACGCGGGGCGTGTGTCCCGCGTTGCGCTTTGTGTTGCGTGCCGGTCGGGTCGCGGGTGGCGCGAAAACAGTCTGACTCTGGGTCAGGAAGATTGACACGAATGCCGTTTGCCGCGTTCGTAAGTCATGCCCGACGAAAGACCGCGAACCCCTGATTTGCCCACGAGCCGCCAGCGCAGCCGCGAGTTGGTCGAGACGACCCTGCCGATCCTCGCCCTGATGCTTCTGCTGTTATTGGGCTTTACCACGGTCCAGCCGTTCCTGCCCGCCATCCTGTGGGGGATCTTCCTTAGCGTATCGCTGCGCCCGGTGCACGACCGCCTGACACGGGTGCTGGGGGGCAAGCGGGGCAGGGCAAGTGTCTTACTCGGCGTGATCCTGGTCGTTCTGCTGGTGCTGCCGATCCTTGGCCTGTCGCGGTCGCTGATCGCCTTCATCCCGGACGCTCTGGTCTGGTTCTCGGAACAGGGCACCGACCTTATCGGCGCTGAAGTCGGCGAGATCGATGTCGAGCGCAATCCGATCACCGGCGAGATCACCTCGATTTGGGACACGGTCATTCGTGACCTGCAGTTCATCCGCACTCATTTCGGCGAAGAGCTGAAGCCGGTCGCCTTCTGGCTGATCCGGGAAGGGCGTTTTGTCGGCGTCTTCGTCATAGAGTTCGCGGTCGGCGTTCTGCTGGCGGTCATCCTGCTGCATCGCGCGGATGGCCTGTCACGCGCCGCGGCCGCACTTCTGCAACGGGTCGGCGGGACGTTCGCGCTGGAATTGGCAGAACAGGCGGTGGTCACGATCCGCTCCACGGTGCTGGGGGTTCTGGGCTCTGCCGCCGCGCAAGCGGCGGTGGCGTCGGTTGCCTATTTCATCGTCGGCGTGCCGCACTGGCCGATCCTTGCGCTGCTGACCCTGATGCTGGGTCTGGTGCAGGTCGGTCCAATCCTTGTCTGGCTGCCCGTCGCCTTCTGGCTCTGGTCCAACGAGGCGGTCGGCATGGCCGTCTTCATGTGCATCTGGGGCATGTTGGTGGTCGGTCTGACCGACAACGTGGTGAAGTCCTTCGTCGTATCGCGGGGCGCGCACCTTCCGGCGATCCTTGCCCTGTTCGGCGCCATCGGGGGGCTGCTGGCATGGGGCGTGGTGGGCATCTTTCTTGGGCCGGTGATCCTTGCTGTCTGCTACCAGCTGGTCCTCCGGTGGATGGAAAGCGAAGAGGACGCACCCGCCGAAGCCGGTGCCGAACCGCTGGACTAAGGGCGGGTCAGGCGACGTCGATCTCTTCCGGCATCGGGTTCCAGTCGAACCGGGCCCGCACAAGCCCGTGGTCGCTGGCGCCTTCGCTGTGCTCGAAATCCTCGCGGTTCAGGTGATCGTTGTAGTTCTCCATGTCCCGGAACGACCAGCGGCGCTTGCGGGAATGGTCGTAGAACTCCTCGCTGACAAGGATGTGGTCGAGGCTCTCGCGTTTGTCCTTGTAGACGTGGGTGTAATAGACATGCCGCAAGGATCGGTACTGCTGAAGACGCTCGACCGAATACAGCCCCTTGTCGGCGCTGTGTCCGGCACGCGACTTCTCGACCAGCCGATAGGTCGGCTGGGCCGAGATCAGTTCGGTCGACACCGACAGCGAGTCGTCGTTCAGGTCGCCCAGCACCACGGTGGGCGAGATCTGGTCCTCGTCCTCGGCTTTCATGACGCCGTCCAGCATGGCCCGCAGCGCGCCCGCCTCGACGATGCGGCGCACATGGGCCAGCGCGGACCGGGCGATGCCGGGAAAGGCTTGCAGGATCTGCGGCTGAGGCTGGGCGAAGGACACCCGTGCCGGCCCTTTCGATTTCAGATGGGCGACGAACACGGTGACGGGCGGCGGCTTGGGCGACGTGCCTTCGGACTGGATCACGGCTGTCAGCACCGGGCGCGAGAACCGGTTGATGGTAAGCGTGATCTCTTCCGAGGCGCCATCCGTTTCCCGCACCCCGTCGTAAACGTAGCCTTCGGGAAACGCGGCGATCCAGTCCGCACCGGGAAGCAACTGCGCGTTGCCGTGCCGGTCCTTCCGCACCGCCAGCGCGACCTGCGGCTGCCCGATGCCGGGCGCGTCACGCGCGACGATGTCATAGTCGCCATCCAGCCCCGCTGCCGCGAACGCTTCGGTCAGGGCGGCGGCGGACCAGAGTTCCTGAAACGCGATCACCTCGGCGTCCAGCCGTGCGATCTGCGCGCCGGTCCACGCGATCTTGCGGGCATAGGCGGCGCGCCCCTCGGCGTCGTCGGGAAAGGGCGGGCTGTTGGTGGAATAGGTCAGCCCGCCGGGAACCTGAAGGTTCAGCAGGTTGAACGTCGCAAAGCTGAGATCCCGCATATTGCGCGCCATCGGAAAGGCTCCCTGAACGTGGCTGTCCCCGTCAGGGTAGCACGCCCCGGTTGCCCCGCTTATGCGGGAATACCGGTATGGCGGTGCGTAGGAATCGCCGTGCGCGGGATCAGTCGTCCGGGCGCTTCAGGCTGAACAGATCCGAGATCTTCGCATAGTCGCGATAGCCAAGACGGGTCAGCGGCTGGTAGCGCGTGATGTCGAAGGTCCCGTCAACAAGGCAGTCGTCGCGCATGTGGACGCCCGTGACCTCGCCCAATACCAGCCAGTTCGTTTCGCCCTCCAGCCGGACGATCTGCGTCATCCGGCATTCAAGGCTGGCCGGGGCGGCGGCGACGCGCGGACAGTCGATCGTCTCGCACTGCACCTTCTCCAGCCCGGCGGCGGCGAATTCGTCCTCGCCTGCTGGCAGCCCGGCCGAGGTGACGTTCATCGCGTCGCGCATCGCGTATTCCACGATGTTTACGCAGAACACGCCCGTCTCGCGGATCTGCGCGACGCTGTCCTTGGTGTCCCCGCGGTCCGACTTGGCCGAGGTCGAGGCGAACATGACCTGGGGCGGCACGTAGGCCACCGCGTTGAAAAACGAATAGGGGGCAAGGTTGTCGCCCGCTGCGCCGCGGGTCGAGATCCAGCCGATGGGGCGCGGCGTGATGATGGCGTTGAACGGATTGTGGGGCAGCCCGTGGCCGTCCTCTGGGCGGTAGAACATGGTAGGCTCCGCTTGCGTCTGCGTTGCTGCGTTGCCCCCCCTTAGCCCGCGTGCTACGCCGCAGGCCAGTCGAAAACAGGCGGGCCGCAGCCGCGGGCTGCCCGGAACCACCAAGGACAGGGGCGCTTGTACCGAACCGCTCAGGAACAGCCCAACGACTGGTGGGAGGTCGAGGAACTCTTCAACCTGTGTTTCGCGCCCGGGCGCGAGATGTTGTCGTCGTACCGCCTGCGCGACGATGTGCCCCCGGTGGCCGCCCTGTGCCGCGTGGCGCGTGACGACTACGACGCGGTGGCGGCCGCGATCCGCTATTGGCCGGTGCGCGTCGGCGGAGCCGAGACCCTGTTGCTGGGCCCGGTGGCGACGCACCCGATCCACCAGGGCGAGGGGTTGGCCGCACTGATCATTCAGGAAAGCCTTGCGCTGGCCCGGGACGCGGGCTGGGATCGGGTGCTGCTGGTCGGCGACGCGCCATACTACGGCCGGTTCGGTTTTACGCGGAAAGACGGTGTCGAGATGCCGCCACCGACCAACCCGGCCCGGATTCTGGGGCTGTCGCTTGCCTCGGATGACGCTTGGGACGGGGTTTCCGGGCCCGTGACGCGCTGGACCGACGGCTGATTTCACTTTTTCCCGGGCTGTTCCAAGCCGCCGGGCGCAGATCGCGTCGGACGCTTAACCTGTAAAATAAGGCGGTTCAGGGCCGCTAGCGCGCAGCATGATTTGATCCACCTGACGCCGGTCACAATTGTTTTAACAGATTCCGATGACCTTTTTCCGGGGGCGCTGCGTTGGTGGTCCAGAAGGCGACGCAACACTGTCGTCAGTTTGAAAAAACACGAAAGGAGCGCTTGAAATGAAACGCTTTCTTATGACTTCCGCCCTCGTCCTGACCACCGCCACCGGTGCGGCCTTCGCTCAGTCGAACGACTCGTCGTCGCAGCTGCGCACGCAGGTCGGCAACTGGATCGGTGGTTCGAGCTACAACGTCGACGTCGACAGCCTGACCGACGACCAGATCGCCGCCATGTACGGTGCGATCACCAGCTCGGAAGACCAGAGCGAACAAGACGCCGCCATCCGTTCGGTCATCAACGCCGAAAACGTCGAGATGGAAGAGCGCCCGAACTACGTGATCGTCGCCGACGAGCAGATGGACCGCAGCCAGTTGCATGAATCGGTTTCGATGGCTCTGGTTGGCACCGAGTACGAAGGCATGGCCTACACGCTGACCGACGAAGAGCTGGCCGCCGTTTATGGCGCCGTGAACGGTACGGACAGCGAAAGCGAGCTGAACCTTCAGCTGAGCCAGTACTTCGAGAACTGATAGGTCTTTATTAGATCTAAAGAGGGGTCGCCGTTTGGCGGCCCCTTTTTCGTGTGCATCAGGCGTTGCCGTTGCGCGCCTGCGTCGCCAGCCAGTCCATGACCGACTGGCGAACCGACTGCACACCGCTTTCCCGCGCAGATGAGATCACCTCGCGCGCCTCGGCAAGATCGACCCGACGCAACAGGCTTTTCACCGGGCCGATCGACGCGGGGCGCATCGACAGTTTCTTCAGTCCCATCGCGGCAAAGCACAACGCTTCGACCGGGCGCCCGGCGTCCTCGCCGCAGAAGCTGACGTCGGTGCCCGCCTCGTCGCAACGTTCAACGATCCGCTCGATCAGCGACAGGAAACTGCTGTTCAGCGTGTCATAGCGCCGCCGCACCCGTTCGTTCTCGCGGTCGGCCGCGAAGAAGAACTGCTTCAGGTCGTTACCGCCGATCGAGATGAAATCGGCCATTTCGTAGAACTGCCGCGGTGCATAGGCGAGGCTTGGCGTTTCCAGCATGGTGCCGATCTCGACCCGCTCGGGCATGATGTGGCCAAGGGCGTATTCGCGTTCCAGCTCGCGGAAGACATGCTCGCGGCCGGCGCGGAATTCGTCGAACTGCGCGACCATCGGGAACATGATCGTCAAAGGCCGGCCCTTCGCGGCGCGGATCAGGGCCTGAAGCTGCATCCGCATCACGCCGGGTTTGTCCAGACCGACGCGGATCGCGCGCCACCCCAGCGCGGGGTTCGGTTCGTCGGACGCTTTCATGTAGGGCAGGACCTTGTCCGACCCGATGTCCAGCGTGCGGAACTGCACCCGCCGCCCGTTCGCCGCGTCCAGCACGCGGGCGTAGATATCGACCAATTCGCCCCGCTTGGGCATCCGGTTGCGGATCAGGAACTGCAACTCGGTGCGGAACAGTCCGACCCCCTCGGCGCCAGAGCTTTCCATCGACGGCAGATCGGCCATCAGGCCCGCGTTCATGTACAGCTCGATGCGCTGGCCGTCCTTGGTCACGGCAGGCAGGTCCCGCAACGAAACATAGCGTTCCTGCGCCTCGGCCATCATGGCCATCTTATCGCGGAACGCGCTGACCACGGTTTCCTCGGGACGCAGGTGCACGACGCCCTGATCGCCGTCCACCATGATCGGGTCGCCGTTCAGCGCCTCGGCCGTGATGTTCTTGGCGTGGATCACCAAGGGGATCGCCCACGCCCGCGCGACGACGGCCGCATGGCTTCCGACGGATCCGTCCTCCAGCACGACGCCTTTCAGGCTGCGCCCGTATTCCAACAACTCGGCGGGGCCGATGTTGCGCGCCACAAGGACCGGGTCGACAGGCATCTCGGCGCCGGTTTCCGAGCCCTGTCCGGACAGAATGCGCAGCAGCCGGTTCGACAGGTCGTCAAGATCGTGCAGACGTTCGCGCAGATACGCGTCGGGCACCTGTTCCATCCGGGTGCGCGCCTGCGATTGTTCCTTCTCGACGGCGGCCTCGGCCGACAGCCCCCGGTCGATGTCAGCCTCGATCCGGCGCATCCAAGACCGCGAGTTCGCGAACATCTTGTAGGCTTCCAGCACCTCGCGCTGGTCCTTGTCGCCCGGTTCCAGCCGGTCAAGCATCTCGTCCACCGACAGGCGCAGCGTGTCGATTGCGACCTGCAGGCGCGACTTCTCCATGTCGGGATCGTCCGCGACCGGGTTGGCGACCACGACGCGTGGCTCGTGCAGCCAGACGTGGCCCTCCGCGGTTCCTTCCTGCCCGGTGGCGCCTTGGTACATGACGGCCTGCTGGTGCAGCGCGCGAAGCGCCGCGCCCTCGCCGACGAAGGCGCCCAGTTCCGCCATCTCGGCCAGAACCATCGCGACCACTTCCAGCGCATAGACCTCGTCGTCGGAATAGCGGCGGGCCTCTTTCGACTGCACGACCAGCACACCCAGCGTTTCGCCCAGCCGCTGCACGGGCAGGCCGAGAAAGCTGGAAAACACCTCTTCGCCCGTTTCCGGCATATAGCGGAAGCCGCGCGTCGCCGGGGCGTTTTCCGTGTTCATCGGCCGCCCGGTGCCGGCGACGCGGCCCACCAGACCCTCGCCGATCCGCATCCGGGTCTTGTGAACGGCTTCGGGCTTCAGGCCCTGCGTCGCACACAGCTCCAGCGTCTCGGAATCGCGGAACAGATAGATCGAGCACACATCGGTCCGCATGCTGTCCGCAATGAGGTGGGTGATCTTGTCCAGCCGGGCCTGACCCGCGCCTTCTTCGGCAAGCGTGTCGCGCAGCCGGCCAAGCAGTTTCCGGCTTTCAGATTCGGTTCCGTCGGCCATGCCGTTGATTCTGTCCCGCCAATTCCGCGCGTGTCTCCGCCCGGCCACCCTAAACGCAGAATTGCGCCAGCGAAACGATCATTCTCCGTGCAGCGCCCATTGGCTGCACCTGCGCGCACCGTTCGCACAGTTGTTTCGCGGCTGGCATGTCCTTAAACCTGTTGGAAAAAGTTTAGGCTTCAAAAAAGCCGGAAACAGGGACGGGAGACGGCAGTCATGCCGCGACGACTGATACTGATACTGGGCCTCGTCGGTCTGCAGGCGCTTGCGCTGGTGGTGGTGCTGGGCATCACCTACTGGGCGTCGCAGGGCGTTCTGCTGAGGTTCGCCGAGGGGCTGACCGCACGCATTGCCCGCGACACGACCGCCTATACCGAGAACTTTCTGGACCCCGCCGAAGACGCCGCGCAACTGTCGCAGCGCCTGCTAGAGGCAGGCGTTGTTCCGCATGACGATGCCGAGGCGCTGGGCCGCTACCTGTTCGATGTGCTGCAGACGCGCGACAGCTTCGACGGCGCATACTTTGGGGCGGCAAGCGGCGATTTCGTCTATGTCAGCCGCGACACGACCGAGCCTCGGGCGAATTTCCGGGTCAAAACGATCGAGACCGGACCGGACCGCGAGGTCGTGCTGTCGTGGCGGTCCGAGCGGTTTAGGGAAGTCGCCGCGCAGGACGAGCCGGACGACGACTATGACCCTCGCAACCGCCCGTGGTATCGCGCCGCGCTGGACGCCAACGCGGTTTCTTGGACGTCGCCCTATATCTTCTTCTCGTCGCAGCGTCCGGGCGTCACGGTGTCGATGCCGGTGGCCGATCCGCTGTCGGGCGGTGTGCTGGGCGCCGTCGGCGTCGACATCGGGATCGAGTCGCTGTCCACCTTCCTCGGCGGGCTGGAAATCAGCGCCAACGGGTCCGCCGCCATCGTGGCCGAAACGGGCGATATCGTCGCCCATTCGG
Organism: Maritimibacter sp.; assembly: GCA_002701395.1. Taxonomy (GTDB): domain Bacteria; phylum Pseudomonadota; class Alphaproteobacteria; order Rhodobacterales; family Rhodobacteraceae; genus Psychromarinibacter; species Psychromarinibacter halotolerans. The sequence goes on along the minus strand of NZVC01000033.1, from coordinate 199,927 downwards.
AAGAGGATTTCGTGGCCGAGGCCGACCCGGACGGGACCGTTCGGTTCAACACGGTCGACGGTGCGGTCGACCCGCTTCTGATGCAGGCCGCCGCGTCGATCTCTGGCGGGCTGGGGGATCTGTTCCCCGGCGAAATCCGCGTGTCGCACTTCCGGGCGGACGGGCAGGCGTGGCTGGCAGCCGTCCAGCGGCTGCGGCTAGAGGCCACTCCGTGGACGGTTGTGACGTGGCTTCCGGAAAGCGACATCCTTGAACCGCTGCATCAGGTCCGCACCATCGCCGTCTGGGTCACGCTGGCGGCCCTTGCGGCCACGGCGCTGCTTGGTCTCTTTTACGGTCGCATTCTCATGCGCCCGGACCAAGGGCAGGGCGCGGACACGCGCCAGACATGAAAAACGCCCCGGGCCGGGGCGCTTTCTGGGTCTGCGGTCGGGCGTCAGGCCGGTCGGCTCAGGACGCTTTTTCAAGCTCGAACACGTCGTGCAGGGCCTGCACCGCAAGCTCCATGTACTTGCGGTCGATCAGGACAGAGATCTTGATCTCAGAGGTCGTGATGACCTTGATGTTGATCCCTTCATCCTTCAGCGCGTTGAACATCTTGGCCGCGACGCCTGCGTGCGACCGCATCCCGATGCCTACGACCGACACCTTGGCCACGTTGGTATCCGCCACGAGATCGTGGAAGTTGATGTCCCCGGCTTCTTTGGCCTTGTTCATCGCCGCCTCGGCCCGCGCCACCTGATTGGTGGGGCACGAGAAGGTCATGTCGGTGCGGCCTTCCTCGGCGATGTTTTGGACGATCATGTCCACGTTCACGCCCGCGTCCGCCAGCGGTCCGAAGATCGCGGCGGCGATGCCGGGGCGGTCCGCCACCGAGATCAGGGTCATCTTCGCTTCGTCGCGGCTATAGGCGACACCGGCAACAACATTGCTTTCCACGATATCCTCCTCGTCGCACACGAGAGTCCCGGCGCTTTCGTCCATCTCTCCGAAGCTGGACAGCACCCTGAGTTTCACCTTGTAGCGCATCGCCAGCTCGACCGAGCGGGTTTGCAGCACCTTCGCGCCGAGGCTGGCAAGTTCCAGCATCTCTTCGAAAGCGATCTTGTCGAGCTTGCGCGCCTTGTCCGAAATCCGCGGGTCGGTGGTATAGACCCCGTCCACGTCGGTGTAGATGTCGCAGCGTTCCGCACCGAACGCCGCGGCGAAGGCCACGGCTGTCGTGTCGCTGCCGCCCCGGCCCAGCGTGGTGATCCGGCCTTCGGGGCTGATGCCCTGAAAGCCCGCAACCACCGCGACCTTCATGCCCTCGCCGAACTTCGCCAGGATGTTCTCGGGCGGGATCTCTTCGATCCGGGCGGCGGAATGGGCGCTGGTCGTCTTCAGCGGAACCTGCCAGCCCTGCCAACTGCGCGCGGGGATTTCCATCTCCTGCAGCGTCAGCGCCATAAGGCCCGCGGTCACGTTCTCGCCCGACGACACGACAGCGTCGTATTCGCGCGCGTCGAACATGGGCGAGGTCTCTTCGACGAAGCCGACCAGCTTGTTCGTTTCGCCGGACATGGCCGAGACGATGACGATCACGTCATAGCCGTTGGCGACCTCGACACCGACGCGTTTGGCGGCGCGGCTGATACGGTCCAGCGTGGCGACAGAGGTGCCGCCGAATTTCATCACCAGGATCGGCATGAATGGCCATTTCCCATTTGCAAGTCGGGGGTTTCTTAGTCGTGGCGCGGTGGACAGGCAAGGGCTCCGCCAAGCCGCAAGAGCGATATTCCGAAACGCCGTCTTCGGACTGGTCATCCTGCGGGCTTTGCGCTTGTCTGCGGGGCAGAAGGGGAGACCGGACATGCAGTTGAGCGAAGACGACCTGAAGCGCGCGGCGGATCTTGTCTATACCCGGATGCCGGCCACCCCGCAGTATGCCTGGCCGCAGCTAAAGGCCCGTCTGGGCTGCGAGGTCTGGGTCAAGCACGAGAACCACACGCCCACCGGCGCGTTCAAGGTGCGCGGCGGGATCACGTTCATCGACTGGCTGCGCCGCACTCATCCCGATGTCGCGGGGATCTGCCCCGCGCCCCGCGGCAACCACGGCCAAAGTCAGGCCCGTGCGGCGACGGCGGCGGGGCTGCGGGCGCTGGTCTATGTGCCGCACGGAAACTCGGTCGAGAAGAACGCCTCGATGCGGGCCTTCGGCGCCGAACTGGTCGAGCATGGTCAGGACTTCGATACCGCACGGGTCGAGGCGTTCCGCGTGGCCGAAGAGCAGGGCCTTGCCATCGTGCCGCCGTTTCACGAGGAACTGGTGCGCGGCGTGGCCACCTACGCCTACGAGCTGTTCACCGCCGCCCCGGATCTTGATGCCGTCTACGTGCCCATCGGCTGCGGATCGGGCATCTGCGGCACCATCCTTGCCCGCGACGCGCTGGGCCTGAAGACCGAGGTGATCGCGGTGGTGGCCGAAGGCGCACCGTGCGCGCGGCTGTCGGTCGAGGCCGGCCGACTGGTCGAGACGAACGCGGCCGACACCTTCGCCGACGGCATGGCGGTGCGGGTGCCGGTGCAGGCGGCGTTCGACATCTACGCGAAAGGCGCGTCCCGGTTCGTGACCGTCTCGGACGCCGAGATCGCGCAGGCGATGCGCGTGCTGTACGAAGACACCCACAACCTTGCCGAGGGGTCCGGCGCCGCGGCCTTGGCGGCGTTGATGCAGGAAAAGGACGCGATGGCGGGCCGCAAGGCGGGCGTTATCCTGTCGGGCGGCAACGTGGACGCCGGGGTGTTCGCGGGCGTTCTGACGGGCGGGATCTGACACGCGCCCGCCAAGAGGTCAGTACGGGTGTTCGCGCCCGTCCCACGTCAGGAAGCACCCGGTGCTGTCCATCGACAGGTCGTCGAACCGCGCGCGCAGGCCAGCGGCGCTTTGGTCTTCCGTAATATCGGCACCTGCACCGCCCATATCGGTGCGGACCCAGCCGGGGTGATAGATGCCGACCGCGATGCCCTCGGGCTTCAGTTCTGTCGACAGGTTGCGGCCTAGGTTCAGCGCCGCCGCCTTGGACGCGCGATAGATCAGCGAGCCGCCGGGAGCACGGGTGTGGCTGGCCATCTGGCTGGAGATGATCGCGATCTTGCCCGCCTGCGCCAGCCGCAGCGACGGCAACAGCGCCTGCACGGTCAGGAACACGCCGGTCACGTTCGTCGCGAAGGTGTCTGCCCACATCGCCGCCGGGTATCCGGCATTCAGCGACTGGCCCTTGTCCAGGTACACGCCTGCGTTGCAAACCAGCAGGTCCAGCGGCTTGCCCTGCATCCGCTCGGCCACCACCCGGTGCGCGGCGGGGTCGGTGACGTCCAGCGTCAGCCAGTTGCCCTCGGGCGGCGTGGCGCCGCGGTTCGTGCCGATAACGTCGATGCCATCGGACAGGTAGCTGTCGAACAGCGCGCGGCCGATGCCTCGGGTCGCGCCAGTGATAAGGATTGTCATGGCCGCGACCCTAGCGGGGTGCCGGGCGGGTGCAAGGGATCAGTTGGATTTGCGCGTCGGACGAAAGGGCAGGGGGGCGACGGGCACGCCATCCTCGATCAGGCGCTTCGCCTCTTCGGGCTTGGCCTCGCCATAGATCGACCGTTGGGGGATCTCGCCCTCGTGCATCTTGCGCGCCTCGGACGCGAAGCCCATCCCGACATAGTCAGAGGTCGTCTCGACATGCTTGCGCAGGGCGGCAAGCTTCGTCTCCATCTCCGACGCGGGGGCGGCAAGGCTTTCGTCTTTCGGCTCTGCCGGTTTCTTGCGGGCGGTCTGGACCCCCGGCGCCATCAGAACCTTGCGCACCTCGGTCGCGCCACACTCGGGGCAGGCGACCATGCCGGCGGCGGCCAGCTTGTCAAAGGCTTCGACGCCGGCGAACCAGCTTTCGAACCCGTGGTCGTTTGTGCACTTGAGCGCGTAGCGGATCATGTCCGGTCCCGAGGCAAAGGTGATCAGGGTTAGATATTCGACCCCCGAAGGAATGCAAGCACGGGCGCTTCAAAAACGGGTGGGGTCGAACGCCGCCAGCATCTGCCGCAGCTCCGGCTCGGTCACCCGCTGGGCCGCCTTGGCGGTCGAAAACCACTTGCGCCGTCGTTGCTTGGCCTCTGGGTACTTGTCCTCCAGCCGCTTCACTTTCACCGGAAACACCGTCACCGAGTGGGGGTGGTCGTCTTCGGCGCGGTCCTTGACGTATGTGAAGGCGCCCAACGCGCTGCCGGACAGGGTGCCTACGACGCCGGCCTCTTCCCAGCATTCCTGCAACGCCGAGGCCCCGGACGTTTCCCCGGCAAGCGGCCAGCCTTTGGGGATGATCCAGCGCCCGGCGCCGCGCGTCGTGACCAACAGGATTTCAGCCCGCTCGTTGCGCACACGGTAACACAACCCGCCGACCTGTGAGCGGATCATCCGTCTTTGCTCGGGCGCCAGCTGAAGCGGGCGGATCTTGGCTTTTGCCATTGTGAATTGTCTGCCGATGTCTTTCCGGGCGCCGTGGCGCGCGAAACGCCTGTGCGCCCGGTGATGCCTGATGTCAGATTAAACTACGGAAAGACGGGTTCAATGTTAAACGGGTCGGCACCCATGCGAATGGCCAATGGACATGGACCTGCACAAAGTTGTGCCCTTGAACCGGGCCGCGATGAAGCGACATGACGTGAGATGACAGCGCAGCCCGTTCAATTCCCTCGTTTCATCGGGGCAGAGATCTATCGCGGGTCCAGCTATGGCGGCTGGCACCCGCTGCGTGTGCCCCGGGTATCGACGGTCATGGACCTGTCGCGCGCGCTGGGCTGGCTGCCGCGCGACCGCTTCGTCGTCAGCCCCCGCGCGAAACCGGCCGCGTTGGCGGCATGGCACAGCCCGGCCTATCTGCAGGCGTTGGTGCAAGCCGAGGCGGACCAGCGTGTGACCGACGAGACCCGCGACCGGCACGGGCTTGGCACCACCTCGAACCCGGTGTTCCCCGAGATGTATCGCCGTCCAGCGACGGCGGCGGGCGGGTCGATCCTTGCCGGCGAGATGCTGGCGGACGGCGGCGTCGTCTACAGCCCGGCTGGCGGCACCCACCACGGGATGCCCGACCGGGCGAACGGGTTTTGCTATCTCAACGACCCGGTGCTTGCCATCCTGTCGCTGCGCGCGCGCGGCCTGCGGCGGGTCGCCTATGTCGACATCGACGCGCACCACCCCGACGGGGTCGAAGCCGCCTTCGCCCGCGATCCCGATGTCCTGATGATCTCGGTCCACGAGGAACGCCGCTGGCCCTTCACCGGCGCGCTGGCGGATGCGGGCGTGGGGCAGGTGTTCAACCTGCCCGTACCGCGCGGCTTCAACGACAGCGAGATGCGCGCCGCGTTGCAGTCGGTGACCCTGCCCGCCGTCGCGGCCTTCCGCCCCGAAGCGGTGGTGCTTCAATGCGGATCGGACGCGCTGGAAGAAGACCCGCTGTCGCGCCTTGCCCTGTCGAACAACGCCCATTGGGACGCGGTCGCGGCGCTGCGGCCGCTGTCGCCCCGCTATCTCGTTCTGGGCGGCGGCGGCTATAACCCGTGGTCGGTGGGCCGCTGCTGGACCGGGGTCTGGGGCACGCTGACGGGGCAGGACATCCCCGACCGCCTGCCGCAGGATGCGGAACAGACGTTGCGCGCGATCGCGTGGACCGGCAACAGCCGCGCCCGCAACCCGTCGCCGCTGTTGTTCGAGACCCTGCGCGATGCGCCGCGCGAGGGTGCCGTCGGGGCCGAGTTGCGCGCGCGGATCGGGGTGCTGGAGGCTCGGGTGCGGGCGATGGCGCGGGTCTGGGTCTGACCTTTCGGCCCGGCGATGGTTGCGCTACCGTCCGCGCAGATCTTTCAAGGGAGTGATGAGATGGCCGATCCGATCCGCTGGGGTGTTATGGGCGCCGCGAACTTCGCGAAGAACCAGATGGCGCCAGCCATCCATGCCGCAAGCGGCGCAAAACTCGCGGCGCTGGCGACCTCGTCCCCCGAGAAGGCCGACGGCTTCCGGGCCTTCTGCCCGGACCTGAAGGTCCACGACAGCTATGACGCGCTGCTGGCCGATCCCGAGATCGACGCCGTCTACATCCCGCTTCCGAACCACCTGCACGTCGAATGGACGGTCAAGGCGCTGGAGGCGGGCAAACACGTCCTGACCGAAAAACCGATCGCGATGTCCGAGGCAGAGTTCGACACGCTGATCGCCGCGCGCGACAAGGCAGGGCTGCTGGCGGCCGAGGCCTATATGATCGTGCACCACCCCCAGTGGCAGCGCGCCAAAGAGCTGTACGAGGGCGGCGCCATCGGCAAGCTGGTGTTGGTGGACGGCGTGTTTTCCTACGACAACCGCTCTGACCCCGGCAACATCCGCAACAAGCCCGAAACCGGCGGCGGATCCTTGCCCGATATCGGCGTCTACACCTTCGGCTCGGCCCGGTTCGTGACCGGCGAAGAGCCCGACAAGGTGCAGTCGACCATCCGGCGCGAGAACGGTGTGGACGTCTTCGCCCACGTCACCGCCGATTTCCCGTCGTTCCGCTATTCCTCGATCACGTCGATGCGGATGTTCCCGCGGCAGGACATGACGTTCCACGGTGAAGAGGGCGTTCTGAAGGTGACGTGCCCCTTCAATGCGAACGTGTTCGGCATGGCGCAGATCACGCTGGAACGCGACGGCATGTCTGTGACCACCGAACGCTGGCCCGGCGTGAACCACTACGTGCTGCAGGTCGAGAATTTCGGCCGCGCCGTGCGGGGCGAGGCAGCCTATCCCTGTCCGCTGGAATTCAGCCGGGGCACGCAGCGCATGATCGACATGGTGCTGGCGGCGGAATAGCTCCGCCGCTGGTCCATGTGACGATTACTCGATGCCGCTGCGGCGGGCGTCCCACAGCGTGATCGCGAACAGGACAAGGCCGACAGCGCTAAGCCCGGCGCCGACATAGCCGGACGAGGGGAAGCCGTGCCCGGCTTCGACTGCGCGGGCGGCAAGGAACGGTCCCAGCGCGTTGGCTGTGTTGAACGCCGCGTGGTGCAGCGACGCGGCAAGCTGCTGCGCGTCTCCGGCCACGTTCATCAGGCGTGTCTGCATCACCGTCGACACGCCGCCCAGAACCCCCATGAACAACAGCACAAGGCCCATCGCCCAAAACCCGTAGCCGACCACCAGCGGGAACAGGGCCAGCACGATAATGCCGCCGCCAAAGGCAAGGTAGGCGGTTGCGTTCATCGCCCTGTCGGCAAGCTGACCCATCACGAGGTTGAAGATCATCATCCCCAGCCCCGCGATCATCAGCATCAGCGCGACCTCGGTCTCGGACCCGCCCAGCGTCGTTTTCACGGTCGAGGCGATGTAGGTGTAGACCGCGAAGAAGCCGCCAAAGCCGATCGCGCCGGTCAGCAGCGTCAGCAGGACCTGCCGGTTCTTCAGCGCGCCCAGTTCCTTCAGCGGGTCGGCGTTGGGGTCCGCCGGGGTGCGTGGCGCCTTGAGGTGCACGGCGACCGCCGTGGCAAGCGACAGCGCGCCCACCAGCACGAAGCCCGCGCGCCAGCCGATGTACTGGCTTAGCCAGCTTGCCGCGGGCACACCCACGGTGGTGGCGATGGTCAGGCCGACGAAGACCTTCGACACTGCCGACGCCCGCTTGTTGCGTGGCACGACCGATGCGGCGACCAGCGCGGCGACGCCGAAGTAGGCCCCATGCGGCAGCCCCGACAGAAAGCGCGAGGCGGTGAACAGGCCGAAACTGGGCGCCATCGCGGACAGGGTGTTGAACACGGCGAAGGCCAGCATCAGCCAGATCAGCAGCATCCGCTTGCGCATCCGGGCGCCCGCCACGGCCAGCACCGGCGCGCCGACCACGACCCCCAGCGCATAGGCGCTGATCGCGTCTGCGGCGCGCGCTTCGGACACGCCAAGGTCGGCGGCGAAGTTCGGCAGCAGCGCCATCGCGGCGAATTCGGTGGTCCCGATCGCGAAACCGCCCATCGACAGGGCGAAAAGAACGGCGCGGGCCGAAACGACCCGTTCACCGCTCGCCAGATGGGTGTCGGCGACGGCGACTGTCTGATCGGTCATGCGAAGTTGCTTTCCAAGCTTGGGGGATCGGAAGGATCCCGTGTTTCCGATCCTCCCTGCCCAAACAGCTATCTGCGGCTCAGGTTTGGGGCAAGCGGACGGGCGGCGGGAACCCAGTATGGCCGCCATGCGCCGGCTGCATGGCGACGCGGCCGGGTGTGCGGTGCCAGCCTGCGAGGCTCACAGTTTGCGGAACACCATCACCAGTCCCCGGTCGTCCCTGTGCGGGTGGTCGGCGCCTTCGTAGATCGCGATCTCGCGGAAGGCGACGGGGGTGATCTTCGCGGCCGCCACCAGGGCGGCCAGCGCCGACCCGAACCCCATGCCGTCCAGCACGGCGGGGATGGTGCCGCAGGCGAACAAGGCCCCCGGCCGGGTGATCCGCAGCAGTTCGGGCAGGCAGACCGGCCCGACGTGGCCGTGGGTGAAGGTGCCGCAGGACACGACGCCGCCATAGACCCCGTCCGGTACGTGCAACGGCTGGGTCAGGTCGCCAAGGATGCGGCGGCGGTACAGGCCCTTCGCCTCGGCCCGGGCCAGCATCTCGGGGGCGATGTCGATGCCGTCCACCGTCACGTCGCGCAGGTGCTCGGCCACCAGCCCGGTGCCGGCGCCGATGTCCAGTGCGGGCTGGTTCTCGCGCATTTCGGACAGGAAGATGTTCGCGATCTCTCGTGGCGCGACATAGCCCCAGCCCGCCCCGAAACTGTCGTCGTAACTTGCCGCCCAGTTGCCATACAGGCGCCGGGCGTCCTCCGGTCCGTCGATTGTATAGGCGTGGTCTAGGTCGTAATCGCTGGACATCACGGCTGTCTCCTGTGGCTTCACATCGGCTTAGCTGCGCAATGTGAAGCTCCTGCGACGGTGCCGTCCCGCGCGGCGCGATCTTGCGTCCGTCCGCCACCCGCCTAACATGGCGCCCGAATCCGAAAGCTCCGGGAGGCCACGCGATGAGCGAAGAGCATGACAAGTTTCAAGGTCGCATGACCGGCCCCCAGTTCGAGCCGCGCCAGAAGGACGGCCTGTTCATCCGGCTGGTTTTTATGGTGCTGATCTGGGTGATGCTGTCGCTGGCCAGCACGGTGCTGGGCGTGGCGACGGTGATCCAGTTCGTCGTCATGGTGATCAACAAGGGCGAGCCGAACCCCCGTCTGGCCGAATTCGGCGAGTCGCTGGGCATCTGGATCGCCAAGGCCGCCCGCTACCAGACCGCGGCAAGCGACGTGAAGCCGTGGCCGTGGACGGAACTGGACTGACGGCGATGGCCGACACGCTGATCTGTGCCCGCGTAAGCGGCAAGGTCCAAGGCGTCTGGTTCCGCGCCTGGACCCGGGAACAGGCCGTGGCGCTGGGCCTGCGGGGCTGGGTGCGAAACGAGGCGGACGGTTCCGTCAGCGCGTTGCTGGTCGGCCCCGAGGACGCGGTGACGCGGATGGTGGACCTATTGCACGATGGGCCGAACCGCGCGCGCGTCGACGCGGTCGAGACGCGCAGCGCAACCATCGCCGCCGACGAGGATTTCGCCGGCGGGTTCGAGATACGGCGTTAGTTCCGCTTTTTCGAGCCGCTGTTCTTCACTTGCCCGTCCACGGCGAACGGATCTTCAAGCGGTCCGTCTTCCAAGCGGGGGGCCACGCGGCTTTGTTCGCGCTGGCAGTTCTCGACCTCATCCCACGCCAGACGCGAGCCCGTCAGCTTGAGGCTGTCGATCTCGGCACCGTTGTAAGAAATCGACATGGTCAGCGCGGCTTGGAATTCGTTGATGAAGTTCATCTTGGTCGACTGTGCATGAAGATACACCGTTTCGCCGGGATTGAACTGAAGCCCCGTGGCCGAGACGTTCCAGACGGGCCGGCTGTCGAACCGGATCTCTAGGTCATAGGACTGGTCGTCCCGCAACGAGGTCCACTTGTCGTTCCCGATCAGAAAATAGAAATTGTTCTGTTCGGGATTGCGCCCGATCCGCAGCACGGTGCCGCCGTTCCACGACGCCAGCGCATAGCAGCCGTTGCCGATGGTCGCGTCGACCGAGATGTCCCAGTCGCCAACAGTCTTCCACAGGGTGCCTTCCTGCGCCTGTGCAGGCGCGGCGAAAGCGGCAAGGGTCAGGCCAAGGGCGAGGGTCAAGTCTTTGACGAACATGAATGAAGCCTCCGAAATAACACTTGTGACGATTTTCGCATGACCCCCGGCGGTCAGGCAAGTCGGGTTGTCCGCTATTTTGTCGCCAGCAGACACCGGGTCGGGGCAATCGCGCCGGATCAATGAGGCCGGGGCGATACGTCATGAGGCGCGATTGATTTGGGTCAATGAAACATTCTTTTCCATGAATGCATCTCGGCGCAAAGCACTTAACCGAAGGATGGAGGCCGAAATGTTCAGGCTGGCGATGACCTTGTTCTCGATGATCGCAACGACCCTGATGGGCACATTCGTGGTGATCGCGCTTGTGGCGGGCTACGATACGCTGGTGCCGCTGGTCGCCGCGGCAGGGTTGGGACTGGCGGTGTCCGTCCCGGCCGCGTGGATGATCGCCCGGGCGCTGTCGTCGTGATGCGGCCCCAAGCCTAGCCCGTGACGTCGAACCACGCGTGCAGCGAGGCCGCGAACTCGCGCGGCTTGTCGGCGTGCAGCCAGTGGCTTGCGCCGGGGATCTTGGCGAACCGGGCGTTTGGGAAGTAGCCCTTTATCCGGTCCCGATGCTCGGGCAGGACATAGTCGCTTTCGGCGCCGGACAGGAACAGCGCGGGCGTGTCCGTCTGCCCTTCGATCTCGGGCCAGCCGGTGATCTTGTCCATCTCGGCGTCCAGCACGTCCAGGTTCAGCCGCCACTGCTTTTCCTTCACGTCGAGCGATTGCAGCAGGAAGGCGCGGGTGCCCCGGTCTGTCACCTTGGATTGCAGGGCGCGGTCCGCGTCGCTGCGCGTGCCGATGGTCGACAGGTCGATGCTGCGCATCGCTTCGATCAGGTGGCGTTGCGTGTGCGAATAGGTCACGGGCGCGATGTCCGCGACCAGCAGCCGGTGCACCAGTTCGGGGCGGGTCAGGGTCAGCACCATCGCCGTTTTGCCGCCCATCGAGTGACCGACAAGATCGACCTTACCGCCGTGCGCCTCGATGACCTCGGCAATATCGCCAGCCATGTCGGGATAGCTTTGGCTGTCCGCGCGCGGGCTGTGGCCGTGATTGCGCATGTCCACGGTGATGACCTGCCGCGATTCGGCCATCCGCTTGGAAATCGCGCCCCAGTTCCGCGCCGACCCGAACAGGCCATGCACGATCAGAAGCGGCGGGTGTTGCGTCGGTGCGCCAGTGAGAACCGTGTTCAGCATGGCCGATGCATAGCGTTGGCGGGCAGGGGTGGAAAGGGGGCGCGGGGCAGGGGTAATCTCGCGCCTGCTGCAAACCGGGGGGTTGGGCAATGAACTTGGCCGATGGGCTGAACGCGCGGTCCGCCGCGTTGGCGACGCTGTTCGAGAAGAAACTGAAAATCCGCGGCGACGGGCTAGAGGCGAAGCTGCGCCACGGCAAGCGCCGACTGCCGCGCTGGGTGCGGGTCGAGGCTGGCAAGCTGGTGGCGGCACAGCGTCTGGCCGCTCATCCCAAGCTGATGTCGCAGGTGGATGCCGACGGGCTGGACGCGGCGGCGACGCGCTGCGAACGCTGGGTGCGCGGCGTCGACCTTCCACAACAGCGCCGGGACGCGGCGCTGCGGATGGCGGCGGGGGTCGCGCTGAACCTGCTGATCGTCGCGGGCGCCTTCGTCACCTGGATGGCACTGTCCGGCAACCTTTGATGGGCGGCGGGGCGCCAAAGCCCCGCCTGCGCGGTCAGGCCCGGTCTTAGGCCATTTCGCCGTCGTATTCCGCGTCGGTGACGTGCCGTTCCCAGTCGATGTGCTTGCCGTCCAAAGCTTCGTGAATCGCAAGATGGCACATTGCCGTGTCCGGTCCCGCGCCGTGCCAGTGACGTTCTCCCGGCGGGATCCAGATCGTGTCGCCGGGGCGGATCACGCGGATCTTTTCACCCTCGGTCTGGAACAGTCCCTGTCCCGAGATGACGTGAAGCGTCTGGCCCAGCGGGTGCGTGTGCCATGCGGTGCGGGCACGGGGTTCGAATGTGACGAAGGCGGCGCGGACGCGGGCCGGTTGCGGCGCGTCGACGATCGGGTCCTGCCGCACGCGGCCGGTGAAATGTTCCGCCGGGGGCGTGATCGAGGCGCGGGCGCCGGTCGGGGTAAGATCCATGAAAGTCTCCTCTGCTGATGCAGAGGAGACCATGTCATGATGTCATTTGCCAAGTGGCAGGTTGGCCAAGTGGCAGGTTGGGTCGTCAGGCTGCCTTGCGGCGGCGACGAAGCCCAAGGGCGCCGGCGCCAAGCAGCGCGCTGCCCAGAAGCGGCAGAGCTGCGGGCAGCGGAACTTCCGATGCCGACGGCGGCGTGGACGGCGACGGCGTGCCGGTGCGGTACCAGATCTCGGCGTGCGAGATGTCACCGATCGACTTGCCGGGGCCGCTGACAGACCAATCACCGGACAGCGGGAAGCCGCTGGCCAGATCCAGCAGGAAGTGGCCGTGGTTGCTGGCCTGCTTGATGCCGATGACGATCGCGATGACATTGTTCAACGTCGTGCCGATCGACCATTTGCCGTCATCAGAGTCCTTGATGAAGTTCGAGAAGAAGACTTTGCCGTCGCCGCCGGTGACGTTGTCTTCGCTGTGCTGGCCCAGCGTGAAGGTCTCGCCGAACAGCGTCATGGTTGCGTTATGGCCATGCGGACCGTCGCACGCGGACTGCGTGGACCCGGTCACGTCAAAGATCACGTTGCCGCAGGTAAGTGCCGATGCAGGTGCTGCAGCCAGGCCCGAGAAAAACAGGGCGGCCGCAAGTGCAGTCGGTTTAAGGTTAAAACAGCTCATTCATAACTCCCGGTACGACCGCCGCGTAATGAGGGCGGTTACTGGGCGGGAATATGTCGGAATCTGGGCGCAAATGCAATGTGTTAAGCGTGTCACGGTCCGGGGGCGATTTCTCTGCCTTAGCGAGAAAACTTAACTACCAGAGGATGAAATCCGTGCGTGTCCGGGGTCAATCTCAACGGCTCTGGCGGAACTGTGCGAGGTTCGAGAATTGTGACTGGCCGACCCGTTCAGGGCCGGCCAGAAAGGTCCGCGACTCAGAGAGTCGGATAGATCGGGAATTTGCGGCAAAGCGCGGTGACTTCGGCTTTCACCTTCTCCTCGACCTCGGTGTTGCCGTCCTCGCCATTCGCGGCCAGCCCGTCGATCACCTCGACGATCCAGTCGGCGATCTGCCGGAATTCGGGCTCGCCAAAGCCGCGGGTGGTGCCAGCGGGCGTGCCAAGCCGGACACCCGAGGTCACGAAGGGCTTTTCCGGGTCGAACGGGACGCCGTTCTTGTTGCAGGTGATGTGCGCGCGGCCCAGCGCGGCCTCGGCGGCCTTGCCGGTCACGCCCTTGGGACGCAGGTCGGCCAGCATCAGGTGGTTGTCGGTGCCGCCGGACACGATGTCGACGCCGCCCTTCATCAGTTGGTCGGCCATGGCGCGCGCGTTGGCCTTAACCTGCGCGGCATAGTCCTTGAACTCGGGGCGCAGTGCCTCGCCGAAGGCGACAGCCTTGCCGGCGATGGCGTGCATCAGCGGACCGCCCTGAAGACCCGGGAACACGGCCGAGTTGATCTTCTTCGCGATCGCCTCGTCGTTGGTCAGGATCAGACCGCCGCGCGGGCCGCGCAGCGATTTGTGGGTGGTCGAGGTGACGACATGCGCATGCGGCACCGGAGAGGCGTGGACGCCGCCTGCAACCAGACCCGCGATATGCGCCATGTCGACGTGCAAGTAGGCCCCGATCTCGTCCGCGATGGCGCGGAACGCGGCCCAGTCCCATTCGCGCGAATAGGCGGTGCCGCCCGCGAGGATCAGCTTGGGCTTGTGCTCCAGCGCCTTGGCGCGGATCTCGTCCATGTCCAGCAGGTTGTCCTGCTGGCGCACGCCGTAGGACACGACGTTGAACCACTTGCCGGACATGTTGACCGGCGAGCCGTGGGTCAGGTGGCCGCCCGAGTTCAGGTCAAGCCCCATGAAGGTGTCGCCCGGTTGCAGCAGCGCCAGGAACACGGCCTGGTTCATCTGCGAGCCCGAGTTCGGCTGCACGTTGGCAAAGCCCGCGCCGAACAGTTCCTTGGCACGCTCGATGGCCAGCGTCTCGGCCACGTCGACGTACTGGCAGCCGCCGTAGTAGCGTTTGCCGGGATAGCCCTCGGCATACTTGTTGGTCATGATCGAGCCCTGCGCCTGCAGGACGGCCAGCGAGACGATGTTCTCGGAGGCGATCAGTTCGATCTCGTCCTGCTGACGACCCAGTTCGTTCTGGATCGAGCCGAACAGCTCGGGGTCGCGGTCAGCGAGGTTTTCGGTGAAGAAGCCGGAATCGCGGTGTGGCGCGTTCATGGGTACTTTCCCTTCGGGCAGCCTTGGATTTGCCCGGCCTCATACCGCACCGCGGGCGCGGGATGAAGCCCCCTAAACGACGCGCCATGTCGCATGCGCGGCATCGGGTGGTTTTCCTTGTGTTTTCTTCCTTCACTTGCAATCTGGCCCAAGGAGCGCGCCAATGCAGAAGATCGCCTTCGTGGCAAACGATACCGAGGTCGCCCGGACGGCCCTGACCGAACTTGCGGGGCGGTACGGCTCGACGAGTCCGGAAGAGGCCGACGTGATCGTCGCGCTGGGCGGCGACGGGTTCATGCTTCAGACCCTTCACGGCACCATGCATCTTGATGTCCCGGTCTACGGCATGAACCGGGGGACGGTCGGGTTCCTGATGAATGGCTATACCGACGACAAGCTGATCGAACGGCTGGAAGAGGCCGAGGAAACCGTCATCCACCCCCTGCACATGAAGGCGGAAACGCCCGAGGGCCGGATTCACGAGGCACTGGCGATCAACGAGGTTTCGCTGCTGCGCGCGGGTCCGCAGGCGGCAAAGCTGCGCATCACGGTCGATACGCGCGTCCGGATGGAGGAATTGGTCTGCGACGGTGCGCTGGTGTCGACGCCGGCCGGATCGACGGCCTACAACTACTCGGCGCACGGGCCCATCCTGCCGATCGGTTCTGACGTGCTGGCGCTGACGGCCATCGCACCGTTCCGGCCGCGCCGGTGGCGCGGCGCCTTGCTGCCGATGAACGCCTCGGTGCGGTTCGACGTGCTGGAGCCCGAGAAAAGGCCAGTCATGGCCGACGCGGACAGTCGCGCCGTCGAACGGGTGACGTCTGTCGAGATCCGGGCGGATCGGTCGGTGCGGCACCGCCTGTTGTTCGATCCGGGTCACGGGCTGGAAGAGCGACTGATCAGTGAACAGTTCGTCTGATTCATTGCGCCGTCATTCTTTGATGGCGTCCTAGACCTGGAATAATCCTCATCATGCGAAGTTAAGGCGCCGCCACCACGCGCGGCAAGGTGATGTACGCATGAATTCCTTTGCGTCAATATGGCGGAATGGTGTCGATGATTTAAGTAAAGGTTTTGAGTATTCATTGGATTTTTGCGGTGATGCTTAAGTGATGAATTTTTGGAAATCTTATTAATTTAACGAAACATGTGAAGTTTATCGTTATTGAGAATTAATTTAAAAGCGTTTTGAGTGCTGAACCTATTATTTATCTGCGTTCGGTTGTTTTGAAGATGGTATATGGCTGAATAATCAACCATCAAGTGTGCGGTTCGCGGTTTTTATTTGCCGCTTTGTTGTCTTGATGGCGCATCGTTGCGCCAAGTTTCTGCCATCGGCTGACAGTAACTTGCCTTTGCCGGCGCGCCGGACCTAAGGTAGTCCCAGCAAGGAGTGGCTCATGTTGGAAACACCCGAAAGCCGTACGGTTATGATGCTGTACGAACTTCAGCGTGAAATTCGCGAGATGCGGCGAGAGATGAAATCACGCTTGGACGATATAGAAGACCGCCTTGCGCGTGCCGAAGACCGACTCGCTGGGCTGGCCGGTGACGTCGCCGAGCCTTTCCGGGCCGTGGTTGCAAAAGAACACTGATCGCACTGGCGCCCTCCGGTCGAACCGGAAGGCGCAGTAAAACCGGCTTCTTCCGCCTCTGTTACTCCGCAACAGCCAGCGGATACCCCAGCTCTTCAACGGCAGAGCGGATCTCATCCAGAATCGTGGGATCGTCGATGGTGGCAGGCATTTTGAACTCCTGACCATCCGCGATCTTCACCATCGTTGCCCTTAGGATCTTGCCGGACCGCGTTTTCGGCAGCCTGTCGACGACCGAAACCAGCTTGAACGCCGCGACCGGACCGATCTTTTCACGGACCAGCGCGACGCATTCCTTCCCGATTTCGGCAGGGTCCCGGTTCACGCCCTTCGTCAGACAAACGAACCCCATCGGAAGCTGACCCTTCAGCGCGTCCGACACGCCGATCACGGCGCATTCCGCGACATCCGGGTGCGAGGCTAGGACCTCTTCCATGCCGCCGGTCGACAGACGGTGCCCCGCGACGTTGATCACGTCGTCGGTGCGCGCCATGATCCACAGATAGCCGTCCTCGTCCTTCATGCCCGCGTCGCCCGTCTCGTAGTAGCCAGGGAAGTGCGACAGGTAGGATTTCTTAAACCGTTCCGGCGCGTTCCAAAGGGTGGGCAGCGTGCCTGGCGGCAGCGGCAGTTTGACGGCGATGGCCCCCAGCGTGCCCGGCGGAACCTCGTGGCCCTCGTCGTCGAGAATGCGGATGTCATAGCCCGGCATCGCCACCGTCGGAGAGCCGATCTTGACCGGCAGCGGCTCGATCCCCGCCGGGTTGCCTGCAATGGTCCATCCCGTCTCGGTCTGCCACCAGTGGTCGTACACCGGCTTGCCCGTCATCTTCTGCGTCCACTCAATGGTGTCCGGATCCGCGCGTTCACCGGCAAGGTAGATCGCGCGCAGGTTCGACAGATCGTATTTCTTGATGAACTCGCCGTTCGGATCCTCACGCTTCACCGCGCGGAATGCCGTCGGAGCGGTGAAGAAGCTGCGGACCTTGTGCTCGGATATGACACGCCAGAACGTACCGGCGTCGGGGGTGCCGACGGGCTTGCCCTCGAACACGATGGTGGTGTTGCCGTGGACCAGCGGGCCATAGCAGATATAGCTGTGCCCCACGACCCAGCCCACGTCGGACGCGGCCCAGAACACCTCTCCGGGATCGACGTTGTAGATGTTCTTCATCGTCCAGTTCAGCGCGACCAGATGGCCGGCAGTGGGGCGCACCACGCCTTTGGGCTGCCCGGTCGTGCCCGAGGTATAAAGGATATAAGCGGGGTGGTTCCCTTCGACCGGGACACACTCGGCCGGTTCCACGCCGAACTGGAACCCGTGCCAGTTCACGTCGCGCCCTTCCTCAAGATGGGCGACCTCTTGTTCCCGCTGGAAGATCACGCAGAAGTCCGGCTGGTGCTCTGCCACGTCCAGTGCGCCGTCCAGCAAAGGTTTGTAATGCACGATCCGGCCCGGTTCGATCCCGCACGAGGCGGCGATGATGCACTTGGGTTTGCAGTCGTCGATCCGCACCGCAAGCTCGTTCGCCGCGAAGCCGCCGAACACGACCGAATGCACCGCACCCAGCCGCGCGCAGGCCAGCATCGCCTCTAGTGCCTCGGGGATCATCGGCATGTAGATGATCACGCGGTCGCCTTTTTCGACGCCCTTGGCCCGCAGCGCACCCGCAAGCTGCGCCACGCGGTTGCGCAGGTTCACATAGGTGATGCGGCGGGTGACACCGGACACGGGACTGTCGTGAATGATCGCGACCTGATCGCCGCGTCCGGCCTCGACATGGCGGTCGACGGCGTTCCAGCAGGCGTTGACCTTCGCATCCGCGAACCACTCGTAAACATCGTCCCCCCGGTCGAACAGCGCCTGCTTCGGCGGCTCGATCCAGTCGATGGCCTCAGCCTGTTTCAGCCAGTAACCCTCGGGGTCGTCCTGCCAGGACTTGTAGACGTCCGCGTATGCCATCGTATGCACCTCCTCGCTCCTGCGCGGGACGTTACTTTGGGGAAAGGGAGTCGGGCAAGCGGCACAGGTGCGCTATCCGGTCACTGTTCGCGATAACGGAGCCGTGATCGGCAAAGATGCGCGTGGCGCGGGTGGATCAGACCGGCCTTGGCGGACCTGTTCAGGGCATCAGCGGCCAGATCAGCGGGATCAGGGCCGAGGCCAGAAGCCCGATGCTCAGGTTCAGCGGGATGCCCACTTTCAGGAAGTCCGTGAAACGATAGCCGCCGGGGCCGTAGACCATCATGTTGGTCTGATACCCGATGGGCGTCGCAAAGCTGGCCGACGCCGCGACCATGACCGCCACGACCAGCGGTCGCGCGTCGAAGCCCATCGCATCCGCCAGCGCGATGGCGATGGGGGTCAGGACGACGGCAACCGCGTTGTTGGACACCAGCTCGGTCAGCACCGAGGTCAGCAGGTACACCGCCCAGATCACGAAGAACGGGGGTAACTGGGTCAGGGCAGGGGCGATGCCGCGCACGATCAGTTCGACCGCGCCCGTCGATTCCAAGGCCGCGCCGATGGCCAGCATAGAAAAGATCAAGGCCAGCAGACGGCCATCGACGAAGCCGAACGCCTCGTCGGCGTCGATACAGCCGGTGATCAGCACCACGGCAACGGCGATGACCGCCAGCATCAGGATCGGCGCGATCCCGAAGGCCGCCAGCGCGACAAGCGCTAGCAGCGCGGCGATCGCGATGGGGGCGTGGCTGCGGCGGAAGCCGCGGGCGGCGGGGCGGGTGACATCGACAAGGTCCATGTCCTGCGCCAGACGCTGAATGTCCTCGTCCGCGCCTTCCAGCAACAGCGTGTCCCCGACGTGAACGACCAGATCGTCCAGTTGGCGGCCGATGTTCTGGTTCCGGCGGTGCACCGCCAGCGGATAAACGCCATAGCGCCGACGCAGGCGCAGGTCGCCCAGCCGACGCCCGACCATCCGGCAGCCCGGCGTGATCAGCACTTCGACCGTTTGCGTCTCGACCGCCGAAATCTGGTCCACCCGTTTCAGCGACTTGTTGCTTTGCAGGCTGAGAAGCTCGGTCATCTGGGTGCGCAGCACGACGCGGTCGCCGACCTGCAACGCGACCCCGTCCAGATTGCGGCGCAGCGAGTCGTCGCCCCGGATCACGTCGATCAGGCGCACGCCCTCGCGCTTGAACAGCTGAACCCCCAGCACCTCGCGCCCGATCAGGTTGCTGTCGGGCGGGATCACCGCCTCGGTAAAGAACTTCATGCGCGACCGCCCGGTGGACAGCAGGTCGGCCATGCTGTCGCGGGCAGGCAGCAGGCGCGGCGCGATAAAGCGCAGGTACAGCGCGCCCCACGCGACCAGCGCAAGGCCCAGCGGCGTGACCTCGAAGATGGTGAAAGGGGTCAGCCCGTAGCTGCGGGCGACACCGTCGACCAGCAGGTTGGTCGAGGTGCCGATCAGCGTCAGCGTACCGCCAAGGATCGCGCCATAGCTAAGAGGGATCAGCAGCTTGGACGCGGGCATGTTCAGCTTCTGGGCCAGCTGGACGAACACCGGGATCATCACGACCACGACCGGCGTGTTGTTCACCACCGCCGAGGCCGCGATCACGAAGGCCATCAGCATCGCGATGGTGGTCTTCGGATTGGTGGCGACCTTTCGCTGGGCCGATTGCGTGAAGGCTTCCAGCGCGCCGGTCCTGACCAATGCCCCCATCACGATGAACATCGCCGCGATGGTCCACGGGGCGGGGTTCGACAGCACCTCTAGTCCGCGATCATAAGGCAGAAGCCCGAGGATCAGCATCAGCGCCACGCCTGTGATGGCGACGACCTCGGTCGGATAGATCTCGCGCACGAACAACACGAACATCAAGACCACGACGCCAAGAGTCACGAAGGCTTCTGCGCCGGGCGATAGGAACGACTGAATCATTCGACGGGTGTCCGTGTCGGGGCTGTCCGTTGCAAACCGGACCGCATCCTTACGTGTTGACGCGCCACGCACAAGCGGTGCGCCCGCGATTGCGGCGGCCACTGTGGCGCTGTCGCCGTGCGTGGCACCATATCGGGCGCTTTAACAGGCGCCGGGTCGTGCAGGTGCTCAGGCGTCGCGCTTGTCCGGACCCGAGGCGGCCAGCCGACCGCCCTGACGCACCATCTCGACCCGCGTTGCCTTGCCGGTCAGGTCGTCGGTTTCGACGTAAAGCCCCGACAGCGTGCCTTCGCCCTCGGCCGGTGTGAACCGTCCGCCCGGCATCCCGGTGATGAACCGGCGCATGGGTTCGGATTTCTCCATCCCGATCACCGAATTGTAGTCACCGCACATGCCGGCGTCGGTCTGGAAGGCGGTGCCGCCCGGCAGGATCATCCCGTCGCCGGTGGGCACGTGGGTGTGGGTCCCGACCACGACGGATGCACGGCCGTCGCACCAGTGGCCGATCGCCATCTTCTCGGACGTCGCCTCGCAGTGGATATCGACAAGGATCGCCTGCGCCTGACCGCCCAGCGGGTGCGCCTTGAGCGTGCGCTCCAGCGCCGAGAAAGGGTCGTCGAACGGGCGCTTCATGAACACCTGTCCCAGCGCCTGCGTCACCAGCACCATGCGGCCTCGGGTCGCCTCGAACAGGCGTGCACCCTGACCGGGTGCGGACTTGGCATAGTTCAACGGCCGGACGATGCGCGGCTCGGTCTCGATGAACTGCAGCATATCGCGCTGGTCGAAAGCGTGGTCGCCAAGGGTCAGACAGTCGGCCCCGGCCTCGAGCAGCAGCTTGGCATGGGCGCCGGACAGTCCGACGCCGTTCGTTGCGTTCTCGCCGTTGACGACGACGAAATCGAGAGACCATTCGCTGCGAAGGCGGGGCAGATGGGTGGTGATTGCCTGCCGGCCGGACCGGCCCACCACGTCGCCGAGAAAGAGGATGCGCATGGCCGCAAGGGGTAGGCCGTGCGGGGGGGCGAGGGCAAGCGGAAAAGCCCTGTGGTTTCGCGCCACGGCTGGTGCTGGTCAGGGGGGCGCTGCCCCCGTCGCGCTGGCGCGCGACTCCCCCGGGATATTTCTGGACAGAAGAAGCGGGGGACGGTCAGGCGAAACTTAGCGTTTCGGCCTCTGTCACGATGGCGTCCAGCGGCTGGTCGGTGGGTTCCAGCGGCAGGCTGTCGGTTTCCTGCGCGGCCCACGCGAAGCCCACGGCCAGCACCGGCCCGGCGGCGCGCAGACGTTCCAGCGTGCGGTCGTAGAAGCCGCCGCCATAGCCGATGCGCGCGCCCGCGCGCGTGAAGGCCACCAGCGGCACGATCAGGATGCCGGGCGTCATCGGCTGGCCGTCCGCCGGAACGCGGGCCCCGAACGGGCCGTCCTGCATCGCGGCATCCGGCGTCCAGAGGTGGAACAGCAGCGGTTGACCGGCGGCCTCGATCACCGGGACGCCAACCGGGGCGGAGGCCGCATGCGCCGCCATCGCGGGCAATGGGTCGATCTCGGTCCGCATCGGCATGTATCCCGCCAGCGGGCGGCCCGCATAGGGGGCCAGAAACGCCGACAGCCGCGCCGCCCCGGCGGTGCGGTCGCCGGTCTCGAAGGCCTGGCTGCGGCGGGCGAAGGCGGCCTCGCGCGCGGCGGCCTTGGCGGCGGAGAGATCGGTCACAGCAGGACCACGGCAGCAAGGCCGAGGAAGGCGAAGAAGCCCACCACGTCGGTCACCGTCGTCACGAAGGTGCCGGATGCCAGCGCCGGGTCGACCTTCAGCCGGTCCAGCACCACCGGGATCACCGTGCCCGCCAGCCCGGCGACGACAAGGTTGATGATCATCGCCACAGCGATCACGGCGCCCAGCATCGGCGCGCCGAACCAGACCCAGCCGACCAGCCCCATCACCACCGCGAAGATCACGCCATTGACCGTGCCCACCAGCACCTCGCGTCGGATGACGCGCAGCACGTTGGACCCGGTAAGGTCCTTGGTGGCGATGGCGCGCACCGCCACCGTCAGCGACTGGGTGCCGGCGTTGCCGCCCATCGACGCCACGATCGGCATCAGCACGGCCAGCGCCACGTATTGCGCGATCGTGTCCTCGAACAGCGAGATCACCAGCGACGCGATGATCGCCGTCGCAAGGTTCACCGCCAGCCACGGCGCGCGGCGGCGGGTGGTGGCGACGACCTTGTCCGACAGGCTGGATTCATCGCCGACACCGGCAAGGCGCAGGATGTCTTCCTCGGCCTCTTCTTCCAGCACGATCATCGCGTCGTCGATGGTGATCACGCCGACCAGCTTGCCGTCCTCGTCCACCACGGGCGCAGAAATCAGGTGGTACTGGTTGAAGGCATAGGCGACGTCGGCCTCTTTCTCGGTCGCCTCGATGGTGCGGAACGAGTCTTCGGTGATGTCTTTAAGCTTCACGTCGCGGCGGTGGCCAAGGATCTTGCCCAGCGTGACGTTGCCCACCGGATGGTAGCGCGGGTCGACAAGGGTGACGTGGTAGAAATCGTCCGGCAGATCCTCGCGCGAGCGGAGCCAGTCGATCGCCTCGCCCACGGTCCAGTGCTCGGGGCCCGCGACGACCTCGCGCTGCATCAGGCGGCCGGCAGAGTATTCCGGGTAGGACAGCGCCTGCTGGACGGCTAGACGGTCGTTGTCTTCCAGCGCGTCAAGGATAGCCTTCTGCTGGTCGTCTTCGAGGTCCTCGATGATGTCGACGACGTCGTCCGATTCCAGCTCGCGCACCGCGTCCGACAGCACGCCGGGCGACAGCAGGTCGAACACCTCTTCGCGGATCGATTCGTCGAGTTCGGACAGTGTCTCGCCGTCGATCTCGTGGACCTTCAGGATCGCGGCGCGTTCAGAGCTGTCGACCTGTTCCAGAAGGTCGGCGATGTCAGCCGGGTGCAGCGGCTCCATCAGCTCGTTGACGGTCGCGGCGTCCTGCGCCTCGGCAGCTTCGAGAATCGCCAGAACGCGTTCCCGGCCAAGGCCGTAGCGGTCGTCTTCGCGGGCGTCTTCGGTCGTGGTTTCTTCCGCCATGGCCTGCCTCTTCTAACCGTTTGGGCCGTAATACATATGGACGGCGGCGGAAAACAGGGGGCAGTTCGCGATTTACGCCGCAGCGCGTCATGCCTATCGTCTGCTGCGGCGTCGACAGAAGGCACGACATGACCAAACGGCTGATCCTTGGGCAGACTTTGTCCTTCGCAGACGATCCCTTCCGGGCGCCGGTGGACGCGGCCGTGCGGCATGAACGCCGCGGCGCGGTGCTGGTCGAGGACGGGCGCATCGCCGCGCTGGGGGCGTCGGACACGCTGCGCGCGGATCATCCCGACGCCGAACTGACCGACCACGGCGACGCACTGATCACAGCGGGCTTCGTCGATGCGCACGCGCATTATCCCCAGACCGCGATGATCGCCAGCTGGGGCAAGCGGCTGATCGACTGGCTGAACAGCTATACCTTCCCCGAAGAGATGCGGTTCGGCGACCCGGACTACGCAAACGAAATCGCGTCGCGCTATTTCGACCTGACGCTGTCGAACGGCACCACCACCGCCTGCAGCTATGCCACGATCCATCCCGAAAGCGTCGATGCCTATTTCGAACAGGCGCAGCGGCGCGGGCTGCGGGCGCTGGCGGGCAAGACCTGCATGGACCGCAACGCGCCAAAGGGGCTGCAAGACACGCCCGCAAGCGCCTATGACGACAGCAAGGCGCTGCTTAAGAAATGGCACGGGACCGGCCGGCTGGGCTATGTGATCACCCCGCGGTTCTCGCCCACCTCTACGCC
The DNA here is from genome assembly GCA_002701395.1 of Maritimibacter sp. GTDB lineage: Bacteria > Pseudomonadota > Alphaproteobacteria > Rhodobacterales > Rhodobacteraceae > Psychromarinibacter > Psychromarinibacter halotolerans. Next base: position 175,988 of record NZVC01000033.1, on the reverse strand, counting down.
CGCACAGCTAGAGGCGCTGGGCGCGCTGTGGGCCGAGCACCCGGACTGCTTGATGCAGACCCACCTGAGCGAACAGACGGACGAGATCGCGTGGGTGAAATCGCTGTTCCCCGAGGCGCGCGATTATCTCGACACCTACGAAGCCTTCGGCCTGCTGGGGGCGAATGGGCTGTACGGGCACGCCATCCACCTTGAGCCGCGCGAACGCGACCGGCTGCGCGAGGTCGATGCCGCCCTGATCCACTGCCCGACGTCGAACACCTTCATCGGCTCTGGCGTGTTCGACATGGCGGGGCTGACGGCGGCGGGTCACCGCGTGGGGCTGGCGACCGACACGGGGGGCGGATCGTCGTTCTCGATGCTGCGGACGATGGCGGCGGCTTACGAGCTGGGGCAGCTGAACGGCAGCGCGCTGCACCCGGCGCAGCTGTATTGGCTTGCGACGCAAGGCTCGGCGCGGGCGCTGCGGCTGGACGACCGGATCGGCAACCTCGGCATCGGGATGGAGGCCGACCTTGTCGTGCTTGACCTTGCCTCGACCCCGGCCATCGCGCAGCGCGCCGCGCGGGCGGACGACCTGTGGGAGGCGCTGTTCCCGACCATCATGATGGGGGACGACCGGGCGGTGCAGTCGGTTTATGTCGCGGGCGAGCCGGTGCGCATGGCCTGACGAACGCGCCGCATGGCCGGGTTGCGTGGCGAACCGGGCAGGCGGCGCTAGGTCCGGGGTCGGAAACGGAACCGAAGACGGACAAGACAGACATGGCACGCATTTTCCTGATTGGCGCGACCGGCGGCGTGGGCCACCGGCTTGCGCCGATGCTCATTCACGCGGGGCACAAGCTCAGTGGCCTGCACCGCAAGGCCGAGCAGGCCGAAGACCTGCGCGCCGCGGGGGTGACCCCCGTGCAGGGTGACCTGATGGAAATGGATGCAAAGGCGCTGGGCCGCGCCGTCGCGGGGCACGACGCCATCGTGTTCTCCGCCGGAGCGGCGGGCAGCGGGCCCGAGCGCACGGCAGAGATCGACGGACACGGGCCCGTCAAGATGATCGAGGCGGCCCGCGCCGCAGGGATTCGGCGGCTGTACCTTGTGTCGGCGATGCCCGAGGCGGGGCGGGGCACCGAGGTGAAGCACGGCTTCGAACTGTATATGCGGACCAAGAAAGAGGCCGACGCGGCACTGTCGATCAGCGGGCTCGACTGGGTCATCCTGCGGCCCGGCACCCTTCTGGACGAGGATGGCGACGGGATGGTCGCGCTGTCGCGCGCGGTCACCTATGGCACCGTCAAGCGCGGGAACGTGGCGCAGACGCTGGCCGCGCTGATCGACCGGCCCGGGATCCGGCAGGAAATTCTGGAACTGACGGACGGCAACGCGCCGCTGGCCGACGCGGTGGATGCGCTGGTGCGCGGCTAGCGTCGCGCCAAAGGGAAAGGGCGACCCGCGCGGGCCGCCCTTTCAACTTTCCATTGACCCCGGCGCAAGGCGCGCCGGTTCGGTCGATCCGGGCTTAGCCGAAGGCCGCGCCATCGGCGCGCCAGACCGACACCACCGACGAGCGCGGCTTTCCTTCGCCGTCCGGCCACGCGCCGCCCGGGTGTTGCACGCCGACGAAGGCGACGGTGCGGTCCGGCGACCACGTCAGGCCCGTCACCTCGGCGCCGTTCGGCACGGTCATGAAGCGCGCGATCTCGCCCGTTTCGGGGTTGCCGACCAGCATCTGGTTGTTGCCCATCCCGGCAAAGTCGCCTTCGTTGCTGTCGTCGCCGTCGGTCTGGATCCACAGCAGGCCGTCGGACGAGAAGGCCATGCCGTCGGGCGAGTTGAACATGTTGCCCGCCGTGACGTTGTCGGACCCGCCATAGGCGTTGTCGTAGACCTCGGGGTTGCCGGCCATCACGTACAGGTCCCAGCTAAAGCCGGTGGCGCCGTGATCCTCGCCCTCGGGGCGCCAGCGCACGATCTGGCCATAGTCGTTGGTTTCGCGCGGGTTGGCGGCGTTGACGGGCATGCCCTCGTTGCCGCGGCGCGAGTTGTTGGTCAGCGCGCAATAGGCCTCGACCCGCAGCGGGTTGGCGGCGATCCATTCCGGGCGGTCCATCGTGGTGGCGCCGACCGCCGAACCGGCCATCCGCGAGAAGACAAGGATGTCCTCGGCGCTCATGCCGGTGGTCTCGGGCGTCAGGGCCAGCCATTCGCCGGTCTGGTCGTCGTTGAACTTGGCGACGTACAGCGTGCCGTCCGACATCAGGCCGTCGGTCGGCTGACCTTCGGACCATGTGCCGTTCGAGACGTACTTGTACATGAACTCGCCCCGCTCGTCGTCGCCCATGTAGACCACGATGCGGCCATCGGCGGCTTGCACCATCTCGGCGTTCTCGTGCTTGAAGCGGCCCAGAGCGGTGTGCTTGACCGGCGTGCTTTCCGGGTCGGTCGGGTCGATCTCGGTGATCCAGCCGTGGCGGTGGGGTTCGTTCGGCTCGGCGCTCAGGTCATAGCGGGTGTCGAACTTTTCATAGGCATAGCGGCCTTCGCCGCCGATGCCATAGCGGGCCAGCTCGTCGGTTTCCTCGTACGCGCCGGTGGCGCCGAAGTAGCCGTTGAAGTTTTCTTCGCAGGTCAGGTAGGTGCCCCAAAGCGTCTTGCCCGAGCCGCAGTTGTTCATCGTGCCCTTGGGCGACATGCCCTCGGGGTCGGCATTGGTCTGCATCAGCGCGGATCCGGCGGCGGGGCCGTCCATCGTCATCTGCGTCTCGTGGGTGATCCGGCGGTTGTAGGGGCTGTCGACGACGACGTCCCAGCCGTTGGCGCCGTTCGCGATTTCCATGACGGTGACGCCCTGCATGTTCTTCAGCAGGGCCACTTCGTCGGCGTTCTTCGGCATGCCCTCAGAGTCGGCGGGCAGGTTGATGCGCGGGTTCACGTATTCCGAGTTGATCGCCAGCAGGACGTGGCCGTCATGCTCGAACGTCTCCATGCCGTCGGTGTTCTCGCCGAACACACGGTCCGACGCGGCCAGCGGCACGCCGGTTTCGGCGGAATAGGTGCCCTCGGCGTCCGAGAACAGGGCGTCGCCCCAGCGGACGAGCGGGCGCCATTCGTAGCCTTCGGGGACGTGAATGTCGAAATCGGTGTGGATGCCGATCGGGGTAAAGCCGAACCCGGCGGCCTGCGCACGGGCCGACGTGGCCGATCCCAGAACGCCCGAACCGAACACGGCGGCGGCCGAGCCGAAGGTCAGGGCGCCGCCCAGAAACCCGCGGCGCGAGATGGCGCGCTCGACGACGGCGTCGAAATCATTGGTGGCGGGGCGGGGGTCGCGGACTTCGTCGAATTCGTCCCACGACAGATCAACGGTTTTCCGGGTATCCATGTCGTTTCATCCTCTGGCAACAGGCTGGATTGGCGCGGCCTAGAGGCCATGCGCCGCGACTGGTTTTCATGCGTCCGTCACAGCCGGGTGACAGCAATGTGACAGCCGGGTGAAGTTGCCAAAGCCCTTACGAAAGCGTGATCTCGAACAGGCAATGCCGCCCTTGCGGGGCCCGTAATTCTTGACTGCGCCGGGCAGGATCAGCCCTCGGCCAGCGCCCGTGCAAGGCCGTTCTGCTTTTCGACAAGCGTCGGCAGGTCGATGGTGGTCAGGTGCCCGTCGCGCACGATCTGGCGGCCCTCGACGAACAGGTCCCGCACGCGCGTGGGCCCCGCCAGAAGCAGCGCCGGCGGATCCCACGACCCCGCGCTTTCAAGCCCCGTGGCGTCCCATACGGCGATGTCCGCGCGATAGCCCTTGCGGATTTGCCCGCACGCGTCGCCGCGTCCCAGAACCTCGGCCCCGCCGCGCGTCGCGATCTCCAGCGTTTCGCGCGGGCTCATGGCATCCGCGCCGTTGGCCACCCGCTGCAACAGCATCGCCGTGCGCGCCTCGGCTGCGATGTTGCCGCTGTCGTTTGACGCCGACCCGTCGACACCCAGCCCGACCTTCACGCCCGCGTCCCGCATCGCCCGCACCGGCGCGATGCCGGACCCAAGGCGGCAGTTCGAACAAGGGCAGTGCGCCACGCCTGTGCCGCTGCGGGCGAACAGGTCGATCTCGCGCCCGTCCAGCTTGACGCAGTGAGCGTGCCAGACATCCGGCCCGGTCCAGCCAAGATCCTCGGCGTACTGTCCGGGACGGCAGCCGAACTTCTCTTCGCTATAGGCGATGTCCTCGGCGTTTTCGGCAAGGTGGGTGTGCAGCATGACCTTCTTCTCGCGCGCAAGGATCGCGGTATCGCGCATCAGCTCGCGGCTGACCGAGAACGGCGAACACGGCGCCAGCCCGACGCGCACCATCGCGCCCGGCGACGGATCGTGGAAGGTGTCCACCACCCGCACCATGTCGGCAAGGATGTTGGGTTCCGCCTCGACAAGGTCGTCGGGCGGCAGGCCGCCAAGGCTGTGCCCGATCGACATCGCGCCGCGGGTCGGGTGGAACCGCATCCCGATTTCGCGCGCGGCGGCGATGCTGTCGTCCAGCCGCGAACCGTTCGGGAACAGGTACATATGGTCGGAACTCAGGGTGCATCCCGACAGCGCCAGTTCGGCCAGCCCGGTCAGGGCGGACACCCGCATCTCTTCGGGGCCGAACCGCGACCAGATCGGGTACAGCGCCTGCAGCCAGCCGAACAACAGCGCGTCCTGCCCGGCGGGCACGGCGCGGGTCAGGGTCTGGAACAGGTGGTGGTGCGTGTTCACAAGGCCGGGGGTCACGATGCAGCCCGCCGCCTGCACCAGTTCGCCATCCGACTGCAGGCCGCTGCCGATCTCTGCGATCGCGCCATCGACGATCCGGACATCGCAATTCGTCAACTCGCGGCGCTTGTCGTCCATCGTCAGGACGGTACGGGCATTCTTAAGCAGGACTTCCGGCATCTGGCACCTCTGGCATGTGTGCCAAGGATGCTAGACCGTCGCGCGCGCTACTCAACCCCGCGCAGGTATTCCAGCGCCTCGGCATGGATCTCGCGGTTCGCGGCGGCAAGCACCCGGCCACCCTGTGGGCAGGGATTGCCTTCCCAATCGGTCACCACACCGCCGGCGGCCTCGATCACCGCGATGGGGGCCTGCACGTCGTAGGCGTACAGCCCGGCCTCTGCGACCACGTCGATCTGGCCCGACGCGATCAGGGCGTAGGCGTAGCAGTCCATGCCATAGCGGGTCAGACGTGCCGCCTTGCTTAGCCGCTGGAAGGCCGCGCCCTCGGCAGGTGTGCCGACTTCGGGGAATGTGGTGAAGACGATCGCCTCGGACAGGCTGCGCGCCGGACGGGTCCGCAGCGCGCGCCGTCCCAACGGGCCGGTCATCCACGCTTCGCCCAGTCCGCCGACGAACCGTTCGCCGGTGTAGGGTTGGTCGATCACGCCCAAGATCGGGCCGGTGTCCGGTCCGACAGCCACAAGCACACCCCACGTCGGGGTGCCGGACAGGAAGCCCCGCGTGCCGTCGATCGGGTCCAACACCCATGTCAGGCCGGTCGAGCCTTCGACGGTGCCGTACTCCTCGCCCAGAATTCCGTCATCGGGACGCCGGCTGGCAAGCACGGCGCGCATCGCCTCTTCGGCGGCGCGGTCGGCGACGGTCACGGGGTCGAAGCCCGTGTCGTCCTTGTTGTCGGCACCCAGCCCTTCTGCACGGAAATGCGGAAGGATCGCCGCGCGGGCGGCATCGGCAAGAGCCTCTGCGGTGGCCAGAAGGTCGTCGCGCAAAGCCTTGTCGGTCTTGGTGTCGGGGGCCGTCATGTTCTGGATTACCTCGCCGGGGGGATCCCCCGGCGCGGTAATCGGAATCGAGGCGGGCCGTCAAGCCCGGCTCAGGGCACGTGGCACCTGAAGGTCAGGCGACGTCGCTCATGACGCGGGCCAGCTCGAAAAGCCGGCGGCGCTGGTTTTCGGGCATGGCATAGTAAGAGCGCACCAGTTCCAGTGCTTCCTTGTCGGCCAGGATATCACCCGGCACGCCTGCCTTCTCTTCGCTGGGTGCGTCGACGCTTTCGTCGATGCCGTCGAAGAAGAAGCGGACGTCCACGTCCAGAGCCTCGGCGATGTCCCACAGGCGCGATGCGCTGATGCGGTTCATACCGGTCTCGTACTTCTGAATTTGCTGGAATTTGATTCCAACCTTGCTAGCCAGCTGTTGCTGGGTCATGCCGACCATCCAGCGGCGGTGCCGCACGCGCTTGCCGACATGAACATCCACGGGATGCTTCATCGTAGTCTTCCTTACAACTCACAACAGTAAACATCAAAATCACGTCGCGCGGGAATCGTACAACCTGCCTTTTTAGGTAGTTTGGTCGCAAACGATTAGGAAAGCGAGTGAATCGTCTGGAAACACGAGTGAACCGCACGCCAAGTTTCAAAACTGTTACGCAATGTGAAGTTGAGGAGATTGCCTGTGGGTAACTCCGTTAGGTCAGCTTGAGGTTGTGTCAGTCGGGGCAGGGTGCGACAGGCTGCCGCAGGGTAAGGGCGCTAACAGTCGTTAACGTAGTTAATTGTGTCTGATATTTAAGCAAATGGTCAAAATTTACCAGCTAGACGCGTATGGCGGTGTTCCCGCCTTCGCAGAGCGCGAGTCACCTCAACCGCAGGCCGGTGAGGTGCTGATACGAATCGCCGCGTGCGGTCTGAACTTCGCCGATCTGCTGACGATCGAGGGGACGTATCAGGACCGGCCCACGCCTCCGGTGGTCCTTGGCAAGGAATTCTCCGGCACGGTCGAGGCGGCAGGAAAGGGCGTCACCCTGCGCCCCGGAACCCGTGTCGCGGTCTACGCGGGGCAGGGCGGGCTGGCCGAGGTGGCCTGCATCCCCGAGGCGCGGTGCCTGCCGATCCCCGACGCCATGCCCTTCGATGTCGCCGCCGGCTTTCAGGTCGCCTATGGCACCAGCCACGTTGCGCTGGACCGCGCGGCCCTCAAGCCCGGGGAAACGCTGCTGGTGCTGGGCGCCGCCGGAGGTGTCGGGCTGACGGCGGTCGAAGTCGGGCGCGCGATGGGCGCCACCGTGATCGCCTGCGCCCGTGGCGCGGACCGGCTGGACGCCGCGCGCGCGGCGGGGGCGCACCACCTTGTCGATACAGACACGCAGGACATCCGCGATGCGGTGATCGCACTTGGCCGGGCGGATGTCGTCTATGATCCGGTCGGCGGCGACCAGTTTCGGTCGGCGTTCCGGGCGGTCAAGCCGGGCGCACGGATGCTGGCCATCGGTTTTGCCAGCGGAGACGTGCCGCAAATCCCGGCGAACCACCTGATGGTCAAGAACGTCTCGGTCATCGGGGTGAACTGGGGGGCTTACCTGACCTTCGACCCCGACACGCTGACCGACAGCCTGCGCACGCTTGTTCGCTGGTACGAAGACGGGCGCCTGACGCCCCACATCGGCCACCGCCTTCCGTTCGACCGCACACCACAGGCGTTGCAGCTGCTGCTCGATCGAAAGGCCGTGGGCAAGATCGTGGTCGAGATCGGCTGACGCGTTACAGCGTGCGATAGCCCTGCCGGATCATTTCCATCAGGTGGCCGACGAACCCGCCATTGGCCGCACCGCCGCCGTACATGTTGATCCGCTGCACCCCCAGCTCTGGCAACTGGGCGCAGGGGGCCAGCTGTTCCAACTGCTGCGGCTGCGTGCCTTCCAGCATCACCGTCACGGCAAGGTCGGCGGCGACGGTTGCCTCGACCGTGCGGTCGGAATCCGACTCGACGGCCTGTATCCAGTCGACCTCGGCCGCGTTCAGCCGGTCCTGCGTGTCGATGCGGAACGAACAGTTGCGGCAGTTCGCCAGCGGCAAAGGCGAATGCTTCCAAGCCGACCCGCCCGGTGCGCCCATCCAGCGCAGCGGCAGTTCCTTCAGGGTCTCCCCGCCACTGTCGATGTCCGGTTCCGTCGTCAGGATCACGTCGCATTCGCCGCGCGCGAACATCCGCTTCAGCCCGACGGTGTACAGCGAGATCAGCCGGACCTTCACGCGCGGGTATTCCGCGGCGAACCGTTGCAGCACCTGCGGGACGACCGGATGCACGATGTCGTGCGGGACGCCCAGCGTGACCTCGCCCTCAAAGGCGTGGTCGGTCAGGCGCGAGAACAGCTCGTCGTTCAGGTCCACCATGCGCCGGGCATAGGCCAACAGCTGTTCGCCCGCCGCCGTCAGCGACACCTTCCGATTCGAGCGGTCCAAAAGTTCCAGCCCCATCAGCTCTTCCAGACGCTTCAACTGCATCGACACGGCGGACTGCGTCAGGTTCAGAAACCCGGCGGCGCGCGTGACGCCCCCGGTCTGGGCGACAGCGACGAACGAGCGAAGCACGGATACGTCGAGGTTACGCATCATCACGATCCTTGATGGTATGGTTCAAATACATTCGTTTCACTATTGCTTACCTCCGGACATATATCAAGCTCATGAATGGAAACCGCCCTTGGCGTCACAAATTGTAAAGGAAGCCGTCATGACCCAGCATGTCCAGACCCACGCTCCCCTTCATGGGGCCACCCGCTTCGCCGGCACGCGCCGCCGGTCCGTCCTGCAGGCCATTTTCCAGCTGTCCGCGCTGCGTCGTCAGCGTCTGCACCTTGCGCAGATGGACGCCCGGATGCTCGACGACATCGGCGTCAGCCGCGACGAAGCGATGTCCGAGGCAAGCCGCCCTGTCTGGGATGCGCCCGGTCATTGGACAAGCTAAGGCAACATTCCCGTGAAGACCCTGTTCCTGCACCGGAAAAGCTTGAAAACCTGCGCCGCCTTCCCGATATTCCTCTGGAAAGGCGGCCAGCAGGGTCGCTTGCTGTATCCATCTAGGAGGATTTGATGGCTGATTTCCGGACGGCGCGTGGGGTTGCAGGCGCTCGCACCGCCCAGATCGACGAGGGACTTCGCGCCCACATGAACAAGGTTTACGGCACGATGTCCGTTGGCCTGCTTGTCACGGCGGGCGTTGCCTGGGCCGTGGGGTCGAGCGACGCGTTGCTGTCGATCTTCCGTGATCCGGCGACGCTTCAGCCCAACATTCTGGGTTGGGTGGCGATGTTCCTGCCGCTGATCATGGTTTTCGCCTTCGGTGCGATGATCAACCGCCTCTCGGCTGCTGGCGCGCAATTGTTCTTCTACGTGTTCGCTGCGGCGATGGGCCTGTCGATCTCGTGGATCTTCGCGGCCTTCACCGGCATCTCGATCGCGCAGACCTTCCTTGTGACCTCGATCTCGTTCGCGGGCCTGTCCCTGTGGGGCTACACCACGAAGAAAGACATCTCGGGCTGGGGATCGTTCCTGATCATGGGCGTGATCGGCTTGGTCGTGGCGTCGATCGTGAACATCTTCCTCGCCTCGCCGGCGATCCACTTTGCGATCTCGGTGCTTGGCGTTCTGATCTTCGCGGCGCTGACCGCGTATGACACGCAGAAGATCAAGAACGACTACATCCAGCACGCACATGCGATGGATAAGGAATGGCTTGGCAAGGCGGCGATCATGGGGGCTCTGAACCTCTATCTCGACTTCATCAACCTGTTCATGTTCCTGCTACAGTTCCTCGGCAATCGCGAGTAACGCGCGGAACATTCCAGATCGAAGGGCCGGCCATTGCGCCGGCCCTTTTTCGTTGCAGCACGGCGCACACGGGCTTGGTATGGAACGGGCGCGGTGCTCAGACGGTGGGATGGGTGGCGCGGAACACCGGACGGCGCATGGCCTTGGGATCGGCCTTGGGCCAGGGGACAGACATTCTGACAGAAGGGCCCGCCTAAAGCGGGCGCCGCATCTCGATCGCGGGGAAGGTGATGCCGGGGCGCAGTTCCAGCAGGTACTCGCGATCCCCTGTGAAGCCCAAAGCACGGTAGAAGGGCGCGGCTGTCCGCGTGGCGGCGCAATCCAGCTGCGCCAGACCGGCGTCGCGCGCGGTGGCGATGGTCCTCTCCAGAATCGCCCGCCCGATGCCGCGCCGCGTGTGGCGCTCGCTGGTGACGACGTGGCGGACGTCCCCGCTGTGGCGATACCGTTTGCGGGTCCAGCCCCCGGCACCCACGATCACGCCCTCTGCGTCCTCGGCCACGAAATAGGTGCCACAGTACAGAAGCTCGGGGTTCGCGCGCGAGATCAGGGGCAGGGCGGTGACCATGACAGAGGGCGGGTAGTCACGCGCCAGCAGGCGCGGATAGGCGCGCGCCAAAAGCGCGTCCAGCGCGCCAAGGTCGCCGGGATGAGCCGGCCTTACCGTCAGGGTCAGGTCCATGGGATCAACATGGACCCATTCTGGCAAAAGAAAAAGCCGCGCTTGTGGCGCGGCCCTGATCTGTCGTCGATCAAAGACAAGATTACTTGATCTTGCCTTCCTTGTATTCGACGTGGGTGCGCGCAACCGGATCGTACTTACGCACGGTCATCTTCTCGGTCATGGTACGCGCGTTTTTCTTGGTCACGTAGAAGTGGCCGGTGCCGGCGGTCGAGTTCAGCCGGATCTTGATCGTGGTGGGCTTCGCCATATCGTCTTGCTCCGTCGCACGGGCGGTGCATCGCCCGGAGAAAATCTTGAAGCCCGCCTTTTACAGTTCAATCGCCCCGAGTCAACCGGTTTCCCCCAAAGGAAACGGGCCGACCCGTCACAACGGCGGGTCTGTATGCGCGGACGGCCTGTAAGCCGGATTTTGTCGTCGGCAGGCGGACCTGCCGGAGATGACCATTCATCTGGAACGCGCGTCGCCGCGCGCCTTCAGCTGCCTACCCGGATTCCTGGGGCAAGGCGCCCTGTCCCCGTTGCCGGGGCGCGGAATCCCTATTCGGCATTGCTCCCGGTGGGGCTTGCCGTGCCGGTCCGGTTGCCCGTCCCGCGGTGGGCTCTTACCCCACCGTTTCACCCTGGCCGCCGGCACGCCGGCGGTGGTCTGTTTTCTGTGGCGCTTTCCCTCGGGTTGCCCCGGCCGGGCGTTACCCGGCACCGTCGCCTTGTGGAGTCCGGACTTTCCTCCCCGACGGGATACCCCGCCGAAGCGGCCATCCGGCCATCCGCGCGGATCGGCACCTAAGCGGCGCAGGGGCCGCCGTCAACAGGGAAGCGGCGGGCAAGATCGGCCATTGCGCTGGCGTCTTCGGGGGCCAGCGGCCCACTGGCCCAAGGCCGGAACCGCAAACGGAACGCGGCAAGCCGCATCTCGGGGGGTAGGTCGGGCGCATAGCCGAACCGCGTGGCGGCCTCTGCAAAGTCAGCCTCGGCCGCGCTGGCCGCATTGTGCGAGGGCCAGACCGACAGCCCGCCCAAGGCCAGCCGCCGCCAGTCGAATCGCGGGCCGGGGTCAGACTTGCGCGCGGGCGCCATGTCGGAATGCCCGATGACCCGTTCCGGCGGGATGCTCCAGCGGCCAAGGATGCCCCGCAAAAGCGTTTCCAGCGCCTGCATCTGCGGCTCAGAGAAAGGATGCGCCCCGGTGTTGTCCAACTCGATCCCGATCGAGCGCGAGTTGACGTCGGTCACGTCGCCCCAGCGCCCGGCTCCGGCGTGCCACGCGCGCTGCGCCTCGTCGACCAGTCGCAGGACGGTGCCGTCGTTGCCGATCAGGTAATGGGCAGAGACCTCGAATTCCGGGTCGCACAGCCGGTCACGCGCGGCGTCGCAGCCGGTCATGGCGGTGAAGTGAATCACCACTATGTCGGGAGTGGCGCCCCCGCGACGGGGACCGAAATTAGGGGAAGGGTGGTCGATCACCCCGCGATGCGGCGGAACACCGAAGGATCCCAGCCGCAGGCGTACCCGTCACCATCGGGATCAAGGCCCAGCCTGTCCTTCTCGGGGCCGCCGTTTGCAAGGAAATCGCGCTGGGCGATATCGGCCGAGTTATAGCCGGCGCAAGCGTTTTCCTTCCGCCCTGCGAACAGGCTGGTGCGGCGGTACATCTCGGTTCCGACCGGATGCGACGTCGAGAGGGCGTAGGTCACGACGTTCGGCCCCTCGGTCCCGGTGCGGGTGGGCACCGCGGTGGGGCGGGCGGCTTCGTATTCGGACGCCATTGCGGCCATGCGCGCGGCGTCGTTCTCGATGCTGACGCGTTCCGATACAGCGGCGAAGTTCTGTTCGTCCGAGATCCCGGTGGGGGTGGGGCCAGTGGTGGGCCCGGAAGCCGGCGAGGCGGGCAGTTCGGACGGGTCGATGACCACCGTGCTGTTGCGCGGCGGAGACGACGGCGTGGTCGCAGCCGGAGGCGACGCCGGAGCGCCGTCAGGCGTCCGCGAATACGTGTTGTAATCGCTATAGTCGCCGAAGCCGACACCGCGCGGGGTATCTGGGTTCGAATCCGGTACGTCCGCACAAGCCCCGACAAGGGCCAGCGCCGCCACCGCCAAAAGCGTCTTCTGCATGTCCGTTAGTCCTGCCCGGATCTGTTTGGACAGGGTTCTACCACCATTTGCCGGGCTTGGAAACATAGCCTGCGGCGCTTTCCAGCGCGTAGGCCGTGTTCAGCAGATCGGCTTCCTCCCACGGGCGTCCGATCAGCTGAAGGCCCAGCGGAAGGCCCTGCTTGTCCAGACCGGCGGGCACCGAGATACCCGGCAGGCCAGCAAGGTTGACCGTGACCGTGAACACGTCGTTCAGGTACATCTGCACCGGATCGGCCTCCGACATCTCGCCCAGACCGAAGGCGGCGGACGGGGTGGCGGGGGTCAGGATCGCGTCCACGCCGTTTGCGAAGACGTCGTCGAAGTCCTTCTTGATCAGGCTGCGGACCTTGCGGGCGCGGTTGTAATAGGCGTCGTAGAAGCCTGCCGACAACACGTAGGTCCCGACCATCACGCGGCGCTGCACCTCGTGGCCGAAGCCCTCGGCGCGGGTCTTCTCGTACATCTCGGTCACGCCGTCGCCCTGCGCCAGCTTGGCGCGGCGACCGAAACGGACCCCGTCATAGCGGGCAAGGTTCGAAGACGCTTCCGCCGGGGCGATGACATAGTAGGCGGGCAGCGCGTACTTGGTGTGCGGCAGCGAGATATCGACGATCTCGGCGCCCGCGTCTTTCATCATGGCGGTGCCGTCGGCCCACAGCTTCTCGATCTCGGCAGGCATCCCGTCCATGCGGTACTCGCGCGGGATGCCGATCTTCTTGCCCCGGATGTCGCCGGTCAGCGCGGCCTCGAAGTCCGGCACGGCAAGGTCGGCCGAGGTCGAATCCTTCGGGTCGTGGCCGCACATCGCCTGCAGCATGATCGCGGCGTCGCGGACGTCTTTGGTCATCGGGCCCGCCTGATCCAGCGACGAGGCGAAGGCGACGATGCCCCAGCGCGAGCAGCGGCCATAGGTCGGCTTGATGCCGGTGATGCCGGTGAAGGCGGCGGGCTGGCGGATGGACCCGCCGGTGTCGGTGCCGGTGGCGGCAAGGCACAGGTCGGCGGCCACGGCGGCGGCGGACCCGCCCGAGGACCCGCCGGGGGTCAGCGCGGTGTCGTCATTGCCCCGGCGCCACGGGTTCACCGCGTTGCCGTAGACCGACGTTTCGTTCGACGAGCCCATCGCGAACTCGTCCATGTTCAGCTTGCCCAGCATCACCGAGCCCGCGTCGAACAGCTTTTGCGACACGGTGGATTCGTATTCCGGGCGGAAGCCTTCAAGGATGCGGCTGGCGGCCTGACTGGGAACGCCGCGCGTGCAGAACAGGTCCTTGATGCCCAGCGGGATGCCGCACATGTCCGGCGCGTCGCCACCGGCGATGCGGGCGTCGGCCCGGCGGGCCTGTTCCATCGCGATCTCGGGCGTCTTGTGCACGAAGGCGTTCAGGGCATCGGCGCCCTCGATCGCGGTCAGGCAGGCCTCGGTCAACTCGGCCGAGGTGACCTCGCCTGCGCGCAGCTTGTCGCGGGCGCCCGCGATGGTGAGTTTCGTCAGATCGGACATGGCGTTACTCCACCACCTTCGGCACGGCAAAGAAGCCCTCGCGCGCGTCGGGGGCGTTGGCCAGAACCTCTTTCTGGATATTCCCGTCGGTCACCGCGTCCTCGCGGCGCTTCAGCCGCATCGGTGTGACCGAGACCATCGGCTCGACGCCGTCGACGTCCACTTCGTTCAGCTGCTCGATGAAGCCGAGGATCGTGTTGAACTCTTCGGCCAGCGCGGGAAGGGCGTCGTCTTCCACCTTGATGCGGGCGAGCTTCGCCACGTGGGCCGCCGTTGCCTTGTCGATGGACATGGATCTCTCCGGGATGTGCGTTCGAGACACGCGTTTAGCGTCCGCGCGGGCAGGCTGCAAGGGAAGGGCGCGCGATACACGGGCGGGACGGGCGCCGCCGACCTTGGCCGCCGCTCTCTGCGGCGCGGCACTGGTCCCTTTCCGTGTCCTGGCCTAGGGTCCGGGGCGGCTGCTGTCCGTGCCGCCAATGCCATCCCCGGAGCCTTGCATGTCCCTTGCCCTGACCATCCTTCCGATCGCCCTTGCCATCGCGCTGGGCTGGGCGGCGCGGGCGTCGGGTCTGATCAAGGCGGATCTCTGGCCGGGGATCGAGGCGCTGAGCTTCAAGCTTCTGATCCCGGCGATCCTGATCCATTCTATCGCCACCACCGACCTGTCGCCGTCGCGGATCGGCGGTTTCGCAGCCGGGTTGCTGCTGACCATCCTGATCGGCGGTCTGGTGGTGCTGGTGGCCGGGCGACTGCTGCGCGTGCCGGGGCCGACGCGGTCGACCTATTTCCAAGGCACGATCCGCTACAACGGGTTCATCGGCCTTGCGGCGGCGGACCTGTTGATCGGACCGGCGGGCCTGTCGCTGATCGCGGTGTCGATGGCCGTGCTGATCCCGGTCATCAACGTCGTGACGATCATCGTGATGGCGGTTCTGTGCGGCGGCTCGACCGGACCGCGCCGCCTGCTGCGGTCGGTCGCGACCAACCCTTTGGTGATCGGGTCGTGTGGGGGCGTCGCGGTCAACCTGTTGTTCGGCGGCTTGCCCGTCTGGCTGGACGAGGCGACACAGATCGTCGGCCGCGCCGCGCTGGGCGTCGGGCTTCTGGCGGTGGGGGCGGGGGTCAGCCTGAAGCGGATGCTGCACGTCTCGCCACGCGTCGTGGCGGCCTGTGCCCTGCGCCCGTTCATGATCACGGCGATTTTCCTTGGCTTGGCCATGCTGCTTGGCCTGTCCGAGACCGAGATGCTGGGCGGCATCCTTGTCTTCGCGGTTCCAGCGGCGACGAACGGGTTCATCGTGGCCCGGATGATGGGCGGCGACGCCGCGACCTATGCCGACATGCTGGCGTGGCAGACGCTGCTGTGCCTGATCGCGATCCCGTTCTACGCTGCGCTGGTGACGTGACGGCGGTAGGTCTCGATCATCCAGCCCAGCATCGCGGCATTCAGCAGGTGCCACATGAAATGCGTGCCGTGCGGCCACGCGGTGCAGACCGCGTCGTCGAGGCTGCGGAACGTGATCGACACCACCAGCACGCCTGCGCCGATGGCCAGCCTGCGGGCGGTGGCGGGGCTGCGGCGTGCCAGCGCCAGCGCGTAACCGGCGATCAGCAGGGCGACGGGCCAGTACATGGCCGACCCGCGGAACGCCGGCACCTGCGCGAAGATCCACGTCGCGGCGGCGGCGAAGGGCAGGAACAGCGCGGTTCCCAGCAGCGCGGCGGCGGTGCCCAAGCCCCAGAAGGCGCGGTTGGCCGCGAACAGGTAGATCAGCACGAAGACCGCGATGGACAGGCTGTCGGCAAGGCCCGTCCACGACATCGCAAGGACATGCCACAGGCCGGACGAGATCCCGATCACCGCCAGCACCAGAACCAGCAGCCGCGCGATCGGCAGACGGTCGCGACCCAGCCGCGCCCACATGATCGCGGCGGCCAGCAGGAAGGCAAGGTTCGTGACGGCGTTCAGCGGTTCCGACCACAGGCCGAAATCGGTGCGTTCGCAGTAGGCGATGATGCGGTCTGTCCAGTTCATGGTGTCGACGCCGTGCCGGGGCACGACTTAAGCTCGCCTTTGCGGTGTTCGTCGGCACTACAGTGTGTTTCGCGCGCGAAACATTCAATGGCAGCCATCGCCTCTCGCGTCCGATGCACTATCGTGGTCCGATGACCCGCGTCGTCCGCGCGATGGACACCACGAACTGGAGACGAAGATGAAGATTACATGGCTCGGCCACTCTGGCTTTCGCATCGAGATCGGCAGACAGATCCTGCTGATCGACCCGTGGTTCGACGGCAACCCCGCCTTTCCCGAGGACAAGCGCGAAGAGGCGGTCGTCGGCGCAACCCACATCCTTCTGAGCCACGGGCACGGCGACCATTCGGCCAACGCGGTCGGGTTGGCGTCGGACATGGGCATCCCGGTGGTCGGCATGTTCGACCTGATGAGCTTTTGGGAGGCGCGGCACGGCATCCAGACCATCGGGTTCAACAAGGGCGGCACCGTCGATCTGGGCGATGTGAAGGTGACGATGGTCAACGCGGTCCACTCGTCGTCGATCGCGTCCGACAACGGGCCGATCTACACCGGGTCCGAAGCCGGTTTCATGATCGAGGGCGAAGGCCGCGTGATCTATTTCTCGGGCGATACCGACGTGATGGCGGACATGAAGGTGTTCCACGACCTGCACAAGCCGGACATCGGCATCCTGTCCTGCGGCGGTCATTTTACGATGGACATGCGCCGTGCCGCCTATGCCGCGCGCGAGTTCTTCGATTTCAAGGTGGTGATCCCCTGCCACTACAAGACCTTCCCGCTTCTGGCGCAGTCCGCCGATCCGCTGGTCGAGGCGCTGCCGGACGTCGACGTCAAGGTGCCCGAGGTTATGGAATCGATCACGCTCTGACGCGCCGCCGGGGTGTGGCGGGGCAAGGCGGGCGCCCCCGGTTCCGCACCGGGCGGGGCTCGCCGCATCCCAGGGGGCTTGAATGCAAGGCCCTGCAGCGATAGAAGCCAGCGCCAGACCCCGGGACATTATCAAGAGGCATACATGGCCGGCCATTCCAAATGGGCGAACATCCAGCACCGCAAGGGCCGTCAGGACGCCTTGCGGTCGAAGCTGTTTTCCAAGCTCTCGAAAGAGATCACCGTCGCCGCCAAGATGGGCGACCCCGACCCCGAAAAGAACCCGCGCCTGCGTCTTGCCGTGAAGCAGGCGAAGTCGCAGTCGATGCCGAACGACAACATCGACCGCGCGATCAAGAAGGCCGTCGCCGGCGAAGGCGAGGGTTTCGAGGAAATCCGGTACGAGGGCTACGGCCCCGGCGGCGTGGCCGTCATCGTCGAGGCGATGACCGACAACCGCAACCGCACCGCGTCGACCGTTCGGTCGACCTTCGGCAAGAACGGCGGCAACCTTGGCGAGACCGGGTCTGTCGGCTTCATGTTCGAGCGGAAGGGCGAGGTCACCTATCCCGCGTCCGTGGGCGATGCGGATACCGTGATGATGGCCGCGATCGAGGCGGGCGCCGAGGATGTGGAAAGCTCGGAAGAGGGCCACATCATCTATTGCGCCGACACCGACCTGAACGACGTCGCCACCGCGCTGGAGGCCGAGCTTGGGGAATCGGACGAGACCAAGCTGATCTGGAAGCCCACCACGACCACCGAGCTGGATCTGGACCAGATGCAAAAGCTGATGCGTCTGATCGATGCGCTGGAGGACGACGACGACGTCCAGCGCGTCACCGCGAACTTCGAAGTGTCGGACGAGATCATGGCGCAGCTGGACGCCTGACGCGCGAACATTCGAACAGACCTTAGGGGCGGGCCGGTCGGTCCGCCCTTTTTCTTTGCGCGGCTTCAAGCGGTTGGCCGGGGAGGGGGCTCTGCCCCCGCCGCTGCGCGGCCCCCCGAGGTATTTCGCAAAGAGAAGAAGCAGGCGGCGCTTTGTCTCTGCGCGAATAATTCAAAGCACCGGTTTTTCAGCAATCCCGGCGGCGCGGCGCGGATTTTGCCCGGGGCGCGCAGAAAGTCTTTGACAGAATCGTGACGCCGCGCTCTCAATTAATTCAAATCAAATGACCGGTCATGTCGTCTGACTTAATGGGCCGGTTCGACGGGGATATTTCGCGCGCATGGCGCTTTCGGGAACAAATCAGGAGCAGGCGCGCCTGCTGAACCGGCGGACGGTGCTGGAGGCGATCCGCCAGCACGGTCCGATCAGCCGGGCCGATATCGCGCGCGCCGTGGGGCTGACGACGCAGACCGTGTCGACGATCACCGGCGAACTGCACGAGCGCGGGTTCCTGACCCTGACCCCCGGCAAACCCAAGGGACGGGGTTTCCCCGCACCGTCGTTCGAGATCGCGCCGGATGGCGGCTTTGCCATCGGGGTGTCGATTTCTCCGCGCGGGTTGGAGGCGGGGTTGATGAACCTTGCCGGCGACCTTGTGACCCGGCGCACCGTCGATGCCCCGCGCCTGACCGCGACAGAGGCATTCGGACGGATTTCCAAGCTGGTGGCGGGGATCGCCGAGGGGCGGGACGAGGACAAGATCCTTGGCGTCGGCATGTCGATGCCGGGACCGTTCGGCGTGGACGGCATGAGCTTTGTCGGGTCCACCACGATGGAGGGCTGGACCGAGACCGACATCCGCGACGGGCTGCGCGAATGCGTGCCGTTCCCGGCCTTCGTCGACGGCGACATGTCGGCGGCGGCGCATGGCGAGCGGTTGTACGGGCGCGGCACCGAGTTCCGCGATTTCTTCTATCTGTACATGGGTGTCGGGCTTGGCGGCGCGATGATCTTCAACAACCAGGTGATGCGCGGCGCGCATGGCAACGCGTCGGAGATCGGGCATATCCCGCTGGTCCCGGACGGCGCGCCCTGTTTCTGCGGGAACCGCGGGTGCCTTGAGCGCTATTTCTCGATGGAAGCCTACGACCGGCGCGCCGCCGAGATCGGCGAGGAGGCGTGGCTGGCAGAGGTCGCGCCGATCTTCCGCGCCGCCATCGTCACCATCGAGAACCTTTACGACCCCCAGACCATCGTGCTGGGCGGGCAGGCCCCTGCCACGCTGCAGGCCCGGATCCTGGCGCTGGCAGAGGATCTTCCGGGCTCGCTTGGTGCGCGGTCGGACCGGACCGCGCCGCGCATCGTCGCCTCGCGCGCCGGGTCCGACGCGGTGATCCGCGGCGCGGCCTCGCTGGCGGTCAGCCGCGTATTCGCGCCTTCGGGCGACATCCCCACGCCGGCGGGCGGGCAGCCCGCCCCCGACCTTTTCGCCCGCCGACTGGAGAAAGTGACCCCATGACCGAGCCGCTGCTGAAACTGACGGACATCACCCGCAACTTCGGTGCGATCCAGGCGCTGCGCGGGATCGATATGGAGGTCCGGCCGGGCGAGGTCGTGGCGCTGTTGGGCGACAACGGCGCGGGCAAGTCGACGCTGGTCAAGATTATCTCGGGCGGGCTGAAGCCGTCCTCGGGCACCGTGTTCTTCGACGGGCAGGAGCGGCACTTCGCGTCGCCGTCCGAGGCGAAGGCGGCGGGTATCGAAACGGTGTACCAAGACCTGTCGCTGTGCGTGAACGCCGACGTCGTCGCCAATTTCTTCATGGGTCGCGAGATCACGAAGAAAGTCCTTGGCATCCCGGTCCTTCAGGAACGCGAGATGGAAGAGATCACCGCCAAGGCGATCAAGGAGGCGGGCACCAAGATTCCGTCGCTGCGCACCAATGTCGAACATCTGTCCGGCGGCCAGCGCCAAGCCATCGAGCTGAACCGCTTCGTCCACTTCGGCGGCAAGCTGGTGCTGCTGGACGAGCCTTTCGCGGCGCTGGGCGTGGAACAGACCGCCAAGGGGCTGGAGATGATCCGCAAGGTCGCCGAACGCGGCGTCGGCGTGATCGTCATCACCCACATCATGGCGCAGGCCTTTCAGGTCGCCGACCGCATCGTCGTCATCCGCCAAGGCAAGGTGGCCGGCGACATCGAGACTGAAAAAACCACCCCGGACCAGGCTGTCGAGCTGATTACCGGGGGCACCCTGTCCATCGCCGGAATGGGCAGGGGTCACGCATCGACCGATCCGGTTCAACAGGGAAAAGGAAACTGACCAATGAAACTGACACGTCGTCTGTTCCTTGGCGCGACGACCGCCATGGCACTCGCCTCGGCCGCTCACGCGCAGGACAAGGGCACCATCTACTACATGGTTCCGACGCTTCTGGACGAATTCCAGACCACCTCGGTCGACGCGATCGAGACGTTCATGGCCGAGGTCGGCTATGAGGTCGTCACGCTGAACGCCGACAACAAGACCGACCTGCAGCAAAGCCAGATGGCCGACACGATCCTGCTGGATCCCGAGGCCATCGTGATCGCGCCGGTCGACTTCAACGCGCTGGTCCCGGCCATCGACGAGGCCCGCGCCGCCGGTGTTCCGGTGATGATCTTCGACCGCCAGATCACCGAGACCGAGCTGGACTTCACCTCGGTGGCCGGCACGATCGAAATCGGCGAGGTCGCGGCGGGCGAGATCAAGCGCCTGCTGACCGAGAAGAACGGGTCGGTCACCGGCACGATCCTTCAGGTGCTGGGCGATCCGGGCGATCCCTATACG
The DNA here is from genome assembly GCA_002701395.1 of Maritimibacter sp. Classification (GTDB taxonomy): domain Bacteria; phylum Pseudomonadota; class Alphaproteobacteria; order Rhodobacterales; family Rhodobacteraceae; genus Psychromarinibacter; species Psychromarinibacter halotolerans. The sequence continues at coordinate 155,442 of NZVC01000033.1, read as the reverse complement.
CTGGATATCCAGAAGGGCTTCGAGGACATGATGGCCGGCGAAGACGTCGAGATCATCACCCATCCGGCGATGCAGTGGGAAGCGTCGAACGCGGGCACCATCGTGGCCGACGAACTGCTGGCGACGCCGGACATCGACCTGATCTTCGTGCACGCCGCGCACCTTTCGGTGGCTGCCGTCGCTTCGCTGGAAGCCGCGGGCAAGGCGCCGGGCGACGTGATGCTGGTGTCGTCGAACGGCGCGCCGGTGGGTCTGGACCTGATCCGTCAGGGCTGGCAGCAGGTCGAGGTCGAACAGCCGCTGTTCGCGCAGGCTGCCGCGCTGGCGATGTTCGCCGACAAGGTCGTCGCGGGCGAGGAAATCGAGGCGGGCACCTACGACGTGCTGGGTCTGGAATCCACGGTGACGATCGAGGACTGGGGTCCGAACATCAAGATCCCGGGCGCCGCGATCACGCCGGAAAACGTGGACGATCCGACCTTCTGGGGCAACCTGCAGGCCCCGGACGATCCGATCACGCCGGTCGAGTGATACCGGCCTGATCCTATCCGCCCGATGGCATTTGCCTGACGGCACTGGCGCCGGGCCGCGGCCCCTTCCGGGGTCCGGCGCCTTCCTTCCTGCACGCTTCCTGACCCGAAAGGCCGCACGCGATGACACCCGCGCGACGTCGCACGCTCGAGTTCCTGCTCGACAACCTCGTCTGGCTGATGCTGATCGCCGTTCTGGTGATCTTCTCGCTGACCGTTCCCCGCTATTTCCAGTTCGGGATATTCGCCAACATCCTTGAACAGTCGACCTATGTCGGCGTGATGGCCATCGGCCTTGCCATCGTGATCATCTCCGGCAACCTCGACCTGTCGGTGGAATCCACCGCCGCGCTGGCCGCGATGATCACCGGCCTGCTGTTCGCCTCGTCCGGCATCGGGATGGGCCTGACCGTGGGCCCGTCGATCATCGCGATCCCGGTGTCGATGCTGATCGCCGTGGCGGTCGGCGTGGTGATCGGGTTCATAAACGGATTTTTCGTGATCAAGGTCGGCATGTCGGCCTTCATCGTCACGCTTGCCTCGTTCATCTGGGTGCGCGGCCTTGTCGTCGCGATCTCGGGCGGGCGGTCGGCGCAGTCGCTGGCTCCGGAGATCCGGGTACTGGGCATCGAGCGCCTGCTTGGGGTGCCGCTGCTGGCGTGGTTCGCGGTTCTGTGCTTCGTGATCTTCGCGCTGGTGATGGCGAAGACGCCGTTCGGGCGGTACATCACGCTGGTCGGCGGTAACGAGGTCGCGACCTATCGTGCCGGCATTCCGGCGAACAAGATCCTGTGGATGTCCTTCGTGATCGCGGGTGCGCTTGCCGGATTGGCCGGCTGGCTGCTGGCGATCCGCACGTCCGGCGCCACGGCGAACCTTGGCACGGGGATGCTGTTCAACGCTTTCGCGGCGGTGGTCATCGGGGGCGTGTCGCTGAAGGGCGGCATCGGCAAGCTGCCGGGGGTCTATGCCGGGGTGCTGTTGATCTACTCGATCCACACCGCGATCAACCTGATGCGGCTGCCAGCGCACTGGACGCAGGTGATCCTTGGCCTTCTGGTGCTGGCCGCCGTATTGCTGGACACGCTGAAACTGCGACTGAGGGAGAAGCTGCTATGACGGGCAGGTTGGAGGGACGCGCCGCGCTTGTGATCGGCGGCGCACGCGGGATCGGTGGCGGCATCGCCACGCGGTTCGCGGCCGAGGGGGCGCAGGTGGCGATCGCCGACCTTGAGGATGCCGAGGGCAAGGCGCTGGCCGCCGAACTGGGCGGCTTCTACCGCCGCACCGACGTGTCCGACGGCGCCGAGGCCGATGCCGCCGTGGCCGAGGTCGTGGACCGGTTCGGCAAGATCGACATCCTGGTGCAGAACGCGGGGATCTACCCGTGGACCCTGATCGAGGACACCAGCGCCGAGGAATGGCACAAGGTGCTTGGTGTGAACCTTGGCGGCTGCTTTCTGGCGACGAAGGCGGCGGTGAAGCACATGAAAACGCAAGGTTACGGGCGGATCGTGCTGACGTCGTCCATCACCGGGCCGCGCGTGACCTCGCCGGGGCACGGGCACTATTCGGCGTCGAAGGCGGGGATCAACGGCTTCATCCGGTCCGCCGCGATCGAGTTCGCGGGCTACGGCGTGACCGTGAACGGGATCGAGCCGGGCAACATCCTGACAGAGGGGATGAAGGCGCACCGCTCGGCCGAGTTCATCAAGGACATGGAAAGCGCCATCCCCGTGGGCCGGATGGGCACCCCGGCCGACATCGCGGCGGCGGCGCTGTTTCTTGCCTCGGAAGAAGCGGAATTCATCACCGGCACGACCATCGTGGTCGACGGCGGGCAGATCCTGCCCGAGGGCAACGATTTCCGGATGCCGGTGGGGTGAGTAGGCGGGCCCTGCACCGAAGTCGGAAACAGGCCCGCACGGCGGCCCGCCGTGCAGCGCCGACCCGCCCCCCCGGGGCGGCGCTTTGGGCGAGGACACTTCTGCACTTCGCATGGCAGTTCGTGTCGCTTCGCTTCGCCCCTCACAACCGCGCCCCGGCGGGTCGGCGCTGCACGGCGCGCCTTTTGGCGAAGACGACGGCATGACGCTTCCCGGGCACATCATCAACGCCGCTGGCACGCTGACCCGCCTGTCGGGGGCGCCCTTCGCGCCCGGTGTGGCGGATGCGATGGCGGCGGCCGATGCGGTGTCGGTCGATATGGTCGCGTTCCACGCCTATGCGGGCGCGAAGATCGCGGCGGCGACGGGGGCGGAAAGCGGGTTGGCCACGGCGGGCGCGTCCGCCGGGTTGCTGCTGGCCGCTGCCGCCTGTCTTGCGCGCGACGACGTCGCCCGGATGAACGCATTGCCCGGAGGGCGGGGACCCACCGAGATCGTGGTCGCCCGGTCGCATCGCAACAGTTACGACCATGCCGCGCGCGTGGCCGGGGCGACTTTGGTCGAGGTCGGTCTGCCCGATCCCACCGCCGAGGCGGGGCGCCGTGATGTCGAACCGTGGGAGGTCGCGGCGGCGCTGGGTCCTGAGACGGCTGCCGTCTATTTCACCGCCACCCGCGCGACCTATGACCTGCTGCCCGCCGTGGTGGACGTGGCACACGCGCAGGGGGTTCCTGTGATTGTCGACGCCGCGGCAGAACTGCCCCCCGCCGCCAACCTGCGCCGCTTCATCTCGGACGGCGCCGACCTTGTGGCGTTCTCGGGCGGCAAGGTTCTGGGCGGTCCGGCGGGAACCGGGCTTTTGGCCGGACGGCGCGACCTGATCGCGTCGGCGGCGTTGCAATGCCTTGATCTTGACGTGCACCCTGCCGACTTCGCGCCGCCCGCTGGGTTTATCGACATGGCCCGCTATGCCGGGCTGCCGCGCCACGGGGTGGGGCGGTCGGCCAAACTGGGCAAGCACGAAATCGCGGGGCTTCTGGCGGCGCTGGACTGCTTTCTGTCGAAAACGGATGCGGACCGCCACGCGCGGTGGCTGGCCGTCTGCGAACGGGTGGCGGAGGCGCTGGAAGGCGCCACCATCGCCCATGCCGTGGATACGGACCGCATTCCTGTCGTGGAACTGACCTTCCCGGATGCGGCGTCGGCGCGGGCGCGTGATGCGGACCTAAGGGCGCGTCCGCTGCCGGTGCACCTTGGGACAGATCCGTTCCGCCCTGCCGTCCTGTCGATCAACCCGGTCTGCCTGCGCGAGGCGGATATCGAGTCGCTGCTGGCGGCCCTGAGCGACTGATCGCACCTCAGCCGTAGGCCGCCAGCATCTCTTTCAGGTCGTCGAGCGTGTTCGCCTCGTTCACCGGCTTGTCCTCGCGCCAGCGTGACATGCGGGGAAAGCGCAGGGCAACGCCGGATTTGTGGCGCGGGCTTTCCTGTATACCTTCGAAATGGATCTCGAAGACGTGGTGCGGTTTGACCGCGCGCACGGGTCCATAGCGTTCCAGCGTGTTCTTGCGGACCCACGCGGTGATCCTGCGGAATTCGGCATCGGTCAGCCCGGAATAGGCCTTGGTGAAGGGCACCAACTGGTTGCCGTCCCAGACCGCGAAGGTGAAATCGGTGAACAGGTTGGCGCGTCGACCGTGGCCCTGCTGCGCGTAGATCATCACCGCGTCGATCGACAGCGGATCCACCTTCCATTTCCACCAGTCGCCCTTTTTGCGCCCGACCTGATAGGCCGAAGACAGGCGTTTCAGCATCAGCCCCTCGGCGCCGATCTCGCGCGAGCCTTCGCGGGTCGCGGCCATCGCCTGCCAGTCGGGCACGTCGATGCGGGGCGACAGCCGGATCGGGGCGTCGGCGGGAAGGTCCTGAACAAGGGTTTCCAGCAGGGCGCGCCTGTCGGCCAGCGGACGCGCGCGGATATCCTCGCCCTGCCATTCCAGCAGGTCATACGCCTTCAGGATCACCGGTGCCTCGGCCAGCAGCTTCTTTGGCACGGTCTTGCGACCGATACGCTTTTGCAGCCGGGCGAAGGGCAGGGGGGCGTCGTCCTGCCACGCAAGGATCTCGCCGTCGATCACGGTGCCTTCGGGCACGAAGTCGCGCGCGGCGGCAAGCTCGGGGAAGCGGTCGGTCATCAGTTCCTCGCCGCGCGACCAGACGTGATGCTGGCCCCCCCGCAGCACAAGCTGACCCCGGATGCCGTCCCACTTGTGCTCGGCCAGCCAGTCGGTGACCGGGCCAAGCTCTGCTGGCGGGTCCTCAAGCTGGTAGGCAAGGAAGAACGGATAGGGGCGGGACAGGTCCTCGTCAGGGTCGGGTTCCAGCACAAGGCGGCGGTACGTGGTGCTGTCCGGCGTCCAGTCGCCCATCAACCGCAGCGCGAGGTCGGGTTCGTCGATGCCGGTGGCCTTCGACAGCGCGCGGGTCATCAGCTTGGCCGACACGCCGACGCGGAAGCCGCCGGTCAGCAGCTTGTTGAACAAGAACCGCTCGGTCGCGTCCAGCCGGTCCCACGCGTCGCGCACAAGGGCCTTGCGCTCGGGTTCTTCCAGTGTAGGAAGGCGGCGGATCTCGGTGATCCAGTGGGTCAGGGAATGGTCCGACTGGTGCTGGTTGGGCGGCAGGACAAGGGCAATCGTCTCGGCCAGGTCGCCCACGATCGGATAGGACTCTTCGAACAACCAGAGCGGGATTTTTGCGGACTCTGCCGCCCATTCTCGCAGTATTGTGGCATTCACCGCGCGCTTGGGGCGTCGCCCCGACAGCAGCGCGACGGTCCACAACCGGTCGTCTTCGGGGGCCTCCGAGAAGTAATCCGCCAGCGCGTCGACCTTCGCGGTGGTGCGCGTCGTCTGGTCGAGCCGGGTGAAGAGGGCGGCGAAGCGTTTCATGGGCGAAGTCCGTTCCGAAGGCAGGACTGCACGCAGATCGAAACACCCGCCCGGCGGCACGCCGGGCAGCGCCGACCCGCCCCCACGGGGCGGCGCTTGTGCGCCACCCCTCGGGTTGGCGCTGCCCTTCGTCCTGCTGTTCCGGCCATCGCGTTCACGCCTCTTCCTCCTCGGCGCGGTCCAGGCTTTCCCCCTCGAACTCTGTCTCGACCACCGCCGCGTCGTACCCCTGTTCCTCCAGCCAGCGGCGGAACACCGACGTGTAACCGTGGGTGACGAACACCCGCTCGGCGCCCGTCTCGCGGATGGCGGCGTTCAGCCCGTCCCAGTCGGCATGGTCCGACATCACGAAGCCCCGATCCGCCGCCCGCCGCCGGCGCACGCCGCGCAGCCGCATCCAGCCCGAGGCGAACGCCGTCGACACCGTGCCGAACCGGCGCAGCCACGGCGTGCCCAGCCCCGAGGGCGTGGACAGCACCAGCGCGCCGGGGTGGTCCTTGGGGGTCATGTCCGGCGTCACGCGGATCGTGTCGGGCAGGGACAGGCCTTGGCCGCGCAACACCTCGTTTACGTTTTCCACCGCGCCGTGGGTCAGGATCGGCCCGATCGAGGTATCGAGCCCGGCAAGGATGCGCTGTGCTTTGCCCAGCGCATAGGCCGCCAGTACCGGCGTGCGTCCATCGGCGACGGTCGCGGCCCACCAGCGGTTGATCTCGTCTTCCATCTCGGCCTGCGGCGCCCAGCTGAAGACGGGCAGCCCGAAGGTGCATTCGGTGATGAAGGCGTGGCACCGGACCGGTTCGAACGGTTCGCACAGGCCGTCGGGTTCGGTCTTGTAGTCGCCAGAGACGACCCAGACCTCGCCGTCCACCTCGATGCGGATCTGTGCCGAGCCCGGAACATGCCCCGCCGGGTGAAAGGACACGGTGGCGTCGCCGATGGTCCGCGTCTCGGCGTACCGGATCGTGTCCAGCGTGATGTCGCCCAGCCGGTGGCGGATGACGGGCGCCGCCGCCTCTGTCGACAGATAGCGGGCGTGGCCGGGGCGGGCGTGGTCCGAATGGCCGTGCGTGATCAGCGCCCGGTCCACGGGGCGCCACGGATCGACGTAGAAGTCGCCAGCGGGGCAGTAGATCCCGCTTGGGGTAAAGGTCAGCACGGCCATGAAGCGATGATAGCGCGGGCCGTCGCCACGGCGAGTGCCGGGAAAACGGGACACCCGTAAACCGAAAACCGTCTTGTAGCAGCCAGTTGCGGCTTTCCTGTGGACAGTTCGCCGGGGGAAGGTATGTCAAAAGGAAAGGGGACAGGCTGCGCTATTTCCGAAGATCCCGCCGGACGGGACGATCAGCGCGGCCGCAACAACGGCCACGACGCGCCCCCTTGCGCATCGTGCGAGGGATTGGGAAGGTAAAGCCATGAGCAAGGCCGCTGAACCACGCTATTTCAATGAGATGGAATCCGGGGGCGCCGTTCGCGGCCCCTATGCCGGTATCCAAGACTGGGTCAACGAGATGCCGGCCGAGCTTCGGTCGCTTAAACAGCACGAAGCGGAAAGCCTGTTTCGGCGTATCGGCATCACGTTCGCTGTTTACGGCGAAGGCGGCGATCCGGACCGCCTGATCCCGTTCGACATGTTTCCCCGTGTCTTTTCCGCCGACGAGTGGCGCAAGCTGGAACGCGGCATCAAACAGCGGGCGCGGGCGCTGAACGCCTTCCTTGCCGATGTCTATGGCCGGGGCGAGATCGTGCGGGCGGGCAAGATCCCGGCGCGGCTGGTCTATACCAACGAGGCCTACGAGAAGGCCGTTGTCGGCATCGTGCCGCCCAAGGGCGTGTACAGCCACATCGTCGGCATCGACCTTGTCCGGGTGGGCCCGGACGAGTTCTACGTGCTGGAAGACAACTGCCGGACGCCGTCGGGCGTGTCCTACATGCTGGAAAACCGCGAGATCATGATGCGCATGTTCCCGCAGCTGTTCCAGCAGAACCGCATCGCACCGGTCGATGGNTATGGCCGCGCGCTGAAGCGCACGCTGGCCAGCGTCGCCCCGAAGAAATGCGACGGCGAGCCGCGCTGCGTGATCCTGACGCCGGGCCATTTCAACAGCGCCTATTACGAGCACACCTTCCTTGCCGACACGATGGGGATGGAACTGGTCGAGGGGCAGGACCTGTTCGTCGATGGCGATTTCGTCTGGATGAAAACCACCGAAGGCCCGCAGAAGGTGGACGTGATCTATCGCCGGATCGACGACGCCTTCCTTGACCCGCTGTGTTTCCGGCCGGATTCGATGCTGGGCATCCCCGGCTTGATGAACGTGTACCGGTCGGGCGGCGTGTCGATCTGCTCGGCGCCCGGCGCCGGTGTGGCGGACGACAAGGCGATCTATACCTTCGTGCCGGAAATGGTGCGGTTCTATCTTGGCGAAGAGCCGATCCTGCAAAACGTGCCCACGTGGCAGTGCGGCAAGGCGGACGAGTGCAAGTACGTGCTGGAAAACCTCAAGGAACTGGTGGTCAAGGAAGTGCACGGGTCCGGCGGTTACGGGATGCTGGTGGGGCCGAAATCGACCGAGGCGCAGATCGAGGCGTTCCGCGCCAAGATCGAGGCCGATCCCGACAACTACATCGCGCAGCCGACGCTGGCGCTGTCGACCTGCCCGACCTTCGTGGAAGAAGGTGTCGCACCCCGCCACGTCGACCTGCGGCCCTATTGCCTTGTCGGCGAAGACATCGAGCTGGTGCCGGGCGGCCTGACGCGCGTGGCGCTGACCGAGGGGTCGCTTGTCGTGAACTCCAGCCAAGGTGGCGGGGTGAAGGACACGTGGGTGCTGGCGGAATGATGCGCGCTGCGACCCCCTTCATGGTTCTCCCCCCCTCCCTAGCCCTCCCCCCGGAAGGGCGAGGGGAGCGTGTTGCGCTTTGGAGCGCGTGTTTTTCTTCTAAGCTGATGACGACCAATTCGGAGCCCTTCCCATGCTAAGCCGGACGGCGGAAAACCTTTTCTGGATCGGGCGTTACATGGAGCGTGCCGAGGCATCGGCGCGGCTTCTGGACGTGGGTGCGCGCAACGCGCTGCTTCCCAATATCGGCGGCGGATACCGCAACGAATGGGAGTCGATCCTTGAAGCCAGCGGCACCTTGCCGGCCTTCAAGGAAAAGTACGGCGACCCGGTCCAGCGCAACGTCGAAAGCCACATGTTCTTCGACAAGGACAACCCGTCCTCGATCCTGTCCTGCATCACAGCCGCGCGCGAGAACGGCCGCATCGTTCGGACCGCGATCACCGGGCAGGTGTGGGACGCGCTGAACACCGCGTTTCAGGAAATCCGCGAGCTGCAGCGGACCGAGCGCAGCCAGCTGCCTTTGGCCGACCTGACCGAGTGGACGATGCNGACCGCCGCGCTGGTGCGGGGCGCCGCCTCTGTCACCATGCTGCGCAACGATGGCTTTCACTTCATGAAAACCGGCTACGCGCTGGAACGGGCCGACAACACGGCGCGGTTTCTGGACGTGAAGTATTACGTGCTGCTGCCCGAGGTAAGCTATGTCGGCACCGGGATCGACAACTATCAGTGGTCGACGCTGCTGCGCGCGCTGAGTTCGTACCGCGCCTTCGGCTTTGCCTATGGTGGTGACGTCACGGCCCACAAGATCGCGGACTTCCTGATCCTGAACATGCAGTGCGCCCGCTCGCTGTTGTCCTGTGTGTCCGAGATCAACGACAGCCTCGACTTTCTGGCGCGCGCCTATCACCGGGCGACCGACGCGCAGCAGGTGGCGCGTGGCATGATGGGAGAACTGGCAGAGGCCCGGGTCGACGACGTGTTCCAAGAGGGCCTGCACGAGTTCCTCACCCGGATCATCGACGAGATCAACGGGCTGGCTGGCGCGATCCATGCAAGCTATCTGACGGGGAGGGTGGCATGAGGCTGACCGTTTCGCACCGGACGCATTATACGTTCGCCGAACCGATCCGGGGCGTTGTGCAAAGTCACCGCCTGTTTCCTGCCGACTGCGAAAACCAGCGCGTCTTGAACTGGGCGGTGACGGTCGAGGATGCCGAGACCGGCGCCGGGTTCCGGGACGGGGCCGGGGACTGGATTCAGACTGTGACGCTCCGGCGCGCGGTGGCTGGCGTGACGATCCTTGTCGAGGGTCTGGTCGAGACGCAGGACCTGAACGGGGTGCTGACCGGCCATGCCGAGAAGGTGCATCCGTCGGTCTATCTGCGCGACACCCGCGCCACCATGCCCAGCAAGGCGATCCGCCGCATGGCCGAGGGCGTGGCCGAGGCCGAGAAATCGCCGCTGGATCTTGCGCACGGTCTGTCGCGCGAAGTGTCCAAGATGATCGAGTATCGCCCGGGCGAGACCGACGCCAGCACATCCGCGACCGAGGCGCTGGAACTGGGCTATGGCGTATGCCAGGACCACGCCCACGTCCTGATCGCGGCTGCGATTTCGGTCGGGATCCCGGCGCGCTATGTCGCGGGCTATCTTTATTCCGAGGCCGGAGACGAGATGGCCGAGGCCAGCCATGCATGGGCAGAGCTGTACCTTAAAGGGCTTGGCTGGGTCGGGTTCGACGCCGCGAACGAATGCTGTCCCGATGCCCGGTATATCCGTCTTGGCTCCGGGTTCGACGCGCTGGACGCGGCGCCGATCCGTGGCGTGGCGCATGGTGAGACGACAGAGCATCTTGACGTCGAAGTGAGCGTCGGCCAAGTGCAACAATAGGGTGCGGTCGCAGATGCGCGGCCGCAGCGGGGATGTGGAAATCGGGCGTCTGTCATGACCTATTGCGTAGGGCTGCTTCTGGATGCCGGCATGGTGCTGCTGTCTGACACGCGCACCAATGCCGGACTGGACAATATCTCGACCTACCGGAAGATGTTCACCTTCGAAGAGCCGGACGAACGGGTCGTCGTGATCCTGACCGCCGGGTCCCTGAGCGTTACGCAAACCACGCTCGCGCGGCTGGAAGAAGCGGCGCAGGACCGGTCCCCGGACGCGCCGCCGTCGATCATGACGGCCGAGACGATCCTTCAGGTGGCGTCCATCGTGGGCGATACGCTGGCCGAGGTCAGCAAGGACATTTCGTCCCGCATGACCCAGCACGCCGATGGCGCGAAAGCCAGTATGCTGGTCGCCGGTCAGCGCAAGGGCGGCGAGATGCGCCTGTTTCTGATCTATCCCGAAGGCAACTTCATCGAGGCGACGGCGGACACGCCGTTCCTGCAAATCGGCGAGCACAAGTACGGCAAGCCGATCCTCGACCGGGTGGTGCGGCCTGAAACCACGCTGGGCGACGCGCAGAAGGCTGTGCTGCTAAGCATGGACTCGACGCTTCGGTCGAACCTGTCGGTGGGGATGCCGCTGGATCTTGCGGTGATCGAAAAGGACGCCTGCAAGGTCAGCACGTACCGCCGGATCGAAGCGCAGGACGAGGGATTTCTTGCGATGTCGAACGCCTGGAGCCAGGCGCTGCGCGACAGCTTCCAGCGGATCGAGATCTGACAGGGTCGGACCACAGGATGCGGGGCGCGGTCAGGATGCCGCGCCGCCGCGTGTGTTTCGGGCCGCGCGGGCCCCGTGGGTCAGGGGCCCGAAATTTCGAACACGATGGTCACGCTTGCGGTCGTGTCGACCTCTCCCGCCGCGATCGGTACGGCAGAGGCGATGGCGGCTTCGCGCATCATGATCGGTCCGCCACCGCCGCCCGATTCGGTCAGTTCCAGCACGTCGCCCAGAACAAGGCCCGCCGCCTCGGCGTATGTCTCGGCCCGTGCGCGGGCGTCGGCCACGGCAAGCCGCCGGGCTTCGTCCATCGCGGGGGCGGGGTTCTGCAGCGCAAAGCGCAGTTCGCGGAACTCGTTGGCACCGGCGTTGATGGCGGCGTCCAGCACCTCGCCCATGCCGTCAAGGTCGCGGATTCGGACGGTGACGGTGTTCGAGGCCCGGAAACCGGTAATCTCGTCGCCGCCCCCCGACACGCTGTTGCGGTTCGACCAGACCGGCGACAGCGACAGGTCCGAGGTCTGCATGTCGGTGTCCGAGACACCCGTTTCGGCCAGCAGGGCAAGGACATCGGCGGTGGCGACGCTGGTCGCGTCCATCGCCTGCGCGGCGGTGTCGCCACGGCTTGTCACACCAAGGGTCAGCACGGCCAGATCGGGAATCCCGGATACCATGCCGGTGCCGGTCACGGTCAGGCGATTGGCGGCGGCCTCTTGCGCGGCCGTGGGCGCGGCCAGCGGCAGCGCGAGGCACAGGGCGGCCACGGCAAGCAACGGTGCGGTAGAGAAGGTTCGCATTGTGGAAGTACTCCCGTCAAATTGATCGGGAAACTGCGCTTTGCATCGCCTGCGGACAAGGCCCAGCCCGGGTGTTTTACTTCCACTCGGCGGTTTGTTGCTATACATAACCCCCCGAAAGGGAGCGCGACTCCCATGCGCTCCCCCGACATATTATAGACTGAAGCATGAAACCCAGTTTCGCCCTGAACCTTACCCATGACGGCATCAGCCTACTCCACCGCGCACAGGCGGGATGGCTGAATGTCGGGGACGTGTCGCTGGACGCGCCCGATCTGGTTGACGAACTGGTCGTGCTGCGGCGTACGGCAACCGACCTCGAGGCTGCCGGTCTTAGCACCAAGCTTGTTATTCCGAATTCACAGGTCCTGTATCTGGAAGTCGATGCGCCGGGTCCGACCAAGGCGGACCGCCAGTCGCAGATCCGCGAAGCTTTGGTCGGAGTGACGCCGTATGACGTGCGCGACTTGAACTTCGACTGGCGTATGAAGAAGGGCAAGGCGCAGGTCGCCGTGGTCGCCCGGGAAACGCTGCTGGAGGCAGAGACCTTCGCGACGCAGTACCGGTTCAACCCGATGTCCTTCGTCGCGATGCCCAGCCCCTCGGAATTCGACGGCGAGCCGTTCTTCGGCCCGACCCGCCACGCCGAGCGCGTGCTGAACGGCGGCGAGTCGGTCGAGCCGGACAAGAAGCGGATTCATGTGCTTGGCCGTCTGGGCGAGGTACCGGAGACGCCTGCCGAACCGGCGCCCGAGGCACAGCCCGCCACGAAGCCGTCGGCAGAGCCCGAAGCGCCCAAAGCGGCCGACACCATGCCCGAGCCTTCGGCTGTCGCGCCCAAGGACACCGCTGCAGAGGTGACGCCGCAGGCCGATGACGACGACGCGGCGCCGCAGCAGACGCTGCCCGCATCGGACGACCGGCTTCTCGATCACGTCACGGAACTGTTCGGCAGCCTTCCCGACGGCGGCAAGGCCGACTTTTCCGAAGAAACCCCGTCCCCTCGCAGAACACCGGAAGAACAGTCGGCGGGCGATCTTGCCGCCGCGCTGTTGTCGCTGCCGGACGGTGATGGCGACGAACCGAATACCTCGCCGTTTTCTTTCACGTCCCGCCGCGCGCGCCCGACCGCGCGGGTGAACGGCGAGGCGCTGCCGCCCGTCGCACCCCAACCCGAGGTGAAAGCGGACGCGGCGCCGGTCGCGAAAGGACCGGTCATCGACGATCTGCCGCCGCTGCCAAGCGCGCGCAGCGCGCCGGTGCATTCGCCCGCCAACCCGGCGGTGACGCGCCCGACGACGGCGCTGCAGGACGATGCGACCGCGAAAGGTGACGGCGCGACCGCCGATGCGTGGGATACGGTGCTTCCGACGTCGTCTGGCGGCGGTACGGCGAAGGGCGACACCGCCGCGGAACGCTCGGCAAACGTCGACCCCACCGCGCCAGAGCTTGCCCCGAAGACCGACCCCGTTCTGGCTGCCGCGCTGGCGCCCGGTGCTGCGGCGACCGACGATGCGAAGAAGCCGCGCGGAAGCAAGCTGGCCGAGACGCTGATGCGCATGGGGCGGCCGAAAGAGCAAAAGAAGGCCGAGGTCGAGGATATGGCTGCCGCCTTGCGCCAGCCTTTGCCGACCAGTGCGCCGCTGAAACGCGGCCCGTCCGCGCTTCCGAAACCGCTGCCGTCCGGTATGCCGCCGGCCAAGCCCTCGGCACGTGGGCCGGTCCCGGTGCCTCCGACGCCGCCGCGTTCGGGCCGGTCGAGCGAGGCCGACGCGATGACCGTGTTCGGCGCACGGGGCCAGACGCCGCCGCGCGCGCGTCCGAAGTTCCTTGGCGCGGCGATCGCGGTTGCCCTGCTGGTGGTGCTTGGCGTGGTCGTGCTGTGGTCGACCTATGTGATGAACGACGTGGCCTCTGGCTGGTTCGGTCTGGGCGGCGACCCCGAGATTGCCGAGGTCGAAGAACCCGCACCGGTCATCCTTCCCGAGGCGCTGACCACCACGCCGCCGGCAGAATCCGATGCCATCGTGGACGCCGCCCCGGAAACAACCCCCGAGCCAGAAGTAAGGCCGACGCCCGAGGCGGCGGAACCGTCCGTGCCGCTGCCCGGAATCGAGGTCACCGACCTTCAGCCCGAGCCCGAGCAGGCCGCGCCCGTTGCCCCTTCGGTACCGGATGGGTCCGAAGAGATCGCGGCACTGTCCACCGACACACAGCCCGCGCCGGACGATGCGCCGGCCTCGGCCGAGACGTCGGGCGAAACGCCCGAGCTGGTCGAAGAACCGGGCCCCGTCGTGGACACGCCCGACATCGACATGGCCGCCGTGGCCCCGCCGCCTGCGCTAAGCGACATGCCGCGCGGCCCGGAGCTTGACGACGGTCCGGCGCCCGACATCGCGACCATCGCCCCGTCGCAGCCCGACGGGTCGGCGGAGCCCGCTGACGACAGCGCCGCGCCCGCCAGCGGCGGCGATGCCCCCGGCACGCTGGAAATCGTGCGCCTCGAGGAACCGCCCGTCGCCGAGGACGCGCCGCAGGCCGAAGTCTCGGCCCCTGCGCCCGGTCGCGTTCCGGCACCCTCGCAGGCCGAGGCCGATGCGATCTATGAACGGACCGGCATTTCCGTTCTGGCCCCGCCGGCCATCGAAAGCCCCGGCATCGACCGTCTGGACGGCACCGTGCTGTCGTCCTCTGATGTCGCGCTGGCCGACCCGTCGCCGCGCGCGCTGCCGACCGAAGACGACCTGACCGGATCCGACACGGCGCCGGTCGTCGGCCTGCCGCCCTTCCCGCTGGTGACCGAGTTCGACCTTGACGAACGCGGCCTTGTGCGCGCCACCGAAGAGGGGGCGATTTCGCCGCAAGGCACGCTGGTGATCCGTGGCACGCCGCCGGTGGTGCCGCCGGTGCGCCCGGGCACCGAGCCGCCGGAAGAGGAAACACTGCTGGACGAGCCAGCCGCCGACGCGCAGGACGCCGAGCTTGAAGCCGAGATTGCGGCGCTTGCCCCGGACGAGGACGACGCCCTTGCGGGGCTGCTGTCCGAAGACGATCTGGCCGAGGTCGACGAACGCGCGCAATTCGGCGGGCTGACCCGTGAAGAACTGGCCGAGGTTCGTCCGTCGCTGCGTCCGGACGATGCCCCCGTATCCGAAGAGGTCGCGTCGGAAGAGACCGCCGCCGAAGTGGCCGCAGCGGAAGAGGTGGCCCAGGCCGCGGAAGAGGTCGTTCTGGACGTCGAGACAGCCGCCGATGAGGGGCCGGCCGCGTCCGATGACCCCGCCGCGGACGAGGCGGCCCCGGACCCGCTGATCGACTTCGCCGATGTCATTCCGCCGTTGCGGCCCGGTACCGAAGTCGCGTCGGCGGACACCACGCCGGACGGCGAGGCCACGGACAACGTGCAAAGCCCGTCGCTTGCCGCCGCTCTGCTTGAAGCCCCGGATGCCGAGGCCGAGGCAGAGGTCGAGACCGCCGAGGTCGAGACCACGTTCGACGGGGCGACCGAACTTGCGGTGGACGCCTCTTTGACCCCGTCGACCCGGCCCGCCGGTTTCGCGTCGATCGTTCAGGCCGCCTTGGACGAAGCCGCCGCCGCGCCGCCGCCTCCGGCCGCTGAACCGGCGCAGCCCGATCCCACCCCCGTCGTCAACGCCCCGGTGCGGGCGCCCGAGATCCCGACCAGCGCAAGCGTCGCCGCCACGGCGACCGACGAGAACGCGCTGCGCCTGAACCGGGTTAACCTGATCGGCGTCTACGGCTCTGCTAGCAACCGCCGTGCCCTCGTTCGGCTGTCGTCCGGTCGCTATGTGAAGGTGCAGGTCGGCGATACGGTCGACGGCGGCCGCGTTGCCGCGATAGGGGATGGCCAGCTTGTCTACACCAAGGGTGGCCGGACGATCACGCTGGACATGCCCAGCGGCTAAACCCGGATAGGCCGCCCCGGATACGGTTCGGGGGCGGCCCTTTCGGAACCGCCCCCGCTCTCCTTACCGGAGCTCTCTCCCTGCCGGACTGGCCGGCTTATTCAGCGGCGGTGTTCAACTCGCCGCTGTCGATCTGTTCTTGTTCGATCGACTCGAACAGGGCCTTGAAGTTCCCCTCGCCAAAGCCGTCGTCGCCTTTGCGCTGGATGAACTCGAAGAAGATCGGCCCGATGACCGTTTTCGAGAAAATCTGAAGCAGGATCTTCGTCTCGCCGCCGTCGACCACGCCTTCGCCGTCGATCAGGATGCCGTGCTTCTTCATCCGGTCGATAGGCTCGTCATGGCCTGCGACACGGTCCTTCGACATGTCGTAATAGGCGTCCGGTGGCCCGGGCATGAATTTCACGCCCTTCTCGGCGATGGCATCGGTCGAGGCATAGATATCGTCGCTGCCCACGGCGATGTGCTGAATACCCTCGCCGTTATACTTCTTCAGGTACGACACGATCTGCCCGGTCTCGCCTCGGTCCTCGTTGATCGGGATGCGGATGCGGCCGCAGGGCGAGGTCAGCGCGCGGCTGAACAGGCCAGTGTACTTGCCCTGAATATCGAAGAACCGGATCTCGCGAAAATTGAACAGGTCGCCGTAAAAGCGGAACCACGTGTCCATGTTGCCCTTGAACACGTTGTGCGTCAGGTGATCGAGGTAGAAGAACCCGACCCCCTTGGGCTTCGACTGGGCGATCCAATCGAATTCGCCGTTGTAGGGCGAGGATTCGTAATAGTCCTCGATGAAATAGATCAGCGACCCGCCAATGCCTTTGATCGCAGGCACGTCCATCGTCTTGCCATCGCCCTCGTAGGGTGTGGCACCCTTGGCGACCGCGTGGTCGAAGGCATGCTGCGCGTCGACCACTCGCCACGCCATCGACGGGGCGCAGGGGCCATGTTCCTCGACGAAGTTGCGGGCGTGGCTGCCCGGTTCATCGTTCAGCACATAGGTGATGTCGCCCTGCTGCCAAAGCTCGATCGCCTTGGTCTTGTGGGTCGCAACATGGGCATAGCCCATGCGGGAGAACAGCTCTCGCAGCTGCTCGGGCTCGGGGTGCGCGAATTCCACGAATTCGAAGCCGTCGGTCCCGGCAGGGTTTTCCGGCGTGATTTCGGATTTCGGGGCGTCATGCGGGAAGGGTCCCATCGGTGGTCTCCTTGGTTTTCCGTTTGAACGCAGTGTGACACCGAACACGCGGGGTGTTTGCGCGAAGTGGGGGTATCTTATCGGTATTGGTGCGGGAAATTGACGAAAGATACGAAATTGCTGCATGATTTCCGCATGGATATCGACGACACGGACAAGCGCCTGCTGGCGGCGCTGCAAAAGGACGCGACGCTGACGGCCGAGGCGCTGGGCGCGCAGCTGAACCTGTCGGCCAGTCAGGCGGGGCGGCGCCGGCAACGGCTGGAGCAGGCGGGTTTCATCGAACGCTATTCGGCGCGGCTGGACGCGGCGCGGCTGGGGCTGGCGGTGCAGGCCTTCGTGCAGGTTCAGATGGCCACGCACGAGCCCGAGAAGGTCAAAGGCTTCACCCGAATCGTCGGGAATCGGCCGGAAATCGTCAGCGCGTGGACCCTCACGGGCGAGGCGGATTACCTGCTGCGCGTCTACTGCGCCGATCTTGCGGGGCTTAACGTCCTGATCCATCAGGTTCTTCTGCCGCATCCAGCGGTGGCGCGGGTGCAAAGCCAGATCGTGATGGACCAGTTCAAGGCGGATGCGCCGCTGCCGACGTGACGGGTTAAGGCAAACGAAAGGACTGCGGGGGTATGGAGGCTAAGACCCCCGCGGCCAATGCCCGCCCATGTCCGGAGCGTACTTTATGAGCCTTGATGACACGCAAGACGACGATCTGCTGGAAGCCGGCCACGACGCTGCGGGTGCGGAACCGTCAAGTTTCGTCGAGCGACGCCGAGAGGCGCGACCATCCAGCGGCGAGGCTCCGTTCCACCTGAACGAGGTGTTCTTTTCCCGAACCGATTCGCGCGGGGTGATCCAGGCCGGCAACTACGTGTTCCGACGCGTGGCCGACTACGACTGGTCGGACATGCTGGGCGCCCCGCACAAGATGATCCGCCACCCGGATTCCCCGAAGGGCCTGTTCTGGCTGTTCTGGGACACCCTTAAACGCGGCGAGACGATTGGCGCCTACGTCAAGAACCGCGCGCGCGATGGGCTGCATTACTGGGTGTTCGCCGTGGCGATGCCCTGCGCCGGCGGCTATCTGTCGGCCCGGATCAAGCCGACCAGCCCGATGCTGGAAACCATTGAAAAGCTGTACGCCGAAGCCCGGCAGATGGAGCAGAAAGACGGGCTGAGCCCCGAGGACAGCGCGAAGTGGATGGTAGAGAAAATCGTGGCCATGGGGTTCGAGGATTATCCGTCCTTTGCCGCCCATGCGCTAAGCGAGGAACTTCTGGCGCGCGACGCCGGTCTGGACATGCCGGTTGACGAACACATCGCGGGCTTCAGGAAGATGCGCAAGGCGGCCGCCGGTCTCAAGGAAGAGACCGAGAAGCTGGTGCGCGAGTTCGAGATGACCGAGATCATTCCCCACAACATGCGCGTCATCGCCTCGCGGCTGGAACCCAACGGTGGCCCCATTTCGACCCTGTCGACGAACTACGGTGGCATGTCGCGCGAGATGTCCAGCTGGTTCGAAACCCACGTCGTGGGCGAGAACAGCAACTTCGCAAAGATCGGCGGCACAGTCGGCCAGAGCATGTTCATCGAATGCATGACGCGGATCCTGCGCGAATGCTCGCGGCAGCTGGACAAGGAACGCCGCCAGTTGGGCAGCGTCGATCTGGAAGAGGAACGCGGCTATCTCACGCAGCTTGTGTCCGAATACCAGCGCCTGTCGCGCCAGGGTCAGGATCAGGTCTCGGACGAGACCTATCGCATCCTCGACGCCTGCAAGAAGATGAACCGTCACATCCTTGGCCTGTCGACGACCCGCGTCATGTGCAAGATCGAAGGCGCCCGCCTGACAGAGGGGCGCGAAAGCCTGACGGACATCATCGGGGAATTGAACGGCATCCAGCAGCGCATCCGCGCCAACCTTGCCCGGATCGAGGAATTGAGCGGCACCATCCGGTCGTTGTTGAATTGATCTGATCTGACCTGACCTCGCCGTGCCGCGCGACGGCCTGTCCGGGCGGCAGCCTGCCGCATTTCCAGACAGCCGTCTGCGGCTCGGCACGTCTGACGGGCAGCTATCCGGCGTCCCGCCCTGTCACCCCGCGAACCGGCTGGTATAACTTTGCGCGAAGCCCCTGACTTTTGCCGCATAAGTGATTCCCGCTGATGGATACCTTTCTGTTCCAGGCCACGATCTACCTGGCAACGACCGTGATCGCGGTGCC
Source organism: Maritimibacter sp. (assembly GCA_002701395.1). Taxonomy (GTDB): domain Bacteria; phylum Pseudomonadota; class Alphaproteobacteria; order Rhodobacterales; family Rhodobacteraceae; genus Psychromarinibacter; species Psychromarinibacter halotolerans. The sequence goes on along the minus strand of NZVC01000033.1, from coordinate 136,410 downwards.
GATCGCCGCACGGCTGGGGCTTGGGTCCGTTCTTGGGTATCTTCTGGCGGGTCTGCTGATCGGCCCGATCCTGGGTCTGGTGGGCGCGAATGCCGACCTGCAGCACTTTGCCGAGTTCGGCGTCGTGATGATGCTGTTCCTGATCGGGCTGGAACTGGAGCCGCGCGCCCTGTGGGACATGCGCACCAAGCTGATCGGGCTGGGCGTCTCGCAGATCGTGCTGACCATGCTGCTGATCGCGGGCGGCGCGATGCTGCTGGGGCAGNCCCCCGCCGCCGCACTGGCGATCGGCATGATCTTCGCGCTTTCGTCGACCGCCATCGTTCTTCAGACCCTGACCGAGAAGGGGCTGATGCGCACGGCGGGCGGGCGTTCGGCCTTCTCGGTCCTGCTTAGTCAGGACATCGCGGTGATCCCCATGCTGATCTTCCTGCCGCTGCTGCAGGGAGAGGCGCGCACGGTCTTCAACCCCGACGGGTCCGTCAGCCGACCGCATGACGCGGCCGCCCATGCCGCTGCGGAAAACGGGCACGAGGCGACGCTGTCGCTGGTCGCGGGGCTGCCCGGCTGGGGCGCGACGCTGGTGACCTTGGCGGTGATCGCTGCGGTGATCCTGATCGGCGTCTACCTGATCCGCCCGCTGTTCCACTTTGTCCACGCCACCCGGCTTGGCGAACTTTATACCGCCTTCGCCCTGCTGATCGTGGTCGGCGTCGCCTTCCTGATGACGCTGGTCGGCCTGTCGCCGGCGCTTGGGTCGTTCCTGGCTGGCGTGGTGTTGGCGAACTCGGAACTGCGGCACGAGCTTGAATCCAGCATCGAGCCGTTCAAGGGCATGTTGCTTGGGCTGTTTTTCATCACCGTCGGCGCGGGCATCGACATCGGGCTTGTGCTGGGGCAGCCCTTCATGCTGATCGGGCTGACCATTGCGGTGATGGCCGTGAAGGGCCTTGTCCTGTTCGGACTGGGCCGCATGTTCCGGCTGAAGACCCGCGACCAGTGGCTGTTTACCCTTGGGCTGGCGCAGGCCGGCGAATTCGGCTTTGTCCTGCTGTCGTTTTCCGCCCAGCAGGGCGTGCTGGCGCCGCAGACCTCGCAGAACCTGCTGATGGTCATCGCGCTGTCCATGTTGCTTACGCCGCTGTTTTTCCTTGCGCAGGACTACCTGTCGCGGCGCGGCCGCGAGGTCGAGGACCAGCCGACCCCGGACGAGGTCGGATCAGAGGGCCCGATCATCATCGCGGGCATGGGCCGGTTCGGGCAGGCGGTGAACCGGATGGTGCAGATGGCGGGGTTCCGCACCACGGTGCTGGACAACAACCTTGCCACCATCCAGCTGATGCGAAAGTTCGGCTACAAGGGGTTCTTCGGCGACCCGACCCGCCCCGACGTTCTGCGCGCAGCGGGCCTGAAAGAGGCGCGGGTGCTGGTCGTTGCGATGGACGGGCGCGACGATGTCACCCGGCTGGTGGCCTTCGCGCGGCGGGAACGGCCGGACCTGCACATCGTCGCCCGCGCGCGCGACCGGGTGCATGTTTACCAGCTGTACCGCGCCGGGGCGAACGACATCGTCCGCGAGATGTTCGATTCCAGCCTGCGCGCCGGGCGCTATGTGTTGGAAAACATGGGGCTGACCAACTTCGAGGCGTCCGAGATGGAGCGGACCTATTTCCGGTACGACCGCGCCGCCGTCCGTGCGCTGGCCGAGGTCTGGAAACCCGGCGTGCCGGTCGACCAGAACCCCGACTACGTGGCGCGCACGCAAGAGCTGAACGCGGAACTGGAATCCGCGCTGCTGAAACAGTTCGCCGAGAACGAGAAGCGAAAGGACGACTAGGGCGCGTCGCCGTCCGACACGCCCGCTTCTGCGAAGGTCGCCATGCCAGAGTGGCACGCGACGGCGCCTTTCAGCACCCCGATCGCCAGCGCGGCGCCGCTTCCCTCGCCAAGCCGCAGGCCCAGCGACAGCAGCGGTTCCATCGCGAACTGGTCCAGAAGCCGCCCGTGCGCGGCCTCGGCCGACCGGTGGCCCGCGGCGCAGTGATCAAGTCCGCCGGTCGCCATCCGGTGCAGCACGGCCGCGGCGGCGCAGCAGGGGAAGCCATCCAGCAGGACCGGCACACCGAAATGGCGGGCCGCCAGAATCGCGCCGGTCATCGCCGCAAGTTCGCGCCCGCCAAGGCGGCGCAGGCATTCGACGGGGTCGGACAGGGCGTCGCGGTGCAGCGCAAGCGCCTCGTCCACCACCTGCGCCTTCAGCGCCAGCCCGGCATCGTCGACGCCAGTGCCCCGACCCACCCAGTCGGCGCCGGTGCCGCCGTAAAGCCCGGCGGCCAGCGCGGCGGCCACGGTGGTGTTGGCGATGCCCATTTCGCCCACGACCAGCAGGTCCGCCTGCGGATCAAGCGCCGACCACCCGGTCTGCAGCGCTTCCAAAAGCTCTGCCTCTGTCATCGCGGGGGCGGTGGTGAAATCGGCGGTCGGTGTGTCCAGCGAAAGGGCATGGATGTCGATCGTGGCGCCGAAGCAGTCGGCCAGTTGGTTGATCGCGGCGCCGCCGGCGCGGAAGTTTGCGACCATCTGCACCGTGACCTCGGCCGGGAAGGCGGACACGCCACGGGCCGCAACGCCGTGGTTGCCAGCGAAGACAATGACCTGCGGGCGGTCGATCATCGGCCGCGCATCGCCGCGCCAGCTGGCATACCACTGCGCCAGATCCTCTAGCCGGCCCAGCGCCGCCGGGGGTTTCGTCAGCTGCGCGTTGCGCACAGAGGCGCCGTCGCGGGCCGTGGCATCGGGCCCGGGCAGGTCGGTCATCGCGGCGCGGAAGGCTGGCAGGTCGGCGGGACAGTGGGCGGCCATATGTCTCTCTCGTTGCGGGAACTGCAGCTTGTGTCTATCCGGGAGGGCATGAAGAGAACAGACGGAATTGCCGGTGACGCCATCGCCGCGCTGGGCCTGCTGACGCGGTTGCCGCTGCCCGGTCGTGCGTCCCACCGTGGCGCAGAGGCCGCCTGGGCCTGGCCGCTGGCGGGGCTGACCGTTGCGCTTCTGGCGGCTGTGCTGGTGGGGATCGGGGGCTGGATCGGCCTGCCGGTGACGCTATGCGCGGGCCTTCTGATCGTGGCAATGGTCGTGATGACCGGCGCCTTGCACGAAGACGGGCTGGCCGACGTCGCAGACGGCTTCTGGGGCGGGTTCACCACCGAGCGGCGGCTAGAGATCATGAAGGACAGCCGCATCGGCAGCTATGGCGTCATCGCGCTGGTGTTGTCGCTTGGACTGCGCTGGCAGGCGGTGGCGGTGCTGATCGCGGGCGGCGCATGGATCGGGCCGGTGCTGGCGGCGGCGATGTTGTCGCGCGCGCCGATGGTGGTGCTGTTGCAAGAGATGCCGAACGCACGGGGCGCGGGCCTATCGCAGGCGGTCGGACGGCCGGGGCGGGCGGCTGCCGCGACGGGGATGCTTGTGACGTTGGGGCTGTCGCTGTTGCTGGCCGGGCCGGGGGCCGTCTGGGTGGCGCTGGCCGTGGCGCTTGCGGCTTTCGGCGTGGCGCGGGTGGCGCAGGCAAAGGTCGGTGGCCAGACCGGAGACGTGTTGGGTGCGACCCAGCAGGTGTCCGAGGCCGTGGCCCTGTGCGCCTTCGCGGCGCTGGCCTGATCAGGACCGACAGCGCAAAAAGAAACCGCCGCCCGAAGGCGGCGGTTCAAATCCGGCTTGTCGCGGAAATCAGGCGGCGCGGCTGACCAGCACGTCGTCGACCTGCTTCTGCGCCGACGTCTCGTCAGCGCCAGAGACGGCCGCGACTTCGCGGGTCAGGCGTTCCAGCGCAGCTTCGTACAGCTGACGCTCGGAATAGGACTGTTCGCGCTGATCGTCGGTGCGGTGCAGGTCGCGCACCACCTCGGCAATCGCGATCAGGTCGCCCGAGTTGATCTTTTGTTCGTATTCCTGCGCCCGGCGCGACCACATGGCGCGCTTCACCTTGGCCTTGCCCTTCAGCGTCTTCATCGCCTGAGACACGATGTCCGGCGTCGACAGCGAGCGCAGGCCCGCTTCGGTCGCCTTGTGGGTCGGCACGCGAAGGGTCATCTTGTCCTTCTCGAAAGAGATCACGAACAGCTCCAGCTTGATGCCGGCGATCTCTTGCTCTTCGATCGACACGATCTGGCCGACGCCATGCGCCGGGTACACCACGTATTCGTTCGGGCGGAATTCCATTTTCTTGGTCTTAGTCATGCAGCGTCCTTCCTCGAAGGTCCGAACGGACCTGAGACGGGGCTACCCGGGGCCACCGGCACCCCCGGGGTCCGGAATTTGGCGCCAAAAAAGCCAACCTCAGGAACGGGTCCCTGCGGACGGCTTCGGGTTTCCGGCGTCGATATCGGGTCTTTATAGCATCAAATCGCCCCTTTTGGAAGCTTGATGCCAGTGTCAGCACCGAAAAAGCCGCTAAAACAGCAGCTTGACGGCGTCGTATTTACCTAATCCAGTTAACCCGACGTAACGTCATTCGCACGAAAGCGACGAATCGCGGGTCAGCCACCCTCTCCGGGTTTCTCGGAGAAGTACTTTTCCAACTTTCCGGATTCGCCATCCCGTTCGTCCGCATCGGGCAGCGGATCTTTCTTGGTGATGATGACCGGCCAGATTTCCGAGTACTTGCGGTTGAACTCGACCCATTTCTCGGTGTCGGGCTCGGTATCCGGCAGGATCGCCTCTGCCGGGCATTCGGGCTCGCACACGCCGCAGTCGATGCACTCGTCAGGGTGAATCACCAGAAAATTCTCGCCCTCGTAGAAACAGTCCACGGGGCAGACTTCCACGCAATCGGTGTACTTGCAGGCGATGCAGTTGTCGGTGACGACGTAGGTCATGGGCAGTGTCCGGATCTTGGCTCCGGCCCGTGCTAGCCCGCCGGGGCGGATCATTCAAGGCCGTGTTGGCGCATCTCGTCTGACTTGCGGCGGTCTTTCTTGGTCGGACGGCCGCCACCCTCGAACTTCGGCGCCGGCGCGGGCCGGTCTTCCGGGGGCGGGGCAGGGGGCGACAGGTCTTCGTACAAGGCCTGCGCTTCGGGCGCGGGGCCGCGCCGGGTGCCGGGGGCAAGAATGCGCACGACACGAATTCGCTTGGCCTGCGGGAAGGTCAGGGTGTCGCCGGGGCCGACCGCCTGCGCGGGTTTTGACACCCGCGCGGCGTTGACCCGGACATGCCCGGCCGAGACGGTCTTTGCCGCAAGGCCGCGCGTCTTGAAGAAACGCGCGTACCATAACCACTTGTCCAGACGGATGGTGGCGCGGGGCTCGGTCAAGTTACTGCTTGTCCTTCAGCCCCATCAGCGCGGCGGCGAAGGGGTTGTCGGGGTCGATCTTGTCCTTCTTGGGCGGGCGCGCTTCGTAGGTGCGGCTTTGGTTGCCGCCGCCCTTGTTCGGGCGCTTGCCCTTGCTACCGCCCTTGCCGGTGTTCGGCTTGCCACCGCGCGGCTTGCCTTGGCCCTTGTTGCCACGGTTGCCGGCACCACCACCTTCGCGGCGACGGCCGAAACCGCCCCAAGTGAAGGTGTAGAAGGTCTCGATTTCGGGGCCGGCGACATCGGCATCGGGCGCCACGCCCTGCGGCGTTTCTTCTTCGGGCGCCTGCGGAATGCCGTCGTCGACCTTGGCCACGTTGTCCGCGGTCTCGTCCACGGGCGCGATCCCCTCGTCGACCACAGCCTCGACTTCGGCAGCGGGCGCGGGGTCTTCGGCCGAGGCAGGGGCTTCGGGTGTTTCCACGATGCCACCTGCGGGCGCGGCATCGGCCACGTCCATCACGGGGGTGTCGTCTGCGGGCGCGTCCTCGGACGGAGCGTCGCCTTCGGCTTCCGGCACCACCTCGGTCACCGGCTTCACCTTCTGGCGTTCGCCCTTCTCGGCCTTGTAGCCAAGGCCTTCCATCAGCGCGGCGAACTGGTCCAGCGTCATGCCGGTGATCGACAGCATGTCGGCCGTCGCTTCGAACCCGCCACGGCTGTCTTCCGACCGCAGCATGTCAGCAAGCCGTTCCAGCATGTCGATGCGGATCGCGCGGTCGCCCGCTTTCCGGTAGCCGGCCATCGTGTGGTAGGCTTCGGGCGCGCTGGCGTCGGACGGGATCGTCACAAGGCCCGGCGGCGGGCTTTCGGGGAATTCCTGCAGGTTCTGGGCCAGCGACCACAGCACCAGCCGCAGGCGGGTCGGCGCTGGCTTCAGAAGCAGCGGCATAAAAATGGTGAACTGGCCGAACCGGATGCCGTGCTTGCGCAGCGCGCCACGGGCGTCCTGATCCAGCTCTTTCACGTCCTGCGCGACCTGGTCACGCGGCAGAACGCCCATCGATTCGACCATGCGGAAGGCAAAGCCACGGGCAAGGCCGGTCAGCGCCTCGTCGCGCGACATCGCCAACAGCGGCTCGAACAGGGTCGCGATCTTGCGGTCGACGAAATGCTGAAGGCGGCGCTGCACCTTCTGTGCCACGTCGTGGCCGGCTTCTTCGTCAACGAAGGCCTGCACCTCGGGCTTCAGGGGCTCGGATCCCGCGACCAGCTTGCCGATCGCGTGTTCACCCCACATCAGCCCGCCCTGATCGGTAAAGTCGATCTCGGTATCGGGCGAGTTGTAGAACCGGTCGGCGCGCAGGTGGAACTCGGGCTTGAGGGCCTGCAGGGATGCCTGCCGCAGCGTCTTTGCCTCGTCCGGGCTTGCTGCCTTGTCCTGGCTGAAGCGGAATCCTTCAAGCCGGCCAATGAATTGGTCCTCTACGGTCACTTCGCCCTTGTCGTTCACCTCGGCCACAAGGCTCTCCTTCTGCTTGAGCCGCCGCAGCAATACGCTGGTGCGCCGGTCCACAAATCTTTGCGTCAGCCGCTCGTGCAGGGCGTCCGACAGTCGGTCTTCTACCGCGCGGGTCGCCCCGCGCCAATGGCTTTCGTCATCGAGCCAACCGGCCCGCTGTGCGACATAGGTCCAAGTACGGATATAGGCCAGTCTTTTGGACAAGGCGTCAATTTCGCCATCGGTGCGGTCGATACGGCGGACCTGTGCCGACAGCCAGTCATCCGGCACCCGGCCGTATTCGTGCAAGTATCCGAAAATCTTCTCTAGCAGGCCCGCGTGTTCGGCGTGGCTGATGCCGCGAAAATCGGGGATGCGACAGACGTCCCACAGCAGCTTGACCGACTTGGGGTCGGTGGTGCGGGCGCGAATGCCGTCGACAGAAGACAGCAGCTTCAGCGCCATCAGGTCGTCCGCCTCGCGGCCGCGAGTCAGCCACTCGTCCTCNGTGCGTTCCTCGAGCGAGGCGATCAGGCGGTCCGCCGTGCCGAAGTCCAGCCGAGAGTTGCGCCACTGCAGTTTGCGGATCGGCGCGAACCGGTGGTTCTGGATCGCTTCGGCGACACCTTCGTCCAGCGGCGGCGCCTCTCCGGTCACGCCGAAGGTGCCGTCCCGCGTGTAGCGGCCCGCCCGGCCCGCGATCTGCGCCAGTTCGTTCGGCATTAGGTATCGCATCCGGCGCCCGTCGAACTTGGACACCGAGGAAAAGGCGACGTGGTCGATGTCGAGGTTCAGGCCCATCCCGATGGCGTCGGTCGCCACTAGGTAATCGACGTCCCCGTTCTGATACAAATCCACCTGCGCGTTGCGCGTGCGCGGGCTGAGCGCGCCCATCACGACGGCGGCGCCCCCCTTCTGGCGGCGCAAAAGTTCGGCGATCGCATAGACCTGATCGACCGAGAACCCGACGATGGCGGATCGGCGCGGCATGCGGCTGATCTTTTTCTGACCGATATAGGTCAGGTCCGAGAATCGTTCGCGCCGGATGAAGTTCACCCCCGGCACCTGCGCCGCGATGGCGCCGCGCATAGTGTCGGCGCCCAGCAGCAGCGTCTCGTGTGTGCCGCGTGCGCGCAGCAGACGGTCGGTGAAGACGTGGCCGCGTTCCGGATCGGCGCACAGCTGGATCTCGTCCAGCGCGACGAAATCGGCCAACAGGCCCTCGGGCATCGCCTCGGTCGTGCAGACCCAGTACTGGGTCCGGTCCGGGACGATTCGTTCTTCGCCGGTGACAAGGGCGACCACCGATGGTCCGCGCAGGGCGACGATGCGGTCGTAGACTTCGCGCGCCAACAGGCGCAACGGAAGTCCGATGACGCCGGTACGATGCGCCAGCATCCGTTCGATCGCGTAATGGGTCTTGCCGGTGTTGGTCGGGCCCAGAACCGCCGTCACTCGCGCCTGTCCGGCCATCGTTTGCCTCTGCCTTCGGGTCGCGGGGTCTTCCGTGGAAGCCCGGCGGACGGGATGCGTTCCCGAGCCACCCTCAGGGGCGGCTTTGACCCGGTCCTGTTTGTTTCACCTGATGCCCCATGTAGTGCAGCCAGCCGTCCTTGTATAGGCGCGGGGGCCGCGATGGGGGCTGCGGCGGGTCAGAGCGTCTGGCCACCGAACTCGCGTTCCAGCCGATCCAGCGCCGCTTTCGTCTCGGGGCGGTGCGGGTTCACCTCGGACACCATGCGCCACGCTTCCAGCGCATCCTCGCGCATCCCGATTTCTTCAAGGATGACGGCAAGACCGGACAGCGCGTCGAAGCGATGCGGGTTCAGCGCAAGGGCGCGGCCGATGTCTTCCAGCGCCGGACCGTATTGACCCAGCTGGAAGAAGGCGGTGGCGCGGTTGGTCCAGCCCTCGGCGAAGTCCGGGGCGTGGTCGGTCAGCGCGGTAAAGTGATCGACGGCCAGCCGCCAGTCCTGATCCTCCATCGCGTCGATCCCGCGTTGCAGCAGCAGGTCCATCGCCGGCGACCCGGACCGCTGCCATTCCGTGCGAATCCGGCGTTCCAGCTGCATCCAGTTGGACGTTTCAGGATTGGCCAGTTCAGAAAGCATTCCGTCGACATCCGCATCCTGTGCTAGCACCGGAGCGGTGGCGAGAAGATATGCCGCAACGACAGATTTGCAGAACCGTATCGATTTTTTCATAACGGAAGCATACTGCGGACGCAGCGAAAAGCGAGCCCCGCGCGGGTCACAAACGAAGGAGCCTTTCGATGAGTGAAGTTATCGACGCCGCTGTCGCGGCCCTGAACGAGAAAGACACTTCCGAGTTCGACGGAAAGGCGAAATTCCTGATCGAGGACGAAGGCTCGATCGTGCTTGATTCGGACGGCGCCCGTGCGGCGGACGAAGAGACCGACGTCACGCTTAGCGCGGATGCAGAGACGTTTCAGGCGATCCTGTCCGGCGCGATGGACCCGACGTCCGCGTTCATGACCGGCAAGCTCAGCGTCGATGGCGACATGGGCATGGCGATGCAGCTGGGCGCGGTTCTCAGCTGAGATGTCGACCCCGGCGCCGTTCTTCCAAGAGGTCGCGAAGGGCCCCGATAACGTACGCGCGCTGTGGGTGACCGCCCGTGATGGCGCCCGTCTGCGCATCGCGCTTTGGCCCGGTGGCACGCGGGGGACGGTTCTGCTGTTTCCGGGGCGGACGGAATACGTCGAAAAATACGGGATTATGGCGTCCGAGCTGGAACGCATCGGGCTATCCACCATCGCGATCGACTGGCGCGGTCAGGGGCTGGCCGACCGCTCGCTTGAGGATCGGGCGACGGGGCATGTCGGCGACTTCACCGACTATCAGCACGACGTCGCGGCGATGCTGTCCACGGCGCGGGATCAGGGGCTGCCGGAACCCTATTTCCTGATCGCACATTCGATGGGCGGATGTATCGGCCTGCGGGCGGTGCTGGAACATCTGCCGGTGAAGGCCGCCGTTTTCACGGGCCCGATGTGGGGCATCAAGATCAGCCGGTCGCTGCGCCCCGTGGCGTGGGTGCTGTCGTGGGCCGCGCGGAAGGTCGGGCATGGCTATCGTTACGTCCCCGGCACCAGCCCAGACACCTACGTCACCGCCGCGATGTTCGAGGACAACCTGCTGACCACCGACCCCGGGATGTTCGAGTATATGACCGAGCAACTGCGCGCGCACCCGGATCTCGCGCTTGGCGGGCCAAGCTTGCACTGGCTGTACGAAGCGTTGATCGAGACGCGGCGCCTTGCGCGGCAACCCTCGCCGGACCTGCCCTGTCTGACCTTCCTTGGCACGAACGAAAGGATCGTCGACACGGCGGCGGTGCACGCCCGGATGGCGATGTGGCCCAAGGGGCGGTTGCAGATGGTCGAGGCTGGCGAGCACGAGGTCATGATGGAAGGCCGCGACGCGCGCAGGCGTCTTGTCGAGGATCTTGACCGCTTCTGGTTCGGCGACAGCTAAGCGGCCCGCATCAGGCCATGCGCAACGTGTCGTTCGCGGGCGTTGCCTGACCGAGGAACTTCAGAAGCTCTGGAAAAGGCAGCGGCCCCGAAATCGCGAAGCCCTGCGCGCGGTCACATCGCAACCCCCGCAAGCGCGTCAATGCCGCGTCCGTCTCGACCGCCTTGGCGGTGACGGACAGGCGCAGTTCTTCAGCAATCGTCTGGACCGCCCGCAGGATCGCCTCGGTGCTGGCGTCCGACAGGTAGGCGGTCATCGCGGGCGCCATGTTCAGGCCGCTCACCTCCAGCCGCCGCATCTTGGGCAGGGCGGCGTGACCGGTCCCGAAATCGTCGATGGCGACGCCGAACCCCCGGTTCGTCAGCGTTTTCACCGCCGCTTCCACCACGCCGTCGGCGTCGGTCGCGATCTCTGTCTCGCTGATTTCAAGTGTCAGGTCAGACGGGGCCAGACCGTGACCCATGACCTCCCACAAAAGCAGGTCGACAAGGTCGGGTTCGGCCAGCGTTTCCGCCGACAGGTTCACGGACATCACCGGCCGGGTGCAGCCAAGCGCGCGCAGTTGGGCGGTGGCGGCAAGACCTTTCGACCGGACGATCGCATCCATGTGCCCCGACAGCCCGATCTCGGCCGCAGCGTCCAGAAACGCCTCTGGCGACAGCAGGCCCCGCGTCGGGTGCGGCCAGCGCGCCAGCACCTCCAGCCCGACGACCTCGTGCGTGGCAAGCTCGACGATCGGCTGGAAATGCGGCTCGAAGCTTTCGGTGTCGACGGCGGCGCGCAGTTCCGAATGCAGGGTGCGCCGCGCCTCGGCCTCGGCCCGCATTCGGGGCGTGAAGGCCTGTACGCCGCGCCGGCCCCGGCGCTTCACCTCGTACAGTGCAAGGTCGGCATTGGCGATCAGCCGCTCGGCAGAGCCGTCGCCGGGCGCGGCCAGCGCGGTTCCGATGCTGGCCGGGCAGGCGATCGAGGTGTCGCCCCACGGCATCGGCGCCGCCAGCGCCGTCGACAGGTTTTCCGCCAAGGCGGCGATGTCGCCCCCGTGGCGATCCGACCGGGTCACGATCAGGAATTCGTCCCCGCCGATCCGCGCGACGACATCCGCCGGCCCCGCGGTCTCGCGCATGACACGGGCGGCATGGCACAGCGCGGCGTCGCCTGCTGCGTGCCCCAACCGGTCGTTGGTGTCCTTGAAGTGGTCGAGATCGACGTGAAGCACGCCGATGATGCGACCGTGGCTGTCGGGCGCATGCAGCGCCTGCGGCGTGTCGAGCACGCGCATCAGGCGGTTGCGGTTGGCCAGCCCCGTCAACGGATCGGTCTCTGCCATGCGGGCGTTGCGGCGCAACTGCTGCATCAGCCGCGCCTGCGCACCGATCCAGCGCGCCGCGGCCACGACGTGCCGGACCTGCAGGTCGGAAAAGCGTTCCCGCGACCGGCGCACCAGCCCGACGACGCCCACGGTCTCACTCCCGCTGCGCATCGGGGCCATCAGGACACGCCCGTACCCTTGTTCATACAGGTGACGCATCGCGGGGTCCGGTTCNCGGCCCAGCGCCGCGCGGCCGATTTGAAGCACCTCGCCGCTTTCAAGCACCCGCGCACGGGGCGAGCCTTGCGTCAGGGGCACAAGGTCGGCGTCAAGATCGTGGACCCCGTCGCGGCGGAAGCTGCGGGCGACAAGCCGCCCGTCGTCGATAAAGCTCAGCTTGGCGCGATCCGACTCGATCAGTCTGGGCAACCAAGCCGCGGACACGGACAGCACCTGTTCGATGCTGTCCGCGCGCGAAAGCTCTTCGATGAAGGCGACCGGCAATCGGATCGCCGCATGTGCCGATTGGGTCATGGTGCCTGTCCTCGGCCCCGGTCTAGGCGATCTTCGTTGAAGAAGCCTTTATCCGGGCGGGCAGGGTCGACGCGTTATTTCGACTGGGTCCGTTCCGCCAGCCGCAGCACCATGCGGCGCGGCAACAGCGGCACGATCCAGGTCAGGGCAAAGTTCAGCGCGGCGGAATTGATCTTCACCAACCGGCCTTCCATCATCGCGTCATAGCCCATCTTCGCAACGGTGGGGGCGTCGGCGCCGCCCGCCTTCACCATCGCGGTGCCTTCCATATCGGCGGCCGAGGCGAACCCCGTCTCGACATAGCCGGGCGCCAACACGGTGCAGGTCACGCCGCGCGGGCGAAGCTCTTGGTCGATCGCCTGCGAGAACGAGTTCACGAAGGCCTTGCTGGCGAAGTAGGCCGCCTGTTGCGGCCCGGGCAGGAAACCCGCCGTCGACCCGACGTTCAGGATCCGGCCAGCGCCGCGCCCAGCCATGTCGCGGCCGAACAGGTAGGTCAGGACCATCAACGCCTTGATGTTCACATCGATCATCGCAAGGTGCCGCGACAGGTCGCGTTCGACGAACTTGCCTTGTCCGCCGAACCCCGCGTTGTTGATCAGGATCTCAGGGGCCAGCCCCGCNGCGCGCACTGCGGCGTACAGCTCTTCCGCCGCGCCGGGCTGGCCAAGGTCGGCCGGAAAGACATGAACCTCGGTCCCGTGCCGGTCCTCAAGTTCCTGCTTCAGCGCCAGCAACTCCGGCTCGCGCCGCGCGGTCAGGATCACTCGGCCGCCGGTGGCGGCGTGGATCCTTGCGAATTCTTGTCCAAGACCGGAGGACGCTCCGGTCACGATCGCAGTGGCGGGCATTCTGCTTCCCCTTGGGCGCTTGGCCATCCCGGATTGGGGCGGCCTGACAGACCAGCTAGCCCATATGGGGCCCAGACCAATGAATTGTGAACGCGCGCCGGCGAACCGGCGCGCTTTTGGATCAGGCCGAGGCTTTCGCCAGCCCCTGGTCCAGGTCGCGGATCAGGTCGTCCGCATCCTCGATACCGATGGACAGCCGCACCACGTTCGGCGCGGCCCCCGCGGCCACCTGCTGTTCTTCGGACAGCTGGCGGTGCGTGGTCGAGGCCGAGTGGATCACAAGGCTGCGCGTATCGCCAAGGTTGGCGACGTGGCTGAACAGCTCGAGGCTGTCGACCAGCTTGACGCAAGCGTCGTAGCCGCCCTTCAGCGCCACCGTGAACAGCGCGCCGGCGCCTTTCGGATACAGCCGCTTTACGCGGTCCGCGTACGGAGAACTGTCCAGCCCGGCATAGGTCACCGCCTCGATCGCGTCGTGACCTTCCAGCCAGGTCGCGATTTTCTTGGCGTTGGCGACGTGCCGTTCCATCCGCAGCGACAGGGTCTCGATCCCCATCAGCGTGTAATGCGCGGCCTGCGGGTTCATCGTCATGCCAAGGTCACGCAGACCGATGGCGATGCCGTGGAACGTGAAGGCCAGCGGTCCGAAGGTCTCGGCGAATTTCAGGCCGTGATAGGCGGGTTCCGGCTGCGACAGCGACGGGAACTTGTCCGAGGCGGTCCAGTCGAACCGGCCCGAGTCCACGATTGCGCCGCCGGTGACGGTCCCGTTGCCGGTCAGGTACTTGGTCGTCGAATGCACGACCAGCGTCGCGCCGTGCTCGATCGGGCGGCACAGGTACGGCGTGGCCGAGGTGTTGTCGACGATCAGGGGCAGCCCGGCCGCGTTCGCGATGCTGGCCAGCGCCTCGATGTCGGTGACATAGCCGCCGGGGTTGGCGACGGATTCGCAGAACACCGCGCGCGTGTCCTCGTCGATGGCGGCCTTCACGGCGTCCAGATCGTCGGTGTCCACGAACTTCGCCGACCAGCCGAACCGTTTGATGGTCTGGCTGAACTGGGTAACGGTCCCGCCATACAGCCGGGTCGAGGCGACGACGTTGCGGCCCGGCCCCATCAGCGGGAACAGCGCCATGATCTGCGCCGCGTGGCCGGACGAACAGCACACCGCGCCAGCCCCGCCCTCCAGCGTGGCGATGCGTTCCTGCAGCACGGCGATGGTCGGGTTGGTCAGGCGCGAATAGATGAAGCCGACTTCCTGCAGGTTGAACAGGGCGGCCGCATGGTCGGCGTCGCGGAACACGTAGGATGTGGTCTGGTAGATCGGGGTCTGACGGGCGCCGGTCGCCGGGTCGGGGCGCGCGCCCGCGTGGATCTGCAGCGTGTCGAAACCGTAGGTCGGTGCGTCGTTCATGATTGCCTCCCTGAAATGAACATTGACGCCATCTGTAGGGAGCAAGGCCACGACTGTCCATCGCCCGGGCTCAGGCGGGCGTCGCCTGCAGAAGCCGACCGACATAGTCGCGAATGTCCTCGGGCCACGCGGCCATGTGCACCTGCATCCCGCCGGTGTCACCAGCGAACAAGGCGCGCATCGCCTCTTCATAGCCTGGACGGTCCCCGGCAAGCGCGGTGGCCGCGCTATAGGCGGCGTCCTGCGCCTGGCGGGAGGTCGCGGACTCGCCGCGCATCGCCTGTTCGACCAGCCGCCGCAGCGTGGCAGAGGCCCCGCCACGCTGGCCGGACAGCCAGTCCCAGTGGCGCGGCAGCAGCGTCACCTCGCGCGCCTTCACACCCAGCTTCGGCCGCCCGCGCCGCGCGGGCGCTTCGGCATGCCGCGCGGCCACCTCCTGTGGCGTGCCGCGCAGGTCGAGATCGACGACCTTGCCGGTGGCGTCGTCGAACGCCAGCACGCTGCCGCCGCGCGCCACGGCGCTCTGCATCTTGGCGGCGACGTCGGCCACCGTCCCCCGCGCCAGCAGGCGCGCGTCTTCGAATACGGTCAGTTCCATAATGTGCTTTTACACCCGGGCAAAAATATGTCAATAGAACCCGGGTAAAAATGAATCGTCGAAGGAAGGCAGGGCCGTGGACCGTCGGAGCATAAAGACACAATGGAAGGACACGCCGCCGGATGCCGGTATCTACGCGGTGCGTGTGGGCGCCGGCGTCTGGATCGGCGCGACCCTGCGGCTCGGGGCGGCGGAACGCCGCCTGCGCTTCACGTTGAAAACAGGCGGCGCACGGCCACCGGCGCTGCAGGCGGCCTATCGCGGCGAGATGGAGTTCGAGGTGCTGGAGCGGTTCGACGAAGACATCTCGCCGATGGCCCGCGAGCGGCTATCCAAGGAGCGTCGGGCGCATTGGGTCGAACGGACCGGCGGGACGGCGCTGTAGCAGGGGGCGCTGCCCCCGTCGCTTCGCGACTCCCCCGAGGTACTTAGAAAGAGAAGAAGCAAATGCGCGACGGCCTTCTTCTCTTGGGAAATACCTCGGGGGAGGCGCGCCGAAGGCGCGGCGGGGGCGGAGCCCCCTTGTTCAGACCCCGAGATGCGCCGCGGCGAGCCCTGCGAGGGTCATCGCGTCGCCGTCTGCCGTGACCGGGGTCAGGCCCTGCGCCTGCAGGGCTTTCGCGTAGAGCCCCGACAGTGCCGGTGCGCCGATCAGGACAACGGGCTGGCCCAGCCAATAGGCGCGGGCGGCGGCCAGTTCCATGCCGATCAACCAGCCCGACAACCGCGCGCGGGCGGTTTCGGCGGCCAGACCGTCCAGCAGGCTGCCGGCGCGCAGGGAAAAGGCGCGGGCGGCGAAGCTTTCCGGACGGGAGAGCGATTCCGACACCGCTTCGAGGAAGGCGTCGTCGTCGAAACCGTCGGTCGTCACGCTGTGGCGCAGGACGGACTGGCCAGCGATCAGCGCGAAGATCTCGCCCGACATGAAGGTGCGGAAGCTGACGATCTCTTTCGCGCTGATGTGGGCCCACTTGGTGTGGGTTCCGGGCAGGCAGAGGATGCCGTCGAAATCCGGGTTGGCCGCGACGAAGCCGGCGATCTGGGTTTCCTCGCCGCGCATCACGTCGGCGGGTGACGCCTGTGACAGGCCGGGGATGATGCGCACGTCGAGCCGGTCGTCGTGGACCAGCGCGCGGATCATTCCGTTTCCACCGGCGGGGGCGCAGGGCACGGCGCGGTAGGGCGCCTCGACCCAGCCCTGCCGGGCGCCCACCATGCCGCAGGCGACGACCGGTGTCGCGCCGTCGGGGCGAAGCCACGGTTCGACCAGCGCCAGCAGCGCCGGTTCGAAGGCCTCGGGCGACAGGCGGCCCATGCCGTCGTCGCTGTGGGCCGAGGCGCGGATCTCCGGCCCTGTCATCGCCCATGCCCTCAGGTGGCTGGTGCCCCAGTCGACCGCGATCCAGTCGTCGCTCATGTCCGTCCCTTACTCTTGGTGTATGCCGTCGGCCGTGAAGCCGCCGCCCTGATAGACCACGTCGGGCGCATCCGCCGCCGGTTTCTCGCGGGCGGCGTCGACCTCGGCGCGGTAGTCCTCGGCGTTGTCCTGCGGTTTCCAGCCAAGCCATGCAACCTTGGAATTGTCCCAGAAGTTCGCCGTGTTGGCAGAGTTGCCGTAGATCACCGGGCAGCCGAGCTTCGGCACATCAAGACAGCGGCGGATCAGGCGTTCGAGATCGTCGAAGCTAAGCCACGTCGACAGCGCCCGGTGGTTCGACGGTTCCGGAAAGCACGAGCCGATCCTGACCGACGCGGTCTCGATCCCGAACTTGTGGAAGTACATCGACGCGATCATCTCGCCGAACACCTTGGACACGCCGTACAGGCCGTCGGGTTTGGGGTAGATCGTGTTGTCGATCACCTCGTCCTGCCGGAAGAAGCCAACCGCGTGGTTCGAACTGGCGAAGACGACGCGGTTGCAGCCGTGGATGCGGCAAGCCTCGTACAGGTTATACATCCCGTCGATGTTGGCGTTCTTCACGACGCTCCACGGCGCTTCGACCGGCTGGCCGCCGAAGTGAACGATGGCGTCGCATCCCTCGACCATCTTCGACACCGCCTCGGCGTCGCCGAGATCGCAGGTCACGACTTCTTCGTTCTGGCCTGCGGGCTCCATGTTGCCACGGTCGGCCAGCCGCACGATCTCGGCCAGATCGCCCAGCCGGGCGCGCATCTGGCGGCCGAGGTTGCCACCGGCGCCGGTGATCAGCAGTCGGTTCATCATGTCTCTCTCCCTTGTTCGTTCGATCTTTGGTGATGTCTTTGGCCCAGCACCGCGCGGCGCGGACCTATCCGAAGTCTTGGTGCCCGCGCGCGGCGGTTTGGGCAAGGAAATCCAGAACGGCGACCCGCATGGGCGCCGTCTCGCCGTGACCGGCGGCGGGGTCGATGGCGCAGGTCAGCCGGTCGTCGTGTCCGGCATAGGCCGCCCGCAGCCGGGCAAGGGCGGCATCGCGCGCGGCGGGCGGGGTCAGGTGGTCGGTGCCGCCGTGGCAGGCGAATTGCGGGCGGGGCGCGATCAGCCCGGCGATGTCGCCGGTTTCGGCCAGCGGCAGCAGGCCCGGCACCGACAGGTAGAATCCGTGACGCGCGTGGGCGCCTGCGTCGATCATCGGCCCGATGTCGGCCAGCATGCACAGGTGGGCGCAACCCGCGACGCGTGGTTCCAGCGCGGCCAGCCAATAGGCATGCGCCGCGCCCATCGACAGCCCCAGCGTGAAGATCCGCGCGGCGTCCACGTCGGGCCGCGCGGCGAGGTAGCCGAACGCCGCGCCGAGGTCGTTCAGCATATGGCCGAACAGGCTTTCACCGCGCCAGAACAGGGCCTTGGCCATGTCGTTCTCGTCACCCTCGTCCCGGCGGTCGCCGAAGCCGGTCATGTCGACGCAAAGTGCTGCGAATCCGGCGTTGGCCAATGCGATGCCGTAGCCGGGCGTGTGCAGA
Organism: Maritimibacter sp.; assembly: GCA_002701395.1. Lineage (GTDB taxonomy): Bacteria > Pseudomonadota > Alphaproteobacteria > Rhodobacterales > Rhodobacteraceae > Psychromarinibacter > Psychromarinibacter halotolerans. The sequence goes on along the minus strand of NZVC01000033.1, from coordinate 118,467 downwards.
AAGCGGCTGCCCTCCAGCATCTCGCGCCTACCCAGCCGATAGTCGCCGCCGTGCGCATGACAGTAGAGCACGGCGGGCAGGGGGCCCGCTATCTCGGGCCGGATCAGGGTGGCGGGCATCGGCCCGCGCGGTCCCTGAAGCACGAGGGTCTCGACGGGATGCCCGGCCTCGGGCGCAGCGTCCTTGCGCGACACCGCAGCGGCCGGGCGGGGACCCCAGCCGGTCAGCTGTTGCAGGCGCGTGCGAAGGGCGTCGGGCGTCATGGGAACGCGATAGAGCCGTCGGGGCGCGTCGGTAGCTTGCGTTCCCAGTGCACGTAGCGGTCGGTCTTTAGGTAATCCTCGTCGATCTCGACCCCCCAGCCCGGCCGGTCGGGACGCAGCTCTAGATGGCCGTCCACCGGAAGATACGGGTCCTTGACGTAGGCCGCATTCTCGTCGCTGTCCGACAGCCCGTGCCCGGTGTACGCCGCGCCGTGCGGCAGGCGGTATTCGAGGATCTTGAAGTTGGGGCAGGCGGCCGAGAAGTGCAGGTTCACCGCCGTGGCCAGCGGCCCCATCGGATTGTGCGGCGCGACGTTGACGTAGAAAGCTTCGGCCAGCGTCGCGATCTTGCGCATTTCGTACAGACCGCCGACCACGCAGATATCGGGCTGCACGATGTCGGCGCCCCCGGCCTGCAGAAGGCGCAGGAATTCCCAGCGGTTGTACAGGGATTCGCCTGTCGCCAGCGGCACCTTCAACTGCCGCTTCAGGGCGCCCCATGCGTCGATGTTCTCGGGGCGCATCGGTTCTTCGTAGAACAGCGGGTGGTGCGGGGCCAGAACGTCGCCCAGTTGCGCGGCCTGCCACGGCTCCCACAGCTTGGCATGGGCGTCGTAGGCGAATTCGAAGTCGGGGCACAGCGCGGCGGTCTTCTCGACCCAGTCACCGGTGGCCTTCAGCACCTTGCCCCACGGTTCGGCATGGATGTCGTTGCGGTAGGGCGACAGCTTGAAGGCGGTCAGGCCGTATTCTTCGTTCTTTGCCGCGCAGAAGTCGCGGATGTCTTCGGGTTCCGGGGCCGAGTAGACGCCAAGATAGACCCGCACCCGGTCGCGCACATGGCCGCCCAGCAACTGGTAGACCGGCACGCCAAGCGCCTTCGCGTTCAGGTCCCACAACGCGTGGTCGATGGCCGAGATCGCGGCCAGTCCCATCGCGCCGGGCGGAAACCGCGACTGCTGCAACAGCTTGAGGATCAGCCGCTCGATGCGGGTGGCGTCTTCGCCCTCGATCTGAAGGTAGAGATAGTCCAGCAGAGGCGGCAGGGCGCGGTCGGGGCCGTGGTTATAGCACTCGCCCCAGCCGGTGACGCCCGCGTCGGTGTCGAGGGCCACCAGCACGCGGGGGCGGTCGCGGTCGGCGGACATGTAGCTGCGAAGGCCGGTTATCTTCAAAGGGCCGGTGGTCGTCATCGGGAAATGCCTTTCGGTGTGGGTCGTGTGGCAACGTGCCGTGCGGGTGGCGAGGGCGGAGGGGGCTCTGCCCCCGCGCGCTTTGCGCGCCCCCCGAGGTACTTCGGAAGAGAAGAAGCCCCGGAGGAGCGGTCAGCCCGGAAAGCGGGCCTGCGGCACGCCCTGACAGCCGGTGCCGGTGACTGCGAACAGGCTGCCGGCCTCGGGCTGTTTCGGGTCGTCCGCCGCGCCGATCGAGGTGACATACAGGATGTCGAGGTTCGACCCGCCCCACATCGGCTTGGTCGGGCGTTCCACCGGCATGTCGATGGTCATGTCGACGCTGCCATCCGGCGTGATGCGGTACAGTTGCCACCCGCCGACGCCAGCCTGCCAATAGCAGCCGTCCGCGTCGACCGTGCCGCCGTCGGGCCTTCCCGGAACGGCGCGTGTGTCGAAGAACACGCGCGGGTCGCCCGGCGTGCCGGTGTCGGTGTCATAGTCGGCGGCCCAGATCGTGCGCACGTCGGGGTTCGAATCCGAGAAGTACATCGTGCGGCCATCGGGCGAGAAGGCGAGGCCGTTGGTGGTGTAGATGCCGTCCTTCCATTTCGTGACCGAAAAGTCCGGGTCCATCCGATAGAAGCTGCCTTGCGGTGCTGGCGGGCCGCCGTCGTCCTTCATCGTGCCCGCCCAGAACCGGCCCTGCATGTCCGTCGTGCCGTCGTTGAACCGGTTGCCGGGCAGGTGCGCCTCGGGGTCGGACAGGGCCGATTTCTCGCCGGTGTCGGGATCGAACAGCCAGAACCCGCTTTTCGCGGCCACCACCANCCCGCCGCCCTCGCGGATCGCGAAGCAGCCCACCGGCTCGCCGAAGTCGGTGGTGCCGTTGCTGCCGTCCTCGCGGGTCCGGTGAATGAGGCCCGCCTTGATGTCGACCCACCACAGGGCTTGGCCGCGATCATCCCACACGGCACCCTCGCCAAGCTGCGAACGGCTTGGCACCACGCATTCTACCTGCATGTATCCTCCCTAGACTCCCTTGAATATCCTCTCGCGCGAGGCGGCGAGGTGTTGTTCCATCGTCCGTTCCGCCGCCGGGCTGTCGCCCGCTTCCAGCGCGTCGACGATTCCGTAGTGTTCGTTCCGCATCCCGGCCTTGCCGCGCGCATAGCCCGACGCCGACAGCCGCCGCAGGAAATGGCCCATGAACAGGGTGTGCGGGCGCAGCATGTGCAGCGTCTCCAGCAGGAACCTGTTGTTCGCGATCTCGGCGATGCGGATGTGAAAATTCACGTCCTGCTCGACCGTCGCAATCCCGGATTCGATGTCCTTGTCCATCTTCGCCAGCCGCTGCCGCAGATCGGCAAGGTCCTCTGCCGTCGCGCGGGTGGCCGCGATTGCGGCGGTCCGTGTCTCGATCATGCGGCGGTAGTCGAAGAAGGCGGTCATGTCGTCGATCGACCCGATGGGCGTGAACCCACCCTCGACCTCGGCCTCGCCTGAGCTGACGAAGCTGCCCGCCCCGCGCCGCGACGTGACCAACCCGGCATCGCGCAGACGCGCCAGCGCGGCCCGGACCACCGGGCGCGACACGCCGAATTCGGCCGACAGCTCCATCTCGGGCGGAAGCCGCTGGCCAAGCGCGTAGGTGCCCGACTGGATGCGATCCAGAAGCGCATGATAAATCTGTTCTTCCAGCCTTGCCCCTGCGCCCGCGCCACTCTCGCGGGTGGCATCCCGCAAGAGATCACGGGCGTCTTGCGCCGTCCTGTCGCTGGTGTCGTTCACTTGTATGTCCCGCTGTTGCGTGACCTCCCCGCGATGGACATAGCGCAAGGTTGGTCTGACAACCACATTACAGCATCGTTTTAATTGTTTGACAACTGATGACAACCGGTGGCACGGTTCAAGGTGGCGGGACCATCAACGAGTCCCGGCAAAGGGAGGAAAATCTGATGACAGTATTCTGGCGCGGACTGCGCCCGTTGACGTTTGCCGGTACGGCGCTTGGCGTGATGCTGGGCCCCCTGTCGGCGCTTGCGTATCAAGAGGCCCCCGCTCTGGCAGAGCGTGTCGCGGCCGGGGACCTGCCGCCGGTGGAGGAACGGCTGCCGGAAAGCCCCGAGGTCGTGACGCCGTTCGAGTCCGTGGGCACCTATGGCGGCAAGATCCGCCGCGTGCTGGGCGGGTCGAACGACCACAACTCTATCCTGCGTTTCGTCGGCCCGCAGGGCCTGACGCGCTGGGCGCCGGACTTTTCGGAGGTGGTTCCGAATATCGCCGAAGGCTGGGACGTCAACGAGGACGGCTCGGAATTCACGTTCCACCTGCGCGAGGGCATGAAGTGGTCGGACGGCGAGCCGTTCACCGCGGATGACATCATGTTCTTCGTGGAAGACCTGCTGCACAACGAAGAGTTCTTTCCGAACCCGCCCGCGCGCTTTGTGGTCAACGGCGAGGCGATGACCGCCGAAAAGGTGGACGACTATACCGTCACGCTGAAGTTCGCGGCGCCCTACGGCACGTTCCTGACAGAGCTGGCGACCCCGCTGGCGCAGGAGCCGGTCCTGTGGGCCAAGCATTACTGCGCGCAGTTCCACCCCGACTACAACGACGACGTGCAGTCGATGGTCGAAGAGACCGAGGCCGTCGAAGACTGGCCGGCCCTGTTCCGCCTGAAGTGCGGCGAGGTCGAGGCGCCGAACCGCTGGGCCAACGCCGAGCGTCCGACGCTTGATCCGTGGGTCGTCGTCGAGGGCGGCGAGTACAACGCCGGCGCCACCCAGGTGGTGATGGAACGCAACCCCTACTTCTGGCAGGTCGACACCGACGGCAACCAGCTGCCCTACATCGACATGGTCGAGCAGAACGTCGCGCAGGACAACGAAACCCTTGTTCTTGAAGCGATTGCCGGCAACATCGACATGCAGCGCCGCCGCATCTCGGGGCTTGCGAACAAGCCTGTGTTCGCCGAGAACGCCGAGAAGGCCGGGATCAACATCCTGGACATGGTGAACTCGAACTCGAACACCATGGCGATCCATTTCAACCACACCCACAAAGACCCGGTGATGCGCGAAATGATCCGCAACAAGATGGTCCGCGAGGCGCTTTCGCTGGCGATCGACCGCGAAGAGATCATCGACATCGTGTACCAAGGGCAGGGCGAGCCGTGGCAGATCGGTCCGCGTCCGGACCACGTGCTGTACAACGAGCAGCTTGGCACCCAGTACACCGACTATGATCCCGACCGGGCGAACGAACTGCTGGACGAAGCGGGGTATGCCGAACGCGACGACGATGGCTATCGCCTTCTGTCGGACGGCCGCCGGTTCACCTTCAACGTTCAGTACACCGGCATCGAGCAGCCGGACTGGGGCGACTCGCTGGAGATCATCAGCGAGCAGTGGGAAGACATCGGCGTCGAGCTGAACATCTCGTCGGTCGAACGGTCGATCTACTACTCGCGCGGGGAAGCCAACGAGCATGACTTCATGGTCTGGGGNGCNCCCGGTGGTCTGGATCCGACCCTCAGCCCGCGCGACGTGCTGGCGGTTCACCCGCAGGCATCGTGGTTCGCGATCCCGTGGACCCGTTGGTACCTGTCGGGCGGCGTGGATGGCGAAGAGCCGACGGAGTCGATGAAGAAGCGGCTTGAGCTGTACGACGCCTTCAAGAAAGAGGCGGATCAGGAGAAGGCGCTGGATATCTTCCGCGAGATTCACCAGATGGCCGCCGAGGAACTGGAGATCATCGGCATCTCGCTGGCTCCGAACCTGGTGGGCGTGGTGAAGAAGGATCTGGGCAACGTACCGCCCTCGATCCCCGCGTCGTGGATGTATCCCGACCCGGCACCGACGCTTCCTGCGACCTACTACTGGAAGCAATAAGTCTTACAACTTCCAAGGGGTGCGCGCCAAGCGCGCACCCTACGACCCGGGGGACATGCGGCCCGACCGCGTTCTGGCACCCCGTTCCGACCGTAGGGTGTGCGCCTGCGCGCACCATTCGCAGAAAGCCTCACCATGTTGTTGCGCTATATCCTGAAGCGGATCTTTTGGATGATCCCGTTTCTCTTCGCCGTCTCCATCGTGGCCTTCCTGCTGATCCAGGCGCCGCCGGGGGACTACCTGACCACCTACATCGCCAAGCTGGGTGAATCGAACGAGGTGCTGGACCAGGCGTCGATCGAGAACCTGCGCGAACGCTTCGGTCTCGATAAGCCGCTGTACGTCCAATATTTCCGCTGGATCGGCAACCTGCTGCAGGGCGACTTCGGCATGTCCTTCGAATGGCGCCAGCCGGTCAGCGATCTGATCTGGGGCCGCATGGCGCTGACGGTGACGCTGTCGTTCGCGACGCTGCTGTTCACATGGGCCGTCGCCTTTCCCATCGGCGTCTACTCGGCGGTGCGCAAGTACTCGGTGGGCGACTACATCGCCACGACGCTGGGCTTCATCGGGCTTGCGACCCCGAATTTCCTGCTGGCGCTGGTGCTGATGTATATCGGCGTGGTGCACTTCGGCGCCGATGTGGGCGGGCTGTTCTCGAACGAATACAAGAACGCGCCGTGGAGTTGGGCCAAGGTCATGGACCTTGTGGCGCACCTTTGGCTGCCGGTGATCGTGCTGGGCACCTCGGCCACCGCATCGCTAATCCGCATCATGCGGGCCAACCTGCTGGACGAATTGCACCGGCCCTATGTGGACACCGCCCGCGCCAAGGGCCTGTCCGAATTCTGGCTGATCATGAAATACCCGGTTCGCGTCGCGCTGAACCCGTTCATCTCGACCATCGGCTGGGTGCTGCCGAACCTCGTCTCGGGCGCGGTCGTCACCGCCATCGTGCTGTCACTGCCGACGGCGGGGCCGCTGATGCTGCAGGCCTTGTTGGCGCAGGACATGTATCTGGCCGGCGCCTTCGTGCTGCTTCTGTCGTCGCTGACGGTGGTCGGCATGCTGATCTCTGACATCCTCCTCGTCCTTCTGGACCCGCGGGTGAAATATGACTGACACGACTGACCCTTCCGGCGAGCCTCTCGCCGACACGCCGGAGATCGCAGGCGCGACCGGCCACCGTGGCCGCGACGTGGCCATCGCAAGCCAGTGGCAGCTGATCTGGTGGTCGTTCCGCCGGCACAAGCTGGCGATGGTCGGCCTTTGGGTGATCGGCCTGATGTACCTGATCGCGCTGTTCTGCGAGATCGTGGCGCCGAACGATCCGACGCAGCAGAACCGCCGCGGCGTCTATCACCCGCCGCAGATGGTGCATTTCATCGACCGCACCGACGACGGCTGGCGCATCAAGCCCTTCGTCTGGGAGATGGACCGCGAACGCGACCCCGACACGCTGGCGATCACCTACGTTCCTTCGGGCGAGAAGACCTATCTGACCCTGTTCGGCCGGGGCGAGGAATACCGGATGTGGGGCCTGTTCGACTGGGACGTGCACCTGCTGGCGACCGAGAAACCGCGCGACAATTTCTATATCTTCGGCGCCGACCGGCTGGGCCGCGACATGTTCAGCCGGGTCGTCTATGGCACGCGCGTGTCGATGTCGATCGGCCTTGTCGGCGTCGCCATCGCGATGGTGCTGGGCATCGCGCTTGGCGGCGCGTCGGGATACTATGGCGGGCGGGTCGATGCGGTGATCCAGCGATTGATCGAGTTCGTGCTGTCGCTGCCGACGATCCCCATCTGGCTGGCCCTGGCCGCCGCGCTGCCGCCGTCATGGCCGGTTTACCAGCAGTATTTCGTCATAACACTGATCGTGTCTCTGGTCGGCTGGACCGAGCTGGGGCGCGTGGTGCGGGGCCGCTTCCTTGCGATGAAGAACGAGGATTTCGTGATCGCCGCCCGGCTGGACGGTGCCAGCGAACGGCGGATCATCCTGCGGCACATGCTGCCCTCGCTGACGTCGCACATCATCGCCTCGCTGACGCTGGCGATCCCGCTGATGATCCTTGCGGAGACCTCGCTGTCGTTCCTTGGCCTTGGCCTGCAGCCGCCCGCGATCTCGTGGGGGGTGCTTCTGAAAGAGGCGCAGAACATCCGCTCGATCAGTCAGGCGCCGTGGCTGTTCATTCCCGGCGGCTTCGTCGTGGTGGCGGTGCTGGCGTTCAACTTCCTCGGAGATGGGATGCGCGATGCGGCAGATCCGTACAGTCACTGACGTCCCGGGCCGGATGATTGGGCGAGGGGCGCCGCCCCTCGCGCTCCCCGGAGGTATTTGGAAAGAGAAGAAGCAGGAAAGGGGGGCGCGATGAGCAAGCCCGTCATCCAGATCGAGAACCTGAACGTCGGGTTCAATGTGCGGCAGGGGATGCTGGACGTGCTGCACGGTATCAGCTTCGACCTGCACCGGGGCAAGACCACCTGCGTCGTGGGCGAAAGCGGGTCGGGCAAGTCGGTCACCGCGCGCACGATCCTGAACATGGTGCCGCGTCCCGGCGTGATCAACGGCGGGCGGATCCTGTTCAACCCTGTGGGCGGCGACACCATCGAGCTGACCGCGCTGGATCCCCGGGGCCGCGAGATCCGGTCGATCCGGGGTGGGCGCGTGGGCATGATCTTTCAAGAGCCGATGTCGTCGCTGTCGCCGGTGCATACGATCGGCAGCCAGATCGTCGAGGCGATCCGCCTGCACCGCGACGTGCCCAAGAAAGAGGCCAAGCAAATGGCGGTGGACAGCCTGCGGCAGGTCGAGATCCCGAACCCCGAGAAGGCGGTGGACCGCTATGCCTTCGAGTTTTCCGGCGGGATGCGGCAGCGGGCGATGATCGCGATGGCGCTGGCCTGTCGGCCCGAGGTGCTGATCGCGGACGAGCCGACCACGGCGCTGGACGTGACCACGCAGGCCGAGATCCTGGACCTGATGAAGAAGCTGCAGGAAGAGCTGGGCATGGCGATCATGTTCATCACCCATGACATGGGCGTGGTGGCCGAGATCGCGGACGAGGTCGTGGTGATGGAACGCGGCCACGTCGTGGAGGTGGGCGATTGCGACCGCATCTTCAACGCGCCGCAGCACCCCTATACCCAGAAGCTTCTGGGCGCGGTGAAACGGCTGGAGGAACCGGCGGCGGCCAAGGTGCGCCCGGCGGGCGATGCGCCCGAGATCCTGAAGGTCCGCGACCTGCAGCTGCATTTCGAAAAGCGCGAAGGGTTCATGCAGCGGGTGACCGACGTCACCCGGGCGGTGGATGGCATCAGTTTCGACCTGAAGAAGGGCGAGGCGCTGGGCATCGTCGGTGAAAGCGGATCCGGCAAGACCACCGTGGGGCGCTGCATCGCGCGGGTGTACGACCCGCAGGGTGGATCGGTCGACTATGATGGGCGCGATCTGGTCCATGCCGGGAAAGAAGAGCTGCGCCGGTCGCGCCAGCAGATCCGCATGATCTTTCAGGATCCGTTCGCCTCGTTGAACCCGCGGATGACGGTGAAGCAGCTGATCGCCGAGCCGCTGATCGTCAACGGCGTGGCGCAGGGGGCGGAACTGGACGCGCGGGTCGCGAAGCTGTTGACCGAGGTCGGGCTCGATCCCGGGATGATGGAACGCTATCCGCACGCGTTTTCCGGCGGACAGCGGCAACGGATCGTGGTCGCGCGTGCCATCGCGCTGGAGCCGCGTCTGGTGATCGCGGACGAGCCGACCAGCGCGCTGGACGTGTCGATCCGCACGCAGGTTCTGGACCTGCTGTTGAAGTTGCAGGCCGAGATGGGGCTGTCGTTCATCTTCATCAGTCACGACATGGCGGTGATCCGGTACTTCTGTGACCGGGTGGCTGTGATGTATCGCGGCAAGATCGTCGAGATCGGCGAGACCGAGCAGATCATCACCGATCCGCAGCATCCCTACACCAAGGCGCTTTTGTCGTCGGTGCCGATCTCGGACCCGGCCCTGCGGGGCACGCGGCAGCGGCATCGCTATGTGGAATCCGCATGAAGATCACCGGCGTCAAAACCTACCTCGTGCAGGCGGGCGCGCGGCCCGACCTGACGCGGGCGATGGGCGCGGATGCGGATTTTCGTGGCTCGCGCTGCTGGCTGTTCGTGGAAATAGAGACGGACGAAGGGATCACCGGCGTCGGCGAGTGTTCCGGCTGGCCCCGCGTGGTCGAAACCGCGGTGCAGGACCTGTCGGCCGTGCTAGTGGGCGAGGACCCGTCGGCCATCGACCGGCTGTGGGGCGTGTTGTACCGCGCGATGATGGGGCATGGGCTGACGGGGACCGTCGGCTCGGGCGCGCTGTCCGGGATCGAGATGGCGCTGTGGGACATCAAGGGCAAGGCGCTGGGTGTGCCGGTCTGGCAGTTGCTGGGCGGCGCGATCCGCACCCGCATCCCGGTCTACGGCCACGCGCACACCGCTGACGAGGCCCGCGCCCTGACCGCGCTGGGCTACACCGCGTTGAAGACGCCCTTTACCGGCATCGTCGATTTCGACCGCATCGCCATGCTGCGCGAGACCGTGGGGCCAGAGGTGGACATCGCGGTCGATGCGCACGGACCATCGTGGATGACCGTATCGGATGCGATCCTTGTCGGTCGCGAGCTGGAGGCGTTCGACCTGTTGTTCTACGAAGACCCGGTGCCGCCAGAGAACCTGGATATGCTGGCGCGGATGCGGGACCACGTCGCGGTGCCGCTGGCTGCGGGCGAGCGGGTGGGCACGGTGCACGGGCTGCGGCCCTATATCGAGCGCGATCTGGTCGACGTGGTGCAGCCCGACACCGGGCGCGGCGGCGGCATCACGCAGATGCGCAAGATCGCCGCGATGGCGGAACCGCACGGCATCATGCTGGCGCCGCATTCCGGCTCGCTTGGCCCGGTGGCCGAGTTCGCGGCGCTGCATATCATGGCGACGGTGCCGAACGCGCTGCTGCTGGAGCGGATCGAGTTTGACTGGGAGGGTCGCTATGACGTGGTGACGCCGGTGCTGACGGTCGAGGACGGCTGCCTGCCGATCCCCACCGCGCCGGGGCTTGGCGTCGAGCTGGTGAAGGACGAGATCGCGAAGTATCCCGTCGTCCGCAACGTGGCGAAGGCGCCGGTGGACAACGGAAAGGCCTATGTGCCCGGAACCGCGGACGAGGCGGTTCACGTCCAGACCCGTCGCGCCCGGGCGCGGAGCCTGCGCGCATGACCGATCCCGCACGCTACGCAGAAGGCATGGTCGCCACGCTGGCCGAGGAAACGCGGCTGAAGGCGCTGGACGATCCCGATGCGACCGCCGCGTTCTGGTCGGACGGTGCGCCCGAGGTCGCCGGGGTCGAGGACCTGTTCTATCCCGGCGCAGCGGGGCAGCAGCAGGCGGCGCGGTTGTACCGTGGCGCCGCCGGGGCGGATGCGCCGGTGCTGTTGTACCTGCACGGCGGCGGATGGACCGGCGGCAGCATCGCGCTGAACGAGGCGGCGTGCCGGGCTCTGGCCGCCGAAAGCGGCTGGTCCGTCCTGTCGGTCAGCTATCGTCTGGCGCCGGCGCATCCCTATCCCGCCGGTCTGAACGACGCGCAGGCGGCGCTGGGCTGGCTTGCAGAGAACGGCGCCGCGCTGGGGCTGGATTCGGGGCGGATCGCCATCGGCGGCGCCTCGGCCGGGGCGAACCTTGCGCTGGCCTGCGCGCTGTCGCGGCCCGGTGCCACCATCGGGATGCTGCTGGTCTATGGCGTCTACGACCGTGACTTTTCGCGCGAAAGCTACGACCGCTACGGCGAAGGGCCGGGGCTGACAAAGGCGCGAATGAAAGAGCTGTTCGCGATGTACGCACCCGATGCGGGCACCGATCCGCTGGTCGTGCCGCTGCATTCCGACGCTCTGTCGGCGTTGCCGCCTGCCTGCCTGATCGCCGCTGAACTGGACGTGCTGGCGGACGAGAACGCCGAAATGGCCGCCGCGCTGCGCGGGGCGGGCGTCGACACGGATTACCATCAAGAGCCGGGGGTCACCCACGGCTTTATCAACCGCGGGCGTCTTTTGCCCGCCGCCCGCGCCTGTCTGACGCGCGGGGCCGACTTTCTGAAACGTCTGTCCGGGGACCTGCCCACATGAAGATCGAAACCGTCGAGGCGATCACCTTTCGCCATTCCACCAACACCGTCCGTGACAGCGATGGCCACGGCCATCCCGGCCCGGTGAGCCAGACCACCAGTTCGTTGCTGGTGATCACCTGCGATGACGGCACCCAGGGCCGCGTGGTCTGCCGGGGCGGCGATGTGCGCGAGTACCTTCTGGAACGCTTCGTCCGGCCGAACCTGATCGGCAAGGACCCCCTTGCGACCGAGAAGCTGTGGTATGGCGTCTACAAGTGGCAGCGCCTGTCCGGCGGAGAGCTGACCGACCGTGCGCTGGCCGCCGTCGATCTGGCGCTGTGGGATCTGAAAGGCAAGGCGGCAGGGATGCCCGTGTGGAAGCTGCTGGGCGGCTACCGTCCGAAGATCCTTGCCTATGGGTCGACCATGTGCGGCGACGACTTGGAAAACGGGCTGGCCACGCCCGAGGATTACGCGAACTTCGCCGACTGGATGGTGAAGCGCGGCTACAAGGCGATCAAGCTGCACGGCTGGATGCCGCCGGTGCCCGGCGCGCCGGACGTGCGGATGGACTACAAGGCCTGTGCTGCCGTGCGCGAGGTGGTGGGGCCGGACTTTCCGCTGATGCTGGACCCGCACCATTTCTATTCCCGGACCGACGTGCTGTGGCTGGCCGAGAAGCTGGCCGACCTCGACTATCGCTGGATGGAAGAGCCGATGGAGGAGGCGTCGATGTCTTCCTACAAGTGGCTGACGCAGAACTCGCGGTTGAACATCCTTGGCCCCGAGACGATGACCGGCAAGCACTGGACCCGGGGCGAGTGGGTGAAACATGACGCGTGCGACCTTGTCCGGTCCGGTGTCTGGGACGTGGGCGGCATCTCTCCGGCGATGAAATGCGCCAACATGGCAGAGTGCTTCCACATCTCGTGCGAGATCCACGGCACCGGGGCGGGCAACCTGTCCGTGGCGCTGGCGATCCCGAACACCTCGTTCTACGAGCGCGGGTTGCTGCATCCGTTCATCGATTACGATGAGCCGAAGGAGTACCAAAACCGCATCGACGACGAGATGGACGCCGACGGCTATATCCACGGGCGCGAGGAACCGGGCCTCGGGCAGGATCTGAACATGGATTACATCGAGGCGAACCGGGTGAACGGGTGATTGCGGGCTTGGCGCGGAATCAAGGCCCGCAGGGCCGCCGCGCCAGCGCCGACCCGCCCCCCGGGGCGGCGCTTTGTCGACCCCTGTGCCCGCCGTCGGGGTCGCATCTGGCTGAACCATAAAGCGTCCTGCATGACCGTTGCTGCGCCACCCCGCGGGTCGGCGCTGTCGCGGCTCAGCGCTTGAACAAGGGAACTGAAATGACCGACCTTCGTATCGCCGACATCCGCGTCACGCCGATCGCCTTCTACGACCCGCCGCTTCTGAACAACGCGGGCTGTCACCAACCGTTTGCCCTGCGCTCGGTGATCGAGGTCGAGACCGAGGATGGCGTGATCGGGCTGGGCGAAAGCTATGGGACCGAGGACGTGCTGGCGGGGCTGGCGGCGCTGGCGCCCGCGTGCCGGGGGCTGGCGGTCACCGACCTGAACGGTCTGTGGGCGCGTACGTCGGCTGCGCTGCCCGAGGCGCCGACGCGGTTGCGCCTGCGGGTCGGCGGCGCCATCGAGGTGGCGATGTGGGACGCGCTGGGCAAGGCGACGGGGCAGCGCGTGGTGGATCTGCTGGGCGGGCAGGTGCGCGCAAGCGTGCCGTTCTCGGCCTACCTGTTCTACAAGTTCGCAGGCCACGCGAACGAGGGGCCCGACGACTGGGGCGAGGTTCTGAGCCCCGAGCAACTGGTCGATGAAGCCCGCAGCATGGTCGACGCCTATGGTTTCAAGGCGATCAAGCTGAAGGCCGGTGTGCTGGAACCGCTGGCCGAGATCGCGGGGCTCGAGGCGCTGCGCGACGCCTTCCCCGACGCGCCGCTGCGGATCGACCCGAACGGCGGCTGGCACGTCCACACGGTGCTGGACCTGCTGCCCCGGCTGGAAGGGCTGGTCGAATACCTCGAAGATCCGACGCGCGGCATCGACGGCAACGCGGTGATCCAGGCGGCGACCGACGTGCCGCTGGCGACCAACATGTACGTGGTGGAACCATCGCACCTGCCGCCCAACATGAAACACGACGCGTTCCGAGTCATCCTGTCGGACCACCATTATTGGGGCGGGCTGAAGGCCAGCCGCGATCTGGCCGAGATCTGCCGGATCTGGGGGCTGGGGCTGTCGATGCACTCGAACTCGCACCTCGGGATCTCGCTGGCGGCGATGACCCATCTGGCGGCGGCGACGCCGAACCTCACCTACGATTGCGACACGCACCAGCCGTGGCAGACCGACGAGGTGATCGAGGGCGGCAAGCTGCCCATCGTTGACGGCGCGGTGGCTGTCCCCGAGGGGCCGGGGCTGGGGGTGACGCTGGACCGGGCAGAGCTGAAGCGGCTGAACGGCAACTTCGAAGCGCTGGAATACCGCACCCGCGACGACGCGACAGAGATGCGCAAGCACTGGCCGGATTGGCAGTACGGCCGGCCAAAGTTCTGATCCGGCAGACCCGTCCGCACGAAAAAGGCCGCCGGGATGTTCGGCGGCCTTTCGCAACTTGAACAGGGCAGACCGATCAGAGGATCGTCTGGCCGGTCTTTTCCCAATCCTTCAGGAAGGCGTCGAGCCCCTTGTCCGTCAGGACGTGGTTCGCCATCGCCTTGATCACGGCGGGCGGGGCCGTCGCGACGTCGGCGCCGATCTTGGCAGCCTCGGACATGTGGTTCGCGGACCGGATCGAGGCGGCAAGGATCTGCGTCTCGAACCCATAGTTGTCATAGATCTCGCGGATGTCGGCGATCAGCTCCATCCCGTCGAGGTTCAGGTCGTCGAGACGGCCGATGAAGGGCGAGATGAAGGTCGCGCCGGCCTTGGCGGCCAGCAGGGCCTGGTTCGCGGTGAAGCACAGGGTCACGTTGACCATGTTGCCTTCTTCCGACAGCGTTTTACACGCTTTCAGGCCATCCCACGTCAGCGGAACCTTGATCGCGATGTTCTCGGCGATCTTCTTCAGTTCGCGGCCTTCGGCGATCATGCCCTCGGCGTCCAGCGCCACGGTCTCGGCCGACACGGGGCCGTCGACGAGGTCGCAGATTTCCTTGGTGACTTCCTTGATGTCACGCCCGGATTTCGCGATCAGCGAGGGGTTGGTGGTCACGCCATCGACCATGCCAAGCTCGTGCAGCTCGCGGATCGCATCGATTTCGGCAGTATCTACGAAGAATTTCATTTGGGCCTCCTAGGGGGGACGCTTGCGGTTGGCTCTCTGTTAGCGCATGCCAACGTGGTGTTAAAGTAGAACCGGGCCGTCTGCCGACGAGGGGGCGCATCATGGACATTTACCGTCTGGCCGAACGGTCGATGGCGATGGACGACGACGCTTGGGCCCGGCACGCCCATCCCGGCAGCGTGTTCTCGCGGTTCGCCGTGCTGCCTTTGCTGGCGCTCGCGATCTGGAGCAGGGTCTGGCTGGGATGGTGGGCGCTGGCGCCGGTGGTCGCCGTCGTGCTGTTCACATGGCTTAACCCGCGCCTGTTCGCGCCCGTCTCTGGCCCTCCGGTCGGCTGGGCCGGGAAGGGCACGGCGGGCGAACGCCTGTGGCTGGCGCGCAAGAACCGGCCGGTGCCCGGGAAACATGTCGCCATTTGCCACGTGCTGACCGCGGTTTCTGCCTTTGGCATGGTCCTGCTGTTTGCCGGGCTTTGGTGGCTGGACGCGGGGCTGGTTCTGGCCGGACTGGCCCTTGCCATGGGCGGGAAGGCGTGGTTCGTCGACCGCATGGTCTGGCTGTACGAAGACATGACGCGCGAGGACACCGCGTGAGCGAGATGCCGTCGCATTTCGAGGAAGGCGCATTGGTCGGCGTGCTGACCACGCAGCCGCTTGATCGCCTGTTGGATTACAAGGCGCCCGAGGGCGGCTGTTTCGTCGGCGCCTTCGTCGAGGTGCCGCTGGGCCCGCGCAAAGTGCTGGGCGTGGTCTGGGGGCCGGGGCGCGGCGACTTTGACATATCGAAGATTCGCAGCGTGATCCGTGTGCTCGACGCCGCCCCGATGCTTGACGAAATGCGACAATTCCTAGGGCGGGTCGCGGACTATACCCTGACCCCGATGCCGGCGATGCTGCGGCTGGCGACGCGGTCGCCCGGGTTGGGCGATCCGCCGTCTATGCGCAAGGTCTACCGGCTGGGCCATGCCGAACCCGACCGGATGACAGACGCCCGTCGCCGGGTGCTGGAGGTCCTGTCCGAGTATGGCGGCCTGTCGTTCACGCTGGGCGAACTGGCGGAAACGGCGGGGGTGACGTCGTCCGTGGTGAAGGGGCTGGTGAAGCAAGGGGCCGTGTCCGAAGAGGAAAGCCCGCGCGACCTGCCGTACCCGCGGCTGGACCCGGAACTGCCGGGCAAGGAATTGACCGGCGATCAGGCGGCGGGGGCCGAGGTGCTGGGCGCCGCGATCCGGTCCGGGGCCTATGGCACGACGCTGCTGAAGGGCGTCACCGGATCGGGCAAGACCGAGGTCTATCTGGAAGCGGTGGCGGAATGTCTGCGCAAGGGCCGGCAGGCGCTGGTGCTGTTGCCTGAAATCGCGCTGACGGCAGAGTTCCTGAAACGGGTCGAGGCGCGGTTCGGCGCGATGCCGACGGAATGGCATTCCGGCGTCACCATGACCGAGCGTCGGCGCGCGTGGAAGATGGTGGGCGAGGGCGGCGCGCAACTGGTCGTCGGCGCGCGGTCCGCGTTGTTCCTGCCGTTCCGCGACCTTGGGCTGATCGTCATCGACGAGGAACACGACACGTCCTACAAGCAGGAAGACGGCGTTCTTTACAACGCGCGAGACATGGCCGTGCTGCGGGCCTCGATCGCTTCGGCGCAGGTCGTGCTGGCCTCGGCGACGCCCAGCCTTGAAAGTTGGGTGAACGCGGAAAGCGGAAAATATTCAAGGCTAGAGCTGAAATCCCGGTTCGGGGCGTCGGAATTGCCGGATATGTCCGCCATCGACATGCGCGACGAGGACCTGCCGTCCAGCAGCTGGGTCTCGCCCTCGTTGCAGGCGGCGGTGCGCGAACGGCTGGAAGCGGGCGAGCAGTCGCTGCTGTTCCTGAACCGGCGGGGCTATGCGCCGGTGACGATCTGCCGGGCCTGCGGCCACCAGATCGCCTGCGACCATTGCGACGCGCGGATGGTCGAGCACCGCTTCCTCAAACGTCTTGTATGCCACCAGTGCGGCGAGACGAAACCGATGCCCGAGGTCTGCCCATCCTGCGAGGTCGAGGGCAAGCTGGCCCCGGTCGGCCCCGGCGTCGAGCGCCTGCACGAAGAGGCCGCCGCGCTGTTCCCCGACGCCCGGATCGCGGTGCTGTCGTCGGACCTGTTCGGCTCTGCCCGGGCGCTGAAGGCGAAGGTCGAAGAGATCGCATCCGGCGGGGCCGATATTGTCATCGGCACCCAGCTTGTCGCCAAGGGGCACAACTTTCCGCTGCTGACGCTGGTGGGGGTGATCGACGCCGATCTTGGCCTGCAGGGATCGGACCTGCGCGCGGCGGAACGGACGTTCCAGCTGATGCGGCAGGTCGCGGGCCGCGCCGGGCGGGCCGAGCGGGCGGGGCTGGCGTTGTTGCAGACCTTCCAGCCAGAGCATCCGGTGATCCGGGCAATCCTGTCCGGCGACGAGGAAGGCTTTTGGCGGGCCGAGGCGGCCGAGCGGAAGGCGGCGGGCGTGCCGCCCTATGGACGCATGGCGGGGATCGTGATCTCGTCGCCCGAGGCGCAGCAAGCCTTCGACATCGGCGGCGCGCTGGCGCGGGCGGATGGGCCGCTGCGGCGCATCGGGGCACAGGTCTTTGGCCCGGCGCCAGCGCCCATCGCCCGCATTCGTGGACGCCACCGCGTGCGGTTGCTGGTCAAGGCCGAGAAGACCGCACCCCTGCAAGCCGCGCTCGCGCGATGGGTGGCGCAGGTGCGCCTGCCGGCGAACCTGAGACTGTCGATCGACATCGACCCGCAGAACTTCTTCTAGGGGCTACTGCGCCGCGACCGCCATCGGCGCCCACGCAGGCTGGGTGGGCAGGAAAAGCTCGACCGCGTCATTCACGGCCAACTCGCCTTCTCGCTCGACCCAGGCGGTAACGCCGCGCAGGCCTTCGGCGGCGGGCTTGAATGCCTTGCCATGACCCGGCGCCTCGGCCTCGATCTCGCGGCCGGGCTGCACACAGGGGCCGTTCTCCAGGTCGATGGTCAGCACCGCGCCCGACGGCATGCGCAGACGCGACGCGGGCGGCACGTGGCTGAAATCGGGGATGCCCTCGACCACCATCGAGGCCCCCAGCAGGGAAGGGTTCAGCGTATCGAGCCCGATCTTGCCTGCGATCTCTGCCAGTTCCTCGGCCGATACGATCGAGATCTGGCGGGTGTTCCGCACGGTGGTATAGCGCGGGTAAAGCATGGTGAAGCGCGAGCAGGATGGCCGTGTCAGCCCGCCATGCGCCTCGCCCTCGAACCCCTCCATCTGCGCCGGGACGCGGTCCAGCGGCTCGGCGCGCATGCCTGAGTCGCGGTCTGGCACACGGCCCAGCCATGTGATCCGGGCGGTGTAGTCGGAACGGACAAGCGCGGGCATGGAGCAAGATCCTTGGTTAGCTGTGCAGACGGCGCCAGTCTGCCACTCCGGGCGGGCGGCGGCAATCGGTGGCGGTTATGGCTGGTGGGCCTTGCCTGCGCAGACGCGGCGCCCAAAGAAAAACCCCGCGCCGGGGCGCGGGGTTTGATGTTCAGGTCGGGACCGAGATCAGGACGGTTCCGGCTCCAGCCCGCCTTCGCCCGAAGGCTTCGGCTTGGGCTTGGTCTTGGGGATCGCCGTGACGCTGGCGCTGCCGCCGGCGTCGTTGCGATGATCGTCCTCGTCGTCGCCACGGTTCAGCGGCTCGCCAGCGATCACCTTGGTGATCTCGTCACCGGTCAGCGTCTCGTACTCTAGCAGGCCTTGGGCCAGCCGGTGCAGATCCTCGTTCTTCTCGGAGAGGATGCGCCGTGCGGTCTCATAGCCTTCGTCCACCAGTTCCTTGACCTTCGCGTCGATCTTGCGCTGCATGTCTTCAGAGTGGTTGGTGCCACCGCCATAGGCGCCCAGATACGACTGCTGCTCGTTCGCATAGTCGATGTATCCGAGTTCCTCGGCAAAGCCGAACTGCGTGACCATCGCACGGGCGATCTTCGACACCTGCTGGATGTCAGATGCCGCGCCAGAGGTCGCGTTTTCCTTGCCGAAGATCAGCTCTTCCGCCACGCGGCCGCCCATCGCCATCGCGATTTTGGACGTGTACTTGGTGAAGGTCACCGACAACTGGTCGCGTTCCGGCAGCGACAGCACCAGACCCAGCGCACGACCGCGCGGGATGATGGTCGCCTTGTGGATCGGATCATGCTGCGGAACGTTCAGGCCGACGATCGCGTGCCCCGCCTCGTGGTAGGCGGTCAGCTTCTTCTCGTCGTCGGTCATGACCATCGAGCGCCGTTCGGAGCCCATCATGACCTTGTCCTTCGCGTTCTCGAAGTCCTCCATCGTGACGAACCGGCGGCCGACGCGTGCGGCCATCAGCGCCGCCTCGTTGACAAGGTTCGCCAAGTCGGCGCCCGAGAAGCCGGGCGTGCCGCGCGCGATGATGCGCAGGTCGACGTCGGGGCCCAGCGGCACCTTGCGGGCGTGGACCGACAGGATCTTTTCACGGCCCTTGATGTCCGGGTTCGGCACCTGCACCTGACGGTCGAAACGGCCGGGGCGCAGCAGCGCGGGGTCCAGAACGTCAGGACGGTTGGTCGCGGCGACGATGATGATGCCTTCGTTCGCCTCGAAACCGTCCATCTCGACCAGCAGCTGGTTGAGGGTCTGCTCGCGCTCGTCGTTGCCGCCGCCGTAGCCGACGCCACGCGACCGGCCCACGGCGTCGATTTCGTCGATGAAGACGATACAGGGCGCGTTCTTCTTCGCCTGTTCAAACATGTCGCGAACACGGCTTGCGCCGACACCCACGAACATCTCGACGAAGTCAGAGCCCGAGATGGTGAAGAAGGGCACGCCAGCTTCGCCGGCCACGGCACGGGCCAGAAGCGTCTTACCAGTGCCCGGAGGGCCGACCAGCAGCGCGCCTTTCGGGATCTTGCCGCCAAGACGGCTGAACTTCTGCGGGTTGCGCAGAAACTCGACGATCTCTTCCAGATCGTCCTTTGCCTCGTCGATGCCCGCGACGTCGTCGAAGGTGACGCGACCGTGCTTTTCGGTCAGCAGCTTGGCCTTGGACTTGCCAAAGCCCATCGCGCCGCCGCGTCCGCCGCCCTGCATCCGGTTCATGAAGTAGATCCAGACACCAATCAGCAGAAGGAACGGCAGGAAGGTCATCAGGATGGTCTGGAAACCAGACTGTTCCTGCGGCCGTGCGTTCACGGTGACGTCGTTGGTGATCAGCATGTCGGTGATGTTGGCGTCGTCGGGACGGATCGTGGAGTAATCCTGACCGTCGCTGCCGCGGAACATCACACGCTCGCCGTCGATGGTGACCGAGCTTACCTCGTCATCCTGAACGCGCTGAACGAATTCGGAATAGCTGATCGAGCGGGTCGTCATCGTGGACTGACCTCCGCTGAACAGATTGAACAGCGCCAGGATCAGCAGGAACAGCACAACCCAAAACGCGATATTTCTGGCGTTACCCAAAAGTGGACCTCCAAGAATTGCCCGACGCCGGAGCCTGCGCGGACCTGCTGTACTAAAATAGGCATCGGGGCGGGATCTTCAACGAGAAAGGGCACACGCACGACCGGTGTGCGAAAGGGTCACGGTGCGTCCCGGCCGTTATGCGGATCGCAGGGCGGCGGTGAACCTCTGGCTGTCACCGGAAGAGGTGCAGGTCCATGCCTCTTGCGCGCGCGGATCGGCCAGCGTTCCGAACGGGCAGTGCACCAAAACGTCGCCGCGCCAGACCGACGGAGCGGCCAGCATTGCGCGGCGGGGCAGGGTGCCTGACTTCCAGCCCGGATCCAGCAGCGCCACCCCGGCCTCTCCCAGCGCGCGGATGACCGTGTCGGGGCTGTGCGCGCCCTCGACGGTCCAGCGATTGTCCCATGTTTCGCGGGTGCTTACGGCGGGCGGGACCGCGGCGGCCTCGCGTCCGATACGGATCGTTTCACCGTCCGCCCCGATGGTGCAGCCCGCCAGCGTGGCCGGTCCCGGATCGCCGGTCCAATCGCGGGTGACGATGCGCATCAGGGCCGCCGCCCGTGGGGCGTGCTGGGCCGCCGTGTGAAACCGCAGCGCCGCGGCCAGCGTGCGGCGGCGGAACTCGGCGGTCAGGGCGGTCCACGCGCCAAGGTCGATCACGATATCGGGACCGTCCGTGCGCCAATGGCCGGTAAGGATGTGCAGCAATTCCTCGCCTATGTCGCGCCGGGTGGCGGCGAGGTTGCCTATGGATTGGGCAATCTGGCCGTCCGGCAGGTCCAGCGCGGCAAGCGCGGCGCGGATTCGCGCCCGGTCATAGGTGGTGTCTGCGTTGGTCGGATCCTCGGCCCAGCCGACCCCGCGGTCGCGCAGCACGTCTCGGAGGATTTCGCGCGAGGCGTCCAGCAACGGGCGATGAAACCGAACGCCGTCGCGATCGAAGGCGGGTCTCATGCCGCATAGCCCGTCCAGACCGGCGCCGCGCGACAGGCCCATGAAGAAGCTTTCGATGTTGTCGTCGCGGGTGTGGCCGAGGGCGCAGGCGCCGATGCCTTCGTCCCGGCACCAGTGCGCCAAGGCGGAATAGCGCCCTTCGCGGGCGGCTTCGGACAGGTTGCCCTCGCCATCCCATCGCCATTGCAGGACGGCGTGCCGGAGGCCGAGCTCGCCGCAGATGCGGCCCACCATGCGGGCCTCGTCCGCCGCCTCGGGCCGCAGACCGTGATCGACGGTCAGCGCGGCGGCGGCAAGGCCGTGGTCGTGCAGAAGGTGAAGCAGGGCAAGAGAGTCGCCGCCGCCCGAGACGGCGACGGCCATTGGTGCCGAAGGATCGAGGGTCGAAAGGTACCCTTCAAGAGCTGCCCGGGCGGGCTGGCTCACTGGCAGGCCAGCGATTGCGCGCGCGAGACGGCGGTTCCGGCCTGAGCCGAGCCGGGGAAGCGTTGACCGACTTGGGTCAGCATCACGCAGGCTTCCTCGACCTGTCCCAGATCGCCCAGCGACACGCCAAGGTTCAACAGCGCATCGGGGGCGCGGTTGCCGTCCGGGCTGCTTTTGAAGCTGTCGAGATAGGCGCGGGCCGCACCGGCGGTGTCGCCCGAGGATCGCAGCGCCTCGCCCCGCAGATAATGGGCTTCGGCGTTCAGCGGGCCGCCCGGATAGGTGTCGGTGAACCCCCGAAACAGCTGCGCCGCCTGCGCGAATTCGCCCGCGTCAAACGCGGCGCGCGCGTTGTCGAAATCGGCCTGCTCGCTCATGGCGAGTTCGCCGCCACCCGTCGTGGCGGGATCGCCCGCGGCAACCGACGGCAGCGTGGTGTCCACTGCAGGCGTCGTTGCCGGTCCAGTATCCACCCCGCCAAGCGTCGGCGTTTCGCCCAACGAGCCGATGTCGCAGTCGGCTTCCAGTTCGCACAGACGGAATTCGAGGTCACCGATGCGGTTGGTCCCGTCGGTGACCACGCGGTTCACCGTCAATTCCATCTGCTCCGCCTCGGCGGTCAGGCGCTGAAGTTCGGACTCGATCCGGTTCAGCCGCTCGATGCCGGTAGAGCCGCCCAGCGAGACGCCGGGCGACCCGGTGGTCGACAGTTCGCGCTTCAGACGCTGGATCTCGACATAAAGCACCGACAGTTCCTGCCGGATGTCCGCCAGTGTGCTGTCCTGTGCCGCCGCCGGCACCGCCGCCAGAAGCGACAGGGCCAGCAATCCCGCTTTCGTCACGCGCTTCACGTCGTGTCCTCCGTCAGATCCGTCAGACGCCCGCGCCGACCGCCAGAACGGTCACGGCACGGCGGTTCTTTTCATAGCACGCCTCTTCCGAGCAGATCTCGAGCGGGCGTTCCTTGCCATAGGAAATGGTCTGAAGACGGTTCGCCGCAACCCCACGCGAGATCAGGTATTCGCGAACAGAGTTCGCGCGCCGTTCGCCGAGGTTGAAGTTGTAGACCCGCGTGCCCTGTTCGTCGGCGTGGCCTTCGATGGTCGCGGTGTACTCGGGGTTCGCGTTCAGCCACTCGGCCTGCCGGGCAAGGATTGCCTGCGCGGTGGCGTTCAGCGTGCTCTGGTCGACCTCGAACAGGATGCGGTCACCGACGGTTGCCGCGAAATAAGCAGGCGACGCAGGGTTCGACGGGTCGCCGGCATACGGGTTGTTCGGATCATAGGCGTCGGGGTTGCTCAGGGGGTCGTCCCCTGCGCCAAAACCGGTGGGCTCGTTCTGCGAACAGGCCGCAACCGCGGCCAGCGCCAGCGCGCCGATGGCAATCCGGAAGGGGGTCATTGGGTCATGCCTCGTTGGGTCATTTGGTGCTCGATGCGCTCAGTCTAGCATCTCACAGGGGGATTGGGAATCTTTCGCGTTTACTGCAGCAGCGGCGACCACGCCGGGTCCGACGCGGCGCCGTCGATCGGCACGCGGCGCAGGTTGCGGCCCGAGATGTCGACCGAGTACAGCGACGGCGCGCCGCTGGCGCCCTGACTTTCGCGGGTGAACATGATCACCCGGCCGTTGGGCGACCAGCTGGGGCTTTCGTCAAGGAAGGACGCGGTCAGCAGCCGTTCCTCGGACCCGTCGGTGCGCATGACGCCGATGTGGAACCGGCCGTTGTTCTGCTTGACGAAGGCGATCATGTCGCCGCGCGGCGACCACACCGGCGCGGCATAGCGCCCCGCGCCAGAGCTGATGCGCGTGGCTTCGCCGCCCGACGCGGGCATCACGTACAGCTGCTGCGTACCGGACCGGTCGCTTTCGAACACGATGAACCGCCCGTCCGGCGACATGCTGGGCGAGGTTTCGATCGACGGCGCCGAGGTCAGCTGCCGGGTCTGGCCGGTGGCGACGTTCAGTTCGTACAGGTCCGAGTTGCCGCCGCGCGCCAGCGAATAGATCACGCGCTGCCCATCCGGGCTGAAGGCGGCGCCGACCGACATCGCGCCAGCCTCGTTCTCCAGCACCCGCCGCTGGACCGTGTCGACGTCCAGAACGTGGATGCGCGGGCTACCGGTCTCATAGCTGGTGTACAGCACCCGGTTGCCGTCCGGCGAGAAGCGGGGGGCCAGCACGATGGCGTTGCTGTCGGTCAGATATTCAAGGTTGGCGCCGTCGTAGTCCATGATCGCCAGACGGGTGCGGCGATCGTCCTTGGGGCCGGTCTGGCTGACGAACACGACGCGGCTGTCGAAATACGCACCCTCGCCGGTGATCCGGGAATACACGGCATCCGCCACCTTGTGCGACATGCGGCGCCAGCTGTCCTGACTGGCCACGAATTGCAGACCGTCGCCCATCTGGCTTTCGGCGAAAACGTCGAACAGGCGAAACTTGACGATCACCTGGTTGCCCTGAAGCGAGACCGCCCCGGTGATCAGCGCCTGCGCGTTGATCGCTTTCCAGTCGGAATACTGCACCGGGCTTTGAAAGCTGGTGATCCCGGAAATATAGGCGCCCTGCGGAATTTCGCGGAACAACCCGGTGTTGGTCAGGTCTGCGGACACCACACGGGTGATCTGTGCCGCGATCGCCTCGGCGCCGGGGGTTTCGGCCACGAATTGTGGCGCGGCGAACGGCAAAGGTTCGATCACACCCTCGGTGATCTCGATGCGCAGGGGGCCCGGGCTTTGCGCCGCGGCGGGGGTCAGGCCGGTAAGTGCCAGCAGGATGGTCAGCACGATCAGGCGGGTCATTTGATCCTCGTCGTCTCCGGTTGGGTCCGCGTGTGGCGGGGTGCGGCAGGTCCGCAAATTACAGTGTAGCCCGGATGCGCCGCTTGCACAGCGGCGCACCTTTGACGCGGCAGGGACTTGCCGGGGGCGCGGTTCATCGCAGCCGCATCCCGTCGGGATTGAACGTCATCTCGATATCGCGCCAGTGGTCGTACTTGGGCTCGGGCAGGGGGAAGCCCCGCGCGCCGCAGCGGATAATGGCGCGGCGGGCGGCTTCGTAGGCCTGCGTGACGCTGTCCTGCGTGCCGCCCTCGGACGAGATCAGCCGGATCGATCCGGTGTCCGGCGTCCCGTCGCGGTTCATCGACACGCCGACGATCACCGTGGTCCGCATCGCGTCGGTCGAGGACGCGCCGAGGTTCCAGCATTGCTGGACGGCGACGCGCAGGCCCTCGCGCTCGCTGTTGTTCAGCGGCGGGCCGGCGGCGGTGCTGCTGGCGGGCGGCGCGGATGTGGTTTCCGAAACCGCGTCAGCAACGGCGCCCGCGATGGCGTCGGCCAGCGGGTCCGCGTCTGGCGCTGGCGTTTCGGCGGGGGTCTCTTCCGGTGTTTCCGCAGGTGGCTCGGGCGCTTCGGTCACTTCCACGGGTTCCTCGACCTCTTCGGTCACCGGCGCGGGCGTCGGCGGCGGAGCGGGCCGGGCGGTGGGCGCCGGAGAACTGGCCGGGGCGCGGTTCGCCTCTGTCGCGATCTCGGTGGTCGCCTCTTCCGGCGCGGCTTCGGGCTGTTCCTCGGCCTGCTGGTCGCTGTCAGCATTCTCGTCCACGCGCGGGGCGGGGGTGTCCGCGATTTCGGGAACGTCCGGCGCTTCGGGCACGGGGATCGGCGCCACGCGCGGGATGTCGCGGGGCGCGGCTTCCTCGGCGGGCGGCGTGATGTCGGGGATCGCGGTGTCTTCGACCGGCGGCGCGATCTCTTCGGGCGGGGTGTCTGTCACCTCGGCCTCGGGCGCGGGCGGTTCCTCGGCCTCGACCGGGGTGTCCTGCGGCGGTTCGGGAACCTCGGGCGCGGGCGGTTCGGGCTGTTCCACGGGAGCCTCGGGGCGCATCGTGGGGGCGGGCGAATCCTCGACCACCGGTTCTTCGGGTTCGGGAACGGCAACGGTTGCGTCGGGGGCGTCCGCCTCGACCTCGGGGCGTTGCAACGCCGCGAATTCCTCGGCCGAGATCAGCGACACGTCGGCGGCGTTGAATTCAGGTTCCTCGTCGCGCGGCTGCAACAGGCCGCCGAACATCAGGAAGGCCAACAGCAGGCCGTGGCCCGCGCCGGATATGGTTGTTCCCGCGTCCAATTCGCGTCAGCCGCCCGTGGAATCCATCGTCGGGCCACCGGTGTCGGTGACCAGACCGATGTTCTTGAACCCGCCCGCGTTCAGCGCACCCATCAGTTCGGCGACGCGCGCGTAGGGGATGTTGCCGTCGGCCCGCAGGAAGATCTTGTTGCTGGTCCGCTCGGCGGCGATGGCGCGCAGGCGGCCGATCAGTTCGTCCCGCGCGATCGCGGTCGTCTGGATCATGATGGTGCCCTCGGCGTCGATCGTCACCGTCAGCGGTTCTTCCTGATCGACCGGCAGCGCCTCGGCCGCCGTTTCGGGCAGTTCGATGGGAACGCCCACCGTCAGAAGCGGCGCAGACACCATGAAGATGATCAGCAGCACCAGCATCACGTCCACGAACGGCGTGATGTTGATCTCGGACATGGCGGCGGCCCCGCCCCGGCGGGCACGACGGCCCCGGCGCTTGCCGCCACCGCTTTTGATGACACCTGCTCCCATGTCAGGCGGCCAGCTGGCGGCTGAGAATGGTCGAGAATTCGTCCGCGAAGCTTTCATAGCCCGCGACGATCTTGTCGCTGTCGGCGCTTAGCTTGTTATAGGCGACAACGGCGGGGATAGCCGCAAGAAGGCCAAGCCCGGTGGCCAGAAGCGCCTCGGCGATGCCGGGGGCCACGACGGCCAGCGAGGTGTTCTGCTGGCCCGCGATCTCGATGAACGAGTTCATGATGCCCCAGACGGTGCCGAACAGCCCGACGAAGGGCGCGGTGGACCCGACCGTGGCAAGGAACGGCAGGCTCGACGTCAGTTCGTCGGCTTCCTTGTTGATCGCGACGTCCATCGACCGGTCGATGCGCGACTGCGCCCCGGCGATCAGGCCGCCGTCCTGCCGGTGGCTGCGACGCCATTCCAGCATCCCGGCGGCAAAGATCTTTTCGGACGCGCCCTCGGGGGCGGTGCCGATCTGGTCGTACAGTTCGTCCAGCGGTTCGCCCGACCAGAAGGCCGCGTCGAAGGCGGCCTGTTCGCGGCGGGCGGCGCGATAGGCGATGGACTTGCGGATGATGATGGCCCAGCCCCAGAACGACGCCGCGATCAGCAGGATCATCACCAGCTGCACGACAAAGGACGCGTGGCTAAACAGCCCGAAGAAGGAGAAATCGGCTTCCATAGATCCTGCTCTGTATTCGGCCCGGCGTATCAGGCTCTTTGTTGGTGTCGTCCTTACCGGATTGTCAGGTCAAAATCCAGAATCACTGCAAGTGGAAGACACGAGCGCGTGTTCAGGCCGAAATTTGGCGGAGAATTGCCGGAAGCCGCGCTGGCCGCCCGGCGGACGTGAGCGCAACAAGGGTCACATTGGCCGAGAACAGAAGGGTGTCGCCGCGTTTGACGTCCTGCCGCAGCACCAGCCGCGCCGCCGTCGTGTCCGCGGTCGTCGTCTCGACCGTCAGGGTGTCTCCGAAATGCGCGGGCGACAGATAGTCGGCCTCGACCCGCCGCACTGCAAAGACAGTGCCGGTTTCCTCCTTCAGGGCGCGCTGGTCGATACCCATCGCCTCGACCATCTCGGTCCGGGCGCGTTCGATGAACTTCAGGTAGTTCGCGTAATAGACGATGCCGGCAAGGTCGGTGTCCTCATAGTAGACGCGACAGCGGTATTCGTGGGTCATTTTGCCTCGCTTCCTTCCCCGGCACGGCAATTGCCATTGCTGGGGGCCGTCGCCAATCTAGTTTGGCTCTGCACGACAGGGAAGGCGGGTGGATGGTGAAGGTTCTGAAGGTCTTGGGCGGGCTGATTGCGGTGTTCGCCTTGGCTGTGGTGGCGTTGCGCGTGATGTATCCGCTGCCGGACCTTCCCGAAACCGGCGAACTGCCCGATCCGACCGAGACAGAGCTGACCCGGCTGGTCGGCGCGCAGACAGCCGCGCATCCGGATGTTTCGGGCATCGTCGCGTTGGAAAGCGGGCTGGACGCCTTTGCGGCCCGCGTGGTTCTGACACGTTCGGCGACGGCCAGCATCGACGCGCAATACTATATCTGGCACGACGATCTGACGGGCCTGCGCCTGCTGGCCGAACTGCAAGAGGCGGCCAAGCGTGGCGTGACCGTGCGGCTGCTGGTCGATGACAACGGCACGCCCACGCTGGACCCCGAGCTTTCGGCGCTGGACGCGCTGCCGACCGCCGAAGTGCGGATCTTCAATCCCTTCACGTTCCGGACATGGCGTCCGCTGAACTACGCCTTCGATTTCTTCCGCCTGAACCGGCGGATGCACAACAAATCGATGACCTTCGACCGCCGCGCAACCATCGTCGGCGGGCGAAACGTGGGCGACATCTATTTCGCGAAGGGAGACAACCAGTACATCGACCTCGACGTGCTGGCGATCGGGCCTGCGGCGGACGCGGTGACCGAGGACTTCAGCCGCTATTGGGCCAGCGGGTCGTCCTATGCGATCGCGGATCTGGTGACCTTTCAAGACGACTGGGCCGACCGATTGGAACGCCGGGACGCCGAGAACCGCACCTCGGAGGAAGGGCAGGAGTACGCCGAAGCCGTGCAGGGCGCGGCGTTGCTCGACAACCTGCGCAACCAGACGGTGCCGTTCGAGTGGGTGCCTGCGCAGTTGTTCAGCGACGATCCCGCCAAAGGGCTGGGCGAGGCAGCCGAGACGCCGATGATGCGCACCCTGCTGGAGGCCATCGGCGAGCCGGAAATCTCGTTCGACATCATGTCCGCCTATTTCATCGCAGGCCCCTCGGCGACCGACCGCTTGGTGTCCTTTGCCGAGAATGGCGTGGCCGTGCGGGTGCTGACCAATTCGCTGGAGGCCACGGACGTGGTGCCGGTGCATTCGGGCTATATCGAGGATCGCGTGCCGCTGTTGCGCGGCGGGGTCGATCTGTTCGAGCTTCGCAGCGCGGCGGAAGGGGAACGCAGCCTAAGCGAGTTCGGCTTGTCCGATCTGTCCGACGCTGCGCTTCACGCCAAAAGCTTCGCGGTCGACCGCCAGCGTGCCTTCATCGGGTCGATGAACTTCGATCCACGGTCGCGGCGGCTGAACACCGAGATGGGCTTTCTGATCGACAGCCCTGCGCTGGCCGAGCGTATCTCGGGCTGGCTGGACGACAACCTTTCGGGCCTGACGTATCAGGTAAGCGAGACCGAAGACGGTTCCCTGCAATGGAGCGAAACGAACGCCAGCGGAGAGGTGACGACGTGGGACACCGAACCGAACACCACGGTGCCGCTGCGCATCGCCGTTCGCGTCATTTCGTGGCTGCCGATCGAGTGGCTGCTGTAACCGGCGGCGTGGCCTAGGCGCCGGCGGCGGACATGCGGGCGAACAGGCGCAACGCATGGCTTGGGTCCTGCGCCACCGCCGGCATCACCGGGTCATAGCCTGCGGCGATCACGCCTGCGATCTCGGGCCGCAGGATGACCTTGCCGCCCGCGACCGCCAGCGGCGAGCGGGCCGAAAAGGCCGTGTCGGACCACAGCAGCACCGACTGCGCCACTTGCCCAAGCGCCAGTTCCTCTGCCGGGATGGCGGACATGGCGGCGTCCATCCGCAGGAAGACGAAACAGGCCTTCACCGCGCCATCGGCATCGAAGCGGAACACGCGGTATTGGTTCGCATCTGCCGCTTGCAGCCGGTCGACCAAGGGCGTCAGCCCCTCGATCATCCGGCCAAGGTCAGGCACGTCCAGCAGTTCGGCCCAATCGCGAAAGAAGAAGAACATCAGGTTCGCCCCAAGCTCGGGGTCGGTTTCGGCCATCTTGTGACCGGCCAGCGCGACGACGGCCTCGCACGCGCCCTTCACGACCTGAAGCGTCGCATCCTCGACGCCGAAAACAATCGGCGCGATGGGGCGGCCCCAGCGGGCGAACAGGTAGGACCCGTCAGAGCGGGTGAACAGGGCGGTGATATCTTCGGGCGTCAGGGTCATGATGCGGGGCTAGCCCGAGCGGCGCGCCTGAGCAAGCCCGTGGCCGCCGCCGCGGCGCTATTCGAACAGGTCGTCCTGTCCCGGCGCCTTCGGCGCGTCCAGCCCAAGGTGAGACCACGCCTTCGCCGCCAGCATCCGTCCGCGCGGGGTGCGCTGGATCAGGCCCTGCTGCAGCAGGTAGGGCTCGATCACCTCTTCGATGGCATCGCGGCTTTCGCTGAGCGCGGCGCTGATCGTCTCGACCCCCACCGGGCCGCCGCCGTAGTTCTCGGCGATCATGCCAAGATAGCGGCGGTCCGCGCCATCCAGTCCAAGGTGATCCACGCCCAGCCGTGTCAGCGCGCCATCCGCGATCTCTTGCCCGATGCGGCCGTCACCCTCGACCACCGCGAAATCGACCACACGGCGCAGCAAACGCCCCGCGATCCGGGGTGTGCCGCGCGCGCGTTTGGCGATCTCGGACACGCCCTGCGCGTCGGCGTCGATGCCCAGCAGGCGTGCACCCCGCGCGACGATCTCGGACAGTTCGCCGGGGGTGTAGAACTGAAGGCGGATCGGAATGCCGAAGCGGTCGCGCAGCGGCGTGGTCAGCAGGCCCAAACGGGTCGTCGCGCCGACCAGCGTGAAGGGCTGAAGCTCGATCCGCACGGTCCGCGCCGCCGGACCCTCGCCGATCACGAGATCCAGCTCGAAATCCTCCATCGCGGGGTAGAGGACCTCTTCCACCACGGGGTTCAGGCGGTGAATCTCGTCGATGAACAGGACGTCGTTGCGTTCAAGGTTGGTCAGGATCGCCGCAAGGTCGCCAGCCTTGGCCAGCACCGGCCCCGAGGTCATGCGGAAGTTCACGCCCAACTCACGGGCGATGATCTGGGCCAGCGTCGTCTTGCCCAGCCCGGGCGGGCCGTGGAACAGCGCGTGGTCCATCGCCTCGCCCCGCCGCCGGGCGCTTTCGATGAACACGCGCAGGTTGGCGCGCGCTTCGGCCTGTCCGATGAACTCCGTCAGACCCTGCGGGCGCAGGGCACGGTCGACATCCTCGGGGCGCCGGTCGGGGCGCAGGGTGGGGTCCGGTTCGGTCATCGCTTATCCCTTCGGCGCCAGCAGCTTCAGCGCGGCGCGGATCAGGACCGATGTCTCGGTCTCGTTCTGCGCGGCCTCTGCCACGGCACCCGCAGCCTCGCCCGGGGCATAGCCAAGGTTCGTAAGCGCGCTCAGCGCCTCTGCCTGCGCCGCCGCCGCGCCATTGGCGCGCTTGGGTTTCGGGGCAGGGCGGGGCGCGGCAGAGCTACCGGGTTCGATCCCCTCGGCAAGTTCGGCGGCGTCGGATGGCACCGCGCCGCCCATCGCCATGACCGTGTGGGCCTTGTCCTTCAACTCGTTCACCACGCGCTGCGCGATCTTGGGACCGACACCGGGGGCCGCCTTGATCGCGTTCCAGTCGCCCAACGAGATCGCGCGGCTGACGCCCTCGGGCCCAAGGGTGCCAAGGATCGCCATCGACGCCTTCGCCCCGATGCCCTGCACCGACATCAGCATCCGGTGCCATTCCTTTTCCAGCGGGGTGGTGAAGCCGAACAGCTGCAGCAGGTCCTCGCGCACCAGAAGGTCGGTGTACAGCGCGACCGCCTCGCCGGGGCCGGGCAGGGCGGCCAGCGTCCGGTCCGACACATGGATGACGTAGCCAACGCCGCCCACGTCGATCAGCACATGGTCGGTTCCGCGATAATCCAGCCGTCCCGCGATGCGCCCGATCATGCCGCGCCCCGTGCGCTGCGGGCTTCGGATTTGCGCAGCGCGGCCTCCAGCCGGCCCGACGACCGGGCGTGGTGCGCGTGGCACAAGGCGATGGCCAGCGCGTCGGCGGCGTCGGGGCCGCTGATGTCGACGCCCGGCAATTGCAGGCGCACCATGTGGTCGATCTGCTGCTTGGCGGCATGGCCGACGCCGACGACGGTCTTCTTGACCTGGTTCGGGGCGTATTCGCCCACGTCCAGCCCAGCCTGGGCAGGCACCAGAAGCGCGATGGCGCGGGCCTGCCCCAGCTTCAGCGTCCCGGCGCTGTCCTTGTTGACGAAGGTATGTTCGACCGCAGCCGTGCTGGGCGCAAACCGTGCGACCACATCGGTCAGCTGTTCGTGCAGGCACAACAGCCGGGTCGCCAGGTCGTCGCTGCCCTCGGACCGGCACACCCCGTTTGCGACATGCGAAATCCGCGTTCCGGCCACGTCGATGATTCCCCAGCCCATCATGCGAAGGCCCGGGTCGATCCCCAAAACACGCATCTGCCTCACCTGCTCGCTCATTTGTTTGTGAAAACTTAGCACGAAACGCGAACATCCGCCAAGCCCGGTTCGGACAGGCGCGCCGCAGGAATGCCGATTTTGCAGCTTGAATGCGTCACCCGAAATGTCGTTTGCGACGCTTGAAGCCGGTTCGTATTCGTATAAAAAACACGCAGTTCTCAAAACGCCCAAGATATGCGCAAACAGCATGGCTTCCATGCAAATTTGCGGCTTGCTCGGGCGAGGCGCGATCTCTAACTGCCGCTTCACGACGCATGATGCGCCGCTGAAAAGTGCAGCCTAAGAGGAGATCGCTGATGGCTCTTTATGATACCGCCCGCCCGACTGTCGACGGTCGCCCTGCAATGCGTCCCGCTGGCCTGTTCGGCCAGTTTGTCGGCATTTTTGCCGCGTGGAACGACACCCGCGTGACCCGCAACGCCCTGTCGCACCTGTCGGACCACGAACTGGACGACCTTGGCCTTCACCGCGGTGACATCGACAACGTGTCGCGTCGCGGCCGCCGCTGATTGCGGCATCAATCCCGGACGGGCCTAACGGTCGATGTCCGGGCTGGAATAAACGAAGGGCCACGTTCCGCATATCGGAACGTGGCCCTTTTTTCGCTCTCTGTGGCCCCCACCTTCTCAGAGAGCGAATTTGATAGCGTCCACCACCTTGTGTGACACCGGATCCAGCGCCATCGCCGCGGCGGCGACGCGCCCGAAGGCCCCGCTTTCCGCAAGATCGTTCCGCTTCTCGGCGTAGGCCACCGGGCCAAGTTGGAGGAACAGGAAGACCTTGAAGGCGAATACGGCCAGCATGAACTGCAGCAGCTTCGCGACCGGGAAAGAGCGGCGGCTCTTCTTCCGGCGGGCAAGTTCGAGACCGTCATGGTTGAAGCTCTCAACCGATTGGTCCGGGCGGCTTAGGACAGCGTGTTTCATGGATCACTAGCAGCAGACTAAAAACCAGTGTCGAACGAGGCAGCGTCGTTGCGACATGGGCAAAATCTTGTCGAATTGGGGCGAAAATGTGGCAACCAGAGCGTGTTGCCCGAATCCGGACAGATTTACACGCATAGGGTGAGGCGCTCTGTTTTAACCTGAAACAGTCCTAATTTTACTCAGAAATTGTTCTCTAAAGTTGCGCGCACTCGCCGGTTGACCCTACGACTCGGACCCCGGAAATGAGGCCAAAAAAAGACCGCGACACTTGCGTGGCGCGGTCCAGTCCGAACGAAGAGTCTACTCCTCGGGAGTATTCGGGAATTCCTGTCGTCGCGGCGCGGGGCCGGATCGTGGGGCGGGCTGTTCTTGCGGGCCTCCTCTGCCCTTGTTCTGCGCCCGGCCGCAAAGCCGCCGCTGCGAAGCTGTTGCACGCTTCATTGAATTCAAATGTGGCCAGAGTTTGACGCAAAACGAGGACGGGCGGAATTCCGCCCTATTCGTTTCAGGCGCGCCGCAGAATCAGCGTGGTCCAGTCAACGATCTCTTCCCGGTGCTCGGCATTAAATCCGTTTTGGGAATAGACCGCGATCACCTCGTCCGCCTGTTCATTGAGAATGCCCGACAGAATCGCGACACCGCCGGGGGCGGTGGCCTGCGCGATCGAGGGCGACAGGTCGATCAGCGGACCCTTCAGGATATTCGCGAAGATCAGGTCGTACGGCGCGGCAGCGGCCAGTGCCGGATGATCCAGCCCGGCGGCCTCGTGGCAGGCGACGTCGCCCGCCATGCCGTTCGCCGCAAGGTTCGCCTCGGCGACCTCGACCGCGACGGCGTCGATGTCACTGGCCAGGACCTGCGCATCGGGGAAGGCGCGCTTGGCCGCCATCGCCAGAACGGCGGTGCCGCAGCCAAGATCCAGCGCCCGCGAAGGGACAAGACCCGCGTCGATCAGACGGTCGAAGGCGCGCAGGCAGCCCAGCGTCGTGCCGTGATGCCCGGTGCCAAACGCCATCGCCGCCTCGATCAGCAGGGCGATCGACCCTTCGGGCACCTTGTCGGCGTCGTGACTGCCGTAGACGAAAAACCGCCCGGCCACGACCGGAGCCAGTTCGCGGCGAACCTTGGCGACCCAATCGGTTTCCGGCAGTTCGGAGATCACGAAGTCGCCGCCGCCGAAGGCCGCCGTCAGCAAGGCCAGTCCGGCCTCGTCCGGCTGTTCGGTGAAATAGCCGCCGACTTCCCACAGGCCAGAGCCGTCTTCGACTTCGAAGACCCCCACGCCTGTCGGTTCCGGCTGCAGCCGTTCCATAGCTTCGCCAAGCGCCTCGGCGCGGTCCTTGCCCTTAAGGGTCGTCAATGCGGTCCAGGTGGTCATGGCGCCCTATAGCGGCAGCGCCGTGCTCTCTGCAAGCGGCGATCAGATGGGGCGTGCAGGGACACCCGCGACCTTGCCATTGGGGGGAACGTCCCGGCTGACCACCGCGCCCGCAGCCACAAGGGCGCCGTCGCCGATGGTGACGCCCGGCAGGATCACCGCGCGGCCGCCGATCCAGACATCGGCGCCGATGGTGACGGGCAGGGCGCGTTCCAGCCCCTCGGCGCGCTTGGCGGCGTCATGGTGGTGGTCGGCGCAATAGATATGGACGCCGGGACCCAGCAGACTGCGCGCGCCGATTTCCACGCGCGCGGTATCAAGCACGGTGCAGAAGGCGTTCAGATAGACGCCATCGCCGATGTGGATGTTCACACCGTAGGCGCAATGGAACGGCGCCTCGATCATCGCGGTGTCGCCGAACGCGCCCAGCAGGCCGCGCAGACGCGGACCACAGGCCCCGCGTTGGCCGGGATCCATGCTTGAATACTCATGAACGGCCCTGCGGGCTTTGGCGCGCAAGGCTTCCAGTTCATCGGTCAGGCAAGAGTACCAGGCGCCGTCCTCGACGCCCGGCAGCGCGTTCGTCACGCACCGGTTCCAATCGGGCAGGTCACGCCGGTGCCGCCCAGCCCGCAATAGCCGGCGGGGTTCTTGGCGAGGTACTGCTGGTGATAGTCCTCGGCATAGAAGAACGTGGGCGCGGGCAGGATTTCCGTTGTGATGTCGCCATAGCCGGCCTTGGCCAGCCGCGGTGCGAAGTCGGCCTTGGTCCGCTCGGCCGCGGCCTTCTGGGCGTCGGTGAAATAGTAGATGCCCGACCGGTACTGCGTGCCCATGTCGTTGCCCTGCCGCATTCCCTGCGTCGGGTCGTGACCCTCCCAGAACAGTTGCAGCAGTTCGTCATAGCTGACGACCGACGGGTCGTAGATCACGCGCACCACCTCGTTGTGGCCGGTCAGACCGGTGCAGACTTCTTCATAGGTCGGGTTCGGCGTGATCCCGGCGGCATATCCGGCCATCGACAGCCAGACGCCGTCGGTCTGCCAGAACTTGCGCTCGACGCCCCAGAAACAGCCCATGCCGAAGATCGCCTCTTCCATGCCGTCGGGCACCGGGGCCTTCAAGTCGCGCCCGTTGATGAAGTGGGTGTCTGCGGTGGGGATCGGGTTCGGCCGACCGGGCAGCGCGTCTGCCTTGGTCACCATCTCGGTCTTCTTGCGCTTGAGCGTAAACATCGCGTGTCTCCCTTCCTGGGTGTCCTTACCCATATAGGGCAGGGCGGGCGCGGCTGCTACTCTGCCGGCGCGGGCAGGCCGCCCGAGAACACCGTCTCGTTACCAGGCGTCGGATGGCGCGGGATCATCAGCGCAAGACACAGCGAGGTCACCGCCATCGCCGCGGCAAGAACGAACACGCTGCCCGGCGACACGATCCAAAGATAGCCCAGCACCGCCGGAAGGAAGACGGCCGCGATATGGTTGATCGTAAAGGCGACAGCAGCCGTGGGGGCGATGTCGCCAGGATCGGCGATCTTCTGAAAGTAGGTCTTCAGTGCGAACGCGAGGGTGAAGAAGATGTGGTCGACGATATAAAGCGCAGCCGCCAACGCGACGCCCCAGCCGAACCAGTAGATCCCGCCATAGGCCATAAACACCAGCGCAAGGCCGCAGTATTCGAAAGCCAGCGCCCGGCGTTCGCCCCAGCGGGCGACGGCGCGGCCCATCAGGGGGGCAAACAGCATGTTGGCAAGGAAGTTGATCAGGAAAAGCGCCGTGACCTCGTGCACCTCGAAGCCGAAGCGTTCCACCATCATGAAGGCGGCGAAGACGGTGAAGATCTGACGCCGCGCGCCCGACATGAACTGCAACGCGTAGTACAGCCAGTAGCGGCGGCGCAGGACCATCTTCTTGATCTGCGGGTTCGGCGCCTCGAACTGGGGGTAGGCGAAGAAACAGAACAGCGCGATCAGCGCGGTCGTGCCGCCGGACACGAGGTAGACGAAGTTATAAGAAAGCTCGAAGGTCTTCCACGTCAGCACCAGCAGGCCATAGGCCAGCAGAGACGCGCCAGAGCCGATGCCGACGATCCAGCCCAGCAGCTGCGGCGCCTTTTCCTTTTCGATCCACTGAAGCTGCAGCGACTGGTTCACCGTCTCGAAATAGTGGAACCCGATCGACGACAGCATGGTGATCGTCAGGATGCCGCCAAGGCTGGGGAACCACGCGGTCACTGCCGTCGCGACGCCCAGCAGCAAAAGCGCGACGACGCCCAGAACCTGTTCCCGCATGAACATGATCAGCGCGATGACCCCGATGGCCAGAAAGCCGGGGATTTCGCGCACGGTATGCAGCCAGCCGATCTCGACCCCGGTGAAGTCCGCGACCTCGATAACGAAATTGTTCAGCAGCGCCGACCACGTCGCGAAGGCGATGGGCATGGCGAACGCCATGAGGAACAGCAGGGAAACGGGGCGTTGCCAAAGGGGCAGGTGCCGCGCCTCGGCAAGGGGAAGGATGCGCATGGCATGTTTCTTAGGAGCATTCGCCAGCCTTGGCGAGTGGATTTTTGCCGCGCTGCGGCGTCCTTCAGCCGTGTGTCTGCGCGGCGTGGTCCGCGATTTGCGCGGCCTCCTGCGCGGACTGCCGAAGCTGGCCGTTCGGAGAAGCATGGTACGAACAGAAGTACAGGCCCCTGCGCCCGCTGGGACCGCCCGAGACCTTGGGGCGCCCGCTGGCATCAAGAACGTCCGGGACGTCGGGCAGGAAGGCGGTCAGATCCACGCGATAGCCGGTGGCGGCGATCAGCGTGTCATAGGTGGCGTTCGAGTCGTCTGCGAAATGGACCGTGCCGCCGTCGAAGCGCGTGATGCCGGGATGGACGGCGATCCGTCCCGCCTTGATCGCTGCCAGCACGCCCACGTCGATCATCGGAACGCGCCCGTCCTCGACGACCTGCCGCACCGGCCCCTTGTCCGCGCGGCGCAGGCCATAGTCCTCGGGGCGGCCGACCAGCGTCTCGATCACCGGGGCGCTCAGGCGGTCGGCGGCGGCCGGTCCCAGCGCGCGGCGCAGCAGGCTGAGAGAGGTCACAGGCACGCCCAATATCTCTAGCGGGACGATGTTGACCGGGCTCCGCACCGACAGGCCGGTGGCGATGCCCGCGCCCGCAAGGTCGGTGGCGATGTCGGCGCCAGAGTTGCCGAAGCCCACCACCAGCACCTTCCGGTCAAGAAACCGATGCGGATTGCGATATTCGGACCCGTGCATCACGGGGCCGGGAAAGCCGTCAAGGCCGGGCCAGTCCGGACGGTTCGGCTGGCCGTTCAGCCCGGTCGCGAAGACCACCACATCGGCGAAGTCGTCACCGTGTTCGTGCCGGACGATCCAGCCCCCATCCTCGGGATCGACCCTGTCCACCGCATAGCCCAGCCGGACGTCCAGATCGAAGGTCTGCGCATAGCTTTCAAGATAGGCGGCCATGTCGGCGCGCGACGGGTATTTGCCCGCGCTGGCGGGAATAGGCAGCCCCGGCAGGCCAGAGGTCTTGCGCGAGGTGTGAAGCCGCAGGCTGTCGTAGTGGTCGTGCCACGCCGATCCGATCCGGTCGTTCCGTTCAAGGACGGCAACCTCGAACCCGGCCTTTTGCAAGCAGACCGCCGTGGCAAGACCCGATGGGCCAGCGCCGATGACGATCGCGCTGCGCGTCATGTCAGGCCGGGACAGGGATCATCGTCCCCTGCAGCATGGCGACATGCGTGCTGTCGCTGCCGGTGTCGGCCCACACGTCGGCGGCGACGACGATCAGGCGGCGGCCTGACTTGATCACCCGGCCCACCGCGCGCAGCCGGTCCCCCCGCGCAGGGGCCAGAAGGTTGATCTTCATCTCGACCGTCAGCACCTCGTCGGTTTCGTCCAGCAGTGTCAGCGCCGAATATCCCGCCGCGCTGTCGCCGATGCCGAAGCTGACGGCGGCGTGGGCGAACCCGTGCTGTTGTTTGGTCGAGTCGATGATGGGCGCGCTGATCGTCACCTGACCGGGCTCGATCCCGTCGAGCCGCGCGCCGAAGGTGCCCATCAGGGTCTGCCGGGCAAAGCTGTCGCGGATCTTGTCGCGGTATCCGTCGAACCGGGGTTTCAAGAGCATCGCCCCGGCATCGGGATCTCGGCAGTGAACGGCCCCGTCAGGATCGCAAGCGCCTCTGGCCGCATCAGCCCGGCCAGTGCGGGCGCGTCGGTCCTGAGCCCGCCGGTGTAGGTGCCGAAGGCAGGCAGGATCACCCGGTCGCTGTCGTACAGGAAACAGGGCCGCGTCACGGCACGGCCACGGGCGTGCAGCGTGGCCTTCGGGTGGTAATGTCCCGAAATCTCGCCGCTGGCGCCGGGGCGCGCGATGTGGCGAAAACTAAGCGGGGCGTGCTGAAGCTCGGCCAGATGCGTGCCGCCGATGCTGACGGGACCGGGATCGTGGTTGCCCTCGATCCAGACCCAGCGCCGCCCGGCCATCAGCCGGTTGAGCCAATCGACCGCCTCGGTGTCCAGCCCGTCCCGCGCAAGACCGTCGTCGAAGCTGTCGCCAAGACACACGACGCTGCGCGGATCGAGCCATTCGATCTCGGCGTCCAGCCGGGCCAGCGTGTCCTGTGTTTCATACGGGGGCAGCAGGCTGCCGCCGCGCCGGGCGATGCGTTCCGATTTTCCAAGGTGCAGATCCGAGACGACCAGCAGCCGCTGAGTGGGCCACCAAAGGGCGCCGGTGCCCCGGGCGATCAGCTCCGCGCCGGCCAGTGTGAACGTCTGCTCGTTCTGTAATTGTTCCGCTCGCATTCCCTAGATAGACGACGCTGTATGGCACTCGTCAATAGGGCACGCGCCAGCCCCGGCGGGGTTTTGCCTTTTGGCTTTCGTCCAGACCTGCGTCCTGCATCAGGCGCATTGCCTCTTCCGCCACCAGCCGGTCGGTTGCCATGCCTTGGATCGGAACCTTGCCCACCTCCAGCAGCATCGGCGCGGCCAGCGGCGTCACACGGTCCAGCGCGACGTGGTCGATGCGGCCGCGCGTCCGGTCCAGCATTTCCTCGACGCGGCCGAAGTCGACGAGGCCCTTCAGCGCCTCTTCGCGCGTGATCTCCAGCAGCAGGTGGTCCGGGTCGTAGCGGCGCAGCGTGTCGTACAGGATGTCGGACGAAAACGTCGCCTGCTTGCCGGTCTTGCGCTGGCCGCCGGTCTGGCGGTCGATCAGCCCGGCAATCACCGCGCTGGCCTTGAACGTGCGCTTCATCACCGCGTTTCCGCCCAACCACGTCTCGAACGCGGTACGCAGGTCGCCCGGTTCGAACAACGCGGCAGGATCTTCCAGACGGTCCAGCCCCCAGATCAGCACGGCGTAATCCGTGGACACGAAGCCCAGCGGATGCAGGCCCAGAACTTCCATCCGTTGGGTCAGCAGCAGGCCCAGCGTCTGCATCGCGTTGCGCCCGGCAAAGCCGTAGATGCAGGCGTGCTCGCGCCCGTCCCACGGGAAGGTCTCGACCAGCAGGCGGTCGGCCTCGGGCATTTTCGACACCTCGCGCTGAAGCGACAGCCATTCGGCGGTGTGGTCGGGCAGCTCGGGCCAGCTGTCCTGCTGGAACATCCGCAGGATACGGTGCGACAGCTGGGTCGAGGTGGCGAACTTGGTGCCCATGAACGTCGCGACGCGGGGCTTGGAATGGTTGGTGCGTGTCACCTCAACGGTGGTTTCGCGCAGTCCTTCATATCGGACGATCCGCCCGGCCATCAGGAAAGTGTCGCCCTTCGTCAGCGTCGCGGCAAAGCCCTCCTCGATCTCGCCCAGCGGCTTGCCCTGACCGCGCATCCGGACCTTCACAAGCTCGCTGTCCTGAATCGTGCCGATGTTCATGCGGATCTGCCGCGCCGCGCGCGGGTCGCGCAGGGTCCATGTCCCGTCGGGCGCCTGCTTTAG
Source organism: Maritimibacter sp. (assembly GCA_002701395.1). Taxonomy (GTDB): domain Bacteria; phylum Pseudomonadota; class Alphaproteobacteria; order Rhodobacterales; family Rhodobacteraceae; genus Psychromarinibacter; species Psychromarinibacter halotolerans. The sequence continues at coordinate 78,174 of NZVC01000033.1, read as the reverse complement.
CCGCTGCCAGCGGTCATAGGCCCGCAGCGCATAGCCGCCGGTGGCCACGAAATCGAGGCAGGCGTCGAACTGCGCCCGCGTCAGCGCGGCATAGGGCCCGGCGGTGGTAACCTCGGCGAACAACGCGTCGGCGTCGATTGGACCGGCGCAGGCGGAGATCAGGATCTGCTGGCACAGCACGTCGCGGGGGCCGGGGCCGCGCGGGTCGCCGTCCAGCTGATGCGCCTTTGCCGCTTCCAGCGCAGCGACGCATTCGACGACCTCGAACCGGTTGGCGGGCACCAACAGCGCCTTCGACGGTGCGTTATAGCGGTGGTTCGCCCGCCCGATCCGCTGGATCAGCCGCTTGACGTTCTTCGGCGCACCGACCTGAATGATCAGATCCACGTCGCCCCAGTCGATGCCAAGGTCCAGCGTCCCGGTGCAGACAATGGCGCGCAGCTCTCCGGCGATCATGGCCGCCTCGACCTTATGGCGCTGTTCGCGGGCAAGGCTGCCGTGGTGGATGCCGATCGGCAGATCCTCGTCGTTGGCCAGCCACAGGTTGTGAAAGAAGATCTCGGCCTGCGCGCGGGTGTTGTGGAAAATCAGCGTCGTCTTATGCCGCTTTACCTGTTCCAGCACCGCCGGAATCGCATAGGCGCCGCCGCCACCGGCCCAAGGCGGTTGCTCTTCGGTTTCCAGCATACGGATGTCGGCATCCGGGCCCGGGTCGGCGTGAAGGATCTCGCAAGGGTCGGGATGCCGCGCAAGGAACCGCGCCAGCGCCGGCGGATCCTCGACCGTTGCGGACAGGCCGACACGGCGCAGGTCCGGGCACAGCGACTGAAGCCGCGCCAGCCCCAGCATCAACTGATCGCCGCGCTTCGATTCCGCCAGCGCGTGGATCTCGTCGACGATCACCCGCTGCAGACCCGCGAACATGCGCGGCGCGTCCTCGTAGCTAAGCAGCAGCGCAAGGCTTTCCGGCGTGGTCAGCAGAATGTGGGGCGGGTCGGCGCGCTGGCGCTTCTTCTGCGTGGCCGAGGTGTCGCCGGTGCGATCCTCGATCCGGATCGGCAGCCGCATCTCCTCGACCGGGGTGGACAGGTTGCGGCGGATGTCCGAGGCCAGCGCCTTCAGCGGCGAGACATACAGCGTGTGCAGCCCCTGATGCCCGCCGTCGGCCAGTTCCGCCAGCGTCGGCAGAAACCCCGCCAGCGTCTTGCCGCCCCCGGTGGGCGCCACCAGCATCAGCGCAGGAGCACCGGCGCGGTCCAGCATCGCCTGCTGGTGCGGGTGCACGGTCCATCCCTTGGAGGCGAACCAGTCGGTGAAGGCAGAGGGCAGGGCGACCATGCGGACAGAGATAGGGTGCCACCCCGCCCGCGTCGATCCTCAGAAGATCGACTGTTTGAGGGGCAGCTTGACCGGGGCAGGGAAGCCTTCGGCGAGATCGGTCCAGAAGCGGCCGTGCAGAACGTCCGGGAAGACATGCCCGGCGGGTAGGGCGTCGCGCGCAAACCAGCCGGCTTCGGCGATCGCTTCGTCCTCTGCCGGGTTGGCGGTCACGTCGATCTCTCCCGCGACATAGTCGGCGACGTGCCAGAACTTGACCATCCGGCCGTGGCCGTCGATCAATTCGTCGATGTAGGCAAGGCTGCGGCTGCGTGCGCGGATGCCGGTTTCCTCGAAGCACTCGCGCTCGGCTGCGGCGGCCAGGTCCTCGGCCCCCTCGACGCCACCGCCGGGCGGCGCCCAGAAATCGTAGCGGCCGGGTTTGAAGTGCCGGGCAAGCAGCACCGTCTCGCCCCGCAGGACCAGCGCCCCGGCCGAGATCCGGTGCCTCATCGCGACCGCCTCAGGACGCGCACTTGCGCGCGAGGCCCTCGGCGATCTCGTTCACTTCCTTGGCGAAGCGTTCCGGGCCAATGGCCCAAGCCTCGTCCGCCCAGGATACGAAGCGTTCCAGCAGGGGCTTGAAGGTTTTGCGCTCTTCCTCGGTCCAGCTGGACAGGAACTCGCCCATCACGAGGTATTTGAACCGCCGCACCGCGTCCACGATGGCGCGGCCCCGGTCGGTCAGTTCGACAATGGTGCGCCGGGCGTCGGTCTGGCTGACCGCGCGGCGGGCAAGCCCCTTGCCGATCAGGTCGGACACCATGCGGGACGCGCGAGAGGGGTCGATGTTGAGCCGCTGTGCGACCGTTGCGACCATCGTCTCGGGTTCGCGGTCCTTGCCGAATTCCTTGGACGGGGCCCAGATCGCGATCAGGACGTCCAGCTGCGGCAGATCGATTTCCGAATCCAGCCCGAAAGCCTGCAGCGCGGCGCGGCCAAGCTCGCGTTTGTTCACGCGGCGACGCCAAGCTTGCAGCGACGCGTCGATGTCGAGCGCATCTTCCGTGACGCTGTGCGCGATTCCCGCTGACGCTAGAAACTCCGCGATGACTTCATCCCGAGACGGTATGGCCCTGTCCTCCAGTTTTGATCCTGCCCGTATCATACGGCGGAAACGTAGTTTTACAAATACATGCTATTGACATGCAATTGATTGCAGCACAAGTATGGTTCCAACACGAGGGCATCAAGGCCGCGAGTCGCGGTTTTCCTGTCCTCGGCCACATTTTTTTAAGGAAAACACCGTGTCACAGGATTTGCATACGCATCCTGACGGCGTGGACCGAGCGAAACTGAAGCTGACCTTCGTGGCCGTCGTTTCGGTCCTATTGCTGGCCTCTCTGGGCCAGACCGTCGTCACCACCGCCCTGCCGATCATCGTCGGCGAACTGGGCGGTCTCGATCAGATCACATGGGTGATCACCGCCTACCTGATGGCGGCCACTGTCGGCGCGCCGGTCTTCGGCAAGCTTGGCGACCTGTACGGGCGCAAGAGGGTGCTGCAGATCGGCATCGGCGTCTTTCTGGTGGGCTCGCTGCTGAGCGCATCGGCGGGCAGCATCTGGACGCTGGTGCTGGGCCGCTTCGTGCAGGGCCTTGGCGGCGGCGGCCTGATCGTCGTTTCGATGGCCACTGTCGCCGACGTCGTGCCGCCGCGCCAACGCGGCCGGTATCAAGGCTTCCTTGGCGGCGTGTTCGGCTTCTCGACCGTCATCGGGCCGCTGGCTGGCGGTTTCATCGTTCAACATTTCCACTGGAGCTGGATGTTCCTTCTGAACGTCCCGCTGGGCCTTGTGGCCTTTACCATTCTCGCCATCGTGCTGGAGTCTCTCCCACCGCGCCGGAAACCGGTCATCGACTATGCCGGCGCGGGACTCTTGGCGGCAACCCTCTCCCTGGCCGTCATCATCGCTAGCATCGGTGGCAATCCCGTCCCCTGGACGAGCCCGGTGATGTTGGCCCTGTACGCGGCGCTTGCCGTCGCGCTCGGGGCCTTCATCACTGCGGAATATCGCGCGAAGGAGCCGGTGCTGCCGTTGCAGCTTTTCCGGATCAACAACTTCGTGGTGTCGAACACGGTGGGCACCATCATCGGTGTCGCCATGTTCGGAACGATCACCTTCGTTCCTATGTTCATGCAGGTCGTGAAGGGGCTTTCCCCGGCCCAATCCGGTCTGTTCATCTTCCCGATGATGCTGGGCATGATCACCGCCTCGACCCTGTCGGGCATCTTCATGTCGCGCACCGGTCGGTATCGCATCCTGCCGGTGTTCTCGACCCTGCTGCTGGCCGTCGCGATGGGCGCGCTGTCGACGCTGTCGCCGTCCACGCCGAACTGGCTGATCGTCGTCTGCGTCATGGCGGCGGGTATCGGCATCGGGCCGGTGATGGGCGTCGGGGTGACCGCGATCCAGAACTCGGTTCCCGGCAACATGGTCGGTGTCGGTACGGCAAGCGCCAACATGTTCCGCCTGATCGGCGGGTCGCTGGGCACGGCGCTGTTCGGGGCGATCTTCTCGCACGGGCTGACGCGCGAGCTTGGGTCGGCCCTGGGCGGGGCGAACCCGCGGGCGCTGACGGCGCAGGCGATCTCGGCGATGGATCCGGACCTGCAGGCGCAGGTCGGACTGGGCATCGCCCACGCGCTTCAGCCGGTCTTCCTGATCGGCGCGGTCATGGCTTGCCTTGCCTGCCTTGTCGCGCTGCTGATGGTGGAATTGCCGCTGTCGGACCGCGTGCCGGACCGAAATTCGAACGAGCCGGCCACGGTGCCGGCGGAGTAGGGCGGAGGAGCCCTAATGAGCGCCGCCCGTTCGAGGAAGGTCCGGGTGACGCGTTCGTGGAACAAGGGGGCATGCTCGGGCCCCCTTGTTTCAATTTAGGGGTCAGGCCTTGGCGGCGATGACGGTGATCTCGACGATCATGTTCGGCGCGGCAAGGTTCGCCTGACCGCACGCGCGGGCCGGAGCGGCACCAGCGGGAAGCCAAGCGTCCCACACGGTGTTCATGTCGTTGAAGTCGCGCATGTCGGCCAGCCAGATGATCGCCTGCAGCAGGTGGCTCTTGTCAGAGCCGGCTTCGGCCAGCAGCGCGTCGATCTTGTCGAGGCAGTCCTGCGTCTGGGTCTTGATGTCCGCGCCAGCGGTGCCGACCTGGCCGGCCAGATAGACGGTGTCGCCATGCGTCACGATCTGGCTCATGCGGTCATTGGTATGTTTGCGTTCGATCTCGGCCATGTCGGTCCTCGTTCTTCGGGTTTCAGTCCGAGGCGATGTAGACGCGGGGCCGAGGCAAGGTCCAGAGCGGATGGCGCGAACGCCGGGGAAAGCGCGGTCGTTCCTTCGCGCTTTGCCTATTTCACGATCTTCTCGTCCTTCACGAACATGTTCGCCCACGCCCGGTCGATCAGTTCGGGGGTCATCTGGTAGGGGATGCCCTCGAATTCGCAGATGGCGATCATCTGGTCGATCAGGAAGATCGGCTGGTAGTTCGCGTAGACGTTGTCGATCGTCGGGTACTTGTTCTTGATCAGGTGCACGAGCGTCTTCTCGTCCAGCGGCATCTTCTTCTTTTTCGCGACCAGCGCGAAGATCTTGAGGAAGTCCTTCTGGCTTGGCCCGTCGATCTTGATCTTGAAGAAGATCCGGCGCAGGGCCGCCTTGTCGAAGATCTCGTTCGGGTGGAAGTTGGTCGAGAAGATCACCAGCGTGTCGAACGGCACCTCGAACTTTTCGCCCGATTGCAGGGCTAGGATATCCTTCGATTCCTCCAGCGGCACGATCCAGCGGTTGATCAGCGCCTGCGGCGGTTCCTTCTGGCGGCCAAGGTCGTCGACGATGAACACGCCGCCGGTGGATTTCAGCTGCAACGGCGCCTGATAGGTGCGCGAAGTGGCGTTGTAGACAAGGTCGAGCATGTCCAAGGACAGTTCACCGCCCGTGATCACGGTCGGACGCTCGCACAGGACATAGCGCCGGTCATAGCGGTTCGAGGTGCGGCGCAGCTGCGTCGGATCGTCTTCCAGTTCTTCGGCGACGGTGTGCACGATGGGGTCGTAAACCGTGATCACCTGGCCCGAATAGAACACGGCGCGCGGCACGAAGATGGTGTCGCCCAGCGCGTCGCGGATGCCGTTCGAGATCGAGGATTTACCGTTGCCCGGCGGGCCGTACATCAGGATCGACCGGCCAGAGCCGACCGCTGGGCCAAGCTGGTCGATCAGCGTGGGCGGCAGGATCAGGTGGCCCATCGCGCCGGTCAGCTGGTCGCGGGACATGTGAATGTTGCGGATCGACTGGCGCTTGACCTGCTGGCCGTAGTCTTCCAACGGAACGGGCATCGCGCCGTAGTATTCCGACTGCGACAGCGCATCCAGCGCACGGGCCTTGCCCGCGTCGGCCAGCTGATAGCCCATTTCGCCGCCAGAGTTTGCGTGCAGCGTGCCTGTCGCCTCGATCAGGCGCTGGGTGCGGCAAAGGTCGATCAGTTCCTGCGTGACCTGAACCGGCAGCGCCAGCACGCGGGCAAGCTCTGTCACCTGCTCGAGATTGCGGCGGAACATCGTCTTCAGCAGGATGTCACGCATCACCACGGTGGGCAGGCCGGTATCGTCCAGGCTACGCGGGGCCGGGGGCGCCATTACCGGGGCGGCTTGCATGTTCATCGACTGCTCTCCAACGATATGGCCTTGCGGCCCGATCTGCTCCGGGTGTTCCGGTCGCGACCCTTGACAGGTTGACTTCGTTGGTTTTCTGACAGGTTACTGTGGCAGAAAAATGGACACACCGAGGGCATGAGCAGACCTAATCCCGCAGTTTTCATTGCGTTTCTGGTGGCCGTGATCGTGGTCCTCGGCTCTGTCACGCTGGCCAAGGGCGGCTTCTATCTGGCCAAGCACGAAGGCGACACGCTGCACCTTCTGCAGATCCTGTTCCGCATGGCGAGCGGCGAGTGGCCGCATCTTGATTTCATGACGCCGATCGGCTTGCTGGCCTTCGCGCCGGTCGTCTTGTTCCTCAACCTCGGGCTTGGCGTCGGGATCTCGATCCTGCTGAGTCAGGTCCTGCTGGCCTTCATCTTGCTGCCAGCGGTGTTCTGGGCCGGGATGAGCCGGCTGCCGCGCCGCGCGGCCTACCTGTTCGGTCTGTCGGTTCTGGTGCTGGTGATGGCGCTGGTGCACGGCGAGACGGAACGGTCGGTGTCGATCTCGATGCACTACAACCGGTGGGCGTGGGCGGTCAGCTACGTCGTGATCGTGCTGGCGGTGCTGCCCCCGCGCGAGATCCGCAACGACGTGCTGGACGGATTGATCATCGGCGTCGGTCTGGCGTTCCTTGCGTTGTGCAAGGTCACATACTTCGCCGCCTTCCTTGTGCCGGTGGTGGTCGGTCTTCTTGCCAACGGCAACACCAAGGCGTTGCGCGGCGCGCTGGCCAGCGGGCTGGCGGTGGCGCTGATCGTTTCGGTCTTCGCGACGCTCGACTTCTGGGTCGCTTACCTGAACGACCTGCGCGAGGTGTCGGCCTCGACCGTGCGTCCCGCACCGGGCTTCGGGCTGCGCACCATCGTGATGGCGCCCGCCTATCTCGGGGCGTCCGCTGTCGCGCTAGGTGCGATCATCCTGCTGCGGCAGGCCGGAGAGATGACTCTGGGCCTGGCACTGCTGCTGCTGGCGCCGGGGTTCATCTATGTCACCTGGCAGAACTTCGGCAACGATCCGCAATGGCTGATGCTGCTGGCGGTGCTTCTGCTGGTGCCCGAGGTGCGGCCCGAGTTGCGCAACAGCTTTGGCTGGCCATTGTCGCAGGCGCTGGGCGTGACCGCCGCGATCGCCATCGCCTTCGCTGCGCCGTCCATGCTGAACCTTGCCTACAGCCCGTTCCGTCATCTCAGCCTCGATCCCGCAGACTATCAGCCGATCCTTGTCCGGAACCCGGAACATCACGACCTGCAGGTGCGCGAGATCCGGGCGAACCGGGTCGACGGCGTCGTTGCGCTGGACGTGCCGGGATCGGGGCTGGAGGATCGCGTCGGCAAGGCAAAGCGGGACGAGGAGCGGGTCAGCTTTCAGGGCACGCCGCTGCCGTATTGCGAACTGCAGATGGGCATCGTCGCGTGGTTCGAGGCCATCGTGACGGATCTGGAACAGAACGGTTTCGCCGAGGGGCGGCGAGTATTCGTGGCCGACCTATTCATGGGGCACTGGATGTTCAGCAGTCTCGACCGTCTGGAGCACGGGGCGCCGTGGTACTATGGCGGGCTTCCAGGGATCGACAGCGCGGATTACCTGCTGGTGCCGCTGTGTCCCACGTCTTTGTCGGTGCGCAAGGACATCCTTGAGACCATCGAAGAGTCCGGCATCGCCGTGACCGAGGTGCGCAAGGCGCCGCTGTACTGGCTGTATTCCTTCGACCGCGACGGCTAAGCGCCGGTCTTGCGAAAGAAAAGCGGACCGGCTGGGCGCCGGCCCGTCGATGCAGGCGTGATGGCAGGGCGGTCAGCCGCCCTGCGCAAGGCTTTCGATCTGACCGCGCAGGCCCGAGATGTCATAGCCCGCGTCGGCAGCCGCCGACAGCAGCGCATCGGTGGGCTGTGCGCCCGCGTTGCTCAGCGCCCAGACGATGGTCGACCGCGTGCCGGACCGGCAATAGGCGAACACGGCGCCCGAGGCGTCCGTGATCGACTGGCCCTGCGTGGTCACCATGTCCATCGTCATCGCCCCGTTCACCACGGGGTTCTCGACATAGGTCAGCCCGGCGGCTTCCGCCGCCGCGCGCATGGCCTCTGACTGGTGCGTCGGGGGCACCTCGTCGTCGGGGCGGTTGTTGATGACCATCGTAAAGCCTTGCTCTGCCAGCAGGGCCATGTCGGTCGGTTCGATCTGCGGAGAGACCGCGTATTCGGGTGTGATGTACCGGATGTCCATGACGGAATCCTTACGACGACGCGGCGACCCCGTCTACCCAGCTGCGCACCGGCGGCGCGAACAGCATCCCGGCGATCATCGACACGACGAACAGCGGCCCCGACCAGCCTGCAAAGGTCAGCGAGGCCATCGCCGGTCCGGGGCACAGCCCGGCCAGCCCCCAGCCCGCGCCGAACAGCACCGATCCAAGCACAAGGTTGTGGCCGATCCGCGGTTCGGGCGGCGCCGGGAACGAACCGCCCAGCTTCGGCGCGCGGCCCATCGTGAACCACCACGCGATAGTCATCGGGATGATCGCCCCGCCCAGCACGAAGGCCAGCGTCGGGTCCCAGTCGCCGAACACGTCCAGCCAGCCTTGGACCTTGGCGGTGTCGACCATGCCCGACACAAGCAGCCCGGCGCCGAACAGGCCGCCAGAGAAAAGGGCAAACAGCGCGCGCATCAGATGACTCCCAGGATGTGCTTGAACAGCAGGACGGACACACCGCCCGCGATCAGGTAGAAGACGGTCGCGACGATGCCCCGCAGCGAGAACCGCGAGATGCCGCAGACCCCGTGGCCCGAGGTGCAGCCATTGGCCAGCCGCGTCCCGACGCCCACCAGCAAGCCCGCGCCGATCAGCACGGCCGGGTTGGTCGAGATGTGGGTGTCGACCTCGGTGTAAAGCGGAAGCATCAGCAGCGGCACGATCACCAGCCCCGCGATAAAGGCCGCGCGTTCCGTCCAGTTCGACCGGCCCGAGCCGTCCACCAGTCCGCCAAGGATGCCCGAGGCCCCCATGATGCGGCCGTTCACCAGTAGGAAAAGCGCCGCGGCGCTGCCGATCATCAGGCCGCCGACAAGGCCCCAGATCCAGTCCATTTCGATCATGTGTTTACTCCTTGCCGCATCGCGGAGTCGCGCCCGGGCGGGCGTCCCGGCGGCCGTTAGCGCACTCATATAACAATTGCTGCATGTGTTTCAATGGGGGCCCTTTCGGCCTGTGCGGCCCGTCGGGATCTTGACGTGGATCAAGGCCGCAACGGGGCGTGCTGGGTAATTTCGGGCAAAGGGGAGAGAACCAGATGCCCATGACGACCACGGAAGACCGCCGCAAAGTGCTGGAAAAGCGCCTGGCAGAGCTTGAAGCCCGCTTGCAGGGAATCGAGACCGAAATCGATTCGCACCAGTCCAAGGATTGGGAGGATCTGGCGACGGAACGTGAAACCGACGAGGTGCTGGAAACGCTTGGCACCAGCGGGCAGGTCGAAATCTCTATGATCCGCGCGGCCTTGGACCGGATCGACGCGGGCGAATACGGCTATTGCGCACGTTGCGGTGAAGTCATTCAACCTGAGCGGTTGGATGTGGTACCCTATACCCCGTTGTGCCGTACCTGCGCGGGGGCGACGGCCCGGTCCTGAGGGGAGCCGACCGGACGATCCGCCACGCGGTGGCAGCGTGCCAGACCGAGAAGGAGGACACGGAAATGGCATTGGAAAGGTTCAAGGCGACGGTCAGCGGCCTGCTGGACGAGATCCAGAGGCACCCCGAGAACAAGGCGATGCTGCAGGAACAACTGCGGCGCACACTTGCCGAGTACGAAGCTCTCGGGCTTCCGCTCCCAGAAAACTACGTCCGTCTCAGCCAAAGGCTGGAAGACGAGGACGCCGACGATTTCTTCGACAACGTACCGGTCTAAACGGACCCTGACTGTCAGGTGTCGGACTAAAGTGACCTTCCTGTCAGGTCGCGGACCCAGATCGCCTTCGCCAAGGCGGACCTGCCGTTCGTGCGCCATGCAGCGAAGGTCGGCAGCGAGCCCGACTTGACCCTCGGATGCGGTGCAGCGAATGTCTCCGATTGCGAGTTGAACTCCGTTTATCCGCAGCAGGAACTGCCTTCTTGGATCGGAGGGCAAGCGACTGTCCCATAGGAGCAATACACGCAGCAATCGCCGGTTTTGGGCTTAAGGACTGTTTTGCACGACGTGCATTCGTAGAACCACTGGCAGGCATCCGTCGGCATGGTTTCTTCTACAGAATGGCCGCATTCCGGGCATGTGATCGTCGATTGGAGAGTTATTTCTGTTGTTTGCGTCGCCATAAGGCATACCCCGTCAGTAGTAGAAATCCGGCCAAAAGCGGCAATAGCACATCGTCACGGTAAACGTATCCGAGTGCCCCGCTGATCCCGAGAATGGAAAATAGCCAAGGCAGCAGCGGCGTCACGCAACAGGCTGCCGCCAGCGCGCTGCCTGCCAACCCCAGACCTGCAAGGCTTGAATACCGCGGCACTGGCTAGGAGTTGCCTTCAATCACCGTTGCTTCGTATCCGGCGTTTGTGGATGCCGCAGCAATCGCTTCAGGCGACGCAAAGGCGTCGTCATAGACCACCAAAGCGGTGCGCTCATCTACGTCGGTGGCAACGGATATAACACCATCCACCTCTTGGATTGCCGCCTGCACAACAAAGGGACAGCTGGCGCAGAACATGCCGGGAACCGAGAGGTTGACGGAACTCTCTTCGGCGAAAGTTGCGGTTGCGATTATGGCGTATGTTGCCGTGAGTGCGAGAAGTCGTTTCATCATTTTCCTTTCAGAGGCCTAGTAGGATAGGGGCAACTACAGGCGCGATCCAGTTCCAAAACAGGGCGATCAACACCAATCCGGTCGAAACCCAAAGTGCTGATTTAACAAGCCGATTTGGCAGGGGGCGTGCGCAAGCTGCGCCGTCATCGCATGGCTTGGGCTTGCGGTAGACCAACCAATAACCGTAACCGAGGAAACCAAGAGTAACGGCGATGAAGGCGGGCTTATATGGCTCCAAGGCTGTAAGGTTGCCGATCCAGGCTCCCGAGACACCAAGGCTGAAAAAAAGCAATGGGACAATGCAGCAAGTCGATGCTGCGACAGCGCCAAGAACACCTCCAGCCGCTATCCATCGGGTTTTCGTTGATTGCTCATCAGCAAAAAACTGCGCGCCCGTTTCATCATTGACGGCGTCGGTGTGCGTTCTTGTGTTCATGATGGCTTTATGCATCCTGTAGCCACTACAGGATCAAGTGGGATGGCATCACGTGTTTGCGATTGGAGAAGCCTCAAGACGCAGCGGCGTGTCGGTTGAGACGATCCGGTACTACGAGCGCGAAGGCATAACCGCGAAACCAGGTCGCGCCGCAAATGGGCGGCGACTTTATAGCGATGCGGAGATTTCAGAGCTGGCCTTCATCAAGCGGTGTCGTGACCTCGGTTTCTCTTTGCCGGATGTTCGCGCTTTGCGATCTTTGTCCGGCAACGTAGAGGGAGCATGCGCCGAGGTTTCGACGTTGGGGAAACGTCACTTGTCGGACGTCCGAGATAAAATTTCCGATCTGAGAAAGATAGAAGCCGCCTTAGAGGATTTGGTGGCGTCCTGCGAAAGCGGCGAGGCGAAATGTGCCATGCTTGAAGAGCTGTTGGCAGACAAAGACTGAGGTTTTTGCCAAGGCGTCAGGCCGTTGCACGCAGAGCGGTCACAAGCCAATTGGCCGCAATGTCCCGCCAAGCCGCCTCCCACCTGTTCCGCGTCCAAGGTCCGGTCTGGCCTCAGCAGGGCGGTGGCCAGTCCGAAGCATCAGCCCGGGAAACTTCAGCCCAGAACGATCCCGAAGACCACGATGATCAGCCCGAACACGGACAGCAGCAGCGCGCCCATGTTCAGCGGGATGACCCGGCGGACCCGGTCGCGCAGTTCGTCGTCGCTTAGGTTCTGGCGCTTGGCCCGCACGACGATGACGATGCACCAGACAAGCCCTACAAGCCCCACCAGCGACACCGCCGCCCCAAGCCAGATCAGCCAATCCATCGCGCTCTCCCGTTCTTCTGCCGCGGGGCCTTCCCCGGCCGCTCTGCGGTGCGGGTACCCCGGAACCCGCGCACGGGCAAGTCTGCCCCTTGCGGGGATGGGGGGCGGGCGGTAATCCGGATACCCAAGAGGCCGGACATCAATGGCCAGAGCAGGAGACCCGCCGAATGGACCAACCCGACAACACCCCGCCGGACAGCTACCGCGTCACCGCCGATGAACTGCGCCAGTTCATAGAGCGTTTCGAACGGCTGGAGGCCGAGAAGAAAGACATCGCCGACCAGCAGAAAGAGGTGATGGCCGAGGCCAAGGGGCGTGGCTATGACACCAAGGTCATGCGCAAGGTGATCGCCCTGCGCAAGCGCGAGCCCGACGACATCGCCGAGGAAGAAGCCGTTCTCGACATGTACAAGTCGGCGCTGGGCATGGGCTGACCCTTCGGGGGTCATCCTCGTTCAGGCCCGGGTTCGGGGCCGCGTCGCGCTGGCCCTGTCCGCCGCCGCCAAACGGCAAGAGGGACGGTGGACAAGCGCCCGGGCGACGGGATAACTGCCCACCATGTCCGGAGAGATCCTTCAGCAAGGCCGCCCGCGCGCACGGTGGCGGGCAGACCGCTGGTCGGTCGGCGCCGCCGTTATCGCGGCGGCGGTCGTGCTGCCCATCCTGTCGGTGATCTGGATCGCCTTCCACCCGACCCAGAACATCTGGCCGCACCTCGTTTCCACCACCTTGCCGCGTTACCTTGGCAACACGCTTCTGCTGACCCTGTCGGTGGGCGCGCTGTGCGCCGCGACGGGGGCGGGGCTGGCGTGGCTTATGGTGATGTACCGCTTTCCGGGATCGAAGGTTCTGCAGTGGCTGAACCTGCTGCCGCTGGCGATCCCGGCCTATGTCGGCGCTTACGCGCTGGTGGATTTCCTTGAATACGCCGGGCCGGTTCAGACCGCCCTGCGCGAGACCTTCGGCTGGCAGACCTCGCGCGACTACTGGTTCCCCGAAATCCGCTCGCGCTGGGCCGCCATCATCGTGCTGTCGGGCGCGCTGTATCCTTACGTTTACCTGCTGGCCCGACAGGCGTTCCGCGACCAGTCCGGCAGCACGTTCGAGGTTGCGCAGGCGCTGGGTGCGGGGCCGTTCCGCCGCTTCTGGCGCGTCGGCCTGCCGCTGGCGCGCCCCGCCATCGCCGCCGGGACTGCGGTCGCGATGATGGAGGCGGTCAGCGATTTCGGCACCGTCGATTACTTCGCGGTGCAGACCCTGACCACCGGTATCTTCAGCGTCTGGCTACAGTCCGGCAACGCGGGCGGCGCGGCGCAAATCGCCAGCGTGATCCTTGTGCTGATCCTGCTTCTGGTCGGGCTAGAGAAGCTTGGCCGCCGCCGCAGCCGGTTCTACCGCCTGTCCCGGTCGCAGCGCCCGGTCGAGCCGCAGCCGCTGAAAGGCGGCGCGGCGGCGCTGGCGCTGGCGTTCTGTACGTTCCCCTTCGCGCTGGGCTTCCTGCTGCCCGGCGGCGTGATCCTGAGCCACGCATTGGACAATCCCGAACACTGGGTCGACCGGGGCCTGCTGCTGGCACTGTGGCATACGCTGACGGTCGGCGGCATCGCTTCGGTCCTGACCGTCGCGGCGGCGCTGTTCCTTGTCTACGGCGTCCGGCTGGCCCGCAGCGGCGTGCCGCGTGCGCTGCTGCCGATCACCACCATCGGCTATGCCGCGCCGGGGGCGGTGCTGGGCGTGGGCCTGCTGATCCCGATGGCCGCCGCCGACAACGCTGTCGCCGACGCGGTCGAGGCGGCGACGGGCTGGGACATCGGCCTTGTCATGACCGGATCTGCCTTCGCGATCATCTACGCCTACGCGGTGCGCTTCTTCGCCATCGCCCAAGGTGCGGCGGATGCGGCGATGGGGCGGGTGTCGCCCAACCTGCCGATGGCCGCGCGGTCGCTGGGCCGCACCGCCGGCGGCGCCCTGCGCGAGGTCTACGTCCCGCTGATCCGTGGCTCGGTCGGAACCGCATTGCTGCTGGTCTTCGTCGACTGCGTGAAGGAACTCCCCGCAACGCTTCTTCTGCGGCCCTTCAACTACAACACGCTGGCCACCCGCGTGCACGAGAAGGCATCGCTGGAACAGATCGGCGAGGCGTCTCCGGCCGCGCTTTTGGTGGTGCTGGTCGGATTGCTGGCGGTGCTGCTGTTGGCGCGGGCGAACCGCTGACGCCGCGTGGGCCAATCCATGCTTTACTCGTTCGGCCTTTCCACTTATCTCTCGCGCTGCGCCCCTATAGCTCAGCTGGTAGAGCGCCTGATTTGTAATCAGGATGTCGGGAGTTCGAGTCTCTCTGGGGGCACCACCTTTCCTATCTGTCCGACCGGGGTCCATGACGGCTCGCCGCAGCGCGCCGCGTTGAAGCTGGCGGCGTGTCGGATATGGTGGGCCGGCAGTGGCCATTGGTGAAAGCCACACAGGAAGAAGGCGTGTCCCCGATGGAAATTCAGCCGGTGAAGCGGCGCATCAGCGTGATCGGTATCGGAGCCGGAAATCCCGAATACATGACCGTTCAGGCGATCAACGCGCTGAACCGGGCACAGGTCGTGTTTTTGCCCAACAAGGGCGCGGACAAGGCGGGCTTGCTTCACCTGCGTCACGAGATCTGCGACCGCTACATGGACGGCGAGGCTTGCCGGTTCGTGGAATTCGACATCCCCGAGCGGTCGAAGGCAGGGGCCTACAAGACCGACGTGAAGGAATGGCGCGCCAAGGTCCGGCAGATCTATGAACGGCTTTTGAGGGACGAGCTGGCCGAGGACGAAGTCGGCGCGTTCCTCGTCTGGGGCGATCCGTCGCTGTACGATGGCACGCTGGGTATCCTCGACAGGATTCATGCCACCGGTGCGTTCGACCTGAACGTCGACGTAATCCCCGGCATCAGCAGCGTCTCGGCGCTGGCGGCCCGGCACAAGGTCGCGCTGAACCGGATCGGAGAGTCGCTGACCATCATGACGGGCCGGCAGCTTGCCGCCGGTTTTCCCGACACGGGCGGAAACGTCGTGGTGATGCTGGATACCCAGAAGGGGCTGCAAGAGATCGACGGCGACATCCACATCCGCTGGGGCGCATATGTAGGAAGCCCGGACGAGATCCTTGTCGAAGGCAAGCTGCGCGACGTCCGCGACGAGATCGAGCGCCTGCGCGAGGTGTCCCGAGAGACGCACGGCTGGGTGATGGATACCTACGTCCTGTCGCCGGACGGCGGAAGCACGGGCGACTAAGCGTCACCGCGCTGTTGCCGGGACAGGGAACAGGGCGTAGCGTGTTGGCATATTTCCACTGCACGACGATTTCTTATGATCGCCCCATTGCTTATTTTCTTCGTGTCCGTCGCTGGCGTCGCAGTGGCGCTGTTGCGTCCCGAATATTCGGATTTCCTGCTTCTGGCGGGTCCCAGCGCCGCCGCCAGCTTGGTGCTGTGCCTCGCGGCGCTGTGGCGACGAAGGCCGGGCAGGTCGGGCAAATCGCGGCCCGTGGTCGTGATCGACGGGTCGAACGTGATGCACTGGGACGACGGAACGCCGTCGCTGAAACCTGTAAAGGCGCTGCTCGACCACCTTGCGCGGTCGGGCTATTCCGCCGGGATCGTTTTCGATGCGAACGCCGGGTACAAGCTGTTTGGACGGCACATGAACGATCAGGCGCTTGCGCGCATCTTGAGCCTGAAGACGGACCACGTTCTGGTCGTTCCCAGAGGGACGCCCGCCGACCCGTTCATCCTTGATGCCGCGCGGAAAATGAACGCACGGGTGGTCACCAACGACAGGTTCCGCGACTGGGCCGAGGGCTATCCCGAGGTCCGAAGCCGTAACTATCTGATCCGGGGCAGCTTTCGATCCGGCCAATTGACGCTGGAACTTACTCAGCCCGCGTGACGCCGCGCGCCGCCTGTGGTGTCAGCCGTTTTCTTGCCCCGGGACCGAAAGCCCGTCGACCAACACGTCAAGCAGTCGCGTCACCGTGTCCTGCCAGCCGTCGTCCTGCTGCATGTAGCAGATGGCGATGAAGGCGCGCATGACCTCTTCGGGCGTGACATCCGACCGAAGCCGTCCCGTTTCCGCGCCGCGCTGCATCAGGTCGGCCACGGCGCTGCGCAGCCGCGCAGATCGTTCGGCCAGAAACTCGGCCGAGCCGTCGGTGCTGGGCGACAGCGCCGTCAGCATCCCGCGCTTGGTGGCCACCGTCCGCACGCAGGCGTGCATCCAGCGGCGCAGCGCGGCGACGGGGTCGTTGCTTTCGGCGCATAGGGTTTCGGCCAGCGTCACCAGTTCGTCGACCTCGCGGGCATAGACGGCCTGAAACAAAGACTCGCGGGTAGGGAAGTGCCGGTACAGCGTCCCGATACCGACCCCGGCTTCTTTCGCGACCGCCTCTAGGCTGGCGCCCGGCCCGCCGGCGGAGAAGATCGACGAGGCAGCGGCCAGCAGTTTCTCGCGGTTGCGGATCGAATCCGCCCGCGGCTTTCTGCCTGTTTTCTTTGGTTCGCCGTCCATCTCGCACATCCGAAACCCCGTCGTGTCAGCGACAGGGTTGATAAACGGAGGGTGCCTCCGTATATTGAATTCAGCGGGCACACCGGCCCGCGTCAAGTCTGCACCGATAAAGACCGGGGCGAAAGGCCCCCAGCCGGGGCCACCGGCGGTCTGCCGCAACGACATCCAACATCCGGAGGGATCATGACCCTGTCCATCAGCCTTACCGTCAACGGCGAACGCCGTGACGTGCCATTGGAAGACCCCCGCGCCACGCTTCTGGACGTGCTGCGCGACAGGGTGGGTCTTACCGGAACCAAGAAGGGCTGCGACCGCGGCCAGTGCGGCGCCTGCACCGTTCTGGTGGACGGGCGGCGCATCAACGCGTGCCTTGCGTTGGCCGTCAGCCACGACGGCGCCGAGGTGACGACGATCGAAGGGCTTTCGCAGGGCGACGACCTGCACCCGGTTCAGGCCGCCTTCGTCGAATGCGACGGCTTCCAGTGCGGTTACTGCACGCCGGGCCAGATCATGAGCGCGGTGGGCCTGATCGCCGAGGGCGGGGCGGACGACGCCGAACGCATCCGCGAGGGCATGAGCGGCAACATCTGCCGCTGCGCCGCCTATCCCGGCATCACCGCCGCCGTGCAGGACGCACAGCGCCGCATGGCTGACGAGAAAAGGAAATCGGCATGAACCTGTTCGACTATCTCCGGCCGGGATCGGTCGACGAGGCGGTGCAGGCGGGGCTTCAGCCCGGCGCCGCGTTCCTTGCGGGCGGCACGAACCTGCTGGACCTGATGAAGATCGGCGTCGCGCAGCCGGGCACCGTGGTGGACATCACGCGCCTGCCGGGTCTTGACGGGATCGAGGCTTTGCCGGGCGGCGGCTGGAAGATCGGTGCGCTTGTGCGGAACGCCGACCTCGCCCGCGATCCCGCGTTTGCGGCAGCCTGTCCGGCGGTGGCCGAGGCGCTGTTGTCCGGTGCCTCGGCGCAGTTGCGCAACGCGGCGACGGTGGGCGGCAATCTGATGCAGCGGACCCGTTGCAGCTATTTCCAAGACCCGCTCAGCGCCTGCAACCGCCGTGCGCCCGGATCGGGCTGTGCGGCGCTGGGCGGCGTGACCGACAACCACGCGGTGCTTGGCTGGACCGAGCAGTGCATCGCCACCCATCCGTCGGACTTCTGCGTGCCGCTGGTCGCGCTGGGAGCAATGGTGGACATCGCGGGCCCGGACGGGCGGCGCGAGGTCGCGCTGGAGGATTTCCTGACGCTGCCCGATGCCGACGGTCCCGGTGGCGCGCATCTGGCGGCGGGCGAACTGATCACCGCGCTGATCCTGCCCGAAGGCAGCACCTCGTTTGCGTCCAACGCCCGTTACGTGAAGCTTCGCGAAAGGACGTCCTACGCCTTTGCGCTGGTCTCTGCCGCGGCGATGCTGCGGATGGATGGCGACACCATCGCCGAGGCGCGTATCGCGCTGGGCGGCGTCGCGGCGCGGCCGTGGCGGGTGGCAAAGGCCGAGGCCGCGCTGGTCGGACAGCACGCCGATGCGACGGCCTTCGCCAAGGCGGCGGACCTGCTGGTCGCGGGGGCGCGGGCCTCGGGCGACAACGCCCACAAGATCGAACTCGCGCGCCGGATCGCGGTGCGTGCGCTGACCAACGCGGCCACGGGAACGCCAGAGCGGATGCCCGCGCTGCCCGCATCCGTCTTCGAGAATGGAGCAGACGCCCATGCCTGACACGTTGAATCCGACCGCCGGCCACGTAAGACTTGGGTCGAACGCCGGCCAGCCGATGAGCCGCCGCGACGGTATCGCCAAGGTCACCGGCGCCGCGACCTATGCCGCCGACAACCGCCCCGACGGCCTGCTTTACGCGGTCTACGCCGGGGCTGGCATCGCGCGGGGGCGCGTGACCTCGCTGGATGTCGAAGCCGCCAAGGCCCATCCCGGCGTCGTCGAGGTGATGACGCCCGACAACCGGCCGCCGCTTGCGCTGGACCCGGACGAAAAGCACCACTTCTTCGCGTGGCGGACCGAGGCGTTGCAGAACGACACGGTGCGCTATGCGGGCCAGCCGATCGCGCTGGTGATCGCCGAAACGCTGGAGGCGGCGACCGAGGGCGCGCGCCTTCTGGCGCCGACCTATGACGAACAGCCCGCGCGGATCGGCTTCGACGGTGGCGAGGCCTATGACCCGCCGGCTGTCGGGATCGGCGGAAATCCGACGTTCGAGAAGGGTGACGCCGAGGCCGCCGAAGCCGCGTCGGCGAAGGTGGTCGAGACGAAAATCGCCACGCCGATGCAGTACCACAATGCGATGGAGCCTCATGCCATCGTCGCCCAGTGGGACGGCGACCGCCTGACGATCGACACCCCGAACCAAGCCATCGTCATGGCGCGCGGCGGCTTCGCGGCCTATTTCGGCATCCCGCCGGAAAACGTCACCCTGCGCAGCCCCTACCTTGGCGGCGGTTTCGGGTCGAAGGCGATCCTTGTGGGGCCGCAACTGCTGTGCATCCTCGCGGCGAAGCTGACCGGGCGCCCGGTGAAGCTGACCCTGCGCCGTGACCAGATGTACGGCCCGGTGCAGCATCGGGGCGCGACGCGCCAGACGGTCACGCTGGGCACCGATGGCGACAACCGGCTGACGATGATCAAGCATCATGCGGTCGCAACGACCAGCAGCTTCGACGACTTCATCGAGGGTGCGGCCAACGCCTCGCAGAACACCTACGCCGCCCCGGTTCTGCAAAGCTCGCACGGGGCTGTGCGGCAGGACACCGGCACGCCGGGACCGATGCGCGCCCCTGGTGAGGCGACGGGATCCGCCGCGCTGGAGGTCGCGATGGACCGGATGGCGGAAGAGGCGGGGATGGACCCGCTGGACTTCCGCCTGCTGAACTATGCCGAGACCGACCCGGCCTCGGGCAAGGAATACTCGTCCAAGAACCTGCGCGAGTGTTACGCCGAGGGCGCGAAGCGGTTCGGATGGGCCGGTCGCCCGCTGGCGCCGGGCATGATGAAGGACGAGTTCGGGCGGCTGAAGGGCTGGGGCATGGGCACCGCGATGTTCCCCGCGCCGATGTTTCAGGCGCAGGCGCGCGCCGTCCTGAAGGCCGACGGTACCGCTTTGGTCGAGACCGCCGGCGCCGACATGGGGCAGGGCGCATGGACCGCGCTGGCCCAGATCGCGGCGGACGGTGTGGGGCTTCACGCCGACAAGGTCGAGTTCCGTTCTGGCACCTCGGACCAGCCGGACGGCGGTGTCGCGGGCGGATCGGGGCATACCGCCACGGCGGGCAGCGCGCTGTTCGCCGCTGGTTCGGATGCGGTGGCAAAACTGGCCGAGATCGCGATGAAGGACCCGGACTCGCCCCTGTTCGGCGCGGACAACGCCGGGGTCGAGGCGCGGGACGGGCGGCTGGTGCGGCTGGACGACGAAAGCCGGTCCGACAGCTATGCCGACATCCTTGCCCGCGCCGGTCTGTCCGCGGTCGAGGGCAGCGGCACCGGCGCCCGCAACCCGGCAGATGCCGAGGCGCGGGCGATGTTCTCGCACGGGGCGGTCTTCGCCGAGGTGCTGGTGGACCCGGACCTGTTCCAGATCCGCGTCACCCGCCTTGTCGGCGCCTTTGCCGCCGGACGGATCATCAACCCCAAGCTGGCCGCCAGCCAATTGAACGGCGGGATGATCTGGGGCGTCGGCTTTGCGCTGCACGAGGAAGGCATCCACGACCCGCGCACGGGACGACCGGTGAACGGCGACCTTGCCGGGTACCACGTCCCGGTCAACGCCGACGTGCCTTCGGTCGAGACGCTGCTGATCGACGAAGAGGACCGCTTCGTCAACGCGCTGGGCGTGAAGGGCGTGGGCGAGATGGGCATCTCGGGCACGGTGGGCGCCATCGCGAACGCGGTGTGGCACGCAACGGGCACGAGGGTCACCTCGTTCCCGATCCACATCTCGGCGCTTCTCTAGCGGCCTTTGCTGCGCGGCCTAGCCAGTGGCGAGGTCGCGCAGGTCCGCCCGGTGCCGCTGCATCAACCGGAACGCGGCATGGTCGCGGTCGTATCGCCCTGCCGCCTCGGGTTCGAACCGCGTCACGCCCCGCCGCATCGCCTGTGCGGCGGACGGCAGGTCGGGATACAGCCCGGACCCGGCCGCCGCCGCCATCGCGGTTCCCAGCATCACCGTGTCCGGCGCGTCCGGGCGCAACGCGGGCAGGTCGCAGCAATCCGCGAACAGTTGTGTCAGCAGGTCCGACCGGGTCAGCCCCCCGGCGATGGTCAGGGCGTTGACCGGGTGGCCCGCCGCCTCGAACTGATCGACGATCTGGCGCACACCGCAGGCCAGCGCCACCGCGGTGCGCCAGTACAACGCGCACAGGCCAACAAGACTGCGGTCCAGCGACAGGCCAGAGATCACCCCAAGCGCCAGCGGGTCCGCCAGCGGCGAGCGGTTCCCGTTGAAGTCCGGCAGCACGTCAATACCGCGCCCAAAGGCGGCGCCGTCGCGGGCGACCAACTGTTCCAGCCGCGCCAGCACCTGAGCATGGTCCGGCGGCGCAGCATCGTCTGGCCAAGGCCAGCTTGCCAGAACATGGTCCAGCACGGCCCCGGCGGCGGACTGTCCGCCCTCGGTCACGAAATGCCCCGGCAGGATCGCGTTTTGCAAAGGGCCCCAAAGCCCCGGCGCGGCGCAGGGATCAGGCGTCATAGACATGACGCAGTTGGACGTGCCGGTGATCAACGCAAGCGTTGCCGCCGGATCCTGTGCCGACGCCAGCCCGCCAAGCGTGCCCGCGAAGGCATCGACCATCCCGGCGGCGACGGGGGTTCCGGCGGCAAGGCCCAGCTCTGTCGCGCTGGTCTCGGACAGGCCCCCCGCGCGGCTGCCCGGCGGAACGATTGGGTCCGTCAGCCCTGCGCGGTCGGACAGGTCGGACAGGCCGACGGCGGCAAGAAAATCCTGCTGCCAGCCGCCCAGATCCGGCGCGAAAGCCCATTTCGCCGTCAGCGTACAGGCGGATCGGACCGGCGCGCCTTTGGCGCGGGTTGTCAGGTGGTCGGTCAGGTCCTCGGCGCGGGTCAACGCGTCCCACAAGTCGCGTCGGTTTCGCTTTAGCCACAACAGCTTGGGTGTCTGCATCTCGGGCGACATCGACCCGCCGTGACGGTCGATCAGGGGATGTCCCGTCGCTGTGCAGTCGCGCGCCTCGGCCAGTGCGCGGTGATCGAACCAAGCGATCGTGTCGCGCCCGTCAGGGCCAAGCGGCACGCCGCCGGTCAACACGAGCGAACAGGTCGCATCGAAGGCGATCCCCGAGATGTCCGACGGGGCAAGGCCCGACGCGTCCAGGGCCCGGCGGACGGCTGTACACACGGCCTGCCAGATCTGTTCGGAACTGTATTCGCCGTGGCTGGCGCGTGCGGAATGGACGGTGATGGCAACCACGTCGCGCGACAGCTGCCGACCGTCTTCAGCGAAGACGCCCGCGCGTACGCTGCGC
The DNA here is from genome assembly GCA_002701395.1 of Maritimibacter sp. GTDB lineage: Bacteria > Pseudomonadota > Alphaproteobacteria > Rhodobacterales > Rhodobacteraceae > Psychromarinibacter > Psychromarinibacter halotolerans. The sequence continues at coordinate 56,006 of NZVC01000033.1, read as the reverse complement.
GTACCGACATCGACCGCACAGAAGTTGCGCGCCATCTCCTCCCGACCCCGTTAGGCGGTTCCCTGCACGATTGCGGGAAGCTCCGCCATGTCCGAGATGATGGCGTCCGGCGCGAGATTTGCAACCGCCTGATGCAAATCAGCGGGCTCGGCATGGGCCCCGCCTACGAACCCCACGACCCGCATTCCGGCAGACTGCGCCGCGCGGATGCCGGGCGGGCTGTCCTCGACCACGACGCAATCGGCGGGCGCCACTCCCATCCGCGATGCCGCCAGCAGGAACAGGTCGGGCGCGGGCTTGCCCCGGTCGACCATCGTCGCGCTGAAAATGTTCGGATCGAACAGCGGCAGAAGCTCGGTCAGGTCCAGCGACAGGCGGATGCGGTCCGGCTGGCTGGACGATGCGACACAGGCGGGGCAGGGCAGCGCGCGGACAGCCTCGGCGACCCCGGGGATCGGACGCAGCTCGGCCTTGAACCGTTGGAACAGCCGCGCGCGCAGGCGGGCTTTCAGGGCGTCGTCCAGATCAACGCCATGCTCTTCGCGCAGCCACTGCGCGACACTGGCCAGCGACCGGCCAAGAAAGCGGGCGTACCCGGTCGACAGATCCAGCGGGCAGCCTGCTTCGGCCAGCACTTCCAAAGTCACGGCAAGCGAGATCGGTTCCGAGTCGACCAGCACACCATCGCAATCGAAGATCACGAGGCCGGATGGCCGCGCCGCCCGCATCGCTTAGCCGTCACCGAGGTAGGTGCGCAGGGTGGCGGCAGTGCCTTTGTCCCAGAGCATCCCAAGCCAGCGCGCGAAGGGCTCTGCAAAACGGGAATCGTCCCCAAGGTCACCGTAGATCGCCTTTTGCTCCAGCCACGCCTGCGTCCGCTCCCGCGCAGCAAGGGCGACGGGCACCAGCGCGTCCCAGTTGGGGTCGTTCGGCTCGATCACCGCGCCGCTGTCGGTGGTTCCGGCGCAGTACCGGCACCACAGCGCGCTTTCCAGCGCCAGCCCCTCGACCGGGCCGTCGCCTTTCAGCGCATCGCGCAGCGTCGGCACGATGAACTTCGGCTGCCGGTTCGACCCGTCAAGGCACAGGCGCCGCACCGTGTCGCCGATCTTGGGGTTCGAGAAACGCCGTTCGATCAGGTCGAAATAGTCGTTCAGGTCGGTGTCGGGCACCGGCGGCACGTTCGGCATGATCTCTGTCTCTTCCAGCTTGCGCAGGAAGGCACGGACCAGATCGTTCTCCATCGCTTCGTGCACAAAATGGATGTCCATCAGGCCGGCGGGATAGGCGATGGTGGCGTGGCCGCCGTTGAGGATGCGCAGCTTCATCAACTCGAACGGTGCCACGTCGGGCACGAACTGAACGCCCGCGTCCTCGAACGGGGGGCGGCCAAGGGGGAAATCGTCCTCCAGCACCCACTGGGTGAAGCCTTCGCAGAACACCGGCCAGCCGTCCTGTACCCCGAAATCGTCGGCTAGGATCTTGCGTTCGCGGTCGGTCGTCGCCGGGGTGATCCGGTCGACCATCGCGTTCGGGAAGGACACGTTGGCGACGATCCAGTCGGCGAAAGCCGGGTCGCACATGCGCGCAAGGCCGGTCAGCGTGGTGCGCGTGACTTCTCCGTTGTGGGGGATGTTGTCGCAGCACATGACGGTGAAAGGCGGCAGACCCGCATCGCGGCGCGCGCGCAGGCCCTCAAGGATCATGCCGAACACCGTCACGGGGGTGCCGGGGGTCGCCGCGTCGGCCACCATCGCGGGGTGGGTCGGGTCGAACCGGTCCGAACTGTCGAGGAAATAGCCGCCCTCGGTGATCGTCATCGACACGATGCGGATGTCGTCCTGCGCCATCCGGGCGATGATCGCGGGCGCATCGGCGGGGTCGATGAAGTCGATCATCGACCCCAGCACCCGGGCCTCGCTGCGGTCGGCCTCTTGTTCCACAAGGGTGGTCAGCCAGTCCTGCGCCTGCAGCACGGCACGGCCCTTCTTCTCGCCCTCGAACACGCCAGCGCCGACCAGCGCCCAGTCGCGGGCCTTGCCCGCCGACATCAGCGTGTCGAGATACATCGCCTGATGCGCGCGGTGGAAGTTGCCGACACCGAAATGCAGGATGCCAGCGGACAGATCCGCGCGGGCATAGCCCGGGCGGCCCACATTCGCGGGCAGCGCATCGAGATTCGCGAGGGAAAGTTTAACGGACATATCAGCCTCTCAGCTCATCCATTGGCCGCCGTCGACGTTGTAGGTCTGGGCGACGATGTAGTCGGCCTCGGGCGAGGCCAGGAAGATTGCCATGCCGGTCAGATCGTTGGCCGTGCCCATGCGTCCGAAGGGAACAGCCTCGCCGACTTCTTTCTTTTTCTGGCCGGGGGCCTTGTTCTCGTACTTGGCGAAGAAGGCATCGACGCCGTCCCAGTGCTCGCCGTCGACGACGCCGGGGGCGATGGCATTCACGTTGATGCCGTGCCCGATCAGGTTCAGACCCGCCGACTGGGTCAGCGAGATGACGGCGGCCTTGGTGGCGCAGTAGACCGCGACCAGCGGTTCGCCGCGCCGTCCGGCCTGACTGGCCATGTTGATGATCTTGCCGCCGCCGCCACGCTCGATCATGTGGCGTGCGACCGCCTGCATGGTGAACAGCACGCCACCCACGTTGATCGAGAACACGCGGTCGAAATCGGCCCGCTCAATGTCGACGATGGGCGAGGCGGTGAACAGCGCGGCGTTGTTGATCAGGATGTCGATCCGGCCCAGCATCGCAACCGTCTCGGCCACGGCCGCGTCGATGCTGGCCTGATCGGTGACGTCCATCTTCACCGCGATGGCGGCATCGCCCAGTTCCTCGGCGGCGGCGCGCGCCCGGTCGATGTCGATGTCCGCGATGGCCACCCGCGCGCCCTCGGCCACGTAGGCCTGCGCAAAGGCCAGCCCGATGCCACGCGCCGCGCCGGTGATCAGCGCGCATCTGCCGTCCAGTCTGTTCATGTCAGCCGCAGCCCCTGCGCGTCGAAGCGGTGGATCTTCGCGGGGTCGGGCGTGCAGTAGACGGTGTCGCCGTGGCGCACGTTGAACTCGCCCGTCGCGCGGACGGTCAGGGGGTCGGCGACGCCGGGGGCATGGACGTGGAGGAACGTGTCCGAGCCCAGATGTTCGGCGACGCCGACCGTGCCCTTCCAGCGACCCTCGGTCGTGGAAAGCGCAATGTGTTCCGGACGCACGCCGATCGTGTGCGCGTCATGACCGGCGGCCTCGGCCCCCTCGACGAAGTTCATCTTGGGCGAGCCGATGAAACCCGCCACGAACTTGTTGCGCGGGTTGTTGTACAGCTCCAGCGGGCTGCCGACCTGCTCGATATGACCGGCGTGAAGCACGACGATCTTGTCGGCCATCGTCATCGCCTCGACCTGGTCGTGGGTGACGTAGATCATCGTGGTCTCAAGGGTGTTGTGCAGCTCGGAAATCTCCAGCCGCATGTTCACCCGCAGCGCCGCGTCGAGGTTGGACAGCGGTTCGTCGAACAGGAACGCCTCGGGCTCGCGGACGATGGCGCGGCCGATGGCGACACGCTGGCGCTGGCCGCCCGACAGTTGGCCGGGGCGCCGGTCGAGGTAATCGGACAGGTTCAGCACCTTCGCCGCGTTGGCGATGCGCTTTTCCTGTTCGGCCTGCGGCACGCCCGCCATCTTCATCGGGAAGGCGATGTTCTTGCGCACCGACATGTGCGGGTAAAGCGCGTAGGACTGGAACACCATCGCCAGGCCGCGTTTCGCGGGCGGCACCATCGTGGCGTCGTTGCCGTCGATCTCGATATGGCCCGAGGTCACGTCCTCCAGCCCCGCGATCAGCCGCAGCAGGGTGGACTTGCCGCACCCCGAGGGGCCGACGAAGACCACGAACTCGCCGTCGTTGATTTCAAGGTCCAGCGGCGGGATGACGTTCACTTCGCCGAAGCTTTTCGTCACCTGTTTCAGCGTGATGCTGCCCATTGGTCAGTCCCCCCTTTTCTTATTTCACCGCGCCGAAGGTCAGGCCGCGGACAAGTTGTTTCTGGCTGAACCAGCCAAGGATCAGGATCGGCGCGATTGCCATTGTCGAGGCGGCCGAAAGTTTCGCGTAGAACAGCCCTTCGGGGCTGGAGTAGCTGGCGATGAACGCGGTCAGCGGCGCGGCCCGGACGGTGGTCAGGTTGAGCGTCCAGAACGCTTCGTTCCACGCGAGGATGATGTTCAGCAGGACGGTCGAGGCGATGCCGGGCACGGCCATCGGTGTCAGCACGTACAGGATTTCCTCGCGCAGGCTGGCGCCGTCCATCCGCGCGGCTTCCAGGATCTCGCCCGGGATTTCGCGGAAGTAGGTGTAAAGCATCCACACGATGATCGGCAGGTTGATCAGCGTCAGCACCACGATCAGCAGAATGTAGCTGTCGAAGATGTTCAGCGTCCGGGCGATCAGCACGATCGGGAACAGCACGCCCACCGCGGGAAGCATCTTGGTCGACAGCATCCACAGCAGCACGTCCTTGGTCCGACGGCCCGGCACGAAGGCCATCGACCATGCGGCGGGGACGGCGATGATGATGCCAAGGATCGTCGAACCCACCGACAGCACCACCGAGTTCCACAGGAACCGCAGGTAGTTCGACCGTTCCTGCACGACGGTGTAGTTCTCGAGCGTCCAGTTGAAGAACAGGAAGCTGGGCGGATCGGCAATCGCCTCGGCCTCGGTCTTGAACGAGGTTAGGATGGTCCACAGGATCGGGAAGAAGATAAGCAGGCCGATGATCCATGCGGCGGCGGTGGTGATCGCCTTGCGGCGGGTGGTGACAGCGCGGGCCATGTCCGGTTCCTCCCCTTACTTGTCCAGGTTCTTGCCGACGATCCGCATCAGGAAGATCGCGATGATGTTGGCGAGGATGACGGCGATGATACCGCCCGCCGAGCCAAGGCCGATGTTCTGGCTTTCCAGCACCCGCTGGTAGACCAGGTACGTCAGGGTCCGGGTGCCGAAGCCGCCCGAGGTGGTCACGAAGATCTCGGCGAAGATCGACAGCAGGAAGATCGTCTGGATCAGGATCACCACGGTGATCGCGCGGGCGAGGTGCGGCAGGATGATGTAGAAGAACCGCGACAGAACCGGCGCGCCGTCCATCTCGGCGGCTTCAAGCTGCTCGCTGTCCAGCGACTGGATCGCCGTCAGCAGGATCAGCGTCGCGAAGGGCAGCCACTGCCACGACACGATCAGGATGATCGAGAACAGCGGCGCCGCCGTCAGAAAGTCGAATGGTTCCAGCCCTAGGAACTCGAACCCGTAGGCGAACAACCCGTTTACCGGGTTCATGAACATGTTCTTCCAGACCAGCGCCGACACCGTGGGCATCACGAAGAACGGCGCGATCACAAGGATCCGCACGACACCCTGTCCCCAAATCGGCTGGTCCAGCAGCAGCGCCAGAAGGATGCCCCCGATCACCGTGATCAGCAGGATGCCCCCGACCATGACAAGGGTGGTGATGACGCTGTCCATGAAGGACGAGGACGTGACGAACCGCTCGTAGTTCTGGAACCCGACGCAGCAGTCGAAGATGCCCCGCAGGGGGCGGTAATCGGTGAACGAGAACCAAAGGGTCAGGACCAGCGGGACGAGCATCCATCCCAGAAGGACGATCACCGCCGGGGCCATCATCATCCGGGCCGCGGATTTGGAATGCTGGGTTGCCATCTGCAGGTCCTCCCCCCTTTGCTGGCGCCTTCGGCGTGCCTGTCTGTCCGAAGATCTTGTCGTTATGTCCGGCGATGGGTCCGAAAGCCGGGCCCGCGGTACGGGCCGAAGCCCGGTCCGGTCGGCGCTTGGCGGTCGCCCCGCGAAAGGTGCGCGGGCGGGGCGACGGCGAAACGTGGCCGGGGAGGAGGGGGCGTCGATGCGCCCCCTCCGGCAGTTTCAAGGGTGTCAGCGGTAGCCGGCGGCTTCCATCTCGTCCGTGGCCAAGGCCTGAGCCGCTTCAAGCGCCTCTTCGGCGGACTGCTGGCCGGCGAGTGCTGCCGAGAATTCCTGACCGACGAGCGTGCCGAGACCGGCGAACTCGGGGATCGCGACGAACTGGACGCCGGTGTAGGGCACCGGGTCGACGGTCGGCGAGGTCGGATCGGCCGCATTGATCGACTGCAGCGTCATCTCGGCGAAGGGCGCCGCGTCAAGGTACTCGGGGTTCTCGTACAGCGAGGTCCGGGTGCCCGGCGGGACGTTGGCCCAGCCTTCGTTCTCGGCCACCAGTTCGGTGTAAGCCTTGGACGTGGCCCATGCGACGAACTCTTTCGCGGCTTCCGGCGCGTCGGTGCCCGCCGGGATCGCCAGCGACCAAGCCCACAGCCAGTTGCCCCGCTTGCCAAGGCCGTTGTCGGGCGCAAGGGCGAAGCCGACGCTGTCGGCGACGGTCGAGTCGTTGGGGTTGGTCACGAAGGACGCGGCGACGGTGGCGTCAATCCACATGCCGCACTTGCCTTGCTGGAACAGCGCGAGGTTCTCGTTGAAGCCGTTGTTCGCGGCGCCCGGAGGACCGTAGTTGGTCAGCAGGTCAAGGTAGAAGTCGACGGTGTTGGCCCAGGCTTCGCTGTCAAATTGCGGTGTCCAGTCCTCGTCGAACCAGCGTGCGCCGAAGCTGTTGGACATGGCGGTCAGGAACGCCATGTTCTCGCCCCAGCCGGCCTTGCCGCGCAGGCAGATCCCGTAGACTTCGTTCTCTTCGTCGGTCATCGCCGCCGCGGCTTCTTTGATGAAGTCCCACGTGGGGGCTTCGGGCATTTCCATCCCCGCCGCTTCCATCAGGTCGGTGCGGTACATCACCATCGAGCTTTCGCCGTAGAACGGTGCGGCATACAGGGTGCCGTCGACGGTCAGGCCGCCGCGGATCGCGGGCAGTAGGTCGTCGGCGTCCCAGTCTTCCGGCAGGTCGTCAAGGCTGACCAGCCAGTCCTGTGCGCCCCAGATCGGAACCTCGTAGGTGCCGATGGTCATGACGTCGAACTGGCCACCGTTGGTCGAGATGTCGGTGGTCACGCGCTGGCGCAGCACGTTCTCTTCCAGCGTCACCCATTCCACGGCGATGCCGGGATGTTCGGCGGTGAATTCGTCGGTCAGGCCCTGCATGCGGATCATGTCGCCGTTGTTCACGGTGGCGATCGTGATCGTGGTGTCCTGCGCGGTGGCAGCGAAGCCGATGGCGGTCAGGGCAGTGGCGCCCATGAGGGCGCGAATGGTCTTGGTCATGGATGTCCTCCCAAACTGAGCAATTGCCAAGCTCACGGGCAAAAATTCAGTTAATGACGCGATCTGTCAACAGACATTCGTCGCTGCGCTGCGGCGACGCTGCGGAGGTTTCATCATAAGTCTTTGATTTTTATTTTAATTAAGGGGTGGTCGCGCGCCTCTGTTCAGGCTGTTAGCGCAACCGCCGTTTCCTCGTCCGTGATCAGGCCGTTTACCAGATGCCCGTCCAACGCCGCTCGAATCGCGCCGACCTTCTCGGGTCCGTGGGCCGCCGCGATGGTGGGAAACCCGGGGTTCGGGCCAAGGTCGGCACTGCTGACCCGGTCGTTGATCTCGTCTTCCAGCAGCCGCCCGGCGGCATCGTAGACGTAGCCCACGATCTCGCCGGCGGCGCCTTTGCCAAGCAGCCGCTGCTGCTCGTCACGGGTGATGAATCCGTCCATGACAAGCGGCGCCGTCTCGGTGATCGACCCCACCCCGACGAAGCGCACGTCCGTGCGGGCCGACAGGTCGCGCGGTGCGCGGATCATCTTCTGGCTGAGAAGCGCGTCCCGTTCCTGCCGCGAGGCGGCGATCACCGGAAGCGGGATCGGAAAGGTCGGGGCGGACACCTTGTCGGCGATGGTGAACAGCACGTTGTAATAGGCGGTCGAGCCGTCCTGCGTCACGTTGCCGGTCAACGAGACGATGCGATGCTGCGGGCAATCGAGATGCGGCAGGTGTTCGACCGCCGCGCGCAGGGTCCGCCCTGTACCCAGCCCGATGATCGTCGGGTCCTCGCGCATCAGCCAGCGCTCAAGGTGATCGCCGGTCGCATGGCTGACGGCCAACCCGGAATCCTCGACCGAATGCAGCGAGGGAACGACCTCGCAGGTGTCCAGCCCGTAGGTGTCGCGCAGGGCGCGGGCAAGTTCGAGGCATCGCGCGATGGGATGGTCGATGCGGACCTTCACCAGCCCCGCCGACAGCGCCTGCGACACCAGCCGCTGCGCGGATTGGCGCGAGATTCCCATGATCTGCGCGATTTCATCCTGCTTCAGCCCGCCGACATAGGCCAGCCAAGCGGCGCGCGCCGCGTCGTCCAATCGTCGCTCGGTCGATGCCATCGGGCGGCCGCCCCTTGTCCGTCAGTGCCTTGGCGCATCGTGCGAAGGTGCGCGCGGTTTGGCAAGGGGGCAGGGAACGCCCCTGCGGGGCGTGCCTCCGGCGGGGATATTTGAAGACAGAAGAAGCGGGCCGGGGAAGGTGGTCAGGTCAGTGCCTTGGCCCAGGCGGCGGCGCGCGCGGCCATCGTGGCCATGTGGTCGGCGGCGGACAGTCCGGTCACGCGTTTGCGCGGCTTCAGATCGTGGTCGCCGTCTTCGAGCCAGAGAATCTCGACCGCTGGCGACAGCGCGTAGCCCGGCACCTCGTCCGCGGTGCCGAACGGATCGCGCGTGCCCTGCACGATGAGCGTCGGGCAGGTCAGCGTTTCAAGGTGTGCCGTGCGCAGCGTCTCGGGTTTCGCGGGCGGATGGAACGGGTAGCCAAGGCACAGGACGCCCGCGATGCGGCCGCTTGCGTGAAGCTCGTCGCCCAGCATGGACGCCACGCGGCCGCCCATAGACTTGCCGCCGATCACCAGCGGGCCCGGGGGCAGGGCGTCGACGGCGGCGCGGTATTCATCCAGCAGCCGGTCGGCGCGGGGCGGGGGGCGGCGGCTGCCGCCAGCGCGGCGGGCGGCCATGTAGGCGAATTCGAACCGGGCGACGGCCAACCCCTGTCCGGCCAGCGCCTGCGCCGCCGCGGTCATGGCGGGGCTGTCCATCGCCGCGCCTGCGCCATGCGCCAGCAGCACGGTCAGAGGGGCGCCGTCGGGGCCGTCCCGAAGAAAATCTGTCATCGCGGCCTCCTGCCGATCCGTCGCCGCGAAGCTGCGCCGGCGCGACCGCCGACGCAAGGGGTCAGAGGAACAGCTCTTCCGCCGTGACGCCCGCCAGCAGCAACTGCTCGCCCAGGGCCGAGGTGATCAGCAGGCTGTCGTCGCTGTCATAGACGGTCGCCGTGAAGTCGAAGCCGTCGCCCGGCGTCCCGCCCGTGCGAAAGGTGTCGAAGGCCGTCTGGAATCGTCCCTCGGTATCGCTGTTGAACACCAGCCGGTCGCCTTCGGACAGGTCGAAATCCAGCACGACGTTCTGGCCTTGCGTGCCGACGAACGTGTCCGCCCCCGCGTGCCCGGTCAGCAGATCAGTGCCGTCGCCGCCCACCAGCGTGTCGTCGCCATAGCCGCCGTGCAAAAAATCGTCGCCGTCCTCGCCCAGCACCAGATCGTCGCCGTGCATCCCCAGTAGCCGGTCGTCCCCGTCCGCGCCTTCCAGCCGGTTGTCGCCCGCGTTGCCCATCATGTGGTTGTTCATCCCGTTGCCCACCGCGTCGATACCGTTGGTGCCGGTCAGAGTTAGGGCGTTCAGGTTGGCGCCCATCCGCGCCGAGACGTCGCTGTATTCGCGTTCCCAGCCCGCGGTGCCGGTCAGCTCGGTCATCCCCGCGCCACCCGTCGATGCAAACAGAGGCGTGACCGACATGCCGGTCGTCCCGAGATCGTCCACCGCGATCCGGTCATCGCCGAAAACGATGTACTCGACGTCGATCATCCACGTTTCGCCGTAGGTGCCGCTGACCACCAGCGTCGACCCGAACCACTCGGTCGCGTGCTCTGCGAGGTCGCCCGCGAAATACACCGTGTCCGTTCCTTGGTCGCCGAGGACGGTGTCGTCGCCGCCAGACGCGTACAGAACGTCGTGGCCCGATCCGAGCGAAACCATGTCGTCGCCCGCGCCGGTATAGACCGTGTCCGACGACTTGCGGGTCGAGATGACCGCGCCCTCGTCCGAGGCGTAGACAAGATCAGACCGCACGGTGCCCGATACTTCTTCGAAGATGACCGTATTGGCTTCCGGGTCGGTGGGCGCGCCATAGCTTTCGCCCTCGTTGAAGAAAAGGGTCGAGCCCATGTATTTCACTTCGTCGCCAGTCCGGAGCGAGGTGTGGACAATCACCGTGTTGTCGTGATCCAGGCCGCCGTGGAAGTTGATGTCGCGGTTGGTGTAGTCGACCTCGACATGGTTGCCGCTTGCGCTGGTGTAGCTTGCGAACAGCACGGCGTGGCGGGTGTCTGTGATCTCCAGCCCGGTCAGGGTGCTGTCGTAAACATCGCGAATCCAGACGCCATAGCCGTTGCCCTCGGTGCCCTTGTTGTGGCTGCCATCGACGGTCAGGCCGGTCACCGTGACCTCGCGGCTGTCGGCCAGCGTCAGCCCGTGCGAAGCGGCGTCCTCGATGGTGACGTCGGAAATGGTGGTGCCGCTTGTGCCTGCCACCAGCACCATCGACGCGCCTTTCACCGACCAGATCGTGTTCGAAAAATTCGAAGCGTCCGGCGTGCCCCAGTCCCCGCGCAAGGTGAAACCGCCGATCGTGACGTCTTCGACAATCACCCGTTCCTGCACCTCTGTCAGGGCTGGATCGAAATCGAAGTTAAGGGGCGCCGTCAGGGTGACGGTATCGCCGTCAACCGACGCGACCTCGACCAGCATGGTGGTCAGGTCCTTGTCCTTGCGCCACGCGTCGTCGCCAATGGCGTCGAACAGGGCGTCGGTGTTGTCCTGCGTCAGGTACAGGAAATCACCGGCCTGCACGTCGTGCCCTTCGGTCAGCGTTATGACCGTGTCGCCCTCGGACGCGGGGGCGGAAAGGGCGTAGGTGTCCACCAGTTCCGGTTCATGCAGCGCGTGCCCGATCTGGATCGCGGGTGCATCGCCAAGCGCGGGGTCGGCGATGATGATCGTCTCTTCGCTGCCCGCGCCCACCAGCGTGATGTCATTTCGGGTGATGGTGACGGTCTGCGTGAAGGTGAAGGTCCCGGCAGTCAGTCGAATCTCTGATCCTGACGGCGCGGAATCGATGATGGCCTGCAGATCATTGGCAGATGTGTCCGGCCCGACCGTGATGGTGGTTTCTGTCATGTCACTGTCCGTGTTGGAGGGGGAATCATCTTAAAGTTGTGTTACGCGGCAGTGCAGAAATTGTGAATCAATCGGCATGAAACTGTGGCAGTGGGCGAAGAAATGCCTAGCTGCGCCCAATTTGCCATCGGTCGGTGGTCAAAAGCTGCGCCTTGGTGCAGCTTTCGGGCCAAGGGCGTCATTCGCTATTGGTTCTTGACCTTATGCGACTGACGATCAGTTCTATCACACAGATGCCGAGCTGGGGCTACCTGCATCGAACGACGAAAGGTTATCGTAATGCGGACGGCGCAGGTGCGTCGTTCTGGGAAAGGGATCGGCGCGCTTTGGTCGGGCGCGACGGGATCCGGACCCGGCGTAAGTGGTACGCGGTTTTACAACCTTAGGGAGGGTAAACAGGTGGTTTCCGGAAGGACCAGGTATGGCAATACAGCGTCAGATCGCGCCGACCAGCGCTGTCGCGAACGACGGAAAGGACCCCGCGCAGGGCGCCGTCAGACACATCATCTTTTTCGACAAGAACCCGGCGTTCTGCGAAATGCTGGCTCAGCAGCTTTCGCACCCCGGCACGTTCCGATGTCACGGGCACTCTGCCGATACGGATTTGTTGAAATCCGTCAGGTCCCTGTCTCCGGATTTGCTGGTGGTCGATCCGGTTCATCTGGATCTCAGCCACGCGCGTGACCTGTCCGATTTCACCCGAGCGGTGAAGGCGGCCTGTCCGGCGACCCGGATTATCGCCTACAGCTTCGAGGTGTCGCCCAAAAGCGCGCGCGCGACGCTAGAGGCGGGGTTCCTTGGGTGTCTGTCGAAATCCTCCAACCTCAGTCGTCTTGAGCTGGCCATCGCCGCGGTGCTGGACGGCGGCATGTTCTTCGATCAGGAGTTTGGCGCGCAGCTGCGTCCGCTGCTGAACGGGGACGAAGAGAAGGACGAGATCCTAAGCGAGAGAGAGAAGGAAGTCCTTGTCATGATCGCACGAGGACACGGGGCAAAGCAGATCGCTTACGAGTTGAAGATCAGCACCAAGACCGTCGATACCTACAAGGCGCGCGCGGTTCAGAAGCTTGGCCTAGGCAGCCGCGCGCAGCTGGTGGAATACGTCATCGACAACGGCTGGATCGCCTGACCTAAGTTTGCTGGACACAACCTAAAATTGAATAAGCCGCCGGGCGATGAATCGCCGGGCGGCTTTTTGCTGCCGCATTTCCGCTGCGGAGCGGCATAGGTCAAGACATTGATAAGCAAAGAATAAATATACCCTACAGTGTAGGGATTTTTCCTGACTGGTGACTTGTCGCTGCATTGCGGCAGGGTTGTGTCATGCCCAGGACGGGCGATTTGACTCAGCTTAGACGAGGATGGAATGGCCCGGATCAGCATATTTGGAATTGGCTACGTCGGCGTTGTCGCGGCAGCATGTCTGGCGAAGGACGGACACGACGTCATCGCGGTGGATGTCGACCCCGGCAAGATCGACGCGATCAACAAAGCGAAGTCGCCCATCGTGGAAAAAGGGCTTGGCGATCTGGTGAAGGACGTGGTCGAGGCGGGTCGCCTGATTGCGACCGACGACGTGCAGCACGCCATCGACAACACCGACGCCAGCTTCGTCTGCGTGGGCACCCCCAGTGCGCCGGACGGGTCGGTCGGCCTGACGTATGTCTCCAGTGTGTGCGAGTCGATCGGCAAGGCGCTGGCCGCCAAGGACGGGTTTCATTCGGTCATCATCCGCTCGACCATCGTGCCGGGCAGCACCGAGGGCACCTGCATTCCGGTGCTGGAAGCCGCGTCGGGCAAGACCGCTGGCACCGATTTCGGCATGGGCTATTATCCCGAGTTCCTGCGCGAAAGCACAGCGATCGAGGATTACTACGATCCGGGCCTGATCGTGTTCGGCGCGCTGGAGGATCGAACCGCCGCGATCCTCACCGAGATCAACGCGCATCTCGGGACCAAGATCCACGTCGTCGATCTGCGCACCGCCGAGATGGTCAAATACACCTCGAACACATGGCGTGCCGTGAAGGTCACCTTCGCGAATGAGATCGGCAATATCGCCAAATCCTGCGGCTTGGATGGCCAGACGGTGATGGAGATCCTGTGTTCCGACACCAAGGTGAACATTTCCCCGTACTTCATGCGCCCGGGCTTCGCGTTCGGCGGCTCTTGCCTGCCCAAGGACGTCCGCGCCCTGCGCCACCTTGCCCAGACGCGCGAGGTCCGTTCGCCCATGCTGGACGCGGTGGTCGCGGCCAACGAGGCGCAGATCGCAAAGGCCGAGCAGATGGTCGCCAAGGCGAACGCCAAAAAGGTCGGCTTCGTCGGCATCAGCTTTAAGCCTGGCACCGACGACCTGCGGGAAAGCCCGCTGGCGGAACTGGCCGGACGGCTGATCAAGTCCGGCGTCGCGGTCGAGATCTACGATCCCTTCGTCCACGAGGCCTATGCCAACGCCAACTCGACGGCAGGGCGCGGCAACGATGTGGTCCCGGACCTTGCCGACCGGCTGGTGCCCGAGCTGGGCAAGCTGATCGAGGGATCGGACGCCATCGTGGTGGGCAACCTCTACAAAGAGACGGTGGCCGAACTGGACAAGGTGTCCGGGTCGAAGCCGATGGTCGACCTTGCGCGGCTGCGGCGCGATCTGGTCAGCCAAGGCGGTTACGAAGGCATCTGCTGGTGATCGGCCCGATGCTTGGCCATCTCGCATATGCGTCGGTGATCGTCCTTCTGGCATCGCTGGTCCCGCCCGCCCTTNTGGGCGAGGCCGCGGCCGGGCTGCTGGTNGTGGGGATCATCGGCACGTGGCGNTACGGCTGGGCCGCGATCAACTTCACCCGCGCGGTGATGTTCCGGCGCTGGGTCTACCCGCGCCGGAAAGCCAGGGCGATGGCCGCTTACGCCGCCAAGCCTTTGCAGGCGCACGCCTATTTTCTGACGACGTCCTACAAGATCGAACCCGAAGTGACGCTGCCGGTCTACCGCAGCATCTTTACCGCCGCCGCCAATTCGGACGCGGGTGCGACAATCGTCGCCTCGGTCGTCGATGGCGCGGACGAACGGCTGATCCGCCAGATCTTCGCCACCTCGCCCGAGGACATGACCGGCGTCCGGCTGATCGTCGACCGCATTCCCGGCACCGGCAAGCGTGACGCGCTGGCGCGGTCGTTGAACCTGATCGCGCGGCGATGCCCGACCCGGCACGATGTCGTGCTGTTCGTCGACGGCGACAGCTGCGTGCCGCCCGATGTCGTGGCGCAGTCCGCGCCGTTCTTCACCAACCCGAAGGTGGGCGCTTTGACCACCGACGAAGCGGTCAGCATCCCGCAGCCGGGCCTGTTCCGTGACTGGTTCGAACTGCGCTTCGACCAGCGGCAGATGATGATGTGCTCGATGGGGCTGGGCAACCGCGTGCTGACGCTGACGGGGCGCATGTCGGTGTTTCGCGCCGATCTGGCGACGACGCCCGATTTCATCAATCTCGTACAGTACGACCACATCGACCATTGGCGGCTGGGACACGTCAAGTTCCTGACCGGTGACGACAAGTCGACGTGGTTCTGGCTGATGAAGAATGGCTACGAGATGGCCTATCTGCCCGACGTCCGGTCGAGCAGCATGGAAACCCAGCCCAAGCCCACCTTCGTCGGCAGCGCCGCCGCGCTGATGGTCCGCTGGTTCGGCAACATGCTGCGCACCAACGGCCGCGCGCTGGAACTGTCGCCGCGCCAGATCGGGCTGTTCACATGGTGGTCGATCTTCGACCAGCGCCTGTCGATCTGGAGCACGCTGGCAGGCCCGCTGTCGGTGATCGTCGCCGCGGTCTTCTTCGATCCGCTAGTGCTGCCGATCTACGTCGCGTGGGTCATGTTCACGCGGTACGTCTTTTGCTGGATCATCTGCGGCTTCCGGGGCCGGACCTTCCCGATCTCGTACCCGTTCCTTCTATACTTCAGCCAGCTGTTCGGCGCCTGCGTCAAAAGCTTCGTCTTCTTCCGGCTCGACCGGCAGAAGTGGACCCGACAGGCGGCCGGCACTGGAACTGGCGCCGCGCCCGTCGCTCTGGGACGGCGCATGGCGGCGATGGGCTCTGCCTACCTTCATTTCCTCGCACTCGGATGGCTGACCGTAGTCGTCCTGTTCCTCACCGGCGTGCTGTGACGCGCCGCCCCTATCCGATCCGAACCCGACACAAGGACCGATCCATGAGTGACACCGACATGACCCTTTCGGACGCCCCTGCCAGCCGGACCGCCGTGCCGGACGGGTTCGTCCATGACGGCGAGCATCCGCAGATCCCGGTGCCCTTCACCGCCGTCATCGGCGACCGCCGGATGGAAGGCCGCAGCCTGTCGGTGACCGGAGCGGTGGTGACAGGCCTGCTGCCGCCGAACGCCGAGGGCAGCGTGCGCCCCGTGACGCTTCGGTTCGATTTCGAGGGCTTCTCGACCAACCTCTACCCCGAGGTGCGCGTGCTGCGGCAGGGCAACGAGGCCGACGCAACCTACGAGCTTCGATTCACCGACCCGACCGCCGGGCACCTTGCGCCGCTGCGCTACATTCTCAACAGCGCGATCGCCGGGGACCTTGTGTCGATCGGGCAGATGCTGGGCTATACCGGGCCGACCAAGGTCAAGACGAAGCCACCGCTTGCGCGGCGTGGCGTCGCCGGGCGGGCCGCGAACGGGCTGAAGCGTCTTGCGATCCTTGGGCTTAGCGTCGGGCTGATCGTCGTGGCGGGGCAGGTGATCCACAACCGCGTGATGTTCAGCTACGAGGGCCAACCCGTCGTGGTGTCCATCCCGGGCGAGACGTTGCGATCCACCGCCGCCGGTCAGATCACCTATGTGAACGCGGATGCGGGCGCCGGTGACGTGATCTACTCGATCAGCGCGAACTCCGGCGATTTTCTCAGCGTCGAGATGCCCTGCGACTGTGATCTGCAGGCGCTGCCGGACTTCTACGAAGGCGCAACGATCCTGCCGGGCACGGCGCTGGTCAAGCTGGTCGAGCCGGATGCGGGACTCGAGGCCCGCACGCAAGTCAGCTTCGAAGGCGTCGCGCGGATGTTCGCGGGGGACGAGGCCGAACTGGTGCTGGCCAGCGGCGACGTCGTGCCGGTGTCCGTTTCCCTGATGCAGGGCGAAGGAATGGAACCCGGCGACACAGTTCCCGCCGAACTTGCGCTGCCGGATGAGGTTGCGGGAACGCTTGCGCCGGGCACGACTGCCCGGTTGCGGTTCCGCCGAACCCTGCTGCCGGACTGGTTGGGCAGCACATGGAACGACGCAGGCACCCGCATCGGCGGCGCGTGGACCGCGCTTGTCAGCGATCTGACGACTGAATGATTTCCCTACGCGAATACCCCGCGGCCAAGGGCCGGAACGGGATGGCACAGGAGGCCAATGATGAACAGTGATATTCACCCGGTCGTACTTTGTGGTGGCTCGGGATCGCGCCTTTGGCCGATGTCCCGCGCCCAAAGCCCGAAACAATTCCAGTCGGTGAACGGCGCAGGNTCGCTGACCTTCTTTCANGCGACGGTGCAGCGGCATCGCGGCGGCGTGTTCGCCGACCCCTATGTCGTCACTTCGGCGCAGCACGCGGTGGTCGTCCGCCGTCAGCTGGACGCGCTGCAATGCCCGGCGACCGTACTGGCAGAGCCGGTGGCGCGAAACACCGGCCCGGCGGTTCTTGCCGCGGCGCTTCAGATCGCGAAGACAGACCCCAAGGGCCTGATGCTTGTCCTTCCCTCGGACCACGTCATCATCGGCAACCTGAACACCCCGATCATGCAGATGCGCGAGGCGGCGCTGGACGGGCGGATCGTGATCTTCGGGATCAAGCCGACCTATCCGGAAACCGGCTACGGCTACATCACCGATGGCGGCAGCTTCACCGAGCACAAGGATCTGCACCGCGTCGCCGAGTTCGTCGAGAAACCGCCGCTCAGCCGCGCGGCGCACCTGATCCAAAGCGGGTTCGCCTACTGGGCCTCGGGGATCTCTTTGTTCATGGCAGAGACGATCATCGAAGAGTTCAAGCGGCTCGACCGGACCACCTATGACGCGGTGAACAACGCGCTGGAACGGGGCGAGCAGGGCTTCCATGCGTTCGAGCTGCACGCCGACAGCTTCCGCCGCGCGGTGAACGAGCCGACGGAACGCAACATCTTCGAACGGTCTCCTGCCGTTTCGCTGGCGCCGCTCGACGTGCAATGGAGCGATGTCGGCTGCTGGACTTCGATGCACGCCATCGGCACGCAGGACGAAAGCGGCAACGTGCTGCATGGCGATGTCATCACGGTGAACACCGAGAATACGCTGGTGAAGGCCGAAAAGCGGCTGGTCGCGGTGGTTGGCATGTCCGACGTCATCGTGGTCGACACGCCGGACGCGGTGCTCGTGACCCAACGGGGCATGTGCCAGAACGTGAAAGAGGTCGTCTCGACGCTGAAGGACGAACAGCGGATCGAGGCGGTGCGCCACGTCACCCGCGATCACGACTGGGGGCAAAGCCAGCAGCTTCTTAACAACAGCGACTACGACATGTCGGTGATCCGTATCAATCCGGGGGCCTCGATCAGTGTCGATCCGCTGCCGGGACGCCAGCTGATTTCGGTGCATGGCAAGCTTGAGGTGTTCGACGGCCTCAGCCGCCGCAAACTGGAAGCGGGCGAACGCCTGATGCTGGGCCCGGACGGCAGCGCGCACCTGACCAACACCGCGAACGACCCGGTCGAGGCGCTGCTTGTCACCATGAACGCGGCCCTCGTCGCGGCCCCGGAGATCGTCCAGCATGGCTGATACGCGGCGGACAGGAGGGCTGGCCCCGATGCTGGCGCCCATGATGGGCGCGGTGCTGGCGACGCTGGCCTGCGCCTCGGTGCAGGCGCAGGCGATCGACCGCTATGCCGAACTGCGCCGGGGCATTGTCGGCGCCTATGCCACCCTGTCCGGCGCGGCAAGCACGGCAAAGGGCCTGTCGGCCCTTCCCGAACTGGGCGCGGCGGACGGCCTTCAGATCCTGCCGCCACCTGTCGAGGTCCGCTATGACACGCTGACCCTGCTTCCCGACGCCGAGGTCTCGCTGATCGACGTCCGGGTGACGCTTTTGCAGATGTCGCAGTCGGCGGGAGCGAATGGGCAGCTTATGGTGCTGCGGGCCCAGCACGGTGACACGCCCAAGGCCATCGCCGTGCAGAAGGGCACGATCGCGCTGTCCGACTTGATGAAGACGCCCGAAGTCATCGACGCAAGCGGCCCCGACGGGCTGACCCTGCCGCTGGTGATCTGGCCCGGCGCGCGCCTGATCGTCGGCAAGGGCGAGACGCTGAAACTCAGCCGCGCCGACGGATCCTTTCTTGCGAACTTCGGCGCGCTTGTCGTCAACGGCGGCGCGATCGAGGGGGCAGGGGCCGAACATGCCGACGTGCCCGAATTCGCGCCTTTCGTGATCACGGCTGGCACCGGCCACATGGTGCTCCGCAATGCGCGCCTTCAGAACCTTGGCTTCAACGTGTCACCGGCCTTCGGGGGCGTGACCCAGTTCACCGGCGGGCTGTACCCGGCCGAGGACCGCACGCTGGTGACCGGATCGGTGCTGCGCGACGTCCTGTCATTGACGCTGAAGGGTGCAACGGCCCCGGTCGTGACCGGCAACCTGTTCCACGCGATGCGCGGCGAGGCAGTAGAGCTTCGCGCCACGAAGGACGCCGTGATCTCGGGCAACCTGTTCCTGGACGGTGCCGACGGCAACGCGATCCGGGTCACCAATGCCTCGACGGGTACGGTGATTGCCGACAACCGCATCTTCCGCGCCGGTGGCGGCGCGATCCGTGTCGACGACGCCAGTCATTCGGCCCGCATCACGGGCAACATCGTGTGGCGCGCGGACGGCGTCGGCATCACGGTCGAGGCCAGCGACTGCGCGGTCCTTGCCGGGAACGTGGCGCTGGAAAACCGGATGAAGGGCATTTCGCTGCGCGCGGTCCGTGCCGGCGTGGTGCGCGACAACCGCATCCTTGCCAACGGCAGCGCCGGGTTGTTCGTCGCGGACCAGCCGGGCGAAACGCCGACCGTGGTCGACGCCAACCTGTTCGTCGGCAACCGCGCCGGTCTGGATAGCGCGTCGGGCGGCAAGCTGGACCTGCGCGGCAACGACCTGACTGACCAGTTCCCCCGCTTCTTCGATGGCGACCTGAACGGGCTGACGTCCGAGATCGTCGGAAACCTCCGGGGCGAGACCGACATGTTGCTAAGCGTGGGACACGCCCCGCGCGACGGTCTGGCGCCCCTGTCCTGCAGCCCCGAACACGAAAGCTGACGCGATGGTCTTCTCTTCGGAATCCTTCCTGTTCCTGTTCCTGCCGCTGTTCCTTGCGGCCTACTACCTGACGCCGACGCGGCTGAAGTCCTACACGATCCTTGCTGGGTCTTACGTGTTCTACGCGTGGTGGAGGGTCGACTTCCTTGGCCTGCTGTTCCTGACCACCGCATTCGCCTACGTCGTCGGTCAGCAGGTCGCGAAGCATCGCGGAACCAAAACCGGGCGGGTCTGGCTGGGCATCGGCGTCGTTGGGTGCCTTGGCGTACTGGGCGTGTTCAAGTACCTGAACTTCTTCATCGACAGCTTCGCGGCCCTGATGGGCACCGACGCGGCGGGGCTGGGCGTGCACTGGCACCTGATCCTGCCCATCGGCATCTCGTTCTACGTGTTTCAGGCGCTGAGCTACCTGATCGACGTTCATCGCGGCGACGCGACCGCCGACGCCAGCTTTATCGACTTCGCCGCCTTCATCGCGCTGTTCCCGCAGCTGATCGCCGGCCCGATCCTGCGCTACAAGGATCTCGAGGACCAGTTCCGGCAGCGCGAGCATTCGGTCGAGCTGTTCTGCGACGGCCTTGCGCGGTTCCTGATCGGGCTGGGCAAGAAGGTGATCCTTGCCGACGCCGTCGCACCGCTGGCCGACGTGGTCTTCGGCGGTGGCGAGGTCGGCATGGCGCTCGCGTGGGCCGGGGCGCTGGCCTACATGCTGCAACTGTATTTCGATTTCTCGGGCTATTCGGACATGGCCATCGGGCTTGGCCGGATGATGGGCTTCCGCTTTCTCGAGAACTTCCGCTTCCCCTACATCAGCCGCTCGATCACCGAGTTCTGGCGCCGCTGGCATATCTCGCTGTCGAACTGGCTGCGCGACTATCTCTACATCTCGCTGGGCGGAAACCGTAAGGGGCCGGGCCGCACGTACTTCAACCTGATGGCGGTGATGGTTCTGGGCGGCCTGTGGCATGGCGCGAACTGGACCTTCGTTCTGTGGGGTTTCTGGCACGGCGGGCTTCTGGCGGCCGAACGCTACACCGGCTGGGGCAAGCGCGCGGCGGGCAGCTGGATCGCGCTGCCGCTGACGCTGTTCTTCGTCCTGATCGGCTGGGTCATGTTCCGCGCCACCACCGTCACGGAAGGGTTCGAGGTCTACGCGGGCATGTTCGGCGCGAATGGCTTGACCGGCGACCCGGCGCTGTGGATGGACGTCACCCGCGAAAGCGTCGCGCTGGCCCTTGTCGCCGCCGTGGTGGTGTTTCTGGAACCGCATATCCACGACTATTTCAGCCGCCCGGTGAAGAACGCCCCGGTGTCCCACGACGGGACCGTGATCGTGGAAGGCCACGCCGCGCAGGGCGCCCTGATGCAGGCCGTGTCCGTCGTGGCGGTGCTGGCGATCGGGGTTCTGACCGTCCTGAAGCTCGCCGAGCAAAGCTTCTCGCCCTTCCTTTACTTCCAGTTCTGAACGGAGACGCGCCGATGTCGATTGGAAAAGCCCTGAAACTGACGATCCCGGCCGCCTTCTTCGGCTATGCCGCTTTCGCCAACTACAGCCTGCTTACGTCGGACGTCGAAGGTCCGAAATGGGCCGGTCTGTGGAGCGGCGAGGTCACGCAGGAGATCGACACGATCTACCGCGCGAACCTGCCGCACCGCGACCCCGCCGTCGGCATCATCGGGGCGGTCCGCTATATCGCGCTGGGCGAAGGGCGCGACGGGGTCGTCGTCGGGCGCGACGGCTGGCTGTTCTCGGACGAGGAGTACCGCCCGCTCGCGACCGCGCCGCACGGGCTGGACAAGACTGTCGGCTACATCGCCAGCGTCCGCGAGACGCTGCGCGCGGCGGGGGCCGAACTGGTGGTCGTGCCGCTTCCGGCGAAACTGGACATGGAACGCGCGCAGGCCGGTGATGACGCTCCGTCCGAACGGATCGAACAGGACTATGCCGCCTTCCTTCGGGCGCTTGACGGGGCCGGGGTGAAAACGGTGGACACCCGCCCGGTGCTGTCGCAACGCCCGGATCCCTTCTTCCGCACCGATACCCACTGGACACCCGCCGCCGCCCGCGACGTGGCCGAGGCGGTCGCCAACTCTGGCCGTGTGGCGATCGGTGACGCGTTGTTCGACGTGGTGCCCGGTCCGGCGGTCAGCTTTACCGGCGATCTCGTGTCCTTCGTGACCTCGGACAGTCTGGCGCCCTTCGTCGGCCTGCGCCCCGAGCATGTGACGCCCTACGTGGCCGAAGCCGTGGCTGAAACCGACGCTGATGGCGGCATGGATATCTTCGGCGGCGGCGCCAGCGGGGCCTATGCGCTGGTCGGCACCAGCTATTCCGCGAACCCGAACTGGAGCTTCGCCGAGGCGCTGAAGCTGTCGCTGGCGCAGGACGTGCTGAACTATGCAGAGGAGGGGCAGGGCCCCGTCGCGCCGATGGCGGCGTTCCTGTCGCGCCTTGCCTCCGGCACCGAAGAGGTGCCGCCAGTGGTGATCTGGGAATTCCCGGTTCGCTACCTGACCGATCCGGCGCTGATGGACCGCGCCGAGGAGCGGCAGGATGCGTAACGTTATCCTTGCCTCGACCATGCTGGCGTTTGCTGGGCCCGCCTTGGCGCAGGTTGTCGACCTTGGCACCGGCGGCAGTTCTGCCGACCCCGAGGCCAAGCGCATCGCGGTCGAGCTTGCGCCCGGGCTTCGGTCCACTCGTGACCTGCCGTGGAACCTGCAACAGGCGCGGCGGCGGCTGATCGACGGGCAGACCGTGTCTTTGACCGATCTTCGCCAGATGGCCGATCACGGCGACGGCTTCGCGTCCTACCGCTTTGCCGAGCGCCTGATGGAGACGGGCAACCCCGACCTTGCCGACGACGCGGCGCATTACTATGGCATGGCCGCCGCCACCGGGCGGGCCGGGGCGATCTTCGGGATGGTGAAGGCCGTCGATGCGATCAATGACGTGGACGCCGTCCCGCCCCGTCGGATGGATGTGATCCGCGACATTCTTCTGGCCTATGCCCGCGCCGGGAACAGCCGCGCCATCGACGCGGTGCTTCAATACCATCTGGATGGCGTGCCGTTCGGAAGCTTCGGCGACGACGTCGAAAGCCTTGTGCTGGCCGGCAGCGGCGACGGGGCTGGGGCGGTGTCGCTGCAACTGGCCACCGCGCTGCTGCAACNGCCGGACCCGACCCGCGAAGAACTGGAACGCGCCCGCGACTACCTCGAACGCGCGCAGGCGTCGGACTCGATGCGCACCGTCCTGATTGCCGGAAACCTGCTGCCGGGGGTCGAGACGGCGCTGGCCGCGTTGCCCACTCCGACGCCGGACACGGATGACGCCCCCACCACGGAGGACACCCAATGAAATACCTGCTGACCACCGCCCTGATCGCACTGGCCGCTCCGGCGCTGGCCGAGACGCCTTCGGCCTTCGGATGTACCGGGCTGGAGACCGACAAGGAACTGCCCACGATCGAGGGGCGCGACGGCGTTTTCTACCGCATCCACGCGGACCTTCGCCTGCACCATTCCTTTTCGGATCAGGTCGTCGCCGACATGGCCGCCCTTAGCCGCGCGCTGGCCGAGCGCGGCACGACGCTGATCTACGTGCCGATCCCCACCAAATCCGTCGTGCTGCCGGACCTGCTGCCGGACGAGGCGCGGCTGTACGGGTTCGATCTGGAGATCGCCAGCTGGACCCACGATCAGGTGATCGAACGCCTGCAAGAGGCCGGTGTCCTGACCGTCGACGCCCGCAGCGCGATGAAGGACGCACCCGGCGACGCGCTGCCGTTCTTCCGTGCCGACTTTCACTGGACGGCCCGGGGCGCGGATCTGACCGCCGCCGTGATTGCCGACGTGATCCGGGCGCAGCCGGACTATGCGGACCTGCCGAAGACCGTGTTCGAGACCGTCGAAACCGGCATGGACACCGGCTTTTCCGGGATGCGCCGCATCCTGCAAAAGCACTGCCTGGACACGCTGCCAGAGCCGCAGACAATGACCTATGACACCGTGATCTCGAACGGGTCGGTCGATCTGGGGCAGGGCGAAGACGGTGCGATCGACATCGGCTTGGGCGACACCGGCGACGATGGTCCGGTCGACATCGGACTTGGCACGACCGACGAGGCCCCGGCGTCCGAAGATCCCGGCATCGACATCGGGCTGGGCGATGACGAGGATGCGGGCGGCGGCGGCTTCGATCTGTTCGGCGAACAGGAAGCCGCGGTGCCGGTTGCGCTGTTGGGCACGTCGTTCTCGGATTCACCGATCAACAACTTCCCCGGCTTCCTTGCCCAACATAGCGATCTGGAAGTGATCAACTACGCGATCACCGGCGGCAACCAGTTCGGCGCGATGATCTCGTACATGACGTCCGCCGAGTTTCAGGAAAACCGGCCAAGGTTCCTTGTCTGGGAGAACCCGATCTACAACAACCTTGCCCAGTACGGCGACCAGCCCATGCGCGAGCTGATCGCGGCGGCGCGCGGCGCCTGCGACACCTCGCTGGACGCGACCCTGAACGACAGCCGCACGGTCCTGACCGCCGATCTGGACGGGATGGATCTTGATGCCAGCGACAGCCTGTTTCTCGACACGTCGGGGTCGGCCGGGCTGGAGGCGCGGTTCACCTTCGTGTCCGCCGATGGCTACCGGCGCACCAAGTCGGTGGCCCGTGGCGAACGCCTGCGCCGGACCGGGCGGTTCTACATGCCGCTGTCCGCCCTGTGGCCGGATGGCCCGGTGCAAGTCGAAATCGAGATGTCGCAAGTCTACGGCGCGGCTCCGACCCTTTCCGTGTGTTCCAACCAAAGCGAGGAAAAATCATGAAATCTCGTCGTTTCGTACTGGCCGGGATGCTGGCCCTGTCTGCCGCGACCGGCCCGGTCATCGCGCAGGATGACGGTCTGTATCAGGATGTGTTCGACCCGAATTCCAGCTTCATCCGCGTGCTTGCCCCGGACGAGGCCTTCGCCACGGTCGACGGCACAGAGGTGCGCAACCTCGACGAGGGCGTGTCGTCCTACGTCAACGTGATGCCGGGCAGTGTCGAGGTGGCGCTGCCCTCGGCCACCACCAGCATCGAGGTCGCGCCAAGCAGCTACTATACTGTGGTGCTGTCCGAGGCGGGCGAACCCGAGGTACTGACCGACACGATGGTCAACAGCCCGTCGAAGTCGGACGTCAGCTTCTACAACCTCACCGGCAACGACGCGGTCGAACTGTACGTCCCGGCCGCCAAGGCAGTGGCCATCGGCGATGTCGCGCCCGGCCTTGGCAAGTCCGTCGCGCTGAAGGCGCCGCTGACGCTGGATTTCGAACTGCGTGCCGATGGCGAAACCCTCGCCTCGGTCGCGGCGGTCGAACTGAAGCGCAAGGCGGGCGTGTCCATCGTCCTGACCGAACTGGATGGCGCCTATACCGCCGTCGCGGTTCCCAACAGCTACACCCAGTAAGACGATCAGCCCGAGGGGGGCGAACCGCATGACATCCCGAACCGACCTCCGCCCTGTCCGGCGTATTGCCCGAACCCTCGTGCTTGCGGCGGCGCTGCCCATCGTGGCGGCGCCCCGCGCCCCGGCGGACACCATCGACCTTGTTTTCCGCCCGCCCGAAATGGCGCCGCAAGAGGTCTGCATCGCCCGCCCGCCGGACGAAGAGACCGTGGCCCTGTGGTCCGACTGGGACGGGGGCGCGCTGCCGGATATGGAGTCGGATTTCGTGCGGCGGGATCTGAAGCGCCTGCAACAGATCGACGCCCGCCGCTGGTTCGGCACCATCGACGCGATGATCGACCGGCTGGCGGAACGCGACCCCAAGTTCGCCGGTCGCAACGCGCTGCTGACCCGCATTCAGGCGATGGAGGACGCGGGCCGCTACGAAGAACTGCGCGCGCGGCGGCTGGTGCCGGATCTTGCGCGGATGGAAGGATCGGATTCGCCGCGCATCCAGAACGCCCTGTCGCGGTTCTATCGCGATGGTATCGGCGTGGAACGCGACAATGCCCGCGCGGACGAGCTGCTGATCGCGGCGGGCTATGGCGGCAACGCGGACGCGCTGCTGACCCTGTCGCAACTGGCCGCCGAGGGCCGTGCCCCGGAAGGCTGGGACGTGCCGGTCGATCTTGCCGTCACGATGGCCTTCGGGTCGCTGGTGGGCGAGCTGAACCCGACCATCTGCGACCGCACCTCGCGCATCGCCCGTGAGTATCACAACGGCGAAGTCGTCACCGACGACGCACGCCTTGCCCACGACTGGTATCGCTTCACCGCCGATCTGGGCGACGACTATGCCGCGTGGAAAGTGGTCGAATATCACATGCAGGCGGAAGGCTTCGAAAAGGACAACGACGTCCTGCTGAAGTACCTGACGCAGGCGTCCGACGGCGGGCTAAGCTATGCCCAGATCGAACTTGGCCGCCTGTACGAAGCCGGATCGCTGGTCGAACACGACCTTGACCGCGCCCTGTCCCTGTACAAGGCCGCAGCCGCTGGCGGCGGCCGTCCCGGCCTGACCCGCGTCGCGCTGTTCCTTGAAGAACACAAGGCAGAGTACGCCGGGCAGCAGGACGACCGCATCGCGGCGCTGACCGCGATTTCCGAGATGAACGACGCACCGGGCTGGGTGTTCACCCGCCTTGCGCAGAACGTGCTGGAAACCGAAGGCCGCTGGGCTGGCGAGGCGCAGGCGATGGCCCTGCTGGAAGAAGCCTCGGCGCGGGGCGACCTTGACGGCATCACCCGCCTTGCGACCATGCTGATCGCCCGCCGCCAGTCGCCCGAGGAATTCGAGCGTGCGATCGGGATGCTCAGCCGGTCGGTGTCCGTCTATGGCGGCGTGACGCCTTCCAAACGGCTGGCCGCCGCTTTCATGTGTCAGGCCGCCGACAGCCCCCGGCTGGAAGAAGCCGCCTATTGGTCCGCCACCGAAGAGGCCACCGCCTCTGCCAACATCGAGATCCCCGTGGCGCAGTTGATTGCCCTGACCCCGGAACAGAACCCGCGCGAAATCGCGATCATCCAAAGTCAGGCGCTGTATGGGCGGCCAAGCTCGCTGGCGAGCTGGCTGAAGTACCTCGACTATGCCGCCTTCGCCGACGACGAGATGCGCGACTTCTGGCAGGACTATTCCGAGCAGTACAACGACGTGCTGAACGCCCTCGCCAAGCTGGAACTGCAACTGGCCAGCAACCCCGAACAGCGCCTTGCCGCCTTCGACATGCTGCGGCGTGAATACCAGCAGTCGGGTGCCCCGGCGGCGTTGGAACTGGCGCAGGCGTTGCTGGACTATGACGCTGCCGGTGATGCCACCACGCGCGAGGATATCCTTGCGCTGCTGCGCGAACCGGCCGAAGCCGGTATCGGCGCCGCGATCCAGCTGATCGCCAGTCTCGATGCCGACGCCGCGCACCGTCAGACCATCTACGACCAATATGCCGGGGTCATCGCCGACAACGGCGACTTCGACGCGCTGGTCTTCGCCGCGCCTTTCGTTCAGGGCGAAACCCGCGACCTGTACCTGTCCCGCGCGGCCGGCGTCATGCGATGCGACTACAAGCACGCGATGGCGATGGCGCAGCTCTCCAACACGTTGGGCGACGAGACCGAGGTATCGCACTGGCTGGACATCGCAGAGCATCTGACCGGCCAGAACGCATGGGCGATGCGCGGACTGGCCGAGATGAAGATGGACGCAGGCGGCCCGGATGCCGCCACCGAGGCCCAAACGCTGTTGGAGCAGGCCGTCGCGCTGGGCGACGACAGCGCATCGCGCGATCTGTTCGAACTGGCGCTTCTGGCGGATCAGCCGACCTACGATCCCGAGGGCGCGGTCACCATGATCGACGCGGCCCGCGAGGGCGACCAATGGGAGATGCTGGCAAGCTACCTCAGCCGTTATCGCGGCGCCGACGATGCCGTGAAGGCAGAGATCGAGGCCCGCCTCGACATGCCTGTCCTGTACCGCACGGCGGCGGCGAACGGCGACATCTATTCGATGCGGGCCTACGGCCAGTATCTGCAAGAGACCGCCGAGGATGCCGGCACGCTGGCCGAGTCCACCGACTGGCTGCGCAAGGCCGCCGAAGGCGGCGACACGACCGCGATGGCCGAATACGGCGAGGCGCTGGCCTTCGGCATCGGCACCCAAGCGAACCCGGCCGAGGCGGTGACCTGGCTGGAAAAGGCGGCGGCCGGTGGCAGCCGCAAAGCAACCGAAATCACCGCGCTG
This sequence comes from Maritimibacter sp., assembly GCA_002701395.1. Taxonomy (GTDB): domain Bacteria; phylum Pseudomonadota; class Alphaproteobacteria; order Rhodobacterales; family Rhodobacteraceae; genus Psychromarinibacter; species Psychromarinibacter halotolerans. Next base: position 28,180 of record NZVC01000033.1, on the reverse strand, counting down.
ATCAGACTAAGCGAGGAGAGCTAACCATGAAGACCCGCACACTGACCATCTGCCTGGCCGCCGCGGCAAGCCTTGGCATCCCCGCAGCACCGGCGCTTGCCCAAACGGAAGCGGCCTGCGTCACCGTGCCAGAGCCGGTCGTCAGCCTGTCCTACGGCAGCCGCTATATCGACGACGACGACAGCCGGTCCGTGGTGGACGAGGAGTCCGAGCAGGCCGTCAACGACGCGCTGCGCCCGATCGACGATTTCCTGCGCGACCTGACGTCCGAGGCCAACGCGGTGCTGCGCGGCGGTGACGACCGGCAAGAGAAGGCCGACTGCGTGGTCGCCGCCATCGCCGAATGGGCAGAGGCCGACGCCCTGTCCGATCTGGGCACCTTCAACGCCGGTCTTACCGTCGGCGCGCGCTATGCCGGCTTTGCGATGGCGTACCGACAGGTCCGCCCCTACAGCAGCCTGATGGCCGAGGGCGAGGCGATCGAGGAATGGCTGTCCACCCGCGTCCGCGAGCAGATGACCTTCTGGGAGGAAGAGGCGACGCCGGGCGCCAAGACAGGAAACCTGCGGGCGTGGGCCGCGCTGGCCGTGAACCTTGTGGGCGACATCACGGGCGACGACGACGCGCTGTTCTGGTCCGCGTCTTCGATCACGCATGTCATGTGCACCGCGCTGGACGACGGCAGCCTGCCGCAGGAAATGAAGCGCGGCAATTACGCGCTGCACTATCAGCTGCACGCGATTTCGCCCTTGGTGGTCACCGCCGCGCTGCTGGAAGAGCAGGGCCTTTCGGTCAAGGACAACTGCGGCGATGCCCTGCAGCGGATCGTGATCTATGCCCTGAACGACATCGAAAACGAAGGCGCCGCCGCGATGGAATATTCGGGCAAGGAACAAAGCTACTGGGATGGCACCGAAGAGCTGGAAAGCCACGAGATGGCGTGGCTTGAAGCCTATCTGACCCTGTTCCCGGACCCCGAGATCGACGCGTACGCAGAGCAATTCCGCCCGCTTGGCAATTCCAAGCTGGGCGGATCGCAGTCGCTTTTGTGGGGCGCGCCCACGAACTGATGCGGATCGGGCGTCAGTCCTTCCGGGTGTCGTCCTTCATGACGCCCTCTAAGTTGACGCCCACCGCATCGCCGATCTTCTTCAGCGCCGGCAATGACACGGCCATGTCAAGGATCGCGCCAACGGTCTGATCCACCGGCGACCCGCCGCCGTTGCCACCCGCAGGACGGTCCAGCCCAGAAATGTGGTTGATCGAGATCCCCTTGATCTTCTCGGCGGGTTTCACGACTTCGCTCAGGATGCCGGGCAGGGCGGCCAGCCGCGCCTTTTCCATCTCCATCGCCGTCAGCGCCTCGGACCGGGTGTTCTCGGCGGCGATGCGGGCGGTTTCCGCCTCGGCGGCAGCAAGCCGTTCCAGTTTGTCCGTCTCGATCGTCTCGCGCCGGATNACCGCCTTCGTCTTGGCGACCTCCTGATCCGCGACGGCGCGCTTCGCCTGACCCTCGGTGTCCTGCTCGACGGCAACCAGCGACAGGCGCTTGCGGCGCTCGGCCTCGGCCATCTGGCGCAGGGTCGACAGGTGTTCCTCGGCCTCGATCAGCGCGGCGCGGGCGGCGGTTGCCTCGGCCTGCGCGCGGCTTTGCTCTTGGCTTTTGGCGGCGGTCTGGATCGTCTTGTCCTGCTCTGCCATCTCCAGCGCCCGAAGCTGGGCGATCTCGGCCTCGCGCACTGCCAGTTCGCGGGCGATGTTGGCGGCCTGGATCTGCTGCTCCATGCGGATGCGGGCCTGCGCCGCCTCTTGTTCGGCCTCGGCCTTGCGGCGGGCGACCTCTGTCAGTTGCGCCGCCAGCAGCAGTTCGATCTCCTGCGTCTGGGCGATCTCTGCCCGGCGCTGTTCCAGTTCGATGTCCAGCTTGCGACGGTTGGACTCTACCTCGGCCCGGCGCACCGCCACCTGCGCGTCGCCTTCGATCTCGGCCCGCTCTTTCTTGGACTGCGCGATGACCTCGGCCAGTTTGCGCATNCCGACGGCGTTGAAGGCGTTGTTCTCGTCCANCGAGTTGAAGGGCGTCTGGTCCAGCGTGGTCAGCGACACGCTGTCCAGTTGCAGACCATAGCGCGACAGCGTGTCGGTCAGGGCCTCGCGCACCTCGCGCACGAACTCGGCGCGGTTNTCGTGCAGTTCGTCCATCGACATCTGCGCGGCGACGGATCGCAGCGCGTCGATCATCATGCCGTCGATCAGGGCGGTCAGTTGGTCGGGCTGGAACGTCCGCTTGCCCAGAGTCTGGCTGGCGCGGGCAATCGCGTCGGCGTCCGGGATGACCGAGGCATAGAACTCGGCCCCCACGTCGATCCGCATCCTGTCGCGGGTGATCAGCGAGTTTTCCCCCAGCCGCGAAACGTGCATCCGGATCGTCTGCATGTTGACGCGGCTGATCTGGTGGAAGAAAGGTAGCGCCAGAAGGCCCCCGTCGATCACCACCCGGCGACCACCCGCGCCGGTGCGGACAAGGGCGACCTCGTTGGTCGCACGATCGTAGAACCACGCAGCAAGCGCGATCAGCGCGGCGGCGATGACGAGGATCAGGATGATCCAGCCCAAGGCGCTCATGTTCGTTTCCTCCCAATTTCAGGGCAAAAGACCGCAAATCTTTGCCGCGTTTGGTGCATTTGTATAAGCCGGGTCAGAACACCGGCGGGAAGTGACGGCCGCCGCGATCCAGCGTGATCCAGCGCAGTTCGGTGAAGGCGTCCAGCGACCAGCGCCCGCCGTACCGGCCCACGCCGGACGACTTCACGCCGCCGAACGGGACGTGCGGCTCGTCGTTGATGTTCTGGCAGTTGACGTGGGCGATGCCGGTTTCCAGCCGCGTGGCGATCCGCAGCGCGCGGGCTTCGTCGCGGCTCCAGACGGCGCCGGTCAGCCCGTACTCGGTGTCGTTGTTCAGGGCGACTGCCTCGTCATCGGTGCCGAAGCGGCAGACCACGACGACCGGGCCGAAGGTCTCGTCGTGCCAGATGTCCATCGAGCTGTCGACGTTGGTCAGCACGGTAGGCTCGACGAAGTTGTCCCATGCCTTGCCGCCCAGTTCGACCGTCGCGCCGCGCGTCACCGCATCGTCGATCAGCGCCTTCACCCGCCGCGCTTGCCGGTTGTTCACCAGCGGCCCGATCACGTTGTCGCGGTCCTTGGTGTGGCCGGTGCGCAGCTTGCGGGCGCGTGACAGGAAACGGGACATGAAGTCGTCGTAGACATCGTCCTGCACCAGCAGCTTCTCGGTCGACATGCAGACCTGTCCTTGGTGCATGAACGATCCGAAGTTCGCGGCACGGGCGGCGCCGTCGAGGTCTGCGTCGTCCAGCACGATCATCGAATCCTTGCCGCCCAGTTCCACGCAGGCCTTCTTCAGGTGCGCCCCGGCCTTCGCCGCGATGTGGCGGCCGACCGCGGTCGAGCCGGTGAAACTGATCGCCTTCACGTCCGGATGTTCGATCATCACGTCGCCGACGGCACCGACTCTTTCGCGCGAACAGGTGACCACGTTGAAGACGCCCGGCGGGATGCCGGCCTCTTCGAGGATCTCGGCAAAGTACAGCCCGCCCGCATGGGGCGTGTCCTCGGACGGCTTCAGCACCACGGTGTTGCCAACAGCCAGCGCGGCGGCAAACCCGCGAGAGGTCAGGATGCCCGGCATATTCCAAGGAGAGATCACCGAAACGACCCCCAGCGGGAACCGCGTGGCGGTCATGAACTTGCCGTGCTCGGACGGAAGTACCTCGCCGATGTTGTGGTAGCAAAGCGCCGAGGCGGACCGGAACACTTCGGACACGTAGCCGGCCTCGAACATGCCTTTGCCGAACCAGCCGCCGCCCTCGGCCACGGCGGCATTGACGAATTCGTCCTTCCGCCGATCCCAGACGTCGGCGATCTTCAAAAGCGCATGGGCGCGTTCGTGGAACGGGCGCTCGGCCCACTCGGGGAAGGCGGCCTTCGCCGCCGCGATGGCCGCGCGCGCGTCGTCGGGACTGCCATCGGGGATGCGGGCGTACAGCGTGTCGTCGGACGGGTTCAGGTCGTCGAAGGTGCGGGCGGCGGGGGTCCACCTGCCGCCGATGTACATGCCCCGGATCTCGGGGCCGCTGGTCTGGTCAAGCATCGGTCATCTCCGCTTGGGGTTGGTGGGCCGCCACGTCTCGGCACGGCGGGCGGCGCCTTCGATTTCGGACAGCAACGCGGCCAGCCGGTCGCCAGAGGCGGCCGGGGCCGGTGAAGGCGACGCCGGGCGCGGGCCGGACGGTGCGGGTGCCGGATTTGGCGTTCTGCCATTCGCGCTGTGCTCTCGCCGGCTGGACGAACTGGCCGCGCGCGCCACCAGATCGCCGACATCGGTGCCCAGCAGGTCGCTGGCGCTGGGCGCGGCGGGGCGGGGTGGCCGGGGTTCCGACGGCGGCACCGGCTGTGGCGCGGGGCGCGGTTCCGGTTTCGGCGCGGGCGCGGGCGACGGGCGCGGGGCAGGGGCCGGGCGCGGCGGCTTTTGCCCCACCGTCTTCAGTGCGGCAGCGGCAATCTCGGACGGATCGGCAGACTTGGTACGCATGACTTGGGCCTCCGGCTTGCGTTTCGGGGCGTCGGACGCGGCGGCGCCGCCAAGATAGGCGCGCTGCACGGCGGGATCGTTCAGAAGGGCGTCGGCGCGGTCCTCGTGCACGATCTGCCCGTTCTCCAGCAGATAGCCGCGGTCCGCGATGGCAAGGCTTTGCCGCGCGTTCTGTTCGACCAGCAGCATTCCCAGCCCGGCGTCCCGCACCGCGCGCAGGCTTTGGAACAGTTCCTTGCACAGTAGGGGCGACAGGCCCAGCGACGGCTCGTCCAGAGTCAGGATCGACGGGTTCGACATCATCGCGCGGCCGATGGCGACCATCTGCTGTTCGCCCCCCGACATGGTGCGCGCCTGCTGGCGGCGGCGTTCGAGAAGCTTGGGAAACAAGGCGTGCACCCGGTCGAGGCTGCCGGCCTCTTCGTCGCGCGCACGCTCGGAATACGCGCCCAGCATCAGGTTCTCGCCCACCGTCATGTCGCCGAATATCCCGCGTCCCTCGGGGACCAGCGCGATGCCTTCCTCGACCACGCGGTGCGGCGGAAGACCCGCCAGATCCTGCCCTTCCATCACGATCCGCCCGGACACCCGGCCCTCGCAGACGCCCGAGATGGCCTTCAGCAGCGTAGATTTGCCAGCGCCATTCGCGCCAAGGATCACCACGATCTCGCCCCGGTTCACGCGCAGCGATACGTCTTCCAGCGCGCGGTGCTGGCCATAGGCGGCGGATAGGCCGTCGATCTCAAGCATCTTCGGTCCCCAGATAGGCTTCGATCACGTCCGGGTCAGACAGGACGGTGGCGGTATCGCCCTCGGCGATCTTCGCGCCCGAAGACATCACCACGCAGCGGTCGCACAGCGACCGGATCGCATCCATGACATGCTCGACAAGGATGATCGTCCGGCCCTCGTCGCGCAGCGCCCGGATCAGCGCGATGCCCTCTTCCAGCTCGGTCGGGTTCAGCCCGGCCAGCCATTCGTCCAGCAGCAGAACGCGGGGTTCGCCCGCCAGCGTGCGGGCCAGTTCGACGCGCTTGGTGTCGATGTAGGTCAGTTGCCCCACCGGCGCCTGCGCGCGGCGGGACAGGCCCACCTTTTCCAGCATCCGCATCGCCTGCGCCTCGGCGTCGTGGCCCCAGCGGCGGCGGTGGCCGAACACCGCGCCCGCCATCACGTTTTCCAGCACCGTCATCGAGGGCAGAAGCCGCACCAGCTGGAACGTGCGCGCCACGCCGCGCCGGGCGATGTCCTGCGCCGGCAGGCCCGAGATTGTGCTGCCGCGCAGGGCGATGGTGCCCGAGGTCGGACGCAGCGCGCCCGAAATCAGGTTCAGCGTCGTCGATTTGCCCGATCCGTTGGGACCGATCAGGCCCAGCACCTCGTGTTCGGCCACGTCGAAATCGAGGTCGTTCACCGCGACCAGCCCGCCGAACCGCTTGGTCGCACCGCGTAAGGACAGAACCGCCGTCATGCGAAACCCTCGCGCCGGTTCACGCGGTTCCGCGCGCTTTGCATCAGGCCGACGAACCCTTTCGGCAGCAGGTAGACGATGACAAGGAACGACAGCCCCAAAAGCAGCGTGGTCTGGTTCGGGAACGTGCCGGCGATTGCCTCCCACAGGAAGGTGAAGGGGATCACGCCGACGATCGGTCCCCACAGCCGCCCGGTGCCGCCCAGCAGCGCCATGATGACCACCTGAAAAGACAGCATCGGCGTGAAGGCGATGGACGGTTCGATATAGACGTAGCGGGGCGCAAGGATCGCGCCGGTGATCGCGGCGACCGCGCCGGGCACCATGAACAGCAGCACCTTCACGCGGGCGGTGTTGATGCCGGCATGGCGTGCGACCTCTTCGTCGTCGCCAAGGATGCGGACCGCGAAGCCCAGCCGCGACCGCCAGATCGCCCAGCCGGTCAGGAACACCAGCGCGGCAAGGCCGACAAGCTGCCAGTAGATGTGTTCCTCGGTGATCGAGGTCAGCACGTACAGGCCCTTCTGGCCCGACACGTTCTGCACCCAGGTGATGATCTGACGCACCAGTTCGGCCAGCCCCAGCGTGAAGATGACGAAGTACACGCCGGACAGGCGCAGCGTCGCAATCCCGACCAGCGCCGCCAGCACCGCGCCGATCAGGCCTGCGATGGGCAGCAGCAGCCAATAGGGCAGATGCTCGATCCCCATGCCGGTGGTGTAGGTGCCGATGCCGAAGAAGGCGGCGGTTGCCAGCGAGATGTAATGCGTCGGCCCCGAGAACAGCGCCCAGCTGGTGGCCAGAACGGTGTACATCGCAATGGTGACGCCAATCGACAGAAGGTAGGCGTCCGACACGAAGGGCAGGCAGGCGGCGACGGCCAAAAGGACGACGGCAAGGCTGACCTGCTGGATCTCGGTCCGGGTCATGAGCGGCTTTTCCCCAACAGGCCCTGCGGCCGCAGCAGCAGGATCAGGACGAACAGAAGATAGGCGGCGGCCAGCGTCAGGCCGGGGTCGATGATGCGGGCGACGAAGGTTTCGAGGACCCCCAGCAGCACCGCCGCGACGACGGTGCCCCGGATGTCTCCGACCCCGCCCATGATAACGATGATCAGCGCCTTCAGGGTGAAGATCACCCCGGTCGAGGCGTCCAGCGTCAGGAACATCGACACCAGCGCGCCGCCCATCGCGGTGACCGCGCCGCCAAGCGCAAAGGCCAGCGCCGACAGGCGCGGCACGTTGATGCCGACCAGCCGTGCGCTGTCGGGTGCAACGGCGATGGCGCGGACCGACATACCGGCGCGGCTGTTGTACAGCCACAGCCACAGCGCGCCGCAGATCACCACGGCCGACAGGAAGGCGACCACGCGGTTCAGCCCATAGGTGTCGCCCACGAATTGGACCGGGCGGGCAAGGTAGGAATAACTGAAATAGTCGCCGCCGAAGACCGCCAGCATCAGGCCGACCGCCACGAAGGACAGCCCGAAGGTGGTCAGGATCGCGTCGGTTTCCAACTGTCCGCGCGACCGGGCGCGTTTCACCAGCGGGCGCAGGATGATCACGTAGATCAGCCAGTTCAACGCGAAGGCCAGCGGTGCCACCACGAAGACGGTCAGCAGCGGGCTGACCTGGCTGGTGGTCCAGAACCAGAAGGCGCCAAAGCCGCCGGCGACCAGCACCTCGCCGTTCGCAAGGTTCATGATCCGGGCCATGCCGTATTGCAGGTTCAGCCCCATCGCGATCAGCGCGTAGGTGCCGCCAAGCAGAAGGCCGGTGAAGAGAATGTCCATCAGGGTCTTTCCGGGTCAGTCAGCGTCGCGGGCCCCGGTGTCGGGACCCGCGCTAGGGCCGGGATTATTCCCAGCCGTCCTTCACGATGGGATCGACGGCGCCGTCGCGCCCGGTCGAGGCAACGCCGGTGTAGACACCGTCCTGCCACTGTCCGACCGTCCAGTAGGCGGCGTTGTTGTTGTTCTCGTCCCACGAGATCGGGCCGATCAGCGTGTCGAAATCGTTGTCCGCGATGAAGGCCGCGACGTCGGCCTTGTCGATGGACCCGGCGCCTTCGATCGCCTGTTCGTAGATCTGGAAGGTCGAATAGACCATCGCAGAGGCCCAGCTGTCGGGCTTGGAGCCGGTGACTTCCTCGTGCCGGGCCGCGTAGTCTTGGAACGCCGGGTCGAAGGCGTTGACACCGCCGATGCCCATCACGCCGTTCGCCGCCGCGCCGAAGCGGTCGCCATAGGCCGGGAAGGCGGTGGCGACGGCGGTGTAGAACACCTTGACGTTCAGATCCTCGATCACCGCCTGCTCGGTCAGCGCGAAGGTGTCGGGCGGGTACGAGAAGGCGACGAAGCTGTCCGGAGCCGCCTCTTTCGCGCCGCGCACCACGGGCGAGATGTCCTGCGTGCCCAGCGGATAGCTGCTGTCATAGACGATCTCGAACCCGGCTTCTTCGAAGGCGGGGCGCGCGGCCTCTGCCAGTTCGATGCCGAACGCGTCCGCGACGTTGACCATCGCGACGGTATTGCCGATCTCGCCCGCTTCGCGCATCGCGCTCATGACGTCGACCAGCCCGCCGACCATGCCGTCGGCCGCGCCGAGGGTGATGTAAAGGTTCGGGAACTTGGACGACAGATCCTCGACGTTGCCGGTGTTCGCGGTCGAGGTGACCTGCGGATAGCCGAAGCGGTCATAGATCGGCGCGGCGGCAAGGTTCAGGCCGGTGGAATAGGGCGGCAGGATGAAATCTGCCTCGTCTTGCGTCGCCAGACGCTGCACGGCGGCGATGGTCTGCGCCGGGTTGGTCTGGTCGTCGTACTCGACGATCTCGACCATGTACTTGGTGCCGTCGACGTCCAGCCCGCCGCGCTCGTTGATGTCGTGCGCCCACAGCTGGACGTTGGGCCAGTAGGTCACCGCAGCGCCACCGGCCAGCGGGCCGGTCTTCGGCCCCACGGCCCCGATCGTCAGCGTTTCCTGCGCCGATGCGCCACCGGCGGCGATGGCCAGCACCGTTGCCAGCCCGAGAATGTGCTTCGTCATCTTGGTTCCTCCCTTTGGTCCTATGTTGCGTCCGTGGTCTGCGGGTCCTCCGCCCGCTGGGTGACCACCTGACACTCGGTGAATTCGCGGATCGCCTCGTCGCCGCCGAAGCGGCCATAGCCCGAGGACTTCACCCCGCCGAACGGCATCAGCGGGTCGTCGAACACGGTCGAGCGGTTGATGTGGCCGATGCCCGTCTCGACGGTGCGCAGCATCGCCTCGGCCTTCGCCGTGTCGCGGCTGAAGACGGACACGACGAGCCCGAACTCGGTATCGTTGGCCAGCGACAGCGCCTCTTCCGCGTCGCCGGCGCGGATCACGCCGACGATGGGGCCGAAGGCTTCCTCGGCATAGATGCGCATTCCGGGGGTGACGTGATCCAGCACGGTGGGCTGGAACGTCGCGCCAAGGCTGTCGCCCCCGGCGGCAAGGCGCGCGCCGTGGCTTAAGGCGTCATCGACGATCCCACGCAGGCGCAGCGCCGCGCCGGGACTGATAAGCGACCCAAGCGGCGACGTGCCGGGCGCGGGCGCGCGCAGACTTTCGGCGCGGGCGACAAGGCGCTGGGTGAACGCGTCGGCGACCGAGGCGTCGACCACGATGCGTTCGGTCGACATGCAGATCTGACCTTGGTTGAAGAACGCGCCGTGCGCGGCTTCTTCGGCGGCCAGGTCCAGATCGGCGTCCGCAAGCACGACCATCGTGCCCTTGCCGGACAGTTCCATCAGGCAGGGTTTCAGATGCCGCGCGGCGGTGACCGCGATCTCGCGCCCGACACGGGTCGAGCCGGTGAAGTTCACACGACGCACCGCGGGGTGCGCGATCAGGGCGGCGACGACCTCTTCCGCGTGGTCCGGCGCGTTCGTGACGAAGTTCAGCACGCCCGGCGGCAGGCCCGCGTCGATCAGCACACGCGCCACCCATTCATGGGTCTTCGGGCACAGTTCCGAGGCCTTCAGAACCACCGTGTTGCCACAGGCCAGCGGTGCGGCGACGGCCCGCGTCGCCAGCGTGACGGACGCGTTCCACGGCGCGATGGCCAGCACCACACCGGCGGGCCGTCGGCGTACCACCAGCCGGGCGCCGGGCAGGGCGCCTTGGGTCACGGTTTCCGTCATGTGATCCGGCAACTCGGACGCCTGCCGCAAGATGGCCACCGCGATTTCGACGTTGAACCGTATCCAGTCGGCGGCAGAGCCGACTTCTTTCGCGGCGATTGCCACCGCTTCTTCCTGCCGGTCCAGCATCAGCGTGGCGGCCCTGCGCAGGATCTCGGCACGGTCGCTGGGCGCGGTCGCGGACCAGTGGTGAAAGGCAGCGGCCGCGGCGGTGGCGGCGCGGCGCGCATCCGCCGCGCGCGCCGCGCACGCCTTGGTCACGACGTCATCCGACAATGGGCCACGGCGTTCGAACACCGGTCCCGGAGCCGCGGATTCCGACTCTCCGTTAATGATCAGATGCGACTGAAACAGCGTTCTCCTCCCCAGGAACCGCGGCCAGTCAAGCCGACGTACAGGAAAGAAGGCGCTATGCAGCGGTCATAGTAAATGACAGTCTGTGGGAAACGGTTGGCTATTTGAGGGAGGAGAGCCATGCCGCTTGGCAGTGAACGTGCGTTCCAGACCGAACTGATCCGGGGCAAGGCGTTCTCTGGCGGACTTTGGCCCGTGGTGCTGGGCCGTGCCGATTCCCTGCCGGTGCGGTCCCGCGCGGCGCTGCTGCTGGAAGAAGGCGCGGCGCGGCTTGAAACGGCGGACGGCGGGCGGGACATTACCGGGCCGGCGCTGGCGTGGATCTCGTGGCCCGAGGTCGCGCGGATCGTCGTCGCGCCGGGTTCGGTCGGGTCGCTGATGGTGGTGGGGGTCACGACGCTGCTGAACGCCATCGGCCACACGCCCGAGGCCGCCGAACTGCGCGGGTTCGCTGAACGGGACATGCTGCTGGCGCTGGCGGACAGACCGCAACTGCGGCGGCGGCTAGAGGCCGGGATCGGCGCGATCCTCGATGAACGCGCCGGTGCGGCGGCGGCGGCGCGCACCATCATCGAGTCTCATCTGCGCATCATGCTGGTCCGGCTTTGGCGTGCGCAGGACGTGGCGGGCCATGCCGGCAACCCGCGCTCTCCGGCAGAGCAATTGTTCAACCGTTTCAGTGGTCTGCTGGAAGAACATTACCGCGATCACTGGACGGTTCAGGACTATGCACGCGTGCTGGGCGTGTCGCGCGACCGGCTGGGTGACATCTGCCGGCGCATCGACGGGCGGTCTCCGAAAGATCTGTGCGCCGCACGGCTGGCGATGGAGGCGCGGATGCTGCTGGAACGCTCGACCCATTCCGTCGAGCAGATCGCCGGGCTGCTGGGCTTCGCGACGTCGTCACAGTTTTCGCGCTTCTTCAGCCGCGCGGCGGGGCTGCCGCCGGGTCGGTTCCGCGCTGAACTGCCAAGACGACGGCGCGAGGCGGAAGACGCGGGCGCGCTGCACGCATGGCCCTAGATGGGCCACGCGAACGCGAAGCCTTCAGGCGCTGAGTCCTTCCAGCACCAGTTCAAGCAGACGTTGCGCAATGGGGCTAAGCGGGCGGCTTTTCATTCGGATCAGGTGATACGGGGGCAGGGTGATCGGCTCGTGGCTGAAGAAGGTGGTGACACCGTCGGCCCGCATCGACCGCACAAGGTCCGCCACCTCGCGCGCAGCGGGAGAGATCGCGTCGGACTCCGCAATGAAGGCCAGCACCACCAGCAGCGAGGCTGAATTCACGACGTCCTGCGGCGGTGGCAAACCGGCGGCAAGATGCGCGCGGTCCACGGCCTCGCGGATCGGCATCCCCGGCGCCTGAACGACCCATGTGTAGTCCGACAGCTGTTTCAGCGAGGGGCGTGGTCCGCTCGCCAGCGGATGCCCGGCGCGGACCAGAAATTCCATGTGCTCGGGCCGACCGCGCAACACCTGAAGCTGGGTTGCGTCGATGCCGGGCGTCACGCGGGACAGCACGAAATCGTATTCCCCCTGCATAAGCCCCTGCATCAGGTCGACGCTGGGCGCGACGTCCACGCGCACTTCGGGGTTGCCGGATTCCTGCTTTAGCCGCCGAATAGCGGGCACCACGAAGGCGACCGACGCCCCGGTCACCGCGCCGACCCGCACCACGCCGGTCGCACCGGATCGGAAGGCCTCTAGCTCGTCCGCCGCCTGATCCAGTCCCGACAGTAGCAACCCGGCATGGCGGACCAGAACCTCGCCGACGGGCGAGGCCGTCATCCCCTTGGGATGGCGCAGGAAAACCGGCGCGCCGACGATGCGCTCTACCTCGGACAGGGCGCGCGAGGCGGCGGGTTGCGTCATCGCCAGACGCTCGGCCGCGAGGGACAGTTGGCCGAGGTCGTTGATGGTGCGGATAAGCTGAAAATGCCTGAGTTGCAGGCGAGTGATCGCGGATCTCATGCGCTAACATACCGAGATTGGTATATGGAATGCCAGAAAAATCAATTGAACGTTATGAAGAGACGCAACATAGATCTGCACGGGGTGCATATCAGCCCTGAAAATTCATCCTGCACTGCAGGGGGCGGCCCAGAGGAAGGGCTGTCCGACACCGGGAGGACATCATGAAAAAACTGACTCTGGGGCTTTCCGCCCTGGCTCTTGGCGCGTCTCTGCTGGCCGCGCCCGCGATTGCCCAGGACAAGGGCCTGATCGGCATCGCGATGCCGACCAAATCCTCGGCCCGCTGGATCTCCGACGGCGAATCGATGGTCGAGCAGTTCGAGGCCGCCGGTTACGAGACCGATCTTCAGTACGCCGAAGACGACATTCCGAACCAGCTGGCCCAGATCGAGAACATGATCACCAAGGGCGTCGACGTCCTGGTCATCGCCGCCATCGACGGCACCACGCTGTCGAACGCGCTGGAGAACGCGCACTTTGCAGACATCCAGACGATCGCCTACGACCGCCTGATCCGTGACAGCGAATACGTCGACTACTATGCCACCTTCGACAACTTCCAGGTTGGCGTGCAGCAGGCGACCTCGCTGGTCGAAGGTCTCGAGGAACGCTTCCCCGACGCGGAAAGCTGGAACGTCGAACTGTTCGGCGGCTCGCCGGACGATAACAACGCCTACTTCTTCTACGACGGCGCGATGTCGGTTCTCGACCCGCTGATCGAAGAGGGCAAGGTGAACGTCGTGTCCGGCCAGATGGGCATGGACACCGTCGGCACCCTGCGTTGGGACGGCGCCGTGGCGCAGGCCCGCATGGATAACCTGCTGTCGGCCCACTACACCGACGCGCAGGTGCATGGCGTGCTGTCGCCCTATGACGGCCTGTCCATCGGCATCCTGTCGTCGCTGAAAGGCGTTGGCTACGGCTCGGGCGACCTGCCGATGCCGATCGTCACCGGCCAAGACGCCGAACTGCAGTCGATCAAGTCGATCATCGCAGGCGAGCAGTACTCGACCATCTTCAAGGACACCCGCGAACTGGCCCGTGTCACCGTGGGCATGGTCGAGGCCCTGCTGGAAGGCGGCGAGCCCGAGATCAACGACACCGAAACCTACGACAACGGTGTGAAGGTCGTGCCCAGCTACCTGCTGAAGCCGGTTCCGGTCGATGCCTCGAACTACGAGGAAATCGTGATCGACTCCGGCTACCACTCGGCCGACGATCTCTGATCGCGACGTAAAGACGCCCCTGCCCGCAACAGGGCGGGGGCCCACGAAAATCCGCAGACATTCTTAGGGGGGAGCCCGATGGGCACGCTGCTGGAGATGCAAAGCATCACCAAGACCTTTCCCGGCGTGAAGGCGCTGGACGAGGTCAACCTCCGGGTACAAGAGGGCGAGATCCACGCTCTCGTCGGCGAGAACGGCGCCGGCAAATCGACGCTGATGAAGGTTCTGTCCGGCGTCTATCCCCACGGCTCTTACGATGGCGAGATCCTGTACGCGGGCAATCCGGCCCGGTTCGGCGGCATCTCGGACAGCGAGCGCGAAGGGATCATCATCATTCACCAGGAACTGGCGCTGGTGCCGCTTCTGTCGATCGCCGAGAACCTGTTCCTTGGCAACGAGCGCGCCCGTGGCGGCGTGATGAACTGGCAAGAAACCTTCCGCCGGTCCGAGGAACTGCTGCGCCGCGTGGGGCTGAAAGAAGCGCCCGGTACGATGGTCGACAAGATTGGCGTCGGCAAACAGCAGCTGGTCGAGATCGCCAAGGCGCTGGCCAAGGACGTGCGGCTGCTGATCCTTGACGAGCCCACCGCCGCGCTGTCGGAATCCGACAGTCAGGCGCTCTTGGACCTGCTGCTGGAACTGAAGGCGCAGGGCGTCACCTCGATCATCATCAGCCACAAGCTGAACGAGGTCCGGCGCGTCGCGGATTCGATCACCGTGATCCGCGACGGGTCCACCGTGTCGACCATCGACGCGAAGACCGAAACCGTGACCGAGGACCGCATCGTGCGCGACATGGTCGGCCGCGACATGTCGCACCGCTATCCCGAGCGCGAGCGCCGGGCAGGCGAGGTGCTGTTCGAGGTGAAGAACTGGAACGTCTTCCACCCCGAGCATTCCGAACGTCAGGTCGTTCACGACGTGAACCTGTCGGTCAGCGCGGGCGAGGTCGTGGGCATCGCTGGCCTGATGGGCGCCGGGCGCACCGAACTTGCGATGAGCATCTTCGGCGGCAGCTATGGCCAGAACATCAGCGGCGAGGTCTTCCTGCACGGGCAGCCGATCAACACGTCGAGCGTCCGCGCCGCCATCGACAGCGGGCTGGCCTATGTGACCGAGGACCGCAAGGAACTTGGCCTGATCCTGGAAGAGACGATCCGCACCAACATCACGCTGGCGAACCTGCCGGGCGTATCTTCGACCGGCGTGCTGAACGGGGCCGAGGAAACGCAGGTTGCCGAAAAGTACCGCAAGGCAATGAACATCCGCACCCCCAGCGTGGTGCAGAAGGTGATGAACCTTTCGGGCGGCAACCAGCAGAAGGTGGTTCTGTCGAAGTGGCTGTTCGCGGGGCCCGAGGTGCTGATCCTCGACGAACCGACGCGCGGCATCGACGTCGGCGCGAAATACGAAATCTACAACATCATCAACGACCTCTCGCGCGAGGGGAAGGGTGTGCTGATGATCTCGTCCGAGATGCCCGAACTACTGGGCATGTGCGACCGGATCTACGTCATGAACGAGGGCGAATTCGTCGGCGAACTGACCGCCGCCGAAGCCAGCCAAGAGCGCATCATGTCGCTCATCGTCACCGAATAGGGAGGGGCAGGAATGTCCGACACGGTTTCCCCCACCGAGGGGCAGGCAGAGGCAGGCGGCAAGGGGCTGTCCGGCTATCTTATCGGCCACATGCGCGAATTCGGGCTGCTGTTCGCCCTGATCGCGATAATGGTCTTCTTCGAGATCGTGACCGGCGGCACCCTGATGCGGCCGATCAACATCACCAACCTGTTCCTGCAGAACAGCTATATCATCATCATGGCGCTAGGGATGCTGATCGTCATCGTCGGCGGCAACATCGACCTCAGCGTGGGGTCCGTGATGGGCTTCATCGGTGCGCTGGCGGCGGTGATGATCGTCAACTGGGACTGGTCCGTCTACATGGCCATCCCCGCCTGTCTGCTGGTCGGCATCCTGATCGGTGCGGCGCAGGGCTATTGGGTCGCGTACTGGAACATCCCGTCGTTCATCGTGACGCTTGCCGGCATGCTGGTGTTCCGCGGCCTGTCGCTGTGGCTGCTGCAGGGCCAGTCCATCGGTCCGTTCCCGCGCGAATTCCAGGCGCTGTCGACGGGCTTCATCCCCGACCTGTTCGGGGTGGACCGGCCGAACGTGACCGCGCTGGTGGTCGGCGCGGTGGTGGTGGCCATCATCGTCTGGACCGGGATGCGCAAGCGCAGCCGCAACGTGGCCTACGGGATCGAAGCGGAACCGATGCCCTTTTTCGTGATCCGCAACGCCATCGTCGCCGGGGCGTTTATGTTCCTCGTCTACAAGCTGTCCACCTTCCGTGGCCTGCCGAACGTGCTGATCACGATGGGCGTGCTGTTCATCATCTACGCCTTCATCACCGAGCAGACGACGCTGGGCCGGCGGATCTATGCACTGGGCGGCAACAGGAAGGCGGCGAAGCTGTCGGGCATCGCGACCGAGCGGCTGACCTTCCTGACCTTCGTCAACATGGGCTTCCTTGCCGCGCTGGCCGGTCTGATCTTCGCGGCGCGCCTGAACACGGCGACGCCCAAGGCGGGCTTTGCGCTGGAACTGGACGTGATCGCGGCGGTGTTCATCGGCGGCGCGTCGATGTCCGGCGGCGTGGGCAAGATCGTGGGCGCGGTGGTCGGTGCGTTCATCATGGGCGTGATGAACAACGGCATGTCGATCATGGGGATCGGCATCGATTACCAGCAGGTGATCAAGGGGCTGGTGCTTTTGGCCGCCGTGATCTTCGACGTCTACAACAAACAGAAGCAGGGGTAGGGCGGGGAACCGCCTCCCCGACCCTCACCCTTGCAGGGGGAGGGAGCCGCGGGGTGGCGGGTGTTTCACCCCCTCCCCAACCCTCCCCCTGAAGGGGGAGGGAGCCCGGGCGCCGCTGCTTGGCCCCTTAAAGTCAGGTCCCATCGGGACAGGAGCTGAAAACATGACCTTCAAGCCTGCCGAATGGCCCCGAAAGCTGCGCTCGCAGGAGTGGTACGGCGGCACGTCGCGGGACAACATCTATCACCGCGGCTGGCTTAAGAACCAAGGCTACCCGCACGACCTGTTCGACGGGCGCCCGGTGATCGGCATCCTGAATACGTGGTCCGAGCTGACGCCCTGCAACGGCCACCTGCGCGAGCTGGCCGAGAAGGTGAAGGCCGGCGTATGGGAGGCTGGCGGCTTCCCGGTCGAGGTGCCCGTGTTCTCGGCGTCCGAGAATACCTATCGCCCCACGGCGATGATGTATCGCAACCTCGCCGCGCTGGCGGTCGAAGAGACGATGCGCGCACAGCCCATCGACGGTGCGGTGCTGCTGGTCGGCTGCGACAAGACCACGCCCTCATTGATCATGGGCGCGGCATCCACGGACCTGCCGTCGATCGTGGTGACCGGCGGGCCGATGCTGAACGGCTGGTTCCGGGGCGAACGCGTCGGGTCCGGCACGGCGCTGTGGCAGATGTCCGAGGACATCAAGGCCGGCAAGATGACGACCGAGGATTTCCTAGAAGCCGAACAGGCGATGAGCCGGTCGTCCGGCACCTGCAACACGATGGGCACCGCGTCGACGATGGCCAGCATGGCCGAGGCGCTGGGGATGGCGCTGTCGGGCAACGCCGCCATTCCGGGCGTCGACGCGCGGCGCCGCGTGATGGCGCAGATCTCTGGGCGGCGTATCGTGCAGATGGTCAAGGACGACCTGAAACCGTCCGACATCATGACCAAGCAAGCGTTCGAGAACGCGATCCGCACCAACGGCGCCATCGGCGGGTCCACCAACGCGGTGATCCACCTGATGGCGATGGCGGGCCGCGTGGGCATCGACCTGACGCTGGACGACTGGGACCGGCTGGGCCGCGACGTGCCGACCATCGTGAACCTCATGCCGTCGGGCAAGTACCTGATGGAAGAGTTCTTCTATGCCGGCGGTCTTCCCGTCGTGCTGAAGCGGCTGGGCGAAGCGGGGCAGTTGCACAAGGATGCTCTGACCGTGTCGGGCGAGACGGTCTGGGACGAGGTAAAGGACGTTCGCAACTGGAACGAGGACGTCATCCTGCCGGTGGACAAGGCGCTGACGCAGCAGGGCGGCATCGCGGTGCTGCGCGGCAACCTTGCGCCCTCGGGCGCGGTTCTGAAGCCGTCGGCCGCCAGCCCTGCGCTGATGAAGCACCGGGGCCGGGCGGTCGTGTTCGAGGACATCGATGACTACAAGGCCAAGATCAACGACGAGGCGTTGGACATCGACGAGACCTGCGTGATGGTCCTGAAGAACTGCGGCCCCAAGGGCTATCCCGGCATGGCCGAGGTCGGGAACATGGGCCTGCCGCCCAAGGTGCTGAGGAAGGGGATCACCGACATGGTCCGCATCAGCGACGCGCGGATGTCGGGCACCGCTTACGGCACCGTCGTGCTGCACACCTCGCCCGAGGCGGCGCGGGGCGGGCCGCTGGCGATCGTGCGCGACGGCGACATGATCGAACTGGACGTGGCGGCGCGGCGCCTGCATCTGGACCTGACGGACGAAGAGATCGCCGCGCGGCTGGCCGAGTGGCAGGGCCCGCCCGAGGTTCCGGTGGACGGCTACGCGCGGATGTTCCATGACCACGTCGAAGGCGCCGACAGCGGTGCTGACTTCGACTTTCTCAAGGGCTGCCGGGGGGCGGCCGTACCTAAGGACTCGCACTGATGGCGCATAAGATCGCGATCGTCGGCGTGGGCAAGATTGCCCGCGACCAGCATATTCCAACCCTCGCCGCCAACGACGACTTCGAACTGGTGGCGACGGCCAGCCGCAACGCGGGCGTCGACGGGGTGGACCGCTTCGAGGATCTCGGCGCGCTGCTGAAGGCGCGGCCCGACGTCACCTGTGTGTCGTTGTGCACGCCGCCGCACGCCCGCTACGACGACGCGCGCCTTGCGCTGGAGTCGGGCAAGCACCTGATGATCGAGAAACCGCCGGGCGCGACGCTGAGCGAAGTCCACGACCTAGAGGCGCTGGCCATCGACCGGGGGCTGGTGTTCTACGCCACGTGGCATTCACGGCACGCGGCCTCGGTCTCGGCGGCGAAGGCGTGGCTGGCCGAGCGGACGATCCGCAGTCTGGAAGTGCGCTGGAAGGAAGACGTGCGGTTCTGGCACCCCGGGCAGGAATGGATCTGGGAGGCCGGTGGCCTTGGCGTGTTCGACCCCGGCATCAACGCGCTGTCGGTTCTGACCGAGATCTATCCGCGCGGCCTGTTCCTGCGCCAAGCCGAGCTGCAGTTCCCCGAAAACCGCGACACTCCGATCGCCGCCGACCTGACGTTCCGCGATCCGGGCGGCGCGCAGGTGTCGGCGCAGTTCGACTGGTTGAAGGACGGCCCGCCCGAGTGGGACATGCACATCGAGACCGACGGCGGCTACGCCCTGCTCAGCGAAGGCGGCGCACGGCTGACCATCGACGGCGTCGAGGTCGATGCCCGGCGCGGACCGGAACTGCAGGGTGAATACCCGGCGCTGTACGCCCGTTTCGCCGAACTTCTGGCCCGCGGTGAACGCGAGGTCGACCTGTCCCCCATGCGTCACGTCGCGGACGCCTTCACGCTGGGCCGCCGCAAGGTCGTCGCCCCGTTCCACTGGTAGAAAGGACTTTGCCATGACCAAGCCGCTGACCGGGATTCTGCCCGTCGCCCCGACGCCCTTTCACGCCGATGGCCGTGTCGACGAAGAGGCATGCGCCGCGTGCTTGACTGCCTGATCGATCAGGGCGTCGACGCCATCTGCATCCTTGCCAACTATTCCGAACAGTTCGTGCTGTCGGATGCCGAGCGTGAAACGCTGATGCGCGTCAGCCTTGAACACGTCGCGGGCCGTGTGCCGGTAATCGTCACGATCAGCCATTTCTACACCGGCATCGTCGTGGAACGCGCCCGCGCCGCCAAGGAGATGGGCGCGGCAATGGTGATGATGATGCCGCCCTATCACGGCGCGGCGCTGAAGGGCGACGATGCGGGGATCTTCGAACAGTTCGCCGCGGTGAACGAAGTCGGCATCGACGTCATGGTGCAGGACGCACCGCTGTCGGGCGTGACCCTGCCCGTACCGCTGCTGGCGAAGATGGCGAAAGAGCTGGAATACGTCAGCTACTTCAAGATCGAATGCCCCTTCGCCGCCGACAAGCTGGCCGCGCTGATCGAGGCGGGCGGCGACAACATCCTTGGCCCGTGGGACGGCGAAGAGGCGGTGACGCTTCTGGCCGACCTAGACGCGGGCGCGACGGCAACGATGACCTCGGGCCTGCAGTGCGAGCACATCCGCCCGATCGTCACCGACTATCTTGCGGGCGACAAGGACGCGGCGCTGAAGCAGTGGGGCAAATGCCTGCCGCTGATCAACCACGAGAACCGGCAGTGCGGCCTGCGCGCCACCAAGACGGTTTACATGGAAGGCGGCGTGATCGGGTCCGATTATGTTCGCCACCCGCTGAAGCCGATGTCGCAGCGCACCAAGGACCGGTTGCTGTCGCTGTCGCGCGAACTGGACCTGATCGCGCTGAAGTGGGGCAAGTGACCCACGCCTGCCGGCGACCCTGACCGCGCGCGCCGCGGCTCAGGCGTCGTCGAAGAAATCCGTGCCGGGCGCATCCGTGCGCTCGGTATGGTGGTACATGTCGACCAGCCCGGCGCGGCCTTGGTACAGGTGGTGCCGCATGTAGGTGGCCGCCGCGTCGGGGTCCTCGGCGGCGATGGCCGACAGGATCGAGGCATGTTCCTCCAGCACGCGTTGCCGTTGCGGCGCGGCGCGCCCCAGTTCCAGACCGATGGTAATGGTCTGCGCGACGGGGTTGCCGATGGTACGCAGCAAGAGCGGGAAGTTCTCGTTTCCCGATGCCATCGCGATCCGTTCATGAAAGGCGATGTCCTCGGTCCTGCCAAGCTCGCCCCGGGCAATCGCCTCGCGCAGGGCGTCGTGGGCGGCGCGGATGGACGCAAGCTGTTGCTTGGTCCGGCGCATGGCGGCCAGCCGCGCGGCCTCGGATTCCAACACGATGCGCGGCTCCATCGCCAGCAGGTATCCCGACACCTCGGAGGAATCGGCCAACTCGCCCAATCGTTCGGGCGGGCGGCGCGTGACGAAGGTGCCGACGCCCTTGTGCGTCTTCACCAGCCCGTCGGCCTGCAGCCGCATCAGCGCCTCGCGGCTGACCGGGCGAGACACCTGAAACGCGCGGCTGAGTTCCGTCTCCGAGGGCAGCTTTTCCCCCTCGGACAGCTGGCCGGACAGGATCTGTTCAAGGATCTGGCCATAGACGACCTCTGCCAGCTTGCGCTTCTTGGCCGGTTTGGCGCTAAAACTGTCCATATCGCTCTCCCTCCCACGTTCCGTCAGTGTGCCGAGAAAGGGCCGCGGTTGCGACCCCGTTGGTTTTTGCTTGGGCCGTGGCCCGTCACGTTGGCGTCAGGGTGCAGAAAATCTTCTCCATCCCGCCCGTGTTCCAGTCGCAGCGGGTGTCCTTCGAAATCAGGAAGGTGTCGCCGGTTTCGAACCGATGGACGGTGCCCGAATCCTCGGTCAGCTCGATCCAACCCGACAGCATGTGCATAACCTCGAACTTCGGAAAGGCGATGGACCGCCGGTGATAGGCCGTGGTGGTCCACACGCCGGCGCCGAAGTTGCGCGCGGCGTCCTTGTACAGCGTCAGGTCCGTCTGCTCGGGCGTGCCGGACAGCAGCAAGTCCGCCGGGGTCGGGTCGCAGGGCGGGATTTCGCCCAGCGTATCGGGACGCAAGGCCATCGGCTGACCGGGGCCGTCGGTGGCGTCCGCCGTCAGGGTGACGCAGGCGGTTCCCGCCTCTGCCGACAGCGCCGCCGAGGCGGGCAGGATCATCGCCTGCCCGGGACCGAAGGCCCCAAGGCCATCGGCCGTGACCCGCCCCGCCAGCACGATCACCACGCGCGGCTTGTCGGCGGTGTCGGCGGGGGTGCCGACGCTCACGGTCAGGCCGCGGTCGTCGTCCCGGAACTCGGTGGCGCTGACCTCGGTCTGCGCCGCGCGATGCAGGGCGTAGACGCCCGGTTCGATCTTCATTCTGGGATCCTTCCTCAGTAGCCGTTTTCCGGGCTGAACACGTTGGGCAGATCCTTGCCCTCGTTGAACAGCTGGATGCCTTCGGCGACGTAACGGGCCTTTTCGCGCTTGGTGGGGGTCGAGGCGATGTGCGGCGTGACCGTGACCTTTGGGTGATCCCAGATCGGGCTGTCGGCGGGCAGGGGCTCGGTCTGGAACACGTCCAGCACGGCGCCACCCAGCGTGCCTGCGTCCAGCGCCGCCAGCAGGTCGGCCTCGACAAGGTGTTTGCCGCGCCCGGCGTTGATGAACGTCGCGTGGTCGGGCAGGCCGGCCAGCAGATGCGCGTCGATCATGTTCTCGGTCGCGGGGGTGGCGGGCAGCAGATCGACAAGAATGTCGGTGCCGGCAAGGAAATCGCCAAGGTCGCCAGCCCCGGCGAAGCTTTCGATGCCGTCCAGCGTCTTGGGCGTGCGCGACCAGCCGCGCGTCTTGAACCCCATACCGCGCAGGGCCGCCGCCGCCGCGATGCCAAGATTGCCCATCCCCATGATGCCGACGGTCAGGTCGCGCGCCGAGTGCGGCACCTCTTTGTACCGCCATTCGTGCGCCGCCTGTCCCAGCGCGAAGTCACGGGTGTCGCGCAGCGCGGTCAACGCGGCCCAGACGACATACTCGCTCATGCGCTGTTCCATGCCGCCCATGCGGACCAGCGGCAGGTGGCGGGGCCAGTCCGGGTCGCGCGTGATGTGATCGACGCCCGCACCGGACGAGAACACGACCTGCAGGTTCGGGAACTTGGCCAGCCAGCCGACGGGCGGTTCCCAGACCATCACGTATTCCACGCTTTCGGGGGACACGTCGGGGTCGTTCCAGAACCGGGTGTCCACGTCGGGGGCGAATTCGGCGAAGTATCCCTTCCACTCGGGGAAGACATCCTCGCCGCCGGATTTAACCAGCAGGGTCATGTGTTTGGTCCTTTCGTCATTTCGGTGGGGGTCAGCGGTCCCTGTCAGAGGGGCCTGACCCGATCAGCATCCGGTCCAGCCCGAACAGCCGGTCCAGCACCAGCATGACGACCAGCGCCATGACGATGAGGACGGTCGAGACGGCGGCGACCAGCGGGTCGATGCTGTCCTCGATGTAAAGCATCAGGCGGACGGGCAGGGTGGTGGTCTCGGGCGACGAGATGAAGATGGTCATCGTGACCTCGTCGAAACTGGTGATGAAGGCCAGCATCCAGCCCGACAGGATGCCGGGAAGGATCAGCGGCAGCGTGATCCGGCGGAACGTGGTCCAGCCGGGCGACCCCAGCGACGCGGCGGCGTGGTCCAGCGACCGGTCGAGCGAGCCCAGCGAGTTCATGATGGTGCGCAGGACGTAGGGAACGATCAGGATGACGTGGCTGATGGTCAGCCCGGTGATCGTGCCGCTCATGCCGATCTGCGAGAAGAACCGCAGGAACGCGACGCCCAGCACGATCGACGGCACCATAAGCGGCGACATGCACAGGCTGAGGAACGCCTGCCGTCCCGGAAAGTCGTACCGCACGATGGCAATCGCCGCCGGGACCGAGATCAGAGCGGCAATGCTGGCCGAGGCCGCGCCAAGGGCAAGGCTGGTGCGGAAGCTGCCGGTGAACTCGGCGTTGTTCCACAGCGCCTGAAACCATCGCAGCGACGCGCCGTTCGTCGGCATCGACAGGTAGCCTTCCGGTGTGAAGGCGATGATGCAGACCACCACGATGGGCGCCATCACGAAGACGACGAACAGCGTGTGGAAGAGAAGGGACCAGAACCCGTTGCCGCTGCTCATCCGTACATCCTTTTGAAGCGCGCCTCTGCAAGGCGGTTGAAGCCCACCGCGACCACGATGATGATCGCGAACAGCAGCAGCGCCAGCGCCGCGCCCAGCGGCCAGTTCAGCGAGAACAGGTATTCGTCGTAGACCAAGGTCGCGACGACCTTCAGGCGGCGGCCACCGATGATCTGCGGCGTGGCGAAGGCCGAGGCGGCCATCGCGAAGACGATGATCGACCCCGCGAAGATCCCGGGCAGCACCTGCGGCAGGATCACCCGGCGGAACGTGGTGAAGGCACTGGCGCCCAGCGAATAGGACGCGCTTTCGACCATCGGGTTCAGGCGCTGAAGCGTCGTCATGACCGAGATGATCATGAACGGCAGCAGCACATGCGCCAGCGCGATGACCACGCCGTATTCGGTGTACATGAAGCGCACCGGCTCATCGACGATGCCAAGCGCGATCAGCGCATCGTTGATCACCCCGGTCGATCCGAACAGCAGCGCCCAGCCCAGCGTGCGCGACACCACGGAAATCAGCAGCGGACCCAGCGCGACCAGCAGGAAGATCCCGCGCCACGGCGCCTTCATCCGCATCAGGATCACCGCCTCGGGCGCGCCGATCAGCACGCACAGCAACGTGGTGAACGCGGCGATACGGGCGGTGCGCAGGAAGATCTCTCCGAAGTAGTCGTCCGAGAAGATCTCGCGGTAGTTGTCCAGATTGAAGACGGATTCGATGCCGGTGTAGAGGCTGAACGCCTGCAGCGACAGGATCGCCGTCGCGGCCAGCGGCACCAGCAGGAAGATCCCCAGCGTCAGCGCGGTCGGCAGCGACAGGATGAAAGGGACGGGGTCGAAGCGACGCAGCGCGGCGGTCATGCGGTGGCCTCGTCCGCGATCAGGTGCATGTCGTCCGCCTGCCACGTCAGATGCACGGCCTCGCCCGTCGCGGGGGGACGGGCGCCGATGTTCTGACGCTGCATCAGGACGGGGCCTTCGGGGGTGTCGAACTCCAGCAGCCAAAGCCCGCCCTGGAAGGTGCGGTTGGTGACGCGGGCGGGCAGGCCGGTGTCGGCGACCGATACTTTTTCGGGCCGAACGGCCACGGTCACGGGACCGGCGGCGCCGGTCGGGGCGGCCCAGCTTTGATCCTTCAGCACGATTTGGCCGTCGGTTGCGGTGGCGGCGAACAGGTTGGTCTTGCCAAGGAAATTCGCGACAAAGCGGGTGTCCGGGCGGCTGTAGACCTCTTCCGGCGCGCCGACCTGCTCGATCTTGCCGCCGCGCATCAGCACGATGCGGTCGGACAGGGCCATCGCCTCTGTCTGGTCGTGTGTCACAAGGATCGTGGTGGTGCCGGTCTGCTGCTGGATGCGGCGCAGTTCCACCTGCATCTCTTCGCGGAGGCTGGCGTCGAGGTTCGACAGCGGTTCGTCCAGCAACAGCACGCGCGGCTCGATCACCAGTGCGCGGGCCAGTGCCACACGCTGCTGTTGCCCGCCGGACATCTGCCGGGGATAGCGTCCGCCGTATTGCGCAAGGCCCACAAGGGCCAGCGCCTTCTCGACCCGCTCTTGCCGTTCGGCGCGGCCGACATTGCGGACTTCCAGCCCGTAGGACACGTTCTGCGCGGCGGTCATGTGGGGAAACAGCGCGTAGCTTTGGAACACCATGCCCAGCCCGCGCTTGTTGGCGGGCATCGCCGTCAGGTCCTGCCCCCCAAGGTCGATCCGTCCGCCGTCGGGGCGGACGAATCCTCCGATCATCTGCAGCGTCGTCGTCTTGCCGCAGCCCGACGGGCCGAGGAGGGAGACGAACTCTCCCTCCGCGACCGTCAGGTTCAGACCATCGACGACGGTCGTCTTGCCGTAGATCTTCGTCAGTCCGTCAATCCGCACCAGCGGGGTTCCGGACGCAGTCGTACTCGTCATCGTCAGTCTCTGCCTTTTAGCCTTGGGTATCCGGGATCAGCGTTCGATCTCGCGGACCCAGCGACGATCCCAGTCTTCGCGGCTGGCGTTGACGATGTTCCAGTCGATCGCCTGCAGCTTGCTGACGGCGCCCTCGCCATAGGGCACGCCTTGGGCTTCTTCCTCGGTCAGTTCGGCCAGCGCGTTGGTCGGGCCGAAGCCAAGGTTCTTGGCAAGGATTTCCTGAATTTCCGGCGAGATCAGGAAGTTCACGAACTCGATCGCCTCGGGCTTCATCTCTTCGGTGGTCACCGCGCAGACGTCGTTCGAGATGATCATCGCACCCTCTTCGGGGTAGACCAGTTCGATGGGGAAGCCCTTTTCGGCCAGAACCTTGACCTGCGTGGACGACCAGACAGAGATGTAGACTTCGCCGTTCTGATACATCTCGGCCAACCGGGCCGAGGACGGCTCGAAGCTTAGCACGTTGGGTGCGATGGTTTCTTCCATCTTGGCAAAGCCGGGGTCCATGTCGTTGACGCCGCCGCCGTAGATTTCCGAGATCTTGATCAGCGCCAGCATCCCGTTGGTGTTGTTCAGCGGCTGGAACACCATCTTGTCGGCAAAGGTGTCGTCTTCCAGCGCGGTCCACGATGTCGGGGCGTCCCAGCCATTTTCGGCGAAGACCTCGGTGGCGTAAGCAACGCCAAGACCCACAACGCCGAAGCCGACGGCCTTACCGTTGTCGAACTTGGCGAAGTCGTGGATATTTTCCTCGTGCTCCGAGATATCCAGATCGCGGCACAGGCCCAGCTCGATTGCCTGGCTCATCGGGCCGGTGTTCATCATGGCGATGTCGGTCTGCTGGTTGTCCTGACCGGCCAGCAGCTTGGCCAGAACGGCGGCAGAGTTACCGGCGGAATAGACGATCTCGACGCCGGTTTCCTCGGTGAACATCGGGAAGATCACCGACTTCATCAGTTCTTCCTGCGACCCGCCGTTGCCGGCGACGTACAGCGTCTGTGCGTTGGCGGCGCCGGCCACCAGCGCGGCCATCGCGACCGACATGGTCATCAGTGTCTTTTTCATTTCATTGGTTCCCTGTTGTGACAGCTCTGCCGTTGCCGGACACGAGCTGTCGCACCGGCTGGACTGGCTTGTTTGAAGGACGATTCTCGCCCGGTCACGCCGCAGCGCGACATGAGAAGCACTTGTAACTTCAAATAATTACTTCCGAATGTGCTGCGAAAATGAGCCTATGTGACAGAAAAATTATCGTCAGAAACTTAATGCCACCGAAATTTTTCCTGATGACCTCAGGAAACATGTTAACTCCGGTCGAAATCCTGACAGCGTTAGGTCGTGGATCGTGCATCTGCGGAATCGCCAACAGACAGGAGAACGGGATGAAACCGGGGCCACGCAGGATAACCGTTGGGACGGTCGTTCTGGACGACATCGACATTCGGATGCTCATCGCCCTTCAGGATGACGGACGCATCACCAAGTCGCAGCTGGCCGACCGCGTGAACCTGTCCAACAGCGCGTGTTTCGAAAGGATGCGGCGGCTGGAAGGGACGGGGGTGATCGAATCCTACCACGCCCGGATCAACGTGCTGAAGTTGGGCGATCCGCAGCTGATCCAGACGCACCTGAACCTGTCGTCCCACCGCTCTGGCGACTTCCAGAAGTTCGAACGGTGGGTGCTGGACGAAGAGATGATCGTCGAGTGCTACGCGCTTGGCGGGGGCATCGACTATACGATCACGGTCTGCGCGCTGCGCATCGCGGATTATCAGGAACTGATCGACAAGATGCTGGACGCCGATTTGGGGGTCGAGCGGTACTACACCTACATCGTGACCAAGAAGGTGAAGCAGAACGAGGTGCGGATCGAGAACCTCGTAAACGCGGTCTAGGTCCGCGTGGCCGGGCGGCGGTGGTCTTCCCGGTTGGTCCCGGCCCGCTTGGGGGCCGGGTGCCAAAGGTGGTCCGTCAGGCGGCCCACTCAGAGTACCAATTGCGGAACAGCGCGTATTGCGTTTCCACGTATTTGCGCTGTGCGTCGGACAGGGCGTCGGTCTCGTTGAAATGCAGGCGGTACTCTTCCTCGCCGTTCAGCACCAGCAGGTACTTGTAGAACAGCACAAGGTCGACGCCCTCGTCGAAGGTCGACAGCACCATCAGCGCCTCTTCCAGCTCTTTCGCCTTGGCGCGGGCTTCGACGCCACCAGCGGCGGCCTCTTTCGACAGGTCGATCAGGTGCAGGACTTCCTTCGGAAGCGCGTTGCCGATGCCGGTAATCGCGCCGGTCGCGCCGCAGTTGACGAAGCCGTGGTAGACCTGTGTGTCGACGCCCACCATCAGGGTCAGGTCATCGCTGGCCGAGGTGATGTTCTGCCCGGCATAGCTCAGGTCCGCCGCACCGCCGAATTCCTTGAACCCGATCAGGTTCGGATGCGCCGCGCGCAGTTCGAAGAACAGGTCGGCGCGTTCGTCGAATACTACAACACCCGCCGGTACCATGAGAGCCTCGGGAACCTGACGCCGGCCGACGTCTACTACGGCCGGGGTGACCAG